>NZ_JBEZYV010000037.1:0-62329 GCF_040638905.1 Streptomyces virginiae | reverse complement strand
AGGGTGGTTCCGGTGCCGTGGGCCTCGACGGCGTCGATGTCGGCGGTGGTGAGGCCGGAGGCGGTGAGGGCTTCGCGGATGACGCGTTCCTGGGAAGGGCCGTTGGGGGCGGTGAGGCCGTTGCTGGCGCCGTCCTGGTTCACCGCTGAGCCGCGGATGACCGCGAGGACGTCGTGGCCGTTGCGGCGGGCGTCGGAGAGCCGCTCCAGAAGCAGCACGCCCACGCCCTCGCTCCAGGCGGTACCGTCCGCCGCGTCCGCGAAGGACTTGCAGCGGCCGTCCGCCGCCAGCCCGCGCTGCCGGCTGAACTCCACGAACAGATCGGGCACCGCCATCACCGTCACGCCGCCCGCGAGGGCCAGGGTGCATTCGCCCTGGCGCAGGGCCTGGGCGGCCAGGTGGAGGGCGACGAGGGAGGAGGAGCAGGCGGTGTCGACGGTGATGGCCGGACCCTGGAGGCCCAGCGCGTACGAGACCCGGCCGGACGCCACGCTGAGCGTGTTGCCGGTCGTACGGTAGGCCTCCACGGCCTCCGGGGCGTTGCGCAGGTGCGAGGCGTACTCGCTGTACATCGCACCGCTGAAGACGCCGGTCCGGGTGCCGCGCAGGGTGGCCGGCGCGATGCCCGCGCTCTCCACCGCCTCCCAGCTCGTCTCCAGCAGCAGCCGCTGCTGCGGGTCCATCGCGGCGGCCTCGCGCGGGCTGATCCCGAAGAACTCGGCGTCGAAGCGGTCGGCGTCGTGGAGGAAACCGCCGTTGCGGGCGTACGAGTGCCCCGCGCGGTCGGGGTCCCCGTCGAAGAGCCGGTCCAGGGACCAGCCGCGGTTCGTGGGGAAGGGGCCGATGGCGTCGGTGCCTTCGGCGACGAGCCGCCACAGGTCCTCGGGCGAGCGGGTTTCGCCCGGGTAGCGGCAGGCCATGCCGACGATCACGATCGGGTCCTCGTGATCGGACGCGCGCGCCGCGACCTGCTGCCCGGTACGGACCACCAGGCCCTCGCCGGCCAGCTTGGCGAGCTCGCCCGCCAGGAACTCGGCCAGCGCCGTAGGGGTGGGGTGGTCGAAGACGGCGGTCGCCGGCAGCGTGATCCCGCTGACCGCGACGACACGGCGCCGCAGTTCCAGCCCGGTCAACGAGTCCATGCCGAGGGTCTTGAACGCCGTGTCCGCGTCGACGGAGTCCGGGCCCGCGAGGCCGAGTACGGCGGCGACCGTGGTCCGTACGAGCTCGCCGACGTTACGCAGCCGGTCGGCCGCCGGGAGCGCGGCGGTGCGCTCGGCCCAGGAGGCACCGCCGGCACCGGAAGAGCCGGCGGCCGCGGCGGCGCGGCGGCGCGGAGCGCGGACGAGGGTGCGCAGCAGGGCCGGCACCGACCGGTCGGGCGAGCGCAGGGTCGGCAGGTCCAGGTCGGCCGCGGCGAGCAGTGGCTCCGCCGAGGTGAGGGCCGCGTCGAAGATCTCCATGCCGCGCTCGGCGGAGATCGGCAGCACGCCCTTGCGGGCCCACCGTTTGACGTCCAGGTCGCTCAGCCCGCTGGTCATGGCACTGGCCGTGTCCCAGAGTCCCCAGGCGAGGCTGGTGGCGGGGAGGCCGTGGTGGCGGCGGTGGTGGGCGAGTGCGTCGAGGTAGGTGTTGGCGGCGGCGTAGTTGGCCTGGCCGGGGTTGCCGATGAGGCCGGCGATGGAGGAGAAGAGGACGAAGTGGGTGAGGGGGAGGTGGGAGGTGAGCTGGTGGAGGTTCCAGGCTGCGTCGGCCTTGGGGCGCAGGACCCGGGTGAGGTGGTGGGGGGTGAGGTTGTCGAGGGTGGCGTCGTCGAGGGCGCCGGCCGCGTGGACGACGGCGGTGAGGGGGTGTTGGGCGGGGACGGCGTCGAGGAGGTTCTGCAGTGACTGGCGGACGGCGGCGTCGCAGGCGGCGATGGTGACGTGGGCGCCGGCCGCGGTGAGTTCGTCGGCGAGTTCTCGGGCTCCGGGGGCGTCGGGTCCGGTGCGGCTGGTGAGGAGGAGGTGCCGGGCGCCGTGGCGGGTGACGAGGTGGCGGGCGAGGATCCGGCCGAGTCCGCCGGTGCCGCCGGTGATCAGGACCGTGCCGTCGGGGTCCAGGCCCGTTTCCGCCGCGGGGGAGGGGGTGCTTTCGAGACGGGGGGTGTGGAGCCGGCCGTCGCGGAGGCTGAACTGGGTGTCGGGGCAGGTGGCCGCCGCGTGGGCCGCGGCGGCCAGCTGCCCGGCGTCGGCGTCGTCGATGTCGAGGTGGGCGAGCCGGTCGGGGTATTCGTTCTGTGCGGTGCGGACGAGGCCGGTGAGGGCCGCGGCGGGGAGGTCGCGGATGTCCTGCTCGGTGGTGGGGGCCGTGGCGCGGCGGGTGAGGAGGACGATGCGGGTGGAGTCCAGAGTGGTGTCGGTGAGGAGTTCCCGGAGGGTGGCGAGGGTGCTGCGAACCGCCTCGTGCACGTCCGCGTACTCGTCCGACACGGCTATGAAGGACGGCAGTTGGGCGCCGTCGCCCAGAGCGGTCCGCAGTTCCGCGACATCGGCGTACGTGTCGCCCGAGACGGCCGGGGCCAGCCCGTGCGGGTCGGATCCGAGCACGGCCCACAGCCCCGCCGCGGCATCCGCACCGCCCGCGGTCCGGGCGTCCGACGTCCGGGCGTCCGGCTGCGGCATGGGCTTCCACACCAGCCGGTGCAGACCGGAGGGCCGCCCCGCGCTCTGCGCGGCACGCAGGTCACCGGCCGGACGCAGCGTGATGGAGTCGACCGTGACGACGGGCCGGCCCTCGGGGTCGGTCGCCGTCAGCGAGGCCGTGTCGGCGTCGACCGGAACCACGTGCACGCGCAGCGCGGTCGCGCCCGAGGCGTGCAGGGTGACCCCGCTGAAGGAGAACGGGATGGCCAGCTCGGTACCGTCGCCGAGCAGCATCGCGTGCAGGGCCGCGTCGAGGAGCGCCGGGTGGATGGCGAAGGCCGAGGCGTCGGCGTGCTGTTCCGGCGGAAGGGAGACCTCCGCGAACCGCTCCTCTCCCGCCGCCCCCGACGCCGCGCCGGATGCCGCCGCCGGCCCCGACTGCCAGGCCCGGCCCAGGCCCTGGAAGACCGGCCCGTACTCGTAACCGCGGTCGGCGAGACGCTCGTAGACCTCGTCGAGCGGCAGCGGCCGCGCGCCCTGCGGCGGCCAGGCCGGCGCGGCGGCGGGGGCCGGGTGCTCGCCTGTGGCCAGTACACCCGAGGCGTGCCGGGTCCATTCCGCGTCGGCCGGGCCCTCGGGGCGGGAATGGACGGTGACGGACCGGGTGCCCGACTCCTCGGCCGGGCCGAGCGCGACCTGCAGGTGGACGCCGCCCTCCTCCGGGACGATCAGCGGCGCCTCCAGGACCAGCTCGCGGAGCTTGTCGTAGCCGAAGCGGTCGCCCGCCGAGACGGCCATGTCGACGAGGGCGGTACCGGGCAGCAGGACCGTGCCGACGACCGCGTGGTCCACGACCCACGGGTGCGTACGGCGGGAGACGCGGCCCGTGAACAGCACACCCTCGCGGTCGGCGAGGCTGGTCACCGCGCCCAGCAGCGGGTGCTCGGCCGAAGTGAGGCCGAGGCCCGACGGGTCCTCCGCAGTGACCGGGGTGTCGAGCCAGAACCGGGTCCGCTGGAAGGCGTACGTCGGGAGCTGGACGCGCCGGGCGCCCGTACCGGCGAACACGGCGGACCAGTCGACGCCGACGCCGTGGCAGTGTGCCTCGCCGAGTGCGAGCAGCAGCCGCCCGGCTTCGTCCTCGTCGCGGCGCAGGGTGCCGAGGGCGGTGCCCCGCACGCCCGCCGCGTCGAGGGCGGCCTGCACTCCGATGGTGAGCACCGGGTGCGGGCTCACCTCGATGAAGGTGTGGTGCCCGGCGGCGAGGAGGTCTTCGACCGCCTGCTCGAACTGCACGGTCTCGCGCAGGTTCCGATACCAGTACCCGGCGCCCATCACGCTCGCGTCGGGGAGCAGCGCCCCCGTCAGCGACGAGTGGACCGGAATGTCGCCCGGGCCCGCCTCGATCCCGTCGAGGAGCCGGGCCAGCTCGTCTTCGAGCTCCTCCACGTGGGCCGAGTGGGAGGCGTAGTCCACGTCGACGAGACGGGCCCTCGCCCCTTCCTCCTTGACCTGGGCGAGGAGCTCGCGCAGGGCATCCGGATCGCCGGAGACCACGGTCTGGGCGGGGCCGTTGACCGCGGCGACGGAGATCCTGCCCTGCCAGGCGCCGATCCGCTCCCGCACCCACGCCGCCGGCTGGGCCACGGACATCATGCCGCCGCGGCCCGACAGCACGGTCAGTGCCCGGCTGCGCAGTGCCACCACCCGGGCCGCGTCCTCGACGCTCAGCACGCCGGCCACGCAGGCCGCCGCGATCTCGCCCTGCGAGTGGCCGATCACGGCGGCCGGTTCGACGCCCAGCGAGCGCCACACCGCGGCCAGCGACACCATCACCGACCACAGGACGGGCTGTACGACGTCGACGCGCTCGAAACCGGGAGCCCCCTCCACGCCCCGGACCACGTCCAGGAGCGACCAGTCCACCAGCGGTTCCAGGGCCGCGGCGCACTCGGCCATCCGGCGGGCGAACACGGGGGAGGTCTCCAGCAGGCCGGCCGCCATGCCCGCCCACTGCGCGCCCTGGCCCGGGAAGACGAACACGGGGCGAACGGCGGGCCGGCTCTGCCCGGTGACGAGGCCGCGGGCGGTGGCGCCGTCCACCAGGGCCAGCAGGCCCTGCTCCAGCTCCGTACGGTCGGCGGCGACGACCGCGGCACGCCGGTCGAAGTGGCCCCGGCCGACGGCGAGGGAGTGGCCGATGTCCGTGAGCCGGACGCCGGGGTTGTCGCGCAGGTGGTCCAGGAGCCGGCCGGCCTGAGCGCGCAGCGCCTGGTCGGTCTTCGCGGACACGAGGAAGGGGACGGGTGCGGCTTCGGCGGGCGCGCCCTCGGCGGGGGCCGGGCCCCAGGCCCGCGGCTCGGCGGCCACCGGCTCGGCGGCGGCCACCGCCGGCTCTGGGGCCTGCTCCAGCACGAGGTGGGCGTTGGTGCCGCTGACGCCGAAGGAGGAGACGCCGGCCCGGCGCGGCCGGTCGGCCTCCGGCCACGGCGTGGCCTCGGTCAGCAGCGAGACCGCGCCGCTCGACCAGTCGACGTGCGAGGTCGGGGTGTCCACGTGCAGGGTGCGCGGGAGCAGGCCGTTGCGGATCGCCATGACCATCTTGATGACGCCGCCCGCGCCGGCGGCGGCCTGGGTGTGCCCGATGTTGGACTTCAGCGAGCCCAGGAACAGCGGCCGGCCGGCCTCGCGGTCCCGGCCGTAGGTGGCCAGGATCGCCTGGGCCTCGATGGGGTCGCCGAGCCGGGTGCCCGTACCGTGCGCCTCGACGGCGTCGACGTCCGCGGCCGACAGGCCGGAGGCGGCGAGGGCCTCCAGGATGACCCGCTCCTGGGAGGGGCCGCTGGGGGCGCTCAGCCCGTTGCTGGCGCCGTCCTGGTTGACGGCCGACCCGCGGATGACCGCGAGGACCTCGTGGCCGTTGCGCCGTGCGTCGGAGAGCCGCTCCAGGAGCAGCATGCCGGCGCCCTCGCCCCAGCCCGTACCGTCCGCCGCCTCCGCGAACGACTTGCAGCGACCGTCCACCGACAGACCGCGCTGACGGCTGAACTCCACGAACATGCCGGGGCTCGCCATCACCGTCACACCGCCGGCCAGGGCCAGTTCGCACTCCCCGGCCCGCAGCGCCTGCGCCGCCATGTGCAGCGCCACCAGCGATGCCGAGCACGCCGTGTCGACGGTGACGGCCGGGCCCTCCAGCCCGAGGGTGTAGGAGGCGCGGCCGGAGACCACGCTCGTGTACGTGCCGGTCAGCAGGTAGCCGCCGACGCCCTCGCCCGCCTCGTGCAGGCGCGGCCCGTAGTCCTGCGCCATCGCGCCGACGTACACCCCCGTCCCGCTGCCGCGCAGCGCTGCCGGGTCGATCCCGGCGCGCTCCACGGCCTCCCACACGGTTTCCAGGACCATGCGCTGCTGCGGGTCCATGGCGGCGGCCTCGCGCGGGCTGATCCCGAAGAACTCGGCGTCGAACCGGTCGACGTCGTGCAGGAACCCGCCCTGGCGGGTGTACGAGGTGCCCGCGCGGTCGGGATCCCCGTCGAAGAGGGTCTCCAGCGCCCAGCCGCGGTTGCCCGGGAACTCGGAGACGGCGTCGCGCTCCTCCACGAGCAGCCGCCACAGGTCCTCCGGGGACTCCACCCCGCCCGGGAAGCGGCACGCCATGGACACGATCGCGATCGGCTCGTCGGAGCCGTGGTTCCGGCGCGGGACGGCCCGGGAGACGGGCTGGTGCGCGGGCACCGTCCCGGAGAGCTCGGCGAGCCGGGCGACCAGCTTCTCGGGGGTGGGCCGGTCGAACAGGAGGGTGGTGGGCAGGCGCAGACCGGTGGCGGCGACCAGCCGGTTGCGCAGTTCCACCGCGGTCGCGGAGTCGAATCCGAGTTCCTGGAAGGTGCGGGCCGGGTCGATGTCCGCGCCCTTGCCGCGCCCGAGGACCAGGGCCACCTCGTTGCGCACCAGGTCCATCAGGAACCGGGCCGTGCGCTCCGGGTCCCCGCCGGCCTCGAAGGGGTCGCGGTCGCCTGCGGCGTCGGGGGCACGGAGGCCGAAGGGGTACGTGGGCAGGTCGACGACCGCCGCCTCGGCGGGGAAGACGGGGCTCCAGTCCACGGGGGCGCCGTGCGCGTACGCCTCGGCCACGGAGGTCAGGAAGCGGTGCGGCCCGTCCGCCCCGCGCCGCAGCGAACCGACCGCGACGGCGGTGGAGCCGGTTGTCTCCAAGCTCTGTTCGAGGGGCAGGGTCAGCACCGGGTGGGGGCTGACCTCGACGAAGAGGTCGTGGCCGGCCACGCACCGGACCGAGCTCTCGAACAGCACGGGCTCGCGCAGACTGCGGAACCAGTACGAGGCGTCCAGCGAGCGCGTGTCCAGCAGCGCGCCCGTCAGGGCCGAGTAGAAGGGGATGGTCCCCTTGCGCGGCCGGACCGGTGCCAGCACGGCGAGCAGCTCTTCGTGGATCTCGTCGATGTGCGCGGAGTGCGCCGCGTAGTCGATGGCGACCCGTCTGACCCGTACGCCGTCGGCGGTGAGCTCCTCCTGGAGCCGCTCGACGGCGTCCAGGTCACCGGCGACGGCGATCGACCGCGGCCCGTTGACGCCCGCGACGGACAGCCGCTCGCCGTACGGGGCTGTGCGCGACCGCACCTCGTCGAGGGGCAGCAGGACCGAGAGCATGGAGCCGCGGCCCGCGAGCCGGGCCTGCGCCCTGCCGCAGAGCGCGCTGACCCGGGCGCCGTCCTCCAGGCTGAGCCCGCCCGCGACGACGGCCGCGGCCATCTCGCCGATGCTGTGCCCGACGACCGCGGCCGGCTCGATGCCGAAGGAGCGCCACAGGGCCGCGAGGCCGAGGGAGGTCGCGAACAGCGCGGGCTGGATGACGTCGATGCGGTCGAGTGCGGGCGCGCCCGGCGCCCCGCGCAGTACGTCCTCCAGGGACCAGTCGACGTAGGGGGCGAGGGCCTCGGCGGTGGCCCGGACGCCGGCGAGGAAGACATCGGAGCCGTCGAGCAGGCCGGCGGCCATGCCGGGCCACTGCGCGCCGTGGCCGGGGAAGACGAAGACGGTCCGGTCGCGCGGCGCGGCCGTGGCGCTGACACGTCCGGGGCCGCGGCGGCCCTCGGCGAGCGCGGCCAGCTCCTCGGCGAACTCGGCCTCGGTGGCGGCCAGCAGGACCGAACGGTGCGCGAACGCGGTGCGCGAGACCGCCAGGGAGTGCCCGACATCGGCCGTGCCGGGGCGTCCGCCGGCGCCGTCGGTGAGCCGGAGCCGGTCCAGCAGCCGCCCCGCCTGCGCGCGCTCGGCCGCCGCGGTGTGCCCGGAGACCAGCCACGGCAGCACGCCGGCCCGGAAGCCGGCCGCCGACGGGCCGCTGGAACGTTCCTGTACGCCGGGAGCCGCCTCGGCCTCCACCGACCAGACCACCCCGTCACCGTCAACCGCCCGCACGGCCCCCACCCGCCCGACGGCAGTCCCCCGCAGAACCGCCCCGAGCCGACCACCACCCCGCCCTGTCCCAGCTTCGCCTTCGGCACCCCCACCTGCGGCGCCGGCCCCACCTGTAGCGGTAACCCCGCCTGCGGCGGTGTCAGCGCCTGCGGTGGGAGCCTCGCCTTCGTCCATGGCCACGGCCACGGTGGCGTCCTCCGCGTCGGCCCCGGTCGAAGGGCGGGGTGGGGTCTGGTCCGGCGTCGGGCCTGTGGCGCCGAGCACGGAGAGGATCCTGTCGCCGTCCGCCTCGGCCCGGGCCAGCGTCTTGAGTACGGCCACGGCCCCGTCCGGGGCGCCCGCGCCCGCGAGGGCGATCGTGCTCTCGCCGGCGCGCAGGCTCTCGGCCGCGAGGTGCACCGCCGCCAGGGCGGACGCCGCGCCCGCTCGTACGGTCCGGTGCGTACCGGTGAGGCCGAACACGGCCGCGACCCCGCCGGCGACGCCCTCGGCGTCCGCGCCGAGGAAGAGCCCCGTACCACCGGAGCCGCGCAGCGAGGCCGGGACGGTACCGGCCGCCTCCAGGGCCTCCCAGCACAGTTGCAGCAGGAGCCGCTGACGCTCGTCCACCGATGCGGCCGCCTCCGGCCCGATGCCGAAGAACGCCGGGTCGAAGCCCTCGGCTCCGTCCGCTCCCGGGACGCGGCAGGACAGCCCGATGACGGCGACGGGCTCCCCGGCGGCCCCGGCGAACTCGGCATCGCGGCGGGTGGTCTCGACAGACATGCGGATCCTCACTCCAAGTCCAAAGGTGTTCCGGGGAGCAGCACTTCGAGGGGGACGCCCGGAACACCCGGGAGGCGACCCGCCTGTACGACCGGCCGGCGGCGCGCGCGGCGCGCGGCGGCTCGGCTACCAGTCCACGAGCAGCCGGGCCAGCCCCCGCGTACCGAGGCCGTCCTTCCAGACCACGGCGTCGGGGCCCGAGGCCGTCCGCAGGGTCGGGAACCGCCGCATCAGACGCTCCAGCACGATCTGCAGCTGGAGCCTGGCCAGCGGTGCGCCCAGACAGCGGTGCACCCCGTGGCCGAACGTCAGGTGCGCGGCGTCGTGCCCCTGCGGATCCAGCAGCCCGGGCTCGGCGAAGGTCTTGCCGTCCCGGTTCCCGTGCAGCAGGGAGACGATGACGCCCTCCCCGGCCTGGACCGTGACGCTGCCGAGCGGTACGGGCTCCACCGCGACCCGGGGGAAGCTGATCGGGGTGGAGGGAGTCAGCCGCAGCAGCTCCTCCACCGTGGGGGCCAGCCGGTCCGGCCGCTCGCACAGCTCCCGGTACGCCGCCGGATCGCGGAGCAGGGCGTGCGCCGACAGGCCGAGCTGCCCGACGACGGTCTCGTAGCCGGCCATCAGCAGGGTGAGTCCCATGGTGAGCAGCTCGCCCATGGACAGGTCGCCCTGCTGGTGCGCCGCGATCATGGAGGTGAGGAGGTCGTCCTCGGGCCTGCGGCGCTTGCGGTCGATCAGGTCGGCCATGTAGTCGATGAGTTCGAGGCGGCGCCGGGCCTTCTCCTGCGGGGTGCTGGCGGAGATGTCGAACAGCACCTCGACCCAGTCGCGGAAGCGGGTGGCGTCCTCGGGGGGAACGCCGAGCAGCGAGCACAGGACGGCCAGCGGCAGCGGTGCGACGAGCGTCTCGATCAAGTCGGTGCCGGGCCCCGCCGCGGCCAGAGCGTCGAGATGGCGGTCGGCCAGCTCCTCGACGGCCGGGGCCATGGCGGCGGTGCGGCCGGTGGTGAACGCCTTGGTCACGACGCGCCGCAGCCTGGAGTGATCCGCACCGTCCATGCTCATCATGGAGTTCGGTACGGGCTGTGCGTCGTTGAGCTTCGGGGCCTGCGGCGTGACGGCCTCGGCGCGGCTGAACCTCTTGTCCGTCAGGACCCGGCGGGCCAGTGCGTAGTCGCACACCAGCCACATCTTGTCGCCGGCGGGCGTGAAGAAGGGGACGACGTCGATGCCGTCCGGGACCTGCCCCTCCCCGGTCACGTACTGACCGAGGAACTCCGGGAGCGGGCCCAGCGGGCCGGCGCTGCGGTGCTTCATGCCTTTCCTCCCCGTTCTGGTCGGCGATCAGGTGTTCAAGAGGCGGCGCTCGGCCTCGCGCAGGACCGCGGCCTGCCGGTTGAACGCGATGCGCACGTACTGCTCCCCGGCGGCCGGGTCGGCGAAGAAGGGCGTCCCGGGTACGACCAGCACCCCGGTGCGGTCGAGGAGTTCGCGGACGAAGCCGAGGCTGTCCTGCCGGCCGCCGGTGAGCGGGCCGATGTCGGCGAAGAGGAAGCAACCGCCCTCCGCGGGGGCAAACTTCATGCCCATGCGCGAGAAGACGTCCTGGGCGAGGTCGCGCCGCCCGGCCATCTCGGCCGCCGCGACGGCCAGGTCGACGCCGTGGGCGGTCCGTCCTGCGGCCACCTGAAGGGGGACGGCGGCACCCAGCGTGGTGAGTTCGTGCACCTGGCGCAGCGCGCCCGTGCGCACCGGGTCCGACCGCAGGAAGCCCAGCCGCCATCCGCTGACGGCGTGGCTCTTGGAGAGGGACCCGACGACGATGCTGCGCTCGGCCAGTCCGGGGACGTCGGCCACGGAGACGTGGGGGCGGCCGTCGAAGGTGAAGGCGCGGTAGACCTCGTCGGAGATCACGGTGACGTCCCAGCGCTCGCACAACTCGGCGATCTCACCCAGCTCCTGGCCGGTCAGGACGCGGCCGGTCGGGTTGCCGGGGGTGTTCAGGACGACGGCCCGGGTGCGGGAGGAGAAGGCGGCGGCCAGCTCGGCGGGGTCGAAGCGCCACTCGGGCGCGTGCAGCCGTACGTACCGGGGTACGGCCCCGGTCAGTTCGACGGCGGCGGTGAAGTGGTCGAAGCCGGGGTCGAAGAGGATGACCTCGTCACCGGGGTCTACGGTCGCCAGCAGGGCGACGAAGAGGGCCTCTGTCGCACCCGCGGTGACGGTGACCTCGGTGTCCGGGTCGGTGGGGGTGCCGAGGGCCTCCGCGATCCGCTGCCGCAGGGTTGCGTCCCCGTTGGGGTGCTCGTACTGGTTGTGGCCGGCCCGCATGGCGCGGGCCGCCTCCTCGATCATGTCCGCGGAGGTCTCGGGGTGGCCGGGGGTGCCGACCGCCAGATCGACGGCGTCACGGGTCCGCGCCAGCATGAACACCTCGGTCAGTCCGCTGCCCTTGAGCCGCGCCGCGCGGGACGAGACGGGCGACCTGTGGGCCCGGGAGTGCGTCATTTCCGATCCTCCTGCTCCTGCTGAATCGACTGAATTAGCTGAATAGGGAGGCGCAGTGCGGGCGCGGGGAAAATGGCCATGGCCGTTCCGCTTTACCTCTGATGCCTCGTGAAAAGCCGAGCCGGCGGCTGCGGGAATTCTGCTGAGCCGCTGCGGAGAAACTCTGGCCGAGAATGAACATACCTCTCGCCCGGGAGGCGGAGAACAGAACGGCGGCGACAGAAGGCGGCAGCGGACAACAGCTGTTCAGTTGTTCGATGGGTCGGTCGCGCCGTCCCGTCGACGGGACGGCGCCGCTGCCGGGCCGCCAGGGAGCCGGCGGCTCCGCGGCGGCCCCGCGACGGCCGGACGGGCGACTTTGGCACGCCTTTAGCACGTGCTGCGAGCCTCCACACCTGTTCTGTGGACCCCTTCACATGGAGGCACGATGGCGATTCAGGCCGGCGACGTCGAGGGATCGCGAACGGGGCAGATCCGTCCCGGCCCCGAGTCCGCGCCGAGACCGCGCAGGGGCATGGGCATGGGCATGGGTGAGGATCCGCGGCGCGGTCAGGTGCTGACCACGAAGGTGGGTCTGCAGATGCCGGCCGGGATGTCCTTCGACGACTGGGAGAAGGCCGGGCGCCAGCTGTCCGGAATTGTGGATTCCTCATCCTGGTGGCTCGGCGACTGGCTCGTGTACGGCAAGGACCACTACACCGACCGCTACCAGCGCGGGATCCGGGCCGCGGGGCTCCAGTACCAGACCCTGCGCAACTACGCCTGGGTCTCCCGCCGCTTCGACTTCACCCGGCGGCGCGGCTCCCTGAGCTTCCAGCACCACGCCGAGCTGGCGTCCCTGCCGCACGACGAGCAGGAGGCCTGGCTCGACCGGGCCGAGCAGCGCAGATGGACCACCAAGCAACTGCGCGGCGCGATCCGCGCCGCACGCGAGAGCCAGGACCGGGTCCGGGTCCCCGCGGAACCGACGCGGAGGCTGGAAGTGCCGGGCAGCCGTCTCCAGTGGTGGCACCGGGCGGCCGAGCAGGCGGGGGTCGACTTCGAGCGCTGGGTGCTCGTCACCCTGGACAGTGCGGCGAAGCAGGCCCTGGCGGAACTGGGCAGGCTGGAGGACGCCGCGGACGGGCCGGCGGAGCTCATGGCGCCGCCCGGGCCCGGTGGGCCGCTGGAGAGCGAGGGGCCGCTGGAGATCGAGGGGCCGAAGCCGCCCGCGGAGCGGGGCGGGTTCGAAGGACCGGCCTCCGGTGCCTGACGCACCGCGCGGCCGCCCGCGGCGCGCAGGGCCCGCACTCCGCGGGGGAGTGCGGGCCCTGCGGGGGTGTCCACGTGATCAGGGCAGCTGCCGCATGAGGTCGGCCGCGTCGCGCTGCCGAGTGCACCCGCTGTGGGTGAAGGAGTCCAGCACCCTCCCGCGTACGTCGGCGGGCTGCTCCTGGCTGAGCTTGAACATGCCCTCGGCGCCGGTCACCGTCATCCGGAAGGCGCCCACGCCCGGCAGGAGCTGGTGGAAGTAGCCGATCGAGTCGGTCATGTCCCAGCCCGTCCCGAACTTCGCCTCCTCGAAGGCGCGCACGGTGGACTGCACCACGTCCATCGTCTCCTCGCTCGATTCGATCTTCTCCACCACGCCGCGCACGTGCACCGAGGTGAAATCCCACGTCGGGGCCGCCGGTGATTTCTCGTACACCGTCGGGGAAACATAGGAATGCGGGCCGGTGAAGGTCAGCAGGACGATGCCGCCCGTCTTGATTGCCGCCCAGTGCGGATTCGCCTTGTTCATGTGGCCGAGGAGCCTGGCACCCGAAAGGTCGGGGGCCCATTCGTCGTTCGCCAGCGGATCGGCGATGACCGGAAGATGCGTGGCGAACGGGCCGTCTTCGACGGGCCCGTTGGTCACCGCCAGGGCCAATGGATTGTCGCGCATCAGATCGGTCATCCATGAACTGTCGGGTTCACGGTAGTTGCTGGGGACGAACATCCGGAATTCACCCTTTCGGTCGGCGGGCTGTGTGAATACATGAAATCCGGACCGACCGTACTGCTGTCCCGTCACCGGGACAGCGGCCTTCGGCATCCGGTTCGCGCTGAAGCCGCTCGATTGCTTTGTCAGTGTCTTCAGGTTGGCGCCGGGACGTTCTCCGGCGCAATACTGAACAAAGGTCTCCCGGATCACCGGTCGAGATTCCAAGACGCTAGCGGGAGAATTGTCTATGGGTACAACGGGTACGCATAACCACGAGATTCACGACGTGGTCGGCATCGGCTTCGGCCCGTCCAACCTGGCGCTCGCAATCGCTCTGGAAGAGCACCGGGCCAACGTTCCGGACCGTCCGGTGAAGGCCGTGTTCTTCGAGCGTCAGGCGTCGTTCGGATGGCACCGCAACATGCTGCTGCCGTCGACCACCATGCAGATCTCGTTCCTGAAGGACCTGGCCACCTTCCGCAATCCGGTGTCCCGGTTCAGCTTCGTCTCGTATCTCCACGAGGCCGGGCGCCTGGTGCAGTTCGTCAACAACCAGGATTTCTTCCCGACCCGGCAGGAATTCCACCACTACCTGGAATGGGCGGCGGCCGGCCTCGCCGACCGGGTGTCCTACGGATCCGAGGTCACCGCGATACGGCCCGCCGGGGACGCCGGCTCCGGCTCTTCCGAGCACCTCGAGCTGGAGGTGCGGGGCGCCGGCGGCGACGTCCGGCTGGTCAAGGCGCGCAACGTGGCCATATCGACCGGCCTGGTGCCGCGCCTGCCGGCCGGGGTGACCGCGGACGAACGGGTCTGGCACAGCTCGCAGTTCCTGGAGAGGTTCCGCGGTCTCGACCCCAACGAGCTCAAGAGCGTGGCGGTGGTCGGCGCCGGCCAGAGCGCGGCCGAGATCACCCGGTTCCTGTACGACATGCTCCCGCACGCGCGCGTCAGCGCGGTCATCCCGTCCTACGGGTACTCCGTCGCGGACGACACGCCCTTCGCCAACCAGGTGTTCGACCCGGCCGCGGTCGACGAGTACTACTTCGGCACCGACCAGGCGCGGGAGGCCTTCTGGCACTACCACCGCAACACGAACTACTCCGTCGTCGACGACGAGGTGATCCGCGCCCTGCACCAGCGCTCGTACGAGGAGGAGGTACGCGGCGACAAGCGCCTCCACTTCCTCAACCTCACACGGGTCGCCGAGGTCGGCAGGGTCGGCAACGAGACGCGGCTCACCCTCAACTCGCTGCTCGACAGCGAGCCGCAGGAGCTGGACGTCGACGCGCTCGTCTTCGCGACGGGCTACGAGGGCATGGATCCCGCCGGCCTGCTCGGCGACTTCGACCGGCACTTCCTGCGGGACGAGACCGGCCGCCACCGGGTGGAGCGCGACTACCGCCTCGTCACCGCGTCGGGCCTGTCCTGCGGGATCTACCTCCAGGGCGGCACCGAGCACACCCACGGCCTGTCGTCGTCCCTGCTGTCGAACATCGCCGTGCGCAGCGGGGAGATCGCCGACTCCATCGTCCTGCGCAGGGCCGAGCAGGAACTGGCCGGGGCGCGTGCCGTCGAGGCCGCAGGCGCGGGCGCGGCCGTCCGGGCCTGACCCGTACACCCCGGCACGACCGAAGGGTGGGCCCCGGTGCTGGACGAACAGCACCGGGGCCCACCCTTCTCGTACTTCATCGGCCGTTCCACGCCATACGCGGAGAGCCGGATTCACTTCACGCGGCGTCGGCGGAAACCCGGTCCGCGGCCATCGCGTCGCGCAGGCTCTGCGGCCGCAGGTCGGTCCAATTCGCCTCGACGTGCTCCAGGCACAGCTGGCGGCTTTCCTCGCCGAAAACGATGCGCCAGCCGGCGGGAACCTCGGCGAACGACGGCCACAGTGAGTGCTGGCCCTCGTCGTTCACCAAGACGTAGAACCGGCCGTCAGCGTCGTCGAACGGGTTGCTGCTCATGAATCCACTCCAATTCAAGCCGTTCACGGTCCGCTTCCCGGACGGGAAACGGACCGTCATCCATTAAGGGGGATGGAGTTGGCGAGACCGCCGTGCCCGATCATGGCACCTTTCGGCCGCCCGGTGCAGCCCGGTGCGCGGATGAGGCACCCCGCAGGCACCGTCGACGCGTTCGTCCCGCCGTCCTGTTGACGGGACGGATCCGAGCCCTGAACACCGTGCACCAATTCTCCTTGGTTCTGGGCGAGTTCTGCGGAATGGACTTCCGGCCGCGCCTTCTCGCGCGCAATGCTGGACGGGCGACCACGGCTCCGTGCCGTGGTCCTTCACGTCCCCGGGAGCCGGAGCCCTCCACAGAAGGAGTTGTGCCGATGAGCGTCGCCAGCGCGGCCGGCCGTTCTCTTCACCCTGCGCACGAGGTTCTCATGACGACCCGTCGGTGGACCGCCCTGGACAAGGCGCGGTCCGTCTGCGAGGCGCTGCCATGGCTGACCCGCCACCAGAACCGCACCGTGGTCATCAAACTGGGCGGGCACGCCATGGTCGACGAGCAGCTGACCGCGGCATTCGCCCGGGACGTCGTCTTCCTGCGCTACGCCGGACTGAAGCCCGTGGTCGTCCACGGCGGCGGCCCGCAGATCGGAGCCGAACTCGAACGGCGGGGTCTGGCGAGCGAGTTCAAGGCCGGCCTGCGGGTCACCTCACCGCCCGCGATGGACGTGGTCCGGATGGTGCTCGCCGGGCGGGTCCAGCGCGAGCTCGTCGGGCTGATCAACGCTAACGGGCCGCTGGCCGTCGGCATGACCGGCGAGGACGCCGACACCCTCACCGCCGTCCGGCACGTGCCATGGGTCGACGGCGAACCGGTGGACATCGGCCGGGTCGGCGACATCACCCGCGTGGACACCGGCGCCATCGAGGCCCTCCTCGCCGACGGCCGCATCCCGGTCGTCTCGTCCGTCGCCCGCAGTGCCGAGGACGGCCACGTCTACAACGTCAACGCCGACACGGCGGCGGCCGCGCTGGCCACCGCGCTGCGCGCCCAGGCGCTGGTGATGCTCACCGACGTGGAGGGGCTGTACGCGGGCTGGCCGGCGAGCGGCGAGGTCATCGCCCGGCTCACCGCCCGCGAGCTGGAGAAGCTGCTGCCGGAGCTCGGCGACGGGATGGTCCCCAAGATGACCGGCTGCCTGCACGCCGTCCGGGGCGGCGTCGGCACCGCGCGCGTGATCGACGGACGGGTCCCGCACGCGGTCCTGCTGGAGATGTTCACGGACGACGGGGTCGGCACGGTGATCGTGCCGGATCCGGAAGCGGACCAGGAGGCGGGCCCGGCGGCGCGAGCGGACGGGGTGGGGCCGTGACCGCGGCGGTCGTGCCGGACCGGTGGTCCACCGATCACTGTGGCGCCATGGTGGCGCCAGGGTGCGTCGAGCGATGCCACGGGGCGGCGCCGAGTGCCGCAGCGAGTAATGGCCGATATCAACTGCCTTACCCCATCAGGTCCCTGGCCGGATCACGGGGCGTCCCGCGCCGCGATCGACCAGGCCGGCCGGTTCTGGCCACCCGCTCCGAAGGCCCCCTACGGCCGGGCATAGCACCGCCTCATCCGGCCACTCCGGCCCCATGGCGCAGAAATGGCGCGACAGTGGCGCCATCAGTGTGCCATGATGGCGTCACCGAAGGCGCCCCGTAGGGCCGGGCCCGCGGCCGGCCGAGCCGATCGCCCTGCCGCACCGGAACCACCCCCGCTCCCGCTCGCACATCCATTCAAACAGGAGTTCCTTTCGTCATGGCCACTTTCCTTTACAAAGTGGGTCGATTCGCCTTCCGGCGACGAGGCCTGGTCGCCCTGCTGTGGGTCGCCGTCCTGGTCGGGGTCGGTTTCGCGGCCTCCACCGCGCCGGCACCGCCCGCCGATACGTTCTCGATGCCGGGTACGGAGTCCCAGAAGGCCTTCGACCTGCTGAAGGAGAAGTTCCCGGCCATGAGCGTGGACGGCGCCACCGCCCGCGTGGTCGTCCGTACGCCCGGCGGCGAGAAGCTCTCCGACCCCGCCCAGAAGGCCAAGGTCGAGACGCTCGTCGGGGCGCTCGCCAAGGCACCCGACGTGGTTTCCGCGTCCGACCCCTTCGCGACCAACGCCATCAGCCAGGACGGCACCACGGCCTATGCCGTCGCCACCTACAAGCTGACTGCGCTCAAGCTGACGGACGAGGCCCACGACGGCCTCGACAAGGCGCTCGCGGACGCCCGGGCCACCGGACTCGTCGTCGAGGCCGGCGGTGACGCCGTCAAGGTCGACGGAGCACCGGGCGGCGGCGCGGAAGGCATCGGCATCCTGATCTCCGCGATCGTCCTGGTCCTCACCTTCGGCTCGATGATCGCCGCCGGCATGCCCCTGCTCACGGCCATCCTGGGCGTCGCCATCGGCGGTGCGGCCATCACCGCGCTCGGCAGCACCCTCGGTCTGTCCAGCACGACGTCCACCCTCGCGCTGATGATCGGCCTCGCGGTCGGCATCGACTACGCCCTGTTCATCGTCTCCCGCTACCGCTCCGAAGTGGCCGAGGGCCGCGAGCGCCAGGACGCCGCGGGACGGGCCGTCGGAACGGCCGGCTCCGCCGTCGTCTTCGCCGGCCTCACCGTCATCGTCGCCCTCGCCGGCCTCACCGTCGTGAACATCCCGATGCTGACCAAGATGGGCCTCGCCGCCGCCGGCACGGTCGCCGTCGCGGTCCTCATCGCGGTCACCTTCGTCCCGGCCCTCCTCGGGTTCGCGCCGATCAAGGTCATGCCCCGCCGAGACCGCAAGCAGTACAGCGGCAAGCCCCTCACGGAGCGCCAGCAGCGCAAGGCCGACCAGCGGGCCGCCAAGGGCCACAAGCCCAACCTGGGCACCCGCTGGGCGCGGTTCGTGGTCCGCCGCCCGCTCGTCGTCCTCCTCTTCGGTGTCGTCGGCCTCGGCGCCGTCGCGGTACCGGCCGCGAGCCTCCAGCTCGGCCTGCCCGGCGAGGGCACCATGGCGCCGGACACCACCCAGCGCAAGGCCTACGACATGCTGTCCGAGTCCTTCGGGGCCGGGTTCAACGGCCCGCTGACGGTCACCGTCCAGGCCAAGGACGCGGCGACCGCCGCCGGCGGCGTGGGCAAGGAGCTCGCCGGGGTCGAGGGCGTCGCCACGGTGACCCCCGCCACGCCCAACGACAAGGGCGACACCGCGGTGCTCACCGTCGTCCCGAAGACCGGCCCCACCGAGACCGAGACCGAGGAACTCGTCGGACACATCAGGGGCGTCGCCGGCACCCTCGGCGCGAGCAACGGCGGCGCCGAGATCCTGGTGACCGGTCAGACCGCCCTGTTCATCGACTTCTCCCAGACCCTCGACGACGCGATGCTGCCCTACCTGGGTCTGGTCGTCGGCCTCGCCTTCCTCCTGCTGGTCCTGGTCTTCCGTTCGCTGCTCGTCCCGCTCAAGGCGGCCCTCGGCTTCCTGCTCTCCGTGAGCGCGGCCCTCGGCGCGGTCGTCGCCGTCTTCCAGTGGGGCTGGCTCGGGGACTTCTTCGGCGTCGAACAGCCCGGCCCGATCATGAGCACCCTGCCGATCTTCATGATCGGTGTCGTGTTCGGCCTCGCGATGGACTACGAGGTCTTCCTCGTGACCCGGATGCGGGAGGCCTACGTGCACGGGGCGCAGCCCAAGGACGCGGTCGTCACCGGATTCCGCTACGGCGGCCGGGTGGTCGGCGCCGCCGCGATCATCATGGTCAGCGTCTTCTCCGGCTTCATCATGGAGGACAACGTCTTCGTCAAGATGGTCGGCTTCAGCCTCGCCATCGCCGTCCTCTTCGACGCCTTCTTCGTCCGCATGGCCCTCGTCCCCGCCCTGTTCGCCCTGCTCGGCCGGTCGGCCTGGTGGCTGCCCCGCTGGCTCGACCGGGTGCTGCCGAACATGGACGTCGAAGGCGAGAAGCTCAGCCGGACCGCCCCCGTCCTGCCCTCCCAGCGGCGCCGCGAACACGAGGCCGACGCCCTGCGCTGACCCCTTCCGCAGGAACGCGACGCCCGTGCGCCGACGGCCCCGAGAGCCGTCGGCGCCCGGGCGTTTCCGCTGCATGGCCCCGTCCCTGAACTCCACCCGGGCGTCGAGGGACCCGGAGCCCTCCGCGACGGTCCGGAAGTCGTCACAGGCCGCCCGCCACAGCGATCGCCACTCATCGGACGATCACGGCAGTCAGCCGTCGACCGGCAGGCCCGTCGGCTCCTTGACGCGTTTCATGATGATCTGCGAGTTGACCTCGGTGATGCCCGTGAGGGCGGTCAGCTTCTCGATCCACAGCCGCTCGTACGCGCGCAGGTCCGCGACCGCGATCCGCAGCAGGCACCCGGGGCTCCCGAAGAGGCGGTAGGCCTCGATCACGTCGGGGATGTCCTGGAGGGCGGCCTCGAAGGCCTCGACCGCCTCGCGGTCACGGCGCACCTCGACCGAGACGAGCACCTCGAAGCCGCGCTCGACCGCTTCGGGGTCGATCACCGCGCGATAGCCCTGGATCACCCCGTCCTGCTCCAGCTGGCGCACCCGGCGCATGCACGGGGACGGGGTCAGCCCCACGCGCTGGGCGAGCTCCTGGTTGCTCAGCCGCCCGTCGGCCTGGAGCTCGCGCAAGATATCGCGGTCGATGGCGTCCATGGCGCAATTATCGCCCACGACTCCTCGCCCCCGTCGGAGGAAGACGCAAGCATATTGCGCACAGATCGCTCTATCATTGCTGCTTTGAGTACAAATGTACGAGTGAGAAGGGCGGCCACGCAGCATGGGACGGATCGTCGTCATCAGCACCGGCGGCACGATAGCCAGCCGCTGGCAGGGCTCCGGCTTCGCCGCGGACGCCGACGGGAGCGAGGTCATCGCCACGGCGCCGCTGCCCGAGGGCATGACCGTCGAGGTCGTCGACCTGTTCAGCGTGAACAGCCCCCGCCTCACCACGGCCCACCAGCTCACCCTCCTGCGCACCGTGCACGAGGTGCTCGCCGACCCCGGCGTCGACGGCATCGTCGTCACCCACGGAACCGACACCCTGGAGGAGTCGGCGTTCCTGGTCGACCTCCACCACCACGACCCGCGCCCCGTCGTCTTCACCGGCTCGCAGCGGCCCATGGGCACCGCCGACGGCGACGGACCGGGCAACCTGTACGACGCGCTGCTCACCGCCGCCACCACCCGAGGGCTCGGCGTCCTGATCGCCTTCGCCGGACGCGTCCACGCCGCGCGCGGCACCGTGAAGACGCAGGCCGTGGACCTGGACGCGTTCGCAGACCCCTCCAAGGAACTGCTCGGGAAGATCGGCTTCGGCAAGGTCGCCATGCTGCGCACGCCCCGGCGGCCGGCCGCGCTCCCGCTGCCCGCCATGCCCGAACTCCCGCCGCGCGTCGACATGGTGATGCACCACGCCGACGCCGACCCGGCGCTCCTGAACGCCGCCGTCGAGGCCGGCGCCCGCGGCATCGTCCTCATCGGTACCGGCGCGGGCAACGCCACCCCGGAGATCGTGGAAGCGGTGCGTGCCGCTGTCGCCCGCGGGGTGCTGGTCGCCCTCACCACGCGCGTCATGGCCGGGCCCGTCACCGAGATCTACACGCACGGCGGTGCGGTGGACCTCGTCGCGGCCGGCGCCGTTCCGACGGGCACCCTGCGCGCGGGACAGGCCCGCATCGCGGTCCTCTCCGCCCTCCTCGCCACCGACGACACCGCCGAACAGGTCCGCGTCCTGCGCGAGTCCCTCACTCCGGCCGGCCCGGTACTCGTCGAGGCATAACGCCCCGGGCGGCGTAGGCGACCGTTAGGCTCCGGTCAACGGTCGCTACGCTGCGGGGGGTTGCATGGAGCCCGGCACCATCGGCATCAGGCTGGCCTCGGCGGCCATCGGACCCCTCGTGAAGAAGCTGTTCGTCAGCGAGGGCGCAGGCGCCGGCGTCGTCGACCGGCCGATCCGACTCTCGGGCTACGTGTCCTTCACGGGCGAGAAGCGTTCCCTGACGGAATCCGACTTGCGTACGCTGGCCGCCAAGCTGGTGAAACAGGCCCTGCGCACGGGCGAGCGCCCGATCGCCGAGGACGAACAGCCAGCCGTCACCGACGCCCTCGCGCAGACCCTGCGGGGCCTCGGTGACCTGACCATGAGCGACCTGGACGCCGTCCGGCTCGGTTCCGCGGCCTTCGCGCGCGAGCTGCGCGCCGTGAGCGGCCACCCCGAGCGGGAGCTGACCGCCGACGCCACGTACTTCTACGAGCGCCTCGTCGACGCCGCCTGCCTGCACATCCTGCAGTTCTTCACGCAGCGCTCGACCTTCGTGGCCCACGCCATGGTGGAGCAGACCCGTGGGATCGCCGAACTGACCGCCAAAGTCGACGAGCTGATCCGGCGCGACCCGCTACCCGGAGCCGAGGACGCCGCGTTCGAGCAGATGTACCTCCCGTACGTTGAGAAGAAGCACGGCAAGCTGACCATCTACGGCATCGACCTCAGCAACTCCCCGACACGGTGGCCCCTGGACGCGGCATACCTGAGCCTGGAGGCGGCGCCGCTCGCGCGCTCTCGGCGGACGAGGAGCAGCCACCCGGGTCCGGCCGGTGCGGAGCAGAGCGAGTGCGGTGCCGTCACAGACGTGATCACGTCGGCATCCATCGCACGGCTCTCGGCGGCCCAGTCGCTTGCCCAGGCGGCGCGGAAGACACGGGCGGTACTCTCGCAGCCGCCGGAAGGCAGCCGGTCCGCCGAGGAGGCGGGCGCCGGGCTTTCGGCGGACCACAGACTGGACCGGGAACAGTTTGACCGGGCGTTTCGGAAGCTGTTCCAGACCCTCGTGCCGCGACCCGCCGACCAGGCCCTGGCCGACAACCCTCGGGTACTGCTCCGCGGGGAAGCCGGGTCCGGTAAGACCACCCTCGTCCAGTGGCTGGCCGTCACCGCCGCCCGGCAGGACCTCACCCCGCAGACGGAGTACCTGGACGACCGCATCCCCTTCGTCCTGCCACTGCGCATGCTCACCCGCCACGGCGAACGGCTGCCCGCTCCCCGGGACTTCCTGACCGCCGCCGGCTGTCCCCTCATGTCCGCCCAGCCCGACGGCTGGGCCCACCGCGTCCTCCTGGCCGGCCGCGGCCTCGTCCTCGTCGACGGCATCGACGAGATCCCCGACACGGAACGCGAACGCACCCGCGGCTGGCTGCGGGACCTGATGGACGCCTACGGCGGGGACAACCACTGGCTCGTCACCTCGCGCCCCTCCGCCGTCGGCGCGGACTGGCTCGCCGAGGAGGACTTCACCGAGCTGACCCTGTCCGCCATGGGCCGGGCAGAGGTCGCCACGTTCATCCGGCGCTGGCACACCGCCGCCCACGAGGGCGCGGACGCGGACGCGACACTCCAGACGTACGAGAGCCAGCTCCTCACCGCCGTACGCACCAAGCCCGACCTCGGACGCCTGGCAACCAACCCCCTGATGTGCGGCCTGATCTGCGCCCTCCACCGCGACCGGAACGGCTACCTCCCGCACGGCCGCAAGGACCTGTACGAGGCCGCCCTGTCCATGCTGCTGAGCCGCCGCGACCGCGAACGCGACATGGACGTCCCGGACCTGCGGGAGGAGCCGCAACTCGACCTGCTGCAACGCCTCGCGTACTGGCTGATCAAAAACGGCCGCACGGAGATGGACCGTTCCCGCGCCGAGGAGATCATCGCCCGCGCACTGCCCGCGGTCCAGGAAGCGGCCGCCCTGGGTGACGCGCCCGTCGTCTTCGAGCACTTCCTCCAGCGCAGCGGGCTCCTGAGGGAACCGGGACCCGGCACGGTCGAGTTCGTCCACCGCACCTTCCAGGACTTCCTGGGCGCGCGGGCCGCGGTCGAGGAAGGCGACTTCGGGCTCCTCACCGGCCACGCCGACGATGACCAGTGGGAGGACGTCATCCGGATGGCGGTCGCCCTCGCCCGCCCCGCCGAACGCGTCACCATCATCCGCGACCTCCTCGCCCGCGGCGAGAACTCCTCCGACGAGCGCACCCGCGCCCGCATCTATTTGCTCGCCGCCGTCTGCCTGGAGCACGCCACCACCCTCGACCCCGAAGTACGCGCGGCCGTCGAAGCACGCACCGCCACCCTCGTCCCCCCGGCGAACGCCGAGGAGGCCCGCGCCCTGGCGAAGGTCGGCCCGCTGCTCCTGAGCCTGCTCCCGGGCCCGGAGAAGCTCGACGACATGGACGCGTACCACGTGGTGATCGCGGCCTCCAGGGTCGGTTCGGACTCCGCCGTGTCCTACCTGGCGCAGTTCGTGGAACACCCCTGGCCGCCGGTCCGGTCCGAACTCCTGCTGGCCTGGCCGCGCTTCGACAGCGCCGAGTACGCCGACGAGGTCGTCGCACAGCTGGATCCGGCGGGTCTGCAGTACACCGTCCGGTCCGACGACCAGCTGGACCAGCTGGAACGTCTCGCCGTCCGGCCGGAGGGCCTGATCGTCAGGAGCGGCGTGTCCTGCGGGGCCCTGGCGGCCTACCTCGGCCGGCACAGCCTCCAGGCAATCACGTTCGCGGGCGAAGCGACCTTGTCCAGTCTGGAATGCCTGCGTGGGCAGTCCGCCCTGCACACCCTCGACATCGACGGCTGTCCGGACCTGACGGACCTCTCCGCGATCGGCGGCCTGCCGATCCGTCGACTGCACATCGTGACGGGCCGGCCGGATCTCGACCTGCGCGCCGTCGCCCGGCTGGGCCACCTGGAGGTGCTGACCGTGGACGGTCCCACCGGTCTGAGCTGGTCTCCGCGCTCGCTGCCCACGAGCGCCCCTCTTCGGGGACTGCTGGTACGCGGTGAAACGAGCCCCGCGCACGGACTGGACGGGCTCGGTTCCCTCCCCGCGCTCGTGCGCCTCGTGCTCAATGCCGAGTCCAGTCCGGCCTCGGCCGCCGGCTGGCAGGAGATCCGGGGCCTGCCCCGCCTCGGCAGCCTCAGGGTGTCCGCCACCTCGATCCGGGCCATGCCGGCGGGCATGACGCTCCCGGGTGTGTACAGCCTCACTCTGGACGGTACGTGCGGCGAGAAGGTACTGCGGATGGTGATCCGCCGGTTGCCGCTGGCGTTCCCCGGGCTCGGCGAGTGCCGCTTCCCGGGGAAGTTCACGCCGGAAGGCGACACCGGTATCGACATCGGGCCGCTGGGCGGACTCCCGGGCCTGAAGGAAATCCAGATCCTCGCGAGCCGCGACCGGGTCCGCGGAGCCGAGCTGCTGCCGCCGTCCGCGAGGGTCTTCTTCGGATGACCGGGTGACGGGGCGGCGCCGGCAGGGGGCGCCGCCCGGTCACCCGGTCAGTTCCCCGGGTTACCGAACGCCGCCAGGATGCGGTCCGCCGCCGACGTCGGGGTGACCGAGCCGGCCCGGACCGCGGCCTCCAGCTCCGGCGCGAGGTCGCGTACCGCCGGATCCGCCCGCAGGCGCTCCAGCAGTTCGTCGCGGACCATCGACCAGGTCCACTCCACCTGCTGGGCCGCCCGCTTCGCCGCCAGCCGGCCCCCCGCCTCCAGCAGGGTCCGGTGCTGCTCCAGGCGGTTCCACACCTCGTCCAGCCCCGTCGACTCCCGCGCACTGCACGTCAGTACCGGCGGCGTCCACGCCGCGTCCACCGGGTGCATCAGCCGCAGCGCGCCCGACAGCTCACGGGCCGCGGCCTTCGCGTCCCGCTCGTGCGGGCCGTCCGCCTTGTTCACGGCCAGTACGTCGGCCAGTTCCAGGACGCCCTTCTTGATGCCCTGCAGCTGGTCGCCCGTACGGGCCAGGGAGAGCAGCAGGAAGGAGTCGACCATCCCCGCCACCGTGGTCTCCGACTGGCCCACGCCGACGGTCTCGACGAGGACCACGTCGTAGCCCGCCGCCTCCATCACGATCATCGACTCGCGGGTGGCCTTGGCGACCCCGCCCAGCGTGCCCGCCGACGGCGACGGCCGCACGAACGCCGCCGGATCCACCGACAGCCGCTCCATCCGGGTCTTGTCGCCCAGGATGGAGCCGCCCGTGCGCGTCGACGACGGGTCCACCGCGAGCACCGCCACCCGGTGGCCGAGCCCCGTCAGCATCGTGCCGAACGCGTCGATGAAGGTGGACTTGCCCACCCCCGGCACCCCGCTGATGCCGATCCGGCGGGCCCGGCCCGCGTGCGGCAGCAGCTCCGTCAACAGGCCCTGCGCGAGCGCCCGGTGAGCGGGCAGGGTGGACTCGACGAGAGTGATCGCGCGCGCGATGAACGCGCGCTTCCCGTCGAGCACCCCCTTCGCGTAGGCCTCGATGTCGATCTTCGGCACAGGCGGCCGCCTACAGCTCGTGGCCCAGGTCCGCGGCCAGCCGCGTCACCAGGTCGTGGGCCGCGTCCGGGATGACCGTTCCGGGCGGGAACACCGCCGTCGCGCCCATCTCCAGCAGCGTCGGGACATCGGCCGGCGGGATCACCCCACCCACGACGATCATGATGTCCTCGCGGCCCTCCTCCGCCAGCTGCTCGCGCAGCGCCGGTACGAGGGTCAGGTGGCCGGCCGCCAGCGACGAGACGCCCACCACGTGGACGTCCGCCTCGACGGCCTGGCGGGCCACCTCCGCCGGAGTCTGGAACAGCGGGCCGACGTCCACGTCGAAGCCCAGGTCGGCGAACGCGGTCGCGATCACCTTCTGGCCGCGGTCGTGCCCGTCCTGGCCCATCTTGGCCACCAGGATGCGCGGACGACGCCCCTCCGCCTCCTCGAACCGGTCCACCAGCGCACGGGTGCGCTCCACCGACGGGGACTCGCCTGCTTCGTTTCGGTACACGCCCGCGATCGTACGGATCTGGCTCGCGTGCCGTCCGTACACCTTCTCCAGTGCGTCCGAGATCTCACCCACGGTCGCCTTGGCGCGCGCCGCGTCCACCGCCAGCGCCAGCAGGTTGCCGTCGCCGCGCTCGGCGGCGTTCGTCAGCGCCCGCAGGGTGTCCTGCGTGACCGCCTCGTCGCGCTCCTCCCGCAGCCGCCGCAGCTTGGCGATCTGCTGGCTGCGCACCGAGGAGTTGTCGACCTTGAGGACCTCGATCGCCTCGTCGCTGTCCACGCGGTACTTGTTCACGCCGATCACCGGCTGACGGCCCGAGTCGATCCGCGCCTGCGTACGCGCCGCGGCCTCCTCGACGCGCAGCTTCGGAATGCCCGCGTCGATGGCCTGCGCCATGCCGCCGGCCGCCTCGACCTCCTCGATGTGCTGCCAGGCCCGCCGCGCCAGGTCGTACGTCAGCTTCTCGACGTACGCGCTGCCGCCCCACGGGTCGATCGACCGGCAGGTTCCCGACTCCTGCTGGAGCAGCAGCTGGGTGTTGCGGGCGATGCGCGCCGAGAAGTCCGTCGGCAGCGCGAGCGCCTCGTCGAGGGCGTTGGTGTGCAGCGACTGGGTGTGGCCCTGGGTCGCCGCCATCGCCTCGATGCACGTGCGCGTCACGTTGTTGAAGACGTCCTGCGCGGTCAGCGACCAACCCGAGGTCTGCGAATGGGTGCGCAGCGAGAGCGACTTGGCGTTCTTCGGGTCGAACTGCTTGACCAGGCGCGCCCACAGCAGGCGGGCCGCGCGCAGCTTCGCGACCTCCATGAAGAAGTTCATGCCGATCGCCCAGAAGAACGACAGGCGCGGCGCGAACGCGTCCACGTCCAGCCCCACCGCCTGCCCGGCCCTCAGGTACTCCACACCGTCAGCGAGGGTGTAGGCCAGCTCCAGGTCGGCCGTGGCCCCCGCTTCCTGGATGTGGTAGCCGGAGATGGAGATCGAGTTGTACCGCGGCATCTTCTGCGACGTGAACGCGAAGATGTCGGAGATGATCCGCATCGAGGGCTTGGGCGGGTAGATGTAGGTGTTGCGGACCATGAACTCCTTGAGGATGTCGTTCTGGATGGTCCCGGCGAGCTTGTCGGGGGAGACGCCCTGCTCCTCCGCCGCCACGATGTACAGCGCGAGGACCGGCAGCACCGCGCCGTTCATCGTCATCGACACCGACATCTTGTCCAGCGGGATCCCGTCGAACAGCTGCCGCATGTCGTAGATCGAGTCGATCGCCACGCCCGCCATGCCGACGTCGCCCGTCACCCGCGGGTGGTCGCTGTCGTAGCCGCGGTGGGTCGGCAGGTCGAAGGCCACCGACAGGCCCTTCTGGCCGGAGGCGAGGTTGCGCCGGTAGAAGGCGTTCGACTCCTCGGCCGTGGAGAAGCCGGCGTACTGCCGGATCGTCCAGGGCTGGTTGACGTACATCGTCGGGTAAGGGCCGCGCAGGTACGGGGCCACGCCCGGGTAGGTGTGAAGGAAGTCCAGGCCCTCCACGTCCCGCCCGGTGTACAGCGGCTTGACACCGATGCCCTCGGGCGTCTCCCACAGCAGGTCGGCGGCCGCGGTGCCGGTGGACTCCTTCACCGACGAGCGCCACTGCTCCTCAGTCACCCCGGGGGCCGCGGTCGGGTCGAGCGCCAGCTCGGAGAAATCGGGGATGCTCATGCGGGCACTCCCATCCGGTCGAGTACGGAGGACAGCACGGCGACGGCGTCACAGCCGGCGAAGACGTACTCGTCCACGGATGCCTCTGCGGTGCCCGGCCGGCCGGCGAGGAAGACGGTCGTGGCGCCCGCCGCACGCAGGGCCTCGGCCACTGCCGCGGCCTGCTCCTCGTACAGCGCGTCGCTGGAGCAGAGCACGGCCATGCCGTCGGCGCCGCTCGCGGCGTACGCCTCGGCGGCCGTCGCCGGGTCCACCGACACCGGGTCGTGCACGGGTTCGATGCCGCCCGCCTGGAACAGGTTCGAGGCGAAGGTGGCGCGCGCGGTGTGCGCGGCCGCCGGGCCCAGCGCGGCGAGGAAGACCCTCGGCCGGGCGCCGGTCGCCGCCAGGTGTGCGTCGCTGCGGGCGCGCAGGGCCTCGTACGCCTCGTCGCGCCGTACGCGCGGCAGGCCGCCCGAGGGAGCGGCGGGCGCGGGCTCGCGTACGACGGGCTTCTCCGACAGCAGGGGGAACTCGCTGACACCGGTGATGGGTTCGCGGCGCTTGGCCAGCTTCTCGGAACGCTCCGCCCAGGTGGCGGCGAGCCGTTCGGCGACCGTCCCGGAGCGCAGGGCGGCCGCCAGACCACCGGCCTTCTCCAGGGTCTGGAAGAACTCCCAGGCGGCGTGGGCGAGTTCGTCGGTGAGGCGCTCGACGTAGTACGAACCGCCGGCCGGGTCGATCACCCGGGCCAGATGCGACTCCTCCAGCAGGATGGTGGAGGTGTTGCGGGCGATGCGGCGCGCGAAGGCGTCCGGCAGGCCCAGCTCGTTGTCGAAGGGGAGCACGGTGACCGAGTCGGCGCCGCCGACGCCCGCGGCCATGCACGCCACGGTGGTGCGCAGCATGTTCACCCACGGGTCGCGGCGGGTCATCATCACCGGCGAGGTCACGGCGTGCTGGAGCTGGGCACCGGCCTCCGGGGCCCCCGAGGCCTCGGCGATCCGCGCCCACAGCCGGCGCGCGGCACGGAACTTGGCGATGGTGAGGAACTGGTCCGCGGTGGCGGCGTAGCGGAACTCCAGCTGTCCGAGAGCGGCTGTGACGCTCAGCCCACCTGCGGAGAGGGCGCGCAGGTAGGCGACGCCGGTGGCCAGCGACAGCCCCAGCTCCTCGGCGGCGCTGCCGCCGGCCTCGTGGTACGGCAGGGCGTCCACGGTCAGTGCGCGCACCCCCGGCAGACCGGCGGCGGCCTCCCGCGCCAGCTCGACGGCGGCGGCCGTGTCCAGCGCCTCGCCGGTGCGGGCCTCGTGGCCCAGCGGGTCGGCGCCCAGGGAGGCCCGCACGGCCTCCGGAGCCACCGAGCGGTCGGCGAACAGGTCCAGCAGGGCGCGGGCGGCCTCGGCGTAGTCGGCGCCGGCGTCCAGGGCGATCGGGGCGAGGTCGAGGTAGACGCCGTCCAGGGCGCGGGCGAGACCGTCGGCCGGGATGCCGCCGCGGCCCACCGTGAGCCAGAGGGAGGTGACCCCGTTCTCCAGGTCGGCGAGGGCCGCCTCGTTCAGGCGCTGCGGATCGGTGCCCGCGAGGCGCTGGCGCACGTCCCAGCCGTTCGCGGTGGTGCCTTCCGGCCTGCCTCCGCGGACGAAGGGGGCGAAGCCGGGGAAACCGGTGTCGGGAACCGTCCCGTCGGGCGGCGCGGTGTACAGCGGGCGGGTGGTGAGCCCGTCCTCGAGTCGGGTGGACAGCGCATCTTCTGCAGCCTCGCCGGATGCTTCCTTGCCCGACTTGCGCAGTACGCCTTCTACAAGGCGCTGCCACTGCTCATGCGTCGCGTCAGGGAACTCGGCGGCCAGGGAGAGCCCGTCGTCAGGCAGGACCGTCATGGCTCGAATGTAGGGGAGTGCGCTCAGGTGGCACCATACCGACGGGTGTGATCTCCCCCTCTCGGACCGTGCCGAGGGGATCCTGCAACACCCGGCTGAGCAGCACGGTTGCGGCGGCCTCCGGGAGCACGGCCGGACCGGCGTGCGGGACCACGATCCGTTCGGGGTCGTCGCAGACGTGCGAAAGCTCCATCGCGGCGGCCCGCAGCTCCTCCAGGTACCCCTCGTGCAGGACGCTCGCCAGCTCGGTCACGACCATGACCGCCGGATTGAAGACATCCAACAGAAGGGACGCCGCACGGCCCACCGCCCGGGCCCGTTCGCGCAGCAGCAGGTCGGCGCGCGGGTCGCCGGTGGCGGCGGCGTCCACCAGCAGCGGCACGGACGGGTCCGGCACTATGCCGCGGCGCACCGCCTCGGCGCCGAGCGCGGTGTCGGACGCGGTCGCCTGCAGGCAGCCGGTACGTCCGCACGCGCACGGGACGGACGCCCCGGGCACCGGCAGGTGCGCCACGTCGCCGGCCGCGGAGCCCGGACCCTGGTGCACGGCCCCCTCGGTCCCGAACGCGGCGTCGACGACGTTGCCGATGAACAGGTGCACCAGGCTCCGGCGGGCCTCGGGCCGGCCGAACAGGATCTCCGCCCGTGCGACCGCCCGGGCGTGGTTGTCGATCCGCACCGGCAGCCCGAGTGCGTCGGACAGCTCGGCGGCGAGCGGCCTGCGCCGCCACCGCAGCACGGGGTGGTGTACGACGACGCCCTCGTCGGGCCGGACCCAGCCGCCCAGTGCCGCACCGAGCCCGAGCAGCGGCCGCCCCGAGTCGAACGCGGCGAGGAAGCGGCGCAGTTCGGCGGTGATCTCGCCGGACAGCCCGGCCGGGTCCCGCCCCTCGTGGGGGAAGGCCCGCCGGGCCAGCAGCCGGCCCCGCAGGTCGACGAGGCTGAAGGTCGAGGCGGGCACACCGATGTGCAGGCCGGCGGCGACCGGCCCGCCGACGGCCCCGGTGTGCAGGTCCAGGGGAACCCGCGGCCGCCCCACCCCGCCGCCGGGCCCGGCCAGCTCGCGCAGCAGCCCGGCCCGGAGCAGCCCGGTGGCCTGCCGCGACACGGCCGCCGCACTCAGCCCGCTGTGCCCGGCGATGTCACTGCGCGCGACCGGTCCGTGGTCCAGCACCGTCCGCAGCACGGCGGCGGCATTGGCGGCCGTCCGGCTGTCACCGGCCATACGCGTCACTCGGTCTCCTCGGGGGCGGGGTACGTCCCCCGATGATGCCGGTTCCCCTACCGAGCCCCTGCGGGGTGCTCGACGGGCGGCGTCCGGCACCGCGCGGGTCGCCTGGCGGGTCGGGCCGCCGTGCGGGGAGATCCGCGGCGGCTGCATCCGGGGCCGGTGCCCGGGGGTGTCCGTCCGGCACGGCACCGGGCGGAGCTCCGTCTGGTGAGGCGCGCGTCCCGGTGGCCCTGGGCGGCGGCGGGTCGCCTGGCGGGTCGGGCTGCCGTGCGGGGAGATCCGCGGCGGCGCATCCGGGGCCGGTGCCCGGGGGTGTCCGGCGACGCGCCCGCTCAGGACATGTCCCACCGACCCCGGGGCGCCCGGCGCCGCGCCTCGCCGGGCCCGGCGGGGCGGGGGTGGGGGCGCGGCCCGGGCCGGATCCGGCGAACGCGTGGCGGCCGCATTGCGGGGGCATGAAATCCAGCCACGGTTTTCGGCCGCGGGGGCGGGGTGGGGCGTGAGGCGGAGTACGGGTGAAAGGGCAGGTCGTAGGGGGTGTACGGGGTGGACGCGAGAGCCGGCGAGAGGCGCGTCCGGTGGCCGCGGACGGGGGTTGACCCGGGTCGGAGGCGCTGACACGCTCCGGGACATGTCCGCGAACGAACGCCTCGCCCCGCGGCTCCGCACCCCCGGCCCCTGCACCGCGCCGGGCCAGTGTCCGGGCCGCTGTCCGGCCCCCTGTCGCCCCTGACCCCACGGTCCCGGTAGATCCCCGGCCGCCCCCGCGATACGGCGGTTCACGCCCGGCCGCCGGTCCGGTGGACCGGTCAGCCTGCCGGCCGCGATCCGTTAGGTCCGCGGCTCGCAGCAGCCCCGGGCCCATGGCCGAGCGGGCCCACCGGCCCGACGGCTCCGGTGCAGCGGACCCCCGTTCCGCCGGACGGCGGCGGTCGGTGCGCGGGCCGGCCGACGGCCGGCCCCGTCGCGAGCCCGGGGGGCCGATGTTCCACGGACCGATCGGTTCGTAGCGCCCGGCGGGCCGACCGGGTCACGAACCCGGTGGTCTGCGGGCCCCGGCGGCCGACCGGCGGATCGGCCCGGGGCGGCGGCCCGCAGGCCACCGGACCGCCGGACAGGGGGACTTCCGCCCCCGGTCCGCACACCCCGGCCCGTACCACCTCCCCGAACGCCCCCCAGCACCGCCCCGCATCCGCAGCACCCGCGCACCGAACCCGCACCGCACCCCATCCGCAGCGCAGCGCACGGCGACAGCACCGCCCCCGCACCGCACCGCACCACACCCGTATCCGCAGCACCCGCGCACCCAACCCGCACCGCACCCCATCCGCACTGCGCAGCGCACGGCCCGCACCGCACCGCACCGCACCGCGACAGCATCACACCCGTATCCGCAGCACCCGCGCACCCAACCCGCACCGCACGGCGACGGCACCACACCCGTATCCGCAGCACCCGCGCACCCAACCCGCACCGCACGGCGACGGCACCGCACCTGTACCCGCAGCACCTGCGCACCGAACCGGCACCGAACCCGCACCGCACCCCATCCGCACCGCAGCGCACGGCGACGGCACCGCACCCGTATCCGCAGCACCCGCGCACCGAACCGCACCGCCCCGCACACCATCCGCACAGCACAGCGCCCCACCGTCTCGCTCCGTTTCTTCCGCTGCGGAAATAACCCCGCGGCCCGCCCCCCCCATCAAGGAGTCACCATGGCCACTGCCACCCACACCCCCACCTCCATCCCCACCCTCACCGTCTCGAAGATCGGCGGACGCATCGGCGCCGAGATCGGTGGCGTGCGGCTCGGCGGGGATCTGCCCGACGCCGACGTCGCCGGGATCCGGGCCGCCCTCCTGGCCCACAAGGTCGTCTTCTTCCGCAACCAGGGCCACCTCGACGATGCCGCCCACGAGGCCTTCGCCGAGCGGCTCGGCGCGCCGGTCGCGCACCCCACCGTCCCCTCCGCGGACGGCCGCTACGCCCTCGGCATCGACTCCCACCACGGCGCCCGCGCCAACCAGTGGCACACCGACGTCACCTTCGTCCCCGCCTACCCCGCCTTCTCCATCCTCCGCGCCGTGACCATCCCCCCGTACGGCGGCGACACACTCTGGGCCAACACGGCCACCGCCTACGCCGGGCTCCCCGAGCCGCTCCGCGCCCTCGCGGACGGCCTGCGCGCGGTCCACTCCAACGAGTACGACTACGCCGCCCTGAGGCCCGACGCCCTCCCCGAGGCCCTGGCCGAGTACCGCGAGGTGTTCACCTCCACCAAGTTCCTCACCGAGCACCCGGTGGTCCGCGTCCACCCCGAGACCGGCGAACGCATCCTGCTCCTCGGCAACTTCGTCCAGCGGATCCAGGGCCTCACCGGCCGTGACAGCCGGGCGCTCCTCGACCTCTTCCAGTCGCACATCGAGAGCCCCGAGAACACCGTCCGCTGGCAGTGGCAGCCGGGCGACGTCGCGATCTGGGACAACCGGGCCACCCAGCACTACGGCGTGGACGACTCCGACGACCACGAGCGCACCCTGCGCCGCGTCACCGTCGACGGTGACGTCCCGGTCGGCCCCGACGGAGCCCCGTCCCGCCTCATCAGCCCGGAGACCGTCCCGGACCCCTCCTTCGGCATCGCCTCCGGAGCTTCCACCTCCGACGCCCCCGCCGTCTGATCCGGCACAGACCGTACGCCGCCCAAGGAGCCCCCGTGCCCAAGCTGCTCGCCCTCACCGGCAGCCCCTCCGCCCACTCCCGCACCGCGGTCGTCGCCGACCACGCCCTGCGCCACCTGACCCGGTCCCACGCCGGCTTCGAGACCGCCCGCCTGGCCGTGCGCGAGCTCCCCGCCGCCGACCTGCTCGCCGCACGCCGCGGCGAGCCCGAGATCCGCCGCGCCCTCGAAGCCGTCGCCGAGGCCGACGGCCTGATCATCGCGACCCCGGTCTACAAGGCCTCGTACACCGGCCTGCTCAAGGCCTTCCTCGACCTGCTCCCGCAGGACGGCCTCGTCGGCAAAACGGTTCTTCCCCTCGCCACGGGCGGCAGCCTCGCGCACGTCCTGACCATCGACTACGCCCTGCGCCCCGTGCTCTCCGCCCTCGGCGCCCGGCACGTCACCGCCGGCCGGTTCGTCCTGGACTCCTCCGTCGAGCGCGGCTCCGGCCCCGACCGGCTGCGTCCCGAGGCGGAGATCGACCTCCTCCAGGCCGTCGACGAGTTCGCGGACGCCCTGCGCGCCGCCACCCCGCAGGCCCCTGCCGATGCGCCGGCCCCCGCCGATCCGCCGGCCCAAGCCGATGTGCTGGCCCCGGCCGCTCCGCTCGCAGCCGCCACCGTGCTGACCGGCGCCCCGTAAGTCCGTCCCCGCCCTCACGACCCGTACCGACAAGGATCCGCCATGCCCGCAGCCCTCACCTCGACCACCACCTCCCGGCGCCAGTTCCTGACCCTGCTCGGCATCTCGGCGGCCGCGGTGAGCTGCGGCACGGCCACCGCCCGCGGCGGATCCGGCTCCGGTTCCGGCGGCCAGGTCACCACCCTCAAGTACCAGGGCAACGTGGGGGCCGTCACGCTCCCCGAACTCGCCGCCGACCTCGGCTACCTCGGCGACGTCAAGCTGGAGTGGGTCGGCAACACCATCAGCGGCCCGCAGGACATCCAGTCCGCCGCCACCGGCCAGATCCACTTCGGCGGCGCCTTCAACGGCGCCGTCGTGAAACTGGCGAGCAGCAAGGCCCCGATCACCTCGGTCATCTCTTACTACGGCTCCGACCAGCACTCCTACAGCGGCTACTACGTGCTGGAGGACAGCCCCGTCCGGTCCGCCCGCGACCTGATCGGCAAGAAGGTCGGCATGAACACCCTGGGCGCACACGCCCAGGCCATGCTGGAGATATACCTGGGGCGCAACGGGGTGTCGAAGGCGGACACGGCCAAGGTCGAGTCGCTGGTCGTCCCGCCGGTCAACACCGAACAGGTCCTGCGGCAGAAGCAGATCGACGTCGCCGTACTCGGCGGCGTACTGCGCGACAAGGCGCTCGCCACCGGCGGGATCCGCCCCCTCTTCACCGACTTCGAGCTGCTCGGCCCGTTCAGCGCGGGCAGCTACGTGATGACGAAGCGCTTCGTCAAGGAGAACCCCGACACCGTCCGGGCCTTCGTCACCGGAGTGGGCAAGGCCATCGAGTGGTCCCGCACCACCCCGCACGAGCAGGTCATCGCCCGGATGACGGAGATCGTCACCAAGCGCGGCCGCAACGAGGACACCGCCACCCTCAAGTACTGGCGCTCGTACGGCGTCGCGGAGACCGGGGGCCGGATATCCGACAAGGAGTTCCAGGTCTGGCTGGACTGGCTCGCCGAGCGCGGCGACATCAAGGAGGGCCGGCTGAAGGCGACCGACCTCTACACCAACGAGTTCAACGGAGACGGAAAGGGGTGACGACGGCCATGGCGAAGATCGTGTTCGAAGGGGTCCGCAAGACCTTCGGGGACTTCACCGCCCTCGACGGCATCGACCTGGAGATCGAGAGCGGCGAGTTCCTCGTGGTCGTCGGCCCCAGCGGCTGCGGCAAGTCCACCCTCCTGGACCTCCTCGGAGGACTGTCCACCCCGACTGCCGGCCGCATCCTGCTCGACGGCGAACCGGTCACCGGGCCGGGCCTCGACCGGGGCATCGTCTTCCAGCAGTACGCGCTGCTGCCGTGGCGGACGGCCCTCGGCAACGTCGAGTTCGGCCTGGAGGCGACCGGCGTCCCGCGCCGCGAACGCAAGTCCCGGGCCCGGGAGTTCCTGGACCTCGTCGGGCTGAGCGGCTTCGAGGACCGGCACCCGCACCAGCTCTCCGGCGGCATGCGCCAGCGCGTCACCATCGCCCGCTCGCTCGCGTACGACCCGGACGTGCTGCTGATGGACGAGCCGTTCGCGGCCCTCGACGCGCAGACCCGCGAGTCCCTCCAGGACGAGCTGCGCCGCATCTGGCAGCGCACCGGCAAGACGGTCGTCTTCATCACGCACGGCATCGAGGAGGCCGTGTACCTCGGCCAGAAGGTGGCCGTCATGACCTCGCGGCCGGGGCGCATCAAGGAGATCGTCCCCGTCGCCTTCGGCGAGCGACCGGGCACGGGCACCGCCACCGGCCCGCAGGGCGAGGAACTGCGTTCCAGCCCGGAGTTCGCCCGCTACCGCCACGACATCTGGACCCTCCTCCACGACGAGGTGGCCCGCGCCCAGCAACTGGAGAAGGAGGAGGCCTCCGTATGAGCACCGGAACCGACACCGCTGCCCCCGCCGTGCTGCCCGCCCCGCCCGCCCCCGCCGTGGAGGTACGCGGCTCCGCGCCCGCGCCGCGGCCGCTGCCGGACGAAGCCGTGGGGAAGGCCGGCGGCCGCCCGGCCCGGCATCCCCTCAGGGCGCTGGGGCGCCGGCTGCGCGCCCTCGCCCTGCGCTCGGCGGCGATCCTCGCGCTCCTCGCCGTCTGGGAGACCGCGCCCCGGCTGGGCCTGGCCGACCCCACCTTCCTGCCGCCGGTCAGCGAGGTGGCCGTCGCCTGGTGGGAGCTGCTGCGCGACGGCCAGCTCGGCCGGCACACCTGGGCCAGCCTGGTCCGCTCCTTCGGCGGCTTCGGCATCGCCGTCGTCGTGGCCGTCCCGCTGGGGCTGCTCATCGGCTGGTACCGGCCGGTCGCCGCCCTCCTCGGCCCGCTGCTGGAGGTGTTCCGCAACACCGCCGCGCTGGCCCTGCTGCCGGTCTTCGTGCTCCTGCTCGGCATCGGCGAGACCTCGAAGGTGTCCATCGTCGTCTACGCCTGCGTGTGGCCGATCCTGCTGAACACCATCAGCGCCGTCGGCAACGCCGACCCCACCCTCGTCCGGCTGGCCCGCTCCATGGACCTATCCACCCCGAGGCTCTTCCAGAAGGTGATCCTGCCGGCCTCCGTACCGGCCGTCTTCACCGGCATCCGGCTCGCCGGCGCCGTCTCCATCCTGGTCCTCGTGGCCGCCGAGATGATCGGCGCGAAGGCGGGCCTGGGCTATCTGATCAACGCCTCGCAGTTCAACTTCGCGATCCCGCAGATGTACGCGGGCATCGTCACCATCTCCGCCATCGGCGTGGCCTTCAACCAGCTGCTGGTCACGATCGAACGCCGCCTGAGCACCTGGCGCGTCCCGTCCTGACGCCCTGACGCCCTGACGCCACGACGCCTTGACGTCCCGACGCCCCTTCCCGACGCATCACGCCACGACCCGGAACCACGAGGACCCGCCATGACCGCTGCCGCTCCCGCCGCCGCCCGCACCCTCCACCTCAACGCCTTCCTGATGAACGCCGGGCACCACGACGCCGCCTGGCGCCATCCCGCCGCCCGCCCCGAACGCGTCACCGACCTGAAGTACTTCCAGGAACTGGCCCGCACCGCCGAGCGCGGCAGGCTCGACTCCATCTTCTTCGCCGACGGGCTCGCCCTCTGGGGCAAGGCCCGCTACAACGCCCTCGGCGGGTTCGAGCCGCTCACCCTGCTCTCCGCCATCGCCGCCGTCACCGAACACATCGGCCTCATCGCCACCGTCTCCACCACCTTCAACGAACCCTTCAACCTCGCCCGGAAGTTCGCCTCCCTGGACCACATCAGCGGCGGCCGGGCCGGCTGGAACATCGTCACCTCCGGCACCCTCGACGAGGCGCGCAACTTCAACCGGGACGAGCACCTGGAACACAGCCTGCGCTACGACCGGGCCCGCGAGTTCCTCGACGTCGCCACCAAGCTCTGGGACAGCTGGGAGGACGACGCGATCGTCCTCGACAAGGAAGCCGGCATCTACGCCGACACTGACAAGCTGCATCCCGCCGCGCACCGCGGCCAGTACTTCGGCGTCGCCGGGCCGCTCAACGTGCCGCGTTCGCCGCAGGGTTATCCGCTTCTCGTGCAGGCGGGGTCATCCGAGTCCGGAAAGGAGTTCGCCGCCCAGTACGCCGAAGCCGTCTTCACCGCCCAGCAGACCCTCGCCGACGGCCAGACCTTCTACAAGGACCTCAAGTCCCGCCTGGCCCGGTACGGGCGCGCCGAGTCGGACCTCCTCGTCCTGCCCGGCATCGCACCCGTCATCGGATCCACCGAGGCCGAGGCGAAGGCGCTGGAGCAGGAGCTCACCGACCTCCAGGTGCCGGAGTACGGCCTCGCCCAGCTCTCCGGGATGCTGGGTGTGGACCTCACCGGCCTGCCGCTCGACGGCCCGCTGCCCGACCTGCCCGAGGAACGGGACATCAACGGCAACAAGAGCCGCTTCACGCTCGTCGCCGAACTCGCCCGACGTGACGGCCTCAACCTGCGCGAGCTCATCGCCCGTCTCGGCGCCGGCCGCGGCCACCGGGTCTTCGCCGGAACCCCCGAGCAGATCGCCGACCAGCTGGAGGAGTGGTTCACGCGGGGCGCCGCCGACGGCTTCAACATCATGGCGCCGGTGCTGCCCACGGGCCTGACCGACTTCGTCGACCAGGTCGTGCCGATCCTCCAGCGCCGCGGGCTCTTCCGTACCGAGTACACCGGCCGCACCCTGCGCGAGAACTACGGCCTGCCCCGCCCGGCCAACCGGTACGTGACAGCTGCCTCGTGACGGACGACACCGGCGTCCGAACGGAACGGACGCGTGCCGCCGGCGTGGGGAACTCCGGCGGCACGCGCCGTGGCGTCAGACCGTCAGGACGATCTTGCCGCGGGTGCGGCCGGCCGCGCTCAGCTCCCAGGCCTTGGCCGCGTCGGCGAGCGGCAGGGCGTGTTCCACGTTCACCGTGAGCTTCCCCGCGTCCGCCAGCTGGGCGAGGAACGTCAGATCGGCGGTGTCCGGGCGCACCCACAGCTGGTGGGCGCCCTTGGCGGCGGCCTCCTGGTCGGCGATGGAGACCACCCGGTCGCGCCGCTTCACCAGCGACTGCAGCGTCTCGACGACGCCGTCTCCGTAGAAGTCCAGGCCCGCGTCCACGCCCTCGGGCGCGAGCTCGCGGACCCGGTCCGCCAGCCCCTCGCCGTAGAGCACGGGCTCCGCGCCGAGCGAGCGGAGGTAGTCGTGGTTGTGCGCGCCGGCCGTGCCGATGACCCGCAGGCCGAGGGCGACCGCGATCTGCACGCCGAAGGAGCCCGTACCGCCGGCCGCGGAGTGGATGAGGACGGTCTCGCCGGCCTCGACACCGACGCGGGTCAGCGACTGGTACGCGGTGAGACCGGCCAGCGGAAGGCCGGCCGCCTGCTCGAAGGTCAGCTCGCGCGGCTTGCGGGCGAGGGTGCGCACGGGGGCCGCGACCAGTTCGGCGTAGGTGCCCAGCTCCACCCACTCCTTGCGGACGTAGCCGTACACCTCGTCGCCCACGGCGTAGTCGAAGGTGTCCTGGCCGACCGCCTCGACGACACCGGCCACGTCCCAGCCGGGTATGACCGGGTGGCGGACTTCGAGGATGGGATCGAGGTATCCGGCGGCGAGCTTCCAGTCCACCGGGTTGACCCCGGCGGCCTTCACGCGGACGAGCACCTCGCCGGGCCCCACCTTGGGCTGGGGGGCGTCAACGAGCTTGAGGGAGGCGGGAGTTCCATATGCGCTGTATGTGATGGCCTTCATGATCGTGCCCAACGCGGCTCCCGCGCCGGCTATTCCGCGCCGGCTATTCCGCGCCGACCAGCGCACCGGCCGTTCGGTACAGGCCGTTCCCCACCCGCTGCCTCCGGACCGCTCAGGCCGGCAGCGTGTTGCGGTGCGAGCGCCTGCGCGCCGCCGCGAACAGCGCCTGGATCTGCGCACCCGACTGCTCGACGTCGTCGAGGGGCGAAGGGAAGGCCAGCCGTACGTCGCGGTGGCCGCGCCGCTCCTCCAGGCGCAGGGTGATCCCGTAGCGGTCCATGGCGAGCGGCAGGGCGCGCACCACCGCGGCCGTGGGCTGGGGGTGGACCAGGCGCAGCAGCAGCGTGACGAGGTCGTGGTGGTCGTCGAGGAGGTGCGTGAGCATGCCCGCCTCGTACGGGGCCAGCGGGTCGGGCCGGGCCGCGTCGAGCTCCTCCAGGCCGACGTGGGCGATGCCCTCCGCGGTTTCCAGCTCTGCCCGCTCGAACTCCATGCAGGTGGAGTCGGCGCCGGACTCGGCGGACAGATCGGAGTAGGGGGTGAGCAGCCGCCCCAGCACGGTGACGCGGGCGCGCACCCGGTCCCGTACGGGGGTGGGCGCGACGTCGGTGAACTCCAGCCGGATGGCGGGCCGGTGCTCGGCGTGACCGCCGGGCTCGGCGGGGTGCAGGTGCAGGCGTCCCATGGGGTCGCCGCCGTCGAGGTGGCGGACCTCGGTGCGCAGGCCGTCGGTGACCACCGTCATGGAGTGGGCGGCGGCCAGGACCGACCGGATCCGCTCGGCGGCGGTGGGCAGGGCGGCCGACGTTGCGGGGTCACCGAACAGGCGCATGCGGATCTCTCCATCGTCCATGTGAGTTAGGCATGCCTAACCTAACTCATCCTGGTCCCTGAGAGTACCCGGCACGGTTCGTGTCGTTGTTGGGCTGAACGGGTGAAACACGAGAGGATGGGGGGATGCACATGAAGCGCGCGGCCGAGGCGGCCCGGTGAGCAGGTACGACGTCACCGACGAACAGTGGGAGGGGCTCGCGCAGGTGGTACCGCTGCGCAGTCGCAACGAATGGCCCTCCCGGGTGGACCACCGCACGATTCCCAAGTCGCCCGGGGCGGCGGCGGCGGAGCAGCGGCGCTTCGTGGTGATCAGAGTCCAGATCTTCGCGGACGCGCGGGAGGTGGCCGAGTACCTGATCGCGCAGATCCCGGTACTGCTGGACCTCACCGGTGCGGACAGCGAAGTGGCCAAGCGGATCCTCGACTTCAGCAGCGGGGTGGTCTTCGGGCTGGGCAGTGGGATGCACCGGGTGGACCGGAACGTCTTCCTGCTGGCGCCCGTGGGGACCGAGGTCGAGGGGATCGCGGCCGCGGCCGTCCCCCGATCGTAGGAAGGTCCGTACGCAGGAACGGTTCGCCGGGGCCGCGGGGGGCCCGGCGGCCCGTACCGTCCGGCGGATGGACGCCACCGCCGTCGCGTTAGGCGACGCCACCCGCACCCGTGTCGATTTTCCCGGGACCGGACCGGCCGACGGGCCCGCGGCCACGGAACCGCGGGCCCCGATCCCGCCCGTGCCTTCCGGCGCGCCAACCGTGTCCGCGGCTTCCGCGACCTCCGGCACCTCCGCGACCTCCGCGGCCTCCGCGACCTCCGGCACCTCCGCCGCTTCCGCGGCCGGGGCGCGGCCGGGTCCTGCCGCGGCGACGCCCCCGGAACCGGCCCCGCCCCTGCACCTGGACCCGCCGAAGTCTCCTGCGTCGCCGACCGGTTGCACGGGCGGCGCCCCGGTCGGCCCTTTGCGGGCCGGCGACCGGGCGGCGTCCGCGGCCCCGGCCGGCCATCCCGGGACACCGATCGTCTCCGCGGCTTCCGCCGTCTCCGCTGCGGTGCCCGCGTTCCCGGCCGCCCCCGCTGCGGTGTCGGTCGGGACGGCCGGGACGGTCGGGACGGTCGGTGATCCGGTCGTGCCGGCGCAGGCGGCCCCCCGCGGCTCCGGTCGTCCTGCCGAGCCCGCGCAGCGACACGCTCGGCCCGTGATCACCGAGTTGCGGCTTTCCGCCTTCGGGCGGCACCGGTCGGCGGCCTTCCCGCTCGGGCCCGTCACCCTCTTCGCCGGGCCCAGCGGCAGCGGCAAGTCCCAGGCCCTGGCCGCCTACGGGGCGCTGACCGGGCTGGGCGCCGGCGCCACCCTCGACGAGGCGTTCCCCGACGCCGGCGCCCTCATCCCCGACCGGGCGCTCCCCGACGCGCAGCGACGGCGCGGCTTCCGCCTCGGCTGTACGGTCGACGGCCCCGCCGGACCGGTCCGGCTCGACCTCGCCGTCCAGGCCGAACCCGCCCTGCGGATCGTCGGCGAACGGCTCTCGCAGGACGGGCAGATCCTGTTCGCCACCGCCCTGCGCGACCCCGGCCGGCGCTCGGTGCAGGCCGCCTGGCTGACCGGTGGCGCGGTCGGCGTCACCCGGGCCCCGCTGCCCGACGACCGGCTCGGCACCGCGCTGCTCCCGCTGCGCGTCGCCGGGTCCACGGCCGGCCAGCGGCAGGTGCTGGCCGCGGCCGAGCAGGTCGTGGTGGCCCTGCGCTCGGTGTTCGCCTGCGATCCGCGCCCGGACCGGATGCGCGCGCCCGTCCCGCGGGGCGAGGGCCGGCTGCTGGGCGACTGCGCCAACCTGGCGGACGTCCTGCGCCGGACCCGCGACGAGTGCGGGACCCGCCACGCGCTGCTGGCCGAGGCCGCGCGTACTGGCTGCTCGGGGCCCGTGACCGGGCTCGACGTACGCGCTCCGGAGGGCGGCGCCGTCACCGCGGTCCTGGACCGCGGACCCGGCCGCCCCGCCACGGAACTCGCCCGGCTCGGCTCGGGCGAACTCCGCTTCCTCGCGCTCGCGCTGGTCCTGCTCACCGGGCCGGGGGTGCTGGACATGGACCCCGCCGCCGAACTGCTCTCCGCACGGCAGGCGCTGACCGTCCTGGCCGACGGCTTCGACCACGGCCTGGACGGCAGCCAGAGCGCCGAACTGCTGCGGCTGGCGCTGCTGTCCTGCGGCCGCGGCCACGTCCGGCTGGTGGCGGCCGTGGGGGAGGGGACCGTGGCCGCCGCCCGCTCCCTGGCGGGCGTGTCGGTGGTAGACCTGTCGGTATGAACGAGACGGAGACGCAGGGGCCCCGACCGCCCGAGCGGCGGCCCGATGAACGGCTGGACCTGCTGCAGCGCAGGCTCGCGCGGTTCGCGGCGGCGCGCGGCTGGGAGCCGTACCACACGCCCAAGAACCTGGCGGTGGCGCTGAGCGTGGAGGCGGCCGAACTGGTGGAGATCTTCCAGTGGCTGACACCGGAACAGTCGGCGAAGGTCATGGAGAAACCGGAATCCGCCCACCGCGTGGCGGATGAGGTCGCCGACGTACTCGCGTATCTGCTGCAGTTCTGTGAGGTTCTCGGGGTGGATGTGCTGGATGCGCTCGCCGCGAAGATCGAGAGGAATGAACTCCGCTTCCCCGTAACGGGTGGTCCGACACCGAATCGTCACTCTTCGGAGTGATGGACTCTTCCACAATCACGTTTCTGTCCACATTTTCCGAATACCCCTGGCTTTACTGGCCCGTTGCCCTCACTCTGGGTAGTGGTGAGGATGGCGGGATGTCGTGCGGACGGGGGACGGCATATGGATGCGGTACGGCTCATCGCGGCCGGCCGGCACGCGCTGGCACAGAGCGGGGCTGCGTGGGACATAGTGGGCGAGGCCTGGCAGGCCCAGGCACTCGCGCAGGGGATCGGGAGCTGGCTGGCGGTCACCGGGCCGCCGGAGCTGAGATCGGAGGCACGGGGGCTGGGGGAAGCGGGAGGAAGAGGATGCGGGGTCCTGGACCGGGCGGCCCTGCGCGGCGAGGGCAGCGCGCCGGAGTATCCGCCGCGGGCCGCACAGCTGGGCGGCGTGTCGGATGTCCGGCAGGCGCTGCTCGGACTCCAGGCGCTGCTGGGTGAAGTGGGGATAGCCCTGGTCGGGGTGGCCTGCGCCACCGACGACGAGGCCCTGTACTGGCAGTGCATAGAGTCGATCGACGCGGCTGACGAGTCGAGCGACCGGGTTCGGGCGATCCTGCGCCGCATGGCGGTGCGCGAGCGGGGGTCCGCCTCGGGCGTGGCCTGAGCCGGGCACATTCCGGCACGGGCGGCACGGCACGCGCGCGGGCGGCACGGCACGCGCGCGGGCCGGGTCCCGCCGTGCGCGACGGACCCGCACGGTCAGGAGGACCGGTGGGACGGGCGCTCGCCCTCGGTGGTGCGGCCCGTGGAGGACTGGAGATCGGCGTCGAGCTGCGAGAGGTCGGCGTCGAGTGCCGCCATCAGCTCCTCCATCTGCTGCAACAGGCCCCTCGGTGCGCCGGCGTTCTGGTCGGGCACAGTGGACTCGGGCTGTGCGTCGTGTGCTGCCTGTCCGGTCCAGCCGGTCTGTCGGGGGGTCTGCGGCACGGCCTCGTGGGACATGGCGGCCTCCTCGGCCCTGGCCCTTCCGAGGGGGAAGGGGGCGGTGGACGCACCGGCGAGAGACCGCCGGCACGCGGGCCGGGCGGTCCGGCTCCGTCCGAGCAAACGATCCCCCTCCGGGCTGGTCACTGGAGGCTCCGGGCGCCGACACGTCAGGTTGACGCAGATTCACCCTGGCGGGGCGCGGCGGGCAGGATGGGGTTATGGATCTTCGCATTTTCACCGAGCCCCAGCAGGGTGCGAGCTACGACACCCTCCTGACCGTCGCCAAGGCCACCGAGGACCTGGGCTTCGATGCGTTCTTCCGCTCCGACCACTACGTGCGGATGGGCACCGCCGACGGACTGCCCGGTCCCACCGACGCCTGGATCACCCTCGCCGGCCTGGCCCGTGAGACCAGCCGGATCCGCCTGGGCACCCTGATGACGGCGGGTACCTTCCGGCTGCCCGGCGTCCTCGCCATCCAGGTGGCGCAGGTCGACCAGATGTCCGGCGGCCGCATCGAACTGGGGCTGGGCGCCGGCTGGTTCGAGGAGGAGCACAAGGCCTACGGGATCCCCTTCCCGGCGGACCGGATGTCACGGCTGGAGGAGCAGCTCGCCATCGTCACCGGCCTGTGGGCCACCGCGCCCGGCGCCACCTTCGACTACGCGGGTGACCACTACCGGGTGGAGAACTCGCCCGCGCTCCCCAAGCCCGTCCAGGCCAGGATCCCCGTCCTCGTCGGCGGCCACGGAGCCAAGCGCACCCCCCGGCTCGCCGCACGGTACGCCGACGAGTTCAACATGCCGTTCGCGTCGATCGCGGACAGCGCGCGGCAGTTCGGCCGGGTCCGGGAGGCGGCCGAACAGGCCGGCCGCGGACCCGACGACCTCGTCTACTCCAACGCCCTCGTGGTGTGCGTGGGCAAGGACGACGCCGAGGTGGCCCGCCGGGCCGCCGCCATCGGCCGGGACGTCGACGAGCTCAAGGCCAACGGCCTGGCCGGCTCCCCGGCCGAGGTCGTGGAAAAGATCGGCGCCTACGCCGCCACCGGCTCCTCCCGCGTCTACCTCCAGCTGCTCGACCTCGACGACCTCGACCACCTGGAGCTCATCTCCGCCCAGGTGCTCTCACAGCTCCGCTAGGTCGGGTCGGCAGAGACCCGTCTCGTCGGTCACCGACGCTCCGCGTCGGTTCCCTCCTCCGCCTTGCGACCGCAGGCAGCAGACCCCGCCGACCACCGCCCCACGGGCGGTCGGCGCCACTTCGACCACACTCCCCAGGGGGACACCCATGCCGCGCGCGACCGGCCCGCTCGCCGAAGCACTGGCCCACCGGACCGTCGTCCTGGACGGCGGGCTCAGCAACCAGCTCGCCGCCCAGGGCTGCGACCTCACGGGAGGCCTCTGGACCGCCCGCGTCCTCGACGAGCGGCCGGTCCAGATCGAGGCCGCCCACACGGCGTACGCGCGGGCCGGCGCCGAGGTGCTGACCACCGCGAGCTACCAGGTCGGCTACGAGGCCTTCGCCGCCCGCGGCCATGACCGCGACGCGACCACCGCCCTGCTGCACCGCAGTGTCGCGCTCGCCGCCCGGGCGGCCGAGGCCGCCGACCACGACGTGTGGGTGGCCGCCTCGGTCGGCCCGTACGGAGCGGTGCTCGCGGACGGCTCCGAGTACCGCGGCCGGTACGGCCTGAGCGTGCGCGAACTCGCGGCGTTCCACCGCCCCCGCATCGAGGCCCTGCTCGCCGCGGGCCCCGACGTACTGGCCGTCGAGACCTTCCCCGACCCGGACGAGGCCGAGGCCGTGCTCACCGTCCTCGCCGAGACCGGCGCCCCGGCCTGGCTGAGCTACACCGTGGCCGGGGGCCGCACCCGTTCGGGACACCCGCTGCCCGAAGCCTTCGCGCTCGCCGCAGGGGCCCCGCAGGTCATCGCGCTCGGCGTCAACTGCTGCGACCCCGCCGAGGTCCTCCCGGCCCTCCGGGCGGCGGCCGCCGCCACCGCCAAACCCCTGCTGGCCTACCCCAACGACGGCTCCGTCTGGGAGGGGGCCACCGGCACCTGGCGGGCCCCCGCGACCATGCCCCCGTGGCCCACGACCGCCTGGCGCCGCACCGGAGCCCGCCTCGTCGGCGGCTGCTGCCGCATCGGCCCCGACCACATCGCGGACCTGGCCCGAGGGACCGGCGGGCCCGGCCGCGTCGGCTAACGCTCGCAGCCGGCGCCGACGCCGACGCCGTCGCGGTCGAGGTGCCGGCCGTACCCGGGGTCTCCACGGCGGATGGGGGCCGCGCCGGCCGCCTTCACGGGCGGAAGGACGACGAGCGCCGTGATGATCAGGGCGGGGTGCTGACACCAGCGGCGCGGAGGTTCGGGCACGGGCACCGGTGCGGGGGCGCAGGCATGAGGGGGCGGGTACATGGCGCTCCTGGAGGCTGTGCAGGGTGCGGAGCGCGCGAGCTTATCCAGGAGGTTGAAGATCGTACTTGTTTTCGCTCGAAATCCGTTGGCCCGAGCGTGATCCGACAGTCATGCTGAACCGCATGTTCCTTACGATCACCACCACCGGGACCGCCGAGAATCCGGCGACTGACCTGGGCTTTCTCCTGCACAAACACCCGGATCGGGTCCGCGTGGAGAACCAGTCCCACGGCACCGCCCACGTGTTCTACCCCGAGGCCACGGCCGAGCGGTGCACGGCGGCCCTGTTGCTGGAGGTGGACCCCGTCGCGCTCGTCCGCCGCGGGAAGGGCAAGGGCCGCGGCGGAGCACCCGACGCCGCGCTCGCGCAGTACGTCAACGACCGGCCGTACGCCGCGTCCTCGCTGCTCGCCGTCGCGCTGAGCGGGGTGTTCCGCACCGCCCTGAAGGGGCAGTGCGTCCTGCGCCCCGAACTCCCCGACCAGGCGCGCCCGCTGCGCGTGGAGATCCCCGTCCTCCCCGCGCGCGGCGGCGCCGCCATGGTGCACAGGCTCTTCGACCCGCTCGGCTGGGACCTCGTACGGGCCGAGGCCGTACCGCTCGACGAGCAGTTCCCCGAGTGGGGGGAATCCCGCTACGTACGCCTCGTACTGGAGGGTGAGCTGCGCCTCGCCGACGCCCTGCGGCAGCTCTACGTGCTCCTGCCGGTCCTCGACGACGCCAAGCACTACTGGATCGCCCCCGACGAGGTCGACAAGCTGCTGCGCGCCGGAGAGGGCTGGCTCGCCGCGCACCCGGAGCACGCGCTGATCAGCTCCCGCTACCTGGCCCGCCACAAGCGGCTGACCCAGGAAGCCGTCGAGCGGCTGGAGCTGGTGCGCCTCGCCGAGTCCGACGGCAGCGAGGTCGAGGAGCTCGACAACGCCGTCGACGAGACCCGCGACACGCAGGAGCGGCCCGTACCGCTCGCCGTGCAGCGGCGCGACGCGGTCCTTGCCGCCCTGCGCGCCGCCGGCGCCCAGCGGGTGCTCGACCTCGGCTGCGGACAGGGGCAGTTGCTGCAGGCGCTGCTGGGGGACCCCGCGTACACCGAGATCGTCGGCATGGACGTCTCCGTGCGGGCCCTGACCGTCGCCGCCCGCCGGCTGCGGCTGGAGCGGATGGGCGAGCGGCAGAGCTCGCGCGTCACCCTGCTCCAGGGCTCGCTCGCCTACACCGACAAGCGGCTCGCCGGCTACGACGCGGCCGTGCTCAGCGAGGTCGTCGAACACCTGGACCTGGAACGGCTGCCCGCGCTGGAGTACGCCGTGTTCGGCTCGGCCCGTCCCCGCACGGTCCTCGTCACCACCCCGAACGTCGAGTACAACGTCCGCTGGGAGACCCTCCCGGCCGGGCACGTCCGGCATGGTGACCACCGCTTCGAGTGGACCCGCGAGGAGTTCCGCGCCTGGGCCGGGCAGGTCGCCGCGCGCTTCGGCTACGCGGTCGCGTACGTCGCCGTGGGCGACGACGACCCCGAGGTCGGGCCGCCGACCCAGATGGCCGTCTTCACCCAGGACGCCGCCACCGAGACCCGCGACAACACCGCCAAGACCGACAAGACTGACAACAGCGACAGCACCGACAGCACCACCACCGACACCCCGAAGGAGGGCGAGGCGGCATGACCGGCACCGAGACCTCCGAGGCCACCCGGAGCACGAGGGCCCCCCGGCCCCGGACCCTTCCCGTCACCGACCTGTCCCTCGTCGTCCTGATCGGGGCCACCGGCTCGGGCAAGTCCACCTTCGCCCGCAAGCACTTCAAGCCCACCGAGGTCATCTCCTCCGACTACTGCCGCGGCCTGGTGTCCGACGACGAGAACGACCAGGGCGCGAGCCGGGACGCCTTCGACGTCCTGCACTACATCGCCGGCAAGCGCCTCGCCGCCGGCCGCCTGACCGTCGTCGACGCGACCAGCGTCCAGGCCGACGCCCGCCGGCAGCTGGTCCAGCTCGCCCGCGAGCACGACGTCCTGCCCATCGCCATCGTCCTGGACATGCCCGAGCAGGTCTGCGCCGAACGCAACGCGGCCCGCCCCGACCGGGCCGGCCTGCCCCGCGCGGTCATCCAGCGGCACCGCCGCGACCTGCGGCGCTCCCTGCGCGGCCTGGAGCGCGAGGGCTTCCGCAAGGTGCACGTGCTGCGTTCCGTCGAGGAGGCCGAGACCGCCGAGGTTGTCCTGGAGAAGCGGTTCAACGACCTCACCCACCTCACCGGACCCTTCGACATCGTCGGTGACATCCACGGCTGTTCCTCCGAGCTGGAGACCCTGCTCGCCAAGCTCGGCTACGAGGACGGCGTCCACCCCGAGGGCCGCACGGCCGTGTTCGTCGGTGACCTCGTCGACCGCGGCCCCGACAGCCCGGGCGTCCTGCGCCGCGTGATGGGCATGGTCAAGTCCGGCAACGCCCTGTGCGTGCCCGGGAACCACGAGAACAAGCTCGGCCGTCACCTCAAGGGCTCCAAGGTCCAGCAGACCCACGGCCTCGCCGAGACGATCGAGCAGCTCTCCCACGAGCCGCAGGAGTTCGTCGAGGAGGTGCGGGAGTTCATCCGCGGCCTCGTCAGCCACTACGTCCTCGACGGCGGGAAGCTGGTGGTCTGCCACGCAGGCCTGCCCGAGAAGTACCACGGCCGCACTTCCGGCCGGGTCCGCTCGCACGCCCTGTACGGGGAGACCACCGGCGAGACCGACGAGTTCGGCCTGCCCGTGCGCTACCCGTGGGCCGAGGACTACCGCGGCAAGGCCGTCGTGGTCTACGGCCACACCCCCGTCCCGAACACCGCCTGGATCAACAACACCATCTGCCTCGACACCGGCGCCGTCTTCGGCGGCCGGATGACCGCCCTGCGCTGGCCCGAGCGCGAACTGGTCGACGTACCGGCCGAGAAGGTCTGGTACGAGCCGGTCAAGCCGCTCGTCACCGAGGTGCCGGGCGGGCACGACGGACGTCCGCTGGACCTGGCCGACGTGCACGGGCGCCGGGTCGTCGAGACCCGGCACCTGGGCAACGTGGGCGTCCGCGAGGAGAACGCGGCCGCTGCCCTGGAGGTCATGAGCCGCTTCGCCGTCGACCCGCGGCTGGTCCCGTACCTGCCGCCGACCATGGCGCCGACCGCGACCTCCCGCGAGGAGGGCTACCTGGAGCACCCGGCCGAGGCCTTCGACCAGTACCGCAAGGACGGCATCACGCAGGTGGTGTGCGAGGAGAAGCACATGGGCTCCCGCGCCACCGTCCTGCTCTGCAGGGACGCCGACGCCGCCCGCGAGCGGTTCGGCGTCGACGGCCCGTCCGGTTCCGTCTACACGCGCACCGGGCGGCCCTTCTTCCGCGACCCCGAGGTCACCGAGGAGGTGCTGGCGCGGCTGCGCGCGGCCGTCACCGGTGCCGGGCTGTGGGAGGAACTGGGCACCGACTGGCTGCTGTTCGACGGGGAACTCCTGCCCTGGTCGCTGAAGTCGGGCGGCCTGCTGCGCAACCAGTACGCCGCCGTGGGCGCCGCCTCGCGCGCCGTGTTCCCCGGCGCCCTCGCAGCCCTGGAGGCGGCGGCCGCCCGCGGCGCCGACACCGGCGCCCTGCTGGAGCGCCAGCGCGGCCGGGCCGCCGACGCGGCGGCGTTCACCGAGGCCTACCGCCGCTACTGCTGGACCACCGACGGGCTCGACGGCGTACGGTTCGCGCCGTTCCAGCTGCTGGCCGCGGCAGGGCGGCAGCTGGCCGCCGTACCCCACGACCAGCAGCTGGCCTGGCTTGACCGGCTGGTCGCGGCCGACGATCCGGGCACCCCGGGCGGCACGGGCCTGCTGCGCCGCACCGGCCGGATCCTGGTCGACACCGGGGACGCCGACTCCGTGCGGGCCGGCACCGACTGGTGGCTGGAGCTGACGGCCGCCGGCGGTGAGGGCATGGTCGTCAAGCCGCTCCAGGCCTACGCCCGGGACGGCAAGGGCCGGCTGGTCCAGCCGGGGATCAAGGTGCGCGGACGGGAGTACCTGCGGATCATCTACGGCCCGGAGTACACGCGTCCGGACCAGCTGAAGCGGCTGCGGGACCGGTTCCTGGGACACAAGCGCTCGCTCGCCCTGCGGGAGTACGCGCTCGGGCTGGAGGCGCTGGACCGGCTGGCGGCCGAGGAGCCGCTGTGGCGGGTCCACGAGCCGGTCTTCGCCGTGCTGGCGCTGGAGTCGGAGCCGGTCGACCCGCGGCTGTGACCGCGGCGACGCCGGCGGCCGGTTGCAGGGCCGCGTGAAGGAAGACGTAAAGGCGAAGCCCCCGTACGGCCCTGAATTAGGTCGTATGGGGGAACTTTCGTGGAGAACGCCGGGGAAACCACCGGCGGGATCGTTCATCCAGGGCAGCGGAATGACCGCCAGCCTGGAAGGACGGAACATCACCTATGAAGATGACCGCGCGCGGAAGCATTGCGGCGCTCCTGACCTGTATGGCCGCGGCCGGTGTGGCCACCCCGGCCGTCGCCGACGGGGTGCCGGTGGGTGTCCCGCTCGAGGGTGTGGAGACCACGACGGGCCTGGACGTGCCGCGGATCGCCACCGCGGTGCCGCTGCCGGTCGTCGGAGCGCCCGAGGCTCCTCGCATGCACAAGGGGGACATGCTCCCCTCGCCACTGCTCCCGGCGGTCCCGGTCGCCACGGAGCTCGGCGAGACCCTGGTCACCTCCCCGCTGCCGAACCTGGCGGGCCGTCCGGAGACGGACGGAGAGGGGTCCTTGGAGTCGCCCGCCACCACCGTCCGCACCCGTACCCCGGGCGCGGTCGTCGGCTCCCCGCTCACGATGCCGGACGGCTCCAACTTCGGCCTGCCGAACCTGACCACGCCCAAGCTGGGTCTCCTCGCGCCGGAGGTCACGGGAGCGCCGGAGGCACTTCTCGGTGTCGCCCTGCCCCGCTGAGTCGACGCCACCTCAAAAGGCCGCCCGGTCTGCGAACGTGTACGGCATGGGATTCCATGTCGACTCCGAGACCGGGCGGCTTCGCCGCGTCATCCTCCACCGGCCCGACCTGGAGCTGAAGCGGCTCACACCCGGCAACAAGGACGCGCTCCTCTTCGACGACGTGCTGTGGGTGCGCAGGGCCCGCCAGGAGCACGACGGCTTCGCGGACGTGCTGCGGGACCGGGGCGTGGAGGTCCACCTCTTCGGGGACCTGCTGTGCGAGGTCCTGGACGTCCCGGAGGCCAGGCGCCTCGTCCTGGACCGGGTGTTCGACGAGAAGGAGTACGGGCCGCTCGCCATCGACCACCTGCGGTCGGTCTTCGACGGGCTGGCCTCGGCGGACCTGGCGGAGGCGCTGGTCGGCGGGATGACCAAGCGGGAGTTCCTGGAACGGCACGCCGAGCCCGTGTCGGTGCGCTTCCACGCCCTGGACCTGGACGACTTCCTGCTCGGGCCGCTGCCCAACCACCTCTTCACCCGCGACACCTCCGCCTGGATCTACGACGGAGTGTCCATCAACGCGATGCGCTGGCCCGCCCGGCAGCGCGAGACCGTGCACTTCGAGGCGATCTACCGCCACCACCCGCTCTTCACCACCTCCGGCGCCTTCCACTACTGGTCGCAGGGGCAGGCGGACTACCCCTCGACGATCGAGGGCGGGGACGTCCTCGTCATCGGCAACGGCGCGGTGCTGATCGGGATGAGCGAGCGGACCACGCCGCAAGCGGTGGAGATGCTGGCGCGAGGTCTGTTCGCCGCCGGTTCGGCGACCTCCATCGTGGCCCTCGACATGCCGAAGCGCCGGGCCTTCATGCACCTGGACACCGTGATGACGATGGTCGACGGAGATACGTTCACTCAGTACGAGGGGCTCGGCATGCTCCCCTCCTACACGATCGAGCCGGGCGACGGCGCCACCGAGCTGAAGGTGACCGACCATCCGGCCGAGCACATGCACCTGGCCATCGCCGCGGCGCTGTCGCTCGACTCGATCCGGGTGCTGACCGCGACCCAGGACGTGCACTCGGCGCAGCGCGAGCAGTGGGACGACGGGTGCAACGTGCTCGCCGTCGAGCCGGGCGTGGTGGTCGCCTACGAGCGGAACGTGACCACCAACACGCACCTGCGCAAGCAGGGCATCGAGGTGATCGAGATCCCGGGCAGCGAGCTGGGGCGGGGCCGGGGCGGGCCGCGCTGCATGAGCTGCCCGGTGGAGCGGGACCCCGTCTGAGCAGGTCCTGCGGGGCGGAGTGGGGAAAAGGTCACACGCGCGGGACCCCCGCAGGTCTGTATACCAATACAGTGCGTCGTATAGACTTCCAGTATCCCCTGTCACCGTGACGCTGGAGCGACCCCATGGCCCCCGACCTCAAAGGCCGCAGTTTTCTCAAGGAGCTCGACTTCTCGGCCGCCGAGTTCCGCGGCCTCATTGAGCTCGCCGCCGATCTGAAGGCGGCCAAGAAGGCCGGGATCGAGCAGCCTCTGCTTCGAGGCAGGAACATCGCGCTGATCTTCGAGAAGACCTCGACGCGCACCCGCTGCGCCTTCGAGGTCGCCGCCGCGGACCAGGGCGCCCACACCGTCTACCTCGACCCGACGGGCTCGCAGATGGGGCACAAGGAGTCGGTCCGGGACACCGCCCGGGTGCTGGGCCGGATGTTCGACGGCATCGAGTACCGGGGTGACAGCCAGGCGGCCGTCGAGGAGCTCGCCGCGCACTCCGGCGTCCCCGTCTTCAACGGGCTGACCGACGACTGGCACCCCACCCAGATGCTGGCCGACGTCCTCACCATGACCGAGCACAGCGCCAAGCCGCTGCACCGGATCTCCTTCGCGTACCTCGGCGACGCCCGCTTCAACATGGGCAACTCCTACCTCGTGACCGGCGCGCTGCTGGGCATGGACGTCCGCATCGTCGCGCCCAGGAGCTACTGGCCCGCCGAGCACGTGGTGGCCGAGGCGCGCAGGCTCGCGGCGGACAGCGGTGCGCGGATCACCCTGACCGAGGAGGTCGACGCGGGGGTCACCCAGGCCGACTTCGTGGTGACCGACGTCTGGGTGTCCATGGGGGAGCCCAAGGAGGTCTGGGACGAGCGGATCGCGGCCCTGGCGCCGTACGCCGTCACCATGGACGTGCTGCGGGCCACCGGGAACCCGGACGTGAAGTTCATGCACTGCCTGCCGGCCTTCCACGACCTGGGCACCAAGGTGGCCCGGGAGATCCACGAGCGGCACGGGCTCGACTCGCTGGAGGTGAGGGACGAGGTCTTCGAGTCGGAGCACTCCGTCGTCTTCGACGAGGCCGAGAACCGGCTGCACACCATCAAGGCCGTGCTCGTCGCCACCCTCGGCCGTCCCGGCCCGAATGACGCATAGTCGTACGAGGCCGGTCGGCGCGCCGGGCGCCGCGTTCACACGTCGGCCGGGTGAATGCGCCGCGAGGGAGGCGGGGACCTTCGGCAGGTGGGGCCGGCCGGCGGCAGGTCCCCCATGTGTAGCGCTTCTCTGACGGTGGTCACGATCTGGTGATAACGTCGATCGGGTGAGCCCCTTCACCGGTTCCACTCCAGCGACCGAACGGTGGCACCACCTCCGCCTCACCCGGCAGGACGGCGTCGCCACCGTCACCTTCGACCGCCCCGAAAAGATCAACGCACTCACCTTCGGCGCCTACGCCGACCTGCGCGATCTGCTCGCCGAACTGTCCCGCGAACGCTCCGTGCGCGCCCTCGTCCTGGGCGGCGAGGGCCGCGGCTTCTGCTCCGGCGGAGACGTCGACGAGATCATCGGCGCCACCCTCGCCATGGACACCGCCCAGCTCCTCGACTTCAACCGGATGACCGGCCAAGTGGTCCGCGCGATCCGCGAATGCCCCTTCCCGGTGATCGCCGCCGTGCACGGCGTGGCCGCCGGCGCCGGCGCCGTCCTCGCGCTCGCCGCCGACTTCCGGATCGCCGACCCCACCGCCCGCTTCGCCTTCCTCTTCACCCGCGTCGGCCTCTCCGGCGGCGACATGGGCGCCGCCTACCTGTTGCCCCGCGTCGTCGGCCTCGGCCACGCCACCCGCCTGCTGATGCTCGGCGAGCCCGTCCACGCCGCCGAGGCCGAGCGGATCGGCCTGCTCAGCGAGCTCACCGACGAGGGCAAGGCCCACGTGCGGGCCGCCGAACTCGCCGCCCGCCTCGCCGCGGGCCCCTCCCTCGCCCACGCGCAGACCAAGGCGCTGCTCACCGCCGAACTCGACATGCCGCTGGCCGCGTCGGTCGAGCTCGACGCCGCCACCCAGGCCCTGCTCATGAACGGCCAGGACTACGCGGAGTTCCACGCGGCCTTCACCGGGAAACGGCAGCCGGAGTGGAAGGGCAGGTAACGCCATGCCGCACGGCAGCGCATTGCGGGTCGCCGTCGTCGGCGGCGGACCGGGAGGGCTGTACGCCGCCGCGCTGCTGGCCCGCCGGGGCCACACCGTGGAGGTGTGGGAACGCAACGCCCCGGACGACACCTTCGGCTTCGGCGTGGTCCTCTCCGACGAGACCCTCGGCGGCGTCGAACGCGCCGACAGCGTCGTCCATAGCGCCCTGAGCAGGGAATTCGTGCGCTGGGACGACGTTGACGTGGTGCACCGCGGACGGCTGCTGACCTCCGGCGGCCACGGCTTCGCCGCCATCGGACGGCGCCGGCTGCTGGAGATCCTGCACGAGCGCTGCGCCGGACTCGGCGTCCGGCTCCGCTTCCGCACCGAAGCCCCGGACGTCACCCGGCTGCGTACCACCCACGACCTGGTCGTCGCGGCGGACGGAGTGCACAGCGCGATCCGCGAAGCGGACGCCGCCCACTACCGGCCCACGCTGACCGCCGGCCGCTGCCGCTACATCTGGCTCGCCGCCGACTTCGCCTTCGAAGCCTTCCGCTTCGAGATCGCGGAGACCGAGCACGGAGTCATGCAGCTGCACGCCTACCCGTACGCCGCGGACGCCTCCACCGTCATCGTCGAGATGCGGGAGGAGGTCTGGCGGGCTGCGGGCCTCGACCTCTGCGACGAGGACGAATCGGCGGCCCGCTGCGCCAAGATCTTCAGCGAGGCCCTGCGCGGCCGCCCGCTGCACGGCAACCGCTCCACCTGGACGCAGTTCCGCACCGTCGTCAACGAGCACTGGTCCCACGGCAACGTGGCGCTCGTCGGCGACGCCGCGCACACCGCCCACTTCTCCATCGGCTCCGGCACCAAACTCGCGGTGGAGGACGCCCTCGCCCTCGCCGAAGCCGTCGACGCGGCCGGAGGGGACGTACCGGCCGCCCTCGCCGCGTACGAGACGGCCCGCCGCCCGGCGGTCGCCAGCACCCAGCGGGCCGCGGCCGCCAGCAGCCGGTGGTTCGAGGAACTCGCCGGATACGTCGACCAGCCCGCCCGGCAGTTCGCCTTCAACCTCCTCACCCGCAGCCGCCGCGTCACGCACGACAACCTGCGGCTGCGCGACGAGCGCTTCACCCGCGCCGTCGAACGGGACTTCGGCTGCCCGGACGAGACCACCCCGCCCATGTTCACCCCGCTCACCCTGCGCGGCCTGACCCTGCGCAACCGGGTCGTCGTCTCTCCCATGGACATGTACTCGGCCGAGGAGGGCGTGCCCGGCGACTTCCACCTCGTCCACCTCGGCGCGCGGGCCCTCGGCGGGGCCGGCCTGGTGATGACCGAGATGGTCTGCGTCAGCGAAGAGGGCCGCATCACCCCCGGCTGCGCCGGCCTCTACACCCAGGAGCAGGCCGCCGCCTGGCGGCGCATCGCCGACTTCGTCCACACCTCGGCGCCCGGCGCCGCACTCGGCGTCCAGCTCGGCCACGCGGGCCGCAAGGGCTCCACCAAGGTGATGTGGGAGGGCATGGACGACCCCCTCCCGGACGGCAACTGGCCGCTGGTGGCCGCCTCGGCCCTGCCCTACCGGCCGGGCGTCTCGGCGCTCCCGCGCGCCCTGGAACGGGCGGACCTGGCCGCACTGCGCTCCGACTTCGCGGCGGCCGCCGTCCGCGCCGCGGACTGCGGCTTCGACCTCCTCGAACTGCACTGCGCCCACGGCTACCTGCTATCCGGCTTCCTCTCGCCGCTGACCAACCACCGCGACGACGCCTACGGCGGCTCCCTGGAGAACCGCCTGCGCTTCCCGCTGGAGGTCTTCGACGCCGTCCGCGCCGTCTGGCCCGGGGACCGGCCCATGACCGTGCGCCTGTCGGCCACCGACTGGGCACCGGGCGGCACCTCACCGGAGGAGGCCGTGGAGATCGCCGCCGCGTTCGCCGCCCACGGCGCGGACGCCATCGACGTCTCCACCGGCCAGGTCGTCGCGGACGAGGCCCCCGAGTACGGCCGCTCGTACCAGACCCCGTACGCCGACCGGATCCGCAACGCGCTCGGCGTCCCCGTCATCGCCGTCGGGGCCATCTCCTCCTGGGACGACGTCAACTCCCTGCTGCTGGCGGGCCGCGCCGACCTGTGCGCCCTCGGCCGCCCCCACCTCTACGACCCCCACTGGACCCTGCACGCGGCCGCCGACCAGTCCTACGAAGGCCCGGCCGCCCCCTGGCCGACGCCGTACCGCGCCGGCAGCCGCAAACCCCCCACGGGCCGCGGCTGACGCCGGTCAGGCCGCCTCGATCCGGGCGCGGTCCTCCACCGGCACGTAACCCAACCGCAGGTAGAGCCCGTTGCTCGTCGGATTGGCGAGGTCGGTGAAGAGGACGACCTCCGAGGCTCCAGCCGCGTACGCCGCCCCGCTCACCGCGTGCGTGACCCCGGCGGCGTACCCGCGGCCCCGGAGCCCGGGCGGGGTGTACACCGGCCCGACACGGGAGGCGGAGCCGATCGGACGGGAGAAGGCGGCCAGCGAGACGGGGACACCGCAGTCCTCCCACAGCCGGAGGCCCCCGTACGAGAGCCGGTCGCGCACGAGCGCCTCGCAAGCCCCGGCCGGTATCTCCAGCTCGGTGTGGAACGCCTCCATCCACTCGACCAGCAGGGGCACATCCTCCTCGGACGCCACCCGCGCCCGGCCGGTCGGGAAGGGCAGCGGTGCGACCAGGCCGGCCAGCCGGTACAGCCGGAGCTCCTCGGCGACGACGGTTGGCCGGCCCCAGGCCGCCGCCAGTGCCTCAGCATCCGGGCGGCGGGCGTTGATCCCCGGGAGCCCGACCAGCAGCGGCTCGGTGGCGAGCGCGTCGGCCAGCGCGCGCACCGCCTCCCCGGGCAGCGCTCCGAGCTGCAGCGGGTGCGGTGGAGTGCACACCAGAGCGCCGGAGACGACACCGTCGGGCCCGGTCCACCAGCCGAAGACGGGGGACTCGGGGCCGAAGGTGTGCAGCCCGCGCCGCTCCAGCGCGTCGGCGACGCTCAGCAACAGGGTGTTGGACACGGGCTGCGCGGCCACGGCCGGGCCCGCCGCGGCCCGGTAGGCGGCCAGATCGGTGGTGAAGGTCCAGGTCATGGCTCATCCTGCCGCGACGGCCGGGCCGCCCGCACGTCATTTCACGTGGGCGCCTGCAGTTCCACGAACCGCGCCCCGATGTCCCGCAGACGGGCGTGGAGCTCCGCGAAGACGGCCGCCGCCCGGTCGCCCGGCCAGCCCGCCGGGAGCAGCTCGCGCGGCAGGCCCGGGTCGGCGTACGGCAGACGGCGCCAGCTGTCCAGCGCGAGAAGGTAGCCGCGGTACGCCTCCTGCGGTGTCGGCAGGTGGCCCGACTGGAGGGCGCGCAGGGCCGGTTCGTGCAGGTCGAGGAACTCCTCGTGCTGTTTGGCCAGCGCCGCCAGGTCCCACCAGCGGGCCACCGCCTCGGCGGCCGGGGCGAAGCCCAGGTGATCGCCGCGGAACAGCTCCACATACGGCGTCAGGTGCAGCCGCTCCAGCGTGTGAGCGGTCTCCTCCGCCAGCCGGGCCGGCGCGATCCACACGCCCGGCGCCACCGCGCCGAAGCCGAGCCCGGCCAGCCGGGAGCGCAGCAGGTGCCGTTTGCTCCGCTCCTGCTCCGGTACGGAGAACACCGCCACCAGCCATTCGTCCGACGGCTGCGGGCCGCCGTAGATCCGGCGGTCACCGTCGTCCAGCAGCCGGCGCGCCTCGCCGGACAGCTCGTACGCCGCCGCGCCGTCCGCCGCCCGCGCGGGCAGCAGGAAGCCGCGCCGCTTCAGCCGGGACACCGACGAGCGGACCGACGGGGCGTCCACGCCGGCCGCGCCCAGCAGGCGGACCAGCGCGGACACCGGGACCGGGCCCCCGAAGGCCCGCCCGTAGGCTCCGTAGAACGTGACGATCAGGGATCGCGGAGTGTGCTGCTCGACCACGGCTTCACTCTAGGGCGTCTCGCCGACCGGGCCGGGTTTCCTGATCGCGCAGCCGGAAGCGCTGGAGCTTGCCCGTGGCCGTCCGGGGGAGCGCGGGGAGGAAGACGAAGGAGCGCGGGCACTTGTGCGGGGCCAGTTCCGCCCGCATGAACGTGCGCAGGGCGTCCTCGGTCAGGACCACGCCCTCACGGACGACGGTGTACGCCACGACGACCTGCCCGCGTCGCTCGTCCGGGCGGCCCACGACCGCGGCCTCCACCACGTCCGGGTGGCGCAGCAGGGCCTCCTCGACCTCCGGGCCCGCGATGTTGTAGCCCGCCGAGACGATCATGTCGTCGGCGCGGGCGACGTAGCGGAAGTAGCCCTCGGCATCGCGCACGTAGGTGTCGCCGGTCAGGTTCCAGCCGCCCTGCACGTACTCCGCCTGCCGGGGATCGGCCAGATAGCGGCAGCCCACCGGGCCGCGCACGGCCAGCAGCCCCGGCTCGCCGTCCGCGACCGGCCGTCCGGCCCGGTCCACCACCCGGGCCTCCCAGCCGGGCACCACCCTGCCGGTCGTGCCGGGCCGGATGTCCTCGTCGGCGGCGGAGATGAAGATGTGCAGCAGCTCGGTCGCCCCGATGCCGTTGACGATCCGCAGGCCGGTGCGGTCATACCAGGCCCGCCAGGTGGCGGCGGGCAGGTTCTCCCCGGCCGAGACGCAGCGGCGCAGCGCCGACAGGTCGTACATGCCCACGTCGTACGGGCCGAGGGCGTCCAGCATCGCCCGGTAGGCGGTGGGCGCGGTGAACAGCACCGTCACCCGGTGCTCCGCGAGCGCGGGCAGCAGCCGGCGCGGCACCGCGTCCTCCAGCAGCAGCGCGCACGCGCCGGCGCGCAGCGGGAAGACGACGAGCCCGCCGAGGCCGAAGGTGAAGCCGAGCGGAGGACTGCCCGCGAACACGTCGTCGGGGCGGGGCAGCAGCACGTGCCGGGAGAAGGTGTCGGCGACGGCGAGCAGGTCGCGGTGGAAGTGCATGCAGCCCTTGGGCCGGCCGGTGGTCCCGGAGGTGAAGGCGATCAGGGCGACGTCGTCGGCGGAGGTCGGGACGGCGGGGAAGGGCGCGTCGTGGCGCTCGGCCAGTCTCAGCAGGTCGTCCGGGGCACCGCCCCCGTAGGCGGTGATCCGCAGCCCCGGCACCTCGGCCTTCACCAGGTCGTCCAGCACGCCCGCATGGCACAGGGCGTGCCGGACCTGGGCCATCGCGCACACCGTCGCCAGCTCCTGCGCGCGCTGCTGGGGCAGGACGGTGACGGCGACCGCGCCCGCCTTCATCACCGCGAGCCAGCATGCGGCGAGCCAGGGGCCGGTGGGCCCGCGCAGGAGCACCCGGTTGCCCGGCACGACGCCGAGGTCGGCGGTGAGGACGTGGGCGAGGCGGTCCACGCGGTCGCGCAGTCCGCCGTACGTCCACACCTCGCCGGCGCCGTCACGGAAGGCCGGGCGGTCGGCGCCGGCGTCCCCGAACCGGGCGATGGTGGCGTCGAGCAGCTCGGCACCGCAGTTCAGCCGGTCGGGATAGGCCAGTTCGGGCAGATCGAAGAGGAGCTCCGGCCAGGCGTCCGCGGGTGGCAGATGGTCGCGGGCGAAGGTGTCGACGTGAGCGGAAGGCTTGAGGTCCAAGGCGGGTTCGCCCCCCTTGCAGCGGTCCGGAGTGGGGTGGGGCCGGCCGTGCGGTCGTTTCTCCCGGCGACCGCCGGGAGGTACTCCTTGGAGCGTATCGTGATGATGACGGCAGTCAACAGGACGCGATAGATGCGGGGATGTTCGGATGACCGGATTCGCGCTCGGTGTGGACCAGGAGGAGTGGTGCGGGCGGTTGCGCGCACTGTCGGCCGAACGGCTGAGGCCGCTGGCGGAGAAGGGGGAACCGGGCAGGGTCAACCGGCCGCTGCTGGCGGCGTTGGGTGAGCTGGGCCTGTTGGAGCGGGTGTTCGCCTCGGGCGCGCTGGAGCTGTGCCTGCTGCGGGAGTCCCTGGCCTACGGTTGCACGGAGGCCGAGACCGCGCTGGCCCTGCAGGGACTGGGGGCGTACCCGGTCCTGCGGGCGGGGAGCGAGGCGCAGCGGCAGCGGTGGCTGCCGCACGTGCGGGCAGGGCGGGCCGTGGCCGCGTTCGCACTCAGCGAGCCGGGGGCGGGCTCGGACGCGGCGGCGCTGGCGCTGGCCGCGGAGCGCGATCCGGCGGGCGGCGCCGCCGGGGCCGCCGGGGGCGGGGGCGGGTGGCGGCTCAGCGGCGAGAAGTGCTGGATCTCCAACGCACCCGAGGCGGATTTCTACACCGTGTTCGCCCGTACGGGTGAAGGGCCGGGTGCGAAGGGGGTGTCGGCCTTCCTGGTCCCCGCGGACCGAGAGGGCCTCAGCGGCGAGCCGCTGGACATGCTGGCCCCGCACCCCATCGGATCCCTCCGTTTCGACGGGGTCCCGGTCGGCCCGGAGGACCTGCTCGGCGAGCCCGGACGGGGCTTCCGCGTCGCCATGGGCACCCTGAACCTCTTCCGGCCCAGCGTCGGCGCGTTCGCGGTGGGCATGGCCCGGGCCGCACTGGACGCGACGCTAGCCCACACGGCCGGGCGGACCGCGTTCGGCGGAACGCTGAGCGACCTCCAGGCGGTGGCGCACCGGGTGGCCGAGATGGCCACCCGTACGGAGGCGGCACGGCTGCTGGTGTACGCGGCGGCGGGGGCGTACGACCGGGGCGCGGCGGACGTGCCGAGGCGGGCGGCGATGGCGAAGCTGCTGGCCACGGAGACGGCCCAGTACGTGGTGGACCACGCGGTCCAGCTGCACGGGGCGGTCGCCCTGCGGCGCGGGCACCTGCTGGAACACCTCTACCGGGAGGTGCGGGCGCCGCGGATCTACGAGGGGGCGAGCGAGGTGCAGCGCACGATCATCGCGAAGGAGCTGTACGGGGCGTTGGAGGGGGAGGTGTCCGGTCAGTGAGCCTTGAGCGGATCAACCCGGCGGAGTTGTCGCCGGCGACGGGTTTCTCGCACGCGGTGGTGGCGACGGGCTCGCGGCTGGTGTTCCTGGCGGGCCAGACCGCGCTGGACGGCGCCGGCAAGGTGGTGGGGGAGACCCTGCCGGAGCAGTTCGAGACGGCCCTGGCCAACCTCCTGTCGGCCCTGGCCGCGTCGGGCGGTGCCCCGGCGGACCTGGCGCGGGTGACGGTGTACGCGGTCGACGTGGCCGCGTACCGGGTGCACGCGGCCGAACTGGGCCGGATCTGGCGGAGGCTGGCGGGCCGTGACTACCCGGCGATGGCGGTCGTGGGCGCGGTCCGCCTCTGGGACGAGGCGGCGCTGGTCGAACTGGACGGGCTGGCGGTCCTCCCGTAGGGGTCCGGCCCCCGCCGCCGGGTTCGGCGGGCCGGTTGGTGCCGGGGCCCTGCGGTTCGGCTGCGGCTGGCCGGTGGTGCTGGGGCGCTGCGGGCCCTGCGGTTCGGCTGCGGCGGGTGGGTGGTGCTGGGGCGCTGCCCCGGGCCCCGCGCCTCAATCGCCGGCGGGGCTTGGTGGTGTGGGGCGGTGCCCCGCCGGAGTGTCTCCTCGGCTC
>NZ_JBEZYV010000036.1:0-63806 GCF_040638905.1 Streptomyces virginiae | reverse complement strand
CTCGGACTCGGCGTGATGCTCACCCCCCCCCCGCAGGAGAAATCCGGCTATCCGGATGCTGATGAGTCGAGGGCGAGTCAGCTCTCGGTTGGCTGCCTTCGGCCTGCAGCCTCACCGCTCGAAGACCTTCAAGCTGTCCGCCGACCCGTACTTCGACGACAAGGTCCACGTCGTCGGGCAGTACTAGGACCCGCCGGAGCGGGCACTGGTCTTCTGGATGGACGAGAAGTCGCAGATCCAGGCCCTGGACCGCTCGCAGCCCGTCCTGCCGATGATGCCTGGCGTCCCGCAAAGGACCACGCACGACTACGTCCGCGCCGACACCACCACCCCACGTGGCCGTGAGCGGGGGGTGGGTGACGCTGCCCCGCCCTTCATGCAGGGCGCGCCCGTTCCGACGGAGACGGCAACCGCGGCTCGCCCTCCAACAGCGCTGCGTTGCGGGTCCCGGTATTTGACTGTGCTGGTTCCCTAGAAGGACACGTCGATGTGTTCGATGTCGGTGAATTCGACTTGGACTTGGTCGGCGCGGGTTCCGCCGTCTTTGAAGTAGATGTCCTCGAGGCCTTCGGCGACGATCGCGCGCAGTTCCGGTCCGTGTACCCGAACCGTGACCTCGTCTTCACCGTGGTGCCGGTGCGGTGGCGGCTGCCCTGCGCCGGCGGTCGCGGACCTTGGGTTGCCAGCGGGCCCGCACGGCAGCGTCCATGCGGCCGGTGATCGCCTTGGGCGGCGTGTTGCGTTCGCCCGTGCGGTAGCGCTCCACCGACCGCTGGCTGCCGCCCAGCTCCGTGGCGACGGTGGTCTTCGACTTGCCCATCAGGAAGTTCATGCGCGCCTTCAGCCCTTTGGGCGGTTCCCGCGTGAAGGCTTCCCGGTCCGCGCGCTCCAAGCGTCATCGATGTCCCCCACGGCCTACTCTCCCGTCCTGGACCATCGGGTACTGCCCGCCCGGGGTCGGCTGTACCGGCGGCCGGTCCAGCAATGTGCTGTTGGACAGGACGACGCCGCAGGGGTGCATGGCGATCCCGCGGGGCAGCTTGTCGAGGCCTTCGGCCAGCGCCCACAGCGGGCCGAACTTCATTCCCGTGACCGCCACTCGGTCCGGCCTTGCTCCACCGCCCGCCGGTCCCCGTCCAGGCCGCGCGCGAACATGCCCGCCTCACAGCGCTGGCGCAGCAGCCGCATCGCCTCGCCCGGCCCCGGCTCGGCGCCGACGACCTCCGGCTGCGGGAAGTGCGGCCGCCCCAGCCCAGGTCCGCGACCGGGTCGACGACGCACGCCTCCCCGGTGCCGAGGGTCTCGGCGAGCAGCGCGGCGGCCCGCCCGCGGTCGGCGCCGGCGGCCTGCGAGATCCGCTCTGCGGCGGCCGCCCTGTGCTCCGGGCCGGTCAGACAACGCTGCCCGCAGGCCGGCCGCCGCCGTTCGATCAGCCGCAGCAGCCGCGCCGCTCCAGCACGTCGGCGATCCGACGCTGGCCGGGGTCGGCGCAGCGGACCGCGTTCGTCAGCACGGCGGGCACGCCGAGCCGGTCGGTTAGGCCCAAGGTGGGGCAGCCGGCCGCACCGAGGCGGGACCGGTTCCGGGAACGCCCCCAGCAGACCGCCTCCAGGCGGAGGTTCCCACCCGCGAGTTCCCGCCACGGCGCATCAGCGACGCACTCTCCCGTGCCCGCGGCTTTGGGAGGGGCCCCAGGGGGCCACCAAGCGGACGCCAGGGCGGTGGCCGCCGGGCGGAGGGTCACACCTTCCTCGGCGCGGGGCATTTCGATGGGAGAGCCGGGGGCGATTCCCCTTTCTGAAATGATGCAGAGTTACGCGGCGTGCACGCTGGGCTATTCAATTTCTTGACATCGTGTCCAATAAAGGGGTGCGATGTGCCAAGTTTGCGTAAAGTCGTGCGCCGTCGAGCGGGTGGGAATGGCCTGGACCAAGGCTGCGGCCAGCTTGAACTCGCTTGCTGTGTCGCTGGATTGATGATTCATCACATGACCGACTCAAGGTAATTGAATTCGCGACATCTTTGCGCGTAGAGCGATGGCGTTCAGAACCTTGATCTCTCTGGCAGGATTCCCGGCACCCAAACCACTCAAGGAAAGAGGTGTGGTTGTGCGTGGTCGTGGGACACCTGAAACTCAGCTTCGCCGGCAGTGCAGGGCCGTCGAACCGCCCGGATGTGGCACTCGGTCAGGCGGCGACGCCGGGCTGTAGCCGTCGGGTGGGTGGTCGGCGGCGAGGGTGGCGTTCCGGCCGGCTCCCCGACCGCTGAGCGTGCCCGCCGCCACGGTGCCACCACCGGTCCATGGCCGATTACGTCTTCTCCACCCCGGCTCACCACGGCTGCGTCAGCGCCATCCCGGCGCCGAGCCTGAACCATCGGAGTCCCGAGGTCGCGGCCGTGGCGGCCGAGTCGTCCGACTGCAGGCCTCTGCTCGGACGAGTGTGGTCGACTTCGTTGACGTGCACCGATCCCCGAGACTGTGGCGGTCGCGCCGCAATCGCCGTGCAGCGGCGCGCACGTCGAAGCCGTCCCGGGCCACCTTGATGATCCCGCGCCGTTCCGTTGGTGCCAAAAGGTTCGGTTCCCATACGCGAGCTGACCACTCGTCACTGTGTGGAACATCGCCCAGGCAGGCGAGTTCCGCGTTCTCAGATCAAGGAGCATGATGCACAAACGCCGCGCGTCCCGCCGTAAGAAAGCGCTGATAGCCGCGATCACCGCCGCACTCTCCGGCGGTCTGCTGTTCGGCTTCAACGCCCTCGCCCAGGCCGATGTGGTCAGCGGCACGGTCATCGGCGGTCAGGGCAACTACCAGACCGTCAACCACCGGGCCAAGCCGTCCCTTTCGGCCCAGGTGAAGGGCTCCTCGAGGGTGGGCGCCAAGGTCCGGATGTCCTGCCGGACGACGGGCGACACGGTGGAGAACAACCCGAGGTGGATCTACACCGGCTCGTACTACATCGCCGATGCCTTCATCAAGGAGAACACCACCCCGCTGCCGGTCTGCGGTTCGACTCCGAACCCGAAACCCATTCCCACGACCGCGAAGACACTGAAGATCGACATGCAGAAGCAGGTCAGGACCCAGTGGTGCTGGGACGCCTCCGGCGTGACCATAGCCAAACACTGGGGCCGCACCGTCAGCCAGGAACAGTTCTGCCAACTCGCCGCCCAGGGCACCTGGGTGAACTGCAACAACCAGCCCGCCACGCTGGAGGACATGGCCAACGGCCTGGCCAGGCTGGGGCTGAGGAACAGTGGCCACAGCCTGTACCGCAACGCCTCGTTCGGTGAGTCCGTCGCCGAGATCGACGCGGGCCGCCCGTTCGCCGTCAGGTTCGGCTGGCGCACCGGCGGCGGTCACATGAACGTCATCTACGGCTACGACAGCGCCACCAACATGATCGCGGTCGGCGACCCGTGGCAGACCACCCAGACCTACACCTGGTGGAACCACTCCACTTACGCGAACAACAATTCGTTCCAGTGGACCCACTCCCGCATCGGCATCCAGGGCTGAGGAGCAGACCGACCATGCAGATCATGCGACACGCCAGGCAGGCGACACCGCGCGCCGCCGTCCTCGCCACGGCCGCACTCGCCGTCGCCCTGTGCGGAATCGTTCCCGCACAGGCTGCGGAGGGCGACGGCATCGCGGGTTACGAGTCCGCCCGGCAAACCATCCAGAGCAACCAACTCCGTGACACCGTCTCCCGCTTCCTGGTGTCGGCCCGACAGCCCCGCACTGCCCCCGCCGCGGACGGTGGCACCCTCGGCACCCCCGGGAACGCACCCGCCGCCGTCGCCGCGCCCCCCGGGTTCGATCTCAAGGACCCGGTTCCGATGTTCGAGATCAGCCCCGACTTCGTGACCGGCAAGGCCCAGGCGACCCCGCAGACCGCGCTCCGGCTCTCCTACCTGGCCTCCCGGGTGAACGCCGCCGACGGAAAGCACGCCGCCGTCTTGCTCGCGCCCAAGGGGAACGCCGCCACACCGGCGAGCGGCGTGCAGAACGTCGGTGCCGAGGGCTGGCAACTGGCCGGGATCCGGGACGGGGACGCCGAGGTCGGCTTCGCCGAGCGCGGCACTCCTCAGGCCCGTACCTTCACCGAGCCGCAGATCAACGCCTGGTACCGGCTCACTGCCGAAGGCCTGGTCGAGCCGCTCAACGAGGAGGCGACCACCGGCCTCGGCGGAAAGCGCGGCATCACCCTCGCCGCCTACCAGAAGCTGCTCACCGCCCGCTACGGCGACAAGATGCCCGGTTCGGAGTACGACCGCAAGGGCCTGGCCGGCGGGTACGGCGGCCTCGTGGAGGGCCAGCCGGAGCAGGTCTCCGCCGCATCCGTGCAGCCGGACGCCGAGGAGCCCTGGCAGCCGACAGCCGCCAAGGGGCTCGCCGCCGTGGCGACAATCGGCGGCGCGGTGCTGTACGCGCGCCGCAGGAGAGCTGCGGCCACCCGCTGACCGGAAACGTGAGGCCGGGCCCTTCCCCGTGCTGAGCCCGACGACCTTCATCGCCGGGCTCAGCAACTGGGGAGGGCAAACCAGCCCCGATACGAGGGACACCCCAGGACTGCCGGCGCGCAGGACCCGTTCGCCCCCGGAACGTGCTCACCGGCGGCACACAGCAACATCCCCTGCACATCCCCGCCTCCCGCTGGACCCTGGACATGTTGTGTCCCGTCGACGGCCATCAGCGGGCGCTCGTCGAGCTCGACGGCTCCCACTGGCATCGCGACACCTTCTACCGAGACCTGCGAAAGACGCCCGACATCGAGCGGCATCATCCTCGGTGCACGGTGGTCCGGGTGCGCGAGGAGCCGCTCGAACTCACCCGGCCCACCGACGTGGCCGTCCCGTACCTGGCCGATGCCTTCACCACCGCGAGCACGGTCATCCACCACCCTATGGCGCTCATGGCGAAGTCGATCCGGGCGCCCGGGTTCGGGTGGGCCAGGATCACCACGACGGCTGGCTCAGGGGTCCGGCCCGCTGGAGGGCGTCACGGGGCGGACGGTCACCGTCACCCCGTAAGCGAGCAGGCGCAGTAGCAGCGGTGTCGGTAACGCCGGATTGCGGGCTACTCCGTCCAGCGCGGATGCGTGGAACGCCACCGGTGCTCTCTGAGTCGCCTGGGCCATGGGTTGGCCGCTGTGGGGCTCAGTGGCATATCCGGCGAGGGCAAGGTTGTGCATGCGGGCGATGCCGAGCACGGCGTGGTGGACGTCGCCTTTGAGGCGGCAGTCGCGGAGGATCTTCCAGGTCTGCAAGCGGGCGAAGACGTGCTCGACGCGGGCGCGGACCTGCTTGTGGGACTTGTTGTGCTCCTCTTTCCAAGGCGGGAGTTTGGCTGGCCGCGCTCGCGGCGGTGGGGGATGACGAGTCCGGTGCCCGGGTAGCCGCCGTCGGCGATGGTTAGCGTCTCGCCGACGGCGGCCTTGGCGCCGGATTCCTCCCATGCCTTGCAGCCGTTGCGGTCTCCGGCGAGCGGCCGGCCGACCACGACGACCAGGCGGGTGTCGGCGTCGATGACGACCTGGTGGTTGGTGGAGTACCCGTAGTTCTTGGACCGCGCGGCGATGGTGTGGTCACGGGTGGCGACCAGGGTGCCGTCCACGATGAGCACGGTGTCCTTGGCGAACCGCCTGCGGGGTTGGAGCACGAGCATCGGCCGAGGTGGTCGAGATGCGGTTCCGCCGCCGACTTTGAGATCCCGAACACCGGGGCGAGCTGGCGCATGGGCAGGTTCGTTCGCCGGTAGGCAGCGACCAGGAGTGCCCGGTCCTCCAGCGGAAGACTCCACGGCCGACCCTTGCGGATCGCACTGCACCTGCGCGACGCAACACCGTCACCAGCTTCCCGAATGCGCGTGCACGCCACTGACCGCCCGGCTCGCGCCGCCGCCGAGGACGACGCAGCAGCATCCTCCGGCTGGCGGGCCCCGTCGTACAGCCACCGCTGGCCGGTACGCCCGCACCGCCGGGGCCACTGCATGAGCCGTCGCTCCCACGCGTCCGGAGACTGCACACACGAGGAACGGATCATCCCCGCCCACATCAAGGGTCCGGCAGAGGCACCCCTGAGGGTCGCGAATACCGTCAAGCTGTGGGATCACCAGCCCGACGACAGAGGCAACGTCCCGGGGCCGCGCAACGACTCGTGAGCACTGGGTCAGGTCTCCGCCGTACTCCACGCTGGTCCCCACGGCCGACCCTCGCCGCCGGACTGGCCGAGCGGCTTCAACCCCAGGAGGACTGATCATGGGCCGCTTCTTCCAGGAGCCATTCGATGCGACCAGCAAGTCGGAAGAGGAGATCCGCCAGTACTGCCTCGACCAGGTTCGCGGCCAGCTGTCGACTGTGATCGGCGGCCGGCATTCGGATGAGGCGTTGGAGCGTGCGGCCCGGTTCGCTGCAATCTCCCAGGCATTCCGGCCGAACCCGCCGACGACATAGGGAGCAGCATGAGGGAGCACAAAGTCGATCCGGCTGCCGCACGCAAGCTGCTGCGCAAACGGTGCCGCCGGTACCCGCGACTGTGGATGCGGTGGAGCAGGACCGCCCTGGACGGCCGCATCTCGCGCATGACCGACCGGCAGGTCTTCACAGCGCTCGCCCTGTCGCAGAAGGAGCTCAAGGCTGCGGTGCGTGCACAAGCCAGCGCCGCAGGGGGCTCCACCACGGGATGACACCCCTGTCATCTTGTGGGACCACCCGCATGCGCCGTGACCACCAAGGCCGGTCCGGGCCACTCCCGCCCTGCCACACTGATGCCCCGCTGCTGGACATGAGGGACGCGATGATCTATTGCTCGACCGAAGCTGCTGTGCTCACTCCGGATGAGAAGGCGCGCTTGGAGCAACTCCCGGACGCCGCAAACGAGGTGGCCTTGGCCCCCGGGCTGTGCGTGTCCTCCAGCGTGCTGGCTCACCGAAGGGGAGAAGGACATCACGCTGTCGACCGTGCCAGGTCGGCGATTCGCCCTGGCAGTCACGGCTGAGAGCCCTCGGTGGGTGTTGATCGAAAGGGTGTGGCGCCTGTAATCCCAGCGGCTGCGGGACCATCCCGCCTAAGCAGCTCGAGATACCCCCCACCCCCCGGTCCGCCGTCGGCGCCTGGGCGCGCTGGAACCAAGCCGGCCGAATATTGAATCGGGGGCTCGTGATGCGGTACGTAAACCACCGCTGTCCACGTACCGTTCCGCCTGTCCACGTTGGCGATGGCAGAGGGCCAGTCCCTGTCCTGGCTGGTTCGCCGGACCATCGCATAGACCGAATATCTATCATTCATCCCAGCGACGGTCCCCTCAAAGCTCACGTTGGCACTGCCAGGTTGGTCCGGGACGGGCTCTTCGGTGGTGCTTCGAATGGTGACCACGGGTTCGGTATGAGGAACTTGCTGAGTTGAGACCTCCGAGCTGGGCGTATCCGCACCTTCAGGCGTCTTCGGCGGCTCCTGAGGTCCATCGGGGTTGAACGCGATGAAGAGAGCGACCGCAGCCGCAATCAGTGCCCCGATGAGGCTCTGCCAACGATGCGAGCCAGACAGCCATCGGGCCAAGCGCCCACGAGGCGGATCGGCTTCCGCTCTGTCACCCTGATCATCGGGTCCGGCTTCATTCAATGGGCCGGTGGAATCCGGATCCTCCGACGGATCTGAAGGAGATGCGCCACTCATGTGCCTCGCCCAATCTGACGGGTTATAAGTATCCCAGCGCGAAGGCTTTGTCATTATGGCGCCACGCCGGAGTAATGCCGTGTGCGGGCGCTTCTGGCGGTGCCCCGGCAAACCTCCGCAGGTGGCAGCCCTCCGCCAGCCTTTCGCGGAATTCGGCGGTTGCGACAGAAGTTCTGCGAGACCTGTCCTGGGCAAGCAGTCCTGACGTTTTCGAGAGAGCAGCAGCGCTACAGCCACCCTCTGACCCGTTGGTCCCCAAGGCCGAGACCCCCGCCGGGCGAGGCGGCCACTGCGCCCGAACCCCAGACCAGACAGTGGTCCGGCCGAGTCCCCGCGGGGACTCGGCTCACTCGTCCGCCGCCGCGCCATTCAGGACGATAGGGGCTTAGCGGTGGCGAGCGCGATCCACTGTCGCAAGGCCTCGGCGCCGGCCTGGTCCCGGGTGGCATGCGCGGGCAGAGTGGTGGAGCGGATGGAGCCTGCGGCCCAGCCGTTCCATCCAGAGCGGCGTCCGGCCTTGTAGGCGGGCTCGACGTGGCCGAGGACAGTGCCGCTTCTGGTCACGACTTCGTAGTGGCGGGTCTCACGGTCCCGGAGCACGAGGTGTGCGTCGGCGATGAACTCGCGCGCCCTCTTCTGGGACATGGGCCGCTTCGGCTCGGCGGATTCGGTCATCGGCCACTCACCCCGGTTGTGCCGTCGGATTCGGCAGGCTGAGCGTCGCGGAGGTTGGCGTGACTGGCGGCTGCGCGCAGGGTGGCGACGCTGATCCGGACGGGTCGTGCTGGGAGCCGTCCTCGGTGATCTTCAGCAGGGCCGTACGGGTTTGCTCGGGGCGGTCGTAAAGAGTCAGGGGGTGTTCGGGGTCGGGGTGGGGGAGCACGGCGAAGGCCAGGGCCTGGGCGAAGACGTCCGGGCCGCTGCCGCCGTAGCCCCAGTGATGTCGTCGAGGGTGTAGCGGGGGTCGGTGGGCAGGATGTCGCAGCGGCCGTCCGGCAGCAGGACGAAGGCGGTCATGTTGCCCGGGGTGGCCAGGATCTCGGCGTTGTCGGCAGCTAAGGGGTGAAGGCGGGAGAGGTTCCCGCCGGGATGGAGGTACCGCTGTGATCGTTCGACTCCTGGGTGGCCCCTCTCGCCGGTCTCGTGCTGGAGGCCACCGGCGCCCCGTGGGCCGGAGGCTGGCTCACCGTCGGTGAGGCCGACTGGGCCCTGTACGTTCCCGTAAAAGTTCTTCCCGAGGCGTCGGTCGCAGATGAGGCTGCAGGCGAGGGAGATGAAGGCGTCGTGGAGCTCGGTCCGGCGTTCGCAGCGGACGGGAGGCGTTTGAGGTGGTGGTGGGGCAGGCGAAGGTCTGCCCCATCACGTACCGGGCTTGCCCAGGTCCTTCCTGTTAGGAGCCCTGGCGGGGGACGATGGGCAGAATCGGTCGATGATGCGGCGCGTCGCGGAGGTGGGGTGTGCCACCCGTTTTCCGCCGGCGCTCTCCACCGCAACCCCGCGGCGCCGTTGTCGTGGGTGCTCGCGGCCAGGACGTGACGGCGATGACCTGGCGCAGCACGTCCACGCGCTGCTTTCGCCCGCCGTCCCGGCCGGTCGGCACCCCCAAACGGCTGGCTGCCAGATGCGGAGCGGCGACTGCTGACTCATCCGGTGTGTTCCTGAAGCCGTGCACAGACGCCGGGCGCATCGGCCGCTCTCTGCTCACTTTGCCGACCCGCCAACTACGCTCTTGGTGTACGCGGGTCGGCCCGGCGGGTCAGCCGAACTGCTTGACCGTCTTGTAGTACGTCCAGGCGAGGCTGTTGCAGGTCGCCTTCTTTGAGGTGCTGTACCCGTGTGAACCGCACACCCGCTTGAGGTCCTCGTAGAACATGCTGTCCAACCGGGGCTTGTTGGCGCTGAACTGTCCGGCGGCCTTGTAGTTGCGGTAGCCGAAGTCATGCCGGGCGCAGGAAAGGTTGAACGGGAAGCCCAGCGGATTGTCGGGCGACGAGGAGCAGTAGTCCGTGGACCAGTTGAAGCCGTAGGACGACCAGGAGCCCTGGTTGTTGCGCGCCGAGACGAAGGTGTTGTAACTGGAGGCGCTGTTCTGGGTCCAGCTGGACAGAACATGCGATTTGTCGGCGGGAGCTGCCGAAGCCGGTGCTGCGGCACCGGCCCAGACGAGCAGGGTTGCAGCCGAAATGGCCAGGATTGCGGACCTGCGACGTATCACTCACTACCTCCGGGAGTTGGCGGCCCGCGATTCGACGGCCACGCATTGGCAGGAGTGCATCACGTGCAGCGGCGTTGGCCTATGCGCAACCAGGAAGACCTGGCCACCCAGCAATTTCCCATTCGTGCAAAACGCTTTCTCGTTCTCTGCAGCCCTTGCTTGTGGCGATCGGTGTGATGAATGCTTGCCTCGCCTGTCAGGCGTACGGCTCGTGTCGTGGTGGAAGGGGGCATACCGCCTCTTGGTTCTTCCTCGGCAGGAGGAATGTGCACCCGGTCTCTGCGGGCGTTGGCAGGATTGACGCCTTGACTGCTTCGGCGTGATTCCGGCATGCGCAACCGTGCTCTCGAGCCGTCACCAGGTATCCAGTTCATGCCAAGGAAAGGTATTTCCATGTCGAAACGAGTTCGTGCGTCGCTCGTCGGCTTGTCGTTGGCGGCAGCGGCGGGTGTGGCTGCGCCCCTGCTGGTGCAGGGGACCGCCGCCGAGGCCGCGGTCCGTAAGCATGTGTCGGCGGATTACACGCTGTTGCGGCGGGCTCCGCACTCGTACGTTCTGGGCACGGCGTACCGTAATTGGACGGTGGACGTGCAGGGCGAGCAGAGCGGCGGGTACCGGTGGGGCCGGGTGTACGGGGACCTCAACGCGTGCCTGTGGACCTTCTCGGGAGCCGTCGCCGGCAGTGCGTCCGCCGCCGACGGTTGTGGCGCCGCGGCAACGTTGCCGACCTCCGTGTTCACCAACGGTCAGCTCGGGGGCTCGGCCGATGACGGAGCCACCGTGGCCACGGTGGCCCGGGCCGGGTGTAGCACCTGGGACGGATCGCACATCAGGGGTTACGGCAACGTGCAGCCCTGGAAGGTTCCCGCAGTGGCCAGTTCGCCGCTGAACGGCCGGGTGGCCGTCGGCCAGACCGTCCTTTGGCGCTACGTCTCGCGCGACGGCAAGTGGGTGATGATCCGCGACCCGCGGGCCGGCAGCACTGATGGCGTCGGCCAGCAGGGGTGGTACTTCATTCCGCGCAACTGCCTTCCCGCCACCCTTCCCGGATAGGCCGTCAGGCGACTAACATCGCCGTCGAAATGACGCGGAACCACGGTTCGTAGTACCTGCATGTCCGGGGCCTTCCGGGACCGGTGTGGACCGCCACGTCTGCGCCAAGGCCGGAAGGTCCTTGCGGCTCTCCCGCCAAGCCGGCGATTTTCATCCAATCGACGGCCAATTTGGCGTAAATGCGCTGGAAATGACCGGCCAAAAGCTCGTACCGCGCCAACTCGTTGCGATTCGGGCATTCCTTCGGTTGCCGATGGAGGTGTGTCACATCAATGACTCCAAGCTCGTCAGGCAGCTGAAGGCCCGACGCGACATCACTGTCTCAAAAATTCTCGACATGACGACGAGCGAGATTCCCAAAGTGGCGCAGCTGCATGCGAAACGCCCCAAAGAGATCCCGGGTGAACTGCATTTCGTGACGGTCCGTATGCTCGACATGTTCGACAACGGCCAAGCTCCCTTCCTCGACTCCGACCTCGAGGTCTTCCGGAACATGGGGTCGCACCGGTGCCTGTTTGACTCGTTCTCCGCGACCGAGCTTCGAGACGGATTCGAGGTGGGGCATCTGGCCGGCCTGCGAGACATTCTTTCGGTGGCCAATTCCGAGAACTACGCAGAATTCGCCAAGCTGATCACGTACGGGGCTCAGGAGAACGCCCGGATGATCGCGGCCGCCATGGCGGGCTACCACGACACGGCGCGCGCCGAGCGGGGAGAGACCTCCCAAGCTCGCCGGCAGTTGCTTGCCGAATTGCTACGCGCGTCGACCGAGTCCGCGTCTATGGCCGCGGCCGCGGGCATCCTCCTCCCCGAGGGCTATCTCATCCTCGTCTGCAGGTTCTTGCAGGAGGAAGGCGCCCTCGAGCGGGCGCTGGACGAGAGCCGGAGCCTGCTCCGGTCGTCGCCCGGGATCCTCTGGTCTACCCAGGTGCGGCGAGACGAAATGATGGTGTTGCTACCGGTGGACGGTGACGAGGACGTGGTGGAAGCCCTGTCCGCAGAGCTGGTGGCCGCAGCATCTCGAAAGGTTCGATCCGTACGTGCCGCCCACGCCCTGGCAGCCACAGTGGCATCGGTCCCCGACACGCTCCGAGAGCTGCAGCAGACCATGTCCGTGGTGGTGGCGATGCCCGATGCCCAGGCGCGTCCCTACAAGGCGACCGAACTGGTGATAGAGCTAGCGATCTCCCGGCAGCCGGCGCTGCAGAGCCGGCTCGTCGACCTCCTGGGACCGCTCGAACAGGGGACCGATCTGCGTCTCACCCTCGACGAACTGTTCTTCCACGAGCTCGACAGGGAAAAAGCGGCCAAAGCGCTGAACATCCACCGAAGGACATTGGCTTACCGCCTTCAGAGAATTCGGGAGTTCAGCGGCCTCGATCCCAGCAGCCCACACGGCATCCAACTCCTGCGCGCGGCGATGACGGCAGCCAACCTTTCCTCTTCCAGGGTTGACGACTCCCACGCTCATCTACCTCCCGTGGGCTAATAGGACTCCGTGCCCGGATAGCCGCCGTCGGCGATCGTGAGGGTCTTGCCGACGGCGGCTTTGGCGCCGGACTCCTCCCATGCCTTGCAGTCGTTGCGGTTCCCGGCGAGCGGCCGGCCGACCACGACGACCAGGCGGGTGTCGGCGTCGATGACGACCTGGTGATCGGTGGAGTACCGGTAGTTCTTCGACCGGCTCAGCGATGGTGTGGTCGCTGATAGGAACCAGGGTGCCGTCCACGATGAGGATGGCGCCCTTGGTGAACCGCTTGCGGGGCTGGAGCGCGAGCATCGGCCCGAGGTGGTCGATGATGCGGTCTGCCGCCGACTTGGTCACCCCAAACAGCGGGGTTAGTTGCCGCATGGTCAGGTTCGTGCGCCAGTAGGCAGCGACCAGTGCCCGGTCCTCCAGCGGAAGGCTCCACGGCCGGCCCTTGCGGATGGTGTCTGCACCCTGGCGCCGCAGAACGGTCACCAGTTTCCCGAACTGCCTCGGGCTCAGCCCGCTGAACGGGGTCATCCAGGACGGCTCCGACGCCGTGACCACTCCAGCCACGGCGAGATCGTCTCAGCTTGATCATGCTGCGGGGCCGCCAGCGCTGGCGGGGCATGTCTCGGTCGCCCGGGCGGATTCGGTATGAGAGCGTCACGCCCCTGGCTACTGAAACCGAAGTGGGAGAGCTGTTGCACCGGCGCGGCTGGCGGACGGCATTCACGGTCGCTGACCAGGTGGACGCGTGGGCTGCCCTGGTGAGCGTCATCGAGCGCGGCTACGGCGACGACATCTATGAGTACACCAACGACCTCTACTGCCGAAACTGGCTGTATGAGGCGTGGCTCCTGCTGGACGAACACGTCGTCCAGATCTGGACCCCACGGATCAAAGCTCTGGACGACCAGTACAAGGCCGCGACCATCGATGACGACGGACAGGCACTCGATCAGTTCCACAGGCTGCCCGGCCCCGACCTGTGGTGGTGGCGGCGCCACCCCCGCATCCTCACGGGAGACCTCGGACGTTCGCTTCACTCGGCTGGCGCTATCGGCACCGACCCGGACACGGCATAACCCTCAGCCTCGTGGGATGACGGGACAGCTCCTCACCAGACCGCCACGCCGCCCCGTCAACGCCCTGGGAGGCGACCCTCTGTAGGCATTACAGGCCCTGGCATTGTTCGACGTTCAACCTGTATGTTGAACGCCGCCAGCTCCCGGCGTCAGTGTGAGAACCCCACTTCACCGCACCAAGTTGGGGCTCCCCTCACTCTTTGCCACAGGAGCAATCCATGACTGCGCCCCTCTCTGCGCCCGGCCACCCCCAGCAGCCTGACGGGGCTCCCGCCCCGGAAGCCCCGCAGGCCGGCTACCCCCTGCCGCCGCTGCCGGAAGGCGCCCCCGGCAAGCCCGCCGGCCAGTTCAACGCCAAGCAGAAGACCGTCCTCGGGTGCGGCGGCATGGCCGCCGCCTTCCTCATAGTCCTGGTGATCGCCGCGGCCATGTCGACGTCCGAGGCCAAGCCGGCGAAGGCCGCCGAAGCGAAGCCCGCCCCCACCGTCACGGTCACCGTCACCGCGACCGTCACGGTCACTGCGCCCCCGCCCGTGGCGGCCAAGGCGCCTGAACCGACGCAAGAAGCCGCGCCGCAGACGGCCCAAGTCCCCGACATGACCGGCAAGTCCGGTGACCTGCTCGTGGAAGCACTCAAGACGTCAGGATTCGCCGACGGCTACAAAGCCACCTCGTTCCACGACGTCAGCGGCCAGGGACGCACGGTGCTGCTCCTGACCAACTGGAAGATCTGCGACCAGGACCCCAAGAACAAGGCCATCCCCATCACCGACAAGATCTCCGTCGGCGTCGTCAAGTTCGGCGAGAGCTGCCCCTGACACCCGCAACGCTGGGCCTGGAATGCACCGCTCCCCGCCGAGGTAGCTGAACCCGGCGGAGATGGTGCTGCGCGACCGCATCCCGGGCGCGGGCAAGAAGCCGCTGCAGCAGCTCTTTCGGCGAAGGCCGTACGGACCGCCGACGGACTCTCGACCCATGGGAGGTGGGCGACCCGCCGACGCTGCGCCGCCCCTTCTTCCGGCCGGGGGAGGGATGTACAGGAGTGGCCGGTCTAGGAGATTGGTACGCCTGTGCGCGGGGATGCGTTCGACAGCGCGGGTCCCAGAGTCGGTGACCCTTGTGATGTGGCCGTGGCGGCCTATGCCGACGAAGGCCGGGGTGGCCGCCTCCTTGGACCTGGAGGCGGGTGCCGTCTGGCCCTCCACCCCGGTTCGCCACGACCGGCCTCCGCCGACGTTCCCTCATCGGCGAGTTCAACAAGCTCCGTCTCAGCCTGGGCCGCTTCCTCGTCCTGGGCCTGGAATTCCAACTGGCGGGTGACGTCCTGCGCACGGCGGTCGCGGCCAGCTTCACTGAGATCGGCCAGATGGCGGCCATCGCAGCCATCCGCACCATCCTCAACTTCTTCCTCACCCGGGAGATCGAGCAGGAACGCGCCGAGATCGAACGCGATCAGAAGGAGCTGTGCAGCGGACCGCAGCCTGCTGACTTCCGGCCACCGCGCGTCGCCGGTGTTTGATGCCGGCCAACGGGGAACACGGGCCTGGGAGGTGATCGACTATGCCCGGACGGGGCAAGGCACGCGATCGGCTGTGGGCGGCCGTTACGGGAAGAATCGAGTACGTGCGGCGTGCGGCTCGGGGCCCTGGAAGTGAGCGGGACGACCTGACCCTGGTTGCCAAGTCTGTGGTCGCGGCGATGGCCGCGTGGGTAATCGCCCGCTATCTGCTGCCGCCGACCGTTTCCACGTTCGCACCGTTCACCGCGCTGGTCGCCCTGCAGGCCACGGTGTACCGCTCGGTGCGCGACTGCGTCCAGTACCTGGTGGCGATGGCCGCCGGAGCCGCACTCGCAGCCTGTCTGGCCGCCGCGGCGGGGATCCACGGGTGGACATTCGGGCTCCTCACCCTGATCGCGCTCTGCCTGGGAAGGATTGAACGGTTCGGCCAGCAGGGCACCCAGGTCGCCATCATCGGCTTCTTCGCGTTCTCCTCCGGGCAGGGACGCATCGACTACATCGGCCACCTGGCCGCCTCGGTAACCGTCGGTGCGCTGTGCGGCCTCAGCGCCCACCTTGTCCTCGCCCCGGCCCGTCACGTTCACCACCGGCAACAGGCCGTCGCGGACCTGTACGCGGCGATGAGCCGACGCCTCGACGACCTGGCCGAGATCTTCGAAGGGAACGACCCTGACACTGGATGCATCCGACACTGGCGCCGCGACTGGCGCAAGCTCGCCGCCGAACGCGAACGCATCCAAAACGCCATCGATACGGAGATCGAAAACAGCCGCCTGCACCCCCGCCCCGGCATCACCAGCGCTGACACCGCTCTGTCCCGCGCCCGCGGCGCCGTCACAGTCGCCGAACGCGCCATGGACCACCTCCGGTCCCTGACACGCACCCTGGACTATGCCCTGGACAGCGGAGAGATTCAGAACCTTCCCGCGTCCTTCCGGACTGCCTCCAGCTCGCTGCTGCGAAGGGCGGCCACCACGATGCAGGAGATCGGCCAGCCTTCCCCCACCGATTCCGGACACCTGGACGGCCTGATCGACGACGCCACGGCAGAGCTCAACCGCGTCGAGCAGCAGGAACGAGCGGCCGCCGAAGCCACGCCGACTGCGCACACCCTCCAGGGAACCCTCCTCACAGATATCGGCCGCCTTCTGGCCGAACTCCGTTCGGGTAAAGCCCTCACCCCGACATCCTGACCAAAGGCGCTACACCCGAGGGCGCGTTTCCGCGCATCCGCTTGCAGACGCGCGGAGCAGACGGGGGCGTTCACGTCGCCGCCAGCGAGCCGCCCGCCGACATCCTGGTAGCGAGCCGCATGCAGCTGGATCGAAGGAGGCACGTCCGGCCCAAGCCCCTGCGAGCCATCAGCCTGCGCGCACGACCTCCGACCCTTGAGTGAAGCCACCCAGCAACTCACCCTCGCCCCCCCCCGGCGACGACCGCGCCCGGGCCATCGAAGCGGTCACCGACCGGGCCCGTGCCCGCTACGGCCCCGGCACTATCCGACCCGCCACCCTCGCCAAAGAGACCAGGGGGGGGATTACCCCGTTGCACGACTCGAAGCGGATGTGGCTGAGGAGGGCCTATCCGATGAGGCCGAGCCAGTAGCGGTACGGCCCTTCGACACCACCGCTGCCCTGGCCGCCACCGAGCTCGGCAGTGGAGACCAGCCCGCCGCCAGCGCCTTGGAATGCCGGAGGCTGACTCGTCCTTCCGCCTTCGGCCTCGTCCCACACGAGGAGACGGTTGTCATCGAAGCTGGATTGACCGTTGACGACGGGTGACGGCTGTCGGGTCCGGTGATCGGGACGGCTGTTTGGGCCGACCGCTCTGGTGCTGCCCTGTACTTCCGAACGGGTGGCAGGCCCGTGTCCTCTGCGTGGCAGGACTCTTGGGGCGATAGCGTGGTCGCCAGGAGCAGTTGTGGTTCCGTGCCGCTGCCCAGCCGTGTTCGCGGTTACGGGCTTCTCGCTGTTGGGGGACTGCGCCCGAGTGAGACCGGCGGCCGGACGCGGCGGTCGCGCAGTGCGGGCGCCAGCGACTGCGCACGTCGAGGAGAACAGCATGGCTACTGGCATCGTGAAGTGGTTCAACGCCGAGAAGGGCTTCGGTTTCATCGAGCAGGACGGTGGCGGCGCCGACGTCTTCGCCCACTACTCGAACATCGCCGCCCAGGGCTTCCGCGAGCTGCAGGAAGGCCAGAAGGTCGAGTTCGACGTCACGCAGGGCCAGAAGGGCCCGCAGGCGGAGAACATCCGCCCGATCTGAGCCGCCCGATTTCCACGCCCCGTAGGCAGCCGGTCTCAGCTGCCCGCGGGGCGTCGACGTGATCGTCTGTGCCTGCCACAGCTCCCACTGACAACTACACAGGACACCCGCGCGGCCGACTCACACGTCAGCCTGTGAGGTCTGTGAGGCTCATAGGCCATTTCCCCAGGTCGGGGAGGTACGACGTCATGGGCGGGACGGTCGACGAGCCTGATCCGGAGACGATGAGGCGAGTGCTCGACGGTCTGGCGCAGGCCGATGACGAGCACCCTGATGTCTCGCTCACCCATGAGAGCGGGTGGTGCCTCAGCGCTTTCGGCGGCGGTCTGCTGGTCTGGGAGGACCCGGACGAAGACTCGGTGGCCCCGGGTGAGATGCGCGACGTCGCCCGCGAGGAGATTCTCCGGCTCTTCGAACTGCTGGCGGCGGGTGACATCTCATCGGTTGAGGCCCTCTCCTGGCAGAGGTGACCGGCCATAGTCAGGTTCGCGCCCAGAGGAAGATCGCCGCGATAGTTCACCCTCGTGGCGCGCCTCAGCAGCGGATCAAAGGCGGGTAGGACGGTCGAAGTGCGGCGGTGCGCTTCTCTTCCGCGATCCGCTGGCGGTCACGGATAGACACCGCTGAACTCGACGAGTACGACGAGGGGTAGCGGGAGCAGACTCTGGCCAGATACGTGCGCTGGCGAAGACGTATCACTCCGGTGTGTAGACGCGCTTGAATCGTTTTGCGCCCGACGATACTTTCAGCGCTTGACCTTGACGCAACGGCAGGGCTTCTACTGGCGGCATGCGAATCGGAGAGATTGCCGCGCTCGTGGGGCTCACCACCCGGGCGATCCGGCACTACCACCATGTCGGGCTGCTTCCGGAACCGGAGCGGCGCCCCAATGGCTACCGGGCCTACAGCGTCCGTGATGCCGTCCTGCTCGCCCGGGTGCGCAGGCTCACCGAACTCGGCCTCAGCCTCCATGAAGTGCGCGACGCCCTCGCCGATGATGCCGGGCGCGAACTGGCCGAGGTGTTGGAGGAACTCGACGCCGACCTGGCCCGCCAGGAAGCCGACATCCGGGAGCGCCGCTGCCGACTCAGCGCCCTGCTCGCCGAGCCGCCCGGCGCGACCGGGCCCCTCTCACCTCCCCTCGCCGCACTGCTGGCACAGGCCCCCAGGACAGACTCGCCGAGCGCGGCCAAGGACCGCGACTACCTCACGCTGATGGACGCCACCGGCTCCGGTAGCCAAGAGATTTTCGCGCTGCTCGGACCACTGGTCGCCGATCCCGCGGTCGTCGAACTGTATGAGCGCCTCGACGCGCTCGCCGAAGCCCCCGCCGACGATCCGCGGATCGCACCTCTGGCAGCTGACCTGATGGCAGCCGTCCCCGAGGAGCTGTTCGCCGCGATCCCCGAGGACGGGGCGGTTGCGACCGGGTTCAAGGAGGCGCTGCTCGCCGAGTACGCCCCCGCGCAAGCGGAAGTCGTGGGCCGACTTATGGACGCGTTCATGGAGAGGGGTAGGGCATGAACGGCCGGCCAAGGGGCGTACGGGCGGCGCGGGTCGCGGTCGCCGCCGTACTGCCGGGGGAACTGGCCCTGGCGGCCTGCCTGTTGGCCGGGGTCCGGCCGCCCGAGTGGGCGCTGGCGGGCGCCGAGGCGCTGGTGCTCGCGGTGCTGCTGCTGGAAGCCTGGGTGCTGCGCTCGCTGTACGTCGCCGCGCGCGCCCGCGGCGCAGACCGCCGGGCGGCGCGGCGAGCTGCCGTACAGGAGGCGGTTCCGGTGACGGTCCGCCGCCTGGTCCTCCACGAGCTGCGCGCCCTCGCCTCCCTGGGGCGGTGGGTGCGGCGCGGCACGCACGGGGTGCGCCCCGGGGACCTCGCTGCCGCGTACACCGGGCCCCAGACCGCGATGATGTACGGGCTGCTCTTCGTGATGGTCATCGAGACGGTGGCCTTGGCCTTCCTCATCCCGTGGCCGGCGGTCCACCGGGTGATCCTGGTACTCGACCTGTACGGCGTCGTCCTCGTACTGGCCCTGCACGCCGCCTGCGTCACCCGACCGCACGTCGTGCGTCCCGACGGCTCTCTGCGGATCCGCTACGGAGCCCTCTTCGATCTCGCCGTACCGCCGGACGCGGTCGCCTCGGTCCGCGTCGACCGGCGCTACCCCGAAGGCGGCCTGATCACCCTTTCCGAGCACGGGGTCCTCGACCTCAAAGTGGGCAGCCAGACCTCGGTGACCCTGGAGCTGAACCGGCCACTCCCCTTCACCCGCCCGCTCGGCGCAACGGAAAAGGCCCACACCATCCGCTTCCACGCCGACGACCCGCGCGCCCTGGTCAGCGCCCTCCGTCAACCCGCCTGAGCACACAGGTTGGTCCTCGCCGCGGCGTGGCGCCCGGCAAGGTGCTCCGATCGGGCGCCGCACGGATGCATGTTCGACTTCTCGGCAATCTCGCACATGACATCTGTGAGAGTTCTGCGAGAGCCCCCGGAGTGATCACGTCTCCGCAGGTCACCGTTCGCAAAAGTCCTCTCGAAACCTGCATGTTGTGCGAGGCGCTTCTGAGAGGCTGCCGCCAAGGATCTCACGCCCGATCAGGCCGCATTGGCGGTAGAACGTCATGACTGTCCGAACTGTGAAGCGCCTGCCGGAAGCGCCTGCCGCACCCGGGGCGGGAAGACCGCCGCGAAGTACAACACCCCGCGCTTCGTCCTCGTCCGCGCGCTCCGCGAGGAACTGGAGATCCCCGTCCCCGTCGACGCTTCCCCGGCCGCGCGTGGAAGCAGGGTCCCGCGCTCGCCGTCGTGCCCGCGCCCCGCACCGAGCGGCCGGTGAGGATCGGGCACGCCCGTACCTCGACCGCCCGCCAGGAGCTGGCGAGTCGGCTCGAAGCCCTCCACCGCGCAGAGGGCAACAAGGTCTTCCAGGAGCAGATCACACCCGCCCAGCCTGACCGCCGGGCACACCGCGGCCGCCCTGCTGGTGGAAGCCGGCCCGGGCGCCCTTCTCGCCGACTGCCCCCAGGTCGACGTCCGTTCCGGACCCACGGAGTGGATGGCGATGCCCCCTCCTACGGCATCCGCTGGGACACGGCTCCGGACGACGAACTCCCCCTCCCGCCCGCCCGCGCCGTACGCCCGTACCTGGCGCAGGTGCTCGAGCTCGCCCTCGCCGCACGCGCTCAGGGATGACTGCAGTGGCCGGCCGCACCGGACGCCGCCCCGGCACGGTTGTCCGCGCCCTACGCGGTGGGAGCGGTGGTGCGCGGAGCCGAAGCTCTTCCGCCGGGCGACTACTGCACCCCGCCGTCTACGAGGGGGTGGTCGTCCAGGTCGGCAGCGGCTGGAACGGCGTCGACGCCGGACCTGGTCCTGGATGATGCGGGCCCGCAGACACGCACGCGACTGCGAGCGACTCATCAGCACTCCGAAACCCTCATCACCTGGGCAGCGATCACCCTCATGACCCGCCGGATCACCAAGACACGCAAGCCCCCCCGAGCGGTTCTCACCCCTACTCTGACCAGGCCCTCAAGCTCTCGGCCCCCGCCCACACAAAGTCAGCACCACACCCCGCCACCTGTCGGCGTACCCCCGAATGTGCCACGCCGGTACAGGTGAACGTGCTCAGTTGAGGTCGGTCGCGGACGCGAGGAAGGATGTGACCGCGTGGTTGAAGAGTGCCGTGCTCTCGAGGTTGACCATGTGGGCTGCCGAGGTGAAGCGTTGGTGCCTGGCATCGGGAACGGTTTGGGCGATGGCCTGAGCGTTTGACGAGATGTCACTGCTGTCGAGTTCTCCGTCGAGAACCAGGGTGGGCACGCCGATGGAGGCGAGCCGGTCCGCTGCACCGACTTCTCTCGGCCTCCCCGCCCCGAGCCCGCGGGCGTGCCGCACGACATTGGCGGACGCCGACGCATGCAGCCGCTCGCGCAGTTTACGGCTGACCTGGGACGGTTCACGGTACGGCCCGTCCACCCACATCCGGAGAAAGTGCTCCACGAACCGCTGCGCGCCGCCGTCCGGGTCACCCATCGCGGCCATCTGCTGTGCGGTGTGGTGAGCGACGTAGGGATCGGCGAAGGGCCGACCGCTCACCCCGGGGGAGGCAAGGACCAGTGCCGACACGGACTCCGGATGAGCTATCGCCGTATCGACGGCGGTCCGCGCCCCGAGGGAAAGCCCTACGAGCGTGGCGCGAGGGACATCGAGGTGGGTGAGCAGAGCGTGCAGATCGTCATGGTTGGCGTAGTCCCCGGCCACGGTGGAGGAACGCCCGTGGCCGCGGGCGTCATAGCGGATGACGCGGTACCCCAGGCCCGCGAGCCATGCGAACTGCTCGTCCCACATGTTCAGGTCGAGCATGCCGCCGTGGAGCAGTACGACGGTGGGTCCTTCGCCAGCCGACTCGCAAAAGAGCTCGCCCGCCTCGACGGGTACGGTGGTGGCTGTGACCGGGTGTGTCCGCGCATGCGTCATCGTGGGTCGTCTCCTCGATCCGTGGGGTGCGGCGGGGCATCCTGTGCAAGGTCCTTGAACTCTTCGCCAAGGCGACGGAGTACGTGCAGGGCCGTCGTGACGTCACCGGCGGTGAGATCGGACAGCCGGCGCCGCAGTTCGGTTTCTTCGGCTTCCTGGATGCCCCTGATGATGGCTTCCCCTTTCGGGGTGAGCCGGATCAGGCGCGAGCGCCGGTGCTCCGGGTTCGGGGCGCTCTCAGCCAGCCCCAGGGCTGTCGCATCGTTCACCAGACGCTGGACCGGCTGCCGGTCCAGGCCCAGCAGGCGGGCCAGTTGAGGAACCGTTCGGGGGCCGCTCCTGCGCAGTTCGTCCATCACCGCATGCTGACCAGCTGTCACCCCCGTGCCCGTCAGCTCCCGCTCCACGGCACGCACGACCGTACGGTGCAGCGGCCACAGGCTGCGGATCACTTCGTACAGCAGAGGCCCCAACGGGGGCTCATCCTTCGTACGCTCATCGACACTCATGATGTCATCATGACATCTTCTGTGTCTGTGTGGAGCTGGTGGCGGAGGTCCCGACCGGGCCGTGGGCCGGGGTGGCGTCTTTCGGCACCCGATGCGGTTCAAGCGGCTTCGCGTGGACGTCACGGCGCAGGATGTACCGGAGTTCGGCGCGGGGCAGGCTGCGGCCGCCGGGTGAGCGGCAGCCAGATAGAGCCCGGGCTGCTGGTGAGGGGGGAAGTACTACATGTCGTGGCGGACGGTCAGGAAGGCCGTCGACCCGGTCTGGCCGGAGCCGGGGAAGCAGCTGCCGCCGCGGCCGACCGGGGGATGCACCACCTGGAGCGGTGCGCGAATATCCTTGGCCGGACGCAGGTGGTGCGGAGCAGAGAAGGGGCGGGAGATGGATTCGGCGGAGCGCCGTCCCTCCCACGACCGAATGACCGGGATGCAGGGGTGGGACCCGGTGGCGGAGCTGCCGGACGGTGAGCCGGAGCGGAGTTTTCACGGGCAGTGGCAGCACCGTTCGGGGCTGAACGTGCCCGGGCCGTTCTACACGGCCGGCGCGGACGGCGGCTGGACCGGGCGCGAGTACGCACCCCGGCACGTGCTCTACGGCGACCGGTTGGAGAGATACGGCGAGTTCGTCTACCGGCAGCCGAAGACCCCCGATGAGGTACGTGCTCTCGCGCTGGCCGCGGCCGAGGACCTGCCGGCCGCGTGGGCCTGTGACGGCGACCTGCACTGGACGCCCGCTACCGTGCGTCAGTGGTGGCGCGAAAGACGAACGGTCGAGGAGTACATCGCGACGATGCTCGTGGAGTGGGAGGCGAGCGAGCAGGAGAACGAGCGCGAGGCGGCCGAGGGCTTGCGCGACTACGAGGCATACCTGGCCGGTGAGTTGGCGGACGATCTGCGGGCGTACATCTTCCGTCTGGAGCACGGCCGCTATCCGGGTGGCGGAGACGTGCTGCCGGAGCTGTGAGAGCACGGAGAAGGGTGGCCGGATGGCTCTGACATCCGGCGACCACCTATGAAACAGCAGCAGGGTTTCATTTCGAGCCGAGCATGGCGGGGATATCAAGAAGGGCGAGGAAGGCGGTCGCCGCGGGCGTGCGGCTGACGCGGCCGCAGATGACATACTCGACGCGGGCCGGCGCGTCAGTGACCTTGATGGTGGTAACGCCGGTGAGCTGAGACGCGTACGCGGAGGGGAGCATAGCGATGCCCAGCCCCTGCCCGACCAGGCGAGCCAGGAAGTCCGCGTTGGTCACTTCGAAAGCGACGTCACGGCTGAGACCGGCGGCCAAGAAGGCCTGGTCGGACTGGACACGTCCGGCTGTATGGGCCGGCAGGTCCACGAACACCTCTGAAGAAAGCCTGCGAAGGTCGACGGCCGGTTCCTCGGCGAGGGGGTGGTCCGGCGCGACCACGGCGACGAGTCGGTCACGGGCGAGTTCGCGGGCGTCGACACCTTCGGGTCGCGCGGTGGTGGGCAGTCCTAGGAAGGCCACTTCGAGCGCTCCCTCCTTGACCTGCTCGACGAGTTCCTCGCTCGCGCCCACGCGCAGGCTGATACGCACGTCCGGGTACTGCCGGTGGAAGTCGCGCAGGACGCTCGGGATGTCGACCGCGGCGACGCTGGGGATGAGGCCCACGGCGAGCCGTCCGCGTACCTCACCGACGGCCGCAGCGACCTCGGCGGCCGCGCGGTCGGCGGCGTCCAGACACTGACGGGCGGCGGGAAGGAACGCCGCACCGGCCGGTGTCAGCCGCACCCGGCGGCTGGTGCGCTCGAAGAGTCTCGCACCCAGTTCCTTTTCCAGGCGTGCGATCTGGTGGCTGAGGGCGGACTGGACGACCAGGCATCGCTCGGCAGCCCGGGTGAAGCTGTTCGTTTGGGCGACGGCGACGACGTAGCGCATTTGCTGGAGCTCCATGGATCCATCTTCTTTCGCGATCAATTAGATGACAAACATGTGTTGGACTCATTGATCACCGCGGGATGAGACTGCGGGCATGACCAGTCCAGCAACACAGAGAGTCCCCGCCGGGACCGTCAGTGGTGTTCCCCGTGGACATCTGCCGCGTGCCGTCCTGACAGCGCTCACTCCCATGGCGTGGGGCACGACCTACATCGTCACGACTGAGCTTCTCCCCCCAGGACACCCCCTGTTTGCGGGACTGCTGCGTGCGCTGCCCGGCGGCCTGATCGCGCTGGCACTCACCCGGGCGCTGCCGCGCAGAGGGTGGTGGGGGAGAGCCGCGGTGCTCGGCGTGCTGAATATCGGCCTCCCCTTCCCGCTGCTGTTCCTCGCGGCCGAACGCCTGCCGGGAGGTGTGGCTGCCACCCTGGCGGCGGCCCAGCCGCTCATCATCGCCCTCCTGGCCGTGGCAGTCCTGCGCGAGGCGCTATCCGCCTGGCGCCTCGTCTGGGGGCTGATCGGCATGGCCGGCGTCGGCCTGGTGGTGATCGGGCCGAGTGCAGCATTCGACGACGTGGGGATCGTGGCGGCGCTCGGCAGCGCGGCGTCCATGGCGCTCGGAATTACCCTCACCAAACGCTGGGGACGCCCTCCCGAGGCCGGTCCTACCGCTTTCGCCGGCTGGCAGCTCACCGCAGGAGGGCTGTTCCTGCTGCCCATCACGTTTCTGGCCGAGGGGGCACCTCCCGCCATCGACCTGACCGCCGCCCTTGGCTACCTCTGGATGGGCCTGGTCGGCGGACTGATCTCGTACGTCCTGTGGTTCCGCGGCATCACCACGCTCCCCGTCACCTCGGTCGCCGTTCTCGTCCTGCTCTCACCGCTGGTCGCCGCGGTGCTCGGCGCCGTCGTGCTCGGGCAGACCTTCGGTCCGGTCCAACTCCTGGGCTTCGGGCTCGCGCTCGCCGCGATCGTCGCTGGACAGCTGCCTACCCTCACCCGCTCACGCGGCTGATTTTCAACGGAAGGATTTCACCATGCCGAACAACAAGACCGTTCTGGTCACGGGCGCGACCGGCGGCCAGGGCGACGCCGTTGCCCGCAGCCTGCTCGACAACGGCTGGGGGGTACGCGCCCTCGTTCGTGACCCGGACAAGCCGGGGGCCAAGGACATCAAGGCGCTCGGCGCGGAACTGGTCACCGGCGACCTCGACGACGCGCAGTCGCTGCGCACGGTTGGCGGCGCAGGGGGTACATCGGCCCCGGGGATCAATCGAACCGTGGTTGGCGCTGAGATTGATCACGGTCCGGCTGTTGCAGCCTGAAGGGCGTTGACGCGGTTCTCGTACCGAGTTGGCGGTGGATCGCCTGGGTGGTGCTGACGCGCAGGGCGTAGCCCGGGCCGCGCCGTACGGTGACGCCGTGGTCGAGCGCGGCCTGCTCGGCGGGCTCCAGGTCGGAGCGCGGAGGAAGTCCGTGACCCTGCCCGGTATGTCGAGGGTGACCGGCAGCTCCGGGGCCGGGACGTCCTCGTGCTCGATGGCGGTGTGGTCGGGCATGAGGTCGGCGACGGCCGTGCGGATCGCGCCGCGGCTGACGCCGTGCTCGCGGGCGAGGGCGGCGATCGAGCGGCCCTCCAGGTAGGTGTCATCGACGACGGGATCAACGTCACCGTCCGGCTGGGAGACCCACCCTCCCCACTTCCGGAGCCCGTCGCTGAACTCATGCGGGCACACGTCCAGTCCTGCCAACACCTGCCCTACTCCAGCAGCAGGAGCTCACAGTGGCTCTTCCCTGGACGGCAGCCCGGCCAGCCGATGAACCCGGTCAGCCTTCAGGTCCACTTGCGCGAGATCGGCGTCCCGCCGCAACGCGGCAGAACCTCCGCAATTCGACAGCTCGTCCTCCAGGCCCCGGCCCCCGTCATCGCGAAGGCACTCGGCTACCACGACAAGACAACCACCCGCCTGCTTACCGAAGCCGGAGGAACCTGGAGCCGATACGCCCCTGGCGACCACTCACGGCGACGTCAGGATTGACCTCACTGAGTCCAGTTGTGGAAGCGCGCCCGCTTGGGACCGCACGCGCCGTCGGCGAGGGTCTTGTCATAAGCCCGCTGCACGGCGGCGTCGGTTTCGGCCTTCGGCGCATTCATGGGGATGTAGGCCCCGGAGTATACGACGCACGACGAGTCGTAGACCGGCCACAGCGCCCACGACCCGAACGCGACGACGGCGGCCATCATTGTGAGCACGGCTGTGACTCGGCGGCGCGGCGTGGAGAGAAGACGGGATATCACCAGCGGATGGTACGGAACGCCGCACAGGCAGCGGACGGCCGGGGGTTTGTGCCAGCAGATGATGGCACCTTCGGCGACCACACACGGTGACACCACGACTGACCCCACCGAGGAATACGCGACACCTCAACATGTGGGCCTACCAGTTCCAAGGCTGTCATCCGCGTCCGCGGCCGCTCCGCCGACGCACCTCGGTCACCGCGCTGTGCTGCTACAAACTGGGGGAGAAGAGCCGCCTCGTCCACCGGCCTCGCAACCATCGCCTCCTCGAGGGCGCCCGCAAGAGCTTCTCCTGGCAGGACTACCGCGACCTGCTGGTCAGGGCCCATATCCAGCTCGACGGCCCCATCGTGGTGGTCTGGGACAATCTCAACACCCACCTGGCCGCCGGGCTGACGCGGTATGCGGCCGAGCACGGCTGGCTCACCACCGTCCGCCTCCCGGCATACGCACCAGACCTGTACCCGGTTGAAGCCGTCTGGTCACTCGTGCGCAGAGCCATGGCCAACACCGCCTTCAACACCCTGGACAACCTCGACCGCACACTCCTCGCCGGGCGGTCGGCGCACCGCCGCCGACCGCCCGGACCACCGCGACCCCGGCCGCACAGCCGCGCGCGCGGCGGCGGCCGGCGGCACGAACTGGGCTACAGCGTGAGCTGGAAGATGGCGACGTCACGTTCCCGCCGGTAGCCGAGGGCCTCGTTCACCGCGCGCATCGGCGTGTTCTCGTCCGCGACCGTCGTGACGATCCGGCGCAGTCGCGGGTACCGCCCGGCCGCTTCCGCCACCATGCGCAGTTTCACGGCGCGGCCGAGGCCGTGGCCTCGGTGGGCGGCGCCGACCACCGTGTCGTTCTGGAGAGCGCGCGGGCCGGTGGGGTCCAGCAGGACGAGTTCGGTGTACGCAGCCACCTCGCCCGCTCCGGTCACGGCCGCGACCGTGATCACCTCCCCGCCCCGGTCGATGATCAGCTGTTGGAGCGCGTGCAGCCGCTGCGCCGTCCAGACCTGGATCCGCTCGTCCATGTCCCCGCTGGGCGCGTCCTCCATCGCCCCGCGGACCGCGGCGGCGGCCGGCGCCCAGGCGTCGGGGACCAGACCGTGCCAGGTGTGGAGCTCGTAGCCGGGTGTGGTCGGGACCGGCGCGGGCCCGACGGCGGGGAGTTCCTGTTCGTACCAGCCCATCGACAGTACGTTGTCGAACCCCACTGACTCCGCGAACGCCTGCCCCGGACCGCCCAGGTCCACCAAGGCCGCGACCGAGGTCCGGCCCTCGGCGAGCAGTTCCCCGCGGACCCGCTCCCACAAGGCGGTGCCCACGCCACGCCGCCGCTCCTGGGGACGCACGGTCAGCACGTCCAGGAAGGCGGTGTGCGTGTTGCCTTTCTCCGTGAGCAGGAGCAGAGCCGCCACGCCCGCGCCATGCTCCGCCACCCAGAGCACGGGCCGGCCGCGCACCGGCGGCACGCACAGCCGCCCAGCGACCTCAGCCCGCGAAGGCGCGGGCAACTGCGGCAGATCGGCGGCCCCGGCGGCGGAAAGGACCTCCAGCCAGGCATCCACCTCGGCGTCGGACGGAGGCAGGTCGAGGGAGTGGATCATCATGTCCCGACCCTAGACGGGCCGCGCAGGCGCCACTGAGCGGTTTTCGGTCACGCTGGCGCCGCCCTGCCCCGCCGGACCGAGCAGGCCGGCAGAGGCCACCTGCAGTTCACACGCTGACGGTCTCCAAGTGGAGAACTGGAACTCCGCGAACAAGGACCTCTTCTACGGCAAGGACGGCGACCTGGCCGGTGCGGACAGAGAGTCCCAGGAGGTCAGCATGCTCGCGCTGCACGTGCTCCAGTCCGCGCTGGTGCACTCACCGACGCGGACCGGCGGGCGCTTTCGCCGCTGTTTTGGACCCATGTGAATCCGTACGGCCGGTTCGAGCTGGACATGAACAGCCGTCTCGATCTGGACCTGTCCGTCCGGACGGCGGTGCCCGGTCCGCGTACACCGCAGGGTGAGGCTGCCGCAGCCTCGGCGTGACACCCGGGCTCACCCAGGCCCGGAATGGGTAGGGACGACGTTGCCCGGGACGCTTCAGCGTCCCGGGCAACGTGCATGAGCGGTCTGTCTACCGCGGGAGCCGCAGGCGTTGAACCGAACCCTCCACGGCCGGGACACCATCTTCCGGATGGCCTCGACGACCAAGCCGGTCGCGGTCGCCGCGACTATGGTCCTGCTGGACGAGTGCCGACTGCGACTTGACGACCCGATAGATCAGTGGCTGCCGGAACTGGCCGACCGGCGGGTGCTCAAGCGGCCCGACAGCCCGCTGGACGACACCGTGTCGGCGCGGCGTCCGATCACCGTGCGGGACCTGCTCACCTCTACCTGCGGGCTCGGGCTGGATATGACGGCGATGGGCTCCCCCATGATGAGCGCGTACTTCGAGCAGCGGGTCTACGGCGAGAACGGATGGATGCTGCCGGCAGTGGAGCCGGATGAGTGGATGCGCCGCCTGGGCACGCTGCCGCTGATGTACCAGCCCGGAGAGCGGTGGCTGTACAACGTCAGCGACGACGTGCTCGGGGTGCTGGTGGCCAGGGTCACCGGCCAATCGTTCGAGGTGTTCCTGCGCGAGCGCATCTTCGATCCGCTGGGGATGAAGGACACCGGGTTTCACGTGCCCGCCGACAAGATTCACCGGCTGCCGCCCCTGTACGCCCCCGATCCGCAGACCGGAAAGTTCACTGTGGAGGACCAGGCTGAAGGGGGGCACCACAGCAAGCCCCCGGCGTTCGAGTCCAGCGGCGGCGGCGGCGGACTCGACTCGACCGTCGACGACTACCACGCCTACTTCCGGATGCTGCTCAACCACGGGAAGCACGGCACCGAGCGGATCCTGTCCCGGCCGGCCGTCGAGCTGATGACCACCAACCGTCTCACGCCCGAGCAGACAGCCGCCCTTCAGGCCTGGGCGCGCAGCGTCGTCCATCTGTCACACGGTCAGGGGCAGACGGGCCGCTGGGGCTTCGGGATGACGGTGCGCACCTACCGGGGTGACTACGCGCCCATCGGCCAGTTCGGCTGGGACGGCGGAGCCGGCACCACGACCTACGCCGACCCGAACAACCAGCTCGTCGGCATCCTGCTCACCCAGACCGGGATGTCCACCCCGGACTTGGCGCGGGCCATGCAGGATTTCTGGACCACCCTCTACCAGGCAATCGACGACTGACCTGCTTACCTGGTCGAGGTCGGTCCTGCAGAAGACCTCGGCCAGGCTCCGCCCGTCTGCGCCTCCACGTTCGTGGTCAGCTGCACGACCGGCGCAAGGCAGCCGCTGCCGCCCCCTCGATGGCACCCGGCGCCGCAGCGCCAGACCCCATCGCAGCAGCACGGGAAGCCGCTCTCGGGGATCACTCGAACCGTCGCCGCCGCTGCAAAGGATTTTGACCCTGGCCTCTCACAAACGACCGTTTACGAGAGCTTGACCCATCGGAGCGCCGCGCAACCCGCCGCCGGCCCCATGCGGGGCCGGCGCGTCGCCCCGGCCCCGCTGTCGGTCACCGACTACACGAAGATCCACAAGCCGTAGCGGGTGCCGTAGCGGATGCACGTGTGGTTGTCGCCGGCCATCGCGGTCCCCGCGATGTGGCACGCCGTGCTACTGGGGTAGTAGCCGATGAACACCTTGTCGGCCGCAGCGGCCGGGACGGATGCCGCCTCGCTCGACGGGGTAGTCGTCGGTGCGGCCTGAGCGGTGCCCGCCGCCATTCCGAGTCCGAGTACGGCGCCGAGCGCCAGGCTTCCCACTGCATTGCGCATGCGCATGACTGTCTCCTCTGCCATGTCGACTTTCTTGGGACTTTGCGGTCGAGGAGAATCTTTGCCTCGTTCGATGCGGAGTTCGACTCGATTCGGCCTGGGCCGAAGCGAGCGCGGCGGGAAGGATCGTCGGCGGGGAGACGGGGAAGGGGACGTCGTGCTACGACTGCACTTCGCCGCCGAGGACCTGGCGCAGTTGCGCGTCACGCCGTTGGGGCCGCTCGCGGAGACGGCGATGAGCTTGCGGACCGTGCAATGGCGGGACCGCGCGGTGCTGTTCGGAGGGTGGCGTGCGCGAACCGGTCCACGGATCAGCGCTGACGGGAGGGAAACGGCCCGGTTCCTCAGTCCGACCGCCGGGGGGCTGGTGGATCTGTTCACCCTGACAGGCGCGGCGGTCACGGTGGACGAGGGGCTGGAGCGGTTGATCAGTGCATCGGACGAGCGGCTGCGATCGGAGTTCTCCGTACGTCCGGCACCGCGAGAGGCGTCGTGGACGACCGAGGTGATGGATGCCGATCCGCGGGCGGTGCGGAGGCTGGCTGTCGCACTCAAGAGCTGCCACCAGGTCGCCATCTCCCCGTACTGGGGGCCCATGGAGCAGCACTTGCGGGCAGAGACGACGCGGCGTGGCCGGCTCATGGTGCAGAGCGGAGTGGAGGCCCTCCTGCGCAGCCTCCACCCCATGGCCGTGTGGAACGCCCCCGTGCTGGAGATCCCGGGCTACCGACCCGTGCTCCAGCCGGAGACGGACTTCCGCCTGTCGGGTCGTCCGCTCGTACTGGCCCCGTCGGTGTTCTGCGGGCCGGTCCCGCAGTTGTTTGCCGGACCTGAGAACGACACGGTCGTCATGGTGTATCCGGCTCTGCACGACCCGGTCGACGCAGCTGCCTTGTGGGCTCCTTCGGCTCCGGCAAGGCACATCGGAGCCTCGGTACCACCGGCCCTGTCCGCTCTTCTCGGTCATACCCGGGCTGTGGTCCTGTGCGTGATAGCCGACCATCCGGCGTGCACGACCACACAGCTCGCCCGGCGGGCGGGCGTGTCACCGGCCAGTGCCAGCGAGCACGCCACCACCCTCCGCAAGGCGGGGCTGACTGCTCTCGCCCGGGAGCGGAAGGCCGTCCTCCATACACTGACCCACCTCGGTCTCACCCTGCTGAACAGCAACGGCTCAGCTCAGCCCGGCTCCTGAAGGCCGGGGGACCCGTGCCCGTCATGCCTGGGATGAGCCGGTCTGGTGGTACGAGCCAGGGGACTCCGTCACGCCGTTCCCCTTACCTCGGTGACCGGGGGGCGTGAGGGCTCGACCGAGTGCTGCGGGGTGGCCGACCAGCAGCCGCGAGAGAGCGAGGTCTCACCGTCAGGGGGATGGTTACCGAGCACCGTGCACGGGCAGACAGCAACCCGGTTTCCTGGTCCGCTACCGGACCCCAACATCCGGGAATCCACTCTCGAAGGGCTGGACGCCGCGGCCCACAAGGGCAACCACGGCGGCCGGCCCCCGGTGATCACCGACGACATGCTGCACACCGTGCTCCGCCGCCGCGGCAACGGCGAGACCGTCTAAGACATCGCTTGGCCGCGGTAATGAGGCCCTGCGCCTGCTCCGTCCGGGCCCCGGGGCAGTCCTGTCCTCTCCAGGGTTCAGTTCGTTGGGTGGAGTGCCGGTGTGATGCCGTCGGGATCATGCGGGTGGGGTCTGGCCGGTGTTGAAGATCCGGTCGAGGTGGTGGTGGAGCACCGCGATGGCCGATTCCGGCGTTCGTTGGCCGACGAGGATGCTGGTGCCCATGGTTGCCGTCATGGCGAGCAGGCTGATCGCTTCTGTGCGCGCGTCGATACCGGTGTCGGCCAGGCCGGTCTTCTGTGCCTGTTGGAGCAGTCCGGTCAGCGCGTTCTCGGCGGCGTCGGGGTTGTCGATGAAGGGCTGGGCGGCGAGGGCCTCGTCGGTGACGGAGAGGATCGAGTAGGAGCTGTAGAGGAGGTGGAAGGTACGGCTCTCCTCGTCGGTGGGGAGGGAGGCCAGGAGCAGTGCCTCGATGGTCGCCCGTGGACCCGGGTCCGGTCCGGCTGCGGCGAGGCGGGCGCCCACGCGCGCGGTGAAGCGGGCGGTCAGGTGCTGGAGGCCGTAGAAGAGCAGTTTCTCCTTGGTTTGGAAGTAGTACTGCACGAGCCGCAGGGATACTCCTGCCTCGGCTGCGACGTCGCGCATGCCGACGGCGTGCAGTCCGCGTCGCCCGGCGACCTGGATGAGTGCCTCGGCGATCTGGGTGCGCCGTTCCTCGTGGTCCACGCGCTTCGGCATGTGCCGTGCCTCCGCCTGTCAGTTGTCATCCGGCCGTTCCGGATCCCTTTATGGTACCGCCGTATTACCAATGTGGTACGGTCGTATCACGACGAACGGATCTTCCCGGAGGTGCCCCGTGCCCAAGAACACGACCCGAGTGCGACGCGACATCGGCCACTACGTGAACGACGAGCTGCGCGACCGCTACTTCGCCACCTGCGACGCGCTCTTCGCGAAAGGCGCACCGATCCGCTCCGAGATGGACGTCGAAACGAGCTTCGGCACCACCCACGTCTACCGGTACGGCCCGACCGACCCCGCCGCCGAGGCCCGCACCCCGGTGGTCCTGATCCACGGCTCCGGCGGCTGCTCCGCGATGTGGTACCCCAACACCCCTGCCCTCAGCGCCGAACGCCCCGTCTACGCCCTCGACACCCCCGGCGACCCCGGCCGGAGCATCCACCGCGAACCGATGTGGCAGCCCGAGCGCGCCGCCCAGTGGATGGACGAGGCCCTCGACGCGCTGGGCCTCGACAAGGTCCACCTCATCGGCTCCTCCTACGGGGGCTGGCTCGTCATCAACCAGGCCCACCTGAGGCCCGGCCGCCTCGCCTCGGTCACCGCCCTCGACCCCGGCGGCCTGGAGAAGGTAGGCCTGCGCTTCTTCGTATGGATCTTCGCCAGCCTCTTCGCCACCTACGCCCCCAAGGCGCTGCGCCCGCGCCTCGCCAAGTGGCTGGAACAGCCGGTCATCGCTGTTCCCGAGCTGCGCAAGTGGATCCAGGCGGGCGTCCGCGCCTTCCGGATCCGCCGGCCCGCGCCGCTGCCGCTGTCGGACGCGGAACTGGGCTCCATCCGGACGCCGTTCTACCTGGTCATGGGCAAGCGCAGCCTGCTCGTACACCCGAAGCGGCAGCTGGAACGCGTACCGCGCCTGATCTCCGGCGCCCGCGCCGAGATCGTCGCCGCGACCGGCCACGGACCGCAGATCGACCACCCCGACCTGGTCAACGCCCGGATGCTGAGCTTCATGGAGGACATCGACTCCCTCGACCCGGCGGCGGCCCGGGGCACCAGGGGTGCGTAGCCGCCAGGGCCGCAGACGCGGACTGTCCCACCGCGCACAACAGAAGCGGGACGGGCACAGGGCACTCGTTACCACCGCGGCCGACCCGGGTGGTCGGGTGCTGAGACCCGCCGCGGGGTTGCTGGTCGAGGACCGTTTCCCCGACCTGATCAGCCTCGGAACAACAGCAGCCGCACGGCCTGGCCCTCGATGGCGAACTGGTCGTCTGGGACGCCGAAGCGGGGCGCTTGTCGTTCGAGGCGTTGGCCGACGCCAGGCCGCCGCCCGCAGTCGCGGCGCCGCCGGCCTCGCCGCCAGGTGGCCTGGCCTACCTCGTCGCGTTCGACCGGTTGCACCTGGACGGCCAGGAGCGCCTGAGCGGACCGCCGACGAGCGGTCGTCCACCGCCACGCCGCGGCCGGCACGGCAGCCGGCCCGCGACCTGGCCCTCGTCGAACACCTCACGCACCGGACGCCGCAGGCAGGCCGCCACCATCCGGTGGCGGCAGTCCTACCGAGGGAGCCACCGGCCCCCGGGCGGTCAGCACATCGGCTTCGTGGCGCCAGCCGAGGAAGGAGTAGAGGCGCTGGCCTTCCTCGCTGGCGATGAGGAGACCGGTACGGGCGCCCTGGGCCACGGCGGCTTCCGCCAGAGCGCTCATCATGGCGCGGCCCAGGCCGCGTCGCCGGTGCGCCGCGTCCGTCTCGATGCGATCGGCGATCGCATCGGAGCCGACCACGGCGATGGTGCCGCGCGCCGCCACCTCTCCGGAGGAGTCATGGAGGGAGACGACCGTGACCGGCCCCTCCGTGCGGACCTCGCGCTCGTACGGCGCGGTGGGCGCGTACTGGGTCTGACCGCGGCGGATCGCGAAGTCGTCCACGCCCAGCACCCGCGGCGTGCTCTACTGCGGATCAGGCAATGCCATGACCCTGCGCAACAAGGTCATCCTTCCGCGCCGAAGCCCGGCCGGCCGGACGGCCGCCGGCCCGCCCGGCCAGCGCAAGCCCCACTCGCGCAAGGCGCGGTTGAGCCGAGTCGTGAACCGTGCGTAAGGGGCGGCCAACCGCGAGAACGGCTCGGCGAACGTCCGACGCGGACAGTCCGCCGCCCCACAGATGAACCGCCGGACCACCAACCGGATCACGAAGCCCTGCTCAGCGAGCGGAAGATCCTTGGACCTGCGGTGATAGTGGTCGTGCACCCGGTCCGAGAAGCAGCCGCAGTTGGTTCTGGCACAGGTTCTGCGAACCGGCGTCGACCCGGTTCATGCCCATCTCCTGGCGAGCCGCCGACCTGCCAGTTCGCCCGAGGCGCGGGTTTCGGCCACCGAGGCTCGGCTCGGCTTCACAGAAGCTGTGCCGGAACCCGGGTTTCGACAGCACGCCGTATTGCGGGAGGGTCCGGCGCCGGGATGGTGCGCGTTGCCGAAGGTGCAGCAGTACTCGAAGGGTGAGGCCCGGAAGGCCTCGTAGACGAGCCGGTGACGGCTGTGGCGAGCAGATCTCGTCCGCGATCCGCTGTACCGCTGGTGTCGTTGGATGACCGGTCACGAGGCGAGGAACGCTTCCCAGTCGCGGCCGACGATCCAGGCGTCGTCACTGGTGAGGTTGGCGCCCGCCCGGTAGGCGCGGCCCACCTTGCCCGGGAGGCGGACCGGCAGGGTGCGGCGCGGTTTGGCACCGGCGGCGACGCGCTGCGCGGCGGCCAGTTCGGGTAGCGTGTACACGCCCGGCCCGGCCAGGTCGGGTACCCGTCCGGCTGGAACCCCGAGGGTCAACTCGGCCAGCTGGGCAGCGACTTCTGCGGCGTCCACGGGCTGGAAGCGCAGTCCGCCCGGCGCCGGCACCAGTGGCATCCGGCGCATCGCCATGACCATCTTGAGCAGCAGCTCGTTGACCTGCGCCGCCCGCAGCACAGTCCAGCCGATCCCCGACTCCATGACGGCTCGCTCGGCGCCCGCCTTCGCCCGGAAGTACCCGAGCGGCATCACGTCCGCACCGACCACTGACACCAGGACGAGGTGCTTCACCGTCCCGGCGGCCTTTGCGGCCCGCACCAGTCGCGCAGTCGCCGCATCGTCGCCCTTCGGGCCACCGGCCAGGTGCAGTACGGACTCGGCGCCGCCGATCAGGGCCGGGTCCAGTTCGCCGTCGGCCAGCAGGTCGGCCTGTACGTATTCGACGCGCGGGTCCGGTGCGATGTTCGCGGGGCGGCCGCCGCGGGACAGAACGCGGACGGTGCGACCGGCCCCGACCAGGAGCGGGACGGTGAGGCGGCCGATGGTGCCGGTGCCGCCGGTGACCAGGACGGGGGTGTTGATCTTGCGGGTCATGATGGTGTCTCCTCGATCTTGGCACCGTGGGGATCGGTGCGGGGTCTGCCGTGGTCGTTCTGCTTCACTGACACGGCTGCGCGAGGGGATGTGACAGATGGCGGAGAAATTTCTTCAGGCCGAGCGGTACGAGATGGAACGCCCCCATTTGCGGGCGGTGGCCTACCGCATGCTGGGATCGCTCACCGAGGCCGACGACGCACTCCAGGAAGCCTGGCTGCGGGCGAGCACCACCGACATCGCCGATGTCCGCAACATCGGCGGCTGGCTGACCACGATCGTCTCCCGGGTCTGCCTGAACCTTCTCCGCGCCCGGCAGGCTCGACGCGAGGAAGGCATCGACGGGGCGCCTGTGGCACAGGCCGGGCCGGGGGCCATCGATCCGGCGGCCGAGGCCGAGATGGCGGACGATGTCGGTGTGGCGCTCCTCGTGGTCATGGAGGCACTGGGGCCGGCGGAGCGGCTCGCGTTCGTGCTGCACGATCTGTTCGCGGTGTCCTTCGACGACATCGCCGTGATGCTGGACAAGACGCCGGCCGCCGCACGCCAGCTGGCCAGCCGCGCCCGACGGCGCGTCCGCGGCGCCCAGCCCCCTACCGGATCGGAACCCCAGGGCCGAAAGCGACAGGCCGTCGACGCCTTCCTCGCTGCGACCCGAGCCGGGGACTTCGAGGCACTGGTAGGTCTGCTGCACCCGGACGTGGTGCTGACCGCGGACCCGGCCGTGATCCCGACACCTGAACCGGTCGTGGTGCTCGGAGCGCACATCGTTGCCAAGGGAGCGATGGCGGCGATCGAGCGGGCCGCGACGACCGGGGTGGCGCTCCTGGACGGAGAGTTCGGGCTGGTCATGGCCGATGGGCGCGGGCTGCGCCTGGTTATGCGGTTCGCGGTGAAGGGGGAGAGCGGCCTGATCACCGAGGTGGAGGTGATCGCCGATCGAGATGCGCTGGCGGGCATTGATGTGACCGCGCCCTGAGCAGGCCGAGCGGGAGGACACCTGCCAAGATGTCGCGTTGAGGCGGCCGGACGCCGAGTCGGCCCTGGTCGCCTTCGCCGCCATGCCCACCGGCACCTGCAACGAGAAGCTCCGTGAGGATGGTGGGGGATCACTCCGCTTCGTGTGATCGCATGCCCCGAGGCTAGGAACCCGCCCTGGTACGGCACATCGCCCAAGGGCACGAGGACCCCGGTCCCGTCCACCCCTGGCCCGGGACCTGCGGCCCGGTCCGGCTTCCTCCTCCGGTAGGAGACCGAGTCGCTGTGGCACACGAGCAAGCGCCCCGGCAAACCACCCCCGCCTCGGCGGGGAGCACGGCCAGCGGGCCTCGCCCCGGAGGACGGGGGACGGACCACCCCGCGTCGGCGGGGAGAACTCGTCCGTGCCCCCGGGGCCGCCCTCAAGGGCAGATGCACAACCGCTCCCACCTTTGCGGTGACCGCGGCCACCGCGCCCGCTACGGTGAGTCGGCGCCGAAGCCGGCGTCCCGTGTCCGCGGCGCGTGGTGCTCGATGAGGCGGCGGAAGCCCGCCACGGCGTACCGCTCATGGTGGAGGATCCGAGCCCGGGGGTGCCGGCGACCTTGGTCATGAGCTGCTGGGCCGGGGCTGCCGGCCGACGGCCAGGACCCGCAGGCCCAGGCACTCCGCGCGCCGGTGCAAGTCCAGGACGTGGAACAGGCCGGCTGCGTCCCATGGCCACGACGCCGTGCAGGTCAGGCAGTAGGCCATGTAGTAGGAGTTCTCCTTGGGCGGCCGATGCTGCGGCGGGCGATCACCCGGTGCCGGCGTCTTGGCGGTGCCAGGGCCGGACCTTGACCCTGGCCCAGTCGTAGCCCCTCGGGCCGAGAGCCCCATTGCCGCAGGAACGGCGTTTCCACTTATGCCGCGGCAGCCCGGGGAAACAGGTCGTGAACGGGATGGTCGATGGCCCAACGGGTGACGACCGTGTCGGGGTGGGTGGTGGCCATGATGTGGAAGGCATCCGCCGCTCAAGCTCCGTGCGCCAGCCCTTGGAGAACCCGTAGGCGGCGTCCGCGGTCACCCACCGGAGCGGGGATCCGGTCCGCGATCGCGCGGCGGCCCATGGCCTTGGCCGTCACCACCTTCGTCTCGAAGGCGACCGTGTCCGCAATGCCGGCAGCTCGGCACCGGTGACGGTCGCCCGTCCATGAGGTCGGCAGATACAAGCGGCGGTCGATCACGTGCGGCCGCGAGAGGAGGCATAGGCGAGGAAGACCCCGGTCTGGGAGTTCTCCGTCCGGCCGGCGGTGCCGCGGACCGGGCGCCGACAGCCTGCCTGGGTGGCTGAGATCTGGGACGAACAGCAGTTGCTGGGCAACGGGTTCGAGCGCGTCTACGCCGAGCTGGAGCGGTATGACGGACCCCACGCGGGACTCGCTGACGTCGATGGGGTCGCGCACTACTTCCAGGGCTACGACTTTGACCGCCTCGATGACTTCGACGAGTACTCCGTGTGGCCCGCGGGCGAGGTCCTCGTCGCGTTGGAGCGGGAGCAGTGGGCGATCTTCGCCAGGTGGAACAGGCAGTACGAAGCCGGGATGGCCAAGCCGGACAGTCATCCCGGGCATGGGGGGATTGACGCTCGGTACGACGAGTTGACAGCGCGGCTCGCGCCGCACCGTGCAGCACCCGTCCATGCGCGGCGGCTGGTCGCCGAATGGCGGTTCATCGACGGCCCTCCATACCGATCGACGGGGTCGACTACCGGGTCAAGTGGCATCCGGGCTGATGACTCAACAGCTCGATCCACGCCCCCCACCCCCCGGAGCAGGCCGAGTGAGTGCTGGTGATTGAGTGAGGGGTCATCAAGCAGTGAAGAAATGAATGGGGTGCAGGAAGTGAAGGCCGTTGTGTGGGGGACTGTGTGTGTGGTGGCGCTGGTGGTGGCACTGACCGGTTGTGGGGGCGAGGGAAACACGGCCGTAGGCGGAATCGGAAGCGGCGACGGGAAGGGCAAGACCTCCGGCGCGCTGTCTGCGGAGCAGGTCCGGTCGGCACTGCCGACCAACGAGAGCCTGGGTGAAATCTTCGTCGGCAATGACGCCGTGGTGGGTGAGGGGGAGCAAGCGCGCCAGCACTGCGCCGAGCAAACCGGCACTACGTGCAACGGTATGGTGGCCGTGGGCCACAAGGAGGCTGCGGTGAGGGGGAAGGCGAGCGGCGACGAGGTCGAGTTCACCCTCTTCGCGTTCGATTCGCCGCAGGCCGCGAGCGCCGCAGCGAAGGGCCTGGCAGCCAAGATTCGGGGCCGCGAGCCCGCGCCCGAGCCGACGCAGATCGCCGCCGGCGCGGACGAAACCGAGGGGTTCACCAACGGTAGGAAGAGGACCGATGTGGTCATGCGCGTCGGTAATGTCCTGGCGTACGTCCTGGCGAGTACGAGCAACAGCGACAACGTGAAGCAGGTGGCCACGCAGCAGGTCGACCTGATCAAGAAGGCCGCTCGCCAGCCCTGATGGCACTCCTCGGTTCCTCCCATAGGTCGGGAACGGGTAGCGGGCATGCAGTGCGACCCGCCGCCATCTCAAACAGCCGAAGCAGCTCCGTCAGCACGGCGGGCTGCATCCTTCGGTTGGATTGAGGGGGTCTTCGATGAGCGCCTCGACGATCCGCTTATCGGGGCGGTCCGGATGCCCGACATCACCGGCTGGACGGCAGACGAGCTTCAGACCGGCGCTGCGCTGATGTGGTGAGGCGGATGGTCTCGTTCGGCTCGATCATGTCGTTCCTCTCGGAGGTGTTCGGGCAGGAGGGTGCGGGTCACCAGTAGGCGGGAACGGGCGGGCGGGGGACCGCCGGGAGGTTCCAGTTGACCCACCGGCCGTGCTCGACCGAGCCGACCATGACGGTGCCGGGGCGGTCCCGCTCTTGCAGCATCTTCGTGAGCCGGGCACAAGACTCGGTGATGATGCGCGGATCGGTGAAGGCCTCGAAGGCAGCCACCCTCAACTCCGCGTCGCGGGCCCAGGAGGCGAGCAGTCCCTCGTAGTCCGCCGGGGCGACCGCCCAGAAAAAGGCGTGCGCGCCGTCAAGGGAGGTGACGCAGGCGAAACGGACGTCCGGCAGATCCCAGGTGGGCACGAGGGCGCTGGTGAAGCCCTCGCCAGGAGCACGTCCATCGTGGCGTCCTGCGCCAGGGAGTGCTGCCAGCGCAGCACCTCATCCGGGACTCGCCGGTCCGCCGGGCGCTGGGCGTTGCGCTCCAATACGCGCTGAAGGAGATCCCGCTGACCGTGGCGGGGCTCGACGACATCGACCTCAAGCCCGAGGAGATCGCCCACGTCCTCCGGGGCACCATCGGCGCCGGCACCTTTCGGACCGAGGCTGCGAAGTAGTTGTCTGTCTTTGTGGACTTGCCGTCGGGGCCAACGCCAAGGTGCGGCGGCCCCCGACAGCCCTTACGGTGTGCTGCGGCTGTTGGTTGCTGTGAGTTGCTCGGGTTGAGACGGGCGCAGTTTGTTGGCACGGGCCGAACGGCGGGCGTTGGCCAAGGGATCTCAAGAGCGCTGCGACTGTACCTCCGCGCCCCCCTTAGCCGAACAGACGCCCCAGCAGGGCGCCTTGGCCGGACTGAAGGATGTGCGCGGCCTCCAGCGGGATCCAGAAGCACTCGAAGTGCGTTGGCTCCTGCTCGCCGTCGTGGTCCTCCTGGCTCATCCACCGCTCCGGCGTCGGTTCGGTCAGCTCAAGGTGGAAGACGTGCCGGTGCTGGATCTCGAACCGGTACGGGCTGATGTCGTACTCGGTCTCGCCGAGCTTGCGGACGATCTTGAAGTCCGACAGACCGGTCTCTTCGCGGGCCTCGCGCAGAGCGGCGGCTTCCGGAGTCTCACCGAGGCGGATACTGCCTGCGGGCACTTGGATGCCGACCTCCTCGTAGGAGTAGTCGGTGTGGCGGAGTACCAGCAGGTGTCCGTCACGGACGACGTAGACGAGGGCCTTCTCTTTCATGACCTTCTCGGTCAAAGCGACAACCTCCACTTAGCTCGTTCCTATTCTTCCGGCCTCGACGCCGAAGGTTGGGCAGGCAGCCGCGTGACCGTTGGTCTGTGACGCGCCACGCAGTTCACCCTGGCCAACTCGAACCATCCCAACCACACGGTCCAAACCCGGGCCCTCCACGCCTACCTGCGCTGGCGCAACCAGAACCCCCGCCACCCCGACGTCCTCGCAGCCCAACGACGTGAACGAGCCCGCATCCGCAGTGAGAAGGATGTTCGCTGGGGAGGTCGTCCCACCACGATGGCGGCCTGAGCGACTACACCTGCTCCTGATACACCCTGATCTCGGTCGGCTTGAGTCTGTGGATCGTTGCCCAAGCTGCCCGCTCGGTCAGTCCTTGAGCCCACTCTTCGAGATCGTCTCCAGCATCGTGGAAGAACCACGAGTCGAAGCTTCCGAGGGCCGCCAGGGCGGGTGCGAGTCCGTATCTGAGCTCGCAATGGACCTGCACGTAATGGTCGTGATCACCATTGCTGTCGGAGATCTCGAACTGCCGGGTGAGGACCAGCGTGAATGCCGGAGGACCGTCGAACGCGTGGGTCCCGTACTGGAACAGAAGACCGTCAGCGTCGGGTGTGTCCGAGACGTCGAACAGCCGTCGACCGAATCGGAGGAAGGCAAACCAGAGGCCTTCCGTGACCAGATCGTCAAGCGCTCGCTGCCCTGACCCCAGTTCGCCCTCGAGCATTCCCACGGCCTCGTCCACCGACAGTCTCCGCGTCATGCCCGACCTCCTCGTCCACCGCAGCCGGGCTCAGGGTACTGACCCCGGTGAACCTTCCCGGTCACAGCACTAGCCGGCCTTCTGCAGCTGCTCGTGCTGCCGCTTCATGAGAGCGGCCGGGATCGGATCCCCCTCTGTGCCGGTGAGGTAGACGGCGCGTGACCCGCCCGTGCGCACGATCGTCATGGTCTGCCCCTTGCTGGGGCCTTGGGGGCTGACGACGGAGAAGGAGATGGATTCGTCACCGATTCCGACCGGCGGCAGCGCCTCGAGGGTGTTCCGCTCCGACCAGCCGCGCCGAGAGGAGAGCGTGAAGCCCTTGCACGTGGCGACGGCCGCCTTCAGCTCGTTCATTGACGCTTTCGCCTCGCCTTCCGGGTAGCTGGTCAGTACCACGCTCGCCCCCGCGGACGTGTCGCCGACCTGGAGGGCCGCCCAGGCAGTACCGGTGGCAGCGCGCTTGGGCGTGACGCTCCGCAGGTCCGCCACCGGCTGACAGGCGGGCTCGGACGCCGTGATCACGTCCACGTCTTCGAGCAGGGGCTCGCTCTGCGGGCTCGCCTCGTACCCCGAGTGCTTCCCGCTCAGCACGGCATCCGCGAGCTCCGCGGAGGTGAGCGGTGCGCCCCCTCTCCCGCCCGTCTCCCCACCGGAACAGCCGACCGCCGCGGAAGACAGGGCAAGGAGCACCACCGCTCCCCGTATGTAGCCACGCATGCCGCTTCTCCCACCCCTTGAACCATGAAGATCACATTCTGCCAGCCAGCCGGCTGGCCGGCCGTGATCGCAACTGGTGGATGGGGCGGCGAGACCATGCTCCCCTCGCCACCCGGGACTCAACCGGAGTCCTCACCCCGGCCGACACAGCCCCGGAGCAAGCCCTCAGCGTCGAGGACTGCCACTTCCGGATGCTCCAACCGCGCGAGCAGCTCGCCGCCCAGCGCTTCCCCGGCGACTACATCATGCGCGGCCACAAGACGGAGCACACGCAGCAGGCGGGCAACGCCGTGAGCTGCAACGTGGCCCAGTGGCTCGGCGCCCGAGTCGCCGCCGCCCTCTGACCTGTCAGCTATCGCTGCAAATCAACTTCCGTCGGGTGGGGCAGCCGGACTGCCTCACCCACCCCCCGACCGCACGGAGGAACACCATGACGACCACCACCGACACCCGGACACGGTAGCGGGGCCGTCACACGGCCGTCCTGGTCGCCGGCCTGGCTGCGTCAGTGACAACTGGCCCCAGCCGTAGGTCAGTTCTGACTCCGCTTAGGGGCGCTAGGAGCAAGATCTGAATGTTGGAAGTGACTCCGGAGGTATTCTGCACGACATGATCAACTCATACGTTGGCCTTGATGATGCCGGGGTTGCGATAGCTGCGGCACGTGCTGGCGCGGACGTGGTGCACAACATGTACGGTCAGCGGCTCGCCCGCATCGATAAGGGCGCCGGGGACTTCGCCACCGCTGCCGACGTCGAGGCCGAGAAGGCGATCCTCGGTGTCATCCGTTCCGCTCGACCCGATGATGCGGTGCTCGGCGAGGAAGGCGGGCAGCAGGGTGCCGCCGAGGCTATGCGCCAATGGTTGGTGGATCCCTTGTGCGGCACGCTGAACTACGCCGCCGGCAACATGCTGGTGGCCGTCAACGTGGCGTTGCGGGAAGGGGCGGCGGCAGTGGCCGACCCGTTTAGTGGCGAGGTCTTCTTCACTGACGGTGAGACCGCCTGGGTGCGGCACGACGGGGCTGATGTGCAGCTTTCGTCTACGTCCGCCACCCGGCTGGTGGACGTCAACCTGGATCCGCCGTTTCCGAGCGCGCCCGGCTTCCGGGCCGTGGACCTGCTGGCCAACCCCGGGTTCGTCGAGCGGTTCCGGCCACGAGTCGTGTCCACGACGCTGGCGTTGGCCTGGGTCGCAGCGGGCAAGCGCGCCGCGTACGTCACCGATGGCGGCGACCTCTCCGCGAGCGTGCATTTCGCCGCCGGCATCGCTCTGTGCCAAGCTGCTGGCTGTGTGGTCACCGGGATCGACGGCGCCCCGATCGGGCAGGCGGGCCACGGGCTTGTCGTAGCCGCCGACGCCGAAACCCATGGGCTGCTGATGTCGATGATCAGCCGAAACTAGAGCTGCACTTGGAAGCGGCCCCCGCGTCGGCCGTGGCCTGGGTGGGGGTGTCAGGTCAACTCGCCGCTGCTGCTTCCGCGCGGGCCCGGGTGATGGCCAGCGGGTAGGAGTCGGTGCCGGTCTCGATGATGTTGCCGCCGAAGGCGCGGCGGTCGATGATGGCCGCGCAGAGCCGGGGGTCGGTGAAGGCCTTGGTCCATCCTCCAAAGGATTCGTTGGAAGCTATCGCCACAGAGCTCTTCTCCTCACGCTCGGTTAAAACTTGGAAGAGGAGTTCGGCTCCGCGTCGGTCCAGTTCCATCCGCAACCGAACCTCTCGGTACGACATATGCACATGTGGAGCGCGAACCCGAGCCGGTGATGCCTGGACAGCCGTGATCGTTCTCACCGATAACCGCTGTACCGATGTTCCCCGAGGCCGAACAAGGGCGGACGCCGCCCGGCCGTCGCGGCCGGGAAGATTGAGGTCGTGCGCATCGCATACCTCGAAGGCCGCTCCATCGCGGCCCTCGCCCGGGACCACGACGTCAGCCGCGGCGCCATCCGTACCGCCGTCGCAGATCGCCTGCGAGTACACGGCCGCCGACCCGGACACACCGACCACTGAGCTGCCGATCGTCCTCGACATGCCGGGCAAGGTGGCCGACTTCCTCCGCGCGGCCGACCTGGACCCCGACGAGCGCGCCGCGCTCGACCAGGGCGTCACCGTACGGCGCGGCCAGGGCTACACCCTGCGCCTCAGTGCCGTTCTCGCCATGGACCACCGTCTCCTCGACCACTGCCAACCGCTCGACGGAGCCCAGGGGCGTCCCGGCGGTCCCGGCGCAGCGCAAGGCCCGCCGCGAGTACGAGAACCGGGTCAGGACCCTCGTGCCGCCCGGACCATGATCAATCTCACCGATGACCACGGTTCCATGGATCCCCGACGCCGAACTCGGCTACATGGAACTCGACCGCCGTGGTGCCGAACTCCTCTTCCAGGTCCTGACCGCCTCTGCGCAGCCATCGTCGGCCGCCTCACCTCGGGGGCAACATCATCGAGACCGGCACCGATTCCTACCGCCTCGCCACTACCCGGGCCCGGGCCGAATATCAGCCTGCCGGCCGAGACGGACCAACACTCACTGACCACCGCTGCAGACTCCGAAGACATGAGCGACCCACTGATTCATCCGGGTTTCGAAGTCCGTTGGTGAGGCGATGCCCGAGGCCGGGAGGGAACCCGCGTGGGCGAGGCTGGCGATGAAGTCCACGTCGGCCCAGCCACCCCGGAACAGCACAACCGACAGCTCGGCCTCTCCCGGACCCGAGATGACCACGCCAAGCGAGTCAGGGTTCTGGACCCGAGCCCTGTCGGCCTCCAGAGGCTGCGGCCACGACGCCTCGGCATCCCTCCAGGTCACCTGGCCCACTTCGAGGCCGGCCGACCTCCAGCCCACCGTCTGGGCAGCCAGAACTGCAGCCACCTCATCAAGATCTACAGCCCTGTCCATGAGGTGATCATCTCTCATGGCCGAGCCCGGCGGTCCGGGAAACCGGCACCGAGACTGCCAGACAACGGCGCCAACCTGTTCCTACTTCTCACCGAGATTTTCACGGCTGCCGGCCCTCGGTCGTTCTCAGAACCCGCCGACAACCGTTCTTGCTTCTGACCTACGCAGCCACAGCTCGGAGCGACTACCGCCAAGCTCACCCGCTCCGGGAGGCACGCAGCCGCCTCCTTCCGACCCGCCGTAGCCGGGACTGCCCACAGGCGATCAAGAAGCCGAACCGATGTCCGGTACTGAGGACCGGCGCCAGACGCAAAACGGTCCAGCCAGGTCAATGGGCCCCCACCCCGACCACCAAGCCAAAGAGCACCCGCCGGGCCGGAAGACCGGCGCTCAAGGAAGCCCAAGACCTGACGTGACGGCTTGACGTTCACCGTCCGAGCCGCCGAGGCTCGCGGTCCTGGCGTCAGGACCCGCATCACGGCGCTACCGGGACCGGCTTCAGATCGTGGATGGCAAAGTGCAGCTGTGTGTCGTCCGTGGAGTCTGCCCAGAGGCCCTCTGCGTCGAGCACGGAGGCTGCGACCATTCGTGCTTCGGCGACGAGTTCGGGGTCATAGTTGAAGCCTGGCCACGGCAGCACCGGAAAGCCGTTCACCTCTCCGAATCGGCGCACCTGCTCGATGTCGCCCAGGACGGCGGACGGCAGTGATTCATTGGCCCAGGCCCACAGCCAGGTCTGCTGGGACAGGCTCACGCTGCCAATCATCGTGAGTCGTCCCGTGAGAAACGTCTTCCCGCTGCGGGACCATGTGATCCGCGCGTCGTCGAGCGACCAGTGGTACTGCACATCGCCCGAGAGGCCGTGGCGCTCAACCATGACGGTCTGCTGTGAGCGAGCCCGCTCACGAGCCGAGAGCACAACCCCGTCCCAGTCGGAATGGTCGTGCGGCGAGCCGTCCTCCACCTTGCCTCCTCGCGCAGAGCTGTCGGCAAGATCCTCCCATCCCCTTCAGGCCGAGCCTTACAGGGGGCGTGTCTCTATGTCCTTCGTCAAGGATATGGCGCGCGGAGGAGCCGCTGCCGGGGGTACAGCCGGTTACACAGGCGAGGGCGACGGTGATGGCAAGAGCGATCAGGACACCGGCGGGCACAGGACTCCTCTACTGTGCGGCCACATCGGTGTGACGACTCTTCGATACGCCCGTTGTAGGCGGGCGTCGGCCGTGTTCCGAGCCGATTTAGTGTCGGCGGACCACTTCGGCGAGGCCGATGAGTTCCGCACGCTGTTCGTCGGACCCACTGTCCGGTGGTGGTGCGGGGACAGCAGGGGGTCCGGTGCTGTCCATAGCAGCCGCGAGTGGCCGCCAGTCTCCGCTCGAACGCGGCGCAGAAGGCACTGCGCCGTTCGGCGATTCACCCGCTGAGGAGATAGGTGCTTCCGGTGGTCGTAGGGGGACGGAGGAGCACCCACATCGACGCCCCCCACGCCATGCCCGATGTGCCGATGTCAGCCTCGCGGCCCCCTGGTCTCCTCCGCGCGGCGGAAGGCCTCGTCGCAGGACCTCGTAGAGCGCCTGGCGACCAGGGTGGCGCGGTTCAGGAGGCCGCCGTTGTGCACCTCCAGCCGCCAGGAGCCACTGCTCAGAGCCACCTCCGGCACGGGCCCCCCACGCCGGGCCATGACCTGCCAGCCGCGTTCCTCCAAGGCGGTCTCCAGGGAGGCCAGCCGTGCCGCGTCGGCGGGGCCGTCGCCGGTCCAGTCCGCGACGCAGTCCGCCGTCCCGCCCTCCTGTGCGGGGTGGACCTGGCCCGCGGCTAGCCCGGCCGTCGCTGCTGCGGCGGCGAGTTCCTCCGAGACCACGGCCCGCGAGGGGTCGCCCGCGGCACGGGGTGCAGCCTTCGACGCCGTCGGCTCCCGGACCCAGCCTTCGACGGCGGGGTACTCCTCCACCGGGGCCGTCATCAGCGCGATCCCGCCGACGACGGCAACGGCCACGAGTGCCGTGCCCCCGGCCCACTTTGCTCTGCGGCCGTCGCCCGCAGTCCTGCCCATGTGTCCCCCGGTACTGGTGCGACATGCCGGAGCGGTATGTCCCGGCGCAGCCACAGGTTAGGTGAGATTATCTCACCCGGGGCCGGCGCAGATGCTCGCCGGCCGGGGCATCGCCAACGCCTTCACACCCGTCCTGTGTGGACCCTTCTGGTCCCGGCGACGATGCCCCGATTCGACGAAGTTCGGCGAGCAGTCGCCCTTGGGCCGCCCGCCCAGCCCGAGCCGGTGCTCAATCCCCTCATCAGCTGTCCGTTGATGCCTTCGGACTCGGTGACACCCCCCGGATCCCCGGATCATCAATAGCAAGGGGGGAAGCCATGCCGATCTGGCTAGCGGCCGTGCTGGGAACGGCGAAGACGGCCAAGGCGGCATCAGCCACTTACTCGGCTAGGCAAGTCACTTCGGGATCTTGCCTGACCCGCGTCGTCCGGCACCACACCTCGCCGCATTGACGAGGCACCGAGTACGTCAGTACGTGGACGCGCCGCCGACGCGCCGATGCACCGCATCGGACGACGCGGGCTTGACCGGCAAGATCCGAACGAGACGACCTACCGGCCGACGGTTGGGCCGAGCAGCGGCTTGCCCTCGCGCGAGACATCCTGGGCCGGCATCCGGCCGTTGACGAGGAGGCCCTCGACGTACGCGTCCACGCAGGGGTTGCGCGACTGGCAGACGCCGCCGACGGTGAGCAGCCGGGATCCGGCCGTCCCCCGGCGGGGCCCGCAGCGCGCCCTCGTAGTAGGTGGCCGGGCCTGGCCTGCGTTTGCTGTTGCGTCACAGCCTCTGGGGACAGGGGCGTCACGAGGAGGCCTTGGCCGAGTTCCTGAGGCACTGTCCCGACTCTGGTAGTCGACCAATGCTGCCATCACGCGGCGGCGCCCGAACGCGTGACCGCCGGCTCGACGAAGCAGCGGCAGAAACTGGGATCTGGGTCGTGTACGGCTGCATCCATCAGCGGGGCGAACAGCTCCTCGGGCAAACGTGCGGGGTCGAGCAAGGGCTTGCGCACGGCATGGGCGAGGTGGCGGGCACGCCGGTCGTTCGGCTCCGTGGCCATGTGCGACGTCTTCGATGCCCAGCAGGGGAGCCACCTCGGTCGCGCATGCCCGGAAGGAACGCGGGCCCAGTTCACCGGGCCCGGGTCAAGGAGCCCCTGGAGGTGCCGCGCGGACGAGTCCTGCTGGAACAGGCCGCTGAACAGCACCTTCGCTGAAATGTGCTCGACCGGGACGCACCGTGAAGGGAATCATGAGCGAGTGACGTCGACCGAAGCAGTAGCAATCGCTCTACAGGACCATGCCGCCCTGTGGGGTGTGGGGGAGATCAGCGCGAGCGAGATGATCGATTCCGCCTGCGACGCGCTCGTCGCCGGACTCGACACCCCCAACCTTCGGATCCTTGCCGCCTGCACGCGCGCAGAGGCGGACTACGACGTCCACGACCTGCTTCCCCCGGCACTCGCCGAACTCGGCCTCACCCTCCATCCGGTCGGAGGTGAGGCTGGACAAGAAGCTGCCGTGCGAGCGCTCGCACGGCGCATGCTCGCCGGCGAGTTGAAACCTTGGGAGCTCACGTTCCGGATTCACCGGCGCTACGGGCACGAGCTGCCCCTGGCTGAGCGGCTCGCCGAGCTCGATGACGAGTACGGCATGCTCGAAGACGGCGACGGAGCAACAGCTCAGGTCGATGCCGAGGTCATGGCGGAGGCCCGCCGCCTCGCGGCCCACCCCCACAGTTCCCGCCGAACCCACGGATCCACCCAGCTGATACACACGGACCGACCCGCGAGTTCCCGCTGAATGGGCTTCGGTTTCCCCGAACCCGCGGGGCTCAATCGACTACCTCACTCGCAGTGATCTCCCCCACACGCTCCAGAGGGCGGCACGGTCCTGTAGAGCGATTGCTACTGCTTCACGGCGGCCGTGATCGGCGCGCGGGCTGCTGACGGTCAGCCCGTCCACCTGCCCAGCAGCCGGCCCGCGGGGACTGTCGCCAACTGGACGGGCCGTACGGGGCTGAGTAGTTCGAGCTCACCGACGGTTTCCTGTCGGACGGCACCTACGCGGTGGAGCGGGGTGGAAGCGATTTCTTGATCACCGAGCTGCCAACCTTCAAAAAACCTTCGTTTTGGACACCGGCATGTGTCCAGCGCACCCCTGGGTACGACCGCTTCGGAGGATCACGGCAGCAGCACGCGGTTGTCCACCAGCCGCACCCCGCCCGGTCGAACAACGCCCGCGGCCCCCCAACGACCCTCTGGAGGCCGGACGGCTCTCTTCCAGCCGCGGTTGTCAGACCGCCCCGGTACGGTCGGTACATGAGAGCTGCTGGAACATTCACCGTCAAAGCGTTCGTCCCGACTGAGTTGAAGCCCGAGCCGGATGTGTCCACTGGGCTGCCGGTGGGCGTCGCGACGATGGAGAAGCACTTCGAGGGAGAGGCCGCCGGGCGCTCGGCGACCCTCTTCACTGCCGCGTTCGACCAGATGACCGGTGTCGGCACCTATGTGGCCATGGAGTCGTTCGAGGGTTCGCTGCACGGCCGCGAGGGTTCCTTCAACTTCGTGCACTCGGCAACAACGTTCGGCAGCGACCGGACCGCGGAGTTCTTCACCATCGTCCCCTCAAGCGGCACCGGTGAACTGGCTGGAATCTCCGGAGCCGGCGGGATGGCCGTCGACGCTGATGGCACGCATCGCATCTGGTTCGACTACCAGCTCGTCTGAACGGCTGGCCTAGGGTTGCCTGAGATCCCTTGAAATTGGAGTAATTGAACGCCGCGGCGGGCGGGCTGAAAAGCGAGTTCAGCCCCCGCCTCGGCGTGGCCCTTCTGGCCGACCTCGAACGATGTCCCGAACGTGATAGATAGCTCGGGCACGCGGAGCCGAGAATCGGTTGTAGAAGACGAAACCCACTGGGGACCAGTTTTAAGCGTGATGCGAACACTCAGCGCAGTGCACGGAGCGGACGATGTGCGACGTGTTGCCTGGTTCCCATGACTCGATTCCGCGACGAAGCGACGCTTGTCCGAAGGGAGGCAGCCGTGACCGAACGCGACGTCATGCTCAACGAACTCGCGCAGGGGTTGCGCCCGATGTCACAGGGCCTCGAATGGTTCGATGCGCTTGGCCCGGGGGACCAGTCCGAGGCATTGCTGTGCCTACGCCATCACTGTGTCCAGGCGCGCGCCACGCATGAGGATGGACCGGAGAGCGTCCGCCGTGCCGGGCTGCGCTCGACGCACACACCCGCGGTGTTGATTACCCGCGCCGGGCTTGAGCACCAATTGGGAAGGATCGCCTCTCTCAGGCCCCTCGACGAACGCCGCAAGGCGTTCCGACTGCTGGTCGCGGTCCTCGCGATCGCCGACGGACGACGGCGCGAGCGCTTCTGCTCCGACGGGTGCGGTCATTGGTGGCACAGGCTGTCCGCCACTGGCTGATCCCTTCGCCGGCGCTGAGCGCGAAGCTGCTCCTGATACCGACGCGCGCCTGGCCGGCCACCCGACGGCAGCAACTCGTCACTGCTGCGGCAGCTCGGTGGGATGCCCATTCACATGTGGAAGAGGAAGGCTCCAGAGGCGGCCGCCCGGTCGGTCACGACGCCGACCTCCACAAAGAGAGGAACACCGTCGAGCAGCTGATCAACGAGCTGAAAGCTGGTGCGGCATCGCCACACGCTATGACGAAACCCCGGAGAGCCACCTCGCCGGACTCCACCTCGGCGCCTCCATGATCAGGATCAAGGACCTCACGCGGAGCACGTGATCACGACTCACTACGGCGTGCCCGGCGGTGTGTGTCCTGGACGATCTGGCGTGCTGCGCGGATGAGGGCGGCGTTGCCTGCGGCGGGCGTCCCGTCGGGGAGGTGGAGCACGTCTTCCAAGCCGATACGGGCATCCAGACGGCGGGAGGCCGCAAGTTGCAGGATGGGCCACGCGGCGGTGTCCTCACCGTGCATGAGAATCGGCGCGGCAACCGATTCAAGTTCATCCAGCAGGCCGACTGCGGCATGGAGCGCGTCATGCGGGGTGGCCTCGGTGATCTCCACCAAGACGCGCAGGACTCGGCGGGATCCGGGCCAGTCCAGAAACCGTTGTGCTGCAGGGGTACCAGAGTAGATGCCGGCTTCGATGCCGATCCCCCGGTCCAGCAAGGCCGCAGCAACACCGGTGGCACCGTCCTCGTGCCAGTTTACGGAGGCGTGGTCAGGTAGCACGGTCCAGGCCCGAACCTGCGCGGCACGGGCGTAAGGGTCGGCCGTGGCCCATGCACCGGTGGTGACCCCAATCGGGATGCCTGGGACAGCAGCCCGCACCGCGCTCACAGCGGCGGCGACGGCGGTGGCTTCCAGCGTGTCGTGACCGGCGCGGTCCTTGGGGTGCAGATGGACATCCTCGGCGCCGGCCGCGACAGCCTCACGGGCCGCCACCGCCAGCTCATCGGCGGTCACCGGTAATTGGGAACATTCGGCACGGCTTCGAGCACCGTTGAGACAAACCTGCAGCATGGCGCCATCTTCGCAGGTCGCACCCTGGGTCTCCCTGGCAGGCGACCGGACTCGGGGCGGCATCGACTCCCGCCGATTGATCACGACCCGATACAGGCCCTAGTTGGCAGACCCTGACGGCGGGGCACTTCCCGGCCCGGGGCGAGCCATTGCCGCTCGACGGCGTCGTAGATCGGCGTTTGGGACACCGGCCACGATGGGGATCGGCTGCTGACGGTTCGGGGCGTGGCAGTGTGCGCCCATCCTGAGCACCGCGCCGGCACGCCCCATCCCGACACATCCGCACCGGGCGGAGCCACCACCCGCCCGCCACGGTCGGTGACCGACGGAGTGCGAGTAGTGACGTTCTGTGAGAGCGTGTATTGGAGGAAGAACACCCCACGCATCAAGGAGTTGCCGTCGTGGGCGGTCAAGCAGGACAAGCGCCGACAGCCGGGCAAGGGCCGCGAGGAAGATCCGCTTCGAGGCGGACGCGACGACGACTTCTGAACACAAGCGGTACTCCACGCACGCAGAGCCCGGCCAGGCGCCCGTAGTCACCCCGGCCGGGCTCTGTCATTTACACCGCCGACAGCCAGGTGGGCTTCCGGGCAGCACTCCCCGGGCCCACTCCCAGCCGGCCCGCGCCTCAGGGTGCTGGAAGAAGCGACGCCAGGATGCTACCTGTCCCACCTCGGCCACGCGCGGCTCACCGCGCAGCCCAAGCCCGGTCGAACCCGGCAGCGGGACGACAGGTCGTACTTCGTTGTGAGGGTGAAGCCGAGCCGCCCTGCCCCGGCGCCCCCGGGGCAGGTGGGTTCGTCTGTGCCCGGGGGCACCGGTGGCTACAGGGTGCCGGTCAGGCGGTCGGTGAGCAGCCGGGTGAAGCGGGCCGGGTCGGGCAGGTCACCCCCCTCGGCGAGCAGCGCGCTGCCGTAGATCAGCTCGGCGTTCTCCGCGAGTGCGGGGTCGTCGGCGCTTTGGGCGTGTGCTGTGCGCAGGGCGTTGATCAGGGGGTGTGTGGGGTTGAGTTCCAGGATCCGCTTGACCGGGGGGATCTGCTGGCCCATCGCCCGGTACATCTTCTCCAAGGTCGGTGTCACGTCGTGGGCGTCGCCGACGATGCACGCCGCCGAGGTCGTCAGGCGTGAGGACAGACGGACCTGCTTGACGTGGTCGGACAGGGTAGTGGTCAGCCAGGGCAACAGGGCGGCGAAATCCTGCTCGCGCTGGGCCTTGTCGGCGTCCGTTTCCTTCTCGCCGTCGGCGGACTCGTCGAGGTCGACCTGACCCTTGGCGATGGACTGCAGAGGGTGGCCGTCGAAGGCGGGAACCTGGTCGACCCACACTTCGTCGATGGGGTCGGTGAGGATGAGGACCTCATAGCCCTTGGCAGCGAAGGCTTCCATGTGGGGCGAGTTCTCCACCAGGGCGCGGCTTTCGCCGGTCAGATAGTAGATGGTGTCCTGGCCGTCCTTCATGCGCTCGACGTACTCGCGCAATGTGGTGGTCTTCTCCGGGTCGTGGGTGGAGGCGGCTGACACCAGCTCAAGCAGGGCCTCGGTGTTGTCCGTGTCCTCGACCAGGCCTTCCTTCAGCGGCCGACCGAACTGCTCCCATACCTTCGCGTAGCGTTCGGCGTCCTTGGACTGCATATCCTTGATGGCACCAAGGACCTTCTTGACCAGGCGCCGGCGTACGCCGCGGATCTGGCGGTCGTGCTGGAGGATCTCGCGGGAGACGTTCAGCGACAGGTCGTGAGCGTCCACGACACCCTTGACGAAGCGCAGGTAGTTAGGCATGAGCGCTTCGCAGTCGTCCATGATGAACACCCGCTTGACATACAGCTGTACGCCGCGCTTGGTCTCGCGGGAGAACAGGTCGAAGGGTGCCTGCGAGGGGATGAACAGCAGCGCCTCGTACTCGAAGGTGCCTTCGGCGCGCATGTGGATCGTCTCGGCCGGGGGCTGCCAGTCGAGGCTGATCTGCTGGTAGAACTCGTTGTACTCGTCCTCGGTCACTTCGGTGCGCGGCCGGGCCCACAGAGCCTTCATCGAGTTGAGCGTGTCGAGGTCGGAGGTGGTTTCGCCCTCGGCGTCGGTGCGTTCGGTGGCCATCCGGATGGGCCAGCGAATGAAGTCCGAGTACTGCTTGACGATCTGACGGATCTTCGGCTCGGAGAGGTAGTCGGCGAGTCCGTCCTCACTGTCGGCGGGCTTGAGGTGCAGGATGACCGAGGTGCCCACGGGCAGGCCGTCGACGGCCTGGATGTCGTAGGTGCCCTCGCCGTCGGACTCCCACTGGGTGCCGGAGTCGGTGCCGGCCCGGCGGGTGCGCAGGGTGACCTTGTCGGCGACCATGAACGCCGAGTAGAAGCCGACCCCGAACTGCCCGATCAGGCTCTCCGCGGTGGCGGCGTCCTTGGTCTCCTTTATCTTCTTCAGCAGGGTGGCGGTGCCGGATTTGGCGATCGTGCCGATCAGCTCGACGAGATCGTTCCGGGTCATGCCGATCCCGTTGTCCCGGACGGTCAGCGTGCGGGCGTCTTTGTCGACTTCCAGCGAGATGTGCAGATTGGTGGTGTCGGCGGTCTCGGTGAGGCTGGAGTCGGTCAGCGATTCCAGCCGCAGCTTGTCCAGGGCGTCGGAGGCGTTCGAGATCAGCTCGCGCAGGAAGATGTCCTTGTTCGAGTAGATCGAGTGAATCACCAGCCGCAGCAACTGGCGGGTCTCGGCCTGGAATTCCAGCGTCTCGACACTGCTGCCCATGTGGGTCTCTTTCTGTGGGAACGTCATAAACGGATTGGTACTCGGGCTGGGACGGATCGTTGCCCGTTGTCGGCGTGGTTCGGGGCGGGCCGGGCCGTACCCGCATGGGGTGACTCTGCCTGAGGGGAGTCAGTCATCGTCAGCGGCTGCAGTTGTCGTGCGCCGGTCTTCGACGGTGTCCAGGTTCGATGAGGTCGGTGTGGCGGGCATCGAGGTAGGGGCGCATGCCGGCCGGGGCGATGAACTCGGCGGCGTCGGTGGTGCCGAGAGCGGCATGGTGGGCGGCCTGGGCTGAGCGCGCTGCGGGTGCGAGGTGGCTGAGTGCGGTGATCTGCCCGGCGATGCTGCGCAGGTCGGCGGCGTTGGTCGGGCCCAGGTGGCGGTGGCCCGTTCGGCGACCCGGGCCTGGCGGGTGGCCATTACGCGCCGCTCGCCGGTGGTGCCGACGGCGCCGGGGCGGCCGCGCAGGTAGCGGCGTTCGGCGGCCTGGCGGCTGGCGACGCCGAGAGGGCCGGCGAGGTCGGCCCAGCTGGCGCCCACGTTGCGGGCGGTTTCGATCAGGCCGGTCTCCCAGCCGGCGAGCTGCTCGCGTACCTGCCGCAGCAGCATCAGGGAGGCCGGCGCCTGCGCAGGGCCGGGCGTGGAGGCATTGGGGGTCTCGTGCTGGGCGCCCCGCAGCGCGTCATCTATGGCGGCAAGGGCTGCCGCGGCGGCGAGAAGGGACGCCGGGGTGGGGGCGTCGGTGCGAGGCGTGGACGGCTGGACGGCTGCGGTCACGGGCACCTCCCTAAGGCAGTCAGCAGATCGACGACATCATGTTTGTCATCGGTTGGATGACATATTACAACCCTGTCAGCGCAGCGCATTGGCAACAATGGCTCGAATCTGCTGGAGGTCTTTCACAAAATTGATGCGCAATCAAGGCGAAGTCGGCGGCGCTGGCCCACTCGGCCCACGGAGCAGGTCGGTGCGCCGTTCACGGACGTACGCCTCGGCCTCGGCCTGCCAGTCCTCGGCATCCGCCTCACCAGCTCGTCGGCCGTTCTCGAGGTGCCGTTGACCAGCTGGAAGTGGTCCGGGTGGTGGCCACGCAGCACCACATCGGGGTCCACCACGCCGGTGCGCGACCCGCATTGACCGGGGCAGCATCCGGCGCGCCTCGATACCTGAGACTCCTCGCGATGGCCCGGCGACCGCCTCGGTGCGCGGTGCTCACGGGCGAGGGGTGTTGGCTGCCGCGGGTGCGGCGGCGTGGCCGGTAGCCGGGGTGGGGGCCGCTCGGGTTGATGGTGCGCGGGCTGCAGCGGGGGCAGGTGGGGCGGTGGCAACTCGGGGGGTGGGTCCGGTGGTGGTGCGGACCACGGGCTGCCGCGGGGCGGGACTGACACTGAGTGGGAACGGCTGCGGCCGTTCCTGCCGGTCAGCAACAGGCGTTGTGGCCGATGGCGGGATCACCGGCAGGTGATCGACGGGATTCCGCATCGGGTGCGGACCGGCGTGCAGTGGCGTGACCTGCCCGAACGGTTCGTGCCTTGGAAGACGGTCTACGAACGCCATCGGCTGTGGTCGGCCGACGGGACCTGGGAGCGTCTGCTCCAGCAGGTCCAGGCCGCAGCCGACGCGGCGGGTGAGATCGACTGGGAGGTCTCGGTCGACTCCACGATCGTGCGGGCTCATCAGCACGCCGCTGGTGCCCGCACCGACCCGCCGCCGGCACCCGCCTCAAAGGGGGCCGCGCCGACAGAACATCAGGGCGAAACCGCGTGGCAGAGCCTGCACAGCTGTATTGACCCGCAGGGTTGTTGACGCGGCTGATGGGTGGGTGTCCGCCGAGTGCGGTGTGGCAGCGCTGGTGGTTGTAGCTGTGGAGGAAGTCTGCCCGGGCTTCGGTCCACTCCTGGTTGGAGGTGTAGGGCTTCAGGTAGGCCCACTCCTCCAGGAGGGTGCGGTTGAAGCGTTCGGCTTTGCCGTTGGTCTGGGGCCGGTAGGCGCGGGTGAGTTTCCCGGTGGCGCCGAGCTCGTGCAAGACGTTCTTCCAGGCCAGGCCCTTGCGGTAGGCCCAGGCGTTGTCCGTCAGGACCCGCTCGATGCGGGTGATGTGCTGGCTGTGGATGAAGGCCGCGGCGCGGGTGAGGAAGCCCCGCGCAGGTCGCGACTTTCTCGTCCGGGTGGATCTCGCTGTAGGCGAAGCGGGAGTGGTCGTCGACCGCGGAGTGGAACTGGTCGAAGCCCATGCCGCTGACGGGCCGGCCTGCTTCGCGGCCCAGGACGCGGTGGCCGCCGCCGTCGGGGCTCCGGCCGAGTTTCTTCACGTCCACGTGAACGAGCTCGCCCGGACGCTCGCGTTCGTAGCGTCGGATCACGGTGCCGGTTGGACGGTCGAGCCAGGACAGCCGGCTGAGACCGTGCCGGGTCAGGATCCGGTGGACGGTCGAGGCGGGCAGCCCCAGGACCGGGCCGATCCGGGCGGGGCCCAGCTTCCGCGCCCGACGCAGGTCACACACCCTGGCCTCGATATCGGCCGGAGTCGGTGCGGCGTCCGGCGAGGCCGGCTGGACCGGTCGTGCAGCCCGGCTTCGCCTTCGGCCCGCCACCGGCGGATCCACTGATGGGCGGTGGCCCTCGATACGCCCATCTCGGCGGCCACGTGGGCGACCGGACGGCCCGAGCAGACCCGTTCGACCAGCAGGTGCCTACCGAAGACGGTCAGCCGGGCATTACGGTGGGACACGAAGACCTCCGTGCGGTGAGTTCCTAGACAGCTCCCACCACACCGGAGGTCTTCGCCATGTTCAAGACCTGCCGAGTGTCAACAACGCTCGTGATCAATACAGCTAGGGCCTGGCTCCGGTGGCACCTGGATGGGGTGGTTGTTGCACATGCCGTAGCGGCATGTGGTGGGGTCGGGGCACCACAGCACGAAAGGCCCTGTCTGCGATGTACCCCTCCCTCACGCCTCCCCGGCAGGTCAAGATCGGTGATGCCGCTGCGTTCGCCGGGATCACCCCACGCGCCATCCGCCACTACCACGAGATCGGTCTGCTGCCGGAGCCCGAGCGCGGCGGGGACGGCCGCCGCCGCTACGGCTATGACGACATGACCCGCCTGCTGTGGATCCGCAAGATGGCTGATGCCGGTATCAGCCTGGACGACATGCGGGCCGCCTTCGGCGAAGCCCGGGACGAAGCTGGAGACGAAGCCCTGGGCCAAGCCCTGGATATCGAGTCGGTCCTGAGCAGGCTGGAGGAAACCTTGGCGGCGCAGGAGGTCGCCATCAAACGTCGGCACGCGGCTGTCCAGCGCCTGCAGGCGGTGGGCAGCCCGCTGGGGCTGCTCTCCGAACTGGTCACGGACCGTCTCAGCCACCTGCCCCCAGGCGCGTTGCGCCCCTCCGATCTGGACGCCCTGCTAGTCACAGAACGGATCTTCGGGCCGCTGGGCGCCGCCATCCAGGCCGGCACGTTCATCGTGCTGGCCACCCACCCCGACCTGCGGGCCGAGGAGGACCGTCTTGAGGCGGCCGAGGCCGCCCTCGACGACGGCGTCGAATCCGACGACCCGCGCGTCGAAGAGCTCGCCGTACAGCGATGCGCTCACCAAATGGCCCTGCATCAGGCCATCGAGGCAGCTGGTCTCGACGCGGCCGAGGAGAAGATCTTCGAAATCTACGACGCCGACCTGAAAGGGGAGGAGGGCACAGGGATGAGTGCCGCCACAGCGATCACCAAGATGCCTTGTGACTTCTCTCCTGCCCGGATGCGCTGCGTGGAACTCGCCGGACGGCTCTTCGGCGAGGCCCTTGCCGACGCCCACTCCGCGGACAGCTGATCGCCTGTGCCTGGCACTGACGTGGCCCGACAACCGGTCGCGTTCATCCGCATGTGACCGATCGGGTCAGACGTCGAGCCCGGGCCGTAACCAAGAGTGACAACACAACTGGCCGTACGTGGGGATTCCGAACGGGCCGCTCAGTTGGTGTTCCGGCCCGGCGAGGAACGCCAGGAATCGCCACCGACTCGCCCGGGCGATCTGCCATGGCGCCGCGGGCAGATCCGACAGGCGTGCCGCGATGGCCAGGAAGACCAGGTCGCCGCTCTCGGCCTGGTGCTCAACGCCGTGGTCCTGTGGAACACCCGCTACCTGGACGCCACCGTGGCCCGGCTCCGTGCCGGGGGCCACGACATCAAGGACGAAGACGTCGCCCACCTCTCCCCGCTCAAGGACCGGCACATCAACTTCCTGGGCCGCTACCTGTTCAACATCAAAGCCAGCGGCCAGGGCCAGGGCCTGCGCCCCGTCGGGGACCCGGTGGTCGCGGAGGACGACGAGGATTGACGGCCGGCACACCCGAGTGACCTGGCCACTCGTTGCGGCCCGCGCGGGCGTGGCATCCGCCTTGTTGTGACGCCTTCGCGGCAGGCGTCACAACAAGTCGGGTGCACACTCCTGGGCGGGATCCTTGGATGCCAGGTGATCTGGACCGCCGGCCGGGGCGGCGGCACGCAGCGCCCCTTCGACTCGGCGGTTGCTGGTCATGGATGCCGTGACGGCTGTCATCGCCAGGAGGAGGGCAGCGGCGGCGTAGAGCGGGGTGCGGATGTCGTGGGTGGTGGCCAGCCAGCCGCCGAGGAAGGCCCCGAATGGGGCGGCGCACATGGCCAGCATGCGGGAGGTGGAGGCGACCCGGCCCATGAGGTGGGCCGGGACGATCGCCTGCCGGAGGGAGGGCCCGAGCACCATCGTGGTGCCCATGCCGGCCCCGCAGACGGCGAGCGCGAGCCCGGCCACGTACGGGTTCGGGGCGGCGGCAAGGCCCAGGATGGCAAGCCCTTCGACTGCGGCTGTGCAGGTCAGTGCGGTGCCGGTGCCGAGTCGTCGGCCGAGGTAGGAGGCGATGCCCGCACCGAGCAGGCCGCCGGTGGCCTCCGCCGTGAGGAGCAGGCCGTAGCCGAAGGTGTCGATGCCGAGGCGGTCGTGCGCGAAGAGGGCGAGGACGGTTTCCACAGCGAGGAAGGCGACGTTCCCGACCGCTGGGCGGAGCGCGAGCCCGAGCAGCAACCGGTCCCGGAAGAGGTACGAGGCCCCGGCCCGCGCCTGCCGAAGCAGCGATTCGCGGACCTCCGGCACGGGCCTGGGCATGGCGGGCAGCGAACGTACGAGCAGTGCGGAGAGCGCGAACGACACCGCGTCGGCGAGCAGCGGAACCGCCCGCCCGAGCAGGAGCAGCGCACTGCCCGCAGGCGGCCCCGCGAAGCCGGACGCGGCGGTCTGGGCGCCGCGCAGGCGGGAGTTGGCGCGCTCCAGGAGTGCGGGGTCGCGGCCGAGCAGATCCGGCAGATAGGCCGTGGCGGCCGTATCGAAGAAGAGTCCGCCGAGGCCGAGCACGAAGGCGACGGCCGCGAGCAGCGGAATGCTCAGCACGTCGAGCGCGGCCGCTGCCGCCGGTATCGCGAGCAGCACCGCACGCGCCGCGTCCGTGACCCACATCGTGCGCCGGCGGTCCCAGCGGTCCACCAGCGCACCGCCGAGCACCCCGAAGAGCAGCCACGGCAGCGTCCCGGCAGCGGTGACGACGGCGAGCGCCATCGGATCCCGCGTTAACGTCAACGCGAGCAGCGGCAGCGCGGCGTGCGACACCCCGTCACCGAGCGAGGACACCGTCTGCGCAGTCCACAGCCGTCCGAACCCGGTCGGCAACTTCCGGACTTCTGAAGTCACTTGGCGTCCCCTTCGGCCTGCTCGCGCGGTGCCGGGTGGAACAGTGCGAAGACGAGTGACGCGTCCGGCAGCGACGGATCGGACAGCTCCCGGTACTCGTCCGCCAGGGCCTGCAACCGCGCCCCCAGCTGCGCGAACTGCTCCTCGGTGAGCCGCAGATGCGCCATCCGTACGTGCCGCTCGCCATCCACCGGCGACGCCTCCAGGTCCGCCACCGCATGGCGCATCAGCACATCCGGCCCTCCCTCGCCCGGATCCGGCAGCACGATCGCCCGCGCGGCCATCGCGTAGTACCGCTCGGTGACACCCCGCACCTTCCGTGTCCGTACCACCTTCACCAGGCCGGCCCGCTCCAGCAGCCGTACGTGATAGCTGGAACTCCCCTTCGCAAGGCCCACGCGCTCGGCGATCTGCGTAATCGTCGCGGGCTCGAAGCGGAGCGCGGCCATGATCCGGTGGCGCGTGAGATTGGAGACGGCGCGCAGCTGCTCGTCAGTAGTGACGTGAAACGTCTCGGGAAGATCATCGGTGGACATGCGAGCAATGGTCAACGACTCTTGACCATTGAGCAAGGGGGATTTCGCGTGACTTCCTGAATCTGCTGTCCGGCGCGCGAGACCTTCCGTCAATGCACCCCACCCCGCTGCCGATCCAGGGAGCTGTCAACCACCCTTCGTGTAGCCGAGCATGGAGCGGGAGTGGCGGGCCGAGCCGCCTGGTCGGCTATGGCGATGCCGTCGCGGCCCTTGCGGCGGGCGACCGAAGCCAGGCCGATGCGCAGGGAGTGCCCGGTCCAGGCGATCGGCACCCCGGCCCGGGCGGAGATCCGTTTGATCGCCCGGGTGACGGAGTCCGGGCCCATGCCTCCGGTGATGTGGCCCCACTGGTCGATACCGACGAAGGCGGGGTGAAGGGGCTGGCCCACTCCTGTCCATGCTCGCCGACCAGGCGGGTGCGGTAGGCGGTCCACGCGCGGACTGGGCAGATCTCGGGGTCCTCTGCGTAACCGATCTTGGCGTTGCGGACCGCTGTGCTTGGTCTTGCCGGTGAGGACTGCGACAGGCCGCGGGGATGCAGGGTGACGTCGCCAGTGAGGAGTCCGGCCGGGTCCTGGCTGCGGCTGGCGTAGCAGAAGCCGGTCAGGACCAGGGCCTTGTCCCGGCCGCCGGCCAGGGTATCGGGGCTGGCGCGGGCGAGGGTGCGCAGTCCGAACGATGTCGGCGCCGACGGCCTCGCCGCAGTTGGCGGGCGGGCTGGTCCGCTCAGTGTCGCCGACGGTCAGGGAGAACTCGCGTACAGGGTGCCCAGGCCGCCGGCGAGCGGGCCATGATGCAGGTCCGCCTCGCCCTCGCCCTCGGCGTCTCCTTCGCCGACCCCGACCCCGACCCCGACCGCGCCGACGACGAACTCGCACTCGTCGCGCGGTTGTGGCGCGGCCACCTTGGCAGACACTGTCGGGCTAGCGTCTTGGGATGGTCGAAGAGAACGCGATCCCAAGACCGGCAGCCATCGTGTCACGGCCCCTCGTAGACCCTTGGACAGCACGCTCGTTGAGGTCGTCCGGCCCGCGTACCAGGAAGGGTGCGAGCTCGGGGACATCACGCGGCCCCTGGGCGATCCGGACGCGGTGTACCTGGGCCAAGCCCTGGCCAAGCGCGACATGACCACCACCACCGACAACTACGAGGACGGCCGGCTGATCGGGCTGCACCTCGACAACTGGGACAAGCTCGCGTACGCCGACAAGCACACCGGACGCCGCAGGCTCTGCCTCAACCTCGGCCCCGGAGTGCGATACATCATTCTCGGTGCCATCGACGCCCAAGCGGTCTGCCGAGCCGTCCACCCCGACTACCACGCCGACCGCTACCCGCACACCCAGGACTACCGCGACTACGTCGCCAGCGGCCGCCCCATCCGCATCATCCGAATACGCCTCGCCCCGGGCGGAAGGCTATGTGGCTCCCACCGAGTGCCTGCTGCACGACGGTTCAACCGAGGCCCAGGACCGGCCCTCAGCCGCCGCATTCTGGCTCGGGCACTGGCCCCGCGGCATCCTGCCCTCCCTCATCTGACCTCTCGCGCCGATGCCTTCCGTGGGACTCAAGACTGATAGCAAGGCCACCTGGTAGGCCCGCGGCACCACGCGAACCGCATAGCTCGCAGTCGTCAGGACATCCTCGGAAACAGCAGTGCGGGCCGCCGCTCCCCGGCAGCGGCGGCCCGCACTCTCCCATGTCGCCGGAGGCGGCAGAGATCGAATGCCCCTGCAAGCTGCGAGCGCTTGCGACAGCAGGTTGGCCAGGAAATCCGGAGAAGCCCAGGCCAAAGGTGCCGTATGGTGGAGGCATCGACGCGGGGTGGAGCAGCTCGGTAGCTCGCTGGGCTCATAACCCAGAGGTCGCAGGTTCAAATCCTGTCCCCGCTACTGCTCAGAAGGGCCCAGATCTCCCATAGAGATCTGGGCCCTTCTGCTGTATCCGGCACCGACGTTCTTAGGTGCGCACTTACGCCCTGCATGTGCCCCTGCCTTCCGAGCCCTGAGCCGCTCTAGGGCCTGTGTGATGTCGTGATCAGTCGGCGGCTTTGAGGAGGTCGTCGATCCAGATCATTGCGGCGCGGAGGTGGAGGCCGGCGAGGTAGCTGTCTGGGGTTTTGTCGTAGCGGGTAGCGATCCCTCGCCAGGCTTTCAGCTTGTTGATCAGACGTTCGACGGTGTTCCGTTCCTTGTAGAGGTCGGCGTCGTGGCTGATGGGTCGGCCGCCTCGTGCGCCCTTCTTCTTGCGGTTGGCGGTCTGGTCCCGTTTCTCCGGGATGACAGCCTTGATTCCGCGTTTGCGCAGGTAGGCGCGGTTGCCGCGGGACGAGTACGCCTTGTCTGCGGCGACCGCGCCGGGCGTCGTGCGGGGACGGCCGACCGGCAGGCGGACTCTCACCTTCGCGAGCACGGGGATGAACTGCGGGCTGTCCCCGGCCTGCCCGGCGGTCAAAACCAGCGCGAGCGGCCGACACCGGCGGTCCGCGGCGAGATGAATCTTGCTCGTGAGCCCGCCCCGGGGCCTGCCGAGCAGGGCTTCCTTCAGTCGGAGCCTGCATCTGCGCCGGACGCGCCGGCGTTCGTCCTGTCCGTTCTGTTCCTCCGTGCCTCCCCCTTTTGTAGGGCTGCCTCCTGCTCCTGCACGGCTTCTTCCAGGGCCTTCATGAGGTGCTTGCTGACCCACATCCCCGCGGCGTCGTGGTGAGCGCGGACCGTGGTGGAGTCCACGCTGACCAGCGACAAGTCCCTTCTGCCCACCTGGGCCCCCTGGGCGATCAAGCCTTCCAACAGGGCCGTGAAGACACCGGCGTCCCGCCACACGCGGAAGCGTCCGTAGACGGTGGCCCAGGGGCCGAACTCGGCAGGCATCTCGCGCCACTGCCCACTGGAGCG
>NZ_JBEZYV010000035.1:0-67512 GCF_040638905.1 Streptomyces virginiae | reverse complement strand
CGCAGGACGAGGCGCGACCACCGGGTACCACCGCGACATGCCCGCGGGCGCCGAGCCGAGGAGACACTCCGGCGGGGCACCGCCCCACACCACCAGCCCCGCCGGCGATTGAGGCGCGGGGCCTGGGGCGGAGCCCCAGCACCACCCACCCGCCCCAGCCGAAGCGGACGCGCCCGGCGGCGCGCGCTGCGGGAACCGTCACAAGAATCGCCCCCGAAGTGCGCCCTACCGCACTCCTCCCCCAGCGAGCACAATCGCCGTGACGACTCACATCGACCGTGAGGGAGGGAGCGCGTGCGCAATCAGGTGCGCACAGCGGACGGGCGCGCTCTGACCGTGGAGCGCTGGGGCGATCCGGACGGCAAGCCCGTCTTCCTGCTCCACGGCATGCCCGGCAGCCGCCTGGGCCCGGCCCCCCGGGGCATGGTCCTCTACCAGCGCCGGATGCAGCTCATCGCCTACGACAGACCCGGCTACGGCGACTCCGACCGCCATCCGGGCCGCACCGTCGCCGACGTGGCCCACGACGTGGCCGCCGTGGCCGACGCCCTCGGCCTGGACAGGTTCGCGGTGGCCGGCCGCTCCGGAGGCGCCGCCGGCGCCCTCGCCTGCGCCGCCCTGCTGCCGGACCGGGTCACCCGTACCGCGGCGATGGTGGGGCTGGCCCCCCGGGACGCGGAGGACCTGGACTGGTTCGCGGGGATGGCCGCGTCGAACGTCAAGGAGTACACCACCGCCTCCACCGATCCCGAGGAGCTGGCCGCCCGGCTGATCCCGCGCGCCGACGGCATCCGCAAGGACCCGGGGCGGCTGCTGGACGAGTTGCGCCGGGAACTGACCGACAACGACCGCATGATCGTCTCCGATGCCGGGCTGCGGTCGATGCTCTTGCGGAACTACCGTGAGGGGCTGCGCCGTTCGGCGTACGGCTGGATCGACGACGTCCTCGCCTTCAGCCGTCCCTGGGGCTTCGACCCGGCCTCCATCCGCTGTCCGGTGATGATCTGGCACGGGGAGCTCGACGTGTTCTCCCCTGTGGGCCACTCCCGTTGGCTGGCCCGCCGGATCCCGGGGGCCACGACCACGATCGAGCCGGCCGCCGCGCACTTCGCGGCCCTGCGCGCGCTGCCCGACGTGCTGAACTGGCTGCTGCGCGACCTCCCCGTCCCGGACCTGAGCGAACAGCAGCCTGCGTAGCGGCCGTTCGGCCTCCCGGCGCCGCCCTCGGGGGGCGCCGATCCCCGTTCCGGCGCACGCCTGACCGGGCGTCACGTACCGACCTGCCCTCGGGGCATGGGCAAGGGCCCCGCCGTGACCCTGCACATCGACGACATCGGCATGGCGGTACTCGGCATCGGACTCCTCGTCGGGTACGCCGTCCGCCGGCACGCGCGATCCGCCTCCGGGTCCACCTCCGGGGAGACCTCGTGGCCGCGATCGGCGCCGCCGCTGCGGCCCCCCGGACCCTCCGGCCCGGCGCTCCCCGCCGGTACGGCGAGCACGCGGACAGGCCGCGATCCGGCCGCCGGGGACGGCGGGCGCCACGCCCGGGGGGAACGGCCGGGCCACGGGTCCGGGAAAAATGGATCTTGCCGTCCGGCGAACGGCCGAATAAGCCACCCCGAGAAATACGCCGCACTCGCTATAGAACGGTTGACCAGGCGTCATGTCTCGGTTGCCAATGGGGTGTGGCCGAGTAAAGTCCACGCTTGACGGCAGCGTGCCGCTGTTGTCATTCACATGCCCATTCCACATGGCTTCCCCGAGGACGGTGTCGTGAACACTTCCGCAACCCCCCCGACCAGCACGGTCAAGGCCCGGCGGGTCCCGCTCGCCAAGATCGACGTCGAGACCGCCTCCGCGGCCGCGACGCTCGGCCGCGTGCTGCCTGCCGAATCCGGCCGTCCGGTTCAGGCACCGATCTTCAACTCCGCGCTCTGACCCGGAGTAAGAGCCCTAGACTGGCGGAATGACCGGCCTGATCGCATTTCGCGAGATCGTCCTGAAAGTTCACAGCAGATGCGATCTGGCTTGTGATCATTGCTACGTCTACGAACACGCAGATCAGAGCTGGCGAGCCCGGCCGAAAGTGATCTCCCCCGAGGTTATTTCACAGACCGCGTCGAGGCTCGCCGAACATGCCCGTGACCATGCACTCCCCTCCGTCACGGTGATTCTCCACGGAGGGGAACCCCTGTTGGCGGGCACGGCCCGGCTCCGACTCGTCTGCGAGGAGTTCAGCCGGGCGCTCACCGGGATCGCCGCCCTCGACCTGCGGATCCACACCAACGGGCTCCAGCTCAGCACGCGTTACCTCGACCTCTTCGCGGAGTTCGGCGTGCGCGTGGGCGTCTCCCTCGACGGGGACCGCGCCGCCAACGACCGCCACCGCCGCTTCGCGGACGGCCGTACGAGCCACCCGCTGGTCCTCGCCGCCGTCGCGCTGCTGCGCTCCGCGCCCTACCGCCACCTCTACCAGGGTCTGCTCTGCACCGTGGACGTGGCCAACGATCCCGTCGCCGTGTTCGACGCCCTCGTCGAACTCGATCCCCCGCGGGTGGACTTCCTCCTTCCGCACGCCACCTGGGAAACGCCCCCCGTCCGGCCCGACGGCGCCCCGGACGCCTACGCCCGCTGGCTCCTGCGGATCTTCGACCACTGGGAGCGGCTGGGCCGCCCGGTGCCCGTGCGGCTCTTCGAGTCCCTCCTGTCCACCCTGCGCGGCGGACCCAGCCTCACCGAGTCGCTCGGCCTCGCGCCAACCGACCTCGTGGTCGTCGAGACCGACGGGACCCTGGAGCAGGTGGACTCCCTCAAGAGCGCCTTCGAGGGGGCGGCCGCCACCGGGTTCAACGTCTTCGACCACGCCTTCGACCAGGTCGCGGCCCACCCCGGTGTCCGGGCCCGGCAGCTGGGCCTGGCGGGCGTCAGCGATTCGTGCCGCCGCTGCCCCGTCGTACGTTCGTGCGGTGGCGGTCTCTACACCCACCGCTACCGCGCCCGCAACGGCTTCGACAACCCCTCCGTGTACTGCACCGACCTGCGCGAACTCGTGGACGGGGTCGAGGGCCGCACCGCGCACCGGGAGACCGCTCCGCAGCTGTCCGACCCGGCCGAACTGGCCCGCTCCCAGCAGGAGCTGACCCGGATCCTGCTGGCCCGGCTGAACGCGGACCTGGCGGGCGACCCCGACTGGGCGCACGCCTGGGAGCTGGTGGCCGCGGTGGAGCGGGCCGGGGAAGCGGGCGCCGACGCGCTGGACGCCGTACTGGACCACCCGTTCACCCGGACCTGGGTGCTGGCGGCCCTGGACGCCGCGCGGGAGGGCGGCACCGGCGGCGCGGAGGCGGCCCGCAGGCTCACCGCGCTGGCCGCGGCGGCCGTGCTGCGCGGCGGGCTGGACCTGCCGGCCGATGTGGCCTACCGGGACGGCGAGGTGTACCTGCCGACGCTCGGGCTGCTGCGGCTCGGGGAGCCGGGCACGCAGGGCCGGGCCTCGCTGCGCGTCACCGACGAGGGGTACGTCGTCCGGGACGGCCGCTCCGAGCACCGCTTCGGGCCGGCGGCGGGCGACGCCCGCTGGCAGCCCGTCCGTACCTGGTCGCCCGACCCGGACGCGGCGCCGGTGGCCCTGGAGGACCTCGACCCGTACCGCAACTGCTTCCCCCGCCCGCCCAGGCTCCGGCTCGGCGCCGGCGAGACCGAGGAGTGGCGGGGCAGGCTCGACCGGGCCTGGGCACTGCTGCACAAGGCGGTACCCGGGTTCGCCCGGACGGCCGTGGCCGGGCTGACCACCCTGACACCGCTCGCGGGCGGCCCGCGGGCCGGCGGCTGGGGCGAGGCGGGCCGGAGCGGGCCGGGGGCGCTCGGGGTGCCGTACGCGGCGGGCGTACGGGAGACCGCGCTGGCGCTGCTGACCGGGCGGCGGCGGACCCGGCTGCGGGCCCTGACCGAAGTGACCGACCTGTACGCGCTGGACGGGGAGTGGCAGCACCCGTCGCCGTGGCGGTCGCGGCCGGTGCCGGTGTCGCGGCTGCTGGCCGACGTGCACGAGCGGGTGGCGGTGGAGGCGTACCGGCGGGCGACGGCGGGTCCCGAGCCGGGCGGCTCGGACCGCATCCACAAGGCCCTGGACCGGCTGTCCGCGGCGGCCGAGCTGACGGTCACCGGCAAGCGGCTGGTGGCGGAGCTGCGCTACGAACTGAAGGCGGTCGACGCGTGAGCGCCCACTCCCCCGCGCCCGCCCCCTCCCCGGCGGGCCCGGGCCGGGGCCGCCGGGGAGGGGGCGCCCTGCAGCTGGCGGTGCAGCTGCAGCTGCTCGGGGTACGGCCGGGGATGCGGCTCCTGGTGCACGCCTCCCTGCGCGGGACCGGGCTGCGCGCGGAGCAGCTGCGCGACGCCCTGACGGGCGTCCTGGGCCCGCGCGGCACCCTGGTGGTCCCCGCGTTCACCCCGGAGAACTCCAGGACGTCCAGCGCCCACCTGGAGCGGATCGCCGGAATGGGCGAGGCGCAGGTGCGTGCCTTCGTCGACCGGATGCCCGCCTTCGATCCGGCGAGCACCCCCAGCCACGGCATGGGCTCCCTCGCGGAAGCCGTCCGCACCGCGCCGGGGGCCGCGCGCAGTTCCCACCCGCAGACGTCCTTCGCCGCGCTCGGCGCGGACGCGGAGCGGCTCTGCGCCGGTCACCGCCTGGAATGTCACCTCGGTGAGGAGTCGCCTCTGGGAAAGCTGTGCTGGGAGGGCGGACAGGTACTCATGATCAATGTGGGGTTTTCGGTCTGCACCGCTTTCCATCTCGCGGAGTATCGAATTCCGAAGCCCCCCTTGCGCATGTACGAGTGTGTGGTGAAGGTGAACCTTCCGGAGGGGCACCAGGGGTCCCGCCAGGAGGGGGAGTGGACCGCATACGAGGACGTCGCGCTGGACGACGGCGATTTCGCGGAGATCGGAAGGGCGTTCCCGGATTCGCGGGTGCGCAGGGGGCGGGTCGCAGGGGCGTCGACCATGCTCTTCTCCGTCCCGGACGCCGTTGACCACGCCCTTGAGTGGATGACCGAAAACAGACGCTGATTGACTGAACGATGAGGGGATGTGGCGAAGCAGCTCCGGAATGATGTTTCTTCGCTCGCAGCTTCGGGACGGGGGGCGTGTGCCCGCATCAGTGCAGCCGTATTTTTTTCTCAGTTATGCGCATACACCGAGATTCGGGGCCGGGGGGCCCGACCCCGACATGTGGGTCGAGCGCCTGTTCCGTGATCTCTGCAGCCATGTCATGGCGCTGACGGACCTGCCCGCCGGGGCCGAGGCCGGCTTCATGGACCGGGAGATACGCAGCGGCGAGGGCTGGTCGGAGCGGCTCGGGGCGGCGCTCGCCACCTGCCGGGTCTTCGTGCCCTTGTTCTCGCCGCGGTACTTCGCCAGTGAGATGTGCGGCAAGGAGTGGTACGCCTTCGCGCAGCGGGCGATCCACCAGGGGGCGTTGAGCAACCAGCCCGCCGAGGCCATCGTGCCCGCGTTGTGGGTGCCGGTCCCCCCTTCGCAACTCCCCGGCCCAGCCGAGCGGTTGCAGTTCAACCACAACACCTTCGGCGAGCGCTACGTCACCGACGGGCTGTACGGGCTGATCAAACTGCGCGGCTACGCCGAGCAGTACGAGCGGGCGGTGTACGAGCTCGCCAAGCGCATCGTCCGCGTCGCCGAGACCGTCCGCCTCGAACCCGTCCGGCCACTGGACTACCGGGGCGTGCCGAGTGCCTTCGGCCCCACGGGCAGCCCCGCCCGCACCCTGCACGTGAGCGTGGCCGCCGCCTCCCGGCACGATCTGCCGGACGGCCGCAGCCCCGAGTACTACGGGGACAGCGCGCTGGAGTGGAACCCGTACCACCCGGTGGCCCAGCGGCCCATCGCCTACGTCGCCGAGGACCTGGTCAAGAACCTCAACTACCAGACCAGCATCGGCTCCTTCGACGACGAGGCCGGGCACTACGACAGCAAGCAGCCGCCGACCCGGCCGGAGATCCTGATCGTCGACCGCTGGGTGGTGGAGGACGAGCACCGCCGCCAGCGCCTGGCCGCCTTCGACCAGGAGTCCCGCCCGTGGGTCAACGTGGTCGTGCCGTGGAACCGCTACGACCACCAGAGCCGCGCGAAGGAGATCGAGCTGGCGCGGCGGCTGGAGGAGACCCTGCCCGTCAAGATGGGCCAGGGCCGGGCGGCCTGCCGGGCCGCCGCCAACGGAGTGGCGAACATGGAGACCCTCGGTCAGATCCTGCCGCAGGTGGTCGAGGCCGCGGCGCAGCAGTTCCTCAGACACGCCCAGGTCTACCTGCCGGCCGGCAACACCCGCACCGAACGCCCGCGGCTGCTCGGGCCGATGGGGATGAGCGGCCCTCCGGCCCCGCGGCGGGCGCCCTTCCCGCCCGACACGTTCGGCGGCCACAACGACGGCAACGACAGCATCGACACCGACCGGGGGGACGCGGATGACAGCGAGTCGTGACAGCAGGGACGGCCGTGACGGGCGCATCGTCACCTTCTATTCGTACAAGGGCGGTACGGGCCGCACCATGGCGCTGGCCAACACCGCCTGGATCCTGGCGGCCAACGGCAAGCGGGTCCTCGCCGTGGACTGGGACCTGGAGGCCCCGGGCCTGCACCGCTTCTTCCACCCCTTCCTGGACCCGTCCACGCTCGGGGCCACCACCGGGGTCATCGACCTGATCAGCGAGTACGCGTGGGCCGCCACCAGTCCGGTGACGCGAGCCGACGACTGGCACAAGGACTACGCGCGGATACAGCCGCACGCCGTCTCGCTCACTCCGGAGACGCTGGGCTGGGAGTTCCCGGACGGCGGCACCCTGGACTTCGTCTCGGCGGGCCGGCAGAACCGCGAGTACTCCGCGACCGTGTCCACCTTCGACTGGGACAACTTCTACGACCGGCTCGGCGGCGGCCTCTTCTTCGACGCCTTACGCGCCGACATGAAGAGCAACTACGACTACGTCCTGATCGACAGCCGCACCGGCCTGTCCGACATCGCGGACATCTGCACCGTGCACCTGCCGGACGTCCTGGTGGACTGCTTCACCCTGTCCGACCAGTCCATCGACGGCGCCGCGTCCGTCGCCCGCCAGATCGACGAGCGGTTCAACGACCGCGGCATCAAGATCTTCCCGGTTCCGATGCGGATCGACGAGGGCGAGAAGGAGAAGGCCGATGCGGGCCGGGCGCTGGCCAGGATCAAGTTCGACCGGTTCCCGGGCGGCCTGGTCGGGGACGAGCTGACCTCCTACTGGGGCGCGGTGGAGATCCCGTACCGGCCCTACTACGCCTACGAGGAGACGCTGGCCACCTTCGGCGACGAGGCGGGTCTGACCAACTCCCTGCTCTCCGCCTTCGAACGGCTGACCGCCGTGGTCACCGAGGGCGAGATCACCTCCATGCCCGCCATCGGCGAGGAGGTCCGGCTGCGCATCAGGGACGCGTTCACCCGGCGCCGCCCGGCGCTGCCGGCGGACCTGTTCCTGTCCTACGTCGCCGAGAACCGGATGTGGGCCGACTGGATCGAGTCGGTGCTGACCCGGGCCGGCTTCCGGGTGGTGCCCAAGGACGTCTCGGCCGAGCGGCCCGCGGCGGGCGGCCCGGCCTCCGCCGGGGACACGCTGGGCGGCGGCACGGGCATCAGCATCGACACCGCCGCCCGGACCGTGGTGCTGCTGTCCACGGCGTACCTGAAGTCCACCCGGGCCGTGGACGTGTGGGAGCGGGCGGCCGCCGAGGACCCGACCGGTGGCCGGCGCCAGCTGGTGCCGCTGAGGGTGGGTGACGTACGGCTCGCCACGCCGTACATCGACCGCAACCCGGTGGACCTCTTCCGGCTCGACGAGGTGCACGCCACGGCCGCGCTGCTGCGCGCGGTGGAGCGCCCCATGGCCCTGCCCGACAGCGTGGCGAGCGCCTCGCAGCCCGGCCCGCGCTTCCCGGGGACCGTCCCGAAGATCTGGAACGCACCGCCCCGCAACCCCGGCTTCACCGGCCGCAGCATCGTGCTGGAGCGGATGCGCGACCAGCTCGGCGGCGGCATGGCCGTGGTGCTGCCGCAGCCGCAGACCCTGTTCGGTCTCGGCGGCGTCGGCAAGACCCAGGTGGCGCTGGAGTACGTGCACCGGTTCATGGCCGACTACGACCTGGTGTGGTGGATCTCCTCGGAGCAGACCGACGACGTGGTCGCCGCCCTCGCGGAGCTGGCCGTACGGCTGGGCGCGCAGACGGGCGAGGACATGGCGGCCGCCTCCCAGGAGGCGATCGACCTGCTGCGGCGCGGGGTGCCGTCCTCCCGCTGGCTGCTGGTCTTCGACAACGCCGACGATCCCGAGACCCTCAAGCGGTTCTTCCCGCCGGGCGGTCCGGGCCACGTCCTGGTGACCTCCCGCAACCAGTCCTGGTCGCAGTACGGTGACGCGCTCCCGGTGGACGTGTTCCTGCGCGAGGAGTCCATCGAGCACCTCCAGCGCCGGGCCCCCGGGCTCAGCAAGGAGGACGCCGAGCAGGTGGCGATCGCGGTGGGCGACCTGCCGCTGGCCGTCGAGCAGGCGGGCGCCTGGATCGCGGAGACCGCGACCCCGGTGGCCGCGTACATCGAGCAGCTGGCCCAGCAGGCGGCGAGCGTCCTGGGGCTGAACCAGCCGCCCGGATATCCGGAGCCGGTGGCCGCCACCTGGAACATCTCCATAGAACGGCTCCAGTCGCGTTCCCCCGCGGCGGTGCGGCTGCTCCAGCTGTGTGCGTTCCTGGCGCCGGAGCCGATCTCGGCGAACCTGCTGTACAGCAAGGAGATGATCGACGCCCTCAAGCCGTACGACGCCTCGCTCCAGGAGAAGCTGGTGCTGGGGCGGGTGATCCGGGAGATCGGCCGGTTCGCGCTGGCCAAGGTCGACCAGGTCAGCAACAGCATCCAGGTGCACCGGCTGGTGCAGGCGGTGATCCGCTCACAGATGCCGGGGGAGGACCAGCGGGAGGCCCGGCACGCCGTCCACCGGATCCTGGCCGGGGCCCGGCCGGACGACGACGAGCCGATCGACAACCCGGAGACGTGGCCGCGGTTCAACACCATCTGGTCGCACCTCACCCCGTCCGAGGCCCGGTACTGCAAGGAACCGGAGACGCGCAGGCTGCTGATCGACCGGGTGCGCTACCTCTGGAAGCGCGGTGACTTCAAGGCCGCCTACCAGCTCGGCGAGGAGCTGCGCGAGGCCTGGAAGGAGATGCTGGGCAACGACGACCTCCAGTACCTGTACCTGCGCTTCCACCTGTCGAACATCCTGCGCTCGCAGGGCCGGTTCGTGGAGGCGAAGGAGCTGGACGAGGTCACCCTGGAGCGGCAGAAGGCGGTGCTCGGCCCCTCGCACCCGCACACGTACATGACCATGAGCGGTCTGGCCAACACGCTGGGCGCGCTGGGCCAGTACGGGCAGGCGATGGAGCTGGCGACCGACGCGCACGAGGGGTTCAGCCAGATCTTCCACGAGGCGCACCCGCGCACGCTGGCGGCGGCGAACAACCTGGCGCTGAACCTGCGGCTGGTGGGCCAGTACACCAGGGCCCGCGAGATCGACCAGGAGGTGTACGACCTGCGTACGGAGGTGCTCGGCCCGGAGCACCCGTACACCCTGTCCTCCGCGCAGAACCTGGCCCGCGACCTGCGCGAGGTGGGCCGGTACGAGGACTCGGTGCAGCTGCTGAGCCGGACGTACGAGATCTACAAGCGGACGCTGGGCCGGGCGTTCCCGGGCACGCTGTCGGCCGCGAAGAACCTGGCGGTGTCGCTGCGCCGGGCGGGCCAGCTGGAGGACGCGCTGCGGCTGACCACGGCCACCCGGGCCCGCTACCGGGCCAAGTACACGTCGGTCAACCCGGACCTGCTCTCCTGTGAACTGAACCTGGCCTCGGACCTGTTCGCGACCGGGGACCCGGGCGGGGCGCGGGACCTGGCGCAGGAGGTGGTCGACGAGTACATGAAGGTCCCGGGCGAGCGGCACCCGTACACGCTGGCGGCCGTGAACAACCTGGCGGTCTTCCACTGGGGCACGGGCGCCGCGGAGCCGTCGGAGGTGATGCTGCGGCAGACGATCCGGCTGATGCGGGACGTCCTGGGCGACAACCACCCGCACACGGTGTTCGCCCACCTCAACCTGGCGAACGCCCGGGCCGACCTGGGAGATCCGGAAGGGGCCCTGGAGCTGGAGCGGCTCGCCGTGCTGCGGCTGCGCGAGGCGCTCGGGGCGCACCATCCGGAGACCCTGGCGAGCAGCTCCAACATGGCGATCAGCCTGGACTCGATGGGCCGCAAGGAGGAGGCGGCCCGGCTGCGCGGGGAGGTGGTGTCCGAGCTGACCCGGCTGCTCGGCGAGGACCACAGCCTCACCCGGTACGCCCGTGACGAGCGGCGGATCCACCGGGACCTGGAGCCGCTCGCCGTGTGATCCGACGGAGGACGGCGGGGGCTTGGGCCCCCGCCGCCCGCCACCCGACATCAGGGGGGCGTTGTGACCGACAGCATGACCTTTCGAAACGAGGACCTGCCGGTCCTCTTCCACCACACGGACCGGACGGCGATCTCCCGGCAGCGGGAGTCGGCCCAGGCGACGAGGACGCAGCTGCTGCTGCTCGTCGTGGCCGCGGGGGCGGCGGCGCTGCCGCCGGGGCCCCAGCTCGGCTCGCTGCACCTCTTCGGGCTGCTGAGCGTGATCAGTTACGCGGGGGTGCTGGGCGTGGGCATGCGGGCGACCCGGCGCCGGGCCCGCCCGCAGTGGCAGCTCAACCGCAGCGCCGCGGAGTTCATCAAGTCCCTGGCCTGGCGGTACGCGGTGCACGGCGCGCCGTTCGGCAGTGACGTGGCCGATCCCGGGGAGACGTACCGGACTCGGCTGGAAGCGGGTCTGGCGGAGCTGCGGAAGATGGGCTGGGACGATCCGCGGACGGCCGGCGCCGTGCCGGAGGGCGCGGAGATCACCGGGGCGATGCAGCGGCTGCGCGGCAAGGACTACCACGTGCGGCGGGAGACGTACGTCCGGGACCGGCTGATCGAGCAGCGCAACTGGTACCGGCGGCGGACGGAGGTGTCCCGGCGGGCGACGCACCTGTGGTCGTGGACGATCGTCCTGCTGACCTGTCTGGCGTTGATGTTCGCCGTGCTGAGGGCGTTCGGTTCGGGTCCGGGGGCGGGCCTGACGGGGCTGCTGAGCACGGCGGCGGCGGCCGGCATCGCCTGGAACGAGGTGCGCCGCCACCATCCGCTGATCGAGGCGCACACCCTGATCGAGCAGGACCTGGCGGCGATGATGGTGGTGATGCAGACGACCATCACCGAGTCGCAGTGGCCGTCGTCGGTGTACGAGACCGAGCGGTACGTCTCGCCGCAGCACACGGACTGGCTGGTCCGGCACAGCAGTTGAGCCGGTGGCGGTGACGGGGTCGGTGTCGGTGGTGCGGGGCGTGGGTCAGTCCCGGGACACGCCCTCGCACCACAGGACGGTGACCGGCTTGCCCAGGGAGCGGGCGTAGGCGACGATCTCGGCGGTGCCGCCGTGCCCGCGGGCGGGCCGGCCGTCCCAGACGGCGACGAGCCGGTCGCAGGAGTCGGCGATGTAGGTGCCGGCGGCGTAGTAGGCCTCGTCCGTGGAGCGGGCGAAGTCCATCCGGACCTCCTGGGTGGCCCGGAGCCTGAGGCGCCGGTAGCGGTCGAGCGCCTCGGCGCCCTCGAAGGCGTCTTCGTAGTCCTCGCTGGGGATCACCACGGTGAGGTCGGCGCCGCATTCGAGCGCGACGGCGGCGAACAGCTGGTCCGCTCCGTCGGCGAGGCTGGAGAGGGCCTCCAGCGGCCCTTCGTGGCCGCCCAGTACGGCCCGCAGGCCGCTCTCCACATGGCCGAGCACCGAGTCGGGGATGGCCCGGTGCCCGGTCACGCCGATGCGTTTCATGCAGGAACCTGCTTCCCCCGGGGACACGGCCGCCCTGGACATCCTCCCAGAAGGCGGGAGGACGTCCAGGGTGCCGACAGGGGCGCACGGGACCTTCGTCAGTAGACGCTGACCCCGTAGGCGTTGAGGGCCTCGACCACGGGCTGGAAGAAGGTGGTGCCGCCCGACGAGCAGTTGCCGCTGCCGCCGGAGGTGAGGCCGACGGCGCGGGTGCCCGAGTAGAGCGGCCCGCCGCTGTCGCCGGGCTCGGCGCACACGTTGGTGCGGATCATGCCGTAGACGACGTCGCCGCCGCCGTAGTTGACGGTGGCGTTGAGGCCGGTGACCCGGCCGCTGTGGGTGCCGGTGGTGGAGCCGCGCCGGGTGACGGACATGTTGACCGTCGCGTTGACGGCGCTGGTGATGTCCTGGCTGCCGACGGTCCCGGGGGGCGTGGGCGTGTTGCTGGCGTACTTGACGAGGCCGTAGTCGTTGTTGGGGAAGCTGGACCCGGCCGTGGAGCCGAGGACGTTCGTACGGGCGGAGTTGGTCCACCAGGTGCCCGCGCCGTCGGTGCAGTGTCCGGCGGTCAGGGCGTAGTAGGTGGCGCCGCTGCGGACGTTGAAGCCGAGCGAACAGCGCCAGCTGTTGGCGTAGATGGCGTCGCCGCCCGAGGCGAGCTTGGTGAGCTTGCCCGGGATGCGCTCGATGCGCAGCGCCCCCGCGTCGGTTCCGGCCTCGCGCTTGATTCTCGCGATGGCGGCGGCGGAGACGGTGGAGTCGGCGGAGACCACGAGGGTCCCGGTGGCGGGGTCGGCGTGCCAGGCGGTGCCCGCGACGTCGGCGCGCAGGACGGAGGCGCCGGCCGAGGCGAGCCGGTCGGCGCTGAATCCGCCGTCCTGCGGGTCCGCGCTCGCCGCCGTGGGTGCGGCGAGCGCTGCGGCGGCGGCCAGGCCGGTGGCCACCGCGAGCAGCCTGTTACGGGTGGTGCGCTTGATCCTCACTTCTCGTCCTCCTGGAGAGGTTCGGGGGCCCGGCGGTCGTGGGGGTGCCGGAGCCCGTGAGGCGCAGCCGGGGGCACGGCGGGCGCATGAACTTTGGCCGTGTCCCTGACAAGTGCTGTCGGGAGTGTCCTGTCGTCGGATACCGGCCGCAAGAGCGGCTTTCGGCCTCGGCGCGCCGCGTCTCACCGTGGGCTGCGGTGTGTTCCGGGGCAGCGGGAAAGGCCGGGGGAAGGGGTCCGCGAGGGTGCGGTCGGACGGCGCGGCGGAGCCCGGTCGGGGCCCGCGGTGACCGCGCCCCGCGCCTCGGGTATGCCGGCCTGCGGGCGGCGGAGGGGGCGTCGGCCGCGCCCGGCGGCAGCGGAGGCAAGGGTCGGCTTCCGACCGGGGGCGGGGCGGCGTGCGTTCCCGTCGGAGTTCGCCACCTGACCGGCCCGGTCGTGCGCGCAAGCGTGGGATCGCCCCGGGCGCACGGGCACCGGGGCGCCCGGGTGGGCTGCGGCGCACTCGGTGACCGGCCCGACGGTGCCTACCGCCCGACGCCCTTCGGGCCGGATGGCGGCGGCCCGGGCGGTCACGGCCGGGAACCGGGACCGTACGGGCGGGAAGGCGGCGGCCCTGACGGCCCGGCCCGTCCCCGGTTCGGGGCCCCGGCGCGGGCGGTACTCGGCCGGGCAGGCGGGACTTCGCGGACACGAGCTGGGGCCCGGAACGGCCGGAATTCGACCTTCCGGGTAGGCGGCGGTCCGGGAGCCGCCACCCGGTGGGGGGACCCTGCCCCGCTGCCGGGGGGCCGTACGGGGCGGACACGGTCGCGGCCCCGTGCTCGCGCCGTGTCCGCCGGGCGGCGTGCGGATCGTCTGCGTCATCGCTCATCCCGCTCAGCCCTTCCACGCGCGTCCGTACGGGAATCCCCGCATACGCCGTACGGGCGCGCGGAACTGACGCGCACTCAGTCGCAGCAGCAGCCGCAGTTGCAGTCGCAGCAGCCTCCGTCGCCACCGCCGCCGCTGGAGCCGCCCCCGGAACCGCCGGTCGCCGAGGAGTTCGGGGGGCAGCAGTCGCAGGCGTCGCACCACGGGTCCCGCTTCTTGCGCGACCAGGGGCCCTCGTGCTCGGTGCAGCAGATCTGGCAGGTGCAGAAGAGCCCGATGGCCACGGCGCAGCCGGCCAGCAGGCCCCGGCGCGGCCGCTGCGGGTGCTGACCGCCGCCACCGGAGCCGCCACCGAAGCCAGCGCCGCCGAAGCCGCCACCGCCACCGCCGTACCCGCCGGGCCCCATGGGCGGCGGTCCGGCCGGGCCGCCGGGAGCCTGCGGGGTGTTCACGCCGTGTGGGCCGGCGCCGTAGGGGTTCGCCCCGTGCGGAGCGCCGCCGTAGGGATTGCCGCCGGCGGCGCCGGTCCCCTCGTACGGGTTCGAGCCGTAGGGGGCGGAGCCGTAGGGGTTCGGGCCCTGCCCGGCCGAGGCGGTGGCCGTGTGGCCGCAGCTCATGGTCCCGAAGGCCCGGTCCACCGAGGTGCGCAGTTCGTGCACGAGCAGCTGGTGGGCGAGCCCCGCGTCGGCGAACTCGACCTCGCCCAGGGCCAGCCGGATGCCGTGCAGGGCGTCGTCGCAGAGCCTTCGGGCCTCGGCGCGCGAGGTGCCGGTGGCGGTGAGCGGGTTCCAGGCGCCCGCCTCCGCGTCGGCGCCCTGGTCCTCCACCGCGTCCAGCAGGTGCGCGAGCCGCCCGAAGTAGCGGCCCGCCTCGGCCAGCGCGGGGGCGTTGCCCGGCCGTCCGGCCAGCTGCGCGGTATGCGCGAAGGCGGCGGCCGTCGCGGTCTCCGTCGGCTCGGTCACGACGAGCACGGAGGTGCCGATGCCGGCCAGCGTCTCGATGCTGGCCTGCCGGTCCACCGCGTCGACGAGCACCGCGGTGTCGAAGCCGAGCGAGGCGCCGGTGCGGGCACCGGCCCGGTCCCAGCCGCGAGCCACCTTGCGCGCGGCGAGGGCGATCGGGGCGCGGGCCAACAGGCCGTCCCGGTCCGCCACGTGGTCGCGGACCTTCGCTGAGGCCAGGACGAGGGAGACGGCGGCCGCGAGCCTCGCCCCCTCGCCCTTGGCGACGGCGGCGGTGCGCATCCCGCGCAACGGGCAGGGGCCGGCGGTGCGCCGGGAGCCGGGTGCGGGACCGGACTGAGCCTCCGTCAGAACGGAGACGAGCAGCCCGTCATAGTTCGTGACGATCCGGGCGAACTGCCCGTGGTCCCCCCGAAGTGCCAGGCACAGCCCGCACAGATGGGCCATCCACTCGGCCTTGAACCGCTCCCCGAGCCGGTGCGTGCAAGGTCTGACTATGCCGAACAAGCTGCTTCCCCCGTGTGTCGTACGCGTGCCTGCCGGGCATCGTATCGACCCGCGTCTTTCACCCGTACGTCCCCGCCGCCCACCCGTACGGCGGCGGCGGTCGTATTTTCACTCAGTCAGCAGCGGGAGCGGCCAGGATCCTTGACCGTGCAACGGATGTTCTGCACCAGTACCGTCACGAAATCCCTGCGCGGCGACTATCCACTTGGCGCGTTGTCAGCATCATGGACGAGCATAGGGGCAGCGGAGAGAAAGACAGACTGACCGCGGTGAAAGGAGGCAGTCCATGGGTTCGGTGCGCAAGGCGAGTGCCTGGCTGGGTCTCGTGGAGGACAGCGACGACGAGCGCTACTACGACGACGACTACGCGGAGGCCGCCCACGGTTCCGTCGCGGGCCCCGGTGACCAGTGGGTGACCGACCCCCGCGTCAAGGTGGCTTCCGAATCGGCCGTCGATCACGGCCGCCGGATCGCGACGGTCACCCCGGACGGATTCCGCGACGCGCGCGGCATCGGCGAGCTGTTCCGCGACGGTGTCCCGGTGATCGTGAACCTGTCGTCGATGGATCCGACCGACGCGAAGCGCGTCGTCGACTTCGCGGCCGGACTGACCTTCGGGCTGCGCGGTTCGATCGAGCGGGTGGCGACCAGGGTCTTCCTGCTGACCCCGGCCGACACCCAGATCGTGAGCGGCGAGCCCGGCGGCCGCTCGCGCGACTTCTTCAACCAGAGCTGAGCAGGGCTCTCACCGGAAGGCGTCCAGCCCGGTGAGCGCCTTGCCCAGCACCAACTGGTGCATCTCGACGGTGCCCTCGTAGGTGAGCACCGATTCGAGGTTGGTGGCGTGCCGCATGACGGGGTATTCGAGAGAGATCCCGTTGGCGCCGAGGACGGTCCGCGCGGTGCGGCAGATCTCGATGGCCTCGCGGACGTTGTTGAGCTTGCCGAAACTGATCTGCTCCGGCCGCAGGGTGCCCGCGTCCATCCGCCGGCCCAGGTGGTGGGCGAGCAGGATGCCCTTGTGCAGTTCGAGTGCCATGTCCGCCAGCTTGGCCTGGGTGAGCTGGAAGCCGCCGATCGGCTTGCCGAACTGCTCCCGCGTCCTGGCGTAGCCGAGCGCGGCCTCGAAACTGGCCCGCGCCGCGCCCATGGATCCCCAGATGATCCCGTACCGCGCGTGGCTGAGACAGCCGAGCGGCCCCTTGAGCCCGGTGACGAGCGGCAGCACCGCGTCGGCGGGCAGCCGTACGTCGTCCATGACCAGCTCGCTGGTGACGCTGGCCCGCAGCGACCACTTGTGCTTGATCTCCGGCGCGGAGAAGCCGGGCGCGTCGGTGGGCACCGCGAAGCCGCGGATCCCGTCGTCGGTCTGCGCCCACACCACGGCCACCGCCGCGACGGAGCCGTTGGTGATCCACATCTTGCGGCCGTTCAGCACCCAGTCCGTGCCGTCGCGCTTGGCGTGGGTCCGCATCGCCGCCGGGTCCGATCCCACATCGGGCTCGGTCAGCCCGAAGCAGCCGATCAGCTCGCCCGCGGCCATGCCGGGCAGCCAGCGCTGCTTCTGCTCCTCGGAGCCGTACTTCCAGATCGCGTACATGGCGAGCGAGCCCTGCACCGACACGAGGGAGCGGATCCCGGAGTCGGCGGCCTCCAGCTCCAGGCAGGCCAGGCCGTACTGAACGGCGCTGGCACCGGCGCAGCCGTAGCCCTCCAGGGACATCCCGAGCGCCCCGATGGCACCGAGCTCCCGCGCCAGCTCGCGGATCGCGGGAAGCTCGCCGCTCTCGTACCACTGGGCGATGTTCGGCAGCACCCGGTCCGCGGCCCAGCCGCGGACGGTGTCCCGGACGGCGAGGTCCTCGGGCCCGAGGAGCTCGTCGAGCCCGAGCGGATCGGTGGGTACGAAGGACACGGGGCCTCCCGGCGGCCTGGGCGGCCCGAGGGCCGCGGGGTGCCGGGGGCCGCGTCGCGGCCGGCCCGGCCGACAGAACCTAGCAGCGCAAGTTTTGCGCGATATCGCTGACGCTAGCGACCCCACCGGTACAAAATCCAGCCCCACTTCCCTGGCTCCGCCGCACAATCCGGCGGCGCCCGGCGAATTCAGCCCCCACCGGCGTTTGAGGAGCGGGGTCCGGGCGGAGCCCCGGCAGTGGCGCCGCACCCGGCGCATCAGGCGGTCAGCCCGCGTGCTCCACCGGAGCCGGACAGGGCTCGCCCTTCGACTGCGCCGGCACGGCGACCCGCGCCGCCGTCGCCTGCGGCGGAGGGGCAACCGCGGGATCCGGATCACCGCCGGACGGCGACGGCACCCCGCAGTCCATCGCCCGCGGCAGCTTCAGCGCCATCGCCGCCCCCGCGAACAGCAGCCCCGCGCTTACCAGCAGCGTGACGTGCAGCCCGTGCACGAAGGCGTGCCGCGCCGCCGCGTACAGCGAGGCCCCGGCCGGGCCGCCGAGGCCGGCCGCGATCTGGTAGGCCTCACCCAGGGAGTTCGCCGCGCCCGCCGAGTCCGCCGCCGAAACCCCCGGCACGGACGCCAGTCCCGGCCGGTACGCCGCGTTCATCACACTGCCGAGCAGCGCGATGCCGATGCCCGCGCCCAGCTGGTAGGAGGTCTCGCCGATCGAGGCCGCCCCGCCCGCGGTCTCGGCCGGGGCCTCGCTCAGCATCGACTCGTACGCGGCGAACAGCGTGGTCTGCAGTCCGAAGCCGAGCAGGACGAAGCCGATGGTCAGCAGCACCGGCCGGTCCTGCTGGCCCATCTGCGTCAGCAGCAGCACGGCGAAGGCCGTCAGCACGAAGCCCAGCGACACCATGGTGCGCGGGCCGACCCGGGCCAGGGTGTGGGAGCCGGTGGCGCCCGCGGCCATGGCGGCGAAGGTCAGCGGCAGCAGCCGCAGGCCGGTCTCCAGGGGGCTGAGGTGCAGCACCAGCTGCAGGTACTGGACGGCGATCAGCTCCAACCCCACCAGCGCGAGCATGGCGAGCACGATGCAGGCGACCGAGGTGGAGAAGGCGGCCCGCGAGAACATCCGCATGTCGATCAGCGGGTGCTCGCGCCGCTTCTGGCGCCGTACGAACAGCACGAGGAGCGCGGCGCCGAGCAGCATCGGGACCAGCGCCTCGGCGTCGAGGAGGTGCCGTTCGGCACCGAGCCGTTTGATCCCGAGGACCGAGCCGAGCACGCCGGCGGCGGCCATCAGCGCGCCGAGCACGTCCCAGGGCCCGTCCGCGGAGCCGCGCGACTCCGGCAGCAGCCAGCGTCCGAGCGGCAGGATCAGCGCCATGAGCGGGATGTTGATGAGGAAGACCGAGCCCCACCAGAAGTGCTCGATGAGGAAGCCGCCGAGGACCGGACCGCTGGCCGCGCCGATCGCGGCGACGGCGGTCCAGATGCCGATGGCGAGGGCCCGCTCGCGCCGGTCGGGGAAGACCTGGCGCAGGATCGACAGGGTGGCAGGCATGATCATCGCGCCGCCGATGCCGAGCAGGGCGCGCGCTGCGATGAGGACCTCGGCGTTGTCGGCGAGGGCCGCTGTCGCGGAGGCCGCGCCGAAGAGCCCGTAGCCGAGGAGGAGGATGCGGCGGCGGCCGACCCGGTCCCCGAGGGTGCCGAAGAGGATCAGCAGCGAGGCGCAGACCAGCGGGTAGGCGTCGACGATCCAGAGGAGCTCGATCGGGCCGGGCCGCAGGTCCTCGGTGACGGACGGGACCGCCACGTGCAGGATCGTCGCGTCGAGCGCGACGAGGACCAGGCTGACGCAGAGAACTGCCAGGACGACCCAGCGGTTGGCGCCGCCGGAGACCGCACCCAGCCGCTGCCAGGGCGAAGGGGTCCCGGCTGTGGCCGCGTTCGTCCCCGCCATGCATGTACCTCCCAGGTGATCCCTCGCGCTCGGTGGACCAGCGTCTGGTGGAGCCGCGAGGGGTGGTGCGCTGTGCGGCATCCAACGGGGTCCGGCATCGACACGCGAGTGAACGGTCAGCGTACGCGAGTTCGTGTGCCCGTCACGTGGCCAAGCTCTCATCCCGGCGGCGCCCTCCGTGTGGCGTGTGCCACTCCCCGTCCGGGAGTCCTCCCCCGCGTGCGCGCCCGCTCACGTTCCGTTGTCTCGGCGCCGGCCCCGGTCGGACGCCACCGATAATCATGCCCGTGGAAGATCTTGGATTTCGCCGGGCCGCGCCCGCGCTGGCCGTCTACGCGGCGGTCCGGCTGCTCGGGCTGACCGTGCTCGCCGTGTGGGGCGCGGTGGCGGGCAGCAGCCCGCACACGCTGCTGTCGGCCCGCTGGGACTCGCTCTGGTACGCGCGCATCGCCGCAGAGGGGTACGGCTACGAGATCGTCCTGCCCGACGGGGACGTTCACTCGAACCTGGCGTTCTTCCCGCTGCTGCCGTGGCTGGAGCGGGTGGTGTCCGCGGTGACCGGGCTCTCGTACGGCTCGGCGGGCCTGGTGGTGTCGGTGCTCGCCGGGCTCGCGGCGGCGTGGGGGATCTTCGCGGTGGCCGACCTGCTCCACGGCCGCCGGACCGGGGTGTTCGCCGTCGCCGTCTGGGCTGCGCTGCCCGTCGGGATCGTGCAGTCCATGGCCTACAGCGAGTCGCTGTTCACGGCGCTGGCCGCCTGGGCGCTGTACGGGGCCCTGCGCGGCCGGTGGCTGACGGCGGGCCTGCTCGCCGCCGGGGCCGGACTGACCCGCCCGGTCGGCGCGGCGGTCGTCGCGGCGGTGTGGGTGGCCGCCGTACTGGCCCGGCGGCGCGGGGAGCGGTCGGTTCGCATGGCGGTGGGGGTGCTGCTGGCTCCGGCGGGCGCGGCCGCGTACGTGCTGTGGGTGGGTGCGCGCACCGGGGGCGGGCTGCTCGGGTACCTGGAGGTGCAGGCCGGCTGGGGCAACGGCTTCGACGGCGGCTGGGCCTTCGCCCGGTTCGTCGGGGCGAAGCTGGCCTCGTCCGCCTGGCCGGCCGGGCTGGGGCTGATCGCCGGGGTCGTCCTGGTGCTGTGGCTGTACGGGGCGTGCGTGCGGCAGCGTCAGCCGGCGCCGCTGCTCGTGTACTGCGGGATCGTCGTGGCGCTCGCGCTGTGCGCGTCCGGGTACTTCGGTTCGAAGCCGCGGCTGTTGCTGCCGGCGTTCCCGCTGATGCTGGTGCCGGCGGTGGCGCTCGCCCGGTGGCGGACCCGGCGGGCGGTCCTGGTGCTGGGGGCTGCCGCCCTGGCCTCGGCGGTGTACGGGGCGTTCTGGCTGAACGGCTCGGGCCCTCCGTAGGCTCCCCGCGGACCGGACCGGATCTTCCCCGGTCCTCCACGGGCAAGGGAATCGACCTGCGGCAATAAAGCCCCAATAAGCGGCCGAAACAATTACCGGACACCGGATCGAGAAGGACCCAACCCCTGCCGGAATACCGGGAATTATGCCCCGCGTGAGACCAACTCCACATCACATGGTCATCACAAAGCCCGCGATTCGCCCGGCCTGACCATCGCCGCGCGGTAACGTCGATTGAGTGCGTACCGACCAAATCCTGACCCGTCTGGAGCGGGTCTTCGCCCGGCTGGACCGGGAACCAGAGCGACCGGCTCATCTGCAGACCCCGCAGATGAGCCGGCACCGCGTCGTACTCCTGGGCTCGACCCTCGCGTTCTACCTCGCCATCGTGGTGGCCGTGCTGACCACGTCCTGGCTGGTCCGCCTCGACTGGCAGATCATGTTCTTCCGGCCCTACGAGCAGTGGCCGCAGCTGCACGCCTTCCTCGACTATCTGGTCGTGCTCGGCCAACGCGGGCCCACCGCGGTCATGGTCGCCGCGTGGCTCGGCTGGCGCTCCTGGCGGCAGCACACCCTCCGCCCGCTGATCACCCTCGGTGTGGCGCTGCTGCTGCTCAACGTCACCGTCGGGTCGGTGAAGCTGGGCCTGGGCCGGCTCGGCCCGCACTACGCCACAGAGATCGGCTCGGCCGAACTCTTCGCGGGCGGCGATATATTCCCTTCCGGCCACACCGCCAACGCCGTCGTGACCTGGGGGATCCTCGCCTACCTGGCGTCCACCGTGGTCACTCGGCGGGTGCTGTCCGTGGTGTCCGCGGTCGTCTCGCTGAGCGTCGGCGCCACCACCGTGTACCTCGGCACGCACTGGGTCAGCGATGTCCTGCTGGGCTGGTCCGCGGGTCTGCTGATCCTGCTGGCCCTCCCCTGGTTCGAGCCGCTCATCGCACGGGCCGAGGCCTACGTCTTCGACCTGCGCGAGATGCTGCGCCGCCGGGCCGAGACCGGGCGGATGCCCGCCCCGGTCGTCTCCGCGCTCACCCCACTGCTCTCCGCGGGCGGCAAGTGGCAGCTGAAGCCCGTCACGCCGACCGCCGAGGAACCGGCCGCGGTGCCCGCCGCGGCCGCGGCGGCCGGCGCCGCCACGGGACACTCCCCGGCGCACCGCCCGGCCGTGCACCCGGCCAACCGGCCGCACCTGATCCGCTCCGAGCGGACCCCGGTCACCCCGGTCGGCAGCCGCCGCCCTCCGCACACCGAGCGGGCCGGCACGCGGGGCGCCGCCGCCCGTCCGGTCGCCGGCGGCTGACGGCCACGGCGGGGGCGGTACGCACCACCCACCCCCGCACCGCGAAGGCGGGCCGGGTCATCGACCCGGCCCGCCTTCGGCGTTCGTCAGCGGCGCGCCCGGACGTTCGTCCGTCCCGGGTCACGCTTGTGTCACAGAATATCTACAGTCGCCAATTGCTTTCCGGAGCGCGACACGCCCGGCGTCCGGACGTATTCGAATTTCCGTCGAGAAGCACAGAATTGCCGCAACGCAATTCCACGCACCCCTTGGACCGGACCAGCTGAATCCCCCTCAGGTCCGCTACATTTCCTTCACTTCTGGCGGACCCACGGCCCGCCCCAGCAGATCTCTCAGGGACCTCATCCGATCCGTGAGCCCGGGCGGCTCGACCACTTCGAACTCACAACCGAGCAGCATGATGTGAATCACCAGAACGTCCAGGTTCACGGCGCCGGTGCGCAGCAGGCAGGTATCCGCGTCGACCGGTTCCAGGACACCGTCGCTCGGCCCGATGATCTGCGCCGCCTCCTGCTCGGAGATCTTCAGCCGCACCACCGCGCGGGCGGCGTAGACCCGCCGGGACACGCCTTCGGAGACGTACGCGGCGAGGTCCTCGGCGGGGGGCGGGCGCGGGGTGAACCGCGGCCCGTGGGGCGGTCTGGGCTCGATCCGGTCCGCGCGGAAGGTCCGCCACGCCTCGCGGTCGAGGTCCCAGGCGACCAGGTACCAGCGCCGCTCCGTGCAGACGAGCCGGTGCGGTTCGACGGTGCGGCGGCTGACGCCGCCGCCGTGGTCGCGGTACCCGAAGCGGAGCCGCTCGGCGTCCCGGCAGACCGAGGCCAGTTCGGTCAGCACCGAGGCGTCCACGGTGGACCGCTCGGCCCCGCGCAGCATCGGCACGGTGAACTCGTTGAGGGCGGACACCCTCCGGCGCAGGCGGGACGGCAGGACCTGCTCCAGCTTCGTGAGGGCCCGTACGGAGGCCTCCCCGATCCCCTCGACCCCGTTGCCCGCGGCGGTCCGCAGCCCGACTGCGACGGCCACGGCCTCGTCGTCGTCCAGCAGCAGCGGCGGCAGCTCGGCCCCTGCTCCCAGCTGGTAGCCGCCACCGGTCCCGGGGCTGGCGTTCACCGGATACCCCAGCTCCCGCAGCCGGTCCACGTCGCGTCGGACCGTCCGGGCGGTGACGCCGAGGCGGTCGGCGAGATCGGCACCGGTCCATTCGCGTTGGGCCTGGAGCAGGGAGAGCAGGCGCAGCAGCCGTGCGGAGGTCTCGAGCATCCCCCGAGTCTGCCAGCGGGCGTGCGGCGTTCAGCGGGGTACCGGCGAAGGCACCGCGGAGGGCTCCTGCTCCGTCGAACGGAAACCGCCGGCGCCCGTCGTCCCCGGCTCGAACGCCTGCTTCGGCCAGGGCTTCGGCTCCGCCGCGGACACGGGAGCCGGCATTGCCGCGGGCCCAGGCTCCGGCACGGCCGCGGTCCTGGGCTTCGCCGCGGGCACCGGCTTCGCCGCAGCCACGGGGTTCGGCTTCGCCGCAGGCGCAGGACTTGGCACGGCCCCGGGCACTGGACTCGGCTTCACCCCCGGCACCGCCCCGGGCACGGGACTCGGCTTCGCCACCGGCACGGGACTCGGCACCACCCCCGGCACGGGACCCGGCACCACCCCGGGCACGGGACTCGGCACCACCCCGGGCACTGGACTCGGCTTCGCCACCGGCACGAGACTCGGCTCCGGGATGACCAGCAGCGCGCCCACGGCGATCGCCGCCGGCTTCGGCCCGATCGTCTCCCGGTTGGCCTCGTACAGCGCCTGCCACCCGCCCTTCACCCGGCGCTCGCGGGCGATCGTGGCCAGCGTGTCCCCGGCCCGTACGGTGTGCATCCGCCCGGCGAGCCCGTACCGCTTCGAGCAGACCGGCCACGCGTTCCACCCCTGCGTGCCGAGGACCTCCTGCGCCACCCTGATCTGCTGCACGCGGTCCGCCAGGTCGGCCCGCGGCGCGAAGGCCAGGCCGCCGTACTCCTCCCACGTCGGCTGCCAGAACTGCAGCCCGCCGTAGAAGCCGTTGCCGGTGTTGACCGCCCACCGCCCGCCGCTCTCGCAGTGGGCCACGCAGTCCCAGGGCCATTCCCCGCCCGGTCCGCAGTCCCCGGGCCCGCTTCCGATCACGCCCGGCGACCCGGGGTGCGCGGCCCCGGCCGGACCCGGCGCGGGCGGTGGCGGTGCCGCCTCCGCCGCGCCCCGGGGTGCTACGAGCGCCAGCACGACGGCCGCGACGACGGCGCGGGCGGCCCGGACGGTCCGGAGGTTGGGCATCGGGTCACGCTACGCAGCGCCCCACACTGCTCCGGGCCCCGCCACGCGGCGGGGCACCGCACCCCACCCGGTCGGCCGACTTCCCGCTCCCCCGAAACGGCCACACCCAGCCACCAACTGCGCACAACCAGAAAACAGTTGGCACAAAACCGAAGCTGTGGTCGCACGGTTCACCCTTCCGGGCGCCCGGTTCGAATCCGTTCCCTCAAATGGCGTGACCCCGGCCGCCGCTCCCGCGTTGTGCCCGGCGAGCCGGGAGCCTCCCGGACCCGCACCTATGCCGAGGAGCACCCCGTGCCGCGCATGCTCGACGTCAGTGATGAGGTACGTGCCGAGATCGGCGACGAAGAAGCCGACAGGCTGCTCGTCGGCGACGACGCGCCGCGCAGTTACGACTGCACCTCCTGCCGTACCCCGGGCGACCCCGAGAACGACCGCACCAGCACAGTGCTGTTCGTCGGCGAAGAGACCGCCGTCCTCGCCTTCGCCCACGCCACCTGCATCCCCTCGCAGGTCGTCTCCGTCTCCGAGGAGCAGCTCCAGGGCGCGGTCCGCAGCATCACCGGTGACAGCCCGGCCTCCGGGCAGGACGCGGGCGCGGGCGCACCGCAGAACGTGCCCGGCGGACAGGCCGTCCTCGGCATCACCAGCGGCCTCGTGCTGATCGGCGGCGAGCTGCACCCCGCCCTCGTCGTCGAGCCGACCGCGCCCATCGCCCGCCCGGGCAGCGACGGCCCCGGCGACGACTTCCTGCCGCTCCTGATCGAGCAGGGCTTCATCCCGGTGACCGACACGGCCGAACTCCCCACCCTCCTCGGCGGCTGGTCGGTCCTGCTCGCGGCCGGGCAGCTGCACGCCGTGCTCCAGCCCGGCACCGAGGGCGGCGGCCAGGTCGCCTGGTGGCAGGCGCACCAGGCGCTGTCGGTCACCGACGGCTGGCGGGCCGCCGTCCAGAAGACCCAGCGCGTGCTCATCTACGCCGCCCCGGTCGGCTCCATCGGCCAGCAGCCGCGCGAGGACCTGCTGCGCGACGCGCTGGACAAGGCCGCCGCCGCGGGCAAGCTCGTGGCCGCCGCGATGCCCCTGGCGGGGACGCCCGGCGCCTGACCGAAGCCGGTACCGAACGGCTGCCCGGCCCCCGCGAAGGAGGGCCGGGCGGCGTGCGCCGGGGGTGTGCGGTCCGTCCCCCACACCCCCGGCGATCTGTGTTTCCTCCCCCGTCACCCCGCATCCGCAGAGCGCCGGTTTCGTTGGCTGATACGTGCATCCATACGACTCCTCCCGCGCCCCGTCCCATCCGAGCACCGTCCCCGCCATGCGTCCCGTACGGGACCGGGACAGCTCTCCGGCCGTCTCGCACACCCCGATCTACGACACGCTGTACTCGGAGTACCTGCGCGCCTTCCGGGCCCTGCCGGGCGACCGTACGGGCGAGGAGGACCTCGGGTTCACGGCCTTCTCGTACGGCGGCGGCTACACGGTCGGCACGTACGGCAGCGGCGGCTGGAGCGGCTCCGCGTGGCAGCGGACGGACAGCTGGCAGCCCTCCTCCTACGGCCCGCAGCCCCCGTCCCAGACGCCGTCCCCGTCGCAGGCGCAGCCCCAGACGCAGCCGGCCTACTCGTACGCGGGCAACCCCGGATACGCCGACGGGCGGCAGCACCAGACCGGGATGACGCACGTCCCGGCGGCCCTGCCGCCCGCTCCGCGCCGGGGCTACTGACCCCGGACCACCGCTACTTCTTCTTCTTGTACTGGGCGCCGCGCTTCTCGCGCACCCGCACCGAGATGTGGATCGGGGTGCCCTCGAAGCCGAACTCCTCGCGCAGGCGGCGCTCGATGAAGCGCCGGTAACCGTGCTCCAGGAAGCCGGAGGCGAAGAGGACGAACCGCGGCGGCTTGCTCCCCGCCTGGGTACCGAACAGGATGCGGGGCTGCTTGCCGCCGCGGATCGGGTGCGGGTGGGCGGCGACGACCTCGCCGAGGAAGGCGTTCAGCCGGCCGGTGGGGACGCGCGTCTCCCAGCCCGCCAGCGCGGTCTCGATCGCCGGGACCAGCTTCTCCATGTGGCGGCCGGTGAGCGCCGAGACGTTCACCCGCGGCGCCCAGGAGACCTGCTGCATCTCGGTCTCGATCTCGCGCTCGAGGTAGTAGCGGCGCTCCTCGTCGAGCTCGTCCCACTTGTTGTAGGCGATCACGATCGCGCGGCCGGCCTCGACGGCCATGGTGATGATGCGCTGGTCCTGGACGCTGATGGTCTCGGTGGTGTCGATCAGGATGACCGCCACCTCCGCCTTCTCGACGGCCGCGGCGGTGCGCAGCGAGGCGTAGTAGTCGGCGCCCTGCTGGAGGTGGACCTTCTTGCGGATGCCGGCGGTGTCGACGAACTTCCAGGTGATGCCGCCGAGCTCGATGAGCTCGTCGACCGGGTCGCGGGTGGTGCCGGCCAGCTCGTTGACGACGACCCGGTTCTCCTTCGCGACCTTGTTCAGCAGCGAGGACTTGCCGACGTTCGGGCGGCCGATCAGTGCGATGCGGCGCGGGCCGCCGGGCGCGACGCCGCCGAAGGTCTGCTCCGGGGCCTCCGGCAGGACGTCGAGGACGGCGTCGAGCATGTCGCCGGTGCCGCGGCCGTGCAGCGAGGAGACGGGGTGCGGCATGCCGAGGCCCAGCGACCACAGGGACGCCGCGTCGGACTCGCCGCTCTGGCCGTCGACCTTGTTGGCGCACAGGACGACGGGCTTCTTGGCCTTGCGCAGCAGCCTGACGACGGCCTCGTCGCTGTCGGTGGCGCCGACCTTGGCGTCGACGACGAAGACGACCGCGTCGGCGGTCTCGATGGCGTACTCGGCCTGGGCGGCGACGGCCGCGTCGATGCCGAGGACGTCCTGCTCCCAGCCGCCGGTGTCGACGACCTTGAAGCGTCGGCCGGCCCACTCGGCCTCGTAGGTGACGCGGTCGCGGGTGACGCCGGGCTTGTCCTCGACGACCGCCTCGCGGCGGCCGATGATGCGGTTCACCAACGTCGACTTGCCGACGTTGGGCCGGCCCACGACGGCGAGGACGGGCAGCGGGCCGTGGCCCGCCTCCTCGATGGCGCCTTCGACGTCTTCGAGGTCGAAGCCCTCTTCCGCGGCGAGCTCCATGAACTCCGCGTACTCGGCATCGCCAAGTGCTCCGTGGTCGTGCTGGTCGTTCATGAAGTCCGTTCCTCGTCGTTCGTGGTGATCGGTGGTGCCCGCGCAGCGCGGTTCCACTACTGGGTTCAAGTCTCGCTCAGCGCCCGGTCAGGCGCTTGGCGTCGGCCAGGTGGGCGGTCAGCCGGTCCTGAATGCGTACGGTGGCCCGGTCCAGCGCGGTACGGGTACGGCGGCCACTGCCGTCCCCGGCGTCGAAGGCCGAGCCGAAGACGACGTCGACCCGGCTCTTGAAGGGCGGCAGCCCCGGGATCAGCCTGCCGCGGTCCTCGGCGCTGCCCAGGACCGCGACGGGCACGATGGGTGCGCCGCTGCGGACCGAGAAGTACGCGAGTCCCGCGCGCAGCGAGGCGAAGTCGCCCTCGCCCCTGCGGCCCTCGGGAAATATCCCCAGGGCCCCGCCCTGGTCGAGCACGGCGAGGGCGCGGCCTATCGCCGCCCGGTCGGCGCCGGAGCGGTCGACCTTGACCTGCCCGATGCCGTCCAGGAACGGGCCGAGCGGGCCCACGTACGCTTCCTTCTTGATCAGGAAGTGCAGGGGTCGGGGCGCGGTGCCCATCACCATGGGGCCGTCTATGTTGTGCGTGTGGTTCACGGCGAGGATGACGGGACCCGAGGCGGGCACCTTCCAGGCGCCCAGTACGCGCGGCTTCCACAGCCCGTACATGAGGCCGATGCCGATGCGCCTGCCGACCGCCGCACCCTTGAGGGAGGGCGTTCGACTCACGTGCGGACCGCCCGCTTCTCTTCGACGAGCGTCACGACGCACTCGATCACCTGGTCGAGCGTGAGCTCGGTGGTGTCCACCTCGACGGCGTCGTCGGCCTTGGCCAGCGGAGAGGTCTTGCGGCCGGAGTCGGCGGCGTCGCGCTTGATCAGCGCCTCCTTGGTGGCCGCGAGGTCGGCGGCCTCCTTGCCGCGGAGCTCTCCGCTGCGCCGGGCGGCGCGCGCCTCGGCGGAGGCCGTCAGGAAGACCTTGAGGTCGGCGTCGGGCAGGACGGTGGTGCCGATGTCCCGGCCTTCGACGACGATCCCTTCCGCGTCCCGGGCCGCCTCGGCGGCGATGGAGCGCTGCAGCTCGGTGATGAGCGTGCGCACCTCGGGGACCGCGCTGACGGCGCTGACCCTGGAGGTGACCTCCTGGGTCCGGATGGGGCCGGCGGCGTCGAGGCCGTCGACGGTGATGGTGGGCGCGGCCGGGTCGGTGCCGGACACGATGGAGGGCTTGCCGGCGGCGACCGCCACGGCCTGCGCGTCGTCGGTGTCGACCCCGTTGGTGATCATCCACCAGGTGATGGCCCGGTACTGGGCACCGGTGTCCAGGTAGCGGAGCCCGAGCTTGGCGGCCACGGCCTTGGAGGTGCTGGACTTGCCCGTGCCGGAGGGACCGTCGATGGCGACGATCACGGCGGACGGAGCGGCGGTTTCCACGGTGCGGGCACCTTCCTGGTTGCGCGTACGTGTCCGGGCGCGGCAAAGCGCCCCTCTGCAAGGTTACCGGGCCCCAGGGAGGTGTATTGCCGATCAGGCGGGGCTCCGCCGCACCGGACCCCGCTCCCTGATCCGGCCTGGCCGGCATGACACCCCCGGCGCCCCGGCCCCGCCCGCGCCTTCCGGCTACTGGCTGCGCAGCGCCCAGCCGCGTTCGCGCAGCTCGGCGGTGAGCCCGGCCACGGACCTCGGCTCCACCATGAGCTGTACCAGACCGGCCTGCTGGCCCGTGGCGTGCTCGATCCGCACGTCCTCGATGTTGACCCCGGCGCGGCCCGCGTCGGCGAAGATCCGTGCCAGCTCGCCCGGCTGGTCGCTGATGAGCACGGCCACCGTCTCGTAGACCGTGGGCGCCGCCCCGTGCTTGCCCGGGACCCGCACCCGGCCGGCGTTCCCGCGGCGCAGCACGTCCTCGATGCCGGCGGCTCCGCCGCGCCGCTTCTCGACGTCGGCGGACTGCAGGCTGCGCAGCGCGTCCACGGTCTCCTCCAGGTCCGCGGCGATGCCGGCGAGGACGTCGGCGACCGGTCCCGGGTTGGCCGAGAGGATCTCCACCCACATCCGCGGGTCGGAGGCCGCGATCCGGGTCACGTCACGGATGCCCTGGCCGCACAGCCGGACGGCCGTCTCGTCGGCCTCCTCCAGGCGGGCGGCGACCATGCTGGAGACGAGCTGCGGGGTGTGCGAGACCAGCGCCACGGCCCGGTCGTGGGCGTCCGCGTCCATCACCACCGGCACGGCCCGGGACAGGGCGACGAGTTCCAGCGCGAGGTTGAGCACCTCGTGGTCGGTGTCCCGGGTCGGGGTGAGCACCCAGGGACGTCCCTCGAAGAGGTCCGCCGTCGCGGCGAGCGGCCCCGACTGCTCCTTGCCCGCCATCGGGTGCGTGCCGATGTAGGCGGTGGCGTCGACGCCGAGCGCGGCCAGTTCCCGCCGCGGCCCGCCCTTGACGCTGGCGACGTCGACGTAGGCGCGCGCCGCGCCGCGTCCCATCAGGTCGGCCAGGGTCGCGGCGACGTGCGCCGGCGGTACGGCGACGATCGCGAGGTCGACCTGTCCCTGCGGGGGCTCGTCGGTGCCGGCCCCGAGGGCGGCGGCCGTGCGGGCCCGGTCGGGGTCGTGGTCGGCGAGGTGCACGGTGATCCCGCGGGCTGTCAGGGCGAGCGCCGCGGAGGTGCCGATCAGTCCGGTTCCGATGACGACGGCGGTTCTCACGGGGCGCTCCACGGGTGCGTGACGACAGGTTCTGACTCAGGGTAGCCAGACGGTACGCCGCGAGGGCCCGGCTGCCCGCCCAGTGGGACGACGGCCGGAACCTCGCCCCCGCGGAGCCCGGGTCCTGCCCGGCGGGACCCGCCTGCCCGGCGGCGTCAGCTCCCCTTGCGGTAGAACGATCGGCATGATCTTCCACATCGTCCCGCTCGCCGACTGGACCGCCGCGCCCGAGCTGCCGTACGCCCCGCCCTCGCTGGACTCCGAGGGCTTCGTGCACTGCTCGGCGGACCGTACGACGGCGCTCGGCATCGCCGACACGCACTACCGCGCGCAGCCGGGGACCCTCTTCGCGGTCGAGCTCGACGAGGACGCGCTGACCGCGGAGGTCCGCCGGGAGGGTCATTCGGGTGGCCGATTCCCACATGTTTTCGGACCGCTGAACCGGGACGCCGTGAGCCGCGTGTGGGAGGTCGTACGCACACCCGGCGCACCTGCCTCACTGGCACCGTGGCAGCCGGGCTCGTGAAACGGCGCGGCGGGCTTCACCTGAGGCCCGTCGCAGGCCAGGATGCTGCACGCCGATCCGGCCACAGAGCGAGGAGAGACTGATGAGCGACCCCACGCAAACCGTCCGGCGCAAGGTACTGGTGGCCGGTGCGGCCGCCCTGGCCGGCGGTGCGCTCACCGCCTGCGGCAGTGGCGGCGACGGCGAGAAGACCTCGTCGGGCGAGCCGAACGCCGCCACGCCGCCGCCGGGCTCCTCCCCGGAGGCCACTCCCTCGGCCGGCGGCGCGGGCGGCGGAAAGGCCATCGCCAAGGCGGCGGACGTGCCCGTGGGCGGCGGCAAGGTCCTCAAGGAGGAGAAGCTCGTCGTCACCCAGCCCACGAAGGGCTCCTTCCGCTGCTTCACGGCGGTCTGCCCCCACCAGGGCTGCCTGGTGAACAAGGTGGCGGACGGCACCATCGACTGCCCCTGCCACGGCAGCGAGTTCAAGGACACGGACGGCGCGGTGGTCAAGGGACCGGCCACCAAGGGCCTGGCCGAGAAGAAGATCACGGTCGCCGCGGACGGCAACATCACGCTCGCGTAGCGACACTCCGACAGCGAGGCGCTCACAGCCCTGCCGGCCTGCGGAAACGGCCCGGCAGGGCGGTCGCGTCCTGGCGTAGGCTCCCGGGATGGACGATCTGACGCTGGTACGGGACCACACGGTCTACCGGTGCGTGATGGGCTCCAGGGCCTTCGGGCTGGCCACGGAGACCAGCGACACCGACCGGCGTGGTGTCTACCTCGCCCCGACACCGCTGTTCTGGGGGTTCGACAAGCCCCCCGCGCACGTGGAGGGGCCTCGGGAGGAGGAGTTCTCCTGGGAGCTTGAGCGCTTCTGCGAACTGGCCCTGCGCGCCAACCCGAACATCCTGGAGTGCCTGCACTCACCCCTGGTGGAGCACGTCGGTCCGGTCGGTGCGGAGCTGCTCTCGCTGCGCGCCGCCTTCCTCTCCCGCCGTGCCCACACCAGCTTCAGCCGGTACGCGGCCTCCCAGCACGGCAAACTCCTCGCGGACGTCCGCGTCCACGGTGCGCCGCGCTGGAAGCACGCCATGCACCTGCTGCGCCTGCTGCTGTCCTGCCGCGACCTGCTGCGCACCGGCGCTTTGAGCATCGACGCGGGCCCCTACCGCGACCGCCTCCTCGCGGTGCGCCGCGGGGAGCTCACCTGGGACGAGGTCGACGCCTGGATGACGGGCCTGCAGGAGGAGACGGACAGGGCCCTGGCCGGCACTCCCCTGCCCGAGGACCCGGACCGGGCCCGGGTGGAGGACTTCCTCGTCCGCGCCCGGCGCGCGTCAGCCGCGTAGGCCCCCCGTCCGCCGCCGGACGACGAACGCGTCCAGTGCGTCGTACGCCGACCCGTGCTCGGGCAGCGCGGTGGCCGCCTGCGCGGTGTTCAGCACCACGTGCAGCGCCTCGAAGTCCTCCCGGACCGCGGCGATCGGCGGGCCCTGGTAGCCCCCGTGCTCGGCGGCCGTCTTGGCCTCGATCAGGGCGGCCAGGTACGGCGGCGCCTGCGGCACCTCGGCCAGCAGGGTCGGCAGGTGCGCCTGCACCTCGGCCGACCGCATCAGGTGGATGCCGGTGAGCAGCGCCCGGAAGGCGTAGAGGAGCGGCTTGAGTTCGGCGGCCTTCTCGAAGAGCCGCCACTGGGTGTTGGCGAACCCCCGGTAGTGGTGGGCGTGGTGGGAGGTCAGGACCCCCGGCGCCAGGGCGACCAGTTCCTCGTGCGCGGGCGTCGTGTGGACGACGAGCGGGGAGAGCAGCTGCTCCAGTACGTAGCCGTTGCGGTTGAGCATCAGGCGGACGAACTTGCGCAGGTCGTGCGTGACGAGGTCCATCTCCACGTCGTCGCGGTCCCACATGCGGGTGCGGGTCTCCTCGGGCTCGCGCAGGCCCAGGAGATCCTCCACCGGCAACAGGTGCGCCCCTCGCAGGTCGATGTCGGAGTCCCGCGACGGGAAGCCGTACAAATGGGCTCCCGAGACGGTGGCGAAGAGCAGGGGGTCGGGCTGCTCGGCCACGACGGGGGTCAGGTCGATACTCAGGGCGTCCAGCACGGATCAAGCATCCCAGAGGGTGCCGAAGGCCAGCAGCTCGTCCCGGTACTCGATACGGCCCTCCCATTCGCGCGGCCAGACGTCGGCTCCGAGGTGGGCTCCGGCGAAGGCGCCGGCGAGGCAGGCGATGGAGTCGGAGTCGCCCTTCGTGCAGGCGGCGCGGCGCAGCGCCGTCAGCGGGTCCTCGGGGAAGAGGAGGAAGCACTGCAGGGCGGTGGCGAGGGCCTCCTCGGCGATCCAGCCGTCGCCGGTGGTCAGGCAGGGGTCGGTCTCCGGGGAGGGGGAGCGCAGGGCGGCCGCGAGCCGGTCCAGTACCTCCAGGCACTCGTCCCAGCCGCGCGCAATGAAGGACTCCGGCGTGGCATCACTGGCGGTGCGCATCCAGAGGTCGCCGAGCCAGCGCTCGTGGTAGCGGGTGCGGTTCTCCAGGGCGTACGAGCGCAGCCGCCCGACGAGGCCGGTGACCTCGGTGCCGGTGGCCAGCAGGTGCACCGCCCGCGCGGTCAGGTCGGACGCGGCGAGCGCCGTGGGGTGGCCGTGGGTGAGGGCCGACTGGAGCTGGGCCGCGCCGGCCCGCTCCTCGTCGGTCCAGCCGGGCACCAGCCCGACGGGGGCCACCCGCATGTTGGCCCCGCAGCCCTTGGAGCCGGTCTGGCTGGCGTCGCGCCAGTCGCGCTGCGGGTCGTTCAGCAGGTGGCAGGCCCGCAGGCAGGTGTTGCCGGGCGCGCGGTTGTTCTCCGGGGAGTGGTACCAGTCGACGAACTCCTCCCGGACCGGGCGGGTGAGGCGCAGCGGGCCCACCCGGCCGCGGTCGGCCGCGGTCCGTATGCCGCGCGCCAGGGCGAGCGTCATCTGGGTGTCGTCCGTGACGATCGCCGGCGCGGGGAGGCGCATCTCGCGCCACGGACCGGTCTTGGCGAGGATCGAGGGCACGTCGTTGAACTCGGTCGGGAAGCCAAGGGCGTCGCCGAGGGCCAGGCCGACCAGTGCGCCGGTCGCGGCTCGCTTCGTCATCGGGTGGTTCCTTCCGGTCGGAGCAGAGGTGGGTGGAGGGCGGTCGCCGGGCCGGCCCGGTAGAGGGCGGCCGGTTTGCCGCGGCCCCCGGTGAGCCGGGCGGCGCCCGGTACGGCCTCGACGAACCCGGGCGTCGTCAGGACCTTGCGGCGGAAGTTGGGGCGGTCGAGGACGGTGTCCCAGACGGTCTCGTAGACGGCCAGGAGCTCTCCGAGCGTGAACTCGGGCGGGCAGAAGGCGGTGGCCAGGCAGGTGTACTCCAGCTTCGAGCGGATCCGTATCCGGGCGTCGGCGAGGATCACCGCGTGGTCGAAGGCCAGCTCCGGGGCCTGTCCCAGGGGCAGCCAGCGGGCCTGTGCGGCGTCCCCGCCCCCTTCCGCCGCCGGCTCCGGCAGGTCCGGGACGAGGGCGGTGAAGGCCACCGAGACGACCCGCATTCGCGGATCGCGGTCCGGCTCGCTGTAGGTGCGCAGCTGCTCCAGGTGCAGGTCGGCCACGACCTGCCGCGGCAGGCCGGTCTCCTCGGCCAGTTCGCGCCGGGCGGCCGTCTCGGCGGACTCCCGGGGCAGGACGAACCCGCCGGGCAGCGCCCACGCGCCCGCGTACGGCTCCTGGCCGCGCCGGATCAGCAGTACGTGCAGGGCGCCGCCGCGCACGGTGAACACGGCGAGGTCGACGGTCACCGCGAACGGCTCGAAGGCGTACGGGTCGTAGCCCGGCTCCGGTGCGCCGCTCATCGGTTCTCCGGGAGCGGGTCGGCGAACCGCCAGCCTTCGGCGAGCAGTGCGTCCACGGCCGCGACGGCCGTGGCCAGCCGTTCCCGCCGGTCCCCGCGCAGGGACAGGAAGCGCCGTCCGGTCGCCTCCAGCTCCTCGCGGAACCGCCGGGTCATCCAGGGTCTGAGGTGGGGGCCGTCGCGCAGTCCGTCGTCCTCGAAGGGCACGTCGGCGTCCTCGGTCAGCAGGTAGAGGTCCCGGTGCGTGAGGGCGGCGATCCGCTCGACCTCGGCGTTGCGGCCGCCCATGTACCGCTCGTGCCAGATGCCGGTGGCGAAGGAGTCGGTGTCGCAGATCAGCACCGGGGAGCCCTGGCGGGCCGCCCGCTCCTCCGCCTCGTCCTGCCGGCGGGCGATCAGCGGGAACTCCTCCGAGGTGAAGGAGACGTCCGTCCAGGTGGCGCCCGGGTCGGCGGCCCTGGCCGCGGCGAGCTTCTCCTCGCTGTAGCGGCGTCCGTACTCCTCGACCCAGCCGGTCGCCGCCCAGACCCCGCCGCGTGCCCGCAGTCGCGCGGCCAGGTCCCGGGACAGTGTGGTCGTCCCGGTGGACTCGGCGCCGAGTACGACGACGCGGCGTGCGAGGCGGGCCCGTACGGCGGGTCCCAAGAAGTCCCAGCAGGCGGCGGGGTCGGCCCGGACGGCCGTCCCGGACACCGGGAAGAGGGTCCGCGCGGGGTCCACGCAGACCTCCTCGGCGCCGAACCTGCGGGCGAGTTCGGTCCCGTACTCCTCCGAGGTGAAGACGGCGTTGACGGGCCGGCCGACCGCGGCCCGGAAGATCACCATGTGGGCCTCCCAGACCGCCGGGTCGTGCAGGTCGACGGGGATGTCGTCGACGGCTCCGACGACGTCCGCGTCCGGGTGGGCCTCCCGCATCCAGGCGACGCGGTCGGCGAGCGGCACCGACTCCACGGAGGCCGCGCAGACCAGGACGGTCAGCCGCTCGCAGCGGTCCTGGGCGGTGCGCACCAGGTGGTGGTGGCCGGCGTGCGGCGGGTAGAACTTGCCGAGCACCAGGCCGTGGCCGAAGCGCCTCATGCCGTCGCCTCCACGGCCGCCGTGGGGGCGGTGCGCTCCGGGAGCGTCCGCCGCCAGCCGAGCAGGCCCACGACGCACAGCGCGAGGAAGCCGACGTAGAGCAGGGCGGTGAGGTGGAGCCCCTTGTGGACGTACAGGGGCACGTAGACGAGGTCCGCGGCGATCCACAGCCACCAGGACTCGACGAGCTTGCGGCACTGGCCGTAGGTCGCCGCGAGGGAGAGCACGGTCGTGGCCGCGTCCCAGAAGGGGACGGTGGAGTCGGTGGCCCGGGCGAGGAGCAGGGTCAGGCCGAGCGTCGCCACCGCCCCGGCCGCGGCCAGCCAGGCCCACTCGGTGCGCGTGGTGCGGCGCACCTGCAGGGCTTCGGCGGTTCCTGGTCCACCCCCGTGGGTCCAGGACCACCAGCCGTACGCGGCCAGGGCGATGAAGACGATCTGGAGCCCGGCATCGGCGTACAGGCCGGCCTGGGCGAAGAGCACGATGAAGAAGACGTTGTTGGCGATGCCGATCGGCCAGTTGGCGATGTGCTGACGGGCCACCAGCCAGACGCACAGGGCGCCCGTGGCGAAACCGAGCACCTCGGTCCAGCTCAAGGTCCAGTTCATGCCGAGCCCCCCTTCCTTTAATAGTCACTGTGACTATAAACAGGGGTGCGGGGTCGGGGCAAGGGAAAAGCCCGCAGTGCCGTGGGCACTGCGGGCTCTTCTGGTGGAGCGGGGTCCGGCCGGGCGGTCCTACAGACCGACCTCGCGCATCAGCATGCCGACCTCGGTGTTGGTCAGGCGGCGCAGCCAGCCGGACTTCTGGTCGCCCAGCTCGATGGGACCGAAGGAGGTCCGCACGAGCTTGTCGACGGGGAAGCCTGCCTCGGACAGCATGCGGCGGACGATGTGCTTGCGGCCCTCGTGGAGGGTCACCTCGACCATGTAGTTCTTGCCGACCTGGTCCAGGACGCGGAAGTTGTCCGCGCGCGCCCAGCCGTCTTCGAGCTCGATGCCGTCCTTGAGCCGCTTGCCGATGTCACGCGGCAGCGAGCCGGTGATGGCGGCGACGTAGGTCTTCTTCACGCCGTACTTCGGGTGCGTGAGGCGGTGGGCCAGCTCACCGTGGTTGGTGAGCAGGATGATGCCCTCGGTCTCGGTGTCCAGCCGGCCGACGTGGAACAGGCGCGTCTCGCGGTTGGTGACGTAGTCGCCCAGGCACTGGCGGCCGTCGGGGTCCTCCATGGTGGACACGACACCGGCCGGCTTGTTCAGCGCGAAGAACAGGTACGACTGGGTGGCGACGGTCAGGCCGTCCACCTTGATCTCGTCCTGCGGCTGGACGCGCTTGCCCTGCTCGGTGACGATCTCGCCGTTGACCTCGACGCGGGCCTGCTCGATGAGCTCCTCGCAGGCGCGGCGCGAGCCCATGCCGGCGCGGGCGAGGACCTTCTGCAGACGCTCGCCCTCCTGCTCGGCGCCCGGGAAGGTCTTCGGGGTCCGGATCACGGGCTTGTCGGCGTAACGGTCGCGCACGCGCTCCTCGATGCGCGCGTCCAGCTCGCGCGGGCGGGACTGGCCGCTGCGGCTGCCCGGGCCGCTGCGCGGGCCGCCCGCGCCGCCGATGCCGGGGGTCCTGGAGGTCCGGGGACCGCCCTTGGCGCCGCCGCGCGCCGCTGCGCCGCGGGCACCGCCGCCGCCCGCCTTGGGGCCGCTGCGTCCACTGCGCTCGCCCTCGGGGCCCACGTCGTAGCGGCGCTCCTCCGGGCGGGGGTTGCGGATGCGGGGGGCCGGCTGGTCGCGGTCGCGCGAGTCGGAGCTGCCGCCCTGGTAGCCGCCGCGGGCGCCACCGCCGGAGGAGGAGCCGCCGCCCTGGTAGCCGCCGCGGGCGCCACCGCCGGAGGAGGAGCCGCCGCCCTGGTAGCCGCCGCGGGCGCCACCGCCGGAGGAGGAGCCGCCACGGGACCCGCCGGAGCTGCCGCCGCGGCTGCCACCGCCGGAGCCGCTCCCGCGGTAGCCACCGCCGCCGCTGGAGGAGCCGCCGCGCGAGTTACCGCGCCCGCCGCCGCCACCGCCGCCGCTGTTCCTGTTGCCACCGTTGCCGTTGCCGCTGCTTCGCATCAAAGTTCCGTCGTCTTGTCGTCTTCATCGGTGTCCGGTGCGTCCGGATCGAACGACGGCACACCTTCTTGCGTCTCGGCTTCGATCGCGTCCGCCTCGGGGAGGAAGGGCGCGAGCTCCGGGAGCTCGTCCAGGCCGCGCAGGCCCATCCGCTCCAGAAAGTAGTTCGTCGTCCTGTATAGGATCGCACCTGTTTCGGGTTCCGTCCCCGCCTCCTCCACCAGACCGCGTTGGAGGAGGGTCCGCATGACCCCGTCGCAGTTGACTCCGCGCACGGCGGAGACCCGCGAGCGGCTCACCGGCTGGCGGTACGCGACGACCGCCAGCGTCTCCAGCGCCGCCTGGGTCAGCCGGGCCTGCTGGCCGTCCAGGACGAAGCCCTCGACGGCCGGGGCGTACTCGGCCCGGGTGTAGAACCGCCACCCGCCCGCGACGAGCCGCAGCTCGAAGCCCCTGCGGGCGGCCGTGTACTCGTCGGCGAGCTCCCGCAGCGCGTCCGCGACCTCGCGCGGGGTGCGCTCCAGCACCCTGGCCAGGTGCGCCTCGGTCGCGGGCTCGTCCACCACCATCAGGACGGCCTCCAGGGCCGGCTTCAGTTCCAGCGCGGCCACCGCGCTGCCGTCGCTGCTCAATCCTTCGCCTCCACGATCTGGTCGAACTCGTCGGTCACGGTCGGCATGCCGTCGCCCTCCCCGCCGCTCCAGCGCACCGTGAGGGTCCGCAGGGCCTCCTCCTGGTCGAGGACGACCGCCTTCTCCCGGTAGAGCTCCAGAAGGGCCAGGAAGCGCGCCACGACGGTGAGGGTGTCCTCGGCGTCCTCGGTGAGCTCCTGGAAGGTGGCCTCCCCGCGCGCCTTCAGCATCCGCACCACCAGCCCGGCCTGCTCGCGCACGCTGACCAGGGGCGCGTGGATGTGGTCCACGTACACCTGGGGCTTGGCCTTGGGCTGCATGGCCTTCACGGCGAGCCGGGCGAACCCTTCGGCGCCGATGCTGATGACGACGTCGGGCAGCAGCTCCGCGTGGTGCGGCTCCAGCCCCACCGTCCGGGGGTAGCGCCGGGCCTCGCTCTCCGCGCGGCGCTCGAAGATGTCCGCGATCTGCTTGTACGCCCGGTACTGGAGCAGGCGCGCGAAGAGCAGGTCCCGGGCCTCCAGGAGGGCGAGGTCGGCCTCGTCCTCGACCTCGGCGACGGGCAGCAGCCGGGCGGCCTTCAGGTCGAGCAGGGTGGCGGCTACGACGAGGAACTCGGTGGTCTGGTCGAGGTCCCAGTCGGGACCCATGGCCCGGATGTACGCCATGAACTCGTCGGTGACCTTGGACAGCGCGACCTCGGTGACGTCGAGCTTGTGCCGTGAGATCAGCTGCAGCAGCAGGTCGAACGGCCCCTCGAAGTTGGCGAGCCGCAGCGTGAACCGGCCGTCGCCTCCGGCGGTGCCTGCCGCAACGCCCTCCGCGGGCTCCTGGGGCCCCTCTGGCGACTGCGCCGCGTCCGGGGGCCCCGCGGCTGCGCCGGCAGGCCCCGCCGGCTCCGCGACGGGGGCCTCGGCCGCCGGCGGGTCGGACACCGCGTCCGGACCGGGGGCCGGAGCCTCGGCGGCCGCGCCCGGCCCGCGCCCCAGGCTCCGGCGGGCCGGACGGGCGGCGTCGTGATCGGATGGCATGGCGGTCCAAGTGGGGTACGGAAGAAACGGCAGGTCGACCACCCTAAGGGCTGTCCCGTCATCCCTGGTGGACCAGCACGCGGCCTCGGCTGCGGTGCAGCGCAGGCGGAGGGTGTCCTCACAGGGCGCACATGTGGGCGTTGTAGGGGGATGTGTGGGCGTTCCGGCAACGCGGCGAGGCGCCGCAGCCGGCGTCGCGCGCCCGCCGGGGACGACGGGACAGCCCTGGTGCCCTGGCCGAACGGTCTCCCGCCCCGGCGGGCCGACGGCCCTCGCCGAGGGCGGAAGCAGCCCCCGGGGGCCCTTGCGGTCCTGCGGGCCGCCACACGGCGGAGAGGCCGCCGACGGGGGGTCGGCGGCCTCCCGGCTGGTTCGGCAAGGGTCGGGCGCGGCAGCGCCACTGCCACCCACCCCGCGCGGCCCGGTCCGGCCGAGCGGCGCCGCAGGCGGAGGCCGGCAGGCCGGGGGTCAGCGGCCGCGGAGGCGGCGGACCAGGATGCTGGCGTCGCCCCGCGACTCCAGGTCGGCCAGGACGACCGCGACCGCCTCGCGGACGATGCGGCCGCGGTCGACGGCCAGGCCGTGTTCGCCGCGCAGCACCAGCCGCGCGTGCTCCAGGTCCATCAGCTCCTCGGCGGAGACGTAGACCGTGATCTTCTCGTCGTGCCGTTCGCGGCCACTGGGCCGCCGGTTCGCGCCGCGGCCCTGGCCCTTGCCCCGCCGGGTCGCCCCGGCCGGGGCGGAAGAAGCCCCGGCGGTCGGCCCGACCGGGCTGACAGAACCTTCCTGCGCTCGCCGCGGCTGCCCCACCACGGGGCCGCCCGCATCCGTACCGGCCCCAGCCTCCCGGCTGCGACCCTCTCCCGCCGTGTCCCCGGCCGGAGCGGCCGAGTGTTCCGCGGCGGGCGCCTCCTCGGCCCCGCGGCGCGGCGAGGACGACTGGAGCGCCATCCCACCGGTCGTACGGAACAGTTCGTCGGCTCCGGGCAGACTCACTCGGCGTGACACCGGGCGAGCACCTCCCTGGCGAGCTGGCGGTAGGCGGCGGCGCCGACGGAGTTGGAGGCGTACGTCGTGATCGGCTCGCCGGCGACCGTGGTCTCCGGGAAGCGCACCGTCCGGCCGATGACCGTGTGGTAGACGTGGTCGTCGAAGGCCTCGACGACGCGCGCCAGCACCTCGCGGCTGTGCACGGTGCGGGAGTCGTACATGGTGGCGAGGATGCCGTCGAGCTCCAGCTCGGGGTTGAGCCGCTCCTGCACCTTCTCGATGGTCTCGGTCAGCAGCGCCACACCGCGCAGGGCGAAGAACTCGCACTCCAGCGGGACGATGACCTTGTGAGCCGCCGTCAGGGCGTTCACGGTCAGCAGACCGAGCGAGGGTTGACAGTCGATCACGATGTAGTCGTAGTCCGCCATCAGGGGCTTCAGGGCCCGCTGCAGGGTGGACTCGCGCGCGACCTCGCTGACCAACTGCACTTCCGCAGCGGACAGGTCGATGTTGCTCGGCAGCAGGTCCATGTTGGGGACCGCCGTCTTGAGCAGCACCTCGTCGGCCGACATGCCCCGCTCCATGAGCAGGTTGTAGACCGTCAGGTCGAGTTCCATCGGGTTCACGCCGAGACCCACGGACAGCGCGCCCTGCGGGTCGAAGTCGACGAGCAGCACGCGGCGCCCGTATTCGGCGAGCGCGGCACCCAGGTTGATGGTCGACGTGGTCTTGCCCACGCCGCCCTTCTGGTTGCACATCGCGATGATCTTCGCCGGACCGTGGTCCGTCAGCGGACCCGGGATCGGGAAGTACGGGAGCGGGCGTCCGGTCGGGCCGATCCGCTCACGGCGCTGGCGGGCAGCGTCGGGGGCGAGGGTGGCCGCGTACTCGGGGTCCGGTTCGTACTCCGCGTCGGGGTCGTAGAAGTGCCCCTCGGGCACATTGTCGTAGTCGGCGAATCCCGTGGGCGTATCGCCGCTCAGGTCGCCGGCCCTGGAGTTCACGTCTAGGCCGTCCATGCTCTTTTGGGGCGTCGTCATGTGCTGGTGGTTTGCGAAGGTGCGTACTGCGACGGAGCCGACAGCTTCGAGCCCGGCAGGACTCTGGCCCCGCTCAGGGACTCCTGCTCCACCACCCCCAGGAGTAAATGTCGACTCATTCACAAGTCGTCTTACCTCCTCGGACGTGACCAGGACACTTATCGATAGGTCAGCGTGGCACCATGCCGACGGTTGGCGACTCTATGGCGTGTCACCACTCAGCGGCAACACAATCCGCCGGACCCGGCACGATGTGTCGGCAACCGAACACCACTCTGTCAAGGGCGTGCGAGCTGTCGCTGCGAAGTTTCGCGGGTGCGCGAAAGGGTTAAAGGGTTACCTTCGAGGCGAGTTGAGGGGGATCTCGGGGCCCTTCGCAAACGCGTCCGGCCGGACCTTGCGGGCAAGGTCCGGCCGGATACGTGAGATTGACGTCAGTCGTTGACGTGTCAGCCGAGCAGCGTGCTGAGCTCGAGGGTCTCGAGGCCGTGGGCCTCGGCGACCGGACCGTAAACGACCTGGCCGTCATGGGTGTTGAGGCCCAGCGCGAGCGCGGGGTCACGACGCAGCGCCTCGACCCAGCCGAGGTTGGCGAGCTGCACGATGTAGGGCAGCGTGGCGTTGGTCAGCGCGTAGGTGGAGGTGTTCGGCACCGCGCCCGGCATGTTGGCGACGCAGTAGAAGACCGAGTTGTGGACCTGGAAGGTCGGCTCGGCGTGGGTGGTCGGACGGGAGTCCTCGAAGCAGCCGCCCTGGTCGATCGCAATGTCGACAAGTACACTTCCGGGCTTCATCTTGGCGACGAGCTCGTTGGTGACCAGCTTCGGGGCCTTCGCACCCGGGATCAGGACGGCGCCGATGACGAGGTCGGCCTCGACGACGGCCTTCTCCAGCTCGTAGGCGTTGGAGACGATCGTCTTGATCTTCGTACCGAAGATCTTGTCGGCCTCGCGGAGCTTGTTGATGTCGCGGTCGAGCAGGGTCACGTGGAAGCCCATGCCGATGGCGATCTGCGCGGCGTTCCAGCCGGAGACGCCGCCGCCGATGACGACGCACTCGCCGGCGTGGGTGCCGGGGACACCGCCCGGGAGGACGCCGCGGCCGCCGGCCGATCGCATCAGGTGGTAGGCGCCGACCTGCGGGGCCAGGCGGCCCGCGACCTCGGACATCGGGGCGAGCAGCGGAAGCGCGCGGTTGGCGAGCTCGACCGTCTCGTAGGCGATGGCGGTGGTGCCGGACTCCAGCAGGGCGTCCGTGCACTCGCGGGAGGCCGCCAGGTGCAGGTACGTGAAGAGGGTCTGGTCCTTGCGGAGGCGGTGGTACTCCTCCGCGATCGGCTCCTTGACCTTGAGCAGCAGGTCGGCGGTGGCCCAGACCTCGTCGGCGGTGCCGAGGATCTCGGCGCCGGCCGAGACGTACTCGGCGTCCGTGATCGAGGAGCCGACGCCGGCGTTCTGCTCGATGAAGACCTGGTGGCCGCCTCGGACCAGCTCATGCACGCCGGCGGGCGTGATGGCGACCCGGAACTCGTTGTTCTTGACCTCGCGGGGGATGCCGACCTTCATCGTCGATCACGGTCCTTGACTCAGGGGGAAATAACGGGGCACTTCCATACATACCCGCCCACAAGAGTGCGCAACGGGATGCACCACGAGATGACGTGGTGAACCCAGTTTAATGAAGGATGAGTCGCTGTCTAGCCTTGCAAACGAATAATCTTAGTCGGATCCACTGCGGATTTCGCAGGCTGCGGGGTCGTCTCCCAGCAATCTGTCTGCCGCGGAGCGGTGCAGTCGCGCGGCCGCGGGGTCCCCGAGACGGTCCAGCGTGTCGGCCAGCCGGACCTGCAGCGCGGCCTGAAGCCGCTGGTCGCCGGCCCTGCGCGCCAGCTCCACCGCCTCGCGGCAGGTGTGCAGGGATTCCTCGGGCCGGCCGGCGTACTCCTGGATCCGGGCCATCTCGCTCAACGCCTTTGCCTGCCCCGGGACATCGGCCAGTTTCCGGTAGCCCGCGGCGGCGGCCCGCCAGCTGCGCAGCGCGTCCCCGTACCGGCCCGCGTACGTGTGGACATTGCCGAGCCGTCCGTACAGCCGGGCCTCGTCCGCGCGCTCCCCCCGCGAGAGGGCCTGGGCGAGTGCCCGGCCGAACCAGTCGGCGGCCCGGTGCCAGTCCGCCAGCTCCTGGTAGGCACCGCCTACGGATTCCATCGCGCGGCCCGTCGCGTACGGGTCGCTCGCGGCCCTTCCGGCGTCCAGGGCGGCCCGGTAGCGCTCCAGGGCCTCCTGGGTGCGGCCGGTCTCGGCGTCCAGGTCGGCCAGGTTCAGCAGCGCGGCGGCCTGCTCCCGGTGCAGGTCGCGGCGCTCGGCCACGTCGAGGACCAGGCGGTGCAGCCCGTAGAGCTCGGGGGCGGCCTCGGTGGTGCCCCGGTGGTCCGCGAGGGCCCGTACGAGGGCCGCGACGAGCCGGCGGGCGAGGGTGTCCAGCTCGCCGTCGGCCACCGCCAGGGAGGCGGCCGCGGTGAGGGCCGGCAGCCGGGTGTCCAGCCAGACGGCGGCCGCCCGCCGGTCGGGGAACCGCAGGGCGCGCGGGAGGCCGTCCATCAGCTCCTGGAGGTCGGTGTCGAGATCGTCGCCCTCGGCGGCCGCCATGGCCCGGCAGGAGTGCAGCAGCCGTACGGTCCGCTCCAGCATCCGGGCGCGGGCCAGCTGTACCTCGGCGGGGCGCTCCGTGCTCTTCAGCAGGGCCTGGAGCATCGGCGCGAGGCAGCCGGGCAGCAGGAACAGGCCGTCGGGGGCGTGCCGGACCAGTCCCAGCCCGGCGAAGTCGTCGAGCGTGGACTGGGCGGCGGCCACGGAGCAGCCGGCCAGCGCGGAGGCGGTGTGCGAGTCGACGAGGCCGGCGGGGGCCAGCGGGAGCAGGCGCAGCGTCCGCTGGGCGGGCTGCGGCAGGCAGTCGTAGACGAGCCGGAAGGCGCGGCCGAGCGGCCCGCCGGCGCCGGAAGGCGTGTCGTGGAGCTGTTTGGCCACGTCGGCGACGGCGGCCTTGGGACGGGCGGCGAGCCAGCCCCCGACGAGTTCGAGGGCCGCGGGCTGGCCCCCGCAGGCCTCGGCCAGGGTCTCTGCGGCCCGCGGGTCGGTGGCGACGCGGGTGTCGCCGATGCGGCGGGCGAGCATCCCGACGGCGGAGGCGGTGTCCAGTCCGCCGAGGGTGCAGGGGCGCACGTCGGGGATGCCGGTGAGCGGGCCCTCGGCGGTGACCACGACGAGGCAGTCGGGGGTGTCCGGGAGCAGGGCGTCGACCTGGTGCGGATCGGCGGCGTCGTCGATCAGGATGATCGCCCGCCGGCCCTGGAGCGCGGTGCGCAGGGCGGAGCTGAGTTCGTCCTCGTCGGCGCCGGGCGGGGTGGGCCGTCCCAGCGCCCCCAGCAGGCCGCGCAGGGCCCGCTCGGTCGCCACGGTCTGCCCGCCGGGGGCGGTGAGCCGGGTCCGCAGCACGCCGTCGGGGTACTGGTCGGCGACCTCCCGCACGAACGCCTCGGCGAGGGCGGTGCGGCCGGATCCCGGGCGTCCGGCGACGAGCAGCACCCGTGCCCGGGGGGCCTTGGCCTTGCGGCCGGAGAGGGTGTCGAGCCCGGTCCGCGCGATGTCCTCGCGCAGCTCCTTGAGCTCACGCCGCCGCCCGACGAAATCCGTCACGGATCCGCTCCTCTCCCTGCCTTCGGATGGCGAGCGTAGTTCACGCAGAGCGACGGCCCGTGTGGAGCGCGGCGGGTAAATCCCCCGATCGGATCAGCGGATGGTCGGCTTTTCCCTGTACCGATGGCGAGGCTCCTCCTGCCGTGCCGCAGGCGGGGTTGTCCTCGCCTGTCCGGTGGACAGGATCACCCGCCGTCCGCGGCGCGAGCGGAGGCTGGCCGCTGCACGGGGCCGTCCCCCACCAGCGCTTCAAACCGTTCCCCGGGGCTCTGCCCCGGACCCCGCGCCGCATTCGCCGGCGGGGCTGGAAGACCCGGGCGCGCCCAGACCCCGCGCCTCAGACACCGGCGGGACGGGAAGACCCGGGCCCCGACCCCGACCCGCGCCTCAGACACCGGCAGGGCTGGAAGATCCAGCACCGCCGTTGGCGCGTCCTGTGGGCTACGCCTCGTACGGGCGGGCCGGCCACGGGGCCAGGGCCGGGCGGAGGGCTTCGATGCCGCCCTCGGAGGCCAGGGCGGCGGTCAGGGCGAGGACGCCCGTCACCAGCCCCGGATTGCCGAGCTCGCCCGCGAGGATCCCACGGACCAGGTCGCCGAGGGGAACACGGGCGATCTCCATGTCCGCCTCCTCGTCGGAGACCGCGTACCGCTCCCCCTCCGCCTCCGAGAGGTCACGGGCGAGGAAGACCCGTACCGCCTCGTCCGACCCGCCCGGGGAGGTGAAGAAGTCGGCGAGGACACGCCAGTCCTCCGCCTTGACGTGCGCCTCCTCGTAGAGCTCCCGCTGCGCCGCGTGCAGCGGGTTCTCCCCCGCCACGTCCAGCAGCCCGGCCGGCAGCTCCCACAGCCGGTGCCGCACCGGGTGCCGGAACTGCCGCAGGACCAGCACGCGCTGCTGCTCGTCGAGGGCCAGCACGCACACCGAGCCGGGGTGCACCTGGTAGTCCCGGCGCACCACCGAGCGGTCGGGCATCCGGACCTGGTCCGATTTGACGGACGTCTTCGCGCCCTCGAACGGGGTGCGTGAGGCGATGACCTCCCACGACTCCGGTGTGTCCACGATGTCGTTGCCGATGGCCATGGCCGATACCTTCCCGAGAACGCGACAGCCGGGGCACGATGCGTGCCCCGGCTGTCTACGTTATGCGGTCAGGCGCTCACTTCGCGGACTGCTGCCGTTCCACGGCCGCCTTGACCAGACCCGCGAACAGCGGGTGCGGGCGCGTCGGGCGCGAGCGCAGCTCCGGGTGGGCCTGCGTGGCCACCAGGTAGGGGTGGACCTCGCGCGGGTACTCGACGTACTCGACGAGCTTGTTGTCCGGGGAGGTGCCGGAGAAGACGATGCCCGCCTTCTTCTCCAGCTCGCCGCGGTAGGCGTTGTTGACCTCGTAGCGGTGGCGGTGGCGCTCGTCGACGTACGCCTGGTCGCCGTAGACCTCGCGCACGATGGAACCCTCGGCGAGCTTCGCCGGGTACATGCCCAGGCGCATGGTGCCACCCAGGTCGCCCGCGCCCTCGACGAAGGCCAGCTGCTCCTCCATGGTCGAGATGACCGGGTGCGTGGTGGAGGCGTCGAACTCGGTGGAGTTGGCGTCCTCGATGCCCGCGAGGTTGCGCGCGGCCTCGATGACCACGCACTGCAGGCCCAGGCAGAGGCCGAGCAGCGGGATCTTGTTCTCACGGGCGTAGGTGATCGCGCCGACCTTGCCGTTCACACCGCGGTCGCCGAAGCCGCCGGGCACGCAGATCGCGTCCACGTCGGACAGCTGGGCCGCGGCGTCGGCCGGGGTCTTGCAGTCGTCGGAGGTGACCCACTTGATCTGGACGCGGGCCTTGTTGGCGAAGCCGCCGGCGCGCAGCGCCTCGGTCACCGACAGGTAGGCGTCGGGCAGGTCGATGTACTTGCCGACGAGCGCGACCTTGACCTCGTGGTCGGGGTTGTGGACCCGGTCCAGGAGGTCCTCCCAGACGGTCCAGTCGACGTCGCGGAAGGGCAGGTCGAGCTTGCGCACGACGTACGCGTCCAGGCCCTCGGTGTGCAGGACCTTGGGGATGTCGTAGATCGACTTGGCGTCGATGGCCGCGACCACGGCCGCCTCGTCCACGTCGCACATCAGCGAGATCTTGCGCTTGATCGAGACGGGGACGTCGCGGTCGGCGCGCAGCACGATGGCGTCGGGCTGGATGCCGATGTTGCGCAGGGCCGCGACGGAGTGCTGGGTCGGCTTGGTCTTCAGCTCGCCGGAGGGGCCGATGTAGGGCAGCAGCGAGATGTGCACGACGAAGACGTTGTCGCGGCCGACCTCGTGGCGGACCTGGCGGACGGTCTCCAGGAACGGCAGCGACTCGATGTCGCCGACGGTGCCGCCGACCTCGGTGATGACGACGTCGACGTCCTCGGTCGCCATGCGGCGGATGCGGTGCTTGATCTCGTTGGTGATGTGCGGGATGACCTGCACGGTGTCACCGAGGTACTCGCCGCGCCGCTCCTTGGCGATGACCGTGTTGTAGACCTGGCCGGTGGTGACGTTGGCCGAGCCGTCGAGGTCGACGTCGAGGAAGCGCTCGTAGTGGCCGATGTCCAGGTCGGTCTCGGCGCCGTCGTTGGTGACGAACACCTCGCCGTGCTGGAACGGGTTCATCGTGCCCGGGTCGACGTTCAGGTACGGGTCGAGCTTCTGCATCGTGACCCGCAGACCGCGCGCCTTCAGGAGCGCACCCAGGCTGGAGGCCGTCAGGCCCTTGCCGAGGGAGGAAGCGACACCCCCGGTGACGAAGATGTGCTTGGTCGTCATGGATTTGGGCGGCATCGCCAAGAGGGGGCTCCCGTGGTCGCGAGGTGAGGTGCGTCCGGCGCCGGCCACCGTCGATCCGGAAGGGTCTCAGGGGGCGCCGAAGCTGCGGTTTCGGGGTTCCTGATTCGCACAGGCAGACCACCGGTCCACGGGGTACCAGCCTATCAGCGCCCGGGCCGGTCCGCCTCCGGCCACGCGCCGTCCACGGCTCGTAGCAGAGCGCCGATGTGCGCCGGGGCGCGGAACCCGATGCTCACCCGTTCGGCCCAACGTCATTCCCCGCGGCCTGGAAAAGATCACTAGGGTGCCGTCATATCCTGCTCGGATATTGCACACATCACCGCCGGGCAGTCCGTCAGACGGCCTAATCGAGCCGATATACGGAATCATGGGCTCACGCGGAGGTCCCTGCACACAGGAGACCGCCCAAACGCAATGCAAGCGCCCTTCGGGGCGGACGTGGCCGTTCGACTGGAGATGCACGTGTCCGGGCGCATCGAGGATTACGCACTGATCGGGGACATGCAGACCGCGGCACTGGTCTGCCGGGACGGGGCGGTGGACTGGCTGTGCCTGCCCCGCTTCGACTCCCATGCCGTGTTCGCGAGCATCCTCGGCACCGAGGATCACGGCTTCTGGCGGATCGGGCCGGCGTTCCCGGCCGGCTCCGAGGCGCCGCCCGCCACCCGCCGCCGCTACCGCGGCGACTCGCTGGTGCTGGAGTCCGAGTGGGACACCCCGCGGGGCAACGTCCGCGTCATCGACTTCATGCCGCCGCGCGAGCACCACGCGCCGCAGCTGATCCGCATCGTGGAGGGCGTCAGCGGGCGCGTCCCCATGCGCTCCAGCCTGCGCATGCGCTTCAGCTACGGGCGTGTGGTGCCGTGGGTGCACAAGGTCGACGGGCGTACCGTCGCCGTCGCCGGCCCGGACTCGGTCTGGCTGGACACCGACGCGCAGACGTACGGCAAGGACCTGACGACGTACTCCGACTTCACCGTCGGGCCGGGCGACCGGATCGCCTTCAGCATCAGCTGGCAGCCCTCGCACCGCGGCGCGCCCGAGGCTCCCGACGCCGAGGCGGCCCTGGAGTCGGCCACCGAGTTCTGGCGCGAGTGGGTCGAGCAGTGCACGTACCACGGGCCCTACCGGGAGGCCGTGGTCCGCTCCCTGATCACGCTCAAGGCCCTCACGTACGGCCCCACGGGCGGGATCGTCGCCGCGCCGACCACGTCCCTCCCGGAGGAGATCGGCGGGGTCCGCAACTGGGACTACCGCTACACCTGGCTGCGCGACGCGGCCATCACCCTCTCCTCGCTGCTGCGCACCGGCTACCGCGAGGAGGCCCGCGCGTGGCGCGAGTGGCTGCTGCGCGCGGTGGCCGGCGACCCGGAGAACCTGCAGATCATGTACGGGATCGCGGGCGAACGTGAGCTCGGCGAGACCGAGCTGGACTGGCTGCCCGGCTACGAGGGCTCCCGCCCGGTGCGTGTCGGCAACGGCGCCGCCGGCCAGCTCCAGCTCGACGTGTACGGCGAGGTCACCGAGGCCCTGCACCTGGGCCACATGACCGGTCTGGCCCGCAGCGACTACGCCTCCCTGCTCCAGCTCAAGCTGATCCGCTACCTGGAGACGCACTGGTCCGAGCCGGACGAGGGCATCTGGGAGGTGCGGGGCCCGCGCCGGCACTTCGTGCACTCCAAGGTGATGGCCTGGGTGGCCGTGGACCGCACGATCAAGCTGATCGAGAGCGGGGACGCGGACGGCCCGCTGGAGCGCTGGCGGGAACTGCGCGACGAGATCCACCAGGACGTGTGCGAGAAGGGCTACGACAAGGAGCGCAACACCTTCACCCAGTCGTACGGGTCGAAGGAGCTGGACGCCTCCCTGCTGCTGATCCCGCAGATGGGCTTCCTTCCTCCGGACGACAAGCGGGTCATCGGCACGATCGAGGCGATCCAGCGGGAGCTGTCCACCCCCGACGGTTTTATCCTGCGCTACCCGACGGCGGGCGAGGAGGCCGGTGTCGACGGCCTGGAGGGCGACGAGGGAGCCTTCCTCGCCTGCTCGTTCTGGATGGCGGACGACCTGGCGATGATCGGCCGGGTGGACGAGGCGCGGCGGCTGTTCGAGCGGCTGCTGGCACTGCGCAACGACCTGGGCCTGCTGGCGGAGGAGTGGGATCCGCGGCTCCAGCGGCAGGTGGGGAACTTCCCGCAGGCGTTCAGCCACGTTCCGCTGATCGACACGGCGCTGCGGCTGACCGCGAGCGGGGCGTACGGCGGCTGAGGCCGCTCCTGCCTCCGGGACTTCCGGGCGGGTCGGGGCGGGTGGGGGCACGGCGCTCACCGCGCCCGGGTCGGGGCGCGGCGCTCGCCGCGCCCCGGTGATCCTCCGGGCCTAGGCTGGAAGGGTCTTATGCCCTCCGTCCGTTGGAAGGGGGCAGCCATGGCTCCCCTCTCGAAGGCGGGCGCGGCCCTGACCGCGCTCCGCGAGGATCTGTCCGGTGAGGTGTTCGCCCCGGAGGATCCGGGCTACGACGAGGCCCGGACCGTCTTCAACGCGATGATCGACCGCAGGCCCGCCGTGATCGCCCAGTGCGAGAGCGCGGAGGACGTGGTCACCGCCGTGCGCTTCGCGAGGGAGCTGGACCTGCACATCGCCGTGCGCGGCGGCGGTCACAGCGTCGCCGGGATGGCCCTCAATGACGGGGGCGTCGTGGTGGACCTGCGGCGGATGCACGAGGTGACGGTCCACCCGGCGGCCGGGGCCGCGCACGTCGAGGGCGGCGCCACGATGAGCCACCTGGACCGCGCCTGCCAGCCGTACGGTCTCGCGACCACCGGCGGCCGGGCTTCCACCACCGGGGTCGGCGGCTTCGTCCTGGGCGGCGGCACCGGCTGGCTGGACCGCAGGTTCGGCCTGGCCGTCGACAACCTGCTGGGCGTGGACCTGGTCACCGCCGAGGGCGAGCTGGTGCACGCCACCTCGGAGGACCACCCCGAGCTGTTCTGGGGGCTGCACGGCGGCGGCGGGAACTTCGGTGTCGCCACCTCACTGACGCTGCGTCTGCACGAACTGCCGCACATGTCGATCGCGTTCGTGCTGTACCTGCCCGAACGCGGGCCCGAGGTGGTCCGCGCCTACCGGGACCTGATCGAGGCCGCACCGCCGGAGGCTTCCGGCGCCGCGCTCTACATCACCGGGCCGCCCGAGGAGTTCGTGCCGCCGCACCTGGTGGGCCGGCTCTTGGCCGGAGTGCTGCTGACGTACGCGGGCCCGGAGGACGAGATGCGCAAGCTGGCGCAGCCGCTGCTGGCGATCCCCCACGAGTCCGAGATCGTCACCGCCATCCCGTACGCCGACCTCCAGTGCATGATCGACGACCCGCCGGGCATGCGGAACTACTGGTCGGCGGAGTACCTCACCGGCCTGCCCGACGAGTTCGTCGACGTCTTCTGCGCCCGTGCCGACTCGATGCCGGTCCCGACCGGCACCCAGCACCTGGTCTTCCCGCAGGGCGGCGCCATCGCCTCCGGCCCCGACGACTATCCGGTGCCGTACCGCGGCGCGCCCTGGGCGGTGCACCCGTTCGGGGTGTGGGAGGACCCGGCCGACGACGAGAGGTGCCGGCAGTGGGTCAAGGACGTCCGGTCCGACTCCGAGCCCTGGAGCACCGGAGCGGTGTACCTGAACTTCACCGGGAACGAGGGCACGGACCGGGTGGTCTCGGGTCTGGGCAGCGAGAACATGCAGCGGCTGGGCGCCCTGAAGCGGCAGTACGACCCGGACAACGTCTTCCGCTTCAACCACAACATCCGCCCGGCCTGACCCCCTGATAGCGTCCCGCGACATGGACAACCAGGGCGGGATCACGGTTCAGCGGGCGCTGGAGCTGCCGGGGCTGCGCAGCGGCCTGCCGGAAGTCGTGGCGTGCGCCGACCGCCTGGGCCGCACCGTCCGCTGGGTGCACGCGGGCGAGGTGCCGAACATCGCCTCCCTGCTCAAGGGCGGCGAGCTGCTGCTGACCACGGGGCTCGGCCTCGGCACCCGCCCCGCCGAGCAGCGGGCCTTCGTACGCCGCCTCGCGGACCGGGGCATCGCCGCGCTGGTCGTCGAGCTGGGACCGCGCTTCACCCGGCTGCCCGCGACGCTCGTGGAGACGGCGCGCGCGGCAGGACTGCCCCTTGTCCAGCTCCACCGGGAGGTCCCCTTCGTCGCGGTCACCGAAGAGGTCCACACCGAGATCGTCAACGGCCACTACGCCCTGCTCCAGCGGGCCGAGGAGGTGCACCGGCGCTGTACGGAGGCCCTGTTGGGCGGCGGGGGCATCCCGCAGGTGCTGCGCATCCTGGCCGACTTCACGGGGAACCCGGTCTTCCTGGAGACCCCGGACGGGCAGTTGCTGTACGCGGCCGCCAGCTCGGCCGGGGACCCGGGCGCGGACCCGCTCCAGGTGTGGGAGGGGCTGCGCGGCCAGCGCGAGGCCGAACCGTCCGCGAACACGGTGGTGATCGACGTACCGGGCGGCGGCCACGGCACGGGCTCGGTGCGGGCCCGCGTGGTCCTGGTCGGGGTCTCGGGCCCGCTGCTCCCGGTGCACCGGATGGCGGCGGAGCGTACGGCCGGGGTACTGGCCGTGGTCCTCATGCAGGCGCGGCAGGAGGAGGAACTGGCGGCGCGCGGCCGCGGCGACTTCCTCACGGACCTCGCGGAAGGCCGCATCTCGGCGGAGGACGCGCCGGCGCAGGCCCGGGTGCTGGGCTTCAAGCCGGGCGCCGGCCCGCTGCTGCCGGTGGTCATGCGGCTGTCGGACCTCGGCCCGTCCGGCAACTGGGCCGTCCTGGCCCGGGCGGTCCTGGAGGAGCTGTCGTCCGTCGGGGTCCCGGTGCTGCTGGGCGTCCGCCCGGTCGAGGGCCGGGTGCCGCTGCTGGTGTCGCTGCGGGCGGAGTCGGAGCGCACGGCGGTCGCCGACCGGGTCGCGGCGGCGCTGCGGGCCGGGGTCGAACGCGCCGGCCTGGACCGGGCCACCGCTCCGCCGGCCGTCGTCGTCGGCGTCGCGGGCGGCTGGGCGGCCGCCTCGGCGGGTCTTCGGCACGCGGCGGAGACGGCGACGGCGGCCCACGGCCTGCCGGCCCGCCCCTGGTACGACGCCCGCCGCCTCGACATCGACCTGCTGCTGTGGCGGCTCCGCGAACACCCCGACCTGGCCGCCTTCGTCGACCGGGCGATCGGTCCACTGCGGGCGCACGACGGGACTTCGCGGCCGCCGCTGCTGCCGACGCTGGAGACGTACCTGGCCCATGCGGGCCGCAAGGCGGAGACGGCCCGTGAGCTGCACCTGAACCGGCAGACCCTCTACAACCGGCTGGCACGCATCTCGGAGCTGCTGGGCACGGACCTGGACGACCCGGAGACGGTCCTCTCCCTCAGCCTCGCCCTCCGCGCCCGCCGCCACGCCACCCCTTCTTGACGCGTCCCTCGCACCACTCGGCGCAGGGGCGCCTCGCGGGCTCCGGCCCGCTGCGCCGGACACGCTCCGCCGACCGCATCCCCCCTCGCCCGGCGACGGCCCCGCCACTCCCGCCGACGCGTCAGGCGGGCCCGGGGGCAGGCCCCGCCACTTCAGCCCCGCCGGCGTTTGAGGCGCGGGGCCCGGGGCGGAGCCCCGCAGCGGCGCCGCGCCCGGCCACGGTCCTGGCGGGGCCCTGCGGGGCTGGTCCCCTACCCGCCCTTCCACCGTTCCCCGGGCTCTGCCCGCACCCGCGCCTCAGACGCCGGCGAGGCTGAAACGCCCGGCCCCGCCTGCGCGCAGGGCGCCGACGGGCAGGCTGCGGCCGTGGCGCCGGGCGGCGCCGCAGGCGAAGGGCTAGCGGCGGCGGCGTTCCGTCAGTTCGTCGTAGACGGAAAGGACCTGCGCCACCGTGTCGTCCTCCGACGGCCACGTCGCGGCCTGTATGCGCCCGGCGGCGGCCAGGTCGGCCCGGCGGGCCGGATCGGCCAGGAGGCCGGCCACGGCCGAGGCGAGGGCGTGCGCCTCCCCCGGCGGGACGAGCACCGCGCCCTCCCCCACCAGCTCCGGCACACCGCCCACCGCCGTGGCGACCAGCGGCACGCCCGCCCGCAGTGCCTGCTGCGCCAGCAGGGCCCGCGCCTCCCAGCGGCTCGGCAGCACCGCCAGGTCCGCCGCTGCCAGCAGCTGCTCCGCGTCCCGCCGGCGCCCGAGCAGCCGGACCGGGAGCCCCTCCGCCTCGATCCGCCGGGCCAGTTCGGCCCGCAGCGGCCCCTCCCCCGCGATCACCAGCAGCGGTGCGGGTTCCAGGGCCCGCCACTCCCGCGCGGCGTCGAGCAGGACCGAGTACCCGCGGTGCGCCGCCAGGCTGCCGACCGCGATGAGCAACGGCCGTTCCACGACCCCGAGTTCCGCCCTCAGCTTGCCTGCGTCCGACGCCCCTTCCGGGGCGGCGGGGACCGCCACGGGGGCCAGCCGCGCGTCCCGGGCACCCCGCTGCCGCGCGAGGTCCACGAGGTCCGAGGAGGCTCCGAGCACCACGGCGGCGGCCCGCGCCACGCGCCGTTCCAGTATCCGGCTCAGCCGCCCCAGCGTGCCGGGCGCCGTCGGGCCGTCGCCGTGCCAGCTCACCACCAGCGGCACCCGGCGGCCGCGTATGGCCAGCGCGGCCCGCAGCCCGGCCCGCACCCCGTGCGCGTGTACGACGTCCGCCCCGGCGCACGCCGCCCGCAGCACGCTCACCGCGTCGGGCGCGAACTCCGCCCCGGCGCCGGTGAAGTCGTACTCCCCCTCCGCCCGCACGGGCGCGCACACCGTGACCCGCACCCCGCGCGCGGCGAGCCCGGTGGCGAGCGATCGGACGTGCGCGCAACTGCCCGCGCCCGCACCGTCGCCGAGCACTTGGACGGTGCGCAGCGGCTGGCGCCCGTAGGGCTGGGCCGCGACGGGGGTGGAGACCGGGGAGCTGCTCACGGGCCGAAGCTCCAGGGGGAGGAGTCAGAGATGTCGCCAAGGATGCCAGTCCGTACGCGCGTTCCGGGACCATATGGGTGCGGATCCTGTGCGGGATACGGCCGGACACCCCCCAGCCTCACCCACACGGCTTAAGTGGAATCCGGAGAGTGACGCGCCGATCGGTGCGTTTCGGGTCCGAATCAGTCGTTCGCGGACAAGCGGAGGGCCCCGAACGTCATGCGTTCCGGGCCCTCCGAGTGGTGTGCGGGTTCACGCGTCGGCGCGCGCCGCCGCCAGCAGTTCCTCGGCGTGCGCCCGCGCGGAGACGGAGTCCTCGTGCCCCGCGAGCATGCGCGAGAGTTCGCGGATGCGGTCCTCGCCCTCCAGGACGGTGACACCGCTGCGGGTGACCGAGCCGTCGTTGGTCTTCTCCACCAGCAGCTGCCGGTCGGCGAAGGCCGCGACCTGCGGCAGGTGGGTGACGACGACGACCTGCGCCGACTTGGCGAGCTTCGCCAGGCGCCGGCCGATCTCGACCGCCGCCTTGCCGCCGACTCCCGCGTCGACCTCGTCGAAGAGGTAGGTGGGCACCGGGTCGGTGCCGGCGAAGACGACCTCCACCGCGAGCATCACCCGGGAGAGCTCACCGCCGGAGGCGCCCTTGGCGATCGGCCGCGGCTGGGCCCCAGGATGGGGTGCCAGCAGCAGTTCGACCTCGTCGGCGCCGGAGGGTCCGTAGGCGACCGGGCGGCCGTCCACGTCCACTCCTTCGGGGTCCTCCGCCTGGCGGATGTCGATCGTCACCCGGGCGTGCGGCATCGCCAGCGACGCCAGCTCCTGCGTCACCGCGGAGGCGAAGCGCGTCGCCGCCTCGACCCGGGCGTCGGTCAGCGCCTGCGCCAGCAGCGACAGTTCGGAGCGCAGTCCGTCGCGCTCGGCGGTCAGCTCGGTGATCCGCTCGTCGTCGCCGTCCAGTTCCAGCAGCCGGGCCGCGCCCTGTTCGGCCCACTCCAGCACGGCGTCCACGGTGCCCCCGGAGCCGTACTTGCGGGTCAGCTGCGTGAGGGCGGCCCGGCGCTCCTCCACCGCGGCCAGCCGCAGCGGATCGGCGTCGAGGTCGTCGGCGTAGCCCGCCAGTTCCCCGGCGACGTCGGACAGCAGGATGCCGAGCTCCCCGATCCGCTCGGCGAGCGCCCCGAGAGCCGGGTCGTGCGAGCGTACGGATTCCAGTGCCCGGTGGGCTCCGGCGACGAGCATGTTCGCGTCGATCGCCTCGGGGTCCTCGGGGTTGCCCGCGAGCGCGGCGTGCGCCGCCTGGGCCGCCGAGGCCAGCGCTTCGGCATGACCGAGCCGCTCCGCCTCGGCCGCCAGCTCGGCGTCCTCGCCGGCCACCGGCTCCACGGCCGCGATCTCGTCCAGCCCGAAGCGGAGCAGATCCGCCTCCTGGGCCCGCTCCCGGGCCCGGGTGGTGATCTCGTCGAGTTCCACGGCGACCGCGCGCAGCCTGCGGTAGGCCGAGACGTACTTCTCCAGCGGCACGGCGACGGCGTCCCCGGCGTACCGGTCGAGCGCCTGCCGCTGCCGGGCCGGCCGCAGCAGGCCCTGCTGGTCGGTCTGTCCGTGGACGGCGACCAGGTCGTCGGCCAGTTCGCCGAGCAGGCCGACGGGCACGGAGCGGCCGCCGACGTGGGCGCGCGAACGCCCCTCGGCGGACACGGTCCGGCTGATCAGCAGGGCGCCGTCGTCGAGCTCGGCGCCGGCCTCCTCGGCGCGTACCGCGGCGGGGGCGTCCGGGCGCATGACGATGCGGCCCTCGACCACCGCCGCCTTGGCCCCGATCCGCACCAGGGCCGGGTCGGCGCGACCGCCGAGCAGCAGCCCGAGGCTGGTGACGACCATCGTCTTGCCCGCGCCGGTCTCGCCGGTCACCGCGGTGAAACCGGGCGACAGCTCGACCACCGCGTCGTCGATGACCCCGAGCGACCGTATCCGCATCTCCTCAAGCACGGGACGACGATACCGAGGTTTCCGCGGTGCCATGTGACGTCACCCGTCCCGAGTTCTCCGAACGCGTGTGCTATTAATGCTCTGGCGGCGGGCCCGGAACGACAACACCGTTGATCGCAGGCGGCCTTGCGGGCGGCGAGGTCCCGTGGACGCCCGCCGCCTGCCGCGTTCTCCGGTGAGGTACGTCCGTCAGTGGGGCGCGCCGCGCCAGCCCGACACCGGCAGGGCGAACTTCGCGACGAGCCGGTCCGTGAAGGACGCGTGGTGCAGCCGGGCGAGCCGCACGGGCACAGCACCCCGCCGGACCTCCACGCGGGCCCCGGCGGGCAGCTCCAGCATGCGCCGGCCGTCGCACCACAGGACGCCGTGCGGGGTGCCGTTCTGCACCTCCACCGCCAGCACCGAGTTCGGCGAGGTCACCAGCGGCTTCGCGAACAGCGCGTGCGCGCTGATCGGCACCATCAGCAGCGCCTCCACCTCCGGCCAGACCACCGGCCCGCCCGCGGAGAAGGCGTAGGCCGTCGAGCCCGTCGGAGTCGCGCAGACGATGCCGTCACAGCCGAAGCCGGTCACGGGGCGCCCGTCGATCTCCAGGACCACCTCCAGCATCCGCTCCGGGGACACCTTCTGGACCGCGGCCTCGTTCAGCGCCCAGTCCCGGTGGACGACGTCGCCGTTCGTGCGCACGATCACATCGAGGGTCATCCGCTCCTCGACCTCGTACGAGCGCGTCACGACCCGGTCCACGACCTTGTCCAGGTCGTCCCGCTCGGCCTCGGCGAGGAAGCCGACCCGGCCCAGGTTGACGCCGAGCATCGGCACGCCCGAGGCGCGCGCGAACTCGGCGCCCCGCAGCAGGGTCCCGTCACCGCCCAGCACCACCAGCAGCTCGCACCCGTCGAGCACCCCCGGCGTGGACTCGGTGACGAGCTCCACCTCCGGCGGCAGCGGCAGGTCCACCGCCTCGTGGTCGAAGACCCGTACGCCCAGCCCGCAGCGCAGCAGCCCCTTGACGACCAGCTCGGCGCTGCGGATGGCCGCCGGCCGCCCGGTGTGCGCGAGCAGGAATACGGTCCGTTCCCCCGAAGAATCTTTCACTGCGGCCCCTCCGCCACTGCACGGTCAACATCCGCCGGGTCGAGCGCCGGTGCCCCCGCCCTCAGCCACAGAAAGTACTCGACGTTCCCGGACGGCCCCGGCAGCGGACTGGCGGTCACTCCGAGGACCCCCAGTCCCAGGGCCGCGGCGTGGGCCGCGACCTCGCGCACGGCCTCCGCCCGCAGCTCCGGGCTGCGCACGACGCCGCCGCTGCCCAGCCGGTCCTTGCCCACCTCGAACTGCGGCTTGACCATCAGCACCAGGTCGGCGTCCGGCGCCGTGCACCGCACCAGGGCGGGCAGCACCAGGCCGATGGAGATGAAGGAGAGGTCGCCGACGACGATGTCCACCGGGACGCCGTCGATCTGCTCGACCGTCAGCTCGCGCACGTTCGTGCGGTCCTTCACGGTGACCCGGTCATCGCTCTGCAGCGACCAGGCGAGCTGCCCGTAGCCGACGTCGACCGCCATGACGTGGGCCGCGCCCGCGCGCAGCAGCACGTCGGTGAAGCCGCCGGTGGACGCTCCCGCGTCCAGCGCCCGGCGGCCCTCGACCCGCAGCCCCTGCGGCTGGAAGGCCGCGAGGGCGCCCGCGAGCTTGTGTCCGCCGCGGGAGACGTAGTCGGGGTCGGCGTCGTCCTTGAGGACCACGAGGGCCGCGCTGGTCTCGACCTGGGTGGCGGCCTTGGTCGCGGTCGCGCCGCCCACGGTCACCCGGCCCGCGGCGATCAGCTGCGCGGCGTGCTCGCGCGAGCGGGCCATGCTGCGGCGTACCAGTTCGGCGTCCAGGCGGCGGCGTGCCACTCCTGCCACGTTCGGTTCAGCTCCTGTTTTCGTACGGTCCGGGGACGGGCGGTGCGTCCAGCGCCGTCAGCGCCTCACGCAGCCCCCGGTGGACATCCTCGTACACCTCGACGTGTCCGTCCGCCCCGAGGCGGTCCGCGTCCTCCAGCCGCTCCAGGTGCGCGTCCACCCCGGCGTGGCCCGTGGGGGTGCGTACGACGCCCAGCGGCGCGGGCCCCGCGGGCCCGTCGGCGGCGTCGGCCCGGACCCCGGCGTCGGCCCCGGCCTCGGACGCGGGCTCGTTCCGGGCCTCCGCACGGGTCTCGGCTGCTTCGTCGCTCATGCCACGACGCTACCCCGAAGCGCCCCCGCGGCGACGCGCGGCTCTGCGGTACGGTCGTGATCACGATGGCTACGATCCAGGAGTGCCGTGCAGCACTCGACCGACTCTCCGACAACCTCGCGCGGGCCGAGGACGGTGTGCGCGGCGCGGCCGCGTTCGACCGCTCCCTCAGCTGCCACATCACGGACCTGGACCAGACGTTCACGGGCCGCCTCGAAGGAGGCCGGATCCGGGTGGACGCGGTCGCTCCGGGCCCGCCGGCCCAGAAGGCCGAGATCCGCCTCGCGATGACCGGCGACGACCTGCTCGCGCTGGTCGCGGGCGAGCTGAAGTTCGCGAAGGCCTGGGCCTCCGGCCGGGTCAGGCTGGAGGCCGGCATCCGCGACCTGCTGAGGCTGAAGAGCCTGCTCTGACGCCCGCCCGTGCCGTGCCCGCCGGGCTAGCCGGCGGGCACGGCGGCCGTACGGGCCTTGCGCGCCGCAGGGATCACGAGCGGCGTCCCCGTCTCCGGGTCGTCGATGATCTGGCAGCGCAGCCCGAACACCTTCTCCACGAGCTCCGCGGTGACCACCTCCTGCGGCGCCCCCTCGGCGATGACCTTCCCGCCCCGCATGGCGATCAGGTGCGTGGCGTAGCGGGCGGCGTGATTGAGGTCGTGCAGCACGGCGACGAGCGTGCGGTCCCGGGTCTCGTGCAGTTCGGCGCACAGGTCCAGCACGTCGATCTGGTGCTGGATGTCCAGGTACGTCGTCGGCTCGTCGAGCAGCAGCAGCGGCGTCTGCTGGGCCAGGGCCATCGCGATCCACACGCGCTGCCGCTGCCCGCCCGACAGCTCGTCCACGGCCCGGTCGGCGAGCTCGGCGACCCCGGTCGAGGCCATCGACTCCTTGACGATCCGCTCGTCCTCGGCCGACCACTGCCGCAGCAGCCCCTGGTGCGGGTACCGGCCGCGCGAGACGAGGTCGGCCACCGTGATGCCGTCGGGCGCGATCGAGGACTGCGGGAGCAGGCCCAGCGTCTTGGCGACCTTCTTCGCGGGCATGGACCCGATGGCCTGCCCGTCCAGCAGCACCCGTCCCCCGGACGGCTTCAGCATCCGCGACAGGGCCCGCAGCAGCGTGGACTTGCCGCAGGCGTTGGGGCCGACGATCACCGTGAAGGAGTTGTCGGGGATCTCCACCGACAGGTTCTCGGCGATGACCCGCTGGTCGTAGCCGAGGGTCACGTTCTCCGCGGTCAACCGCTGCACTTGCGCACTCCTGAGGTTCATATACGTCCTGCCTTGCGCTCGGTGACGAGCAGCCAGAGCAGATAGACACCGCCGACCAGCCCGGTCACCACGCCCACCGGCAGCTGGTCCGCGCCGAAGGCCCGCTGCGAGGCCCAGTCCGAGAGCAGCAGCACCACCGAGCCCATGAGGGCGCCGGACAGCAGGTTGGCGCCGGGCGAGCGGGTCAGCCGCCGCGCCAGCTGCGGCGCGGCCAGCGCGACGAAGCTGATCGGCCCGGCCGCGGCGCTCGCCGCCGTGGTGAGCAGGATGGCGGCCAGCATCAGCAGCAGCCGGGTGCGCTCCACCGGTACCCCCACCGCGTACGCGGCGTCGTCGCCCATCTCGATCATCCGCAGGGCCCGGCTCTGCCCCAGCACCAGCGGGAAGAGCACCGCGCAGGTCACCATCAGCGGCCACACCTGTGCCCAGTCCCGGCCGGCCAGCGAGCCGGTCAGCCAGACCATCGCCCGTGAGGCCTCCACCAGCTGGGCCTTGGTGATCAGGTACTGGATGACGGCCACCAGCATCGCGGAGGCGCCGATGCCCACCAGGACCAGCCGGTAGCCGTGGATGCCCCGCTTGTACGCCAGCAGGTAGACGGCGGTGCCGGCCAGCAGGCCGCCGAGCAGCGCGCCGACGGCGACCTCGGTCGCCGAGCCGTTCAGCAGGATGATGACGACGAGGGCGCCGACCGCGGACCCGTACGAGAAGCCGAGCAGGTCGGGCGAGCCGAGCGGGTTGCGGGTCACCGACTGGAAGACGGCTCCGGCCATCCCGAGGGCGGCGCCGACCAGCAGGGCGACCAGCACCCGGGGCAGCCGCAGGTCGTTGACGATGAAGTCGTTGGCGGGGGTGCCGTTGCCGAGCAGGGTCTGTACGACGTCCCACGGCGCGATGTCGAAGTCACCGGTACCGATGAGCAGGACGGCCATGGCGAAGGCGGCGAGGACGAGCAGGACGCCCACGGCCAGGGCGCGCCGCTCGATCCGCAGCGACACCCCGCCCGGCAGCCGCACGGGACGGGCTTTGGCGGTCACGGTCACAGCTGGGCCATCCTCTTGCGCCGGACGAGGTAGATGAACACGGGCCCGCCGATGAGCGCGGTGACGATGCCGACCTGCAGCTCGGCCGGCCGGGTGACGACCCTGCCGACTACGTCCGCGCCGAGCAGCAGGACGGGCGACAGGACGGCCGAATACGCGAGCACCCAGCGCATGTCCGGTCCCGTGAACACGCGCACGAGGTGCGGGATCATCAGGCCGATGAAGACGATGGGCCCGCAGGCGGCGGTCGCCGCACCGCAGAGCAGGGTGATGGCGAGCATCGCGCCGACCCGGGTCCGCGTCAGGTTCGCGCCCAGCGCCCGGGCCGTGTCGTCGCCCATGGCCATCGCGTTGAGCGGCCGGCCGAGCGTCAGCGCTAGCACCGCGCCGACCAGCAGGAACGGGGCGACCTGCCGGACGGTGTCCATGTTGGCCGAGGCCAGCGAGCCCACCGTCCAGAAGCGCAGCTTGTCCAGCGCCTTGCTGTCCATCAGCTGCACTGCGTTGATGTAGCCGACGAGGGCCGCGCTGGCCGCCGTACCGGCGAGCGCGAGGCGCACCGGCGTGGCGCTGCGGCTGCCGCCGAGCACGTACACGACGACCGAGACGACGGCGGCACCGAGGAAGGCCCACCACACGAACTCGCTCAGCGAGCTCGCGCCGAAGAAGCTGATCGCGGAGACCACGGCCGCCGCGGCGCCGGCGTTGACACCGAGGATGCCGGGCTCGGCCAGCGGGTTGCGGGCCAGCGCCTGCATCACCGCCCCGGACAGGCCGAGTCCGAGCCCGACCATCAGCCCGAGGAGGGTGCGCGGGACCCGGAGGTCCCGCACGACCACGTCCGAGGTGGTCCCCGAGTAGTGGAAGAGGCCGTGCCAGACCTCGTCCAGGGGCATCTGCTTGGCGCCCACGGCGATGCTCACCACCGCGATCAGGGCGAGCACCACGAGGGCGCCGGCCAGGCCGGCGGCACGCGCGGCATGGCGTGGGCGGGCGACGGCGTCGGGCGGTGGCGCCGCGCTCGGTCCGGATTCAGGAGGACTCTCAACCAACACGCAGGTTAGGTTAGCCTAGCCTGCGCCCCCGACGGACCCCGGAGGTCCCCGGGGGCATCCGGCGCAGGCGGCCCTAAAGACCCAGCCTGGCCAGCGCCTTCGCCGGATCCAGCGTGCACGCACCCTCCGCGGCCGCCGTCCAGGCCGCCGCGCACAGCGCCCGCAGACCGTCCATCGGGTCCCGGTCCGACCCGCCCCCGGTGCCCCCCGCGGCCCCCTCGCCGCCCTCGCCGCCCTCGCCGTCCTCGCTCAGTTCGAGCACACCGTTGTTCAACGCGACCGCCGTCCACCCGCCGCAGCGGAACCCCTCCGCGGCCGGCACCACCTCCGGCTGCCCGGACAGCAGCCCGCGCAGGTCCCGGTCCACGTAGGTCGGCCGGTGCCGGGGCTCGGCACGCAGCAGCTGCTCCGCGTCGGTCACCCCGGTCAGCACCAGCAGCGAGTCCACCTCCCCGTTGAAGGCGCCCTCGATGTCGGTGTCCAGCCGGTCCCCGACGACCAGCGGCCGCTTCGCCCCGGTCCGCAGCACCGTCTCCCGGTGCATCGGCGGCAGCGGCTTGCCCGCCACCTGCGGGTCCGCGCCCGTGGCGATCCGTACGACCTCCACCGCGGCCCCGTTGCCCGGCGCGATGCCCCGCGCCCCGGGGATCGTCAGGTCGGTGTTCGACGCGTACCACGGCACGCCCCGGTTGATCGCGTACGCGGCCTCCGCGAACCGGCCCCATGCCAGGTCCGGCCCGCCGTAGCCCTGCACGACGGCCGCGAGGCCCTCCTCGTCGGCGGACTCGACCGGCACGAGCCCGCGTTCGCGCAGCGCGACCCGCAGCCCCTCCCCGCCGATCACCAGCACCTTGGACCCCGGCTCCACCTGCTCCGCGATCAGCCGGGCCACCGCCTGCGCCGAGGTGATCACCTCGGCCGCCTCCGTCGGGATGCCCAGTTCGCCCAGATGCTCGGCGACGGCCTCGGGGGTCCGCAGCGCGTTGTTCGTGACGTACGCGAGGTGCATGCCGTCGGCACGGGCCGCCGCGAGGGACTCCACGGCGTGGCCGATGGCCCGCCCGCCCGCGTACACCACCCCGTCCAGGTCCAGGAGAGCGGTGTCGTACGCCTGGTGCAGACTCTGGTCACACGCCGCGGGACTGGTCCTGATCTGCCGGGTCATTCTGGCCGCTCCCTCTGTGATCGATCTTGTCCGATTCCCTACTGCCCCGATCATCCCGCATGGCGAGACGCGACTTACCATGCACCAATGACCATTTCTGGCACCGCGGAGCACGGACTGCGCCTGATCCCGTTCCATGGCCTGCGCTACGTCCCCGAGCGTGTCGGCAGCCTGGCCGCCGTCACCTCGCCGCCGTACGACGTGGTCGTGCGTCCCGACGGAGTCGACCACCTCGAATCCGCCGACCCGCACAACATCGTCCGCCTGATCCTCCCCCAGGCCGGCACCCCGGCCGCGCGCAACGAACAGGCCGCACGCACCCTGCGGGACTGGCTCGCCGAGGGCATCCTGTCCGCCGACCCGGAGCCCGCGCTGTACGTGTACGAGCAGCGCAGGGCGGGCCTGCTCCAGCGCGGCGTCATCGGCGCCCTGGCCCTGTCCACCGCCGACGCGGGCATCGTCCTCCCCCACGAGGACGTCATGCCGGACGTGGTGACCGACCGGGCGGGCCTGATGCGGGCCACCTCCGCCAACCTCGAACCCCTCCTCCTCACCTACCGCGGCGACGACCCCGGCGCGGGTGCGGCGGCGGTCGTCGAGCGGACCGCCCAGCGCGCCCCCCTGCTGTCGACCACCACCGAGGACGGCTTCCAGCACCGGCTCTGGGCCATCACCGACCCGGCCGAACTCGCCACCGTCACGGCGGACCTCAGCCACCGCCAGGCCCTCATCGCCGACGGCCACCACCGCTGGGCGACGTACCTGCGTCTGCAGGAGGAGCACGGCTCACCCACCGCGTGGGACTTCGGCCTGGTGCTCCTCGTGGACACCGCCCGCTACCCGCTCCAGGTCCGCGCCATCCACCGGATGCTGCGCCGCCTCCCGGTCGCCGACGCGCTGGCGGCCGTCGCCGGTCACTTCCGGGTCCGCCCCGTCGACGGGCCCCTTCCGCTGGCCCTGGACGCCCTCTCGGACGCGGCGGAACGCGGCAACGCCTTCCTCCTCGCCGGCGACGGCACCTTCCACCTGGTCACCGATCCCGACCTGGCCCTCCTCGACCGCACGGTCCGCCACGACCGCCCCGAGGCCTGGCGCCGGCTGGACGCCACCGTGCTGCACGCGACGCTGCTCGACGCGCTCTGGCGCGTCCCGGACGCCCCGGACCAGATCACGTACATCCACGACGCAGCGTCCACCGTGGAGATGGCCGAACGCCACGGGGGGACCGCCGTCCTGCTGCACCCCGTGCGCGAGGAGGTCGTACGCGACCTCGCCCGCCAGGGGGTCACCATGCCGCGGAAGTCCACGTCCTTCGGACCGAAGCCGGCCACCGGCCTGGTCCTGCGCGGACTGGGCTGAACCCTCCGGGCCCACTGGCCCCGACCCCGGACACGAAGAAGGGCGGTACCCCGACCGGGGTACCGCCCTTCTTCTTCAGTCCGACTTCTTCAGTCCGACGTCACTGCGACGTGGCTCAGGCCTTGTCGCCCCGGACATCGGAGTCGGCCGCGGACTGCTCCAGCGGCTCGTACTCCTCGTCGTCCTCGTCGTAGTACTCGGCGACGTCGGTGGCGCGCTCGGCCGCGGCGATCTCCGCCGCGTCCTCGTCGTCGTCCTCGTCGTCCTCGTCGTCGACGAGGTTCTCGGTCCCGTCCTGGTCCTCGTCGTCGGCCGCGTCGATCGCGGCGTCGACGAACTCGACGCCGTCGAGCTCGGCGAGACGGTCCGAGGCGTCGGTGGCCCCGTCCTTGTCCGCTTCGAGGGCCTTGCCGAACCACTCGCGGGCCTCGTCCTCACGACCGGCCGCCAGCAGGGCGTCGGCGTAGGCGTACCGCAGGCGCGCGGTCCACGGCTGGACGGCGTTGGACGCCAGCTCGGGGCTCTGCAGGGTCACGATGGCGGCTTCGAGCTGCCCCTGGTCCCGTCGGGCACCGGCCGCGACCAGTCGCATCTCGACCTGGCCGGCCTTGTCGAGCTTCTGCACCTCGGGCTCACCGGCCATGGCCAGCGCACGCTCGGGGCGGCCGAGGCCGCGCTCGCAATCGGCCATGACGGGCCACAGTTCGACCGAGCCGGTCATGCGCTTGGCGGCACGGAACTCGGCGAGGGCCTCGCTGTACTTCTGCGTGGCGTAGGCGGCGAAGCCGGCGGCCTCACGGACGGCGGCCACGCGGGAGGCCAGACGCAGGGCGATGCGCGAGTACGCGTACGCCTGCTCGGGGTCCTCGTCGATCAGCCGGGCGACCATGACGAGGTTCTTGGAGACCTCTTCGGCCAGGCCCTTGGGCAGGCTCAGCAGCTCCTGACGCACGTCGGCGTCGATCTCCAGGCCGGTGACGTCCTCGTCGATCGGCAGCCGCTTGACCGGGTCACGGTCGCGGTCCGAACGGTAACCGCGGTCGCCGCCACGGTCATCCCGACCACGGTAGCCACCGCGATCGTCGCGGCCGCCACGGAAGCCTCCTCGGTCGCCACCCCGGTCGTCGCGACGGGGGTACGAGGGACGGTCGCCGCCACGGTCGTCACGACGCGGGTAGGACGGACGGTCGCCGCCGCGGTCGTCACGGCCGCCACGGAACCCACCGCGCTCGTCATCGCGACGGGGGTACGAGGGACGCTCGCCGCGGTCGTCGCGACGCGGGAAGCTGGGACGGTCGCCGCCACGGTCGTCACGACGCGGGTAGGACGGACGGTCACCGCCGCGGTCGTCACGGCGGAAGGCGGGACGGTCACCACCACGGTCGTCGCGACGGGGGTAGGAGGGACGGTCACCGCCGCGGTCGTCGCGGCCGCCACGGAACCCACCGCGCTCGTCATCGCGACGCGGGTACGAAGGACGCTCGCCCCGGTCGTCGCGACGGGGGTAGGAGGGACGGTCGCCGCCACGGTCGTCACGACGGGGGTAGGACGGACGGTCGCCGCCACGGTCGTCGCGGCCGCCACGGAACCCACCGCGCTCGTCATCGCGACGCGGGTACGAGGGACGCTCACCCCGGTCGTCACGACGCGGGTAGGAGGGACGGTCGCCCCGGTCGTCGCGACGGGGGTAGGAGGGACGGTCGCCGCCACGGTCGTCACGACGGGGGTAGGACGGACGGTCGCCGCCACGGTCGTCGCGGCCGCCACGGAACCCACCGCGCTCGTCATCGCGACGCGGGTACGAGGGACGCTCACCCCGGTCGTCACGACGCGGGAAGCTGGGACGGTCGCCGCCACGGTCGTCACGACGCGGGTAGGACGGACGGTCACCGCCACGGTCGTCGCGGCCGCCACGGAACCCACCGCGCTCGTCATCGCGACGCGGGTACGAAGGACGCTCACCCCGGTCGTCACGACGCGGGAAGCTGGGACGGTCGCCGCCACGGTCGTCACGACGCGGGTAGGACGGTCGGTCACCGCCACGGTCGTCACGACGCGGGTAGGAGGGACGGTCACCGCCGCGGTCGTCACGACGCGGGTACGACGGACGGTCGCCACCACGGTCGTCACGACGGTCGTCACGGCGGAAACCGCCGCCACCACCAGCGCCGGAGGGACGCCCACCACGGTCGTCGCGACGGTAGCCACCGCCGCCACTACCGCTACTGCTACCGCCGGCCGGCCTGCCGCCACGATCGTCGCGACGGAACGGGGGACGGTCGCCGCCACGGTCGTCACGGCCCCCGCGGTAGCCGCCCCTGTCACCGCCGTCGTTGCGCCGAGGCTCGCGCTCCGGACGATCGTCGGGAGAGTTGGACATGGGTGTGACTCCTGTCTTCGGGGTACCGCTAGTCATTCTCGCGCAACCAACCCATGGCCGCGCTTCGGCGTAAAGAGGTGAAAAACAAAAAGGACCCTTGGTCCAGCGTTGAACGCTGGACCAAGGGTCCTTTGAAAGATTGTTCGGCGGCGTCCTACTCTCCCACAGGGTCCCCCCTGCAGTACCATCGGCGCTGAAAGGCTTAGCTTCCGGGTTCGGAATGTAACCGGGC
>NZ_JBEZYV010000034.1:0-68345 GCF_040638905.1 Streptomyces virginiae | reverse complement strand
TGCGGACGCGGCCTGCGGCGGAGACCACTGAGTTCCCGCCCGCGAGGCCGCCGCACATCGGCTCCGCTACGCGTACGCCGGCAGGGAGCGGAACCCCGCTCCTCAAACGCCGGAGGGGCTGGAGTTCGCGACGGCCCGGGCCAGCGCGGCCAGGAAGGAAGCCACGGAGCCCGGTCCTGGGAGGACCAGGTCGGCCCGGGCGGCGAGTTCGGGGACCTCCGCCGAGCCGCTGCACACCAGCAGCCCCGGCAGCCCGTCGGCCCTGCGCTTCTCGACGGCCGAGTACGCGGCGAGGTCGCCCAGGTCGTCCCCGGCGTAGAGCACCGTCTCGGCGTCCCGCTCCGCCAGGAACTCCGTCAGGGCGACGCCCTTGTCCATGCCCGGGGGCCGCAGCTCCAGTACCGCCCGCCCCGGCTCGACCATCAGCCCGTGCCGGGCGGCCAGCTCGGTCAGGGGCTCCCGCAGCGCCGCGAAGGCCGCCGCCGGGTCCTCGGCGCGCCGGGTGTGGACGGCGAGCGCCCGGCCCTTCTCCTCGATCCAGGTGCCGCGCCAGGCCCCGATCGCGTCCAGGAAGCCGGGCAGTTCGGCCCGCACGGCCGCCACCCCGGGGTGCTCGGCGGGGGCGTGGACGAGGCCGGTCACGGCGTCCCAGCGTTCGGCGCCGTAGTGGCCGAGGACGACGAGGTGTTCCAGTCCGGGCACCCCGGCGAAGCCCCCGTAGCGGACGGCGACGCTCGCGGGCCGCCCGGTGACCACGGCCACCGAGTCCACCTCGGGGGCGAGGGCCGAAAGCGCGGGAACGGCTTCGGGATGTGCCCGGGCCTGGTCCGGGTCCGGGACGATGTCGGCAAGGGTGCCGTCGAAGTCCAGGGCGACCACAGAGCGGCGGGGTGCGCGGAGCAGGGCTTCGAGCCCCTCGCGTCCGGCAGCGCTGACGGGCATCGGCAGGTCGTGCGGATGGCTCCCCATACGCACGACCCTAACGGCCCGGCGGGACGACGGCTACGGCTATCGCCGTGCTCGCTGGGCTTCACGGATCCTGCGCAGCCGGTTGACGGTGCCCGGGGCGTGGGCCAGTGCCCGCGGGTCGTCCATGAGCGCGTTGAGCAGCTGGTAGTAGCGGACGGGGGACATCCCCAGACCTTCCCGTATGGCCCGTTCCTTGGCTCCGGGCCCCGGCCAGGTGCGTCCCTCGTACGCGAGCACCGCGGCCTCCGCGGCCGTCAGCTGCCCCTCGTCCGTCATACCGCCAGATTAACGCCGCCGTCCGACAGACGGCGGCGCCGGGTCAGCGCGGGTCCGCCGCGCGGGCCGCCGTGGCGATGTCCTCCAGCACCTTGGCGGGCTGTCCGCCGGGCTGGACGGTCTTGCCGATGTTCTGCTTGATGTCCTCGCTGACGCCCGCCCACGACTTCTTGCCGACCGGGTACAGGCGCGAGCTGGGCAGCGCCGCCAGGAAGGGCCTCAGCTGGAGCGCAGGACCGCTCGTGGCGGCCTGCTTCGCCTGGTAGCCGGTGGTGGTGGCCGGCAGCAGGTCGTACTTCTCGGTGAAGGCCGTCACGTTCTTCGGCTGGTACAGGTAGTCCAGGAACTTGCCGGACTCGGCGCGGTGGCCGTTCTTGAACGCCATGACCCAGTCCGCGACGCCCATCGCCGGCTGCTGGGAGCCGTCGGACGTCGGCAGCGCGACCATGCCGAACTTCACGCCCTTGGCCTCGGCTTGCTTCATCAGCGTCGGGTGCCCGTTGAGCATGCCGACCTCGCCCTTGGTGAAGGCCTCGAAGGCGGCCTGGCGGTCCAGCTTGCCCGGCTCGACGGGGCCGGTGAGGCCCTGGCCGACCATCTTGTCGCGCAGGAACTCCAGCGTCTTGACGTTGTCGGCGGAGTCGATGGCGTAGCCCTCTTCGTTGTCGGTGTAGCCGCCGCCGCCCGCGAGCATCCACATCATCGTCTCGGCCTGCGCCTCCTCGCGGCCCAGGGGCAGCGCGAAGGGGGTGGGCACGCCCGCGCCCTTGAGCTTCTTGGCCGCGGCCTCCAGGTCCGCCCAGCTCTTCGGCTGCCAGCCCTTGGCGTCCTTGCCGATCACGCCGGCGTCGGCGAGGAGCTTCTCGTTGTAGAAGAGCAGCCGGGTGCTGGAGACGAAGGGCATGCCGTACTGGGTCTGCTTGACCTTCCCGGCGTCCGCGAGCGGGGCGAGGAAGTCGGCCTCGGTCTTCACCGAGAGCAGCTCGGCCGTGGAGTACAGCTTGCCGGCGGCGGCGTAGTCGGCGTAGGCGCCGATCTGCGCGATGTCGGGGGCCTTGCCGGCCTTGACCATCTCGGCGACCTTGGCGTCGACCTCTGACCACGAGAAGACGTTGACCTCGACCTTGATGCCGGGGTTGTCCTTGTGGAAGCCGGCGGCCAGGTCTTTCCAGTAGGCCGCCGAGGAGTTCTGCGGATTGTCCCCGTAGTCGGCCGCCACGACCCGCAGGGTCACCTCGTTGTCTCCGGTGAGTCCGCCGACGGCTCCGCAGCCCGTCAGCGTCACAGCGGTCAGGCACAGCGCGGCGCCGGACGCGGCCAGGCTCAGGTAACGGCCCTTCACAGGTATCGATCCACCCCTAGTTGTACGTACGATCCACGTAAGGTCTACACCACTTTGGCGACTCGTCCACATCGGGCCCCCCACCAGCACGTCCGATTTGTATGGTCACTCAACAATCCCCCTCAATGGACTAGACCTTTCCCCGCCGAGCACGCGAGACTGTCTCTGTGAAACCCGTGAAACACGTCATCGCCCTCGATGTGGGCGGCACCGGGATGAAGGCCGCCCTCGTCGCCGCCGACGGCACCCTGCTGCACGAAGCGCGCCGGGCCACCGGCCGCGAGCGGGGCCCCGACGCCGTCGTCGAGACGATCCAGGACTTCGCCGCCGAGCTCCTCGCCACCGGCCGGGAACGCTTCGGGCGGGCCGCCTCGGCCGCCGGGGTCGCCGTCCCGGGCATCGTCGACGCCGACCACGGGATCGCCGTCTACGCGGCGAACCTCGGCTGGCGCGACGTCCCGCTGCGCGCGCTGCTCACCGCACGCCTCGGCGGCATCCCCGTGGCCCTCGGCCACGACGTGCGCACGGGCGGGCTCGCCGAAGGCCGCATCGGCGCCGGCCGGGGCGCCGACCGCTTCCTCTTCGTGCCGCTCGGCACCGGTATCGCCGGCGCCATCGGCATCGCCGGCCGCATCGAGGCCGGCGCCCACGGGTACGCGGGCGAGATCGGGCACATCGTGGTCCGCCCCGGCGGCCCCGACTGCGGCTGCGGCCAGCGCGGCTGCCTGGAGACCCTCGCCTCCGCGGCCGCCGTCAGCCGCGCATGGGCGGCCGCCTCCGGCGACCCGGCGGCCGACGCCGCCGACTGCGCCAAGGCCGTCGAATCCGGCGACGCGCGCGCCCGGGAGGTCTGGCTGGCCGCCGTCGGAGCCCTCGCCGACGGCCTGGTCACCGCGATCACTCTGCTGGACCCCCGCACGCTGATCATCGGTGGCGGGCTCGCCGAGGCCGGGGAAACCTTGTTCACACCACTACGCAAGGCCGTGGAGGAGCGCGTGACGTTCCAGCGGCTCCCCCACATCGTGCCGGCGGCCCTCGGGGACACCGCCGGCTGCCTGGGCGCAGGGCTGCTCGCCTGGGACCTACTCGCCACGGAGGTACCGGCCTGATGTCCGGAAGCGCACACAGCACTGTTCTCTCCGGCGCCAGGGTGGTGCTGCCCACCGGGACCGTGGCGGGCGGCCGGGTCATCGTCGACGGCGACCGCATCGCCGGCAGCGCACGCGAGGGCGCGCGGATCGTCGACCTGACCGGGCACTGGATCGTCCCCGGTTTCGTCGACATCCACAACCACGGCGGCGGCGGCGCCTCGTTCACCTCCGGCACCGCCGAGGACGTGCTCCAGGGCGTACGCACCCACCGCGCGCACGGCACGACCACCCTGGTCGCCTCCACCGTCACCGGGGACCTGGACGAACTGGCCCGGCGGGCCGGGCTGCTGGCCGAGCTGACGCAAGCGGGCGAGATCGCCGGCATCCACTTCGAGGGGCCGTTCATCAACCCCTGCCGCAAGGGCGCCCACAAGGAGGACCTGCTCCGCGACCCCGACCCGGCCGAGGTCCGCAAGCTCATCGACGCGGCCCACGGCGCAGCCCGCATGTTCACCCTGGCCACCGAACTGCCGGGCGGCCTGGACTCCGTACGGCTGCTCGCCGAACACGGGGTCATCGCCGCGATCGGCCACACCGACGCCAGCTACGAGCAGACGCGCGCCGCCATCGACGCGGGCGCGACCGTGGCCACCCACCTCTTCAACGCGATGCCCGCGCTCGCGCACCGCGAACCCGGCCCGATCGCCGCCCTCCTGGAGGACGAGCGGATCACCGTCGAGCTCATCAACGACGGCACCCACCTGCATCCCGCCGCTCTCGAACTGGCTTTCCACCACGCGGGCGCACACCGTGTGGCGCTGATCACCGACGCCATGGACGCGGCCGGCTTCGGCGACGGGACCTACCACCTCGGCCCGCTGGAGGTCGAGGTCAAGGGCGGGGTGGCCCGCCTCGTCGAGGGCGGCTCCATCGCCGGCTCGACGCTCACCCTGGACACCGCCTTCAAGCGCTCGGTGACCCTCGACAAGCTGCCGGTGGAGTCCGTGGTCCAGGCGATCTCCGCCAACCCGGCCAAGCTGATCGGCCTGTACGACGAGATCGGCTCGCTGGAGCCCGGCAAGTACGCGGACCTCGTCGTCCTGGACGCAGCCTTCGACGTCCGGGGCGTCATGCGGCGCGGCGAATGGGTCGTCAGCCCCGGCCCCTGAGGGCGGCCCTGACGGCCAAGCGGCTGGACGAGCGGAGGCGGTCGCCCCGTGGGACTGGGCCGACCGCCTCGCGTTTGGCATGATCCCGGCAGCAACAGACCCGGGAGTGCCCATGATCCTGACCGTGACGCTCAACACCGCACTCGACGTCACGTACCGCGTGCCGCGGCTGCTTCCGCACGCCTCGCACCGGGTCACCACCGTCACCGAACGGCCCGGCGGCAAGGGCCTCAACGTCGCCCGCGTCCTGGCCGCGCTCGGCCACAAGGTGACCGCGACGGGCTTCGCCGGCGGTCCGGTCGGCTCCGTCGTGCAGAACGTGCTGGCCATGTCCCCCGGGGTGGTGGACGCGCTGCTGCCCTGCGAGGGCGCCTCGCGCCGCACCGTGGCCGTGGTCGACGAAGCCTCGGGCGACACCACGCAGTTCAACGAGCCGGGCCCGCTCATCACTCCCGCCGAGTGGTCGCGGTTCCTCATGCACTACGAGGAGCTCGTGGCCCGGGTACGAGCGGTGGCCCTGTGCGGCAGCCTCCCGCCGGGCGTGCCCGTGGGCGCGTACGCGGTGCTCGTACGGGTGGCCCGCGCGGCCGGCGTCCCCGTACTCCTGGACACCAGCGGCGAGGCCCTGCGGCGCGGGGTCGCCGCACGCCCGGAGATCATCAAGCCGAACGCCGCCGAGCTGGCCGAGCTCACCGGCTCCCGCGACCCGCTCCCGGCCACACGTGACGCCCGCCGCCGCGGAGCGCACGCGGTGGTCACCTCACTGGGCCCGGGCGGCCTGCTGGCCGCCACCGCCGAGGGCACCTGGCAGGCGGCCCCGCCGCGCCCGCTGTCCGGCAACCCCACCGGAGCCGGCGACTCCGCCGTCGCCGGCCTGCTGTCCGCCCTGGCGGAGGGCCTGGACTGGCCGGCCCGCCTCACCCGAGCGGTGGCCCTCTCGGCGGCCACGGTCCTCGCCCCGGTGGCGGGAGAGTTCGACCCCCGCACCTACGAGGAGGTACGGGGGTCGGTGAAGGTCACGCCCGCCTGAGGGCTGCCCTTGGCGGCGGTGGAGCGGATCAGCCCTGTTCCAGCCACAGCTGGTCGAGGACGACGTCGCACTGGTTGCCCGCCTCGCACGAGATCTTGATCGTGTTGGCGCCCTGCTTGAGGTCCACCAGCGAGTAGGTGTTGGTCCACCCCTTGGCCCAGTCGCCCGGGGCGGCCTTGGAGAAGTTCGCCATGTTGACCGGCCGCGTCTGCGCCTCACCGTTGACGGTCAGCGTGGTGTTGGCGTCCTTGCCCGGCACCCCGTAGGTCATCTTCAGCTTGTACTTGCCGGTCTTCGGGACGTCCACCGACCAAGTGGCCGCCGCACCGACCGCGTTGAGCCCGGTCACGTACTGACCGTTCTCGCTCTTCGCACCCGGCAGCGTGTTCTGCAGGTTCGCACCGCCCGTGAGGGACATGCCGCTGCCGCCGAAGTCCGCCTTCGGCAGCTGGACCTGCGAGGGCTTCGTGCTCGGGGTGGGGCTGGCCGGGTTCTGCGGGGCCGCCGACTGCTGGCCGCCGTTCGCGGTGTCCTTGCCCTTGTCCTCGCCCTTGTCCTTGTCGCCGAAGGCGAGGGCCGCGCCGATGCCGATCACCACCGCGCCGACCACCGCGACCGCCGCGATCAGCAGACCGCGCCGGCTGGAGGCGCCGCCGGCACCGCCGCGGCCGCCGTGCCCGCCCGCATGCCCGATCGTCTGGGTCTGCGCGGCCTGGGGCTGCTGCGGAACGCCGTAGCCGCCCGCCTGGAGCGCCTCGGGGGCTTGGTACTGGGCCTGGTAGCCGGGGGGCTGCTGCGCGGGGCTCTGCTGGTGCGGGACGGGGCCGCGCTGGCCGCCGCCGTTCCTGCGCTCGCCGACCGTCCGCACCTGGTGGTGCGAGGTACGGGGGACACCGGGCTGCGCACCTGGGTGACCGCCGGCCGCCCCGCCCGGGTAGCCGTACCCGCCGCCCGACGTGGGCGGGGCGGCTCCGGCAGACTGGCCGTCCGCGTAGAGATAGCCGAACGGATCATCGTCCTCGGGCGTGTTCGCCCCACCGTGCGGGCCGTTGTTCGCGGGCGTCGTCATCGCAGGTCACTCCTTTCGACCCCCGGGAGCCTACCCCGAACAGGTGCACATACGGGCGACAGACCGTCTCAGCCCGCCCGGCGGTGCGCCTTGGAGCGGGACCGCTTCTCGATGTACATCCGCTGGTCGGCGGAGCGCAGCACCTCGTCCGCCGACATCCCGCAGCTGGCCCAGCCGATGCCGAAACTGGCGCCGACACGCACCGCACGGCCGTCCACGCGGATCGGCGGGATGATCGCGTTGCGCAGCCGGACGGCGAGGTCCGCGGCGTCCGCGGCGCCGAGGCCGTCGGCCAGGACGACGAATTCGTCACCACCCAGCCGGGCGACGGTGTCACCGTCCCTGACGCCCGTCGTCAGCCGCCGGGCGACCTCGATCAGGACCGCGTCGCCCGTGTGGTGCCCGAACCGGTCGTTGATCGACTTGAAGCCGTCGAGGTCGCAGAAGAGCACCGCGAGCCCCTTCGTCCCGTCGTCGACGTCCGTCGCGGGCGCCACCGTGTGGACGTGGTGGTCGTACGGCCCGTCCGTCGGAGCGGTCGGCGCGCCGGGAAAGTCGAAGGGATCACCTCCGCCGTACCGGTCGGGCCCGTCGGGCTGAAAGCCGTGCTCACCGGCACCACCCGCCTCCGCCCGTACCTGGTACCCGTCGTGCCCGACCTGGGCGGCCTGCCCGCCGTGCGCGTCACGCCCCTCGAAGGCCGCGTCCAGGGCCTCGATCGCGCTGGCCCGCGCGGACTGGGGCCTGCGACACAGCCGCGCGCCGAGCCGGGCCCGCAGCTCGGCGCTGTTGGGCAGGCCGGTCAGCGAGTCGTGGCTGGCCCGGTGGGCGAGCTGGAGCTCGTGGCGCTTGCGCTCCTCGATGTCCTCGACGTGCGTGAGCAGGAAGCGCGGCCCGTCGGCGGCGTCCGCCACGACGGAGTTGCGCAGCGAGACCCACACGTACGTGCCGTCCCGGCGGCCCAGGCGCAGCTCGGCGCGGCCGCCCTCGGCGGAGGTGCGCAGCAGGGTGCCGATGTCCTCGGGGTGGACCAGGTCGGAGAAGGAGTAGCGGCGCAGTACGGAGGCGGGGCGGCCGAGCAGCCGGCACAGTGCGTCGTTGGTGCGCAGCAGCCGGCCGTGCTGGTCCCCGCCCATCTCGGCGATGGCCATGCCGCTGGGGGCGTACTCGAAGGCCTGGCGGAACGACTCTTCACTTGCGCGGAGCGCCTGTTGCTCGCGCTCCAGCCGGACGAGGGCGCGCTGCATGTTCGCTCGGAGTCTGGCATTGCTGATCGCAATCGCCGCCTGGAAGGCGTACATCTGGAGCGCTTCACGGCCCCAGGCACCGGGCCGGCGGCCGTTGCGCGGTCTGTCCACCGAAATGACACCCAGAAGTTCCCCGCCGGACGCATACATGGGCGCGTAGAGCCGGTCCTCGGGGTGCCACTCGTCCTCGAAGCGCGGATCGGGGCCGTCGGTGTGCCACTGGGGGACGTCGTCCTCCAGGAGGACCCAGCCCTCCGAGTGCGGGATGAAGCGGAGCCCGTCCCAGCACTCACCCATCGTCAGACGGCGCTCCCACGAGGCGCGGGACCCCACGCGACCTGTGATGAGGGCCTCCGCGGCGGGGTCGCCCGCGAAGGCGGCGACGACCAGATCGCCGTCCGGGCGAACGAGGTTGACACAGGCGAGCTCATAGCCGAGGCCCACGACGATGCCGTCCACGACGGTCTGCAGAGTGTCCGCCAGGCTCCGGGCCGTATTGAGATCGGCCACCACCCGGTGCAGCTGCCGCAGGGTCGCAAGACGGACGTACGGCTCCGACTCGGTCTCCATTGCTCGCTCTCCCCGAGACCTCGACAGCAACTCCAGGTTTGTCATCGGCGTTTCGTTGCGGTGTCCCGTCCACTGAATCACAGTGAGCTGTGCGGCAGGTACACAGGGTCAACAAATCTTGCCCGCTGTGACTCAAGTCACATGAGATGAATAACGGTGCGCGTAGAGGGGGTTCGGCCTGGGAGCGCTCCCCCGCCTTCTCGTGAGCAAACGATACGCCGGAGGCCTAGGCCGAGGGGTGGGGACGCGACTCGGACCAGGGCCCGATGTGCCGTACGGGAGGGCGAGATTAGCGTTTCAACGTGCTGAAGACGACCCCCGTAGCCGCCCCGCCCGACGCGAACCCCCATGCTGAGGGGGTGAGCAATGACGAGTTCCGCGCCGCGATGTCCCGGCTGGCCGCGGGTGTGTGCCTGATCACCGCCCACGAGACCCCGCTGTCGGCCGACGGCCCGCGCGGCGAGGACGTCGGCATGACGGCGACCGCCTTCATGTCCGTGTCCCTGGACCCGCCCCTGGTCCTGGTGAGCCTGCGCGAGGGCTCCCGCATGGACGACCTGCTGGCGGAGCAGCCGCTGTGGGCGGTCTCCGTCCTCGCCGACCACCAGCTCCAGATCGCCGGCCGCTTCGCCATGAAGGGCCGCATCAGCGACCGGCTGCTCTTCGCCGACCTGCCGTACGTACGCGGCGAGGCCTCCGGCGCGCCCCTGCTGAGCGGGGCCCTCGCCACCCTGGAATGCCGTACGGAGAAGCGCGTCGAGGCGGGCGACCACACCCTGGTGATCGGCCGGGTCCTGACGGCCGCGCTGCCGTCCCCGGACTCCCCGCCGCTGACGTACTTCCGCGGGCGCTACCGTCACCTGACCTGAGCCGGCCCCCGGCCCCCGGCCCCCGCCCCGGGCGGGTCCCGCCGCGGGGGAGGTTCCGCCGTGGCTACCAGTCCCGGCCGGTGCGGCCCCGCTTGGTCTCGGCCCGCGCCTTCTTCTCCCGCAACCGCCGCTCGTTGATCCCGCGCGGGATCTTCGTCGGCCGGCGCTGCCTGGGCGGCGGCGCCGTCGCCTCGGCCAGCAGCGAGGCCAGCCGGACCAGCGCCATCTCCCGGTTGCGCAGCTGCGAGCGGTGCTCGGAGGCCCGTACGGTCACCACCCCGCCCACGAGCCGGGACGCGAGGCGCTCCAGCGCCCGCTCCTTCCAGACCTCGGGCAGCGCCTTGGTCGCCGCCAGGTCGAACAGCAGCTCCACGCGCGAGTCCGAGGTGTTCACGTGCTGCCCGCCGGGCCCGGAGGACCGCGAGAAACGCCAGGAGAGCTCCCCCTCGGGGAGCGCGACCGAACCGCGGATGACATAAGGACCAGGCATGCCCCCTATGATCCGTGCCCGCCCGCCCCGCGTCACCCGCATTTGCCGCCGACCGGAATTCACGACGGGAACCCGACAGGCCTCTCGTCGCGTTATAGAGGTCAGCGGTAGTTTGACCGCCTGTACGTGCATGTCGGATGAGGAAAGGGACATTCCCATGGCTGTCAGCCTGTCCAAGGGCGGCAACGTCTCGCTCACGAAGGAGGCCCCGGGCCTCGCTGCCGTCACGGTCGGTCTCGGCTGGGACGTCCGTACCACCACCGGTGTCGACTTCGACCTCGACGCCTCGGCCATCGCCGTCAACGCGACCGGCAAGGTCGTCTCCGACGGCCACTTCGTCTTCTTCAACAACAAGTCCACCCCGGACCAGACCATCGTCCACACCGGTGACAACCGCACCGGCGAGGGCGCGGGCGACGACGAGGCCATCAACGTCAACCTCGCGGGCCTGCCCGCCGACGTCGACAAGATCGTCTTCCCGGTCTCGATCTACGACGCCGAGAGCCGCAGCCAGAACTTCGGCCAGGTCCGCAACGCCTACATCCGCGTCGTGAACCAGGCCGGCGGCGCCGAGATCGCCCGCTACGACCTCTCCGAGGACGCGGCGACCGAGACCGCAATGGTCTTCGGCGAGCTCTACCGCAACGGCGCGGAGTGGAAGTTCCGCGCGGTCGGCCAGGGCTACGCCTCCGGCCTCACCGGCATCGCCCAGGACTTCGGCGTCAACGTCTGAGTCGGCTCCACAGGCCTGCCTGACCCGGCGGATCCGCCCGATCCGCCGGATCCGCCGACCGCCGGTCCGCCGCTGAGCGGACCCGCGGACACCAGCGCGGGGCGAAGCCCCCTCCCGGCCGTCCGGGGAGGGGGCTTCGCTACCGTTCCACTGGTGATCCTCCAACCGCTGGTCCCCGTGGACGGCGCCCTCCCCGGCCCGGTCCTGACCGAGATCGCCGCCCTCTACTCGACCAACCACGCGTTCTTCGAACTCAGCGGCGACTTCCCCGATCCGAACCGCATCACGGTCGAACAGGTCGCGGCCGCCCTCGCCGACGAACTCGCCCACGACAGCGCGGAGATCCTCCTCGCCCGCAGCGCCGGCCGTCTCCTCGGCCTCGCCGCCACCCTGGCCCACAACCCTGCCGCCGCCCCCGGGGACGACGACCCCTGGATCGGCCTGCTGCTCATCGACGCCACCGCGCACCGCGAGGGCCACGGCCGTGCCGTGGCCACCCTGGTCGAGGACCGCTTCCGCGCCGCCGGACGCACCGGCGTACAGATCGCCGTACTGGACGACAACCCCACGGGCCTCGCCTTCTGGCGCTCCCAGGGTTACTCCCCCGTGCGCCGCGCCAAGGACCGCGAACGGGGCCGCGACTGCACGGTGCTGCGCAAACCACTCGACGCCGCGTAGCCAGGTCCTGCCGCGCCCCCTCTGGCCGGCGGACCTACTGCGGGCGGTCCTTGCCGTACAGCCAGACGTCCCAGACCTTCTTCAGGTCGTGGCCCGTCCGCGTCTGCGCGTAGGCGGTGAAGTCGGCGGTACCGGCGTTCCCGTGCCGGTGGTCGGCGGCCCAGCCGCGCAGCAGGGCGAAGAACTTCTCGTCGCCCACCTCCTGCCGGACCCGGTGCAGGACCATCGCGCCGCGCTGGTACACCGGGCTCGCCGAGATGTCCTGCGGCCGGGGCGGGTCGGCCGGCGGAAAGGCGGCCCAGTCGGATCCGGCGGCCTCGTCGACGTCCGTGTCACCGGTGAGGACGGCGTCGAAGTGCTCCTGCGCCGTGGGCCCGCCGTGGTCCTCGTCCCACAGCCACTCGGCGTAGGTCGCGAAGCCCTCGTTGAGCCACATGTCCTTCCAGGTCTTCGGCGACACCGAGTTGCCGAACCACTGGTGGGCCAGCTCGTGCAGCACCAGCGCCTCGTCCTCGGGCGCACCCGGGTACACCGGCTTGGTCTGCGTCTCCAGCGCGTAGTCGAGGGTCCCGGCGGGCAGGACGACCGCGCCCGCCGTACCGAAGGGGTAGGGGCCGAACCGGCGGCCGCCCCATTCCAGCATCTCCGACTGCCGCGCCAGCGAACGCTCGCTCGCGGCCGCCTCCTCCGGCGACACCGCGTTGTAGAGAGCCACCCCGGAGGGCGTACGCCCGGTGGTCACCTTGTACGGGCCGACGACGGCGGTCGCCAGGTAGCTCGCCATCGGCTCCGGGTTGTGCCACGCGAACTGGGTGCGCCCGTCGCCGGCTTCGGTCCGGGACTTCAACTCCCCGTTCGACACGGCCTCGTAGCCGTGCGGGACGGTGATCGTGATGTCGTAGGCGGCCTTGTCGCTGGGATGGTGGTTGCCGGGGAACCAGGTCATCGACCCGACCGGCTCTCCCACGCCGACCGCACCGTCCTCGCCCGTGATCCAGCCCTCCTTGGAGCCGTCCGCGTCCGTGAGGGCCTTCGGCCGCCCGCTGTAGTCGACCTCCGCGCGGAAGACCTGGCCGTTCTTCAGGTCGTCGGCCGGGCGCACGGTCAGCTCGTTGCCGGTCCGGTTGAACCGGGCCCTCTCACCGTCGACGCTCACGTCCTCCACGCGCAGGCCGCTGAGGTCGAGGTTGAAGGAACTGAGCCCCTGATCGGCGCGCGCGGTGATGACGGCCGTGCCGTGCAGCACCCCGTCGGCGGGGTCGTAGTCCAGGTCCAGCGCGTAGTGCTCGACCTGGTAGCCGCCGTTGCCCGCCTTGGGGAAGTACGGATCGCGCAGCCCCGACGCGCCCGGCCGCCCCTGCACCGGGCCCCCCGTGCACGCCGTGGTGACGGCGAGCAGGGCGGCGACGGCAGGGGCGGCGAGGCGGGGAAGCATGCGCTGGTCCACGCACCCGATCCTAAGCGGGCAAACCGCTCTCGCTACTTGCCGAGCGCGTCGACGCCGGCCTTGGCGAACTTCTCGTCCAGGTCGCCGCTCGGGGCGCCGGCCACACCGATGCCGGCGACGGGCGCGCCGTTCGCCTGGACCGGGGTGCCGCCACCGAGGAAGAGGGTGCCGGGGATGTCCTTCAGGTTCGGGGCCTGGGCCAGACGGCCCGCGAGAACCGAGGTCGGGGCGTTCCAGGACACGGCGGTGTATGCCTTGCGCTGCGCCGACTCGTAGGACTGCGGCCCGGCGCCGTCGCCGCGCAGGGTGACGATGGTGTTGCCGTTGCGGTCCACCACCGCGACGGTCACCTTCTGGTTCTCCGCCGCGGCGGCCTTGAGGGCGGCCTGGGCGGCGCGGGTGGCGGCGTCGACGGTCAGGTGGGTCGTCGTGGTGAAGTCCTTGTCGCTCGGGCCGTCCGTCTTCCCCGCGACGGCCGCGGCCCGGGCGGTGGTGGAGGCGGGGGTCGCGCTGGCGCTCACGGCACCGAAGGCTCCGGCGCCCAGGGCGACGGCGAGGGCGGTACCGGTGAGAACGCGGGTGCGGGTGTTCATCTCTGCTGCTCCTGAGAACGGTGACACGCTGACGGCTTCGGGTCGGTCCGGGCCGGTCGGACCGGCTCCTTCACTGCTCCAAGCCTGTCCCCGCACCCCCCGCCACCCCGTCCCCGGACCGGCTCGCCCCGCCCACCGCACCGGCTGACCCAGGGGTCGGCCGATCGGCCGATGCGCATCGCCCCCGGCGCGGTATTTGCTGGTCAGACCCGCACCCCGACGCCATCCCAGCCCCGCCGGCACCATCCCGGCCCCCGCCGGCGTTCGAGGCGCGGGGGGCCCGGGGGCAGCGCCCCCGCAACGGCGCCGCAACGGTGCGGCAGCCGACAATGGACGCATGCCCCGACCGAGGAGCACCCACCCCGTGACCCCCGCCCCGCCGCGCGACGACACCCGCACACTGGCGACGGTCGCGCACACCGCCTTCTTCCTCCTCCTCGGCGCCTCGGTGGCCCGCTTCCTGCTGCGCCACCCCGGCGAACCCCGCACCCCCTGGGTCCTCGCCCTCAGCATCACCCTGGCCCTGCTCTACGTACTCGGCCCGGCCCTCGGCGCCGCCCCCACCCGCCGCCGCCTCCTCTGGCTCGGCCTGGTCGTCACCACCTGGGTCGTCCTGGTCGTCCTCGCGCCGAGCTTCGCCTGGTGCGCCGTACCCCTCTTCTTCACCGCCCTGCGCACCCTCCCCCCGCGCGCCGCCGTCGTCCTCGTGGCCCTCCTCACCGCCTTCGTCGTGACCGCCCAGCTCCAGTTGTCCCAGTCCTTCGACCCCAACCTGCTCCTCGCCCCGCCCGCCGTCGCCGCACTCGCCACCGCCGTCTTCGTCCACATGGAACGCCAGGCCCAGGCCCAGCGCGCGCTGATCGACGACCTGATCCGGACCCGCCGGGAGCTGGCCGCCACCGAGCGCCGCGAAGGCACCCTCGCGGAACGCCAGCGGCTCTCCATGGAGATCCACGACACCCTCGCCCAGAACCTCTCCAGCCAGCAGATGCTGCTCCAGGCCGCCGACCGCACCTGGGACACCGACCCCGCCACCGCCCGCGAACACGTCCGTACCGCCACCGGCATCGCCGCGCACGGCCTCGCCGAGGCCCGCCGACTGGTCCACGACCTGGCCCCGTCCGAGCTCGCCGACGGCGCCGGCCTCGCCGACGCCCTGCGCGCCCTCGACGCCGGCCCCGACATCGAGGTCCGCTTCCACCTCGAAGGCGCCCCGGCCCCCCTCCCGGACCGCATCCAGTCCGCCCTGCTGCGGATAGCCCAGGGCGCCCTCGCCAACGTCCGGGAGCACTCCGGCGCCCGTACGGCCGCACTCACCCTCAGCTTCCTCGGCGACCAGGTGGTGCTCGACATCGCCGACGACGGCCACGGCTTCACCGAACCCCGCACGGACGCCGACGGGCGCGGACACGGCCTACCGGCGATGCGGGCCCGCGTCCGCCAGCTGGGCGGCACCCTGACCATCGAATCCACGCCGGGCGAGGGCACCGTCCTCTCCGCGGCCATCCCCCTGGAGCCCGCTCCATGACGACGATCCTGCTCTGCGACGACCACGTGGTGGTCCGCGCCGGCCTCCTGGCCCTCCTCGGCAGCGAACCCGACATCGAGGTCCTGGGCGAGGCGGGCAGCGGCGAGGAGGCGGTCGCCCTGGCCGCCAAGCTGCACCCCGACGTGGTCCTCATGGACCTCCAGCTCGGCGAGGGCATCGACGGCGTCGAGGCCACCCGCCGCATCACCGCGCTCCCGCAGCCCCCGCACGTCCTCGTCCTCACCACCTACGACACGGACGCGGACATCACCCGGGCCATCGGCGCGGGCGCCACCGGCTACCTCCTCAAGGCGGAACGCCCCGAGGAGCTCTTCGCCGCGATCCACTCGGCCGCCCAGGGCCGCACCACCCTCTCCGCGCCGGTCGCGAGCCGCGTGATGGCCCACATGCGCGGCAGCCGCCCCACCCTCACCGACCGCGAGCTCGACATCCTCGGACAGCTCGCACGCGGGCTGGGCAACCGCGACATCGCCCGCGCCCTGTTCATCAGCGAGGCCACGGTCAAGACCCACCTGGGGCGCATCTACGACAAGCTCGGCGTCGACACCCGCGCGGGCGCCGTCTCCGTCGCGAAGGAACAACGCCTCCTGCCCTCCTGACGCGCCCCTCCCGGCCCGCCCCTCCCACCGGTCCGGGGTGGGGGGCCCCGGGGACCCGTGACACCATCGGGTACGTGCTCGACATCGGCTACTCCCTCTCCCGGCGCTTCCCCGACCCCCCGCAGACCGACTACCGCTCGGCGGACGTCCACACGCTGCGCCACGACCTGTTCTGCGGGGACGTGTACCTCGCCGACACCAACGCGGACCGCGAAGTGTCCACAGCCTGGGGATGGGTGCCCGTACTGGACTTCGCCTGGGCCCTGTGCGACATCGTCGAGCAGCTCGACCAGGACCCGCGCGGCAGCCGCTCCGCCAAACGCCAGTACGCCGAGATCGACTTCACCGAGTCCACGGACCGCATGCTCTTCGAGCGCCGCTTCGGCTGGGTCGACGTCGAGGCCGACTGGATGCCGGCCGAAGAGGCCCCGCTGACCTTCAGCCACCGGCTGCTGCGCCGTGAAGCCCGCGACTTCCTGCACGACCTGCTCGCGGACCTGATCGACATGCACGACGGCCTCGCCGACAACCCGGCCGTCTGGACCCTCCAGGCCCGCTTCCCCCGCGTCCCGGCGTAGGGCCTGGGGCCCTGGAGGGTCTGGGGGCCAGGAGGGTTTGTAGGGCCTAGAGCCGTCCGCCGGACAGGGACTCCCGGAACACCTGTGCCGAGCGCGGGTTCTGCCCGCACTGCCACACGCCGTGCGGGCAGTAGTCGGTGATGCTGTGGTAGAGCGGCTCGTGCTCGGCGAACCAGGCCAGCATGCCCCGCACGTATCCCGGATTGTCGCCGTGCCGGAACAACCCCCACTCGGGGTACGAGATCCGCTTGCCGTGCGCCTTCGCGAAACGACCTGCTGCTGCAGTCCGTAGGGCTGCGTGACCTGCTCGCCGAAGGTACGGCCGGGCTCCTGGTCATAGGAATCCGTGCCGACGATGTCCACCACGTCGTCACCGGGATAGCAGCTCGTCCACGCGATCGCGTCACCCCCGCGGTTGGGCGCGAAGTCGAAACGGAACCGCTGCCGAGTCCCGCCCCGCCCCGGCTACGGCACCACCCGCACCCCCAGCTGGGAAGCGAGCGCCGGGGCCAGATCGAACAGCTGCGCCGGGCTGATCACCGCCCCGGCCAGCGCGTCCACCCCCCGCGCGATCTCCAGGACGGCGGCCTCCCGCAGATCCACGTCCGCCATCCGGACCCCGCTGAAGTCCACGCCGCGCAGCGCGCAGTCCCGGAACTCCACCCGCTCCAGCACCGCGCCCCCGAAGTCCGGCTCCACGAGCACGCACCCCTCGAAGACCACGTCCTTCAACCGGGCCTTCCGCAGGTTCAGATAGTCGATCTTGCCGCCCCGGACCACCACCCGCTCCAGCCCGGCCCCGTGCAGCTGCACCCCGCCCAGGCGGGCGTCCACCAGCTCCACGTCCCGCAGCGACGCCCCCGACAGGTCGGTCCCCACCCCCCGGACCCCCTCCAGCACCGAATCCAGGATCCGCGCCTTCGCCAGCCCCGCCTCGTCCAGCGTGCACCGCCGCAGCGCGCAGTCCATGAACCGGGCCCCGATCCCCTCCTGCCCCGCCAGGTCCAGGTCCGCGAACTCCAGCCCGTCGTAGTCCCCGTCCGGCTCCAGCTCCGGCCCCTCCCAGCGCGCCAGGTCCGGCAGCCGCAGCTCCGGCCTCCGCGCCGCCTTCACCGACTGCTGCCGCACGTTTCGCACCATGCCTCCATCGTGACCGACCGCACTGACAGCGGCCCGCGCTCTTGACCTCAACCGAAGTCGAGGTCGCAGCCTGAACCCATGCCCACGACCATGAACGCCGTCCGCCTGCACGCCTTCGGCCCCGCCGAGAACCTCACCTACGAGCGCACCGCCCGCCCCGCCCCCGCCGCCGGCCAGGTCCGCATCGCCGTCGCCGCCGCCGGGGTGCACCTCCTCGACACCAGCCTCCGCCGCGGCGTCCAGGGCCCGCCCGCCCCGCTCCCCGCACTGCCCACCGTCCCCGGCCGGGAAGTCGCCGGCACCGTCGACGCCCTCGGCGCCGGCACCGACCCCGCCTGGCTCGGCCGCGACGTCGTCGTCCACCTCGGCTTCGCCCCCGGCGGCTACGCCGAGTACGCCGTCGCTGACGCCCGCCGGCTGCACCCCGTACCGGACGGCCTCGACCCCGCCCAGGCCGTCGCCATGATCGGCACCGGCCGCACCACCCTCGGGATCCTCCAGTTCGCCGACCTCGGACCCGGCTCCGTCGCCCTCGTCCCCGCCGCCGCGGGCGGCATCGGCACCCTGCTCGTCCAGTACGCGAAGAACGCCGGCGCCACCGTGATCGCCCTCGCCGGCGGACCCGCCAAGACCGCCCGGGCTGCCGCGAACGGCGCCGACCTCGCCCTCGACCACACCGACCCCGGCTGGGCCGACGCCGTCCGCGCCCACCACCCCGGCGGAGCGAGCGTCCTCTTCGACTCCGTCGGCGGCAACACCGCCCGCACCGCCCTCGGCCTGCTCGCCCCCGGCGCCCTGCACCTGGTCTTCGGCTGGTCCGGCGGCCCCCTCGACCTCACCGACACCGAACGCGCCGATCTCACCGCCCGTGGCATCACCACCCAGGGCGTACTCGGCTCCGCCATGCTCCAGCGGGCCGGTGGCGACGACCCCCTGCGCCTCCTGGAAACCCGCGCCCTCGCCGAAGCCGCCGCCGGCCGGCTCCGGCCCGCCCTGAGCCGCTACCCACTCGCCGAAGCCGCCGCTGCCCACCGCGACCTCGAGAACCGCGCCACCACCGGCAAGGTCGTCCTGGAACCGTGACCCCGACGGTGCGAGGGGCGGCTCGAACACGGCACGCTCCGGCACGGGCAGCCGCCTCAACCACACTGCACACCAAGCCAGTTGTGGCTCCGTCTCTCTCGCCGCTACGTCGCGCCGAGGGCGGCCAGCGCCCCGCCGGTCAGGCGGTACACCGACCACTCCTCCTGCGGCCGCGCGCCCAGGGCCTCGTAGAAGGCGATCGTCGGCGCGTTCCACTTCAGCACCGACCACTCCAGCCGCTCGTAGCCGCGCTCGACGCACGTACGCGCCAGCTCCGCCAGCAGCGCCTTGCCGTGCCCGCCCCCGCGCACGCCCGGCCGTACGTACAGGTCCTCCAGATAGATGCCGTGCTCCCCGCGCCACGTCGAAAACGAGAGGAACCACACCGCGAACCCGACGACCTCCCCGTCCGCGGTCTCCGCCACATGCGCGAACACCGCCGGACGCTGCCCGAAGAGGGCCTCCCGCAACTGCTCCTCGGTGGCCCGCGCCTCGTGCGGCGCCTTCTCGTACTCGGCCAGCTCACGGATCATCGCGTGGATGACGGGGACATCGGCCACTTCAGCACTTCGGATCATGCCCGCAGCCTAAGCACCAGTCCGCGACGAACGTAGGCCCTGCGGGCTTGCTCGGCGGTGTCCGGGTGCCCTGCGGTCTCGGCGGTGTCCAGCGGCGGCTCGCGCACCGACAACGACGGCCGTACCCAGCCGGCCACCGTCGACTCCCTCCGCGACCTCCTCTTCTCCTTCTTCCCGGCACTCACCGGCACGGAGATCACCCACGCCTGGTCGGGCGTCCTCGGCGTCCCCCGCGACTGGTGCGCCACCGTCACCCTGGACCGCAGCACGGGCGTGGGCTGGGCGGGCGGCTACGTCGGCTCGGGCGTCGCGACCTCCAACCTGGCCGCCCGCACCCTGCGCGACCTGGTCCTCGGTGAGTCCACGGGGCTGACCGCCCTGCCGTGGGTGAACCACCGCGTCCGTCGCTGGGAGCCGGAGCCCTTCCGCTGGCTCGGCGTACAGGCCCTGTACGCCGCCTACCGCGAGGCGGACCGCCGCGAAACCGCCACCCACACCCCGACGACCGCGCCCCTGGCCCGTCTGGCCGACCGCATCTCGGGCCGCCACTGAAGCCCCGCTCCACAACGCCGGAAGGCCCCGGGCGTCAACCCGGGGCCTTCCGCTTCTGGAGCCCCCTGTCGGATTCGAACCGACGACCTACGCATTACAAGTGCGTTGCTCTGGCCGGACTGAGCTAAGGAGGCACTGCACACCCGCGTGTACTGCGAGCGAAGCCGCCATCACTCTACACAGCGCGAGAATCCCCCTGCCATCACATTCGTCAGCCCTCCACGGGGTACCCCGTCGACGCCACCGCCGCCGCCACGGCGACCGGGTCCGCCTCCGGGTTCAGGGCCTTGATCACCTCGGCCGTGAGGGGGCGCATGGCGTAGACGTGGCGGACCGCGTCCAGGTCCATGGACCGCTCGTGGTAGTCCTCGGCGAAGTCGCGGTAGGCCTCCGGCGTGCCCGCCGCGAGCACCTCGAAGAGGTCCTGGGCCCCGTCGCCGTAGCCACCGGGGCCGTCGGGGATCTCCACCGGCCCCGTGTGCCACACCTCGTCCGTCGCCTGTCGCCAGAACACGACCGTGACGCGCGGGACGGGGCCTTCGCCGTCGTCGTCGCAGAACGCCGGCTCCGTCACGTACGGGTGGAAGGCCTCGGGCACGGCCTCCACCAGTCCCGGCCAGACCTCCACGTCCTCGCCGCCCCACGGGCTCATCCCGGATTCGTGGGCGAAGCCGCGCGCGTACGCGCCCGCCGCCGAGAAGACGATGGCGTAGTCGTCGCCCGAGCCGTTGTCCATGAGGGCGGCGCCTTCCGTCTCGGACCAGTCGGCGGCGTAGGCGAAGAACTGGTCCCGGGTGTCCATCACCGTCTCCAGCACGGCCAGGGCCAGGCACCGGTCCCGCAGGGTCTCGATGTCGGGGAGGACCGGGAGGATCTCGTACACGCTCATGGGCGCATGGAAGCAGGTCGCGCTGACAATCCCACACCTCCGCGGTGCTGACAGACGGCGTCCGGCCGGGTAGCGTCGGGCGGAGTCCGGATTCTGGACTAGACCTTCCACTCGGATCGTCCGGCACGTTCCTGCCGGTAGAAGGGATTCCTCACCATGGCTTCTGTCACTTTCGACAAGGCGACCCGTCTGTACCCCGGCGGCGACAAGCCCGCCGTCGACCAGCTGGAGCTGGAGATCGAGGACGGCGAGTTCCTCGTCCTCGTCGGCCCCTCCGGCTGCGGCAAGTCCACCTCGCTGCGCATGCTCGCCGGCCTGGAGGACGTCAACGGCGGCGCCATCCGCATCGGTGACCGCGACGTCACCCACCTGCCGCCCAAGGACCGGGACATCGCGATGGTGTTCCAGAACTACGCGCTCTACCCGCACATGAGCGTCGCCGACAACATGGGCTTCGCGCTCAAGATCGCCGGCGAGGACAAGGCCACCATCCGCAGGAAGGTGGAGGACGCGGCGAAGATGCTGGACCTCACCCAGTACCTGGACCGCAAGCCGAAGGCGCTCTCCGGCGGCCAGCGCCAGCGCGTCGCCATGGGCCGCGCGATCGTCCGCAAGCCGCAGGTGTTCCTGATGGACGAGCCGCTGTCGAACCTGGACGCCAAGCTGCGCGTGTCGACGCGTACGCAGATCGCGGCCCTCCAGCGCGACCTCGGCATCACCACCGTCTACGTCACCCACGACCAGGTCGAGGCCATGACGATGGGCGACCGGGTGGCCGTGCTCAAGGACGGTCTGCTCCAGCAGGTCGACACCCCGCGCAACATGTACGACCGTCCCGCGAACCTGTTCGTCGCCGGCTTCATCGGCTCCCCGGCCATGAACCTGGTCGAGGTCCCGATCACCGACGGCGGCGTGAAGTTCGGCGACAGCGTCGTCCCGGTGTCGCGCGCGGCACTGTCCGCCGCGGCCGACGCCGGCGACCGCACCGTCACGGTAGGCGTCCGCCCGGAGCACTTCGACGTCGCCGAGACCGGCGGTCTGACCGTCACCGTGAACGTCGTCGAGGAGCTCGGCGCCGACGGCTACGTCTACGGCTCCACCTCGGCCGCCGAGGGCTCGCAGGACCTCGTCGTCCGCGTGGGCGGCCGCCAGGTCCCGGAGAAGGGCTCCAGCCTGCACATCGTGCCGCGGGCGGACGAGATCCACGTCTTCTCGACGTCTTCCGGGCAGCGACTGTCCGACTAGTCGCACCGGATACGGATTTCGGAGGGGCGTCCCGTCAAGGGGCGCCCCTGCGCGGTCCGTTGCCGGAGAGCACCCCACAGGAACCCCGGCAGACCGGGCCATTCGGGCGCGGGCGTCAACCCGTAATTCGAAAAGCCACGTCGAACCATCCCCCGACAGGGTGACTAAATGTCGCCAAATCTTCACCGAGCGCTACTCTCGCCCTCGTGACCCACACTGCCCGCCGTATCGGCCGTTCCCTCGCCCTGGTCCTGCCCGTCGTCCTGGTCCTGTCCGGGACGCTCGCGGTCACCATGGTCCCCTGGGCGGACACTTCCTCCTCCCAGCTCGTCACCGCCTCCGCCGAGGGCGTCTCCACGCCCGCGAAGCCGCGCGCCGCCCACGAGGTGCTGCGCACCCGGCTGGTCGGCGAACTGCAGCAGGGCCTGGCGCCCGACGACGTCCTGACCCACCTCCAGCAGGAGGTGAACCGCCGGCCGTCGCTCGCCGAGCACTGCGTGGGGATCGCCCGGGCGCTCGGACGCGCCGCCGTCGAGGCGTACGGCCCGACGAAGGCCCAGTCGTTCGCCCGCCCCGTCTGCGACACCTCGTACGCCTCCGGCGTCGCCTCCATGGGCTGACGCGCGGCCCGTCCCTACGCTGGCCGCATGACCGACGCCCCCCGATCCGCCCCCTCCGCAGCCGCGTTCCCCGCCGCCCCCGCCCAGGCAGTCGTCCTGGCGGGCGGCCAGGGTTCGCGGCTGCGTCCGTACACCGACGACCGCCCCAAGCCGATGGTCGAGATCCCGGGGACCGGGCTGCCGATCATCGGGCACCAGCTGGCCTGGCTGGCCGCCGAGGGGGTCACCGACGCCGTGGTCTCGTGCGGGCACCTCGCCGGGGTGCTCCAGGAGTGGCTGGCCGAGGCCCCGTTGCCGCTCCGCGTGACCACGGTGGTCGAGGAGGAGCCGCTGGGGCGCGGCGGCGGCCTGAAGTACGCCGCGCGGCACCTCCCCGACCCGGACGGGGCCTGGTACGCGACGAACGGCGATGTCTGGACGCGCTTCTCGCTCCGCGAGATGGCGGCCTTCCACGCCGAGCGCGGGGCGGTCGCGACGCTCGCGCTGGCCCGGCCGCGGATCCCGTGGGGGGTGGTGGAGACCAACGAGTTCGGGCACGTGCTGGACTTCATCGAGGCCCCGCCGTCGCCGTATCCGGTGAACGCCGGGGTGTACGTCTTCGGGCCCGAATTCGCCGCGCTGCTGCCCGACTTGGGGGACCACGAGCGCACCACCTTCCCGCGGCTGGCGCGGGAGCGGCGGCTGGCCGGCTTCCCGCTGCCCCAGGGCGCCTACTGGCGGGCGATCGACACGGCCAAGGACCTCACCGAGGCCGCACGGGAGTTGGCGGCCCAGACGGGCCTCTGAGGCCCTCCACGGCCCCGCCTCCGCGGCCCGCCCTCCCCTCCCCCGCCTCCCCTCCTCCGCCGTTCCGCATCCCCGCACACACCACAGGGGCCCGGCACGCTCTCGCGTGCCGGGCCCCTGTGTGCCGGCCCCTGGCGGAGGGCTCAGCCGATGAGCCCGCCGATCAGGCCGGGCTGCTTGGTCGCAGTGGTGCCTCCCCCGCGCGTGCTGCTCCCCGACGAGGAGGACGGCGGCTTCGGCGCCGTGGACTGCCGGGGCGTGCTGCGCGGGGTCTGCTGCCTGCCGGTCGTGCCCCGGGTCGCGGTGGGCGACTCGGAGCCCGTGCCCGCGCTCTCCCGGGAGGGTGCGCCCGACGCGGTCCTGCCGGCCTTGGCGGACGGTTCGGACGGGGAGGGCGTCGGCGAGGACGACTGCCGGTTCGGCTGCTGCTGTGCGGGCTGCTGCTTGGCCGGCGCCTGCGGCAGCGGGCGGCCCGGCAGGTAGTTGCTGGGGGCCTGGCCGGGCCCGGGGACGGTGACCACGGTGGTGGAGCGGACGGCGCCGCCGAGGAGCGAGCCGACGATCAGGGTGAGTCCGCAGACGACGGTCGCCATGACGGCGCCGCGCCGCAGCACGCGGCGGCGCAGCCGCCAGATCTCGGAACGGGGTCCGAGGGTGCGCCAGGCCTCGCCGGCGAGGCGCCCGTCGAGGGAGTAGACCGGCGCGCCCGCGATGATCAGCGGGCTCCAGGCGGCGAGGTAGATGATGTCGGGCGCGTCGTAGGCCGGGACGGTCTTCCAGCTGACCGTCATCAGCAGCGCGGCGGACAGCAGCGCCCCGAAGCAGGCGGCGAACCGCTGCCACAGGCCGAAGACCGTCAGCACGCCGACGATGACCTGGAGGAAGGCCACGCTGAGGCCCGCGCCCACCGGGTGCGCGAGCGCGAAGTCACGCAGCGGCTCGGCCAGCGCCCACGGGGTCAGCGTGTGCAGCCAGGTGACCATGGAGCCGCGCTCGCCGCCGTCGAAGTAGACGGGGTCGCACAGCTTGCCCATGCCGGCGTAGATGGAGATGAAGCCGAGGAAGACGCGCAGCGGGAGCAGCACGACGCCGAGGTTCATCCGGCGGCCGGGGTAGTAGGAGGCCTGCCCGCGGTTGTCGGCCGCCGGGCGGCGGGATTCCGGTCCGCTGGGGGCCCCGGAGCCGGCCGGCCGCTCGTACGGGAGGTCCCGTACGGCGGCCAGGGGGCGCGTCGCGGTGGGGTCCCCGTAGCTGCGCTGGCCGATGACGGTCGGCGTGGCGAGGGTGTCCTCGGCGAGGTCGTGGTCCAGGTCGATGCGCGGGATGACCTGGGTGGCGCCGCCGTCGTTCTCGTCGTGGCCGCGTACGGCCTGGAGCAGTCCGCCCATGGCCGCGGCGGCGTCGCCGGTGTCGGACTTGCCGCTCCAGACCACGGGGGCCCGGCGGCGGGTGGCCCCGGCGGCGGCCACCACGGCGCCGCCCAGGACGGGCGCGCGGCCGGGGGCCTTCGCGGGCTTGGAACGCGCGCTCGGGCTCGGTGCGAGCCGCACGCGGAAGCTGGCGTGGTTGACGATGACCTGTGCGGGGTCGCACGGCACCTTGACCATGCTCAGCGCGGGCTGGTCGTCGAACCCTGACGTTCTGGTGTCCACACTCATCTAACCGAGTGATCAGTGTTTAGGACACTGCCTTGACATCAGGGATCTGTCCGAGACCCGTCAAGATCAAGCCACCCCGCCCGAAACGGGCGGGGCGGCACGCTCACGGGTCACTTTCCGTGAGCCAAGTGGATCAAGGCGGTCAGGTGCGGGGCTGCGTGGCGCGGCGGCGGGCCGCCTCGTAGAGCACGACGCCCGCGGCGACACCGGCGTTGAGGGACTCGGCACCGCCCGGCATCGGGATGCGCACGAGGTAGTCGCAGTTCTCGCCGACGAGTCGGCCCAGGCCCTTGCCCTCGGAGCCGACGACGATGACGACCGGGCCGCCGAGCGCCTCCAGGTCCTGCACCTCGTGCGTGCCCTCGGCGGCGAGGCCGACGACGGCCATGCCGGCCTTCTTGTACTCCTGCAGGGCGCGGGTGAGGTTGGTGACGCGGGAGACCGGGGTGCGGGCGGCGGTGCCGGCCGAGGTCTTCCAGGCACCGGCGGTCATACCGGCGGCGCGGCGCTCGGGGATGACCACGCCGTGGCCGCCGAAGGCGGAGACGGAGCGGACGATCGCGCCGAGGTTGCGCGGGTCGGTGACGCCGTCGAGGGCGACGATGAGGGGGTCCTCGCCGTTGTCGTGGGCGGCGTCGGTGAGGTCCTCGGGGTGCGCGTACTCGTACGGCGGGACCTGGAGGACCAGGCCCTGGTGGTTGAGCCCGTTGGTCATGCGGTCGAGCTCGGGGCGCGGGGCCTCCATCAGGTTGATGTTGCCGCGCTCGGCCGCGAGCTGGAGCGCCTCGCGGACGCGCTCGTCGTTGTCGATGAACTGCTGGACGTAGAGGGTGGTGGCCGGGACGCCGTCGCGCAGCGCCTCGAAGACCGGGTTGCGGCCGACGACCATCTCGCTGGTGCCCTTGGGGCCGCCGCGGCGCGGCGCCGGACGGCGCTTGGCCGCCTGGCGGGCCATGGCGTTGGCGATGCGGTTCGCCTTGTGCTTCTTGCGGTCCTCGGCCTTGGGCGTGGGGCCCTTGCCCTCCAGGCCCTTGCGCCGCTGGCCACCGCTGCCGACCGTAGCGCCCTTCTTGTTGGACGTGCGGCGGTTCCTGCGCTGGCTGTTCCCGGCCATGACCTCTACCTGTTTTCGTTGGTGCTGCGATATGTACGTATGAAGAGTGTGCCGCCCGGACGGCCGGGCGGCACAGTCGGACTGCTCCGGGTGCCGGGGGCTCAGCGGGGGCCGAGCGTCCAGCGCGGCCCCGTCGGGCTGTCCTCGATGACCAGACCGGACTGCTGGAGCTGGTCGCGGATGGCGTCGGCGGTCGCCCAGTCCTTGCGGGCCCGGGCGGACTCCCGCTGATCCAGGACCAGGCGTACGAGGGTGTCCACCGCGCCGTGGAGGTCCTCGCCGCGGTCGGTCTCGCCGGCCCAGTGCGGGTCGAGCGGGTCCAGGCCGAGGACGCCCAGCATGGCCCGTACCTCGGACAGGCGGGCGATGGCCCCGTCCTTGTCGTCGGCGGCGAGCGCGCTGTTGCCCTGGCGGACCGTGGTGTGGACGATGGCGAGCGCCTGCGGGACGCCGAGGTCGTCGTCCATGGCCTCGGCGAAGGCGGGCGGAACCTCCTTCGCGGCCTCGACCGGGCCGCCGGCCTTCTCCACGACGCGCTGGATGAAGCCCTCGATGCGGGCGAAGGCCGACTCGGCCTCGCGCAGCGCCTCCTCGCTGTACTCGATCATCGACCGGTAGTGCGGGGTGCCGAGGTAGTAGCGCAGGACGATCGGGCGCCACTGCTTGACCATCTCGGAGACGAGGACGGAGTTCCCGAGGGACTTGGACATCTTCTCGCCGGACATGGTGACCCAGGCGTTGTGGACCCAGTAGTTCGCGAACTCGTCGCCGAAGGCCTTGGCCTGGGCGATCTCGTTCTCGTGGTGCGGGAAGATCAGGTCGAGGCCGCCGCCGTGGATGTCGAAGGCCTCGCCGAGGTACTTGTGCGCCATGGCGGAGCATTCGAGGTGCCAGCCCGGCCGGCCGCGGCCCCACGGGGTCTCCCAGGAGGGCTCGCCCGGCTTGACCGACTTCCACATGGCGAAGTCGCGGGGGTCGCGCTTGCCCGTCTCGCCCTCGCCGGAGGGCTGGAGCAGGTTGTCGAGCTCCTGGTTGGACAGGCTCAGGTAGCCGGGGAAGGAGCGCACGTCGAAGTAGACGTTGCCGTCGGACTCGTAGGCGTGGCCGCGCTCGATCAGGCCGCGCATCATCTCGATCATCTCGGGGACGTGGCCCGTGGCGCGCGGCTCGTAGGTGGGCCGCAGGCAGCCGAGGGCGTCGTACCCGTTGTTGAAGGCCTGCTCGTTGTCGTAGCCGATGGACCACCAGGGGCGGCCCTGCTCGGCCGACTTCGCGATGATCTTGTCGTCGATGTCGGTGACGTTGCGGATGAAGGTGACGTCGTAGCCGCGGTACTCGAACCAGCGGCGCATCATGTCGAAGTTGAGGCCCGACCGGATGTGCCCGATGTGCGGGGCCGCCTGCACGGTGGCACCACAGAGGTAGATCGAGACGCAGCCCGGAACGAGCGGGGTGAAGTCGCGGATCTGCCGGGCGTTGGTGTCGTACAGGCGAATAGTCACGGCATCCAGGGTAGTGCGCCCGTAGCAGTGCCCCGCGACCTTTGGGGCCGCGGGGCCGCTTTGTTGCCGAAGATGCGCCGACCCCACGGGCGTTCAGGCCCGGTTCGTCCGGTACACGAGGGCGGTGGCGATGGCGGCGAGCCCTTCGGCCCGGCCGGTGAGGCCCAGTCCGTCGGTGGTGGTGCCCGATACGGAGACGGGGGCGCCCGCGGCGGCCGCGAGCGCCTTCTGTGCCTCTTCGCGCCGCTTGCCGATCTTCGGACGGACGCCGATCACCTGGATGGCGATGTTGCCGATCTCGAAGCCCTCCGCGCGCACGATCCTGGCGGCCTCCGCCAGGAGGGTGGCCCCGGCGGCGCCGGACCACTCGGGGCGGGAGGTGCCGAAGTGCGCGCCGAGGTCGCCGACTCCGGCGGCGGAGAAGAGGGCGTCGCAGGCGGCGTGGGCGGCGACGTCGCCGTCGGAGTGCCCGGCGAGGCCGTCCTCCCCCTCCCACAGCAGGCCGGCGCACCACAGCTCGCGGCCGGTCTCGAAGGCGTGCACGTCGGTGCCGATCCCGACGAGCGGGATCAGCGGCGCGTCGGAGCTAGAACCCATCGGTGGCCCTCCTGCGGGCGAGTACGGCCTCTGCGAGGACCAGGTCGAGCGGTCGGGTGACCTTGAAGGCCTCTTCGTGTCCCGGGATCACCACGACGGGGACGCCGAGGCGTTCCACCATGCCGGCGTCGTCGGTGGCGCCCTCGCCGTCCACCGCGATAGCGGCGTGCGCCTCCAGGAGCGTGGCGAGGTCGAAGCCCTGCGGGGTCTGCACGGCGCGCAGCCGGGCCCGCTCGGGCGTGGCGACGACCGGCTCGGGCTCGCCCGGCCTGCCGGGCTCGACCTCCTTGACGGTGTCCGCCAGCGGGAGCGCGGGAACCACGGCGCGGGCGCCGTCGCGCACGGCCTCGACGACGGCGTCCACGGTGTCCACCGGGACGAGCGGGCGGGCCGCGTCGTGGATCAGTACGGAGGTGACGTCCTGCGGCAGCGCGTCGAGGCCGGCCCGTACGGACTCCTGGCGGGTCTCGCCGCCGGGTACGACCAAGAGCTCGGTCCGCTCGGGCAGCGCGTGCTCGCCCAGCAGCAGGCGCACCTCGGCCGCTTCGGCGGCGGGGGCGACGACCACCACGACGGACACCGCGCGGGATCGGGCCATCGCGCGGACGGCGTGGACGAGCATCGGGGTGCCGCCGAGGGCCCGCAGGGCCTTGGGGGCGCCGGGGCCGAGGCGTACGCCGCGGCCGGCGGCCGGGATCACCGCGGCCGTGCGGCGGGGGCGCGTTACGTCAGACATCAGTAGCTCCGAGCCAGGTTTCCGAGCCAGGTTTGTGACTTCGGCTGACATGGGTATGGCCTGAAGGGTGCCGGGTGCGACGCCCCTCGCCCCTTCCGTGACGACCGGTCGAGCGCTACCCGGACCCGGCACGCCAGTGAGAGGTACGAGTACGGCTGGGCAGGTGGAAGTACGAGTACGGCACGAGATACGGATACAGACATGCCGCAGCGCCCGGCAACAGGTCTCTCCAGGAGGAGAAACCTTGTCATCGGGCACCGCGGCAAGCTGTGCACACCGTGCACGGGGCCTCGCGTCAGGACGCGAGCACCTCGTCGAGGAGGGCCTCGGCCTTGTCCTCGTTCGTGTTCTCAGCGAGCGCGAGCTCGCTGACCAGGATCTGGCGCGCCTTCGCGAGCATGCGCTTCTCGCCCGCGGAGAGCCCGCGCTCGCGCTCACGACGCCACAGGTCACGCACCACTTCGGCGACCTTGATGACATCGCCAGAAGCGAGCTTCTCCAGATTTGCCTTGTAGCGCCGGGACCAGTTCGTCGGCTCTTCTGCATACGGTGCACGAAGCACCTCGAAGACCCGGTCCAGCCCGTCCTGGCCGACTACGTCGCGAACGCCGACGAACTCCGCATTGTCCGCAGGCACACGAACCGTCAGGTCGCCCTGGGCGACCTTGAGCACCAAGTAGGTCTTGTCCACGCCTTTGATCTGGCGAGTCTCAATGGCCTCGATCAGCGCGGCCCCGTGATGGGGATAGACCACGGTGTCGCCAACCTTGAACGTCATGTGACAGGTACCCCTTCCGTGGCTATCCAGGGTAACACGAGAACTGACTGTTATGAATGGCGTTTTCGCAGGTCAGGGCACATCTCGGGGCTTGACAACAGCGACAGGAACGTGCTGCGGAAGGGTTCCGGAAGGGGGTATTCGCAGGTCGGGGGCGCTGCGCGGACCGGGCGAAAGGGCCACGCTACACCCGCCGCACACCCCCATCAGTGTGACGTACGTCCCGTTTTGCCGGGCTGAGAGTCGCGAAAACGAACTGCTCCGTTCGGCTGGCGAGCACGCGTGCGGGAGCGGGATCCGGCCCAATCCGGAATTGATCACCGAGTGGCGTTCGGGGAATCCCGGAATTGATCAACGGGCGGCGGACGCACGATATGGGAGCGCCACGTGATCGGCGAGGTGGGCGGCGAGGTGGACCCCGGCGAATGCAAGATCGTGGACCACCCCCAGGGCGGCGGCCGCCCTGCGGAGGGTCGGGTGCGGGGGCGGGGCGGCGGCTCGGTAACCTAAGCGCGCTGACACACCCTTAGAGCGGCTTCGCCTCGGCCGTTCCGGGGGTACCTCCCAGCGGTTGCCGGGAGAGCCCACCCTCCGTTTCCGTTCGTCCTAGGAGTTGCCGCCGCCGTGAGCCGCAGCCTTCGACGCGGCGCCCTCGCCGCCACCGCCGTCGTGTTCTCGATCGCCTCGCTGGCCGCATGCGGTGCGGGCAACGACGCGCAGACTCTCCAGATCAAGCCGGACAACGCCGCCGCCACCAAGGGCGACATCGAGATCCAGAACGCTCTGGTGATCACCCAGGGCGAGAAGGACAAGAAGGGGCCGGCCGTCGTCTCGGCGACCGTCTTCAACAACGGCACCAAGCCGCAGACGCTTGACGGCATCACCCTTGCGGATGGCAAGGGGAAGGTCGCGCTGAAGCCGGCCGGGGGCAGCGGCAGGATCACCGTGCCCGCCGGCGGCTCCGTGGTGCTCGGCGGCCAGGGCAACGCCTCCGCCGTGATCGAGAACGGCTCCGAGGCCGCCAAGAACGGCGACGTGCAGAAGGTCGTCTTCCAGCTGAGCAGCACGGGCGGCGTCGAGCTCCAGGCCTTCGTGGTTCCGGCCACCGGCATGTACGCGGGCTTCGGCCCGTCCGCCGCCCCGTCCGCGACTCCGGGCGGCACCCCGGCGGCCACCCCGGCGGCCGGCGCCTCCCCGTCCGGCAGCCCCTCGGGCGCCGCCTCCGGCGCCCCGGCCGGGACCCCCTCGGGCGCGGCCGCTTCGCCGTCGGGCTCCGCCTCGCACGCCGCGGGCCACTGACCGGGGGCACGGCGTAGCTCCGTACGCATACGGGAAGGGCCCCCGTCCGCACCAGCGGAGGGGGGCCCTTTTCCATGCCATCGACGGGAGTCCCGCCACGGCGCGCCCGGGTCCGGCTCGAACTCCTCCCGCGCGCGCCCCTCGCGCGGCGAGGCCCTGGGGGGCCTCACCGGCTTCGGCACGCTGCGCCGGCCTCCGACCGGCCCCCGGGAACACCGGGGTCCCGGCTTACGGCTCGAACTTGTAGCCGAGCCCACGGACCGTGACCAGATAGCGCGGCGCGCCCGGGTCCGGCTCGATCTTGGCGCGCAGGCGCTTGACGTGGACGTCGAGCGTCTTGGTGTCGCCGACGTAGTCGGCGCCCCAGACCCGGTCGATCAGCTGCATGCGGGTCAGCACGCGGCCCGCGTTGCGCAGCAGCATCTCCAGCAGGTCGAACTCCTTCAGCGGGAGGTCCACCTTGCCGCCGGCGACGGTGACCACGTGACGGTCGACGTCCATCCGTACGGGGCCGGCCTCCAGGGCCGCCGGTGCGACCTCCTCCGGCTCTCCGCGGCGGCGCAGGACCGCGCGGATGCGGGCGACCAGCTCCCGCGAGGAGAAGGGCTTGGTGACGTAGTCGTCTGCTCCTATCTCCAGCCCGACGACCTTGTCGATCTCGCTGTCCTTGGCGGTCACCATGATCACGGGAACGTTGGAGCGGCCGCGCAGCTGCCGGCAGACCTCGGTGCCGGGCAGGCCGGGCAGCATCAGGTCGAGGAGGACGAGGTCGGCGCCGTTGCGCTCGAACTCGTCGAGCCCGTCGGGGCCGGTCGCCGCGATGGCGACCTCGAAGCCCTCCTTGCGGAGCATGTAGGACAGGGCGTCGCTGAAGGATTCCTCATCCTCGACGACGAGCACTCGGGTCACGGAAGGACCTCCGGGGCAGGGATGGCTGGAGCGGTTCTGGTTCAGGCTGGGGTCGGGTGGGTGCGGGGGGCAGCCGCCGGGGACGAGGCGGCCGCTTCGGGGAGTCGCAGGGTGAAGGTGGAGCCCTGGCCCTCCGAACTCCACACCGACACCTCCCCGCCGTGCGAGGCGGCCACGTGCTTCACGATCGCAAGGCCGAGGCCGGTTCCTCCCGTGGCGCGGGAGCGGGCCGGGTCCACGCGGTAGAAGCGCTCGAAGATGCGCTCGCGGTCCTTCTCCGGGATGCCGATGCCCTGGTCGGTCACGGCGATCTCGATCAAGTCTCCCCCGGGGGACGTCACCCTGCGTCCGGCTATTCCGACGCGGGTGCGGGCGGGGCTGTAGTTGACGGCGTTCTCGACGAGGTTTCCGAGGGCGGCCGCGAGCTGTCCGCGGTTGCCCCATACGCGCAGGTCGGCGGTACCGCCGGCGGCCATGGTGATCTGCTTGGAGGACGCCGTGTGGCGGCAGCGGTCGATGGCTTCGGCGACCAGGGTGTCCACGCGGACGGGCTCGGCGTCCTCCAGCGGGTCGTCGTTCTGTACCCGGGAGAGGTCGATGAGCTCCTGCACGAGGTTGATCAGCCGGGTGGACTCGATCTGCATGCGGCCCGCGAAGCGGCTGACCGCCTCGGGGTCGTCCGCGGCGTCCATGACGGCCTCGGACAGCAGGGAGATCGCCCCGACCGGGGTCTTCAGCTCGTGGGACACGTTGGCGACGAAGTCGCGGCGTACGGCCTCGATGCGGCGGGCCTCGGTGAGGTCCTCGACCAGGAGGAGCACCAGGCGGGAACCGAGCGGGGCGACGCGCGCCGAGACGGCGAGGGCCTCGCCACGGCCCGTGCCGCGGCGGGGCAGGTCCAGCTCGACCTGTCGTATCTCCCCGTCGCGGCGGGTGTCGCGGGCCATGTGGAGCATGGGCTCGACGGCCAGCTTGCCGCCGCGTACGAGCCCGAGGGCGTAGGCGGCGGAGGAGGCCTTGACGACGGCGTCGCCCTCGTCGAGGACCACGGCGGAGGAGCGGAGCACGGACAGCACGGTGTCCACGCCGGGCGGCAGCACCGCGTTGATGTCGGGGCGCATGGAGCTCCGGGTGGGGCGGGCCTGGTCGCGCTCGCTCCAGCGGAACGCCAGCATCGCGATGACGCCGGTGCACATACCGGCGATCGCTGCAGCTGCGGCGACCGCCGCGTTCACGTCCATGGATCCAGGTTAAGCAGGCACGACGACACTTCCACAGCCGTTCGGGTGGCACCTCGAACAGTCGTCGCCCAGAGTTCACCCTGGCGACGGGGTTGATTCACTTGTGGTGCCGGAGTCGGACGCGTTTGCGGCTCACCGTGTCAACGTGGGGCAGAAGGCCGCCCCGGCCCGCCCCGGGCATCACCGCAGTAGTAGGTCGAGAGAGGGACACGAGACATGCGCGACGCGTACCACGAGGAACTGGACTCGATCGGAGAAAGCCTGGTCGAGATGGCCCGGCTCGTCGGTTCCGCGATCGGGCGGGCGACGACGTCCATGCTCGATGCCGACCTCAAGCTCGCCGAGAGCGTCATCGCCGCCGACCAGAAGGTCGACGACCTCCAGCACGACCTGGAGGCCCGCGCCATCGCCCTGCTGGCCCGCCAGCAGCCGGTCGCCACCGACCTGCGGATCGTGGTGACCTCGCTGCGCATGAGCGCCGACCTGGAGCGCAGCGGCGACCTGGCCCAGCACGTGGCGAAGCTCGCCCGGCTGCGCTTCCCGGACCGCGCCGTCCCGCGTGACCTGCACGCGACGATCCTGGAGATGGGGCAGCTGGCGCAGCGCCTGATGGCGAAGGCGGCCGAGGTCATCATCACGAAGGACGTCGACCTGGCGCTCCAGCTGGAGCAGGACGACGACGAGATGGACCAGCTGCACCGGACGCTGTTCCAGCACCTGATGGACGACCGCTGGAAGCACGGCATCGAGACGGCGGTGGACGTGACGCTGCTCGGCCGCTACTACGAGCGCTTCGCGGACCACGCGGTGTCGGTGGCCAAGCGCGTGGTCTACCTCGTGACGGGCGAGCACGCGGACGACCTCCAGCAGCCGACCCAGATCGAGGGCGCCTGACCGCGGGCATCTGACGGCCGTTGTCCGACCGCGGGCCTCTGACCGCGGGCGCCTGACCGTGGGGCCTCTGACCGCGGGCCCCTGACCGCGGTGACCTCCGTCGTCTGACGGAGCCGGGCGGGCGGCGGGCCCGGCAGAGCTTCCGTGCGCCGTTGACGCGCCGGTGGAGCTGGGCATGAATGAGGGCGAGGCGGCCAGTCGTACGAAGTCCCGTATGCCGCGGGGCACCGCCTCTCCGAGGAGGAACCATGCCCGATTCCCCCGTCCCCATCACCCCGGAGCAGGAGCAGCCGCCGAAGTCCGAGCCGCTGCGGCTGCCGCTGCTCGCGGCCTGCGGTTGCGGCTCCGGCTGCGGCTGCGGCTGCCAGTCCGGTGCCCCCTGCCAGTGCGGCGGCTGACCTGGCCCACCCGGCTCGGCACCGCACCGGTTACGCCGAGAGGCCCCCTGCCCGCGGACATCCGCAGGCGGGGGGCCTTTCTCGGTACACAGGCACCCCTACCGCAGGAGCCATGTGCGGGTCAGCGCCATGACCTCCGCGCGGCTGCGGCCACCGTGGTCGGCCGCGATGAAGTGGGAGCCGATCCGCAGGGAGAAGGTGATCAGGGAGCGGACCTCGACGTCGTCCTCGTCGGTGCAGAAGGCGCGGAACAGCGAGCGCAGGTACTCCATGCGCCGGCTGTCCGCACGGCGCAGCCGCTCGGCGACGGCCTCGTCACGGCGCGCCCAGTCGCGGATCGCCAGGTCGGCGTCGACGCCCACCACCGGCCCCTCGTCGTACGAGGCGACGATCGTGAACAGCCGGTCCAGCCTGGCGCGGGCGTCTCCCCCGCCGCTCTCGACCAGCTCGATCACCGCCTCGGTGACCTCCCGCTCCCAGGTGTCGAGCATCTCGGTGAGCAGCGCGCCCCGGCTGCCGAAGTAGCCGTAGAAGCCGCCCTTGCTGACGCCGAGCGCCTGCGCCAGCGACTCGACGCGGACCGCATCCGGGCCGCCGGCGGCCAGCGCCCGCAAGCCCTCCTCGATCCACTTGCCGCGTGGCGTGCGGGTCGCGCCCATGGTGTGTCCTCCTCGCACGGACCCCCGTCTATACGGTGCCGTATAGACGAGTGCTAGTCTCGTTCTATACGGCATCGTATAGATAGGGGCTTGCGCATGAGACTCCCCAGCACCGCCCACACTTCGCGCCCTTGGCGCATCCACGAGATCGCCGGCGACTTCCGGCTCGAGGACGTGTGGGCCCTGCCCACCCCCGGCGGTCCCGACGACCTCGCGCGCCTGGTACGCCAGTTCGCGACGGGCTCGGGGGACCCGGTCCCCTCCCGAGCGGGACGGGCGCTCTTCGCGATCCGCTGGAAGCTCGGGGCACTGCTCGGCTGGGACGATCCGTCGGGGGGCCTCCGGTCGCGGGTGCCGACGCTCCGGGACCGGCTGCCGGCCGACCTCCGCGAGGGCGATCGCGGGCCGGACCTCACCTCCGCACCGTTCACCTCCGTCTACCAGACGCACGACGAGTGGGCGGCGGAGACGGCCAACAGGACCATGCACGGCGTGATGCACATCGGCTGGGTACCGGACGGCAACGGCGGCCACCACGGCCAGATGGCCGTCCTGGTGAAGCCCAACGGCCTGCTGGGCGCCGCCTACATGCTGGCCATCAAGCCCTTCCGCTACCTGGGCGTCTACCCGGCCCTGATCCGCTCGATAGGCAACGAGTGGCGGACGAACTCGCCGGCCGCGACGGACTGACCCGGAGAACGACGAGAACGACGGAAGCCCCCGTCCGCTGCGCAACAGCGGACGGGGGCTTCTGCGTGGTGCAGGGGCGTTACTTCTTGCCCTGGTTCTTGACGGCCTCGATGGCGGCCGCGGCCGCGGCCGGGTCGAGGTAGGTGCCGCCCGGGTTGAGGGGCTTGAAGTCGGCGTCGAGCTCGTAGACGAGCGGGATGCCGGTCGGGATGTTCAGACCCGTGATGTCCTCGTCCGAGATGCTGTCGAGGTGCTTGACCAGACCGCGCAGGGAGTTGCCGTGCGCGGCCACCAGGACCGTGCGGCCCGCCAGCAGGTCCGGGACGATGCCGTCGTACCAGTACGGCAGCATGCGCTCGACGACGTCCTTGAGGCACTCGGTGCGCGGACGCAGCTCGTTCGGGATCGACGCGTAGCGCGGGTCCTCGGACTGCGAGAACTCCGTACCGTCCTCCAGCACCGGCGGCGGGGTGTCGTAGGAGCGGCGCCACAGCATGAACTGCTCCTCGCCGAACTCCGCGAGGGTCTGCGCCTTGTCCTTGCCCTGCAGCGCGCCGTAGTGGCGCTCGTTCAGGCGCCAGGAGCGGTGCACCGGGATCCAGTGGCGGTCCGCGGACTCGAGCGCGAGCTGAGCGGTGCGGATGGCGCGCTTCTGGAGGGAGGTGTGCAGAACGTCGGGCAGCAGGCCGGCGTCCTTCAGCAGCTCACCGCCACGGACCGCCTCCTTCTCGCCCTTCTCGGTGAGGTTGACGTCCACCCAGCCGGTGAACAGGTTCTTCGCGTTCCATTCGCTCTCGCCGTGGCGGAGGAGGATCAGCTTGTACGGTGCGTCGGCCATGCGTACGAGCCTAATGGACGCGCGAGGGTGTCGATTGACGGCTCGGGTCAATTGGGTGGCGCCCCGAGCCCACCCCCTCGTAATGTGCCCATCGGCAGAGCGACGCTTACACCCTTGGGGGGATTCCGTATGTCCGCAGCCAGTCTGAGACGGGCCGCCCGGGAGAGCGTCGCGGGGCTGCCCCGGGCGTTCTGGTGGCTCTGGACGAGCACGCTCGTGAACCGGCTCGGTGCCTTCGTCGCCACCTTCATGACCTTGTACCTGACGCTGGACCGGGGCTACTCGGCCTCCTTCGCGGGCCTCGTCGTCGCCCTCCACGGGCTGGGCGGTGTGGTGTCCTCGCTCGTCGCGGGCGTGATGACCGACCGTCTGGGGCGGCGCCCCACGCTGCTGGCGGCCCAGGCCTCGACCGCCTTCTCGGTGGCGCTGCTGGGCTTCATGGAACACCCGGCGGCGATCGCGGCGGTGGCCCTGCTGGTCGGCATGACCTCGAACGCCTCCCGTCCGGCGGTCGCGGCGATGATGGCGGACATCGTCCGCCCCGAGGACCGCGTACGGGCCTTCGCGCTCAACTACTGGGCCATCAACCTCGGCTTCGCCGTCAGCGCGACCGCGGCGGGCCTGATCGCCGAGTACAGCTACCTGGCCGGCTTCCTGGGCGAGGCGGCCCTCACGCTGGCCTGCGCGGTGCTGGTGTTCGTCAAGCTGCCCGAGTCCCGCCCGGAAGGCGGCGGAGCCGGTGCGTCCGGCGCGTCCGGCGCCGCCTCGGGAAGGACCGGTGGCGGCTCGGAGATCGGGCTCGGGACCGTGCTGCGGGACGGCCGGTTCATGGGTGTGGTCGGCCTGTCGTTCCTGATCTCGCTGATCTTCACGCAGGGCTCGGTCGGCCTGCCGGTCGCCATGGGGTCCGCCGGATTCTCCCCCGGGGACTACGGGCTCGTCATCGCCGTGAACGGCCTGCTGATCGTGGTGCTGCAGATCCCGGTCACCGGCTTCATCGAGCACCGGGACCCGCAGAAGCTGCTGGTCGTCTCGGCGCTGCTGGCCGGCTACGGCTTCGCGCTGACGGCCTTCGCCGGACCGCTGTGGGCGTACGCGCTGACGGTGTGCGTGTGGACGCTCGCCGAGATCGTCAACTCGCCGACCCAGATGAGCCTGGTCGTACGCCTCTCGCCGGTGCACGGTCGCGGGCGCTACCAGGGCGTCTACACGATGTCCTGGGCGGTGGCCGCGCTGGTGGCGCCGCTGATGGCGGGCTTCATGATCGACCGGTGGGGGGCGGGCCGGCTTTGGGCGGCCACGGGCGTACTGGGCACGGTGGCGGCGGCCGGCTACTGGCTGCTGATGCGGAACCTGCCCGACGGGGACAGGGGTACGGACCCGGCGGCGGCCGGTGTCGCCGCCGGCCCGAAGGCGGCGGAAGCCCTGCCCTGCGCACCGGCTCCCGCCGAGCCGCTCCCCGCCCCGGGCCCGAACCCGGTTCCGGACCCGGGCCCGAACCCGGTCCCTGCCCCGGTCCGGGCGGGCTGACCGGAGCCGGCCCGGCTCCGACCGGACCCGGCCGGCGGCTCGGGCGCCGGCGTCAGTCGGCCGGGCCGCCGGGCGCGGGCGACGGCTCGTCCTGCGGGCGCGTCAGGTGCTTGAAGGCGTCGAGGTTGAAGGTCGGCTCGCCGCGCGAGACCCGCCACTCGTACTCGCGCCGGATCGCGCTCGCGAAGCCCAGCTCCAGCAGCGTGTTGAACGAACCGTCCGCGGCCTCCAGCACCGTGCCGAGCAGCCGGTCCAGCTCCTCCGGTGTGACCACCGACAGCGGCAGGCGGGCCGTCAGATAGATGTCGCCGAGGCGGTCCACCGCGTACGCCATCCCGTACAGCTTGAGATTGCGCTCCAGCAGCCAGCGGTGGACGCCCGCCTCGTTCTCGTCGGGGTGGCGGATCACGAAGGCGTTGACCGACAGCGAGTGCCGGCCGACCCGGATGGAGCAGGTGGTGCTGAGCTTGCGCGTGCCGGGGAGCTGGACGACGTAGGTGCCCGGTCGGGGGCTCTCCCAGCTCAGCTCCGCGCCGGCGAGCGCGCTCTCGATGATCTCGGCAGTGTCAGCCATGGTGGGAGCGTACGCGACGGCGGTGATCGTGCATCGCCGCCGTGTAGACGTCGGCCGTGCCGGCGGCCGCCGTGTCCCAGCCGAAGAACTGCGCGTGCCGCGCCGCCTCGGCCCCCATCCGGTCCGCGAGCCCGGGCTCGTCGACGAAGCGGCGCAGCTGCCGCGCGTAGTCCGCCGGGTCGTGTCCGGGTACGAGGATCCCCGTGACGCCGTCGTTGACGGCGACGGGCAGCCCGCCGACCTCGGCGGCCAGCACCGGGGTGCCGGCGGCCTGGGCCTCTATCGCGACGAGCCCGAAGGACTCGCTGTAGGACGGCATGACCAGAACGGACGCCGCCCGGAACCAGTCGGCGAGGCCGTCCTGGGCGACCGGCGGGTGGAAGTGCACGAGGTCGGCGATGCCCAGTCTGGCGGAGAGCTTCTGCAGGCCCTCGGGCTTGGCGAGTCCGCTGCCGCTGGGGCCGCCGACGACGGGGACGAAGAGGCGGCGGCGCAGCGAGGGGTCGCGGTCGACGAGGACGGCGACGGCGCGCAGCAGGATGTCGGGGGCCTTCAGCGGCTGGATGCGCCCGGCGAAGAGCGGGATGACGGCGTCCTGCGGGAGGCCCAGGCGGGCGCGGGCGGCGGCCCGGCCGTCGCCGACGGTGAAGCGGTCGAGGTTCACGCCGGGGTGGACGACGGCCACCTTGGCGGGGTCGGCCTCGTAGTGGCGGACGAGCTCGTCGGCCTCTTCGGCGGTGTTGGCGATGAGGCGGTCGGCGGCGGCGACTATCTGGGTCTCGCCTATGACGCGGGCGGCGGGCTCGGGGGTGTCGCCCTCGGCCAGCGCCGCGTTCTTGACCTTGGCCATGGTGTGCATGGCGTGGACGAGGGGCACGCCCCAGCGTTCGGCGGCGAGCCAGCCCACGTGCCCGGAGAGCCAGTAGTGGGAGTGGACGAGGTCGTAGTAGCCGGGGCGGTGGCCGGCCCAGGCCTGCATCACGCCGTGGGTGAAGGCGCACAGCTGGGCCGGGAGCTCCTCCTTGGCGAGGCCCTCGTAGGGGCCCGCGTCCACGTGCCGTACGAGGACGCCGGGGGCCAGCTCGACCACGGGCGGGAGCCCGCCGGTGGTGGCGCGGGTGAAGATCTCGACGTCGATGTTGATCGCGGCGAGGCGGCGGGCCAGCTCCACGATGTAGACGTTCATCCCGCCGGCGTCGCCGGTGCCCGGCTGGTGCAGCGGTGAGGTGTGCACGCTGAGCATGGCCACGCGGCGCGGTTTGCGGTGGTGGCCGACGGCCGGCAGGCGCAGCCGGGGCGGTTCGTGACGGGTGGCGGCGCGGGCGGCGGCGAGGCGCCCGCTGAGGCTGCCGCCGAGGCGGGACACGTACTGGCTCAAGGAAGCGCTTCCTCTCGGCTCGGACGGTGCGCGCTCGGACGCTCGGACGGCATGACTGCGGGGGCGCGTAGGGCGCCCTGCAAGGAGTGCAACCCGGATGGCCGTCCCCCGCATTCCGGGGTGCCCGGTTTTCCTGCGCGGTCCCCCTGTTTCTTGGTGCTTTCTTGGGGCGCCGCGCGATTTTCGGGGCGGTGCGGGCGGTTTTCACTGCGTAGGGGCGCTCCGCTTACCCTCGGCTCATGGCCTCCCGCAGTACCCCGTCACCCAGCCGCGCCTCCGGCCGTCCTGTGGGTTCGGTGACGCGCGGGACGACGAACCCGAACCGGTTGCGCCGCATGGACCGCTGGATCGCGGCCGCCCACGGGGCGGCGCTGCGGCGTGCGGGGGACCCGGTGGCGGTGGACCTCGGGTACGGGGCCGCGCCCTGGACGGCGGTCGAGCTGTTGGCGCGGCTGCGGGACGCGGCGCCGCGGGTGCGGGTGGTCGGCATCGAGATCGAGCCGGCGCGGGTGGCCGGGGCGAAGCCGTACGAGCGGGAGGGGCTGAGCTTCCGGCACGGCGGCTTCGAGGTCCCGCTGGAGGGCGGGGAGCAGGCGATGCTGATCCGCGCGGCGAACGTACTGCGCCAGTACGACGAGGAGCAGGTCGCCGAGGTGTGGGCGCGGCTGTGCGCGCGGCTGGCGCCGGACGGGCTGCTGGTGGAGGGCACCTGCGACGAGATCGGGCGGCGGCACGTGTGGGTGGCGCTGGGACCGGAGGGCCCGCGCACGGTGACGTTCGCGACCCGGCTGGGCTCGCTGGAGCGCCCTTCGGACCTCGCGGAGCGGCTGCCGAAGGCGTTGATCCACCGGAACGTGCCGGGGGAGCCGGTGCACGCGTTCCTGCGCGACTTCGACCGTGCCTGGGCGGCGGCGGCTCCGTACGCCTCGTACGGGGCGCGGCAGCGCTGGATCCGCACGGCGCGGGCGCTGTCCGCGGACTGGCCGCTCGCGGACGGGCCCGGGCGGTGGCGGCAGGGGGAACTGACGCTGCGCTGGGAGGCGTTGCGCCCGGTGGGGTGAATGCAGTGCGGGCGGGGAACGGGGGGCGGGGGTGCCCCGTTGATCCGTGAGGGGCAGGACCGGGGGTCCGTTGGGGCAGACAAGATCGAAACGGCATCCACAAGGGTGTTGGAATTCATCGACTCGTGGCACCATCCCGATGGCAGTGCGAAGTTACTGATGAATAGTCAGATCTGATACCAGGTCTGGCTCGGGTGCCTTGGGGGGACCATGGGGTCGGTAGGGCGACGACGAGGCGCAAGCTCTCTCGTGCTGCTGTGCGCGATGGCGGTGCTGACGACAGCGGGCCTCGCGACGGGCACGGCGTATGCGGCGCCCGTCGCGCCGGGGCCACCGGCGGCTCCGCTGCCCGGGCCTGACGGCAAGTCCCTGGAGCAGGTCCGCAAGGACATCGACGAGCTCTACCGGCAGGCGGGCACCGCGACGGACGCCTACAACCTCGCCGAGGCCGAGACCAAGGCCCAGTCGGACAAGATCGTCGAGATCGCCAACCTGATCGTCGCGGGCAAGGAGCGCATCGCCACGCTCAAGAGCCGCGCCGGCGCCGCGGCCCGCGCGCAGTACCGCTCGGGCGGCCTGCCGCCGGGCGCCCGGCTGGCGTTGAGCGAGGACCCGAACCAGTTCCTCGACGGGGCGGACCGGTTGCGGCAGGGCGAGAAGGCCGCCTCGGACCTCCTGTCCGAACTGGACCGCACCCAGACGGACTTGCAGCGCTACGCGGAGGAAGCGAGCGAGCGCTGGCAGAAGCTGGAGGCGAACCGGGTCAAGCAGGAGGAGTCCAAGAAACAGATCGAGGAGAAGATCAAGGCGGCGGAGGAGCTGGAGAGCAAGCTGGAGGCCGAGCAGAAGGCCCGGCTGATCCAGCTTGAGCAGGAGGCCCAGTACCGCGCGCAGACGGCGTGGCTGTCCACGGGCGCGATGAAGGACGTCAACGGCAAGGCGACGGACGCCGGCAAGCATGCCGTGCAGTTCGCCACCGCCCAGATGGGGAAGCCGTACAAATGGGGCGCGGTGGGCCCGGACTCCTTCGACTGCTCCGGACTGACGTCGCAGGCCTGGCGCGCGGCGGGGCGCGGCATCCCGCGCACCTCGCAGGAGCAGCTGCGGCTGCTGCCGAAGATCGCGCTCAAGGACATGCGGCCGGGCGACCTGATCATCTACTTCGACGACGCGAGCCACGTCGGCATGTACGTGGGCGACGGCGCGATGGTCCACGCCCCGCGCCCCGGCCGCAACGTGACGCTGGCGGGCGCGGGCTCCATGCCGATCAAAGCAGTGGTCCGGCCGGACGCCTGACCCCTCCCGGGCCCGGGGGCCGGCCTCCCCCGGGCCGCGCCCGACGCCCCCCGGCCCGGCAGCCCAGCAGCCCAGCAGCCCCGCTGCGCCGAAGGGACTTCGCACGCCACGGGCCGGCCCCGCCGACGGTGTCGCCCCGGGCTGCGTGGGAACGGGGCGGGGGCTGAGTGGCGGGCTCGTCCCGCCCGGCGCCCGGCTCGGGGACGGGGGCCGGCGCCCGGCTCGGGGCGGGCGGCGGGCGACCGGCCGGGGCCGGCGCGGGTGGAGAGGCAACCCCGGGGCTGTGGCACACGTCTCGTCTGGCGGGACGGAACACGGCCCCGCCGTGACCTTTGTCATCCAGTGAGGCCGAGTTTCCCCCGTGATGACGGCATATGACGGAGGCCCGCGCCAAGAACGGCATTCCGTTCGCGGGGCAACGACCGCTAGGGTCTGCCGGACGAGCGCACCCTCGGGGGGAGGGAAGGAACCGGAAACGATGCCCGTACCCGTACCGAGGCAGAGGGACACCCCCGCCACGGAGAGCGGTCAGGCCGTTCTGCACACCGCCGCCCCGCCTGCCTCCATAGGTGCCGGCCTGGCGCAGGCGACCCCTCAGACCACCGCCCTGACCCTCCTGGTCATCGAGGACGACCCCGCCGGCGGGCTCACCGTCCCCGAGATCCTCGACGCCGACGGCCACCGCATCCGGCTCCGCACCGCCCGCAACCTCACCGAGGCCGAGCGGCTGCTCACCCCCGACGTGCACTGCATCCTGCTCGACCTGTCGCTGCCCGGCACCGGCGCCCGCATCCCGCTCACGTCGGCCGGGGCTCCGGGGGCATCCGGCGCGTCCGGGGGGTCCGGGACGGTCACCGCCACGGCCACCGCCACCGCCGACCCGCAGCTCGCCGTCCTCCACCAGGTGCTGCGCCTCGCCCCGCGCCACGCCGTCCTCGTCCTCACCGACGAGGACGACGCCGAGCGCGCCGCCGAGGCCGTCCGCGTCGGCGCCCAGGACTTCCTCTTCCGGGACGAGCTGGACGGCCGGCTGCTGAGCCGCGCCATCCGCTACGCCGTGGAGAGAAAACGGGCCGACATTGCCCAGTACAAGCTTGCAGAATCGAAACTGCGCGCCCAGGAGAACGCCCGCCTGGAGCGCGGCCTGCTCCCCACCCCGCTCCTTGAGGGCTCCGATCTGCGCTTCGCCGCCCGCTACCGCCCCGGCCGCAGCCGGGCCCTCCTCGGCGGCGACTTCTACGACACCGTCCGCACCCCCGACGGCACCGTCCACGCCATGATCGGCGACGTCTGCGGCCACGGCCCCGACGAAGCCGCCCTCGGCGTCGAGCTCCGCATCGCCTGGCGCGCCCTGACCCTGGCGGGCCTGTGCGGCGACGACCTGCTGGCCACCCTCCAGGAGGTGCTGGAGGTGGAGCGTCCCTGCGAGGAGATCTTCGCGACGCTGTGCACCGTCGACATCGCCCCGGACGGCCGCCGCGCGGGCCTGTGCCTGGCCGGACATCCCGCCCCGCTGATCTCCCGGCCGGGCCGCCGCGCGCGGCTCCTGCCCTACGAGAACAGCGGTCCGGCCCTCGGACTGCTGCCCCGGGCCCGCTGGCCGCGCCGGCAGGTCGAGCTCGGCGGCACCTGGAGCCTGATGCTCTACACCGACGGGCTCATCGAGGGACGGATCGGCGAGGGCAAGGAACGCCTGGGCCAGGACGGCATGGTCGAGATGATCAACCGCCACCTGGACCGCGGTCTGAGCGGTGAGGGGCTGCTGGAGGCCTCCGTCACCGAAGCGCGCCGCCTCAACGGCGGCGAGCTCACCGACGACGTGGCCGTGGTCCTGCTTTCCCGCTCCGAGGGCTGACCTCCCTCAGCCGACCCCGCCGGACCCCAGCCGTCCCCGGCTACCGTCCGCCGTCCCGGGCCACCGCCGCCGTCCCCGGCTACCGACCCCCGTTGTACGGGCCGTACGGGCCGTCGCTGCTGCTGCCACCGCTGCGACGGCCGCCACCCGAGACCTGCTTGAGGGCCGGCCGTACGTCCACGAAGAACACAATGGTCGCCACCAGGCCCGCGATCTGCAGGAAGAGCATCCCCAGGAAGGCGTCCACGAGCACGGTGATGCCCAGGATGACCAGCCAGAAGGTCTTGCTCTGCTTGTCCGCCGCCCGGTACGCGTCGTCCCGCGCCACCAGCGCGAACCCGAAGGCCACGACGGCGAGCACCAGCATGGCGAGCCCGAGAAGCGGGATCACCCCTCGATCGAACCCGTCCATCAACATCGCTTCGACCGCCTTCTCCTGCTCGCGCTTGGCACTTGCGGTGCCGCCTCACTCCACGCTACCGGCACACGACCCTCCATCAACCACAACGGGCCGGGCCCTTGAAGGGTGCCCGGCCCGTGATCGCCCATGCGGGCGTGCGGCTCAGCTCGCGTCGTCCGCCGTGACGGCGGCCTTCTTGGCCGTGCCCTTGCGCGTGGCGGGCTTCCTGGCGGCGGGCTGCTCGTCGGCGGCGGCCTCGGCCGCCGGCTCCGCGGCCTCCTCGGCCTCCGCCTTCCGCTCCGGACGCGGCTCGACGACGACGGCGATGTCGACGATCTCCTCGGAGACCTCGCCGCGCCAGGCCCGTACGGCCTGCTCACCGTGCTCGGCGACCTTGTCGTAGGTCTCCTTGGCGCGCACCGCGTACTCGGCGGCCACGCCGACACCGCGCAGCGCCAGGTCCTGGGCGGTCTCACCGATCTTCTTCGGGTCGATCGCGCCGAGCACCTCGGCGACCTTGGCGGTGACCGCGTCCTGCACGGCCTTCGGGTCCGTGTTCTTCACGGCCTCGATGCGCGCGGGGGCCTCGGCGCGCAGCTGCTCGATGAGCTCCGGCACCTTCTTCGCCTGCTGCACGGCGAGATCGGCGGTGCCGGCGGCGAAGTAGAGGGGAGTGGGGTCGGTGAGGGTCTTCTTCAGGTCATCGGCGATGGCCATGTGCTGGTCCTCCCGGATCAACTTCAGTCGGTCTTCGACGGCATCTCGTCAGCGGGAACGCCGGGAACGGCGGGCTCGTCGAGTGCGTTCTCCTTGCGGAACGACTCGTAGACCTGGAGCAGCACCTGCTTCTGCCGCTCGCTGATGGAGGGGTCGGCGAGTATGACGGCTCGCGTCTCCACCTCGTCGCGGTCCCGCTCGTCAAGGATCCCGGCCTGCACGTACAGCGTCTCCGCGGAGATCCGCAGCGCCTTGGCCAGCTGCTGGAGGATGTCCGCGCTCGGCTTGCGCAGCCCGCGCTCGATCTGGCTCAGGTACGGATTCGACACCCCCGCGGCGTCGGCCAGCTGCCGCAGCGAGAGCTGCGCCTGCCGCCGTTGCTCACGGAGGTATTCGCCGAGGTTTCCGACGTTGAGCGATGCCATGGTGCCGATCCTGCCCGACGCCGCTAACTTTTGCAAGCAGATGCTTGCAACATCTCCCGCTCGCGCCGCCGACCACGCCGACCACGCCGTCCGCCGAGCCGCGGTCAGCCGCTGAAGCCATCGGAAATCCCTTCGCGGGGCGGCGGTGCGCCGACGGAGACTGGCCGCATGCCGCATCGCTCTGCCTACGTCTGCCTCGACTGCCGTGTGTCCTTCAAGCACTCCGAGTACCGCGAGTACCACTGCCCCCGCTGCCGCCGGGCCCTCGTCCTCGCCGGGGACGCCTTCGAGGCGCCGCCGCGGCGGGACCGGGACGCCTGGCGGGTCCTGTCCGTACTCCTGCACGCCGGGCTCGACTTCCGGCAGGCCTGCTGCGGATGCGGACCCGGCTACCGGCCGCGGAGCCTGCGCGAGGTGCGCGAGCGGCTCGCGTACGCCCGGCGTACCGGGGTGCCGGTCGCCCGCGCGCTCGCCACCCGGTGACAGCGGAGCGGGCGCGCGCGGGCGACAGCCGGTTCAGGACGTGCCGATCACCACTGTCGCGTACAGCTCCTCCGAGGTGACCGCACGGACCGCGAGGCCCGCGGAGGTCAGCGCCGAGGCCGTCGACGGGGCCTGGCGCGCGCTCGTCTCGATCAGCAGGCGGCCGCCCGGGGCCAGCCAGGGCAGGGCGCCCGCGGCGACCCGGCGGTGGACGTCCAGGCCGTCGGCCCCGCCGTCCAGCGAGACCCGCGGCTCGTGGTCGCGCGCCTCCGACGGCATCAGGCCGATCTCCTCCGTGGGCACGTACGGGGCGTTGACCACCAGCACGTCCACCCGCCCGCGCAGCTCGGCCGGGAGCGCGGCGTACAGATCGCCCTCCCACACCCGGCCGCCGTACGGGGCCACGTTGCGCCGCGCGTACGCCAGAGCCGCCGGGTCGATGTCGGCCACGTGCAGCTCCACCCCGCCCGGGGAGTGCGCCGCCACCGCCGCGCCCAGCGCGCCGACGCCGCAGCACAGGTCCAGCACCACCGCGCCCGGCCGGGTCAGCGCCAGCGCCTCCTGCACCAGGAACTCCGTGCGCCTGCGCGGCACGAAGGCACCCGCGCCGACCTGTACGCGCAGTCCGCAGAACTCCGCCCAGCCCACGACGTGTTCGAGCGGTTCGCCGCCGACCCGGCGGGCCAGCAGCCGCGCCAGGTGCGCGTCGTCCCGGGCGGCGCCGCTCAGCAGCTCCGCCTCCTCCTCCGCGAAGACACAGCCGGCCGCGCGCAGGGATTCCACAAGTGACGTCAAAACCTCAGTCCTCTGTCCTTCGTCCTCGGTCCTTCGTCCTCGGTCCGCGACCTCAGAAGATGTCCGGGCACCACGGACGGCGCGCGGTGCGGAACACCGCGTCCGCCAGCGCGACCGCGCCCGGCCGCTCCCCGGCCACCCGCCCGAGCGCGGCCAGCCGTACCGCGGAAGCGTCACCCAGGTACAAGGATCCCAGCGCGGACACGTCCAGCCGTAGGTCCGCCGGCTCCCGCGTGCGCTCGCACACGCCCGCCGCCGCGTCCAGCCGGTAGCGCCCGGCCGCCGGGCCCGCCTCGTCCGTGACCTCCAGTACGAGCACCCCCGGCACCTCGTACGTCCGCGCGCCCAGGGCGCGAACGACGTCCAGCACCCGCACCCACAGGAAGTCCGCGGACGTCACGACCCGCGCCGACCGCGGGTCGGGCAGCAGCTCGGGGAGCAGGTCGTCGGGGGCCCGGTAGCCCGTGCGGACCTTCTGCACCCAGTCGATCGAGCACAGGAACTGCCACAGCGCCCGCTCCGCCTGCGGGGTGAGCGCCAGCAGGTCCCGCACCTGCACGGTGTTCTGCGGGAGCTTCGCGTCCGTCCAGTGGTCGTCGGCGGTGTAGACGGCCACGCCGGCCACCTCGCCCTCCGCCGTCCGGTACACGGCGTGGAACTTCTCCTTGTACGGCCGGTGCGAGAACTCCTCCAGCCCGGTGGCCAGGTTCCACCAGCGCTCGTCGCGGTTCACCGCCCCAGGAGTGGCCGCCCGCAGCCGGTCGTGGAGCCCCGGGCCGAACCGCCGGAAGTCGGCCGCGTCCACCAGCTCGATCCGCCCGCCGTCCACGGGCGCCGCCAGCCGCCGGTCCAGCCCGGTGCGCGGTACGTCGATCTCCCACTCCACGAGGGATGTGGCGGGCCCGAAGCCGTACCGCCCGTAGATCGGGTACTCGGCGGCGATCAGCGTCGCCAGCGCCTCGCCGCGCGCCGCGGCCGCGGCGAACTCGGCGCGCATCATGCGGGTCAGCAGACCCTGCCGGCGGTGGGTGGGCAGCACGCCCACGTTGGAGACCGCGCTGGAGGGGACGGCCGCGCCGCCGGGCACGGTCAACTCCTGCGCGAAGGAACGGAAGGCGGCCACGCAGCGGCCGGTGTCGGTGTCGAACGCGCCCTGGGTCCGGGCGAGGTCGTTGTACTTGGCGCGCTGGGCGACATCGGAGTCCGTCACCCGGGTCGCGGTCAGGAAACCGGTGTGGACGGCGCGCAGCCAGTCGTGGAGCTCGGATTCGGCGATCGGCCGGACGTCAGCACTCATAGCGGCCCACGCTAATCGCCGGACCGGCGCGGGTCGCCCGAATTTCCTTACACCAGCAGGTCGTCCACCTGCGCTTCTCCCTCCCGGTACCGCCGGGTGATCTCCACACTGCACTCGTCGACCGTGCGCTGGAGCTGCTGTCGGCGCCGAGAGACCTGCTGCTCGTAGCGCACCAGCCGCCCCATCCCGTCGTGAAGTTCACCGTCCGTGCGGGCCTCCAGGTCCGACAGCTCGACATCGGCGAGCATCTCCGCCGCCAGCACCCGGTACTCCTCGCTGTGCGGGGTGCCGAGCGTGACGTGCCGGGCGGAGGCGCTGCGGCTGGAGGGGGCGTCGGCGAGGATCACCGAGAGCCGGTCCACCACCGGCGCCTCGGGGTCGGTGCGCCGGGCGAGCTCGGCGCGCAGGATGTCGATGCGGCCCTGGAGCAGTCTGCGCACGTAGCTCAGGTCGGCCTCGTCGCGCTGCGCGTCGCGGCGCAGCGCGCGCAGTTCGGGCAGCCCGAGCGCGGTGGCCGGGGCCGCCGGGCCCGGCTCCTGCGTCTCGGCCGTGCGCTGCGCGGGCGGTCGTACCGCGGCAGCTGCGACGGAAGCGGGTGACGCAGGTACGGCTGTACCAGAAGTATTCATACGAACGAGTCCGTCCCCTCGACCGGTGCGGCGCACCCGCACCGCCTGCGTGCATCGTGCCACTCTCCGTGGCCCCGGTGCAGTCCCACTCCACCCGATCGGCCCCGGACGGGTGCAAGGCTGGTACACAGGGGGTATGCGAGCTGTGGTGCAGAGGGTGGACGGCGCGAGCGTCGTCGTCGGCGGCGAGACCGTGGGCGAGATCGTCGGCGAGGGGCTGTGCGTGCTGGTGGGGGTGACCCACGACGACACGCCGGAGAAGGCGGCGGCGCTGGCGCGCAAGCTGTGGTCTGTGCGGATCCTGGAGGGCGAGAAGTCCTGCAGCGACAACGGCGCACCGCTGCTGGTGATCTCCCAGTTCACGCTCTACGGCGACGCCCGCAAGGGGCGGCGCCCCACGTGGAACGCGGCGGCGCCCGGTCCGGTCGCCGAGCCGCTGGTCGACGAGGTCGTCGCGCAGCTGCGTGCGCTGGGCGCGACCGTGGCGACGGGCCGTTTCGGGGCGGACATGCGGGTGTCGCTGACCAACCACGGCCCGTTCACCATCGTCGTCGACGTGTGAGAGCGGCGCGTCAGGGCGCTACGACGACCTCCTGGGCGGCGGCCGTGCCGCCCACCAGCAGCGGCGCGTCGACCGGAACGTTCCGCTTGACCAGGGCGAGGGCGATCGGGCCCAGCTCGTGGTGGCGGACGGCGGTGGTCACGAAGCCCAGCTGCCGGCCCTCCTCCCCGTCCGCGGCGAGCCGTACCGGGGCGCCGTGCGCCGGGAGGACCACCTCGGAGCCGTCCAGGTGCAGGAAGACCAGGCGGCGCGGGGGCTTGCCGAGGTTGTGGACGCGGGCGACCGTCTCCTGGCCGCGGTAGCAGCCCTTCTGCAGGTGCACGGCAGTGCCGATCCAGCCCAGTTCGTGCGGGATGGTGCGGTGGTCGGTCTCCATGCCGACCCGCGGGCGGTGTCCCTCGACGCGCAGGGCCTCGTGGGCGAGGAGGCCGGCGGCCGGGCCGTGCGCGGCGGCGAAGGCCTCCAGCTCGGCGCGGGGCAGGAAGACGTCACGGCCGTACGCGGTCTCGCGCACGACCAAGTCCTTGGCGATCTCGGCGATGGAGCCCGCCGGAAGGTGCACGACCGCGAACTCCTCGGTGCGGTCGGCGACTTCGACGCGGTAGAAGAACTTCATCGACTCCAGGTAGGCGATCAGCTCGCCCTGGGTGCCGGGCTCCACGTGCGCCCAGGTGGTCTCGCCGTCGTCGACGAGGTAGAGCGCGTGCTCGATGTGGCCGTTGGCGGAGAGGATCAGCGCCTCGGTGGCCTGTCCGGCGGGGAGATCGGTGACGTGCTGGGTGATCAGCAGGTGCAGCCAGCTCAGCCGCTCCGGTCCGGTGACGGAGACGACCCCGCGGTGGGAGAGGTCGACGAAGCCGCGGCCGTCGGCGAGGGCGCGCTGTTCGCCGTACAGCTCGCCGTAGTGGGCGGCGACGCCCTCGTCGCGGCCTTCGGCCGGGACGGCGCCGGGAAGATGGAGCAAGGGGCTGCTGGTCATGCGACCAAGCCTACGACCCTGCTACGCGGACGCGGCACGCTGTTCGGCGGCGCACTTCTTGCACAGTCCGAAGATCGCGAAGTGCTTCATGTCGGTCTCGAAGCCGAAGGTCGTACGGAGCTTCGCGGTGAACTCGGCGGCGATGTCGACGTCCGCCTCGATGACGTCGGCGCAGTCACGGCACACCAGGTGGATGTGGTGGTGCCGGTCGGCCAGGTGGTAGGTGGGGGCCCCGTGCCCGAGGTGGGCGTGCGAGACCAGTCCGAGCTCCTCCAGCAGCTCCAGCGTCCGGTAGACGGTGGAGATGTTGACCCCCGAGGCCGTCTTGCGCACTTCCGCGAGGATCTCGTCCGGCGTGGCGTGCTCCAGAGCGTCGACGGCTTCCAGCACGAGCTGGCGCTGCGGCGTCAGCCGGTACCCGCGCCGGCGCAGGTCGGCCTTCCAGTCGGTGCCCGGGGTTCCTTCGGCGCTCTCGGTGCTCACCACCCCGCCAGTGTATGTGTGCGAAGGGGACCGCGGTCGAGCCCGAGGTCCCCTTTCGCGCACAGCCTGTGGAGGTTGCCGCTCAGCGGAAGAAGGCGATGCCGTCGTCCGGCATGTCCGGGAGGTTGCGCGCCATCTCGGCGACCTCCTCGGGCGTGACGACCTTCTTGAGCTGGGCCGACATGTACGGGCGCAGCTCGACGTCCGGGGTGGCCTTCTCGCCGACCCACATGAGGTCGCTCTTCACGTAGCCGTAGAGCCGCTTGCCGCCGCTGTACGGGCCGGAGGCCGCGGTCCGGGCGACCGCGTCGGTGACCAGGTCGATCTGGGGCTTCTGGTCGGCCAGCTCGCCGTACCAGACCTCCACGACGCCCTGGTCGCGGACCATGACGATCTCGACCTTGCGGTCCTTGTCGATGCGCCAGTAACCCGCTTCGGACTCCAGCGGCCGCACCTTGTTGCCCTCGGCGTCGAGGACCCAGGTGTGGGAGGCGTACTGCAGGAAGTCCCGGCCGTCGTGGCTGAAGACGACCTCCTGGCCGAAGTTGCACTTCTCCTCACCGGGGAAGTCGAAGACTCCCGCACCCTCCCAGGTGCCGAGGAGGAAGGCGAGGGGGACGAGGCCCGGGTTCAGGTCGGACGGGATCTGGATCATGAATGGCTGCTCAGGCGATCTGTGGGAGGGGTTCCGGGGCGGTCAGCTGAGCCGGTGCTCAGCGCTGACCCTGGTACAGCTTCTTGACGGCCAGGCCGGTGAAGGCCATGACGCCGACGCAGACCAGGACCAGCAGGGAGGTGAAGACTGCCTCAAGCACGGGGTGCTCCTCGGAATCGTTTCGGGGCTGTACGGGGCCGGTCCCCAAGCCTACTGGCCCGGGAACCGGCGCACGGTGTGAGGTGGGCCGTACGGCGCCCGCCCGGTGGTCAGCTCAGCAGCTGGCTCTGCAGGATCACCGTCTGGTGGAAGGGGACGGGCGCCACCTCGCCCTTGCGGGTCTGGATGACCATGCCCAGGACGTCACCCGTCCGGAGGCAGCCGACCTTGGTCTGCTCCTCGCCGGTGATGGGCTTCACCTCCTGGTACACGCTGAGGTCGGTGCCGTCGAAGTTGGCGGCGCCGGGGAAGTCCAGCGCGGTGCTGTTCATCTGGGTGTTCTTGGCCTTGCTCCAGACGTCGTCCAGGTCCAGGGCCGAGACGCCGGTCAGCTGTGCGTTGGTGTCGCAGCCCTTGAAGGCGTCGACGAAGCCCGACGAGTGGAAGCGAAGCAGGTAGACGTGCGTACGCGTGCCGTCCGGCGTCGTCCAGCCCCGGCCGACGACCTGCCGCAGCCCGTCCCATTCGAGGGATGTCCTGAGCTTCTCGCGGGCTTCGGGCGCGTACTCCTCCATGAAGGAGTCGACCGGCACCGTCCCGTCCTTGTCGGCCTTGACCGCGTCGTCAGCCTTGGCGCCCTGGGGAGCGGGCAGGAGCAGGCCGGTGAGCTGCGCGTAGTGCGTCCCGTCCTTGTTGTCCGGGCCCTGGGGCAGGGGCGCGCCGGCGGGCAGCGCGGGCGGGGAGAGCTCCGGGTACGTCCAGCGGCCGTCGCCCTCGGTGGACAGGCCGGGGACGTCGGTGCGCTCCGGCACGGTGATCCCGTACGCGACTCCGGCGCCGACCGCGGCGAAGACGGCGACGGCGGCGGTCCAGCGCAGGGCGGCGCGCAGCGCCCGCCGGTCCTTGGACGGGGCCGCGGCCCCGCCGACGGGCGCGGGGGCGGCTTCGCCCTCGGGCGCCGCTTCGGGCTCGGGCGCCGCTTCGGCAGCCGGCGCCGCTTCGGCCGGCTTCGCCGCTTCGGGCTCGGCCTGCGGCGCGGGCGCGGTCACCGCCTCGTGCTCGGCCTCGGGGGCGGTGGTGTTCTGCTCGCTCACGCGGACTCCCCGGGGGACTTGAGGTGGTCGAGTTGCTGCTTGAACAGGCTCGCGGCGTCCTTCACCGCGAATCCCTTGCTCCCGTACATGCGGAAGATGACGAGGACGTCCCCCTCGACGGCCACGCAGTCGAGGGCGTCGATCTTCTCCTTGCCGTCCTTCCCGCCCTTGAGCGAGTCGTCCAGCCCGCACTTGGCCTGCGGGTAGCCCTCCACCTGGGGGGCCTCGCCGCCGGCGGCGGTGAGCTCGATGAGCTTCTTGGTGAACTCGCCGAACTTGGCCAGCTGCTGCGCATCGGCCTGGATGAGCCGGATCTCGGCGACCGCGCCGCCGTAGCCCTCGCCGCGGGCGTAGCTGCGCCCGGCCATGCCCTTGAGCTTCAGGTCCGCCAGCGACTTGTCCCGCTCGGCGCGCTCGCTGCTGGAGAGGCCCGTACGGGCGTCCTTGAAGCTCTGCAGCGCCTTGTCGCTCGGGAGGAAGTAGTGGTTGCCCTCGGGGTCGAGGTCGGGGCCCGGCCAGTAGTCGGCGGGCAGCGGCATCAGCTTGCCCGTCAGCTCGTTCGGCGGCACGGACGGAACCGGGACCGAAGTGCCGCCGGTCGTGTGGTCCTCGGCCACCCAGTACCGCGTGGGCGAGGTCCGGTCGGCGTCCGCGAGCGCGGCCGCAGCGGCGACACCGCCGCCCGCGAGGACGACGACGCCCACGGCCGCCGAGACCAGCGCGAGCGTCCTGCGGTTCCTCTTGCGCACGGGCGCGGCGTCGGGCGTCGCCGCGGGCACGGGGTCGGACGTCACCGCGGACGTCGCCGCGGGCGCGGCCGCGGGTGCGGGCGCCGACTCGGGCCCGGTTGCGTTCTGCTGCTCGCTCACAGCCGCTCCATCTGTCGCTTGGCCAGCTCGACCAGGGCCTTCTCGTCGACTTCGCCGCGGTTGTTCGTGTACTCGATGCTCATGACGATGTCGCCGCGCCGGACCACGGCGCGGCCCTGCCGGAGCGGGTGGTAACCGGGCTCCTGATGCGCCTTGGAGTCGATCCACATGTGCCCGAAGTCCGACGGAGCGCCCGGGAGGTCCTTGCCCGTGTTGCCCGCGTGGTCCTTCTCGGGCATGTACTGAACGATCTCCGTGTAGAAGTCGTCGGCACCCCCGCGGTCGCGGAACTGGAGCAGGTTGATCTCGACGAAGTTCCGGTCGTTCTCGGACCACCGGGCGGTGGCGAGGCGCTTGGTCTGCCTGATGAGCGAGCCGACCGCCTCGGAGGGCTCGAGGAAGTACTCCGCCGAGAACGTGTCCGTGGACACGGGTCCCGAGAAGCTGTCCTGTACGCCGCCGGGGAGGTCCACCAGCTTCTTGGCCAGGTCCTCGTCCGCCTTGTGCCAGCGGTTGGCGTTGATCGAGCGGCGGCTCGTCGCGTCGTTCATGGCCGCCGGCTTCGGCCCGGCCATCTGCTGCTGGGCCAGCGGCGGCAGCGCCGTGGGCTGCCGCTGGTACTGGACCGCGTAGCCGGTGACCGTGCCGGCGAGGACGCCGAGCACGGCCGCGCCCGCGATCAGGAGCGTCGTGCGCCCCGCGCGTCGGCGCGGAACCGAAGTGCCCGACTCCGGTCCGTTCTCCCCCTCTTTCCGCTGCTCAGGGATGGTCTGTTCGTGTTCCAAAAGGTCCCCCACACAACCGCGAGGCGCGGGCTGGTTACCCGCGCGTACCCCATGACCCGCAGCGGAGGGGAGCAGTTGTACGAAGCTGGATCACGTTCTCGTCTCGCGACCGCTTCAGTCCTCGTGGCGCCGCTTTCCGTCCAGTTCGTCCCACCACTCATCGGACTTCGGGTCGCCCGAGGGGTCGTCCCACCAGCGGTCGTCCGGGCCTCGCCGGTTCGCGATCATCGCGGCGACGGGCGGGATGACCATCGCGACCACGCACATGGCCACCGCGGCCTCGACCGACCACAGGCGCACGAAGGCCCAGGCGGAGACGAAGAGGAACAGGCATCCGCCCATCAGCAGGAAGTAGGCGCGCCGGCGCCGGGCGTACATGCTTCCAGGGTAGGGCGGCACGCCCGGACCGGGAACGGCACGAAGGGCCGCACCCCGTTCCAGTGGCGTCCAACCCCCGGGGGTGCGGCCCTTCGGCCGTTCGATCAGGCGATCACATGCGCGGTGCTCAGACCGCGATCGCCACGTCCGTCACGCCGCCGGCCTCGGCGACCACGACGGCACGGTCCGCCTGGGCACCCGGGACGAGCGCCCGCAGCGTCCAGGAGCCGGTGGCGGCGTAGAAGCGGAACTGGCCGGTGGCCGAGGTCGGGACCTCGGCGGTGAACTCGCCGGTCGAGTCCAGCAGCCGCACGTAACCGCTGACGGGCTCGCCGTCCTTGGTCACCTGGCCCTGGATGGCGGTCTCACCGGGCTTGAGGGTCGCGAGGTCGGGCCCGCCGATCTGTGCTCCACACATGTTCTCTGTCCTGTCCTGGAGGGGTCGTACTACGAGGGCGTCGCGTGCCCGGGGATTACTTGTTGGGGCCGAGCTCGATCGGCACGCCGACCAGCGAGCCGTACTCGGTCCACGAGCCGTCGTAGTTCTTGACGTTCTCCTGGCCCAGGAGCTCGTGCAGCACGAACCACGTGAGCGCGGAGCGCTCACCGATGCGGCAGTAGGCGATGGTGTCCTTCGCCAGGTCGACCTGCTCGGCCTCGTAGAGGGCCTTGAGATCGTCGTCCGACTTGAAGGTGCCGTCGTCGTTGGCGTTCTTCGACCACGGGATGTTGCGGGCGCTCGGCACGTGGCCGGGGCGCTGCGACTGCTCCTGCGGGAGGTGCGCCGGGGCGAGCAGCTTGCCCGAGAACTCGTCGGGGGACCGGACGTCGACCAGGTTCAGGGAGCCGATCGCGGCCACGACGTCGTCACGGAAGGCGCGGATCGAGGTGTCCTGGGCCTTGGCCTTGTACTCGGTGGCCGGGCGGTTCGGGACGTCCTTGCCGTCGACGAGGTCGCGGGAGTCGAGCTCCCACTTCTTGCGGCCGCCGTCGAGGAGCTTGACGTCCTGGTGGCCGTAGAGCTTGAAGTACCAGTAGGCGTAGGACGCGAACCAGTTGTTGTTGCCGCCGTAGAGGACGACGGTGTCGTCGTTGGAGATGCCCTTGGCGGAGAGGAGCTTCTCGAAGCCCTCCTGGTCCACGAAGTCGCGGCGCACCGGGTCCTGGAGGTCGCTCTTCCAGTCGATCCGGACGGCGTTGGTGATGTGGTTCTTGTCGTAGGCGGACGTGTCCTCGTCCACCTCGACGATGACGACGTTGGCGTCGTTCAGGTGGGCCTCGACCCAGTCGGCGTCTACGAGGACGTCGCTGCGGCTCATGGTGTTCTCCTCCGGGGCAGTGTGCGGCGGGGCGGTGCGGGTTGCGCTGTGCTGCGTGCCTGCGGGTGCGCTCGGTTTCCTGCGCGGGGAGGCGTCAGGGTTCAGGAGGCGGTTGCGGTCACGCGGGAAGGGCCTGTCGGGGCCGTCGTCCGGCTGATGGAGCGGATGCGCTCACACGTCACATGGATCGACAGAGCATGGCGGCGACGCGACACAGGTCTACTGCCCGTCGCTTCGTGAGGTCCGCCTGCTGATGCTTCATAGCCATGGATCGTAGGGACGAATCAGCCGCCCTGTCACCGGTGTGTCATATTTCGAGACAGGATCGTCCGTATGGTGGGATGCGAAGCCCCGTTCCGGGTGCCGCGGCGCCCCTCCGGCCCGCCGCGCGGCCCGTCCTTCTGCGGATCGGACCGCTCCGTCTCACGATCCGGCCATCACCACGTTCGAGCCGCCCAGCGTGAGGTGCACACCGGCCTCGTCCGAGGTCAGCGCCGAGAGCTGCAGCCCGGCCGGAAGGCCGGTGCCGAGGTCGCGGTCGAAGTCGGTCCGCTTGCGCACCTGGCGCTCCAGCCCGGGGATGCCCTCACCCGGCACCTCTTCGGCGTGCACTCGGACGATCTTGCCGCCCTTGGAGTCCGGCGCGTCCACGAGCGTGATCGTCGAGATCACGCTGCGCGAGAGCGTCCTGCCGACGATGTCCACCGACGCGGTGACCTTCACCTTGCCGGGCGCGCCGCCGTACGAGAGGGTCGCGCCGGTCTGCGAGGCGGCGGTCAGGTCGGCATAGGTGATGAGCGCGGTGCCGGTGGCCCGCTCGGCCGTGCCGCCGCTGTAGTCACCGTTCAGCTTCACGCCGTGGAAGCTCGCGTCGAGCTCCGCGAGCCGCGTCTTGCGGCCGTCCGCCATGACCTCGACGCCCCGCAGGCCGAGGTCGACCCGGTCCAGGTCGTGGCTGAGCGCCTGGGTGAGGAAGGGGAACCCGTGGATCTCCACCTCGGCGGTACCGGCCAGTCCCTGGCGGGCCTGTATCCGCTCGGCCAGCCGGTTCTCGGCATAGCCGGCCGCCCACCGGTCCACTCCGGCGAACAGGGCCGCCAGCACCACTCCGACGATCACAACGACACGCAGAACCCGCACGCGCCCTCCCCCTACTAATCGGTACGTGCGTTCTAGTGGACCATGCTCCGTGTCGGACGGGTATCAGCCCACCACCCGTCCCATCAGGTACACGGCGGGAGCGGCGGCCGCGAGCGGCAGCGCGACACCGGCCGTCATGTGCACGAACTTCGACGGGTAGTCGTACGCCGCCACGCGCAGTCCGACCAGCGCGCACACCCCCGCGGCAAGGCCCAGCAGCGCCCCGCCCACTCCGACGGAGGTGAGCCCGCCGACCGCGACGCCCGCGCCGGCGGCCGTGGCCAGCGCGACGCCGACCGAGGTGGCGGTGGGCAGCGGCAGCGCGCGCACGAAGACGGCGACCGCGACGGCGGCGGCGCCGACCGTGACGGCGGCGGTGTCGGCGGCCAGGTAGCCGGTGCAGATGACGGCGAGGGCGGCCGAGGCCACCGAGGCCATCAGCCCGTACATCCGCTCGTCGGGGTCCGCGTGGCTGCGCAGCTGGAGGACGAGGGTGAGCAGCACCCAGGCACCGAGGGTGCCGACGATCGCGCCGGCCCCGTACGCGTCCTCCACCGCGAGCACGGCCGCGTCGGCGACCAGGGCTCCGGCGAAGGCGAGGGCGATGCCCTGCCGGGCGGGCCACATGCCGTTGAGGCGGAACCAGCCGGCCGCGGTGAGGCCCTGGAGTGCGATCAGCGGCACGAGCAGGGCGAACTGCCCGAGGACGGCGGCCGCGGAGAGCAGCAGCCCGAGGGCGGCGGTCAATATGGCCGACTGCGGGCCGGGGTCGATGATCGGCGAACGGCCTTCGGCGCGGGCCTGGGCCGGGTCCACGGCGCGCACGGTGTTCCCGCCGAGGGTGGGCGGGGACCAGTCGGCGGCGGCCTCCGGCGCCTCGGCGGCGTTGCCGTCCGCGGCCTGGGCCCGGGCCCCAGCCGGCTCGGCGGCCGTCTGGGGCGGCAGGTACGCGGTCTGCTCGGCGGCGCCCACGGCGGGCTCCTGCCGGTGCGGCTCGGGGCCGGGGAAGGGCGGCAGGTACGCGGTCTGCTCGGCGGCCGCGCCCTGCTCCGGCCCGGGACCCGGGTACGGCGGCAGATACGCCGTCTCGGCCGCCGGGACGGCCGTCCCGGCGGCCTGCGACCAGTCCTGCGCGGGTGCGGGCGCGGCCGCCGCCGGCGCCTCGTCCCGGAACCAGCCCTCCGGAGCGACGGCCTGCTGCGCCGGACCGGGGTAGGGCGGCAGGTACGCGGTCTGCTCCGCGGCGGCGCCCTGCTCCGGCCCGGGACCCAGGTACGGCGGCAGGTACGCCGTCTCGGCGGCGGACGCGGGCGCGGCCGGCGCCGGGGCCTCGTCCCGGAACCATCCCTCCGGAGCCGGAAGCTGGGACTGGGGCGGCAGCTGGGGCTGGGAGTGGGAGGGGGCCTGGTACGACGGGTAGGGCTCGGCGTGACCGGGCACGGCCCCCGCACCCGGACCGCCCTGCGACCAGTCCTGCGACCAGTCCTGCGCCGGAGCGGGCTCGGCCGGAGCCGCGGCCTCGTCCCGGAACCAGCCCTCGGGCGCGACGGTCTGCCCCGGCACCGCGCCCAGTGGCGGGTGCACCGGCTGGTACCCGGTGTCCCAGGTGTCGGCCTGCCAGGTCTGGGTCCCGTACGGATCCTGCTGCTGCGGAGGCTGCTGCTGCAGAGCCTGCTGCTGCGGCTGCTGCTCTGACTGCTGCTGCGCGTACTGCCGGCGCTGCTGTTCCTCAGGCGTGCTCATCGGCTCCCGCTCACCCGCCCGCGAACGGCGGGAGCACCTCGACGGTGCCCCCCTCGGTCAGCGGTACGCAATCGTGCGGGCGCTTGCCCACAGGTTCTTCGTTCACGAGGAAGGAGCAGCGCAGCAGGACCCGGGTCAGCTCCCCGGGGTGGCGTTCCCGCACGCCCTCGAGCGCCTCGGCCAGTGTCCCCGCCGAGTACGGCTCCTCCGCAGTCCCGGCCGCGGCCTTGGCCGCCGCCCAGTAGCGGATGGTTCCGGTTGCCACTGCAGCTCCTATCGTCGGCTCTCTACCGTCGGCCTCCATGATGGCCCCTCGCGCCGCCGCCCCCGGCGTGCCCCGACGCGCCGTGTGTGCGCCGGCGCGGGCGACCGGCGCCGCCGCGCATGCCCCCGATCCGGTGAAACCGGTGCATACGCAGGGCGGAAACGTGGCAGGAGGGTGGCAGGAACCACAGAAGACGGAGTGGAAGAGCCTCAGCCCCGAAACGGCGCGTGGGCTATTCTGCTGGCGAGAGGATCCGGGCAATGTGGCCCCCGGGTCCTTTTGTGCTTTCAGCACGTTGAACGAACCGAGAACAGTGGTGTCCGAGCGGACTCCCCGGGGCGCGGGGCCGCGAGGGCACCAGGCGACACGTACGAAGCAGTACCGCGCACGTCCTCGACGGGACCGAGGAGGAACCGACGTGATGGACCAGCGATCCGTGCACCACCGTCCGGCCGGGGCAGGTGGTCGGTCATGAGCTCGCTCCTGCTACTCACCAACGCACTGCAGCCGTCCACCGAAGTGCTGCCCGCACTCGGCCTGCTGCTGCACAACGTCCGGGTGGCGCCGGCCGAGGGCCCGGCCCTCGTGGACACCCCCGGTGCCGACGTCATCCTCGTCGACGGCCGCCGCGACCTGCCACAGGTCCGGTCACTGTGCCAGCTGCTGCGCTCCACCGGCCCCGGCTGCCCGCTGATCCTGGTCGTCACCGAGGGCGGCCTTGCGGCCGTCACCGCCGACTGGGGCATCGACGACGTGCTCCTGGACACCGCCGGCCCCGCCGAGGTCGAGGCGCGCCTGCGGCTGGCCACCGGCCGTCAGCAGCTAGGCTCGGACGACTCCCCCATGGAGATCCGCAACGGCGACCTGTCGGTGGACGAGGCCACGTACTCCGCCAAGCTCAAGGGGCGGGTGCTGGACCTCACCTTCAAGGAGTTCGAGCTGCTCAAGTACCTCGCGCAGCACCCGGGCCGGGTCTTCACCCGCGCCCAGCTGCTCCAGGAGGTCTGGGGCTACGACTACTTCGGCGGCACCCGGACGGTCGACGTGCACGTACGGCGGCTGCGGGCGAAACTCGGCCCCGAGCACGAGTCGCTGATCGGTACGGTCCGCAACGTCGGCTACCGCTTCGTCACACCGGAGAAGGTCGAGCGGGCGGCCGCGGAGGCAGCGGCCCAGGCGGCGGCCAAGGTCGCCGCGGAGGCGGCCGCGGAGGGCCCCGTCCCGGCGTCCGGGGCCGCCACCCGGTCGGCCTGAAGGGCCGGTGATCGTCCGGTCTTCAGGATGCCCTGCCCAGAGGTAGGTCACCCCGCGTAGACTGCCGCGCGTGGCCAAGGTGACGCGGGATGACGTAGCGCGACTTGCGGGTACTTCTACCGCCGTCGTGAGCTACGTCATCAACAACGGACCCCGGCCGGTCGCCCCGGCCACGCGCGAGCGTGTCCTCGCCGCGATCAAGGACCTGGGCTACCGCCCGGACCGGGTCGCCCAGGCGATGGCGTCGCGGCGCACCGACCTCATAGGCATGATCGTCCCCGATGCCCGCCAGCCGTTCTTCGCGGAGATGGCCCACGCGGTCGAGCAGGCCGCCGCCGAGCGCGGAAAGATGGTCCTGGTCGGCAACTCCGACTACCGCACCGAGCGCGAGGTCCACTACCTGCGGGCCTTCCTCGGGATGCGGGTCTCGGGCCTGATCCTGGTCAGCCAGGGCATGAGCGAGCAGGCCGCCAGTGAGATCGAGGCCTGGGACGCCCGCGTGGTGCTCCTGCACGAGCGCCCGGAGGCGATCGACGACGTCGCGGTCGTCACGGACGACATCGGCGGCGCCCAGCTCGCCACCCGGCACCTGCTGGAGCACGGGCACGAGTACGTCGCCTGTATCGGCGGGATCGAGAACACCCCGTCGGTCGGCGACCCGGTCGCCGACCACGTCGAGGGCTGGCGCCGGGCCATGCTGGAGGCGGGCCGCTCGATCGAGGGCCGGCTGATCGAGGCCCCGTACAACCGCTACGACGCCTACACGGTCGCCCTGGAGGTCCTGGCGCGGCCGGACCGGCCGACCGCCATCTTCTGCGCCACGGACGACCAGGCGATCGGTGTACTGCGCGCCGCGCGCGAGCTGCGGATCGACGTGCCCGGGGAACTGGCCGTGGCGGGCTTCGACGACGTCAAGGAGGCGGCCCTCACGGACCCGCCGCTGACCACGATCGCCTCCGACCGCCCGGCGATGGCCCGCGCGGCGGTGGACCTCGTCCTGGACGACGGGCTGCGCGTGGCCGGCTCGCGCCGCGAACGCCTCAAGCAGTTCCCGTCGGCCCTGGTGATCCGCCGCTCCTGCGGTTGCCGTTAGGCCGTCTCTCCTCAGTGCGGGGAGATGCAGGAGGCCGCCACGAAGAACACCGGCGGCAGCACCGCGGCCAGCGCCACCGACGTGCCGTCCGGGGGGTTGTCGCGATCCGCGACGGAGGCGGCCAGCAGCAGGAACGAGGCCAGGACGACGGGCCCGAGGCCGAACTTCGCCCCGAGCAGCGACACCCACAGCAGCACCATCCCGGCGAGCAGGCAGGCCCGGCAGAAGGACGCCGGGGCGGTGCGCCTGAGCAGCGGCAGGGCGACGACGGCCAGGACCACCAGGTGGACGGCGCCCGGCACGTGCCCCGTCCCCACGGTCACCGCGCACACCGCCGCGACGGCCGTCACGGCGACCGCTGCCACCGCCAGCCTCCACGGCACGCCGGACACCTTCCGCCGCACGACCTCGTCCATCCCCGACCCCCGGCCCGTATTTGAACACGTTCACTTGAACATGTTCAAGATAGCGGAAAGGGGAGCCGTCGGGGAAGTGTCTTTACATGGGGCATACGCGGTTCTGTCGGGCTTCTCAGGCCGGGCTCAGGAAGCTCTCATCAACGGCGGGGAGAGTCGTGTCATGACCGAGAGCTTCCGCCGCGAAGGCGAGTACCCGCAGGAACACCGCCCCCGCCACGCGCCGTTCGGCGAGGACCGGCAGCGCGGACGCGACCGGCCGGCGCACGGGCCGGGAGCCGGGACCGGGACCGGGACCGGGACCGGGACCGGGACCGGGGCGTATCCGCCGCCGCCCTCCTACCCGCCGGCCGCGCCCGGCCGGCACGAGGCGCACCGGCCGCTGGCCATCGCGGGCGAGACCGTCCCGGCGGCGGCCGGCGGCGAGGGCGGCGCCAGCACCCGGCAGGGGCCGGCCCACGCCGCACCCGACCGGCGCGCGAAGAAGCCCGCCGCCCTGCTGACCGCCGTCGCGCTCGCCGCCGCCCTGGTCGGCGGCGGCACCGCGGCCGCCGTGCAGCAGCTGATGGACCGGCAGGCCGGCACGACCGGCGGGGTCAACGGCACGAACGTCTCGCAGTCCAGCACCGGCACCGTCTCCGGCATCGCCGAACAGCTCAGCCCCTCGGTCGTCCGCATCGACACCCGCACCGGCTCCGGCCAGGGCACCGGCTCCGGCATCGTGCTCACCGCCGACGGCGAGATCGCCACCAACAACCACGTCGTGGACGGCGCCACCGAGATCCGGGTGACGATGAGCGACGGCAAGAAGTACCCCGCCAAGACCGTCGGTACCGACCCCGACAAGGACCTGGCCCTGATCAAGCTCCAGGGCGCCGGCGGTCTGAAGCCTGCCGCACTCGGCGACTCCGGCAGCGTCAAGGTCGGCGACCAGGTCGTCGCCATCGGCTCCCCCGACGGCCTCACCGGCACCGTGACCAGCGGCATCGTCTCGGCCCTGAACCGCGAGGTGAAGGTGCCCAAGTCGGAGCAGGGTTCCCCGCAGGGCCGGCAGCGGGGCGAGGACGGCTGGCCCTTCTCCTTCGGCGGCCGCCAGTTCAACGGGAACACCGGCTCGGACACCACCTCGTACAAGGCCCTCCAGACGGACGCCTCCCTCAATCCCGGCAACTCCGGCGGCGCCCTGGTCAACATGAACGGCGAGATCGTGGGCATGCCCTCCGCGATCTACTCCCCCTCCTCGGACCGCTCCGCCGCCGGCAGCGTCGGCCTCGGCTTCGCCATCCCGGTCGACACGATCAAGGCCGACCTGGACTCCCTGCGCAAGGGCGGCCCCGGCGGCAAGGGAACCTCCGCCAACCCCGGGGACTCCGGCGGCGACTCCTTCGCCAACGGCTTCGGCACCTCTTTCTAGCCGTCCGGCCCGTGCGAGGCTGGAGGCGCCCTCATCATCGGAGCCACCGGCCGACCACCACACCTGGGAGACCCATCCATGAACCCCGCCGAAGGCGAAGCGCGGATCCTCGTCGTCGACGACGAACCGGCCGTACGCGAGGCCCTGCGCCGCAGCCTCGCCTTCGAGGGGTACGCCGTACAGACCGCCGTCGACGGCCTCGACGCCCTCGACAAAGCGGCCTCGTACGCCCCCGGCCTGATCGTGCTGGACATCCAGATGCCGCGGATGGACGGGCTCACGGCGGCGCGTCGGCTGCGCGCCTCCGGCAGCGTCACCCCCATCCTGATGCTCACCGCCCGCGACACCGTCGGCGACCGCGTCACCGGCCTCGACGCGGGCGCCGACGACTACCTCGTCAAGCCCTTCGAGCTCGACGAGCTCTTCGCCCGCGTCCGCGCCCTGCTGCGCCGCAGCGCCTACGCCGCCCCGCAGGCCGGCGCCGACGCGCACGAGGACGCCCTGACCTTCGGCGACCTGCGCATGGACCTCGCGACCCGTGAGGTCACCCGGGCCGGGCGGCCGGTGGAGCTGACCCGCACCGAGTTCACGCTGCTGGAGATGTTCCTCGCGCACCCGCGCCAGGTCCTGACCCGCGAACAGATCCTCAAGACCGTGTGGGGCTTCGACTTCGAGCCCAGTTCCAACTCCCTGGACGTGTACGTGATGTACCTGCGCCGCAAGACCGAGGCGGGCGGCGAGCCGCGCCTGGTCCACACCGTGCGCGGGGTGGGTTACGTACTGCGCGCCGGCGACGGCGGGCCCGAGTGAGCCCGGTCGCCCGCTTCCGCGCCCTTCCGCTGCGCTCGCGGCTGGCCCTGCTGGTCACGGTGGCGGTGGCCCTCGCCGTGGCCACGGTGTCCGCGGTGTCCTGGGTGATGGTGCGCGCCCAGCTGCGCGAGCAGCTCGACCGCTCCCTGGTGGCGACGAACGTCGGCGCCGAGGTGAACCGCATCGTGATTCAGAACGACTGTCTCCCGCCCCCGCAGCAGCCCCGGCAGCAGACCGCCGGAAACCTGGGCGCGACCGTCCAGATCGTCCTCCCCGACGGCCGCCACTGCTGGGTCGCCGGGCCGACCGCCCTGCCGGTGACCGAGGCCGACAAGGAGATCGCGGCGGGCCGGCGGGGCAAGACCCTGCAGACCGTGACGACCTCCGCCGGCATCGAGATGCGCGTCTTCACGATCCCGGTGGTGGCCCCGGACACCGGCCAGGTCTTCGGCGGCGTCTCCATCGCCAAACCGCTCGCCGACATCGACAAGCCCCTGTCCACCCTGGCCTGGGTGCTGCTCCTCGTCTCCGGCATCGGGGTCGTCGGCGCCGGCGTGGCCGGCCTGTGGGTGGCCCGTACCGGGCTGCAGCCCGTCGACGAGCTGACCGACGCCGTCGAGCACATCGCCCGTACCGAGGACCTGACCGTCCGGATCCCCGACGAGGGCGACGACGAGATCGCCCGCCTGTCGCGGTCCTTCAACGCGATGACGGCGGCCCTGTCCTCCTCCCAGGAGCGGCAGGCCCAGCTGATCGCGGACGCGGGTCACGAGCTGCGCACTCCGCTGACCTCGCTGCGCACCAACATCGAGCTCCTCGCGCGCAGTGAGGAGACCGGCCGGGCCATCCCGCCCGACGACCGGCGGGAGCTGCTGGCCTCGGTCAAGGCGCAGATGACGGAACTGGCCTCGCTGATCGGGGACCTGCAGGAGCTGTCCCGGCCGGACGCGGCCGCCCCGGGCCGGCTCGGGGTGGTCGCCCTGCACGAGATCGCCGCGGCCGCGCTGTCGCGGGCCCGGCTGCGGGGTCCGGAGCTGGCCTTCGCGTCGGACCTGGAACCCTGGTACGTACGGGGCGAGGCGGCGGCGCTGGAGCGTGCCGTGGTCAACGTCCTGGACAACGCGGTGAAGTTCAGCCCGCCGGGCGGCGCGGTCGAGGTGACGCTGCGGGCGGGCGAGCTGACCGTACGGGACCACGGGCCGGGCATCCCGGCCGAGGACCTGCCGCACGTCTTCGAGCGGTTCTGGCGCTCCCCGTCCGCCCGCGCCCTGCCCGGCAGCGGGCTGGGCCTGTCGATCGTGGCCCGTACGGCGGCCCGCGCGGGCGGCAGCGCCGAGCTGCGGGCGGCGGCGGACGGCGGTGGGGGCACGGAGGCGGTGCTCCGCATCCCGGGCGCGCCGACCCCGCCGCCCTCCGAGCCGTCAGTTGTGCCGGATCAGTGAGGCGACCAGGCCGGAGCGGGTGTTGGGGAAGTCCATGGGGACGATGCCGAGCCCTGTCCGGCCGGCCATCTCCCCGCCGTCGACGAACGAGTGCACCTGCGGGTTGAGCCGGTCGGAGTTCCAGCGCGGCGGCATGTAGGCGGAGGTGCTGACGTAGTTCACGAAGAGCTTGCCGGGCTGCTGGACGGCCTTGCGGAAGTGGTTCTCGATCTTCCCGCGCTTGGCGAAGGGTTCGGCGTTCCAGTCGTCCTGGATGTCGAAGACGTTGCCGTCGCCGTAGCGCAGGCCCGGCAGGCCGCCGTTGTCCGCGAGCAGGACCACCTTCCCGCGGGCCTGCCCCAGCGCGGGCAGGGCGTCGGCGATCCGGAACAGCGGACGCCAGCCGCGGTGGTCGAGGTAGTCGTCGAAGACGGCGCGGAAGGTGGCGTCGCTCTCCCCGGAGTATTCCTGCTTGACCCGCATCAGGACGGTCTCGCCGGGGTGCGCGGAGAGGAAGTTCCAGCAGGCGACGAGGACGTCCCCGAACATCAGGTCCTGGAAGAAGGACCCGTGGTGAATCGCGAAGGATCCGCCGGTGACCCGGCAGCGGACGTCGAGGAAGCGGATGCCGGAGTCGAGCTGCTGGGCGATCGAAGTGTTCTGGCAGGCGACGTAGAGGCCGCCCTTGGCCGCCCCGGAGTCGTGCGTGCCGGGGATGGTCATCCGCTGGAGGGGGGTGGAGTCGCCGAGGCCGGACATCCAGTCCTGCGTGCCCAGGGCCGCCGCGGCGGCCGGGGCGGGTGCGGCCCCCAGTCCGGCGGCCGCTCCCGCGGCCAGCGCTCCGGCCAGGAACGCCCGCCGGCCCATGCCCATGCCCGTGCTCGTGACCGTGCCCATGCCCGCCCCTTCGCCGACCCGGTGATGGCCGGATTATGGCGTGTACACGTCACAGTTACCACCTGTCGGTAGCGGTCAGTCTTCGAGCAGCCCGACCATCTCGCGCAGCCCCCGGAGCAGCTCCCGGCCGTCCGGAGCCTGCTCCGGATCGGTCAGGGTCTGCACCATGACCCCGCTCAGCAGCGCGATGTGCATCGAGCCGAGGGCACGCACGTCCTCCTGCGACACCTCGGACTCCGGCACCCCGCGCAGCGCGGCGGCCACCATCCGGCGGTTCCGGCGCTGCCCCTCGGCCAGGATCGCGAGGAGCTCGGGCGAGGACTGCGCGTGCACGAAGGCCTCCACGGAGGCCAGCCACAGCCAGCGAGTCTCGCCGAAGTCCCGGATCTTGCGGTCCCAGGTGTCGGCGTAGCGCTCCCCCGCGGTCTCACCCTCTCCGGCGAGCCTGCCGGATCCCGCGGCCCACTCCTCCATCGCGGCGAACAGCGCCTGGTTGAGCAGCGCCTCGCGCGACCCGAAGTGGTATCCGATCGCCGCCATGCTCACCTCCGCGGCCGTGGCGATGTCGCGCACGGTGGTGCGCAGGTAGCCCTTCTCCTCCAGGCAGCGCCGGGCTCCGGCCAGCAGGTCCTCACGATTTCCCATGCCGGGGATCGTATCCACCGCCGCTTTGGGCAAGCGCGCCATACAAGCGTATTGCGCGCTTGCCCAACTCCTGGCACGGTGGAACCGTCGGAAAGATCCACAAGCCCTCGGGAGGCAAGAACATGCGCCACGAGCTGAAGATCGAGAACAGGACCCTCTCCTACCTGGACTTCGGCGGCACCGGCCGACCACTCCTCGCCCTGCACGGCGGCATGTCCGAGGCCGTCGCCTTCACCGGCCTCGCCGCCGCCCTCGGCGACAGCTGGCGGGTCATCGCCCCCGACCAGCGCGGCCACGGCGCGTCGGACCGGGCGCCCGACTACCGCCGCGAGGGCTACGTCCGCGACGCCCTCGCCCTCCTCGACCACCTCGCCCTGGACGCCCCCGTACCGCTCCTCGGCTACTCCCTGGGCGGAACCAACGCCTACCACCTGGCCGCCACCCACCCGGAGCGGATCTCCGCGCTCGTCGGCGTCGACGCCACCGTCGACATCCGCATCCCCGACGGACCGAACTGGTTCGACTTCCTGGGCGGCCTCCCCTACACCGCCTCCACCCGCGAGGAACTCCTCGCCGCCGCCGGACCGGCCGCAGCGCCCTTCGTCGCCGACGGGCTGCGCCCCCTGCCCGACGGCAGCGGCTGGCGCCTGGCCTACCACCCGCAGGACATGCTCGACTCCATCCATGCCTGCGCCGGCGACCACTGGGACGCCTGGCTCGCGAGCACCTGCCCGGCCCTGCTGATCCACGGCACCCGGAGCCAGGCGCTCACGCAGCCCGTCGCCGACGCGATGGTCGCCCGGCGCCCGAAGACCTCGTACGCGCCCCTCGACGGCGACCACTTCGTACCGTTCACCGACCCGGACGGCTTCCACCGGGCCGTCGGGGCCTTCCTGGCGGCCCTCTGACCCACGGGTCCCCCGCGCCACGGGGGTGCGCGGGGAAACGCCGGAGGGGCGGCGGGCCGACAGGCCCGCCCCCCCACCCGGCGGGCGGTGGGCGGGTGGTACATGTTGACG
>NZ_JBEZYV010000033.1:0-70499 GCF_040638905.1 Streptomyces virginiae | reverse complement strand
CCAGGCGGGGGAGATGCCGCCGTGGTGCCGGATCTCGCCGAAGTCCTCGGGCCGCAGCCGGAATGTGCGGGCCCGCCGCCCCTGGGCGGACAGTGACGTGCGTCATGCCGCACACCCGGCGCTTCGGGCTACCCTGACCGACCACGAGCGGAGCGGCGCAGCTTCGCGCCGCAGCTCGCGGACCCGGCACGGGCCAGGGCGAGCACGCCCCCCGAGGATGCCGCCATGTCCGCCGATCTCACACCCGTCATAGCCGCCGGCACCCGCTGGCTGCTGACCGCCTTCCCACCCGCCCCGGGCGCGTACAGCCGCGCCCTCGCCGAGGCCCAGGCCCGGCAGGCCGTCACCCTGGCCGCCGCCCTGCGGTACCCCACCCCGCTCGACGTACAGCTCCTGCACCTCCTCGGCCCGGGCGGAAGCGCCCGGCTGGACTGGCTGACCGGCGCGGATCACGGCGCCGACGCCGACGCCGACTGGCGGACCTGGGTGGACGAAACCGCCGTCAGCTGGGCCGCTTGCTTCCTCGCCTCCCCCGCCCTCGCCGTCGACGCCCACCACCTCGTCGATCCCAGCCAGGCAGGTGACGTCCTCCGTCTCACCCGGCCCGGCGACCACGAGAATGACGCCGCGCCCCTGCTGCGCCACCCCGACCTGCTCGAACCGGTCGCGGCCCTCCACCGCACGCTGCTGCTGGACCTGCTGGACCACGAGAACGCCGCCCTGGGCTAGGTCAGCTGCTGTGGCCGCGTCAGGGATCGTGTCGAGCGTGCGCGCCGGTGAGGAAGTCCGCGATGCGCAACCCCCAGGCCCGTACGTCGGCGCGGGTGGGTGAGAAGTGGAGTTCGGCCCCGGGCAGGCAGTCGGCCAGGGCGGCCGCCGTGGACACGGGATGGCCGGGATCGTCCACCCAGGTCATGATCAAGGCCGGGCAGCGGAGGGCGGCGAGCGCGGCCGGCGGGGGCAGGTCGGAGCGGGCCAGGCCGCGCAGGACGGCAGGCAGGATCGGCTCCGGCGGTGTGGGCCGGAACTCGGGGACATCCGCGACGACGGCGGGACGGTGGGCCTGCTCCCGGCCGGCGAGCCAGCCGTCCGCGCCTTCCCGCTCGATGGTGTCGGCGGCGGTCCGATTGGCCCGTGCATACGCCTCCCGGGTCGCCCAGGCGGTCGGCGGGAGGAGCAGCACCAGCCGGGAGAAGCGGTCCGGCGCCCGGACGGCGGCGTGCAGACAGGTGCCGCAGCCCATCGACGTGCCGATCGCGTCGACGGGCTGCGCGGCACCCAGGTGGTCGAGCAGGCCGAGGAGGTCGTCGGCGAGTGAGGCGTAGGTGTAGTCCTCATCGACGGGCCGGCCGGTGGAGCGGCCGTGCGCGCGTGCGTCGTAGCGGACCAGGCGACGGCCCGCCCGGAGGACCGGCGCCCAGTCGAAAAGGTCCATGCGCTGCTCGACGGCCTGGCTGACGAAGCCGCCGTGCGCGTACACCGCCAAGGGTCCCGTGCCGGTTTCGTCGTACACCAGCTCGGCCCCGCGATGGCGGAACCGGCCCTCCACGACCGGCCACATTTCAGGCGGCCCCATGGTGAAGCGTCTTTCCGCCCGTCCGGTTTCCACACCTCGGGGATCGCCGCATTCCTCTCCGCCCGATGTGAACCACCGCATCGTCCCCGCTCCTGAAGGCGGCCGCGGCATCCCTCGCGCGGCCCTGGCCGCCTACGGTCCGGGAACGCCGGGTGCGCGCGTCAGTGGGGGACGCTGACGATGACCTCGCGGGCGCACTGGCGGAGACGACACTCCCTCGGCCAGCCGGGTGCTGATGCGGTAGCGCATGTCGCCGGCTGCCCGGCGGATCTCCTCGGGCTGCGCTTCGTCCTCGAGCACCCCCAGGAGCACCATCAGTGCCCGCGCCTCGTCGGCGCTGATCAGCTTCAGGCGCGGCTCCGTGACGCCGTCGAGCAGTGCGTCCAGCAGGTCCAGTACGTCGTCCATGCCCACACCAACGCCCGACGCCCCGGCCACGTCACCCCGGCGTACGGCCCAGCCCGGGTGCAGGCGGAATTGTCGCTCGGGAGCGGGGGGCGGGCACCCCGGGGCCGGGGCGGTCGGTCGGCGAGCACTTCAGGGGAGTGATCGGCGACGATCCGTCCTCGATGCGCGTCCGGCCTGCGAAACGGGAGGTGAGCCCGCGGTCGGCTTCACCCGGTCATCGCCGACGACGACCACTTCGTACGGGTCACGGGAGCGGCTCCTGGCCGGCCTCCCGCATACCCTGGGCACGCGCCGCTCAGAGGGTCAGGGGCAGTTGCCGGAACAGCCGGTTCTCCAGGGCATCGGTCAGGTACGCAACGCCGTCGGTGTACCCGGAACCGTGCGCGTCGCCGAGCATGCGCGCGGCGAGGCCGCGATGGGCCGACTTCCACCGCTGATGCCTGCTCTCCAGCCGGCCGAGCGCGGCGTCGAGGCGGCCCCACGCCGCCCCGCCGGGCCCTCCTGCGCGGCGGAGGTCGAGGTAGGCGCGGGTGACGGTGTCGTGGCCGGGGTCCTGCGCCTCGGCCCGGACGGCGGGAACGCTCGTGAAGGCCGCCGAGTGCAGGCGCGGAGCGGGCGGCACGCCACAGAGGCTCTCGAATCGTTTGTACTGCTCGGACTGGATGGCGCTGGCGCCCTGGGTGTATTGGCGGAAGGTGGAGAAGTGCTCCGCCCGCATCGTGGCGACGGTACGGAACAGTCCGGCGGCTCGCTCGAACATCGCGACCGCGTCGTCTATTCGATCGGCACATTTGTCCGGACGCCGTTCCCGGAGGGCGGAGACGGCCGATTTCACATGCTCCGCGATCGCGGTGAAGAGCATTTCATGGCATTGGAGGACACGGATGAAGAAGTACTCGTCATGCAGTACGTAGACCGGTTGGACGGTCACGTCGAACCACGACCAGGCGTCCGCCTCCGGCAGCCGCGGCAGGCACTCTGCGAGTTCCTCCAGCCGGGACCGCGAAGTGCCGTCCAGGCGTGACGGCAGGTCTACGGCCTGGGGTCCGCCGACACCCTGGGCCACGAACCGCAAGGCGTGCCGCAGCCGCGTTCGCACCGTCTCCACGTCCGGCCGGCCCCGGCCCGGGCCCTCACGCGAACCGCCCGCCGCCCCGATCTCGAAGCGGACCACGTCGGCCATGAGCAAGGTGGACATCCGCTCCGCGCTCGTCGCGGGATTCCTTTCGTCCAGGAGGAGCTCGAGAACCGGCAGCGAAAGGTAGGTGCGATTCCAGAAACGGTCTTCGTGTTTATCCAGAACACAATCGAGAAAGGCATGGAGAAACGGGAGCCTCGCAGCATCACGATGGCGTATTGCGCTCAGGCGCATCAGCATGCGTTTCGGCAGGAAATGCTTTCCCGTCCGCCGCACGTGGCCGTTGACGGACCGGGCCAGGGCGAGACCGTCGGATTCCACCGGCACCTGGTCGGCGGCCGTCCAGCGTCTCTCCGACCGGAGCGTCGACGCGCACCGCGTGTCCTGAGGAGCCATCGCCACTCACCTCTCCCGTGCCCGTGCCTGTGCCGTGCCGGCGCTGTGCGGCGGTGGCACCGACCTCCACCAGACAGCACGGAGGGACCGCGGGTCATGTCTCGGGAATTCGTGTCTTGACAGCAGCGGGAGCAGCGCCCGGCAGCCCTTAGGGTGCAGTCATGCCCGACATGATCGTCCCGCTCGTCCCGCCGCAGCGGACCCTGCGGCTGGAGCCCGTCACCGCCGACAACTTCGACGCGGTGTGCGCCGTACAAGTACGCCCCGACCAGGGGCATCTGGTGTCCCCCGTGGTCAAGTCCCTGGCCGAGGCGTACGTCCACCCCGCCAGCGCCTGGCCGCGGGCCGTCGTCGACGGTGACGACGTCGTCGGCTTCGTGATGGCCTTCCACGACATCGCCTGGGACCCGGCGAGCGACCCGGGCGACCGGCGCAGCGGAATCTGGCGCCTGAACATCGACGCCGGCCGCCAGGGCAAGGGCTACGGCCGCTTCGCCGTTCACGCCGTCATCGAGGAGATCCGGCGCCGCGGCACCCACCAGCGGGCCCACGTCAGCTGGCACATCGGCCCCGGCAGCCCCGAACCCTTCTACCTCGGCCTCGGGTTCACCCCCACCGGCGAACTCAGCGGTGGCCAGCGCGTCGGCGTACTCACCCTCGACGCGACCGCACCGCAGGCGGGCTGAGGACGACCGTGCCGCCGGGTCCCGGCGCCAGTTCGGCGTCGGACCCGGTCCCGGACGCGCCCGCACGGTACGCCTGCGGGCTCATCCCCCGGACCCGCTTGAACGCCGCGGACAGTGCGAACGCGCTGCCGTACCCGACCCGGCGGGCCACCCTCTCGACCGTGGCATCGGGCTCGCGCAGCATGTCCGCCGCCAACGCCAGCCGCCAGCCCGTCAGATAGCCGACCGGCGGCTCCCCCATCACTTCCCTGAACCGGCGTGCCAACGACGCCCGTGACACCCCCACCCGTACGGCCAGCTCCTCCACGGTCCACCCGTGCGCCGGGCTCTCGTGCAGCAGCCGCAGCGCCGGTCCGACCACCGGATCGCTCTGGGCCCGGAACCAGGCGGGCGCGCCCGAATCCGCCGCCGAGGGCCACGCGCGCAGCACCCCGATGAGCAGCAGGTCCAACAGCCGGTCCAGCACGACCTCCTGGCCCGGCTCCTCGCTCGAGATCTCGGAGGCGAGCAGGCCGATCAGCGTCGCGTCGGCCGCCTTCGCCGGTCTGACCAGGATCTTCGGCAGTGCGCCCAGCAGCCGCCGGCCGATCTCGCTCGGCGCCTGGTAGGTGCCGCTGAGCATCACCGCCGAACCGGCGTGCTGGTGCGCTGCCCCCCAGGTCCGTACGCCGAGCGCCATGGAATCGGTGACGTCCTCGCCCTCCGGCGTGCTGCACCGCTGGTCCGGCCCCACCGTCACCTGTACCGGCGTGCCCGGGGCGTCGGCCACCGTGTACGGGTCGGGCCCGCGCACCACCGCCACGTCGCCCGGGGTGATGAGCACCGGGTCGCCCCCGCCGTCGGGCAGCAGCCATGCCGAGCCTCGCACCATCGTCGCCACCGACAGCGGAGCCCGGTCCTCGATCCGCATGGCCCAGGGCGGGTTCAGGACGGACTTGAGGAGGAAGGCACCGCGGGCCTGGGGGCCTTCGAGCAGACCGGTCAACATGTCCATGCGTACATCTTCTCCGCGGGCGGGGGCGGCGTGTGCTCAGGAGGACGGGGCGTCCCACACCCCGGTGGCCGCGGCCTCCCGTGCGAAGTCCGCGAAGTCCCTGGGTGCCCGGCCGAGGACCTCCTCGACCCCGTGCACCAGGTGCGCGTTGCGTCCGTCCAGGATGAGGGTGAACAACTCGGCGAAGTCCTCCGGCAGGCCGTGCTCGCGCAGCTCGGCACGGTAGGCCTCGTCCGAGACCGGAACGTAGGCGATCTCCCTGCCGGTGGCCTTCGACAGCTCGGCCGCGACGTCGGCGAAGCTCATGAGGCGCGGGCCCGACAGCTCGTACGTCCTGCCGGTGTGCCGGTCGTCGGTCAGTGCGGCCACCACCACGTCGGCGATGTCCCCGGTGTCGACGAACGCCTCGACCGCGTCCGCGGTCGGCAGGGCGATCACACCTGCCAGCACCGGCTCCAGGAAGAAGCTCTCGTCGAAGTTCTGGTTGAACCAACTCGCCCGTACGACCGTCCAGTCGGCCCCGGAGGCCTTCAGCTTCTCCTCGCTGAGCTGCGCGGCCTTCTCGCCCCGGCCGGACAGCAGCACGAGCCGGCGTGCGCCGGCGGCGACCGCCGCCTCGGCGAAGGCTCCCACCTGCTCGGGGGCGCCGGGGAAGGCGAGGTCGGGATAGTAGGTCACGTACACCCGGTCGACGCCCTCGAGGGCCGGAAGCCAGGTGCCGGGCTCGTTCCAGTCGAAGGCCGGCTCCCCGCTGCGGGAGCCGATCCGGACGGCCCGGCCCCGGGCGGTCAGCTTCTCGGCGACCTTGCGGCCGGTCTTGCCGTTGCCCCCGATGACGAGGGTGACGGCTTGGTCGTTGGTCCGGTCGGTGGTCTGCGTCTCGTTCTTCGTCGTCTTCGTCATGACCTCAGTCAAGTCGAGCGGGACGAGACGCAACATAGCCGAAACACTCATCCGCATACGCGAGCGTCCAGCCCTGCCCCGTCGTCCGGAGACGGTCCGCCCGGCGGCCGAGGCCGCCTACCGCCGGCTCCCTCATGGCCAACGTCCACGTCACCGTCCGGGCCATCCGCGTCGAGGGGGACCGCGTCACCGTGCGGGCCGTCTGCTCCGGCCGTCTCAAGGGCGCGCCCAAGCCGTACGCCGTGCCGATGACCACCGTCCTCGACCTCGACGCCCGCCATCGCAACAGCCGGGGGACGGCCTCGGGCAGGCCCTCGCAGAAACCGTGGCCCTCACCGCCCGCCACGCCTCTGATGGCAGCACACTGGTGGGCATGGACGCCGGCGAGTACTGACGGGCGATCGTCGGCGCTCGCGGACCATGTCCGACGGCTCAAGTCGACCAAGGGGGACGGATCATGCGTGTCGGGGTGTATCTCGCCCATCCGCGTGCGGGCAGTTTCAACCATTCGGTGTTCGACGCCGTCGTGGACGAGCTGCGGGGGCGGGGGTGTCAGGTGGTGGCGCACGATCTGTGCGCCGAAGGATTTCCGCCGGTGCTGTCCGCCGAGGAGACGGGCACCGTCTCCTCCGCCCCGAGCGCCGACGATGCTCACGTGGCCCTGCACCGGCGGGAGGTGGCCGCGCTGGATGCCGTGGTGTTCGTCCACCCGAACTGGTGGGGCATGCCGCCGGCCGTCCTGACGGGCTGGGTGCAGCGCGTCCTGGTGCCCGGCGTCGCCTACAAGCTGGGCAGCGCGGACGGGGAGCCCGCGGGGCTGCTGAGGGCCGGCCGGGCGCTCGTGCTGAACACCTCCGACACCCCGGGCGAACGTGAGGAGAACGAGTTCGGTGACCCCCTGCAGCGGATCTGGGCGGCGTGCGTGCTGCCGTACGTGGGAGTGGCCGACGTGCGGCGGGTCGTCTTCCGCACCGTCACCGACTCGACCGACGAGACGCGCCTGAACTGGCTCCGGCAGGCCCGTCGGGAGGCCGCCGCGCTGACGACCTGACCGCTGTCAGGCCGCCGGTACGGTGACGGTGGGGGTGTTCCAGCCGGAGACCCTCAGCCGCGGGGCCGATCCGCGCAGATCCGCCGTCCGGTACGTCGCCGTCAGGGTGGCCGACTCCCCCGGCCACAGGCTGACCTGGTTGTCGTTCCACCGCACGGGGAGCACTGGTTCTCCCGACGGCCGCACGAGGTGGACGTCCGTGAGCAGCGCCGGAGTGGCGCCGGTGCCCGCCCGGCGCAGGGTCACGGTCGTCGTGGACGTCCCCGACGCCGCATCCGCCGTCGTCGACGCCGCCGCCGTGACCGCCGTGACCGCCATGGAGTCCAGCCCGCGCAGGTCGGCGTAGGACGTGGTGGGCGTGTGGAACCAGTCGCTGCGCTCGTAGTCGAGGACGTCCGCGACGGTGGACAGCCAGTAGACGTTGCGGCTCACCTCCCGTCCTGCGGCGTCGGTGAGCAGCAGCCTGGCCAGGTAGGTGGTGGGCAGGCCGGGTACCGACTCGGGGAGCGTCAGCGCGGTGCTGCTCGCGCCGCCGCCCGCGACGCTCAGGCCGGTCACCGTCCGGTCGTACTTCTCCGTGCCGTCGGGGGCGAAGAGCGTCACCTGGGCCGTCAGCCCGGAGGCCGGTGCCGGCCGGTTGTTGACGACCGCCACGGAGTGGTCGTCGTACCCGTACTGCACGTGCAGGGGCTCGTTCGCCTTCTTCGCGCCGAAGTAGGCACCGCCCTGGTCGAGGTAGCGGTCCACCAGCTGCCAGTGGAGCGAGGTCCAGCCGCTGTTGAACATCCAGTAGATGACGCCGGTCGACGGGTCCGAGGGGTCCTTGGCGTTGCGGGCGTACGCCTCGAACTGGGCGCGCACGTTCTCGTACTGGGCGAGCTGCGCCTTGCGTACGTAGTCCTCCAGGCTCGCGGGGGCGCCGTAGCGGGCGGTGAGGGCGGTGTCGTACAGCTCGAGCGTGTCGAAGGTGGCGGACGGGGAGCGGTGGTACTGGACGGCGGCCGGGTCCTTCCACAGGGTTTCGAGCTCGGCCGGGGTCATCATGCGGCGCAGTGTGTCGAGGGTGGGGACGTCCGGGCCGGCGCTGGTCTCGGAGTTGAAGCCGCTCGCTCCGCCCTCGCGCTTGTCGTACCAGTAGCCCGGCGGGACCCAGTCGTACGGTCCGGTCATCTTCATCCCGGAGCGGCCGCTGACCGGGGAGGAGGTGTCCGACGCCGCGGGGATCACCGGGGCGTTCCAGTCGGCGGCCTTCAGCGCGTCGAGGTACCCGCGCTCGATCTCCTCGTTCGGGGCGGCGTCGCTGCCGATCAGGAAGGAGATCACACCGGGGTGGTGACGCAGGCGGGCGGCTTCGGCGGCCATGGAGGCGCGGGCGATCGAGTGGTCTGCGGCGGACCACCGCTCCCCGGCGCCGTCGCGGTTGGACTCGGCCTCCCATTTGGTGCAGCACTCCCAGCCGGGGAGGGTGAGGACGCCGTACCGGTCGGCGAGGTCGAAGAACTCGTCGGGCTCGATGTGGCCTTCCAGGCGCAGGGTGTTCAGGCCCAGGTCGAGGGCGTACTTGAGGCGGTCCTCGGCGTAGGTCGGGTCCCGGCGCAGGAACTCGTCGGGGGACCAGCCGGCCCCCTTGACGAGCAGCGGACGGCCGTTGACCTCGTACTGGCGGGCGCCGTCCGCGTTGAGGGGCGCTCGTACGTCGCGGATGCCGAAGGCCTGGTGGGCCGTGTCGGAGGGGGTGCCGGCGGTCAGGGCGGTCAGGGCGAGCTCGTACATCGGCTGACCGCCCATGTGGGCCGGCCACCACACGCGGGGCGACTTCAACCGCAGCGCGGGGTGTTCGGCGGGTGAGAAGGCGACCGTTCTGCTCTCGTGGGGTGCGAGGGTGACGCTGCGGGCGAAGGCGGCCTCGGCGTCCCGGCCCTGGCCCGGGCCCTGGCCTGGGCTCGGGCTCACCGTGCCGGACAGGGTCGTGGTGACGGTGGCGTCGGAGTCGTTGCGCAGCCGGGCCTTGACGGTCAGGTCGGCCGTGGCCATGGACGGCATGGCCAGGGCGGGGACGACGTGCGCGTCGCGCAGGGCGACCGGTCCGGCGCGGCGGACGGTGACGTCGCGGACGATGCCCATGTTCTCGTCCGGGGGCGGTTGCAGCCAGTCGAGCCAGCCCATGGTGAGGTACTTGCGCGGGTTGTTGGGCTGGATCCGGAAGGCGACCGTGTTGGTGCCGGGCCTGATGAGGGCGGTGACGTCGAACTCGTGCCGGGTGTACGCGCCGGCGACAGAACTCGTGGTGGCGATCCGGCGACCGTTGACGAAGACGTCGGCCGCGGAGATCACGCCGCTGAAGTCCAGATGGGTACGGGCGGTCGTGTCGGCGACGGTGAAGTCGGAGCGGTACCACCAGGGCACGGAGAAGTCCGCGGCGGGGATCAGCTCCTGCTGGGTGGAGTGGAACGGGTCGGGGTGGACGCCGGCTGCGAGCAGTGCCGCGAGGACGGTGGAACGGGGCCCGGCGGGGTACCAGCCGGTGGCGGTGTAGCCGGGGCTGGAGACGGTTTCGGCCGTGTCGGCGACCTTCGCGGTGGACTGGACGGCGTAGCCGGAGAGCGGGGTCTCGCTGCCGGGTTCGGCGGGCACGACGGTCGTCGCGGCCACCGTAGGTGTCGCCCCTGTGTGCCGGGCGGCGGGAGGCGCAGCGCCGGCGGTGCCCGCGGTGAGGACGAGGGCCAGGCCTGCCACGGCGAGGGCGACGGTCCTCGCGCGGCGGTGGCGGTGGGTGAGGCGGCTGAGCACGGGGCCTCCCGCGGGACGGGCCCGGGATCACGCGCGGCCGACGGCGGGCGCGGCCGATCCGTGGGGCTGCTCATCGGGGTGGGACGGCCCGCCCGTCACACGGCGGCCGGGCCGGAGGGCACCGAGTCTGCCACGGGCGCGGCCCCGCACGGCGGCGACAGCCCGGGGAGCGTGGAACCTCTTCCGGCACGTCGCCGGCTCCGCTCAGGGGAGCACGAGGGCCGGGTAGTCCTCGGTGCAGGACTCGCCGCCTGCGCCGGAGTAGGTGCACGTGCGTGCGGCGGTGTCGACGTCGTACCAAACGATGCCGGCGCTCCAGCAGCCGGGCGAGTGGGCACCCTGAGCCCTGGGGGTCGGGACTCGCTCGCCCGCCCGGGCTGATGCGGACAGCGATCCGGGCCGCAAGAATTGTTGAATGTTGCCACAATGGCCTGGAATCTTCGCTCAATTTGGTGACTTGCGCACTGATGTTTCATCATCATGACTGCACGTCAGCTTTCGACGTGCGTCGAGGAGGCGGGGGCGCCGGGGGGTCCCCCGTTCCGTACCGGCAGATGCAGCAGGCGAGTTCATCGACTCGCCGAGCCCCGCCGTGGCGGCTCCCGTCCCACTTCCGTCACCTAGGCAAAGGCCCATGTCCGCCCAGCAACTCTCGGACCTCATACGTTTCGCCCGTCACAACTCGCCCTTCTACCGGGACCTCTACGCGTCCCTGCCACCGGACGCCGGCCGTCTCACCGACCTTCCGGTGGTCGACCAGAAGTCCTTCTGGGCGGCCAACACCCTGCACGACAGCCGCGTGCTGACCGGCCCGCTCAGCGAAGCCACGGTCTACAAGACCGGCGGCACCACGGGGTCCCCCAAGTTCTCCGTCTACACCCGGGACGAGTGGCGCACCTTCGTCACCACCTTCGGGCAGGGCCTCGTGGACACGGGGTTGCGCCCGGGACACCGCGTCGCCGACCTGTTCTACGCCGGGGAGCTGTACGCCAGCTTCCTCTTCGTCCTCGACTCGCTCGCCCACGCGCCCGTGGACAACGTCCGCCTGCCCATCGGCGGAGGCGCCCCGCTGGAGTCGACGATCCCCACGCTGCGCGACCTCGCCGCCCAGGTTCTGGCCGGCACGCCCACCACCCTGTGCCGACTCGCCGAACAGGTCCTCGCGTCCGGCGTCCGGCTCGACTCCGTCGAGCTGCTCCTCTTCGGCGGCGAGGCGCTCTTCGACGACCAGCGGCGCCTGCTGGCCACGGCCTTCCCCGGCGCCGAGGCCCGTTCCGTCGGCTACGCCAGCGTCGACGCCGGCCTGCTGGGCCGTCCCGTGCCCGGCGCAGACGCCCGGGTGCACCGGGCCTTCACGCCGCACTCGGTCGTCGAGATCCTCGACGACTCCACGGACGAGCCCATCACCGAACCGGGGCGCCCCGGCCGGGTCGTCGTCACGAGCCTGTTCCGCCGCCTGATGCCGATCATCCGCTACCCCGCCGGCGACCGGGCCGAGTGGACGGGCACCGGGCCGGGGCACTTCCGGATCCTCGGACGCGCCGAGGAAGGCGTGCGCGTGGGGCCCGTATCCCTCTACACGCAGGACGCCCAGGACGCCGTGGCCTCGGCCGACACCGCCGGGGAGGTCGTCGGCATGCAGCTCGTCGTCCGCCGCTGGGAGGGCCGCGACGGGCTCGTCCTTCGGCTGGCAACCGCCCCCGGAGGCGACGAACGCGCCGAGGAACGTACCGCGGACCGGCGGGAGACCCTCGCCCGAGCCGTCGTGGCGGAGCTGGAGACCGTACGCCCGCTGTACCCCGACAGCGTGCGCGCCGGGTTCGTGCACCCCCTGTCCGTGGAGTGGGCCCGCCACCGGGACCTGGCCGTCAACCCGCGTTCGGGCAAGCTCGTCCGGGTCCTCGACGAGAGGCCGACGGCATGACCGCCCCCACCCCCGGTGTCCGGCGCACCCCGCTGATCCTGCGCAACCGCGCCTTCGCCGCCGTCTGGCTGGGTCAGGTCCTCACCCAGGCCGCCGTGCGCATGTTCCAGGTGGGCGTGTCCTGGTGGATCGTGGCCTACGCCGTGCGCGACGCCCGCGGTCTGGCCTCCGGGCTCTTCATGGCCGCCTGCACGCTGCCCGCCGTGGTGCTGGCTCCCGTGGTGGCCGGAGCCGTGGGCCGGTTCGCCCACCGCTCGGTGCTGCGGAGCGCGGCCGGCCTGGCCGCCGCCACCGCGGGCGCCCTCGCGGTGTGGGCGCACGGCGGCGGACCGCCGCTCGCCGGGGTCTACGCCGCCGCTCTGGCCCTGGCCACCTGCCAGGCGTTCTTCGACCCCTGTCTGACCACCTCGGTGCCCGAACTCGTCGACGACGCCGACATCGAGACCGCGACCGGATTCGAGCTGTCCACCCAGTCCCTGGCGGGCCTCGGAGGAGCACTCCTCGGCGCCCTGACCGTCGACCGGGCCGGTGTGGCCGGACTGGCCGCCGGCTGCGCGGCCGCGTACGCCGGGGCCGCCCTCCTCGTCGCGAGCGCGCGCTTCCGCAGCCCCGCGCCGTCCGCGGCCTGCTCGGACGCACCGCCGGCGCAGCGACCGCTGCGCCACATCCTCGGGGAACTGCCCTACGTACGGCGGATCCTGGTCTGCTTCACCGCGGCGAACCTCTTCACCGCCGCCGTGTTCGTCGTCATCCCCCTCTACACCCGCTCCGTCCTCGGAGGGGGCGGCGGCACGGTCGCCCTGCTGGAGGCCTCGCTGGGGGCGGGCGCCCTCGTCGGCGCCTTCACCGGCACCCGAGTGCCGGGGCGGCCCACGGTCGCCGGTGCCTACTGCCTGGGCCTGATGGCCCTCGCACTGGCGCTGCCCGGCCTCTTCGCGCACCGCCCGGCCGTCGCTGGCTGCCTGGCGGTGGCCGGCTGGTGTGCCGGGGCCGTCAGCGTCCGCTTCGTGGCGCTCTTCCAGCGGCTGGTGCCCACCGCCGACAAGCCCGGCTTCTTCGCCGTGATGCAGGCCGTACTGGGCGCCTCCCTGCCGGTGGCGTCCCTGGTCTTCGGCTCCGCGGGCGACCTCCTCTCCCCGCAGACGCTGTGCCTGGTGCAGGGCGCCGGCCTGCTGCCCGCCGCCTTCGCGCTGGCTCTGCTGGGCTCCCGTACGCCCGAACCGGCGCCCTCGGTGGAGCCGGCGCCCCCGGCACCCCCGGCATCCCCGGCGCCCCCGGCGCCCACGACAGAGCCGGAGACCGTGGGAGGCGCCCGGTGAACCCCGTCATCACCCCGGCCACCAGCACGGACATCGCCGAACTGCGGCAGCTCTACTACGCCGTCTACGGCCCGCACTACCCCGTCGCCCTCGGCACGGACCCGGCCGAGATGGCCCGGCTCATGGCCGACCCGCACTCCCTGTGGCTCGTAGCCCGCTGCCCCGTCACCGGAGCCCTGGCCGCGTCCGCCGCCATCCACGGCGAGGCCGGCAGCCGCATCGCCCGGCTGGAGGGCATCGCCGTGCACCCCGAGCACCGCTCGGCGGGGCTGGCCGCCGCCCTGACCGAGGCGCTCTGCGCCGAGATGCTGGACACCGGCCGGCTGGACTCTGTGTATGCGACCGTCCGCACCGTCGGCTCCGGTCCGCAGCGGGTCGTCGCGCGCAACGGCTTCCGTCCGCTCGGCATCCTGCCCAACGCGGTGGACCTCAGCAGCCGCGAGAGCCTCGCGCTCTACGCGCGTCACTCCCCCGGTGTGCTCGACCGCAGGGTGCCCGTCGCCGAAGTGCCGGCCGTGCTCATGCCGTTGCTGCGCACGGCCGGAGCGGCCCTCGGCATCGGCTACCCGGGGGTGCGGGCCGCCTCCGGCCGGCCACCGGCGACGCCCGCGCCGCAAGGGACCCCCGAACAGTTGGAGTTGATCGAGGCTCCGGCGTTCGTGCGCCGCCGCTTCCGCGAGCGCTTCCCGGGCGCGGAGGGCTGGTTCTACCCGCTGCACACCCCCAACGTGCTGCTCACGCCGGAAGACGGCCGGTTCGAGGTCTACGCCTACCTCAACCGCGCCGGCGGCTACTGCTCCCTGCTGTCCGCCCATCCCGACCCGGCCGCCGCGGCCGCCCACCTCGAACCCGTCACCCGGGCCCTCGCCCGCGCGGGCGCCGGCTACGTGGAGGCCCTGGTGCCGCTCGCCCACCAGGAGGCCCTCTCCGCCTTCCTGGCCCATGGGTTCGTCGCCGGAGCCCTCTACCCGGCGATGCGCGCGGACGGCGACGGCTTCCACGACTACGCCGTCCTGTCCCGCTCCAGCGAGCGGATCGACTTCCGCGGCGTCGCCGTCGAACCGCCCCTCCAGCCCTACCTGGACTGTTACGCGTCGGCCTGGGCGTCGGCGCACCTGCCCACACCATCCGAGGTTGCCCCATGAACCGCATGAACCCCCATCTCGCGCCGGTCGCCGTCCCCGACCCGACCCTCCTGCCGCACGTACAACAGCTGTGCGACCTGACCGACCCCTATGCCCACGGGCCCGCGGTGGACGAGCTGTTCGCCGCCGCCATGGCGGAGACCAACGCCTGGCACACGGAACGCTCCCCGTTCTTCCGCTCCCTGTACGAGGCCACTCCCCCGGCGGAGCCGTACCGTACGCCGCTCGTCCACGCGAACTTCTTCAAGCGCCACGAGGTGCTCTCCGTCCCGCGTGAGGACGTCGAGCTGCACCTGACCTCCTCCGGCACCACCGGCCAGAAGTCGCAGATGTTCTTCGACCACTGGACCATCCGCTCCGCCCAGCGCATGGTCGCCCGGATCTTCGAGCGCAACGGCTGGATCACCCCGGACCAGGAGGTCAACTACCTCCTCTACAGCTACGAGCCGGCCCCGTCCCTGAACCTGGGCACCGCCTTCACCGACAACTACCTGTGTGATTTCGCCCCGGCGCGCAGTGTCGAGTACGCGCTGCGCAACACCGGCGGCGACCACGAGTTCGACCCCTTCGGCTGCGTCGCCGCGCTGCGCCGCTTCGAACGGGAGGACGCCCCGGTCCGCATCCTCGGCTTCCCCGCCTTCCTCTTCTTCACCCTGGAGCGGATGCGGGCCATGGGGATGGCGCCGCTGCGCCTGCCCGAGGGCTCGCTGGTCGTCCTCGGCGGCGGCTGGAAGGGCCACGCCGACCGGCGCATCGAGAAGGAGGAGCTCTACGCACGCGTCACCGAGCAGCTCGGCATCCCGGGTGAGCGGATCCGGGACACCTTCGGGTCGGTGGAGCACTGCATCCCGTACATCGAGTGCGACCACCACCGGCTGCACGCCCCCGTCTGGTCGCGGGTGACGATCCGCTCCACCCGGACCCTCGAGCCCCTGCCGTACGGGGAGCGCGGCTACCTGCACCTCGTGTCGCCGTACATCACCTCGGTGCCGGCGCAGAGCGTGGTCATGGGCGACCTCGCCTCGCTCCGGCCGGGCGAGGCCTGCGGGTGCGAGCTGGAGACCCCCTGGTTCACCGTCCACGGCCGTGCCGGGGTGAGCCGCAACCGGAGCTGCGCCGTGGCCGCGGCGGAACTGATGAAGGGAATGGCGTGACCATGAGCGTGCACCACCACTACTGGCAGGGTTCCTTCATCGGCGACGAGGAGGCGGGGCGACGCCTCGCGGAGCTGCCGGCCGCCGTCGAGGCCGCGCTGGCGACGGACCTGGAGACCGAGACCGTCCTGGCCGCCTGCGACGCCCTCGCCGGCGCGCTGTGCGACCCGGCCCACCCCGTACACGGCCGGCTCGCCGCGCACCTTCCGGAGGGCGAGGACCCGGCGGTGCTGGCCGAGCTCGGCACCCTCCTCGGCCGGCGCGAGCTGACCCGCAAGCTGCGCCGGGAGCTGGGCGGCGCGGCTCCGGGCCGGCTGAACCGGGCCGATCCGCGCGAAACGGTCTACGAGGCGTGGGCGCCGGTCGGCCTGGTCGCCCACATCGCCCCGGGCAACGCGGCGACGGTGGCACCGCTGAGCATCGTCGAGGGCCTGCTCGCGGGCAACGTCAACATCCTCAGGACGAGCAGCGCCGACACCCTGCTCACCCAGCACCTGATGGCCGAGCTGGCGGCCCTGGACCCCAGTGGCGCGCTGGCCGCGCGAATCGTCGTCCTGCGGTTCCCGTCGTCCCGGCAGGAGTGGCTGCGCCTGATGTGCGCGCCCGCGGACGCCGTCGCCGTGTGGGGCGGGGAAGGCGCCGTGGAGGGCGTGGCCGCCCATGTGCCGGCCGGCTGCCGGCTGGTGGAGTGGGGGCACCGGATCTCCTTCGCGTACCTGACGCGTGACGCCTGGTCGGATGCCGTGACGCTGGGGGCGCTCGCGGACGACGTGTGCCTGCACGAGCAGCAGGCCTGTTCCAGCCCCCAGGTGGTGTACCTAGACACCGAGGACGAGGCTGAGGTGTTCGCCTTCGCCGAGCGGTTCGCCGCCGTGCTCGCGGCCCGGCCGCCGGCGGTGGGCGCCGTGTCCGCGCTCGGCCCGGATCCGGCACAGGAGGCGGAGCTGACGACCACCGAGCTGGTGGCCCGGCTGGAGGAACACCTCGGTCTCACCCGGGTGTTCACCGCGCCCGACGGCTCGTGGCGGGTCATGGCCGACACCCGGTCCCCGCTCACCGCCTCGCCGCTGCACCGCAGCGTCTGGGTCAAGCCTCTGCCGCGGAAGCGGATGATCGCCACCCTGCGCCCGATGCGCCGCTACCTGCAGACGGCGGGCCTCGCGGGCAGCCGGACCGACATCGCCGAGCTGTCGCGCACGGCGCTGGCCGCCGGCGTCACCCGTGTGACGCCCGTCGGGGCCATGCTGGAGAGCTACGCGGGTGAGCCGCACGACGGCGTGTACGCCCTCCAGCGCTACAGCCGCCGCGTCGCGGTCCAGGCCGACCCCGCGCTCTTCGCCACCACCGCCTGCCTGGACGACCTGGCCAGGCGCGTGGTCCTGCCGCCGCCCGCGGGCCCGTTGCTGGGCAAGGAGGACGTGCAGGAGCCGGGCCGCCGGGTGGCGCGCGCCGATGCCGAGCTGTACTTCCGCAGTGGCGGCAGCACCGGCGCGCCCGCGCTGTCGGTCTTCAGCTACGACGACTACGACACGCAGATGCACGCCGCCGCCCGCGGCCTGCTCGCGGCCGGCTACGACCCGGTCGGGGACCGCACGGCCAACCTGTTCTACTGCGGCGCCATGTACGGCAGCTTCATCAGCTTCTTCTCCGTACTGGAGCGGCTCGGCGGGGTGCAGCTGCCGCTGTCGGCCGGCCCCGACCACCGGGCCACGGCTCAGGCGCTGATCGACCACGGGGCCGACACCCTGTTCGGGATGCCCTCCTACCTGTGGCAGCTGCTGCATGCGGAGGCGGATGCCCTGCGTGCGTACGGCGGGCTGCGCAAGGTGTTCTACGGCGGCGAGCACTTCACGGCGGAGCAGCAGCGGACGCTGAAGGACACCTTCGGCATCGAGGTGATCCGCTCGATCACCTACGGCAGCACGGACCTCGGCCCGTTGGGCTACCAGTGCACGGAGAGTTCCGGCGGCGTCCACCACCTGCACGCCGACCTGCACACCATGGAGGTCCTGGACCTGGCCGAGGACCGGCCGGTGGCGCCGGGCGAGACGGGCCGGCTGGTCTTCACCACGCACGCCCGGCGCGGCCAGGACCTGGGCCGGTACGTCATCGGCGACCTCGGCAGGGAGGTCCCGGGCCGCTGTCCGTGCGGCCGGCACGCGCCTCGCTTCGAACTGCGGGGCCGCACGGGTGACGTGATGCGGGTGGCGACGTACTTCCTCAACCACCGGCGGTTCCTGGACCTGGCCGGGAAACCCGGGGGGCACCGGGGCGAGCTGCAGATCCGGCTCGACGCCACGGACGCGCGCGAGCGGCTGACCGTACGGGTGGAACGCGGCGCGGCGACGGATCCGGAGCGGCTGCGGGACGTCTTCCTGGCGGGATACCCGGAGCTGCGGTCGGCGGTGGCGGAGCGGCTGCTGGACCTGGTGGTGGAGGCCGTCGACGGCGCCTCGCTGGACCGCAGCCCGACCAGCGGCAAGCTCCTCGCGGTGGTGGACGCCCGCCGATAGCGGTACGTCGTAGGGCGCCCGGCCGGCGGTCCCCGGCCTTCCGGGCCGCCCGCCGGTGCCGGGGCGGGTCGTTTCACCAGCCCCGGCTGCCGGGCTCCCCCTTGAAGGGGCCGGTGATCTCGTGCGTGATCCACCCGCCGTAGAAGCCGCCCTGCTGGGCCCGCACCGGCTCTCCGTCCACCGTGCAGGCCTCCACCCGGTCGGCGCGGAACGCGAGATGGCCGGCGATCGGCGCGTAGGCCGGGCGAGGCGTCTCGTAGCTCCACGCGATGTCGGGCCCGGGCGGGAGGCCGGGCTCCGGGCCGAGGGTCCAGTAGGTGGCCGTGCCCTTCCACTCGCACACGCTCCGGTTCGCCGAGGCGCGGAGGAGGTCCGTGCGCACATCGGCCCGCGGAACGTAGAAGACCGGCGGATGGCTGGTCTCCAGCACGCGCAGGCAGTGGCGGGAGTCGGCCAGGACCACGCCCGCGTGCCGTACCAGCACGTGCCGTGCGTCGGGCTCGATCCGGGGCGGGCGCGGATAGTCCCACACCGATTCGGTCCTGGGCGGTTCCGCGTCGTGCGTGCTCATTGGGCCTCCCGTGGGTGCGGTCCTCGTCCGGCGGGCGGATCCGCCACGTCGCCTCCGACGCGGACAAGGAAGACCTCGTCGGGGAAGCACCAGGCCCAGTCCTCGTCCGCTGCGAGCGACACGGCGACCGGGTGCCCGCTCTCCACATGGTGACCGTAGGCGTGGCGGCCCCTGGAGCTGTCGCAGCATCCGACGTACCCGCAGGTCACGCATTGGCGCAGCCTCACCCGGGGCAGCCCGCGCACCAGGCACCCCTGGCACGCGGCGGGCGATGCGGCCGGGGCCGGCCTCCAGTCCTCCAGGAGGTCGAGATGCGCGCAGGCGCGTCCGTCCGGACGCCCCGCGTCGGGCGCGACCTGCCACTTCTCCGGTCCTCCCATCGGGCCTCCGCTCCGCTGCCGGACCGCGTCCGCCGCTCGCGGACGCCTCGTCTCGCCCCTTCTTCGGCCCGGGCGGGCCGAACGGATGCAGCGCCGAGCGCCACCCGAAGCGCCCGGACTCCCGGGCGTCCGGGAGGGACCCGTTAGGGCCCGGTGCCTTTCGACCGCTCCCGCGCGGCCGAGCCCGGCATGCCCGGCCTCGGCGATCGCCGTAGCCTTTGTCCCGTGCGCCACACCACCGCGGCCGCGGCCGTGACGACCGCTCTCTGCGCGGCCGCACTGGCCTGTTCCACGCAGGCCGCTCCACCGCGGGCGCCGGTCGGGCCGCCCGAGCCGCCGGCCCGGTTCACCGCACGGGTGACGCCCGTGCCACAGGAGAAGCTGGGCGCCTCCTACCGGGTGGGCTGCCCGGTTCCGCCGGAGCGGCTGCGACTGATCCGGATGAACCACCGGGGCTTCGACGGCCGCACCCACATGGGCGAGATGGTCGTCAACGAGAACGCCGTCCGCCCCGTCCTCCACGTCTTCGAGCGGGCCTTCGAGGCCCGGTTCCCGATCCGCCGTATGCGCGTGATGGCCGAGTACCGCGACGACGCGTCGGCCATGGCCGACGACAACACCTCGGCCTTCAACTGCCGCCCGGTCACCGGCGATCCCCGGCGCCTGTCACAGCACGCGTGGGGCGACGCCGTCGACATCAACCCCGTCGAGAATCCGTACGTCGACATCCGCGGGGTCGTCCACCCGCCGAACGCCCGCGCCCACCTGCGACGCTCCCCGGTGCGCCCGGGGCAGATCCACCGGGACGACGCGGTCTCCGCCGCCTTCCGCGAGGTGGGCTGGCAATGGGGCGGCCGCTGGGCCAACCGGGACTACCAGCATTTCTCCGCCAACGGCGAGTGAGCACCGGGCCCGCCGCGCGGGTGACACCGGCGTGTACACGACGGCCACTCCCCCAGCGACCCCTAAAGTCACGATTTGAGATGATTCGTCCTGTTTAGGGGATTCGCGTTGCGCCGACTCGCCGTTGCTCTCGCCTGCGTGACCGCCCTCTCCTGCGGCGCCCTCGTCGGCCCGCAGGCCGTATCGGCCCAGACGGCGGCCGCGGCGGGCGCCGGCCGGGGCACGAACATCCTGGTCGTGGGCATCGACAGCCGCGCGGGGCTCTCGACCGCCGAGAAGAACCGGCTCCACGTGGGCGGGAAAGGGTGCAACTGCACCGACGTCATGATGCTCGTGCACCTGTCCGAGGACGGGCACCGGGCGAGCGTCGTCTCCATCCCGCGCGACTCCTACGTCGAATACGCCGGTACCGCCGTCCCCGCGCGCAGCGGCAAGATCAACGGTGCGTTCGCCCTCGGCGGCGGCCCGCTCACGGTCGCCACCGTCGAGAAGGCCACCGGACTCCACGTCGACCACTACCTGGAGACCGGTTTCACCGGATTCGAGCGGACCGTGGACAACCTCGGCGGCGCGACCGTGTGCACGGACCGGCCGCTGACGGACGAGAACTCCGGCCTGGACATCGGGGCCGGCCGGCACCACACCGACGGCAACCGGACACTGCGCTACGTCCGGGCCCGGCACGTCAACCTCCGGCCCGGCGACCTGGGCCGCGTCCGCCGACAGCAGCGCGTGGTCAACGACCTGCTGGCCCGCCTCACCGTCGAGGGAGCCCTGGCCAGCCCGCTGCGCACGGCGCGGACCGTCCGCACCCTGCTGAAGACCGTGCGCACCGGCGAACGGACGGGCCCGGCCGACCTGATCCGCATCGGCTGGGCGCTCGGCCGGCTGCGCGCGGACCGGACCGAGTTCGCCACGGTACCGATCCGGCTCTTCGACCACCGCGTGCCGGGCGTGGGGTCCACCCTCGTGTGGCACGAGGCCCGGTCCGCCGCGTTGTGGGAGGCCCTGGGCGCGGACCGTCCGATCACCGGCGACACGCGGATCCAGCCCGTCCCCGAGATTCCGGCAGCGACCGACCCCGCGGCCATCGCGGTCCGTGTGGACGACGCCACCGTGGCCGCGGCCCTGAGCCGGAACGGCTTCGTCGTCACCGACACCTCCCCGACCGCGCCGCTCGCGCGACCTGCGGGCCCGCCCGTCATCCGGTACGCCCCGGGCCAGAAGGAGCACGCGGCGACCCTCGCAGCCGCGCTGCCCGGCTCCCGGCTGGAGGCCGTTCCCGGCCACGACGCGCTCTTCGACGTCACCGTCGGCACGGAACCCGTGCCGGTCAAGACGGTCACCTACGACCGCAACATCGCCGACGGCGCTCCCGTGACCGGCGACAGCCTGCGCTGCGCCGAGCCACCGGCAGCGGCGCCGGCGGGACGGTCGTGACGCGGGCTCGGGAGAGGGGTGCCGGCCCCGATGTGCGGGGCCGGACCCCGGGTGACGGTGGGGTCAAGGAGCACCCCTGCTGCGGGCGGTGCAGCGCCGGTGCGTGAGCGCTCCCCCTTCCGCCCCCGGCCCCAACGGGACGTGCAGGTGACGGTGTTGTCCGTACTGAGGCCCTTCGGTGGGAGGTGCACGCACGGGCACGAGAGGAGCGGCGATGCCCCACCGGGACGATGAGACCCACGTCGTACGGGCCACGCGCGCCCACGGCCGACGGCGCTGCGGGCGCTCACCCGGCAGGGTCCGGCCCGGCCGGCCGGGGGCCCTTCTGGCGCTCGCCCTGACCGCCGCCCTCGCCGCGGCCGTCGCCGGCGCCGTCCTGCCCCACGGCCTGCTCCTCGCGGCCGGCCTGATCGCGGCCGCGGTGGCGGTGATCCGCTCGGGCGCGCCCGGCCGGGACCGTGAACGGCTGCCGTGAGACGGGACGGCGGCGGAGGTTCCTGCGGACACGACCTGGGGATTGTGCGCACAGTGGCGTCGGCCGCCCCGCCGGCGGGGACCCGCGGACACGCCGTAGGGGTGTCTCGCCGATCATGCCGGGCTCGCTCCGTCTGGCGCCGCTCCCCTGTCCGGCCCGATCGACCATTGGCCCGCCCGCCGGGCGGCCCAGTAGCTGGTGGCGATCTTCGTACCGGTGGTGACCAGCGCGAGCGCGAGGGCGGGCAGCAGGACGGGCGGGATGCTCGCCGGGTCGGTGTGCAGGCCGAAGAACACGAAGAACACGGCGGCGAACAGGTCGCGCAACGGGCTGAGCAGCGTGTGGGTGCCCTCGGCGACCTCTCCGGACAGGGCGATCCCGACCAGGAACGCCCCTACGGCGGCGGAGACCTGGAGCTGCTGGGCGATGCCCGCCACGAGCAGCGTCAGACCGAGGACGACGAGCAGCAGCTTCTCCGGATCGTCGCTGGAGACGAAGCGGGAGATGAGCCGGCCGTAACGGACGGCGACGAACAGCCTGCGCGACCGCCCGGAGCTCACGCGCTACGCCATCCGCGTCGGCCTCATCGAACCCTGACCGCCCCGTCCTCACGCGACGGAGGCCCGGTACGGGTCCGTGGGAACGGTCCCCGCTTCGTCGAAGAGCCGCTCCAGCGCCTCGTGCCCGTGGCGCCTGCGGAACTCGATCTCGGCGCTCGTCACCGGCAGCGTCCACAGCACCCGGACGTGCCCTCCGGGCACCCGACAGTGTTCGAGCTCGGGTCCGTACGGATACGGAAGGCTGACGAGCAGGTGGTCACAGCTCGAACCCGGCGTCCACGGCTCACCGATGGGCATGCTGTGCCCCAGGCCGAGCCGGTGACCCCCGCAGTGGTAGTACGCGATCATCGCCATGAGGTCGATGAACCGCCGGTCGCGGACGCCGGCGGTCATGACGAACTCCGGGCCGTGGCCGTCCTCCTGCGCCGCGGCCCAGCATCCGGCGGTGACGTAGGCCCAGGCGCCGCCGCGCGGGCCGGGCCCCACGACGAGGACCCGTAGGCCGGGGACGACGTCCCGGCGTTCGGGACCGAGGTCCGGGTCGACGGCCTCGACGGGGTGGCCCTCGAAGTAGGTCCGGACATGGGCCTCGACGGCGTCGACGGCCGACAGCCTCGCTTCGCTCACCGCGTGATCATCCCAGACACGGGGGCTCCGGGGGTTCCGGCGGCTCCGGGGTGGGTCCCTGAGGTGGGGTCAGGGTGTGTTCGGGGTCGGGTCGGGGGGAACCCCGTCGAAGGGGGCGGAGCGGACGGACAGACTCGGGTAAGTCGATCACCGCCTTCCCGTTGGAGTGTTTCCCGTGCGCCGTTCCTCCGCGCTGTTCCTGACCGCCGCCGTGGCCTTCGGGGTCGTCGCCCCCTTGCCGGCCGCGACCGCCGCCACCGCCAGGACCGGTGCCACCAGTGCATCGGGCGGTCTGGACCGGGCGGCGCTGCGCGAGGCGATCACCATACGCCCGGACGACCACGCCTCAGGTGTCGTGGCCGAGGTGCACAAGAACGGGCAGGCGTGGCGGGGCACTTCCGGCGATGTCGTCACTGGCAAACACATCAGCCCCGACGCACACTTCCGTATCGGCAGCATCACCAAACCCATGGAGGCGGTGATCCTCCTCCAGTTGTCCGCCGAGGGGCGGATAGACCTGGACCAGAGCGTCCAGCACTACCTGCCCGGGCTGCTTCCGGAGGACCGGTTCAAGGAGCCGGTCAGCGTACGGCAGTTGCTCAACCACACCAGCGGCCTGCCCCATGACTTCGAGGGTGCCCCCGGGGCCTCCCCGGACGAGGAGATCGAGCGCCGCCACGACTACCTCACCTTCGACGAGGTGATCCGGCAGACCCTCCGCCCCGAGGGCAGGCCGGCTCCTGGTCCGCATTTCAGCCCCGGCACCCGGCAGGAGTACAACTCCTTCGGCTACCGCGTCGCCGGCAAGCTCATCGAGGAGATCACCGGGAACCCGTACCAGGACGAGGTGACCACCCGCATCCTGAAGCCGCTGAAGATGTCGCAGACCAGGCCCGTCGCGCCGGGGCGCAGCAGGCCCGTGCCCCGGCCGTACCTGCCCGGCTACCTGTCGCAGGGCGACGGCACCCCCGTGGACGTGAACGTGCAGGGCGGGCTTCCCGCCAGCATGACGTCCACCACGGGCGACCTGGACCGCTTCATCTCCGGCCTGTTCGACGGCCGTCTGCTGCGTCCGGCACAGGCCGCCGAGCTGTTCACCGTGCCGAAGGGCGCCGACGGCAAGCCGCTCCCGTACGCCGACGGCTCCAACTGCAACACCGGCCCCGGCAGGGGCACCGCCTGCTACAGCGTCGGCCTCATGTCCGTGCCGCTGCCCGACGGCACGGTCCTGTGGGGCAAGACGGGCTCCGATCCGGGCTACCGCAGCGGCGTCTTCGCGTCCCGCGACCTCAGCCGTCGCGCGGTGTACTCGACGGGGACCTCGGGCGCTCCCGTCGACGGAGCCCCGCCAGTGTCCCTGCGGCTGTCACGCGCCGCCTTCGGCAACTGACGGGTCGGGGGGTGGGCGCTTCCACCACGGGGAGGGCCCACCGCACCCCCAACCCGACTGCTGTGCCGGACCGTTCGCATCTCACGCCTGGCTCTCCCGACCTGAGACACCACGCAAAGAGCCCCACAACAGCACGAACGCCTCCCCGTTCTCATAAGAAAGTACCTGCCGACTGGTTTTCTTTCAGGTCACCCGATTACATTGACGGCACACCCCAGCGGACACCGTGCCGAAAGCGACCCGGGAGGACGACCCACGTGGCGAGGGCCAGACAGGAACGGGCCGAGATCACCCGCCAGGCCATCCTCGACGGTGCGGCCATCGCGTTCGACGACTCCGGGTTCGAGGGCACGAGCCTCAGCGAGGTCGTCAAGCACGCCGGAGTCACCAAGGGAGCGCTCTACTTTCACTTCCCGTCCAAGCAGGCACTCGCCCGTACGCTGATGGACGAACAGTTCCAGGTCTCGGAGCACCTTCCGGCGATCGAGAACCCGGGGCTGCAGACCGTCATCGACCTGACCCACCAGATGGCCCACGGGTTGCGCACCAACGTCCGCATCCGTGCCGGCATCCGCCTGGTCATCGAGTTCGGTTCCTTCACCAGCCCGGACCCCACCCCCTACGACGTCTGGATCGACACCTGCCGCAGCTGTCTGACACCGGCCCAGCGAGTCGGTGACATCCACCCCACGCTCGACGTCGACGCGCTCTCGGCCCTCCTGGTCGGCGCGTTCACGGGTATCCAGGTCACCTCGCACGTCCGCACCCGCCGCCAGGACCTCCACACCCGCGTCACGGACCTGTGGAACTTCCTCCTGCCCACCATCGTCCCCGCGAGCCGAATCACCCGGTTCCACCCCACGGGCACACCCCGGTCGCACGGCTCCCCCACCGACTGACCGCGCCACACCGCACCGCACCGCACCGCACCAGGACGGCCTCGCACACGCCGTGGCGAACCACGGGGGTGCTCGCCACGGCGTGCCCGAGACCGCCCTGCCGGAATCCACCACCGGCTCGTCCTACTGGGGCGACCGACCGACCGACGTCGGGGCGCGGGCCGGCGCCGCGGGCGAAGGCGAGGATGGCGTCGGCCGCTTCGCCGAGGCTCGCGAAGAGGCGGTGCATGCCCTCCACCGCGACGGGGGCGTTGCCCCCCATACCGTCGACGACGACCTGCGGGACGGGAAGGCCTGTCCGGGCGAACCGCCCGCGCACCCGGTGCTCGTAGTTCGAGGTCACCAGCGCCCACGACCCGGACGGCAGGGCCTCCAGCAGGCCGGCGGCACCGTCGAACGCCGCGTACACGCCCGAGCACACGTCCTCGTCGCTCGCGCAGCAATGCCAGGCACTCCGCGGGGGCGCGCTCCGGGGCGACCTCGGCGAAGGTCTCCACCGGCCTGGTGCGCAGCGCCACCCGGTGGACCTCGTCGGGATCCAGCCCATGGCGCCGCGCCCCACTCCGCCCACCTCCGGCGCTGGTTGTCCACGGCCTCGATCAACGTGCCGTCGACATCGAACAGGACGAACTTCTCACAACTGTTCGCGGAACAACCCCGTCAGGCCCTTGCGGGCGTTTCGACGTGCGCGACCAGCCGTCATCGGCGACCGTGGGGACCCGCCCAGGCGCCGGCCCCCAACCCCGGCCCCCGACCCCCGACCCCCGACCCACCGAGGAGACACCCGTGAACTGGACCATCGAAGTCGTCCCCGTCCCCGTCACCGACATGGACCGCGCGAAGGAGTTCTACGCCGGGGAGATCGGCTTCAACGTCGATCTCGACGACGAGGTCGCCCCCGGCGTACGCATCATCCAGCTGACCCCTCCCGGCTCCCGCTGCTCCGTCGCCCTGCTCCAGGGGATGCCCACGCCGCCCGACGCGAAGGTCATGGCCCCGGGCACCCTGCACGGGCTGCAGATGTGCGTGACCGACATCGAAGCCGCCCACGCGACCCTCACCGAGCGTGGGGTGGCCGTCTCCCCCGTCCGCCATGTCGGCGCTTCGGGCTGGGAGGAGGGCAAGGGCGGCACCTGGAACTCCTTCCTCACCTTCAGCGACCCCGACGGCAACGGCTGGGTTGTCCAGGAGGCTCCCTCCGACCTCAGCGAACGCTGACCCGCGCGCTACGCCACTTCGTTCGTACGCTCACCGGGACGGCTCCCGCGAAAGTCGATGTCGTCCATCAAGGCGAGCATCCGGGCGTTGACCCGGTCGGGGTGGTCGATCTGCGGTCCGTGGCCGGTGGCGGCGACGATTTCGGCGCGGGTGCCGGGGACGAGGCGCGGTACGCGCTCCACCTGGCGCTGCGGGTGCACGAGCAGGCTCCCGCTTGCCCATGACCGGGCGGAACGGCGTCCAAGTGGACCCCAGTTCCGCGTCCGGCAGCGGCAGCGGGGCGTCGGATCCGGGAGGCCCCTACGCCGGCCTGGATCACGGCGCGCGCGGAGTTCGGGGACGACGATCACCGGCTGTTCCAGCCACTCGTGTCGCCCTTGGCGATTCGTTCGTGCGCCTGCGCGGCGCCGAAGAGGCAAGCTCAGTCCCTCTGCGATGGGGCCTGGACAGCGGGACGCCCATGCTTACCGACGGGGCCCTCCGCGCTGTCACCATGCTGCGCTCGGTACCCGAGCAGGAGACGATCGACTACGGCCGCAGCGGGACGGCCCGGTATGCGGGTCCGCACAGCCTTGGAGCGGTGTGCAGCAGTTCTGGGGGCGGACGTGGCTGATGCAGCGACCTCGTCGCTCAAGGGCAAGTACCGCACCTATCGCCCGCTCTAGGGAGGCGGAACGACCTGCGGCTATGCCGACGAAGGCCGCCTGCTGGCGAGCCGGACGACCGCGGTCAGATGCGGGAGCGAACGCCCCGTCCCCGCCCATCGGAGCGTGCCGGCCCCGGCTCGGACGGATCGGTCGTGCCGCACCTGCCCCTCGGCCGGCCGCAGCCGCGGTCTGCGCGCGTATCTGCCTCGCTGGTCCTGGGGCGTCCGGTTCGGGGTGGGCGCTGATGGCGACGATCGCGCGGTGCGGGCAGTGCGTACCCGCGATGGCGATCGAACGTGATTGCTGTGGTCCGCACGTGCCCCTTACTGACCTCAGCAACGGCTTCCATGATGTCGAGCAGCGGCGGCGCGTCCAGAGGGTCATTCATGATCGCCTCGCAGACGACCGTGACCCGCAGGAATGCCGCTTCCTCATGCGGTTCTGGTGGCAGCTGGCCATGCCGTACCAAGAAGTGTCGATGGAGGAACTCAGACTGAACGTCGGCGAGTCGAAGCTCGCCGTGATCGAGGCGCTGATCAGCGCCATCAGGTCGTCTCGTGCCGACATCGACGGCTGGATCAGCACCACGCAGAAAGCCCTCCCAGTGATCCAGGATCGCGGCTTCACGTCCGATCAGGACAAGGACAGTTGACGCGATCGGAGGTTTGCCAGCGGCGAGCGGCCGGTGACGGAGGCGACCGCTCCGCAAGCCCTGACCGCCGGACGCCCGGCCGCGAAGGGGTCAGGCCGGCGGGGCGGGGTCGATGGTGAACACCTCGCCAGCGCCGGTCATCTCCAGCAGACGCATCACCTGGGGGGACGGGGCGGCCAGGCGCAGGCGGTGACCGGCCTCCTCGGCATGGCGACGCGCACCGAGAAGGGCGTTGAGGCCCGAAGAGTCGCAGAAGGACATGGCGGTCAGGTCCACCACCACATCGACGGCACCGGGGGCGGCCGCGATCGCCTCGTTCAGTTCCATGCGAAGCGCTGGGGCCCGATCGATGTCCATCTCCCCCCGCACACGGACCACGACCGGTCCGGGCCCTACCTCTTCCTCGTGACGCTCCACGTGTTCGATCCTTCCGGAACCCTGATCTCTGACTTAGCCGGCCCAGACCGTACCCGGGCAGACGCGGGGACCACCGTTGCCGCCCTCACGCCGCCGGCTACCGATGCCGGGGTGCGACTCTAGGGATTCTTGATTTCGATCGGAGCGCTCCGGCTCGACGTCGCTTGCGGGCCGACTACCCCTATCGGTGGATTGCGGGGCTCAGACGGCCCGGTCAGGGCAGCCTGGACGTCACGGACCGGCTCGTCCGGCGGGGTACGCCGTCGGGCCGCGGCCCCGCGTCCTGTGCGTTGTACTGCGCGACCGGCTCGGCAACGTTGACCGGCAACGCGGCACGGCACGGCGCGGAGCACCATGGCGGTCCCCCCGACTTGCCGGATCCGACATCGGCAGCTGATCCACCTCATCGAAACAATCCCCGAGCCTCTGCCCGTTCTCTCCCGCCCCAGCATTGAGGGCCGCACCTGGGACATTCCCTCTGGGACATTCCCTGGGCACGGCGCAGCTCCGATTCGTACGCCGACCTCGGCGTCGGCCGGGCGCGACCGTGAGCGCGGGTCGTACCGGCGGACCGCGGTCAGCAGTGGTCCGCCGGCACACCCTGAACTCCGCGACTGGCCGTAGGGGTCGTAGGGCGCAGAGGCCGGGCCAGGCTCGGGGTCGGGTTCCGCGGCAGCGGTCAGGCGAGAAAGCGTCAGATGGGGCGGACCTGCTGCGCCTGGGGACCCTTGGGCCCCTGGCCAGTGGTGAACTCCACCCGCTGGTTCTCCTCAAGCGACCGGAACCCGGACGCATCGATCTCGGAGAAATGCACGAACACGTCCGGAGTACCGTCATCCGGCGAAATGAACCCGAACCCCTTCTCCGCGTTGAACCACTTCACAGTCCCCTGAGCCATGACACACCTTCCCGATCCACCCCGCCCGCGAACTCCGCGGCCGGCAGCAACCCGATACTCCCCCACCCCTTACAGGCGAAACACCACTCAGGAGTGAACGAGACGAGCGGGCACGGTCCCTGCCGGGTCCACCCAGCGTGAGCGCCAGGTCGATGTGTTCTCCGAGAGCGACCAGCACCTCGATGAGGACGTCGGGGTCCGTCTCCTCGGCCGACCAGTCGGTGAAGATGTCCGGGGCAGGATCGGCGAGGGGGTCCTCATCACGGTCGTCGAACAGATGGGTCAGCCGTAGCACCTCGGCTCCGAACAGTCGGTGCAGCGGGTCCGGATGCGTCCGCAACGCCGCGGCAGCCGTCCAGAGGACGGTGCTGCCTCTCCGTCTCAACCGCGCCGGCCAGCCGGCCGCGGCCGGTCGCCCGTGCGCGCGTACGGTCCTTCGGTGACCGTCGTCCTGTGACGGAGACGGTGGTGGCAGTCCTCCGCAAGCCCCAGGAAGGCCTGGCCCACGGCCTCAGCTGCTCCTGCACCGCTGACGTCACGGAGGCCAGGCGGTGGCGGGTCCGCGGGGGACGGGCGCGGGAACAGGCGGCGCGTGAAGACAGCGCCGCCTGCCCGGTCGGTTCCTGTCCGACTCAGTCGTCGTCGGGGGCCGGACGGACCTTCACCGTTGTGGTGGTCTTGACCGACTTCTTGACGACCTTGCCGTGGTGGTCCTTGGTGATCTTGGTGATCGTCTTGACCACGACGACCTTGACCCGCCCGTCACTCAGGGTGCGTTGACTGATCGTGAGCTTGGTCGTCACCACTGTCTTGGTGCGGGCCTCGTGGGCCGGGCGTTCGTGGGTCGTCTGTGCGGCCGTCACCTGCGGTGCTGCGGGGGCGGCGAGGGCGGTGGAGGGAAGCAGGGCTCCGCCGGCGGCAAGGGCTCCGCAGGCGCCGAGGAGGGCGAGGCGCTGGGTCAAGGTCGTACGGGTCATGGGATGTCTCCTTGAGTGGGGATGGCGGGGGGCCATCGGTCCGGGCTGTCCGGTGGGCCCGTGCCGGGCCCGTGTCTCCATTGGGCCTGAGAGCCCTGTGACGGGTCATGCCCCTGGACCTCGGGACTTGACGTCCTCCGCCCGCTGTGCAAACCCGCCCGCACATCGCATGCGGAGCCGTGGGGCCGTCACTGACCTGCTCGTTCACCGATGCCGCAGGCCCCTCTGCAGGGCGGGCCACGGTGTCCGGCCCGCCTTTCGTGTGCATGGAACGGTCTGGCGGGGAAGGTGCTCGGGGACCCGTACACCCGAGAAGGGACGGACATCATGGCGCGACCGAGGATCGTGGTCGTCGGCGCGGGCTTCGCCGGCGTCGCCTGCGTACGCCGCCTGGAGCGGACGCTGTCACCCGGGGAGGCGGAGATCCTGTTGGTCACTCCGTTCTCCTACCAGCTCTATCTGCCCCTGCTGCCGCAGGTGGCCTCCGGGGTGCTCACCCCCCAGTCCGTGGCGGTGTCGCTGCGCCGCAGCCGCCGTCACCGCACCCGGATCGTGCCCGGCGGGGCCGTGGGCGTCGACACCCGGGCCAAGGTCTGCGTCATCCGGAAGATCACCGGGGAGCTGGTGGACCAGCCCTACGACCACCTGGTGCTCGCGCCGGGAAGCGTGACCCGCACCTTCGACATCCCGGGCCTGGCGGAGCACGGCCGCGGCATGAAGACGCTGGCCGAGGCGGCGCACCTGCGCGACCACGTGATCGCCCAGCTCGACCTGGCCGACGCCGCCGCACCGGGCTCGCCGGAACGCGCTTCACGACTCGGCTTCGTCGTGGTGGGCGGCGGCTACGCGGGCACCGAGACGGCCGCCTCCCTGGAGCGGCTCACCACGAACGCCGTCGCCCGCTACCCCCGGCTGGAACGGCGCGAGATCACCTGGCACCTCGTGGACGTGGCCCCCAAGCTGATGCCCGAGCTCGGCGACCGGCTGGGCCTGGCCGCCCTCGACGTGCTGCGCCGCCGCGGCATCCAGGTCTCGCTCGGCGTCTCGGTCGCCAAGGCGGGCCCCGAAGACGTCACCCTCACCGACGGCCGCGTGCTGCCCTGCCGCACCCTCATCTGGACCGCCGGAGTCGCCGCGAGCCCGCTCATCGCCACCCTGGGCGCCGAGACGGCGAAGAGCGGCCGGCTCGTCGTCACTCCGGACCTGCGGGTGCCGGGCGCGGACGGCGCGTTCGCACTCGGGGACGCGGCCGCCGTGCCCGACCTCGCCGGCGGCGGCGACGGTGCGGTGTGCCCGCCGACCGCGCAGCACGCCGAGCGCCAGGGCAGGGTCGCCGCCGACAACGTCATCGCAGCGCTGCGGGGCACGCCGCTGCGTCGTTACGTCCACAAGGACCTCGGCCTGGTGGTGGACCTCGGCGGCCGCGACGGCGTCTCCCGGCCGCTCGGCATCGGCCTGCGCGGCATGCCCGCCCAGGCCGTGGCCCGCGGCTACCACTGGGCGTCGCTGCGCACCGGTGCCGCGAAGACCCGGGTGATGACGAACTGGCTCCTGAACGCCGTGGCCGGCGACGACTTCGTCCGGACCGGCTTCCAGACGTACAAGCCGGGGACGCTGCGCGATTTCGAGTACACGGACCAGTACCTCACCCCGGAGGAGGTACGGGCCCGCACGGCGGCCGCCGGAGGCTGACGGCCGGCGCGGGCGAGATCGCCATCAGCAGGAGCCCGCCCCCTGCGCACACACCCCTCGTCGGAGCTCCGACCCGGCCACTCGCCCACTCCCGTGCCGGGGCCCGGCATCGTTTCGGTATCGTCACCGCGCCCGTGCCCCATCAGGGGTGACGGGCGCAAGACGTGTACGACAGGACGGTGCCCGTGAACGCGAACCCCGACTCGATAGCCGAAAGCCCCGACAGCAGGATGCTGTTGATCCCTGCGGGCGACCCCGGGTTCTCGCTCGGTGTGGCGCTGTGGGACGACGCGGACGACGTGTACCGGTCGTTCGTCCGATCCGCCCTGTCAGAGGGCTGGGAGAAGCGCGTCTTCAGGGCGGCTGTCGGCGGGCGGTCCGAGAAGGGCCTGCACTTGCCCGTCGTGGTGCAACTCGTGCCCCGCCCGGACAACGACTACAACCCCAAGGCGATCAGCGTGGCCGCACCCGCGCCCCTGGCCGGTACGGCTCATGAGCGGCACATGGGCTACATGTACGACCGGAACCTGGTGTCGCTCGGTGGGCCTCTGCGAGGTCTCGCATCCGTTGCGGACCGCCCGGTGGGCTGTCACGCGCTCGTCGAGCTGCTGGAGGCCGACGATCGCTGGGACGAGCACGAGGAGGAGGCGGGGGAGGAGCAGTCCGGCGACTGCCTCCGCATCCCGGGTGCGACGCGGCGGTACACGGCGACGGGTTCCCTGCGTCTGCGGCTGCCGTGGTGGGAGGACCTCCAGACCATGGTGGTCGAGTACGCGCGGAGGGCCCGACCCGGCCTGGTCATGCCGTTCATCGGCCACTGGATGCCTTACCGGCCGGGCGCCCACGCCGAACTTCTGCGGCGGACCGACCGGAAGGAGTTCCCCGTGACCCTCCGGGTCGCGAACGGCGCGCTCCTCGCCTACTACGAGGACCTGGAGCTGTCCGTGCTCGTGCCCTCCGGCCGGGACTTCTTCGCACGGACCATGCGCCAGGTCCAGGCAATGGGCGGCACGGCCACGGCCCGTGCCGAGGAACACCGGGGAGCGCTGAAGGTGCTCGTGGAAGACAGCCGGGGCGTGCTGTGAAGAAGCACCACAGCATCCGTGGCGGGCCCTCGGGCCCCGGTCCGAGCCCAGCCCGAGCCCGGCCGGCAGCACACGGCTCAGGGCATGGGGTCACGCCGGAGTGAGTACGGCCGAAGAGGGCACACGAGGAGCGCACCGTACCGCCCACTTCGGAGGCTTCCCCATGTCCTGTGTGTCCAGTCTGGTCGCTGTCCGTCTTGAGACGGAGGAGGGGGCTGTGCCGCTCTTCGTCCGGTTCTCGTATTCCGCTGACAATCCCTACGCGGTTCAGGCGGACTTCTTCGACGGTCTGGCCGTCCTGGCTTCCTGGCAGTTCGACCGGCAGATGCTGGCCGAGGGGGTACGTCGGCCGGTGGGTGAAGGAGACGTCACCTTCCGCCCCCACAGGGGGACGGGCGGCGCCGAAATCCGTATCGGCCTGCGCAGTCATGGTGATGGCCGAGAAGGACATGCTGTGCTCTGTGCGGATGTCGGTGCGCTGAAAGCGTTCCTGGACCGGAGTTACGCCGTGGTGGGCGATGGAGAGGAGTTCCTCGATCTCGACAGGCTTCTTGAGGAGTTCCTGGCCCGCTGAGGTCCAACCCATCGGATGCAGAAGCAGAGGAGTAGCGGTGATGGCGGAGGACCCGTGGAGCTTTGGGCCGTCGTGCGGTCAGCTGGCCGGCATCGACCTGACCGGATGGCAGGTGGAGGCCGTTGACGGCCACATCGGCGAAGTGGACGAGCATTCCGACGAGACGGGCAACGCGTTCCTGGTGGTGGACGCGGGAGGATGGATCTTCGGGAAGCTGCTGATTCCGGCGGGCGCGGTGACGCGGATCGACCGTGCCGGGCGCACGCTCCACCTGAGCCTGAGCAGGGGGCAGGTGGAGGACGCGCCTCAGTTCCTGCCGGACCAGCACCGTGGCGACCGGGAGTACCGGGAGGACATCGTGGACTACTACTGGAAGGCCGGCCCCTGCTAGTACTGCAGCCGTAGATCGTGATCTTCATCCTTGCGTGGCTTGTCGCCGAAAGTGGCTGGCCTGCGATCGCGCCTGGTGACGGCGTCGCCAGTCGGACCAGCCGAGTCGGTGGACGATGTCGTGGGCGGGTTGGGCGACGAGCGCGATGAACAGGCGCTGGATCTCGTTGCAAGTGAGCGTTATGAGGGTGTCGGGTGCGGGGTGGTGGGCGTGTTCGTCCGCGCGGACGACGGCGAGGAAGGCGTGCGCGAGCATGGCGAGGGTGACCCAGCGGGACCAGGACGTGTAGCGGCGGACCTGATGCTCGTCCAGTGCGGCCAGGCCCTTGCCGGACTGGAAGAACTCCTCCACTCGCCACCTTGATCCAGCGACGCGCACCGACTCGGCGAGCGGCACCGGTTCGGGCGAGTAGCAGCGGTCGTAGGCGAGTTCGCCGCTGCTGCGGTTTCGACGGATCAGCAGGTGGCGGTTGCCGGGTCGGGGTTCGCAGCTTTGGGTTGCCGCCGTAGACCTCGTCACCCGCAACCCATGCGACCCGATGGCCGGCATCCAGGAACCGGGTGACCATACGGGCGGCCAGTTCCGGCTTGGTGGCGAAGGACGCCTCCTCCGCGAGGCCCGCGGCGCGGCAGCGGTAGGCATCCGAGGACCAGAAGCGCGGAACGTAGAGTTCCCGATCCACCGCGGCGTGCCCGCTCCGACCTGCGTAGACCAGGTAGACAGCAACCTGGGCGTTTTCGATCCTGCCGGCAGTGCCGGTGTACCGACGCTGGACGCCGACAGTATCCACCCCCTTCTTCACGTCGCCGGTCTCATCGACCACCAGCACCGCCTGGTCATCGTGCAGGTGCTCCACCACGTAGCCACGCATGTCATCGCGTACCTGGTCGGCGTCCCACTTGGCCCGGCCGAGCAGGTGCTGCATGCCGTCCGGAGTGGCTTCCCCCGCCCACTCGGAGATGGTCCAGCAGTTCTTGCGAGGCAGGTCTGCCAACAGGCCGAGTACCAACTGCCGCACTGGCCGTCGGGGTTCGACCCGCGCGAACCGTCCCGCGATCCGGCCCATCAGGCCCTCGAACGACTCCTGCCAGCGGGCAGGGTCTACGCTGTGACCTGCGGCCACTGTGTGATCATCTGTATTCACGCACCGATGATCAACCCGTCCCCGTCTCCGCAGCGGCCCCGCGGCCAGATCACGAACTATGGCTGAGTGCCAGGAGGACAACGATGACGATGCCCCCGTGGTGGCACGATCTCCTGGCGGTCAGCGATGAGCTGGTCATCGTCGATGACGATCTCCCACCGACCCTCCTGCTGGCTGAGTTCGGCAACGTGTTCGCCGCCCACGCATCGGAACTGACACACGATCAGCGCAGGCAAGTGCTGAATCTTCTCGAGCAGGTGCTGACGGACGGCACCGAGGCAGATGGGGCACTGGTCGCCACCGGCTTCCTCGAGGCACTGCTCAACGCCTGGGACAACGGGTTCGAACTGCGGACGGTCTGGGATGACCTCGGTCCAGATTCCCAGGCGCACTGCCTGGCCTGGAACAAGTTCGCAGGCGTCGACTCGCCGGCTTGGATGCGTCTCCGTTGACCCGCCGGGTATGACCTCGGACATCTGCACGAGGTCAAAACCATATCGTTGCGTCCACCCGCCTCCGGGGCGGCCCCGCGGGCTGAGATCACGATCTACGGCTGGAGTACTAGGGAGTGTCGTCAAAGTAGCGTTGACCAGGCGGGACTTTGACGACACGACCTAAGGCCGTGAGGCGAAACGACGCCGATCCGCTCCGGGGGACGGAGCGGATCGGTAGGCGTCAGCCGTGGGCCAGGCCTGAGCTTTCGTCAGATGCGGCCGCCCATGAGCTTGGTGAGCGGGCCGACCTGGGGCTTGGCCGTGGAACGGCCGACGGCGAACGCCGCGCCGGCGACGCCGACGAGGCCTGCGGCCGCACCGGCAGCGATCGCCTTCCTGTTCTTGACGACCGTCCATGCGGCCGTGGCCGCGGTGGCTGCCTTGGCGGCGTTCGCCGTCACGGCCTTCTGGCCCGTCTGCAGGCCGCTGGCGACGGCGCGGCCGGCGTTCTTCGTGGCTTCACCCGCGGACTGCAGGCCCGCCGTCGCCGTCTCCTTGGCCTCGCGGGCAGAAGTTGCGGTGTCGCTTGTCGCTGTGGCGGCCTGCGACTGGGCCCGTTTGGCGGTCGACGCTGCACGCTTGGCGGGCGACTTGCCGGAGGTGGTACTGGCAGAGGTCTTGGCACTTCCGTTCGATTCAGTCATGACATTCCTTCTTGCCTGTTTTGGTCCGGTGAAACGGGGAGCGTCCCACCGAAAGGGTCTGCGGGCCGGTTCACGGGTTGCGGAATTCACGGGGAAGGAGCGACCCCAAGGGGCCCAGATCCAGATTGAGATCGTCCATGGTCAGGCCGTACCGCTCGCACAGTTCTTCCATCCGCTCGTGCAGGATCATCAGCGTCATGCCGATGCGCTCTTCCTCGTCCTCGGCGAGATCGCCCTGGTCGACGCGGTGTACGGCAGTGCGTTCCATCAGCTGGCGCAGCAGCTCGACAATGGTGAGCACGAGCTTGATCAGGTCGCGTTCCACGGTGTCGGGGTCGACGGAGAGCCGCTGTGCCACGGCGCTGCCCCCGGCGACGGCATGCGGGTCTTCCACCTCGGTCACCTCCTTGGCGCTGTGGCGCGGTCGGGGAACGGGGCGTCGGGGCGGGAGGTCCCCGCCCAGGGACCGGGCTCGTCGCCGGTGATCGAGCGGATGACCGCACGCAGGTTGATGTGGACCAGGTCCACATCGGCGATCGAGAGGACCAGGTCTCCGGTCAGGACGGCGCCGCCGGTCAGCAGGCGGTCCAACAGATCGATGAGTGCCACCGGTGGGCCGGACAGCCGTTCTGGCGACTGCGCCTCGGGGGAGGGGTCGTTCGGGAAGGGGGTGCTCATCGCGGCGCCCCGTCCGGGCCCGGGTCCGCCGCGGGAGTCGCGAAGGAGTACGGGGCCCAGGGACCGGTCACCTCCACCTGTACCCCGGCTGCCGGCCGCGTCGCCGCCTGTACTGCCTGGCGGAAGCGCTCTTCGGCGTCGGCGGGCACCAGATACGCGTGGTTGGCGATGTTGATCCCGTGCCGCCCGGACAGCTCGCCCTGCTGGGGGCGGTGCACGACAGCTGCCGTCGCGAGCGTCCGCGCCGCGTGCGCGACCTCGTCCGCGACCGCGCCGGCGGCACGGTAGAGGTCCTCGATGCTGTGCCGCTTCTGCCTGCGCTGCTGCAGGTACGCTCGGCCCGGGCTGGGCGCGAGCGGTTCGGCGGACGTTTTCGGGGTGGCCCGCGCTGCGGCCGCGGCGTCCGGATCGACGTGGACCTTCACTCCGAGCTCGACGTGGCCGTCGAGCCACGCCAGCAGTTCGGCGAACCGGTGGCGTTGATCGAGGAGCATGTCGGCCACACGGGCCTCGTCGAGATAGACCGTGGCCAGCCGGAGGGGGAGGAACACCGCCTCGCCGAACGCGGCGTCCACCACGGCGTGGTGGGCCCGGGCCAGCTCCTCCAGCCTGCCGAGATCCCCCAGACGGTGCTGCAACGCGGTCTCGTCGAAGGCGTCGGCCGGCACGGCCGACACCAGCGCGACGAGGCCGCCCGCGGCGACGGTTCCCACGTCGTGGCCGTCGACGCCGTTCGCCGCACGGGCGAGAGCGCGAAACTTCTCCTCGTCCCGGCCGACCCCGTACACGTAGGCCATCTGGGAGCCGGCGGTGGCCCGCTCCCCCACGGCTCGGGCCCCGGTCTCGCAGGTGGGGGCGCCGGCGGCCTTGCTCGTCTGGTCCTGTTGGTCCTGTGCGCTCATCGCGCCTCCTCCCTCCGCTCGCGGGTGTCCGCCGGAGGCTGCTGGTCCTGCACGTCCCCGGAGCGCAGGCGTACGAGTTCGGCGCGCAGGCGCTCGTTCTCGTCGGCGAGGAGCTCCTCCCGGCTGCCGCCCCCGCCCCCGCCGCCGACGTGGCGGGACGGGCGGGCGCCGGAGGAGAGCGAGGGGTCGTGCTCCCACCAGTCGATGCCCATCTCCTTCGCCTTGTCGACCGAGGCGACCAGCAGGCGGAGCTTGATGGTCAGCAGCTCGATGTCGAGCAGGTTGATCTGGATGTCTCCGGCGATGACGATGCCCTTGTCGAGCACCCGTTCCAGGATGTCCGCGAGGTTCGCGGAAGATCCCTGCTGGTGACTCGGCACTGCGGCGTGCGGTGCGGCCGGAAGGCGTCCTGCGAAGGACTCGGACACGGTGGCGCCCCTGTTCTCTGGTGTGCTCTGTTGTTACGGGTCAGCTGCCGACGGGAGTGCGACGACGGGTACGGCGGCCGGATCCGCGCGGCCGGGGGTCCTGCGCAGCGGGCGGCTCGTCGTCGTCCTCGTCGAAGTCGGAGTCCTGTTCGTCCGTGGCGGCCCCGTCGGGGGTCTCGGCCTCAGCCTCGTACTCCGGGTCCTCCTCGGCCTCCTCGTCGAACTCCTCGTCGACGGGATCGTCATCGACGGGCTCGTCGTACTCGTCGTCCTCGAATCCGCCCTCGGGGTCTGCGTCCTGGTCCGGGAAGTCCTCCGCCCGGCCCTCGGCCCGGTCCTCCTCCCTGACCGCTTCGTCGTGACCGATGACGACCTCGCCGTCCCGGATCTCGCCCCGCCAGCCGTCGGTCGCCTCTCCCCGCAGCATCAGGAACTTGCGGTAGAGCTTGAGGTCCAGCCGGGCACGCCTGCCCTGCGCACGCCACAGGTTGCCCGTCTTCTCGAACAGGCCCTTGGGGAAGTACTCCAGGACGAGCAGAACGCGGGTGAGGTCGTCGGTGATGGGGTGGAAGGTCACCACTCCCCGGACCGTTCCCTTCGCGCCGTGGGTGGTCCAGGCGATGCGCTCGTCCGGGATCTGCTCGGTGACGTTCGCCTGCCAGCTGCGGGTCGACTTGGCGACCTTCACCTTCCAGTTGGTGGTCGTGTCGTCCGCCGTCTCGACGCTGACGACACCCTTGGCGAAGGTACTGAACTCCTGGAACTGCGTCCATTGGTCGTACGCCTCGCGTACGGGGACACCGACATCGATGTCCTCGACGATCGTCACGCTCTTCGAGGTGCCGCCACCGGACGTGCGGCCACCACCGACAAGGCTCTGGGCCTTCTCCTTCAGGGTGTCCTTGACGGCGGACGTCCCCGCCGCGAGCGCGGCCCGCGCGGGGGACTTGCCCTCGCCGAGGGCCTTGCCCCCCTCGGCGAGACCCTTCGCGAGGCTTCCTTTCGCGGCGCCGGGCTCGGCCAGCCGGGCGACGTGGGCGCCGAGGCGCTCCCCGAGCCGGGTGACGGCGTCCTCGGCACGGGCCGTGAGGTAGCGGCGGAGTTCGTCCTTCAGCCGGTCGGTGGCCGGGTTTCCCACCACGTCGTTCTTGATCTTGCTGAGGGCCGAGTCACTCATCGCTGTCCCCCTTGCTCTTGCGCGTACGGGAGGCCGTGGACTTCCTGGGGGTGCTCGTACGCTTGCGGGCTGCTGTCGACCTGCCGGAGGAGCCGCCGGAGGAGCTGCTGGGTGAGGGGGCGCGGCCGGTGCTCTTCTTGCCTGCGGTCTTGGCCGCAGCCGGGGACCGTTTCCGCTTCTGCCGGCTGTCGCCGGCGTCGCCGTCTGCTCGCTCCGCGCCGTCGTCCGCGGGTTCGTCGTCCCTCTTGCGCGCTTCGGCACCGTCATCAGCGTCGGCTTCCGAGGTGTCGTCGGTTTCCGGGGCGTCGTCGGCTTCGGAGGCGTCGTCGCGGCTGAGGGCCCGCGTGCGCTGCTGCAGTGAGTCGGCGAGGCCTGCGGCACGCTGGCTGAGGGCCTGTGCCGCGGCCGACTTCGTCGCCTCGAACAGCTCTCTGCGGATCTGCTCGCTCAGGGCACCCGTCACGGGCGAGGCGGCCAGCACCTTTCCCAGTCGCCGGGGGTCGAGGTCCAGCCTGCGGCCGGCGAGGAACATTCCCACCCCGATGGCCATCTTGGCCTTCCTCGTCCGCCCCAGGAGGTAACCCCCGACGAGCACGGCTGCCGTCGTGGCGTTCTTCGGTATCACCGGTGTACCTCGTTCCGCCTTGCTTGATCACTCTGTTTCGTCATGAGCCGCTTCCCGTCTGGCTTCGGTAGGCCTCGATTTCGTCGAGGCGGTCCAGGAGGGCGTCCTCCCGCCGGTCGAACTCGGCAGCGTCCACGCGGCCGTTGGCCAGGTCGTCCACGAGCGCCGCCAGCTGTGCCCGCACGGGCCCGGGGTCGTAGTACTCACGCTCCGCGGCGACCAGCACCTGGTCGACCACCCAGGCCGTGCCGCGCAGCGGTGCGATCGGCAGGGTCAGGATTGTGGTGATGAGCCCCACGTCCCGGCCTCCTTCCTGCGTTCGCCGTGCGTGCCGGCGTACCTGTCACACGAAGCTGTACGGCGGCAGCGGACCGGTCAGGGTGAAGGTGTAGGTCTCGCCCCGGCGGTCCGCCTCCTCGCGTACCGCCCGGACGAACTCCTCCGCGGACTCCGCCGCGACGAGGAAGGAGGCGTTGAGGAAATGGCTGGCACCCGGCTCGGCACGCGAGACGCGGGCCGCGGCCGGCAGCAGCCTCTCCAGGGTCTTCTGGGCCTGTTCGTTGTTGCGCTCGGCCACCTGGCCCGCGACGAGCTCGCCGAGGGCGATGCGGTCGTCCTGCCCGGCGGATCCCGACCTGGTGCGTTCGTTGAGTTCCCTGATCTGGTCCGACTCGGACACGATTTCGAGCAGGAGGTCCTGTTCGTCGCGGGCCGCCTTGAGGTTGAACTCGACATGTCCGGCGAGCTCGGCCAGGCGGCTGCGGTATGCGGGCCCGTCCTGCTCCAGGGCTTGCGCCACGTGGTCGTCGTCCGGGCCGAGCAGACCGAAGCGCATGGGCAGTGTCGCTCCGTCCGCCATCAGCGCCTCCAGGACCGCCTCGTGTGCCAGCACGTCACGGCGCTTGGCACGCAGGCCTTCTGGAGCGTCGCTGACGACCGCGGCGATGTCGCCGGCGCGGACCGTCCGCAGAGGTGGCGTCTGCTCGCCCACACCCTGGAGGTCGTCCAGGCGCAGGGGGTGGTCCTTGGCGGTGATGGCGTAGATGTAGGTGGGCACCTGTTACTCCTCCCGTCGGGCGGCGGACGTGCGGCTGGACGCCGACTTGCGCGCCGGCCGCTTGCGGGGCTCTTCCTCGGACTCCTCGCGCTTGCTCTGCAGGGAGTCCGTGATCGCCTCGACGGCGCCGGTCAGGGCGCCCTTCGACTTCCCCTTCGCGCCGTTCTCGGTCATGTCGCCGACGATGTCGGTGAGCTGCGTGGGTGCCTTCCGCCCGGATTCCAGATCGAGCCGGTTGCACGCCTCGGCGAAGCGGAGGTAGGTGTCCACGCTGGCGACGACCACGCGGACATCGATCTTGAGGATTTCGATCCCGACCAGGGAGACGCGGACGAACGCGTCGATCACGAGGCCCCTGTCGAGGATCAGTTCCAGTACGTCGTAGAGGTTTCCCGAGCCGCTTCCGCCGCTCGTTGCACTGCTCTGTTGGACGAGTGTCACGGTGAACTCCTTCCAATTGTGCGTCTTGCGACGCGTGTTGGCGCCCGGCTCCCTCCTGGGGAGGGCCGGCGCCGCCGCCTCAGCGGCGGTCGATCTGGCCGCGGGCGTAGCGCCGTGTGCGCTCGTACTCCACGAGCCGGCCGTCGGTGTCGAGCGCGACGCGGTACGAGGCCATCACGCTCATCGTGTCCGGGATCTTCTCCAGTTCGACGATCTCCACCTCCGCCGTCCAGCCGTCTTCGGTGGCCTTCACCTTTGAAACGGAACCGGGTTCGCACCGGAGGAGCTCCGAGAGCTGCTCGGAGGCGAGGCGTATCGCTGTGGCGATGTCGAGTCTTTTGGTCGTCTCTTGCGTTTCGTCGTCTGTCGCGCTCATGTTCCCGCCTGTGAGGCATGGAAGACGGCTCTGCTGTGGTGTTCCGGCGCCGTCTGGACTCACGTTCGCCTGCCCGCCACTTCCGAGCGTATGCATGACGGACCATCAGGTTGATCGGGCAGGAGCGGCGTCGGGCCCCTTGGAGGCCGGCCGGTTCGGCGGTCGTGCCGGTTTTCCCGGTCGGGTCGGTGCCGGGTGGGGGTTGCGCTGGAGTGCGCTCCAACTCGTAAGGTCGGCCGCCATGACGATGCGATACAGGTTCTTGGGCGGTACCGGGCTCGAAGTGAGTGTGCAGTGTCTGGGCACGATGATGTTCGGGGCGGTCGGGAACCCCGACCACGACGACTGCGTACGGATCATCCACGCGGCTCTGGACGCCGGTATCAACTTCGTGGACACCGCCGACATGTACTCGGCCGGCGAGTCCGAGACCATCGTGGGCAAGGCGTTGCGCGGGAGGCGGCGCGAGGACGTGGTGCTCGCGACCAAGGGCCACTTCCCGATGGGTGAGGGGCGCAACCGCGGCGGCAACTCCCGGCGCTGGCTGACCCGGGCGGTCGAGGACAGCCTGACCCGGCTGGGTACCGATGTGATCGACCTCTACCAGGTGCACCGGCCGGACCCGCGGACGGACATCGAGGAGACCCTGGGTGTGCTGGGCGACCTGGTGCGGGCGGGCAAGATACGGGCCTTCGGCTGTTCCACCTTCCCGGCCGAGGAGATCGCCGAGGCGCACCACGTGTCCGAACGGCGGGGCCTGGCCCGGTTCCGGACCGAGCAGCCGCCGTACTCGCTCCTGGCGCGCGGGGTGGAGAAGGACGTGCTGCCGGTGGCCCGGCGGTACGGGATGGGGGTGCTGACGTGGAGTCCGCTGGCGTCGGGGTTCCTGAGCGGGAAGTACCGGTCCGGGCGGGAGGTCGACCTGAGCCGCGGCCGTGCGGCGCTGACGCCGGCGCGCTTCGATCCCGCGCTACCGGGGAACGCGGCGAAGCTCGAAGCGGCCGGTGAACTGATGGATCTGGCGGCCGAGTTCGGCTGCACACTGCCGGAGCTGGCGGTTGCGTTCCCGCTGGTGCACCCGGCGGTCACCTCCGTGATCGTCGGGCCGCGGACCATGGAGCAGTTGGAGTCCCTGCTGAAGGGGGTTGCCGTGGTGCCGGACGACGCGGTGCTGGGCCGGATCGACGAGATCGTGCCGCCGGGCACCAACCTGTACCAGCCGGACGGCGCCTGGCGGCCGGTCGCGCTGACCGATCCGGCCCTGCGCCGGCGAGCCGCCGGCGACCGCTGAGGCGGGGCATGCGCCCGGCCCCAGGCCGGGGCGGGGCGGGGCGGGGCGGCTGATGAGGCGGGCGGGCGATGGAGCCGAACCGGAAGCCGCGCGGTGCCGGCTTGCGGGACGGGTGATGGAGGTCCGTCCGGATCACCCCGGCCAGTGCACACGCCCGAGGTGGATGAGGCGGAGCTGGCCGAGGGCCGTGCGGGTGGCGGCCGTCCAGTCCTCGCCGCGCAGGGAGGCGGCGAGGAACGCGGAGGCCGTCATGAACATGTGGTCCACCAGCAGCCGCGACAGCATCGTCACATCCTGCCCGGCCCAGCCCGCACTCACGGGATCGGCCGCGAGGGCGGCCCCTGTCTCCTCGGCGAACACGTCCAGTTGTTCCGATATCGCCTCTCGTACCGCCGCGACGCCGCCGTGGCGCTCGCGGACCAGGAAACGGACGTGCGCGGGCCGGGTGCGGACCAGTTCGGCGACGAGGCGCACCGCGGCCTCGCCGCGCCGGTCGGGGTCGCCGGTGGTGGCGAGGACGCCGCGCACGGTCGTGTGGAGACTGGCCAGTGCTTCCTCGACCAGCGCCGTCCCCAGCTCGTCCATGTCCCGGAAGTGCCGGTAGAAGGCGGTGGGGGCGACACCCGCGGCCCGGGTGACCTCCCTGAGGCCGAGACTGCCCAGGCTGCGCTCCTCCAACACCGACAGGGCCGCGTCGAGCAGGGCGCGGCGGGTGCGGCGGCGCTGGGTCTCGCGGACCCCCGTGGACGGACTCATGACGCGCAGTCAACCGCGTCACACTCGTGCGCCGCCAGCATGACCCCGACTGAACCGGGTAGTCAGTGAACAACTGTTACCCGAAAGGAAGGACCTCTCGTGCTCTTCCTCGTAGGCGCACTGCTGGTGCTCGGCGTCGTCCTCGGCGCCGTGGTCCACCTCCCCGTACCCGTCGGCGCGGCCATCGGTCTCGCCATCGCCCTGTGGCTCGGCCTCTTCGCCGCCCGCGAACGACTGTCGGGCCGGCGCCGGAGCGCACTGCCCCACCACGATCGTGGGGGGCTGCGATGACGCCGCGCACCCGACCCCGTACCGGCACGGATACGCGTAACCGTAGCCGGAGCCGTACCCGCGACGCCGACGCGATGGCCGTCACCGCGTTCGTGCTCGGCCTGGTGGGGCTGCTCGTGATGAACCTGCTGCTCGGCCCCGTGGCCGTGGTCCTCGGCACCCTCGCCCTGTACCGCCGCACCACCCGCCCCGGCCGCGCCCGCCTGGCCATCGCCCTGGGCATCACCGACGTCCTGGTCCTCGTCTGCCTCGTCACCGCCGACGGCACCTGGTCCTGGAGCCTGACCTGACCGCCTGGGCGACTCCGGCCGCTTCACGCAGCGGTGCCCGTCCCGCCCTCCGCGGCATTTCGTCCACCACGTCACCGTCTGAACTACTCAACGGGGTTCGGGTTGCGGCGTGCGGTGCGCACTGCGCGCACCTCAGCAGGGATGCCGCGGGGGGCGGCCGAGCCGGGCGACCTGGGCAAAGTACATGAACGGCTCGGCAGTCATCCCGCAGCCATCAGTAAGGCAAACGCGACGGTGGGCACCCTACGGGGCATGGGCGCCCTCATGGGGGCAGTGGTCGATCCCAACGTGGCGCAGCTGCGGCCGGCCACGGACCGCGAGCGGGCCGTGTTGACGCTACAGCTCGTGGAGGCCCGGCACCGTTCGGAGCGCATCGCAGAGGAGCACGGCTGCCTTTTCCACACCCACGGCCGGCGTCAGGAGTTGGGGAGGCGGCGGAAGCGGTCGTCGTCCTGGTAGCCGACCGCCGGGATGCCCAGGAGGTCGTCCACGCCGGGGAAGCCCTCGCCCGCCTGGAACTGTGCCCCGTGCACGGAGGCGTTCTCCGGCGGGCCCTGGTACATGCCGGTGTGGGCGCTGCCCAGTTCCATGAGGTAGCCGCCGCTCGCCGACGGGCGGCGCCGGTCGTTGGCGACGGCCTGGGTGGCGTAGGTGTTCATGGCGGCGACGCGCTGGTAGAGGGCGGTTGCCGACATCGTGGGGCGGCGGGCCGGGCGGCCGTCGAGGCCCTTGACGCGGATGTTGTGCTCCCGGGCGGCCTCCAGCACGGCTCCCAGTCCGGTCGTGCCCAGGTTCATGTTGCTGTCGTAGCGGGTGACGAATGTCTGCAGGTCGTCGCTCATGGTCCCGCTGGCGAGGTATGCGTCGACGTGTGACTGGTATCCGTCGTCGCGGATGCTCTCCAGGTAGAGGGTGCTCACGCCGGCGGCCCGGATCTCCTCCATGTGCGTGCACAGGAACTGCCAGATGCGTGCCCCGGAGTGGGTGCCGCCGATGGCCACGCCTTCGAACTGCTCCAGCAGTGCGCGCAGGTCGCCCATCGCGTCCTGGGAGTCGGCGCCGGCCAGGGTGTCCTCCACGGTCCGGTGGCGCTGCTGCCGGTCCTCGGCGGTCTCCGTGTACGCATCGCGGGTGGCTCGGGCGTCGCGGCCGAGCTGTGCGTCGCGCGCGTCCTGGCGGTTCCAGTGGCCCCGGGTCTGCGGGTCGGCGCGACCGATGCCCTCCAGCACCTCGTTGCGTCCGGCCGTCAGGGGAACGCCCGGCGCGAGCCTGCGGATGTTGCCCAGGTTGTAGTGGAGCCGTTGGTCGGTTTCCTGAAGAGTCTGCGGGTCCGCGTCGACGGCCACGCGCTGCTTGTTGGCGGCGTCCCGGCTGGGCTGCGGCAGGCTCTGCCATTCGTCCGGCGTCAGCGCGTGCGGAGTGCGGTCGCGGGCCCGGGAGTTGCGGGGGCCGCGGACCCGCAGCGCGGGGCCCGGGGGGTGCTGGTGCAGTTCCTCCTGCTCCATGCGCTGGATGGCAGGTGCGGGGCCCGAGGGCGGTGCCGTGTCCTGGACGGGGGGTGTGTGGCCGCAGTCCGCGGTGTGCGCGTGGCGCTGTTCCTCGATGATGCGGGACACCACCGCGTTCCCGGCGAGGCGCTGGAGTTGCAGCATCGGCTCCGCGGTCGTCGCACCGCCGGACCGGGGCTGCCGCACGGGCTGTGCGGCTCCCGGGCGCTGCGGGCCCTTGCGCTGCTCGTCACCGGTGTGCTGCGCCCGCATGCGGCATCCCCTCTTGCGACATGGACTGGGAACGCCGAGTGTCACTGCTCCGACCTGCTCGGCGGTATGCCCCGAGGGGCAGGCGCGGGTGCAGGCGCCTTGCCCTCGTGTGCAGTGGGAGCCCGGGTAGGGTCGCCTCCTGGCCCCGGGCCGCCTGACGGCCGGTCGCCCGCTCCCCTTTCGCAGCCGGCCCTTGCGTCAGCCCTACGCCTGACCCTCCTGACTCCCGAGCTCTGACCGCGCGCACGGTCGGTCCCTTGCACGCGCCGGGGGCCACGGCGGCGGCGCTGAGGTCCCCCCGCGTCTGCGCGACCCGATTGCGGGGCGGGCCTCGGCATCACCTGCAGAGCCGGTCCTCCCCGGGCAGCCGGCGAGCCGCATTTGTTCGCGGCCCTCTCCCCCTACTTCGTCTCCGGCAGGCGGGAGGCGATCGCTCCCGGGGCCCGGCCCGACTCCTGGGGCCGGGCCTTCGGTGGTTGGTGCCCACCTGCGATCCGCCCCGCCCCGGACACAACACCACGGCTCCGACGTGGTGAGGGAGGGAGAGCGGGCCGTGGTTGAGCGATACTTGGCGCTCACCCCGACCCGCGACGGGACGGGACGCGGGTGCGGGCGACGACGAGGGAGCCGTACATGACCACGGCAAGAGACCTGTTCACCATTGCTCTGGAGCCCCAGCCGGAGCGCTCCGTGGGACAGGGTGACCTGTCCCTGTCCCTCGCGGGCGCCGAACTGGTCGACCTCCTCAGGGCCGGGGCCATCGGCCTGGACGAGGAGCTCATCGTGCCGGGCCCCCGGTTGGACCTGGACGACCGGCTGCTCGTCGCAGCGGCCTCGGCTCTCGTACGGCAGCTGCCGTACGAGAGCGTCGAGGACTGGCTGTGGCGCAGGGGCCGTGACCTGGCAGCGGCCTACCAGGCCGCGTTCGAGGAGGAGGGTCTGCTGGCGCGTGCGCGGCGCGGGCGCCTGAACTTCGGGGCCGAGCGCATGGAGCTTGTCGACACGCCCGCCCGGCGTTCGGCACGAAGCCGCTGGCAGGAGGACGAACCCGTGCTCCGGGCCCTCGCCGCGGCCATCGGCATCCGCCGCGGTGAAGCCCCCCTGGACGATGCCGGCACGAGTGGCGAAGCGGTGACGACCGTGCTGGCTGCGGTCAACGACGCGGTGATGGAACTGGAGGCCGTGCGCCAGCGGCGTTCCATCGAGAACGCGGCCTTCGCCAATGTGTGGCGGGTCCCCTAAGGGCTGTCCCGCAATCCCCGGTGGATCAGCGCGCGGCGTCAGACGCGGTGCATCGCAAGGCGGAGGAGCATGCTGATACTGGGCGTATCCGGGCGTTCCGACAACGCGGCGAGGTGCCGTGGCTGTCGTCGTGCGCCCGCCGGGGATTACGGGACAGCCCTTGGACAGCTGGTCCCCTGGACACCGCGTCACGCCGGCCGCGGGTCGTCTCCGGTGCCGGCGGGGCCTGGGCGAGCCGCCGGCTCCTGCCGGCACGGGTAAGGGTATCCAGCTGCGCCGGGCTGCCGGCGCATGGGGAGTCGAGGGCCGTGTCCATGGTGGTGGGAGACGATCAGGACGGCACCCACCCAGGCGATCACCCCGCTCCAGGCCAGAGGCTCAGACCCGGCCAAGCTGCCTGCCACGAGCATGATGAGCGCGGCCGGCAACATGACCGCCATGAGGAGCTGACGGCAGGCCGCCCACCACATGCGCCGGTCGGCCCGTGCCCGGCCGCCCTCCAGCTCGGCGAGCAGCTGGTCCCATACCGCCGTCTCTTGCGGTGTCAGTTCGTTCCCGGCCACCTGCACCTCCCCTGCTCCCGGTCCCAGGGGTACGGTTGCCCGCCGACGGCCGGACCATTACTCGGCGGACCGGACCTTAGGGCGGGCTGCCCGCGCGCTCGCCCCTTACGCGCGGACGCGGTGTGCCGGCGCGGCCGATGTGGCCGGTGTGGCGAGATGCCCGATGGGGCCGTTGGGGCCGTTGGGGCCGTTGGGGTCGTTGGGGTCGATGGGGGTCGGTCGGTCAGGGCAGGATCTCGACGTACCCGTCGGTGCCGTGCACGCGGATCCGCTGACCGTCCCGGATGAGCCGGGTGGCCCGCTCCACGCCCACGACGGCCGGCAGGCCGTATTCCCGGGCGATGACCGCGCCATGGGTCATCAGGCCCCCCACATCGGTCACCAGGCCCGCGATCCCGACGAACAGCGGCGACCAGCTGGGGTCGGTGAAGGCCGTGACCAGGATGTCGCCCGCTTCGAGATCGGCCTCCGCCATGTCGAGGACGACGCGGGCCCGTCCCTCGACGGTCCCGCCCGAGACCGGTACGCCGACCAGCGCGCCCGCGGGGACGTCGTCCCGGCGGTACGCCCCGGTGAGGGCCTCACCGTCCGAGGTGAGGACCCGGGGCGGGGTGAGCGCGTGGTAGGACCGGAACGCCTCCTTGCGCTGCTGGACGAGCTGCGCCTCGGCCGGCCGGCCGGAGCGCACGACCTCGTGGAGTTCCTGGAAGGTGAGGTAGAAGGCGTCCTCCCGCTCGGCGAGCACACCCGCCCGCACGAGGCGTTCGGCCTCCGCCGTCAGGGCCTGCTTGTAGACGAAGTAGCGGCTGATGATGGCGTACTTGGGATACTCCCGGTACCCGATGAAGGTGCGGACCCGGTGGATCATCCGCTGGGTCTCGTCGGCCTTCCGGTCCCCGTCCGGCAGGGCGCGCAGGCGTGACAGCACGTCCTGTTCCTTCTGTCGGGCCTTCTGCCGCCCCAGCTCGAAACGTCGTCCGGCAGCGCCCGGCTCGAAGTTGCGCACGTGGTCGAGGATCACGGGCACCAGCGTGCTGGGGTGTTCGCGCCAGCGCGGCCTGGTGATGTCGATCTCGCCGACGCAGCGCATGCCGTACCGGTCGAGGTAGGCCTCGATGGCGTCACGCGCCTCGGGCCCGCCCGCGAGCTTCACCAGCTCGTCCAGGAAGCCGTCGTCCCGCACGCCCCGCAGGAACGCCACCACCTCCGGCAGCGGGCGGATGACGTCCGCGACGTCGAGCAGGGCCAGCCCCATCTCCGAGGTGACGTTGCCGGGGGCGGACAGCGTCAGCGTGTCGGCCGCATTCTTCTCTCTCAGCCACTCGCCCAGCTTGTCGTTGAGCCACCGCGTGGCCTCCATGCCCGCCATGATCGCCTGGATGTTCAGCGGATCGCCGAGGATGCGCTTGTGCTCCTCGAAGGCCTCCAGCAGGAAGTCGAACAGCGCCGGTCCGCTCTTCGTCCGGATGTCGCGCTCCAGGGCGGCGAGTGAGACCCGGCTGCGCTCGATGAGGTCGGTGACGACGGCCGGATCGGTCTCGATCGGGTCGGACGCGCCTGCGGGCGGCGGCCCGCCGGGGCCCGGGTCCGGGAGCGACGGTACGAAGTCCCCGCGGTCGAGGACCGTCTGCAGGGCGTCCCGGACCAGCGGATCGCCCTTCCCGAGGGCGTCCAGGAGGGCTGCGCGGCTCGCGGGTGAGGCCAGGCGCGGGGTGACGTCCACGAACAGCCGCCCGCCGGCCTCGTGCATCGGCACCATGGCCGTCAGCTGCCACATGGAGAACCCCAGCGGCTTCAGGGGGTCGGTCATCATCTGCCCGTGGCCGACGGAGACGTAGACGTGGTTGTCCCGGTCGCCGCGCTCCGGGACGGGGAACAGCGTCGTGATCGGCCGGCTCTGCACGATCCGGAAGTCGTCGTCCACCAGGCACCATTCGATGTCCTGGGGGCGGCCGAAGTGCGCCTCGATCCGCCGCCCGAGCTCGACCAGCCGTACGGCCTGCGCATCCGTCAGCGCCGGTTCCTCCTGGCGCTGTGCGTCGATCGCCACTGCGTGCGTGCCACCGCCCGGCAGGGCGGTCAGGGCGCGCTGTTTGGCGGCGATCGCCCGGGCGACGACCTTGCCGTCGCGCACGGTGAAGACGTCCGGGTTCACCAGGCCGGAGACGAGTGCCTCGCCGAGGCCGAATCCGGCGTCCACGGTGGCTACCTTCCGGTTGCCCGTGAGGGGGTCGGCCGTGAAGAGGATGCCGGCCGCGTGCGGGAAGGCCATCCGCTGCACGACCACGGCCATGTGGACCGTGCGGTGGTCGATGCCGCTGCGTTGGCGGTAGGCCACGGCGCGCTCGGTGAACAGCGAGGCCCAGCACCGGCTGATGTGCCGGAGCACCGCCGGCGTGCCCACGACGTTGAGGTACGTGTCCTGCTGGCCTGCGAAGGAGGCCGTCGGCAGGTCCTCCGCCGTCGCGCTGGAGCGCACGGCGTAGGCGGCCCGTGCGCCGGACCGGGCGAGTGCACGGGTGATCGCCGCCGCGAGGTCGTCCGGGACGGCGGTTCCTTCGATGGTCCGGCGGATCTGCGCGCTGAGCGTGCGGGTCGCTTCCCGGTCGTCCGCTGTCACGCGCGACAACCGATCGAGCAGATCGCCGACCGGGGGCGCCTGCTCGATGATCCGCCGGAAGGCCTCCGTCGTCACGCAGAAACCACCCGGCACGCGGACCCCTTCGATGCGCGACAGCGCGCCGAGGTGTGCGCCCTTGCCGCCGACGAGCGCGACCTGGGTCTCGTCCACCTGGTGAAGGTCCCACACGTACTGCTCGTTCACTGCGGTGCCTCCAAGGCGGTCATGGCTCGGGTCGACGATTCTGCGCCCTGGCCGGGGCCTTGCGGCAAGCCCCCGGTCGCGCTATAAGTTGAGAGCGGCAAGGAGAGTGCTCTCCTTGCCTTTGTCGTTTCCGGCCCCCGCGAACCCCGGCCGCCCTGGTGGAACCCGGCCGAGGCCGCGCGGACGAGGCCGACCCGTCGGTCCAGAACATCGGTGGAGCGCGGCCACCAACGGCCGCAGGAGGTCAACAGGCGTTGGCAGCAAGCCATGGAGCGGTACCGGACGCCGTAGCTGCTGGTCATGGAGAGGACCGGACCCAGGGGTCCTGGTGTTCGGCCTCGGGGAATGGTCCGGCGTCGCGGCGGTGTTTTCGGTGGGTACGCCGTTTCCGCCCTGCTGGTAGGAGGATGTCGTGGCACTGTCCCGGACCGAGCGTGAGCAGTTCCTCGCGGAACCCCACATCGCCGCCCTCTCCGTGAGCGCGGGCGATGACCGTGCCCCGTTGACGGTACCGATCTGGTACGACTACTCCCCCGGCGGCGACCTCTGGATCATGACCGGGCGCGATTCCCGCAAGGCCGAACTGATCGCGGCCGCGGGCCGGTTCAGCCTGATGGTCGACCGTGTGGAGCCGACGGTCCGGTACGTGTCGGTCGAGGGCCCGGTCGTCTCCGTCGTGCCAGCCCTGCGCGAGCAGCTGGAGTCGATCTCCGCGCGGTACCTGCCGGCCGACAAGGTGGACGGCTATGTCGACGATGCGTGGAAGAACCACGGTGAGCAGGTCGTGATCCACATGCGTCCGTCGCGGTGGGTGAGTTCTGACCTGGGCCAGGTGTGACCCGGTAGCGCACCCCGATCTCGCCCGTGCCGGCGGAGCCGGTACGGGCACCTACGGCATGAAGTGGTGGTCGCTGCGGCTGTGTCCGCGTACGGGGGCGCCGGGAAGCAGGGCGGGGCTGGTGAGCATCGCCACCGCACCCGCCTCACCGGGCGTGGTCGGTTCGCATCCTTTCGCGGCGCCACCGAGGGCTGGAAGACTCACCGATCGTGACGAACAGCGGACTGTGGGTCGGCATCCTCACCGCACTGACAGCACTCGGAGCCAGCTACATCACCGCGCGGGCGACCTCGCGGGCGGCACTGGCACAGGCCCGGACCACCGCTCTGGCGCAGGCCCTCCGCGAGCAGCGCGACCGGCGCCGGTCCGCCTATCGGGAGTTGATGGCCTGCGCGCACTCGTTCAACGAGGTGGCATGGCTCATCAACGACGCCGATGCGGCCCCTGACCGTGAGAGTGGCGACGCGGTCCTGACGCAGATGTACGAGCGCATCGGTCCGACCATGGGGAACATCAACAAGGCGACCCACGAGGTCCGGCTCGACGGCCCCGTCGAGGTCTCCGACGCGGCGGAACAGGTGCGGCAGACGGCGCGACGTGTGCAGCCGCGGCTCCAGGCACTCATCGGCGCCGTCGGACCCGAGCACAGGCGCGCGTACGACGCCGCGTACGTGGACTTCCGGGACGCGTACGTCACGTTCATAGGACTGGCGAGAGAGGCGTTGGACGTCACGGCGGCGAAGTGTGACCCGTCGCCCGTCCGGGCCGGGGGCGGTCACGGGGCCCGGCCGGGCACGCGTGTCCGGATGTGACAGAACATGGTCATTGCAGACCTGGTGGTGGGACGAAATGATCGGCACATGCAGTCACCGCACAGGGTCGTCATCGCCGCCTTCCCCGGCGCCGAGCTCCTCAACGTCACCGGCCCGGCCGAGGTGTTCTCGGTCGCCACCCGGGTCGCGGGCACCGGCCGGTCCGGCTACACCGTCCGCATCGCGACCGCCGGAGGGGAACCGGTGGCCACCGCCGGCGGGATCCGGCTGATGGCCGACATGACGCTGGAGGAGGTGAACGGCGACGTGGACACCCTCCTGGTGTCCGGGGCGGTCCGCGTGGACGGCCACCAGGTGGAGCCGGTGCTCGACGGCGGGATCATCGACTGGCTGCACCGGGCGGCACCCGGTACCCACCGGGTGGCCTCCGTCTGCGCGGGCGCGCACCTCCTGGCCGCGGCGGGCCTGCTGGACGGCCTGTCCGCCACCACCCACTGGCGGACGGCCGCGCGGCTGGCCTCCGACCATCCGCAGGTCACCGTCGATCCGGACCCGATCTTCATCCGGGAAGGCCGCCTGTGGACCTGCGCGGGCATCGCCTCGGGAATGGACATGGCGCTGGCCATGGTCACCGAGGACCACGGCCCCGGACTCGCCCTGGCCACCGCCCGCACGATGGTCATGTACGTCAAACGCGCCGGCGGGCAAAGCCAATTCAGCGTCCCGCTCACAGTGCCGGCCGACCCGGGCGACCCCATCGACGAGCTGCGCATGTGGATCGGCGAACACCTCACCGAAGACCTGTCCGCCGAGGCCCTGGCCGCACGGCTGCACCTGAGCGTGCGCCACTTCTCCCGGCTGTTCTCCCGGCGCACCGCCACCACCCCGGCCGCCTACGTCGAATCCGTCCGGCTGGAGGCCGCCCGCCGCCTGCTCCAGGACAGCGGCCACGGCCTGCCCGAGGTCGCCGCCCTCAGCGGCCTCGGCTCCGTGGAGAGCCTGCACCGTTCCTTCCGGCGTCGTCTCGGTACCACCCCCGCCGAATACCGGCGCCGCTTCCGCTGAGGGTTGTCCCGCCATCCCCGGTGGACCAGCGCGCGGCGTCAGATGCGGTGCAGCGCAAGGCGGAGGAGCGTCCTGCTACTGGGCGTCTCCGGGCGTTCCGACAACGCGGCCAGGTGCCATAGCTGTCGTCGTGCGACGTCCAGTACGCGGCGAGCTCCTCCGCCTTGCGCAGCACGGCACCGGACAACGCGGCCCCGGCCGACCAGATCCGAAAGAGACGACCCAGGGGCCTTCGCCCCTCCCCCGACCGTCCGCGAACGACCGTGCGACGGAAGACAGTCATGCGTGGCACAGCCCGAGGAGAGAACAGTGTCCCGAACCGAAGTCGTCCCGATCCCGGTCATGGGCCGGCACAACATCAACGCGTACCTGCTGCTGGGCCGCCGGCCCGTCATCGTCGACGCGGGCACACCGGGCAGCGGCCGCAGGATCGCCGACCAGGTCGCCGCGCACGGTGTGGACCCCGCCGACGTCTCGTTGATCGTCGTCACGCACGGCCACATCGACCACTTCGGCTCCGCCGCCGAACTGCACCGCCTAACCGGGGCACCGGTGGCGGGACACGTCGCCGACCTCGGCCCGTTCCGCACGGGCCGGGCCCGCGAACCCTACCTGCCCACCGGGCGGATGGGCCGCCTCATGGCCAGGAACAGGAACCTGCACCTACGAGTCGAACCCTTCGAACCCGGCGTGCTCGTCACCGGCGAGACGGACCTGGAGGACTTCGGGGTCGCGGCACGCATCATGCCCACCCCCGGGCACACCGCCGGATCGGTCTCCGTCCTCACCGGTGAAGGAGACCTCGTCGCAGGCGATCTGATCGCCAACTCCTTCTTCGGCCTCGTACCCGGGCGGCCCGCCAACCCTCCCTTCCACGACGACCCGCTGCTCAACCTCGCCAGCCTGCGCCGGATGCTCGCTCTGAACCCCACCAGACTCCACGTAGGACACGGCACCCCCCTCGAACCCGACCGCGTCCGACGCTGGGCCGCCCGGGAACACCGGCGCCTGACCCGGCTGGAAGCAGCCGGCCGACTCCGCACCCGGACGGACGATGCCAACGCGCTCTGACCAGCCGCCGGCCGCCATCGGTCGAAGACACCGGGAGATTGATACGCGTCAGGAGTCCAGGCCGACCCCGCGGTCCACGGCCATCGCACCACGGCAGGTCGTCGCCGCCGAGCACCCAGTCGTTTCACACCGCTGGGGCCAGCAATCATGAACCCGTCCATCGACCCGCACGCCCAGGGGCCCAACGGCAGCGCCCCATCTGCTCCTCCGTCACATACGGCGGAAGCCTCGTCCTGGTTCGCCTATGACGTGACCCGGTACCTGTGCGCGGCGATGCACACCGACAGCGCGCTCGCCCGCGAAGCCGTTTCGCTGGTCCTACACCAACCTCGCCGCGCTGCAGCCTCCTCGCCCGGCCTGGACCTCGCCTGTGTTCTGAGGCACGCCTTGGCCGCGCGCCGTCTGCAGCGGCGCCGGGACATCGCACTCTCGCTCCTCCTGGCTGTCCTGCTCATCGTGGTAGGCGTTCTGGTGTACCAGTCATCCACGTATGTCGTTCTGCCGTCCGCCTACGGAGTGACCCTGCTCCTGGGCTGTTTCATCGCTTGGATGATTGTGGCTGTCGAGATGTTCTCCACGCACTACAGGGTGATATCTCGACAGCTGAAGCGGGAAAATTTCAACCCCAGAAACGCTCCGCGACCTCGGAACAGAAAGGACGCCGCACGAATCGAAGAGATTGAACTGCGAGACCGCGGCAACGTGGTGATTTCCTCGGGCTTCGACCCCTTCGTCGGACACGGCGGCACCTACAGCAGTTGATCGTTCGCTTTGAACACCGCACGCCCCGAGACGGGCAAACAGATCATCCCGTTCACCATCCACGACCTCAACGAACACGTATATCCCGCCGCACGACCTGTTCGCCGAGGCCTGGCGCGCGGCGCGTCAGCGGGCGCGCGGGGGCGGGTGACGCCCCCGTGCGGTATCCGCTGCCCGCCTGCGCCGCGGCGGGGTCAGCCGAGACGGAGGTGCTGGTGCGTATGGGAGCCGGCGGATGCGGGCAGGTGCCTGTGGTGACGTCGAAATCCGGCCCCGTCACCACACCCGACGGGCGCCACATCATCGTCGGCGGCCGCCGTTGGCGTGCCACCGATCCGACTGTTCCCGACGCGGTCGGCGCTCGTCTGCGTGTCCATTTGATGGCGGCCCGCCGTGCGGTGGCCGCCGCCCGGCGCGCGGAGGACCCGCAGGCCGAGCGCGCCGCCCGCACGCGCGTGCAGACGGCCAAGGAGGCGCTCGGGGAACGCGGCATCCCGTGGTGGGAGCAGAGCACCGAGGAGCGGCGGGCGCGGTGGAGTGCAGGTTTGGCCGCGCTCGACGCGCAGAAGGACACTCCGTGAACAGCGCTTGCTCTGCGATGGGCGTGGACCGAGGCCCTCGTCCCGGTCGAGGGCTCGTCCCCTCAGTGGCGGGGGTTGGCCCGGATGGCTATGCCTCCTCCACCAGCAGCCGCGCGTTGATGGACGGATTGCCGGCCTGTGCGAGCGGGAAGGCCGTGCCGATCTCCTCGGCGTGCCCGGGAACATCGATACGTACGGACAGCGTCCGGTTGAGAAGCCGCTCCTGCGGCATCCTGAAGTCGATGTTGACGATGCCGTGCTCCACGCAGTTCGCGCAGCCCGGCGGATTGATCGGCTGGAAGAAGAAGCGCTGCGCGACCGGCTCATCGTCGGCGAGCAGGGTGACGATGAACGACCCGGGGATGTTGAGCCGGTGGATCCCCTTCACCCGCACCGAGACCGGGCTGGTGCTCCGGAAGGTGAAGGTGCGCGCGGCGTCGATGTTCCCGGACAGGTTCTCCAGCGGGCCTTCCACGGGGCTGAGGAGTTCCAGTCGATCGTAGGTGACTTCGGTTTCGATCGTCTGGTCCGCGGTCGTGCTGTACGGAGGCAGTGCGTTGAACGGCGTCGTCAGCCAGTCGGTGTTCTCCCCCAGCGTGGATCGGAAGCCGGTCAGCGTGGTCGCGGAGACTCGTGTCTGCCAGCTCAGCCAGAGGCGGTCGAGGTTGCAGTGGAAGAACCAGAACACCGGGTCGTAGGAGGCGACTTCAGGTGTGCCCATCGTCGGTCCGATCGATCCGTGGCCACTGTCGTGGGCCTGGATCGAGAAGTCTTGGTAGCCGTTCACGTTGAACGCGCCCCACAGCGACTGGGTCAGCGACGTGGCGATGTCCTCCAGGACCTCGAAGCCCGCGACCCGCTCTGCGATCTCGTCGGCCGGGAAGCGCTGGGTGGTGTACGGGAAGAATCCGGTCACGGGCGGCGACACGGTGGCGCCGGGATCGGACGGGAGAACGTACGCGTCGAACGGTGGCTGCTGCAGGCGCTCCGGCAGCGGCGTCGAGATGTCCCAGTAGGGAATGGTCACCGCCTCACAGCCGGGAACGGAGCGCAAGGCGTCTTCGAACACGCGCAGGTACTCGCGGTGCCAGGGGTTGTAGCGGTCCTGGTGGTGCAAGCACCAGCTGTTCGGTAGGCCGTGGTGCCCGGCCAGGGCGAAATAGCCGGCCGGATCTCCCGCACCCCGGTCCATGAGGCCTCTGAACGCCGTGGCCAGCAGGTCGAATTCGGCATCGCTCAACGTCGTCACGTCTTTACGCAGGCGCGTCGGGGCCTGCCCGTCCGTCGGCGGCTCTGCGGGCGTGGCCGTACCGAGCGGGAATCCGTTGACGATCCAGTTCCTGAACGTCTGCGAGCGTGCGGCGCTCCACTTGCCCCCCGCGTCCGGGGGCATCAGCGAGTTGGGCGGAGCGGTCTGCGCGTGTACCGAGAGCGCGTTGCTCTTCAGTCCCTCGTAGGTGCCGAGTTCGATCCCCTTGGCGGCCATGTGTGCCACGTCTTCGGGCCGGAAGAAGAATCGGATGTCCGCCAGATAAGTCGGCGCTGCAATGACTTGCTCAGCGATCGGGCTGTTTTCGGGCGGGGTCATGATTCCTCCGTTGGCTCCGAACGGGCATTACGGACGACTCGGTTCTGCAGTCGCCGAGAAGTATGCGATACACCCGGCTTTATATGGGTGATCGACACAGGTGCCCGACTCGTTCGGAATTGGTCGCCCAAGTCAATTGTTGAATGTGCGATCTGTGCAATCGATTTGAATGCCGGAAATTCCTCTCGGCACCCCAGGGGAAGTATCGTTTCCCCATCCGTTCCTCTTGTTCGGCCCGATGCCCTTCGTCTTCGCCGGAGTTCCCTCCGGGTCGAACGAGTGGTGGAAGGTGAAGGCGTGCGGCGCGGGGCCCTGGTCATGGAGGTGTTCCAGCCCGGAAACCCCCTCCTGCCAGGTGGGTATCACGCCGTCGGAGACCCACCAGCACACGTACTTCGGGTGAGTGGTCCTTTCGAACCACTCGTGACGCCTGTTCAGCGCCCCGCGGTGCAGACCGGTGTGGACGGCGTCGAAGGCGGGCCGCAGGCCGGTCCAGAGCGAGAGCGTCGTGGCCAGGGCGGTGGTTTCCACCGTACGGCCCTTGCGGTACCAGCGCGGTACGGCGAACTCCCCCCATGCACCCCAGTCCGCATCGAAGAGCACGCCCCGGTCACCGTCTGCCGCTTCGGCACGCGCGAGGTATCCGGGGTGCCGGCTGATCTCCCGGTAGACGGCCTCACCGATGTCATAGAACTCGCGCGTGAGAGGTGCGGGATCGCTGAGAGGTGACTTCAGGACGCCGAATGTGTACAGCGCAAGATGGGGCATGCGTCTCTCCCTGGTCGGGGGTGTCCGGTGCGGACCCTTTCGGCGGCTCATCCCGTCGCGGGTGGCTCAGCCCGAAGGAATTCCTCTGCGACCGTGGGCGATCGCCGAAGACCAGGTGAAGGTAGCCGCCTCTGCGGCTCATGTCGAAGTTGCGCTTTCCCTGTCCAAGTGGCCTCTGGCACACGGCCACAGGACCGCGCGCCGCCTGCGGGCACGGCAACCGCTCCGCCGGCATGTCACTGCGGCTGGACGCGCAACCCGGACGCACAACGGCGGGCGGCGCGTCCCCTGTTCGGGATGCGCCGCCCGCCGCCGGGGCCGCTGCGGGTCAGTCGGTGCCGAACTCCATCGCGGCGCGGTCGAGCATCTGCTCGTCGTCACCCTCGGCCCGGCCGCGGGAGGCGATGACCTCGGCGCCGCCTTCCGGCATCGCGCCGATCAGGCCCGTCGAGGCGGCCTGGGCGGCGCCGATCAGCGTCGCGTGCGTGTTGCCGACGATGCCGAGCGCGGCGTACTGCTCCAGCTTGGCGCGCGAGTCGGCGATGTCGAGGTTGCGCATGGTGAGCTGGCCGATCCGGTCCACCGGACCGAAGGCCGAGTCCTCGGTGCGCTCCATGGACAGCTTGTCCGGGTGGTAGCTGAACGCCGGGCCCGTGGTGTCCATGATCGAGTAGTCCTCGCCGCGCCGCAGCCGCAGTGTGACCTCGCCGGTCACCGCCGCGCCGACCCAGCGCTGGAGCGACTCGCGGATCATCAGCGCCTGCGGGTCCAGCCACCGGCCCTCGTACATGAGGCGGCCGAGCCGGCGGCCCTCGTTGTGGTACTGCGCGAGGGTGTCCTCGTTGTGGATCGCGTTGACGAGGCGCTCGTACGCCGCGTGCAGCAGCGCCATGCCGGGGGCCTCGTAGATGCCGCGGCTCTTGGCCTCGATGATCCGGTTCTCGATCTGGTCGGACATGCCCAGGCCGTGGCGGCCGCCGATGGCGTTCGCCTCCATCACCAGGTCGACGGCGGAGGCGAACTCCTTGCCGTTGATCGTCACCGGGCGGCCCTGGTCGAAGCCGATGGTCACGTCCTCGGCGGCGATCTCCACCGAGGGGTCCCAGAACCGCACGCCCATGATCGGCTCGACGGTCTCGACACCGGTGTCGAGGTGCTCCAGGGTCTTGGCCTCGTGGGTGGCGCCCCAGATGTTGGCGTCGGTGGAGTAGGCCTTCTCGGTGCTGTCGCGGTAGGGGAGGCCGTGGGCGAGCAGCCACTCCGACATCTCCTTGCGGCCGCCGAGTTCGGTGACGAAGTCCGCGTCGAGCCAGGGCTTGTAGATGCGCAGGTGCGGATTGGCCAGCAGGCCGTAGCGGTAGAACCGCTCGATGTCGTTGCCCTTGAAAGTCGAGCCGTCGCCCCAGATCTGGACGTCGTCCTCGAGCATGGCCCGGACCAGCAGGGTGCCGGTGACGGCGCGGCCGAGCGGCGTCGTGTTGAAGTAGGCCCGGCCGCCGGAGCGGATGTGGAAGGCACCGCAGGTGAGCGCGGCCAGCCCCTCCTCGACCAGCGCGGCGCGGCAGTCCACCAAGCGGGCGATCTCGGCGCCGTACGCCGAGGCACGGGCGGGCACCGACGCGATGTCGGGCTCGTCGTACTGGCCGATGTCGGCGGTGTAGGTGCACGGGACGGCACCCTTGTCGCGCATCCAGGCGACGGCGACGGAGGTGTCGAGTCCGCCGGAGAAGGCGATGCCGACGCGCTCGCCGGTAGGAAGGGAGGTGAGGACCTTAGACATAGGAAGAGTATGCAGGCTCACGCATGTTCATGCAATCCGGTGGGCGTGTCGGCCTGGCCTTCCAGGCGCAGGACGACCAGGACCGTGTCGTCGGTGACGCCGACGGGCGGCATCAGCTCGGCCAGGAGGGCGTCGGCGAGCGCGGAGGGATCGGCGGCACGGTGCCGGGCGAGGGCGTCGGCGAGGCGGCCCAGGCCGGTGTCGATGTCCTCGCGACGGCGCTCGACGAGTCCGTCGGTGTAGAGCACGAGGACGGAGCCGTCGGTGAAGGCCGTACGAACCTGGGGCCGCGGCGCGTGCTCGGGGCGTGCCCCGAGCGGCGGATCGGTGGCCCGGTCGAGGAAGACGACGGTGCCGTCGGGGTCGCAGAGCGCGGGCGGGAGGTGGCCCGCGCTGCTGTACGTGAGGGTGCGGCTGTGCCAGTCGATGAAGACCGAGACGGCGGTGGTGGACTCGGCGCCGGCGACGGAGCGGGCGTAGAGGCCGAGGACCTCCAGGGCCTGCGCGGGGCCGTCGGAGACGAGCGAGGCGGCCGACAGGGCGCTGCGCAGCTGTCCCATGACGCCGGCCGCGGCCAGTCCGTGGCCGACGACGTCCCCGACGGCGACGGCGGTGCAGCTGGGGGCGTCGACGAGGTCGTACCAGTCCCCGCACACGTTCAGGGACCCGGCGGCGGGGCGGTAGCGCACGGCCGCCTGGTGGTGGGCCAGCGGGCTGGGGGCGGGGAGCATCGACTCCTGGAGGTGGAGTGCCACCTCCCGTTCTCGGGCGTGGGCCTGGCGCAGCCGCTCGTTGAGCTCCTGGAGCTCCCGCGCCCGGCCGTAGAGCTCGGACTCCAGCACCTGGGTAACGTCCTCGCCGCTGCGGGCGCCCCGGGCCCGGATCAGCTCGGTGACCTCCTCCACCCGGTGCAGCAGCAGCGCCACGCTGCCGTCGGGGGCGAGGACGGGGACGTTGACCGGGCTCCAGTACCGCTCCTGCCACGCCCCGGGGCGTTCGGGGTCCTGCACGTCGTAGCGCTGCAGGGCCATCGCGTCACGCTCGCCGGTGGCCACGACCCGCTCCAGTGAGGCGCGCGCGTTGCGCATGCCCGAGGCGTCCGGGTCGTTGGGGTTGTCGGGGAAGGCGTCGAAGATGTAGCGGCCGATGAGCTGCTCACGAGCGCGGCCGGCCACGGCCAGGTACGCCGCGTTGACGTCCAGGAAGACGAGACCAGGGGTCAGCAGCGCGGCCGCGCCCGGCAGCGCGTGGAACACCGCCCGGTAGTCGATCCCGGATCCGTTCACGATCCACCTGTCCGTGTGCATACGTCCCGGTCGTGAGGTTTCTCCCACGATAGGCGCGGCAGCGCGGAACGGCCCCGCCGGCCAGGCGGGACTTTGACGACACGGCCTAGCATCTGGGGCCATGGCGAGGAGCGGGCAGAGCGGCGGCGGGGCGGGCGGGGGGTGGCGCGCCTCCGTGGTGGAGTACCGGCGCGGGGCCGGGCGGCCGGCGTACGGCGCGTCGCGCGCCGCCGGGCAGCCCCTGGCCCAGCGGGACGGGCTGAGCGTACTGGGCGGGCCCGGGGAGGTCCGCTGCGTCGACTCCTCCGGCCGCGTGCTGTGGACAGCCGCCTGTGCCGGGGTCCCGAACGCCGCCCACGTCTCCGGGGGCCGGGTCCTGGTCACCACGGACTCCTTCGACTACACCCCGTGGGGGCACCTCGGTCCGGCCCTGCTGCTGGACCTGGCGGACGGCGCGCCGATCGCCGAGCTGCGCGGTGCGAGCGGTGCGGTGCTGAGCGGCGGCCGGTTCTTCCTCGGACTGGAGGGCTACGACGTCTTCGACACCTGGGAGTACGACCGTGACGGCGCCCTGGTGGACTCCTGGCGCAGCTACGGTCACTACGTCACCGGTACCGGCATCCGCGTCGTCGAGACCGACCGCAGCCTGCCCACCCGCAGCCGGGTGGTGCGTTTGCTGCCCGGGGGCGCCGTCGAGCGCGGGCCGTCGCTCACCGACCCGCTGTGCCCCGAGCCCGTGGTGCTGGCGGACGGCACCATCCTGGTCCTCGACGCCGGGGTGCTGCGTGCCGTCGACCGCCGGCTGGGGGACGCCGTCCTCGCCGATCTGCTTCCCGTGGACCCGGACCGGGCCCGGCGGTACCGCGGCGGGCTGCGCCGCAGCGGCGACAGGCTCACCGTGACCCTCGCGGAAGAAGACCGCGACCGGCCCGGCAAGCACGTCCTGCACACCTGGACCCTCGCCCTCCGGCCCGGGCCGGTGACCGTGTGATCATGTCCATCGGCACAACAGCACCTCATGGGGGGACCATGCGCACCCGCACCACCACCGCCACGACAGGACTCGTCACCGCGCTCGCGGTGGTGCTCGCCCTGGCGGGCTGCAGTAACGCCCCGGACAAGGGCCGGCCGGCGGCGGGACCCACGGCGTCGGCGCCCGCGCCGGCCGCGCCGGGTGGCGGCTCCGGGTTCGAGGGCCCGCGCCCGCAGGACCAGAACCTGCTGGCATGGACCGGCGACCCCAACGACGCCGGCCACGTCACCGCCCAGTCCACCGCCGGGGTCGCCGGCCGGATCACGCTGGTGCGGATCGTCCTGCGCGAGCAGATCACCTGGTCGAACATCTGGCTGGGGCTTGCCGGGCTGGACCCGAACGCCCAGCTGGCCAACTGCTACCTCGGCGTGTACGACGCCAAGGGCACGCTCGTCGCATCGACCGCCGACATCTCGCCCCAGCTGATGACCGACGCCATCGCCAAGCCGCTGCCCCTCGCCAAGCCCTTCACGGCCGCCCCCGGTACGTACTTCATCGCCCTGCTCCTCAACGGCAACTGGGCCACCAACGCCCTCACCCTGAAGTCCACGGGCGCCGGCATCTCCGTCAACGCCGGGCTGACCCCGCCGAACCTGCGCTACAGCAGCATCCTGACCGGCCAGTCCTCGCTGCCCGCCACCGTCAACCTCGGCGAGCAGTCCACGGCCACCATCAACACGGGCTGGGCCAGCCAGTGGTACGCCATCTCCTGAATCCCGCGAGCCCCGACCGGCAGCCCGGCAGGTCCCCTCGGACGGCATACGCCGGTGCGACCACGGGCCCGGCCGTGCGCCGGTGGCGCCGCAGGGCCTCCGGTACGGTCGGCCTCGCCTGACCGGCCGGTCGGCGGAGTGGCCGGCCGGGTGTCAGGCGTCGGCCCCTACGGCGCTGACGCGGATCTTGGACTGGCCGTGGCCGAGTTCCTCCCAGTCCTCCATGAAGCGGGCGGCCAGGCCGTACCGGGCGGCGAGGTCGACGAGGGTCTGCGTCCGGTAGTAGAAGTCCTCGCGCAGGACATGGTGTTCGGTGCCGGTGGTGCGGTCGAAGGTGAAGTCGAAGTGGCCTCCCGGCGCCAGGACGCGGCCGACGTGGGCGAGGCATTCGTCGATCACCTCGATCGGCGAGTGCGAGAACACGCTGTGGGCGTGGACCACGTCGAAGTAGGCATCGGGCAGGAAGTCCAGCGTCAGGTTCCTGGTGAGCGTCAGGTGCGGAACCTTGGCCTGGAGTCCCCGCTCGGTCAGCGTCCTCTTGGCGGCGATGAGGATGTCGGGCGAGATGTCGATGCCGTAGTAGTGGCCCGCGTCGAGGTAGTCGATGAAGCGCCAGCCGGCGCGCAGGTTGCCGCACCCGATGTCCAGCATCCGGGCGTCGGGCTTCAGGCCGTGGTCGAGCAGGTAGTCGAACTGCATCTTCCCGAGGGCGAGCCAGCGTTCGTGGGTCCGGCTGCCGACAGCTGCCTCCGGGTTGCGGCGCGTGTCCGAGGCCATCACCGCCCGGTAGTAGCTCACGTGGTCGGGGTGCTTGAAGGCCAGCCACCTGTCGCGCGCGGCGCGCTTGAGGTACGGGGCGATGCGGTTCGGGCGGCTCGCCGCGTAGCGGACCTTGTGGAGGAGGGAATCCCGGTTGGCGGTGAGGTTCTTCCTGGTGGCCATGAGCACTCCGTCTTCGTCGCGAGGCGAAATCCCGGTGCGGCAGACGGGGTCCGACGCCACCCGGAAGGATCTTCGGCACCCACCGTGCGTCGGTCACGGACCTGTGCAAACCACTTGGGTGTGATGAGCGGACGAAGCCGCTCCGGGCACGCAACGGCCGGCTCGCGGCTAGTCGTTGCGGGAGAGTTGCGGGAGAGGGGACGACCGACGTACTGGATCGCGGGTTTGTGGTGTTATGCCCCAGATTGCCACTCACCCGGCCCCTGACCCGCGCAACGCGCCCCAGGGAGCGGCGCGACTGCTGCGGCGACGGCACACGGACGCGGCAGGGCCGGGGGCTCCCGGGCACGCCGAGTGGGCGATGCTCGGGGCAGGCGGCTGCGGGGCCGCTGCCGTCCACGTGGATTCGGCGCCCGTACTCTTTCGACGTGCCGGTCCCCGGCGACCTCCTGGCGGAACTCACCCGGCGCACCGTCCGGGGCCGGACGGGCGGCCTGGAGTACGTGGCGGACGGCCGGCTCGAGCGCTCGGTCGGCCGGCAGGGCTTCCACCGCATGAGGCCGAAGTCCGCCGACGAGCCGGCGGAGCCCCTGGACAACGCCCGGGGCCGGCGGGGGCGCGGGTCAGCCGACGATGGTGGGGCGGTCTTCGAGCAGGAGGCGGGTGCGGAAGAGGTCGAGGACCGTGTCGAGGGCCTCGCGGGTGGGACGGCCCGGTTCGTCGACGAGGTGCTCCGTGAGCACGGAGTGCGGCGGCAGGGCGCTGTCCGGGTTCGCGTCGCCGTCGTCCAGTTCGACGGCGACGAAGGCGTCGCCCAGTCCGCGCCGCAGGTACGCGAACCGGTCGGCCGGGACCAGGCGGTCCCCGCGAAAGCGCAGGCCCAACACCTGGAGGCCCTCGCGCTCGCAGCGTCCGCGGACCACGGCGAGGTCATCGGGGCTGATGTCGATGGCGGCGGCGCGGCCGGGAGTGAGAGCCAGTGGAAGCGACGGCTGGGCGAGGACCGGGGCGACCAAGCGTTCGTCCGTGGCCATGGCCAGGGCGAACCCGCCGGTCAGGCACATGCCGACGGCGCCCACACCGGGGCCGCCGCACCGCTCGTGTTCGGCGGCGGCCAGGGCGCGCAGCCACTGCACCACGCGCGAACTGCGGCCCGTGGCCAGCAGGGTGAACTCCCGGCTGACGCACACCCGCCACATGGTCGACGCCATGTAGCGGCCGCTGCTCGCCCAGCCGACGGCGCGGGGATCCGGGTCGCGGCCTGGTTCGCCGAAGAGCACCGGGAGGACGGCGCTGCAGCCGGCGGCGGCCACCCGCTCGGCGAACTCGATGACCTTCGGGGTGATGCCCGGGATCTCCGCCATGACGATCACCGCGGGGCCCGTGCCCGCGCGCAGCACGCGGCGGGTCGCGCCGTCGTGGGTGAAGGAACCCTCGGTGAATCCGGTCAGGTCGTGGTTCGCCACGTGCCCGGTCCTTTCCGTCGACGCTTCTGGACCGCGCTCAAGTTACCGGCAGGTATGGCCTGGTGGTCAACCCTCGCGGGCAGTGCGGTCGCCCGCCGTCCGGCGGAGGGGCTTCAGCCCACCTGGATGCCGATCACGCAGGTGTCGTCGTCCGTGTCCGACCGGCTCCCGGCGAGCAGGCGGTCGAGCCGCGCGTCGAGGTCCCCGGCTCCGGCGGCGGCCGCGTTCACGAGATGGCGGAGCGAGTCCTGGACGGAGGAGTCCCGCCGTTCCACCAGTCCGTCCGTGAACATCAGCAGGGTGTCGTCCGGTTCGAGCTGCACCTCCCTCTCGCCGTACGTGACGTCGGAAAGGGCGCCGAGGAGCAGGCCCTCGATGAGCGGGAAGGCCTCGGCCCGGCCACCGCGGACGAGTACGGGCGGCAGGTGGCCGGCGCGCGCCCAGCGCAGCACCCTCGTCTTGGGGTCGAAGACGCCGCAGACGGCGGTGGCGGTCACGTGCTTGGCCAGGTTGTGGGTGACCGTGTTGAGCCAGGACAGCAGTTGGCCCGGGCCCGCGCCGGTGACGGCCAGGCCGCGCAGGGCGTTGCGCAGCACGACCATGCCGGTGGCCGCCTCGATGCCGTGGCCGGCGACGTCACCCACGGACAGCATGATGAGACCGGAGGGCAGGACCACGGTGTCGTACCAGTCGCCGCCGACGAGCGACTCGGTCTCGGCCGGCCGGTAGCGGACGGCGACCCGCAAGCCCGGGGCCTCGATGGCCGGCGGTGTGGGCGGCATGATGGCGTGCTGGAGCTGGAGGGCGAGCCGGTTGCGTTCGGCGGACTCGGCCTCGGTGTGGGCGAGCTGGTCCCTGGTCGCGGCCAGCGCCACCTCGGTCCAGTGCTGGGCGGAGATGTCCTGGTAGGCGCCGCGTACGGCGTGCAGTCGCCGGTCCGCGTCGAGGACGGGCTCGGCGACCACACGGATGTGGCGGGTGATTCCGTCGGGGCGTTGGAGGCGGAAATTGACGGATGAGGGTCGGCGGTGGTGGAGCAGTGCCCGCAGGAAGCGGCCGAGGGCGGCGGAGTCGTCCGGATGGGCGTGGCCGGGCAGGTCCCGCAGCCGTACCGGGTGCGCGGTGGCCGGGAGGCCGTGCAGGGCGTAGAGCTGGGCGTTCCAGGTGGTCTCGCCGGTGGCGAGGTTCTCCTCGAAGCCGCCGATGCGGCCCAGGCGCTGGGCGTGCTGGAGGAGGTTGGCCAGCCGGGCCGTCTCGTCCTCGATCCGCCAGATCAGCAGGACGGCGGCGCCGTGGCGGCTGACGCTGATGTCCGCGACCGAGGTGAGGGGGATCTGGTCGACCAGCGCGGTCAGGCTCATCCGTTCGGCGCGGAACGGCTCGCCCGTCGCGTGGACGCGCTCGACGATGTCGAACAGCCCGTTCTCGGCGGCGGCCATCGGGTAGGCCTCCAGCAGCAGCGCGCCGTTGACGTCGCCGCGCGGCCGTCCCACCGGGTCGACGAAGCGGCTGCCGGCGTGCCGGATCCGGAAGTCGGTGAGGCGGCCGTCGGGGTCGAGGACAGGTGTGAGCACCACGGCCGGGTCCTGAAGTCCCTCGGCGAGGTCGATGAGTTCCGCGACGTCCGGGAGGACCGCGTCGGCGGCCGTGGGGTCGCTCGGCGGGGAGGCGTCCATGGTGCGGGCGCACAGCTCGGCGAGGGCCTCGACCTGGCGCTCGATCTGCGGCGGCTGTGGCGCCAGGGGCCCGGGCCAGCAGATTTCGAGGACGCCGTGGATCCGTCCGCCCGTCCCGGTCGGTACGGCCATGCGTCCGCCGTCGGGCCACTGGACGTGGCCGATCGAGGGCAGGCCGGCGCGTTTGAGCCGGGCGAGGGTCACCAGCCGGCGCTCGCGGAGGGCGAGGCCGGCGACGGTGGAGACGCCGGGGGGTACGTGGCGCCAGCGGACTGCCTCGCGGGGCGGGAACCCGGCGTGGCCGGCGAGGGTCAGCGAGCCGTCGGGCACGGCGGTCCACACGGCGACGGCGACGGCCCCCAGCGGCCCCAGGGCATTGGTCAGGAGGGACTCGGCCACGGCCTGGGTGTCGGAGGCCGCGGCCAGCATGCCGCTCTCGGCGGTGCGCAGCCGGACCGACACCGTGGAGTGCTCGGCGGGGTCGTCGGCGCCGCCGGTGCTGCCGGCGTTCGCCACGAAGGCCGCGGCGATCTCGCTGACGTGGTCGCGGGACGCCTGGTTGACGATGTCGGCCGCGAGTTCGAGGCGGGACGTGCCGCTCTCCCGGCACAGCACGTCGAGCTGGCGTGCCGCCGCGGCCGGCGTGCAGTTCAGCTGCCCGATGAGAATGCCCTTGGCCAGTTCGACGAGGGCCCGGCCGTCGGCGGTGGCCTGCGCCTCCAGCACCTCCCGGCGCAGCCGTTCGACGGTCGCGACGAGGCGCCCCAACGGGGTCGGGGACTGGTGCGGGATGGCACGGGCGTTCTGCTCCGTGAACGGCGCCGACGGCGGGTGGACGGCGCCGCCGCGTGTGGTGTCCCCGGTCATCGCGTGAGCCAGTGCCGGACGCGGGCGATGAGGTCGTCGGCGTCCACCGGTTTGGTCACGTAGTCGCTGGCGCCGGCGGCGAGGCTCTTCTCGCGGTCCCCCGGCATCGCCTTGGCGGTGACCGCGATGATGGGCAGGGCCTCGTACGCCGGCATCCGCCGGATCTCGGCGGTGGCCGCGTAGCCGTCCAGTTCCGGCATCATCACGTCCATCAGGATCAGGTCGACGTCGGCGTTGCCGGTGAGGGCGTCGATGCCCTTGCGGCCGTCCTCGGCGTGGAGCACGCGCATGCCGTGCAGTTCCAGGACCCCGCTGAGGGCGAAGAGGTTGCGTGCGTCGTCGTCGACGACGAGGACGGTGCGTCCGGCCAGGTCGCCGTCGGGCACGTGGGCGTCCTGCTGCCGGGCGTCCGGGCGTACGAGCGGCAGCACGTCCCCGGGCTGTTCGGCCGACAGGTGGAGGGCGATGCGTTCGCGCAGTTCGTCCAGGCTGGACAGCAGTTCCACCCGGCGTGACGCGGCCCGCTCCCGCAGGGCCGCCCGGCCGGTGCGGACGCGGGGGTTGTTGTGGGCGAGGACGGGGAGCGAGGAGAGGGCCGGATCGCCGTCGAGCGCGTCGAGGAAGCGCAGTGCTTCCCCGTCGGGCATGTCCAGTTCCAGCACGACGCAGTGGAAGGCGTCGGACGCCAGGGCGGCGGCCGCCTCCCGCGCGCTCGTGGCGTTGACGACCTGGATGCCGCCGCGCTCCCCCGGCGCGTGGGGGTGGGGGGTGAAGTCCCGGTCGGCGCTCTCGGCGACGAGGGAGAGCAGGCCGTTGGGCCGTTCCTCGATCACCAGCAGGCGGCGGCTGCGCCGCTGTGCGGGCAGCGCCGGCGTGTCCCGGCGGTCCGCTTGGCCCGTCGGGGACGTGCCCTCGGGAGAGGTCGTCACGGCCTCGTCGGCGTCCGGGGCGTCCTCGTAGTCCGCGCGGCTGACCGGCAGGTAGAGGGTGAAGGTGCTGCCCTGGCCCGGGGTGCTCTCCGCGGTGACGGCTCCGCCGAGGAGCTGGGCGATCTCGCGGCTGATGGAGAGGCCGAGGCCGGTGCCGCCGTACTTGCGGCTGGTGGTGCCGTCGGCCTGCTGGAAGGCTCCGAAGACGGACTCCAGCTGCTGCTCGGGAATGCCGATGCCGGTGTCCCGTACCCGGAAGGCCAGCATGGGCCCGCGCCGGGAGATCCCGGCGGGGGTCTCGGGGGCCGTCGCCGGTTCGATGCGCAGCTCGACGCCGCCGCGCTCGGTGAACTTGACGGCGTTGGACAGCAGGTTGCGCAGGATCTGGCGCAGCCGGGAGTCGTCGGTGAGCAGGTCGTCGGGGGCGTCGGGGGCGGTGGTGACGGTGAAGTCGAGGCTCTTCTGGGTGGTCATCGGCCGGAAGGTGGCGTCGACGTACTCGAGCAGCTGGGGCAGGTGGACCCGCTCGGGGTTGATGTCCATCTTGCCCGCTTCGACCTTCGAGAGGTCGAGGATGTCGTTGATCAGCTGGAGCAGGTCGGAGCCGGCCGAGTGGATGATGCCCGCGTACTCGACCTGCTTGGGGGTGAGGTTGCGGGTGGGGTTCTGTGCGAGCAGCTGGGCCAGGATGAGGAGGCTGTTGAGCGGGGTGCGCAGCTCGTGGCTCATGTTCGCCAGGAACTCCGACTTGTACGTGGAGGCCAGCGACAGCTGCTGGGCGCGGGCCTCCAGTTCCTGCCGGGCCTGTTCGATCTCCAGGTTCTTGGCCTCGATGTCGCTGTTCTGGCTGGCGAGGAGGGCGGCCTTCTCCTCCAGTTCGGCGTTGGAGCGCTGAAGTTCCTCCTGCTGGACCTGGAGTTCCTCCGAGCGGGCCTGGAGTTCGCCGGTCAGCCGCTGGGACTCGCCGAGGAGCTCGTCGGTCCGGGCGTTGGCGACGATCGTGTTGACGTTGGTGCCGATGGTCTCCATCAGCTGGGCGAGGAAGTCCCGGTGGACGGGGGTGAAGGCGCTGAAGGAGGCGATTTCGATGACGCCGAGCACCTGGTCGTCGACGACGATCGGCAGGATGATCAGGCTGCCCGGGGTGGTGTGGCCGAGCCCCGAGGAGATGATGTAGTCGCCGGGGACCCGGTCGGTGGCGATGATGCGGCGGCTGCGGGCCGCCTGCCCGACGAGGGACTCCCCGAGGGCGAACCTCGTCCCCTCCTCGGCGTGAGCGGGACGGCCGTAGGAGCCGACGAGGGTGAGCACGGTTCCGCCGGGGGTGTCCTCGGCGAGGTAGAAGGCGCCGTACTGGGCGGCGACCAGCGGCGTCAGTTCGTCCATGACGAGTTCGGCGACCGCCGCGAGGTCGCGGGGGCCCTGCATCAGGCCGGAGATGCGGGCGAGGTTGGACTTGAGCCAGTCCTGCTCCTGGTTGGCGCGGGTGCTCTCGCGCAGCGAGCCGACCATGGAGTTGATGTTGTCCTTGAGTTCGGCGACCTCTCCGGAGGCGTCGACCGTGATCGAGCGGGTCAGGTCGCCC
>NZ_JBEZYV010000032.1:0-71844 GCF_040638905.1 Streptomyces virginiae | reverse complement strand
GCGGCGCCCCTGCTGGACCGCATCGAGCAGGGCCCGGGGGCAGCCTCCTGTCCCGGGCCGGCTCCGTCGTGAACGACAAGCCCTTCGCGCCGTACTGCGACGAGGTGCCCGAGCCGGGCGTCCTGCTGCCCTCCTCCGGCTCCCCGCAAGGGATCCGGCGCGGATTCCGGGCCTGCGCGTACGCCCTGGAAGGGCAGGGGGACGGCCCCGGCCGGTAATCTCCCGCCCGGGGAAGGGGGTCGGGTGTCCATCGCCGAATTGCAGGTGTACTCCGTCGAGGAGGCCGACGTCACGGGCGGCGTGTGCGTGGTCCGCTGCGTCGGCGGGGTGGCCCGGGCCGGGCAGGTCTACGCCGTCGGGGAGTCGCGGATGGGCCTGCGCCACATCGAGCGGTACGGGCGGCCCGTCGCCTCCTTCGACGCCGGCCACCTCGCGAAGGTCCACTTCACGGGCGCCGTGGTCGCCCTGCTCACCCGCGGGCAGGTGCTGACCTCGGTGCCGCCCGACGGGCACTCGCTGGAGGACCTGGAGGCCTGGCTGGCCACCGGGCCCCCGCTGCGGGACGAACCCCAGCCGCGGACCCTGCGCGTCCTCGCCGGAGTGCGGATGCGGGACGAACGGCTCCCCGACGAGGTCCGGCTGCGCTGGGGCCGGGTCGCGCTGGCCGCCACCCACCGGTGCGCGCAGGCCGAGGGCACACCCGCCCTGGCCGCCGCGCCCGAACTGGCCTACCTACAGGGCTACTTGATCCAGCAATTCGGTCCGGCCCGCGGCGGCGACCCGGCGGCCCTGTGCCGGGAGCTGCTGGCGCTGATCGACCTGACCCCGACGCAGGCGGCGGCGCAGGGCCGCGGCTGGCGCGACCTCCCGCACCACCGCATCCGGCACCTGCGCCGCATCAAGAGCCTGATCCCCTGGCTGACCGCCGTACGCCCGCACCTGCCGGACGACGGCCCCCTGGCGGAAGCGGTCGACGCCTGGTCGGCGGTCCGGCCCGACCTGCCGTGACCGGGCCCGGGACGATCTGCCCGCTGCGGGCGCGGCGTTGCCGAGGACCTTGGTCGGGGTGATGCGGACGACCACGCGGACGTCCTCCGCCGGGGCGTCGCGGTACTCCTTGCCGGCGCCCGGCCCGAGGTACTCCTCGGCGATGCGGACGGCCACCGCGCGGCCGACGTCCTCGGTGACGGTGGCCGTGCTGCGGATCTCGGCGTAGAGGAAGGGGTTGGCCAGGTCGAAGACGGTGACGCCGACCCGCCCGTCCCGGAGGATGTTGCGCTCCTTGCGGCGTCCCCGCTCGGTGGAGATCAGCAGGTCGCCCCCGTCGCGGCTCACCCAGATCACGGAACTCTGCGGACTGCCGTCGGGGTTGATGGTCGACAGGACGGCGGGGTGCGGGGAGTCGAGCAGCCCGCGCACGGTCTCGTTCAGCTCAACAGTCATGGCGGCGAGGCTAGTCGGGGCGCCGGCGGGGCGCCGCCGGTTTCCGGGCCCTGCGGTGACTCACCGAAGTCGGTCATTTCCAGGGGATGTTCACCCACGGGCTGGCCGGGTCTGTGGTCAGTGCGACGTGGGCGGCGAGGGCCGTCGTGTACCAGGTGCCGAACTCCTCCTCGTCGAAGTGCAGGCACCGGCCGAGGACGTACCCGGCGGAGAACTCCTCCCACGAGCGGTACGTCTGGCGGGCCGACTCTCCGGCGCGCAGTACGGCCTTCTCCGCCTCGTGCAGGGTGCCGTAGCGGCAGCCGATGCCCCAGCGGGCCATCTGGGAGGCGCGGCCGAGGTCCCAGGCCTCGACGGAGCGGACCCAGCCGTCCTCGGGGAGCAGCCCGTCGGCCCGGAAGCGCTGTTCGTAGCGGGCTATGCGGCCTATGAGGCGTTTGACGCCGGCTATCTCCCCCTCCACCTCGGCGGCAGGGCGCGGCCGGGCGACGGTGACCCCGTCGGGCGTGAGCTGCGGCTCGGCGGCCCGTTCGGCGTTGCGGCGCATGCTCGCCTCGGCGGCGTGCCGCCAGTGCTCCACGTCCACGGGCCCCGCGAAGTCGGAGGCGAGGACGCGGCGGACGCGCAGCGCGAACTCCCACACCGGGCTGACCACCGAGGTGTTCAGGAGCTCTTCGAGGGTGGCGAGCCAGTCGGCCCGGTCGGTGATGCCCCAGCTCTTCGCGACGCGGCGGCGCTCGTGCCGGTATCCGCTGCCGTGGTAGGCCAGGGCGTTCCAGAACTCGCCGTTGGTGACGGCGAGATGGCTGCCGAGGGCGAGGCCGTGCGCGATGTCCCCGTGCAGGGGCCCGCCGGTGAAGAGGGCGTGGACCTTGCCCTCGGGCAGGCCGTAGCAGGGCGCGGCGTCGGCGTGCGCCCGCCAACGGGCCAGGTCGGCGGGGGTGGTGGTGAGGTACGCCTCGGCGGGTGAGCCCGGGTTCACGGCGAGGAAGGCGGGGTCGTCGGCGGCCCACACCTTGGAGAACCAGCCCAGGCTCCGGGCCTCGAAGACCGTCTCGGGAGTGGGCGCGGGCAGCATGCCGGCGGTGCGGACGACGAGCATGCGGTCCGGGGTGGGGTGGAAGAAGACCGAGTCGGGGTGCGCGTCGGCCTGCACGCGGGGCTGCACGAGGTAGAGCTGGGCTCGTGCGAGCACGTCGAAGTACGCGGCCCAGTCGCCCGCCGCCTTGGCCTCGTACAGCTCTCTCTCGATGACGCTCGGCGCGATCCAGGTGCCCATACGGGGACCTTATACGGACCCCTTCCGGGCCGAGCCGGCCCGTTCCGCCTTCCCGAGGGTCATGTCCTCCGCGTAGGTGGGAGCTGGCTCAAGGGGGTTGCGGCATGGGGCGGTTCGGCTTCACGGGGTGCGGCAGCGGTGCGGTCGTCACCCTGTACTGGCGGCCGGGATGCGACTTGTGCAACAAGCTCCGTACGCAGCTGCGGGCGGCCCGGATCCCTTACCGGAAGGTCGACATCTGGCGGGACCCCGACGCGGCGGCCTTCGTCCGCGGGGTGGCCGACGGCAACGAGACCGTCCCGAGGGTGGTGGTCGCCGGCCACCCGCCCATGGTGAACCGGTCGTTGACCCGGGTCCGACGAGCACTCGGCGCCGGGTGACCTGGCCCCGTACGCCGGGCGCGACCTCAGATCGACCGGGCCCGTCGGCACGCCCCCCGCGTGCCACCGCGCGACCGTGCGGACCCCCTTGACGGTCCCCGGCGGGGGAGGGACGCTCCCCGGTCTCGGATCCGAACGGTTGCAGCTGGGGGGCCGCCATGCCGCAGGAGTCTGTTCAATCGGTGGGGGAGCTGCGCGCGCAGCTGAGCGCGCGAGGGGCGCGGTGGTCGGTGCTGGAGCACCTGGCCGACGAGGAGCCGGTGCCGCGGCCCTCGCTCGGTCTGGAGCCCGGTGCGAACCTGACAACCGCCGCGGACGCGGGCACGATCGATCTGCGGGGCCTCATCGGGCACGCGAGCGGCAATCCGCACCTGACCCGGCGCCGCGCCGCCCACGGGCTGCTCGCCGGGGCGGGGGAGCCGGTCCTCGGAGCCCGGCCCGCCGCCGTGGACTGGCGCGACCGCTGGGGCTGGCCCTGGATCACCAAGGTGAAGGACCAGAACCCGTGCGGTTCCTGCTGGGCCTTCGGCGCCGCCGGCCTGGTGGAGTCCATGGCCCGCATCGAGCACGACGTGTGGGCGGAGCGCTCCGAGGGCGACGTCCACGACGGTCTGCGCTTCAGCTGCGGGCAGGGCAGCAACCCGGAGACCGCCCTCGACTGGATCACGGAGAACGGCGGCCTCGCCGACCCGGACTGCTGGCCGTACAGCGTCCCTTCCGCCGGGCTCCCGGCCGCCCGCCGCGACGCCTGGCGCGCCGAGTACACGCCGAGCTGGGACCGGTCCGGCCGTACCGTGCGGGTCACCGACTACGTCCGGCTCGGCGATGTCGAGCAGCAGAAGGTGTGGCTGGACACGGTCGGCCCGCTGACCGCCTGCTTCGACGTCTACGACGACTTCTTCGGTCTCGGCTCCGGGGTCTACCACCGCACCAGCGACCGGCTCGCGGGCGGCCACTGCGTGCTGGTCGTCGGCTACGACGACGCGGCGGGCTGCTGGCTGTTCAAGAACTCCTGGGGCACGGGCTACCACGTCGGCGGCTACGGCCGGATCGCCTACGGCGAGGTCAGGATCGACCACTGGGCCAAGTGCGGGCTGCGCGGCACCAACCCGGATCCGTGGACCAAGCGCCGCCTGCACACCGGCAACGTCTACGAGAGCGGCAACGGCCGCGCCCACCGCAACTTCGAACTCCTCGCCACCACCACGGGCGCCCGGCTCCAGCACTGGTGGCGCGAGGGCGACGCGCCCTTCGCCTGGGCCCGCGCGGGCGTGTTCGCCAACGACGCCTCCGGTCAGCCCGCCTTCACCGGGACCACCTACAACCGCAACATGGAGTCCCTGCACGTGACCACGGGCGGCCGGCTGCGCCACTGGTACTACGAGCAGTCCGCCGGCGTGTGGCGCGACGGGGGCGTCTTCGGCCCGGGGGACGCGGCCGTCGGCTCCACCCCGGCGTTCATCCAGAGCGACTACGGCAAGCCCGGCAACTTCGAGGTGGTCGTCCGTACATCCGACGGCCGGCTCAACCACTGGTGGCGGATCAACGGCGCACCTTGGACCTGGAACGACGGCGGCCGCTTCGCCTCCGGCATCGCCCACTACGGCCCCGCCCTCGTCCAGACCCGCTCGCGCCACCTCGACCTGGTCGCCGCCCGCACCGACGGCCTCATGCAGCTGTGGTGGCGCGACGACCCCGACGGCTTCGCCTGGCGCGCCGGGGAGGTCTTCGGCAGCGGCACGCCCGCCACCTCTGCGCCCTGCCTGATCGAGGGCCAGTACGGGGCCGCCGACGAGGACACCGCCGGGAACTACGAGCTGTGCGTGGCGGTGGCCGGCGGCCGGGTCGAGCACTGGTGGCGCGGCAACGCGGGTGGCTCGCCCTGGCGGTGCGGTGCCGTCTTCGGCCACGACGTCGCCTCGGTCACCGGGATGCTCCAGGGCAGCTTCGGGTTCAACCTGGAAGTCGTCGTCCTGCGCACCGACCGCCGCCTGCAGCACTACTGGCGCGACGGCGCGGGCTGGCACGAAGGGCCGGTGATCGGCCCCGTCTGAGAGGACCGGCGGCGTGGAGGTGCGCAGTGTCGTGCTGAGCCCCGGTGAGCCGTACGAGCTGCGCCTCACCGGACGCGGGGCGCGCGGGTACGTGTGGACCTGGCAGGTCACGGGCGACGCGCAGGTGGTGTCGGTGGCGCAGGCCGCGGGTGCGGCGGGCGGAGCGCCGCCCGGGGCCGCGGTGGAGCTGCGCTACGTCGTACGGGCCCGGCCCCCGGGCGGGGGCCGGGCCAGGATCCGTTTCGCGCAGGTCCGGCCGCCGTACCCGGACGAGGCGCCCTACGACGAGTTCGTGCTGGACGTGGAGGTCAGACCGGCGGCCGGCGGCGCGGACGGCGCGGGCTGAGGACCGCGTGCTGCAGGGCTTCCAGGGGGCCGCGGTCGAAGCGGCGCAGCCACAGCGACGACCCGGCCGCCAGGGTCAGGCTCACGCCCGCCCACAGGCCCATCACCCACCAGGGGCCGCTGTCGGCCGGCCGGTCGGCCAGGCCCAGCCCGAGGCCGTAGCAGAGCAGCATGCAGAGCAGGTTCTGGGCGACGTAGCAGGACAGCGCGGTGCGGCCGACGGAGCCGAGGGCGCGGGTTGCGGAGCCGGGGATCCACAGCCGGTCCAGCGCGATGCCGATCAGGCCGATGTAGCCCAGGGCGAGCAGCGGCGCCGCACCGTAGCGGCCCAGGAGGTAGAAGTCGCCGCCGCCGAAGGTGGTCGCGGCGTTCAGCGGCAGGCCGAGGCCCAGGCCCCAGGCGGCCAGCCGGGTCCGGACGCGGCGGCCGTCGGCGGTCGCGGCGAAGGCGCCGGCGCGGTGGAGGCGTACGCCGAGGAGGAAGAGGAAGACCAGCAGCCCGAAGGAGATGACGGGCTCGATGCGCAGGGCGAGGAAGTGGTCCAGGCGGAAGGCGATCTGCGCCGGCCAGCTCCCGTGGGCGTAGAGGTCGACGGCGGCCGCGGCCGGGGCCTTCGGTGCGCCGGCCGGCCGGGCCATCGCGTCGAGGGTCAGCAGGCCCGTCACTGCCAGGTGCACCCCGCCGGCCGTCCACATGGCCGCGCGCCGCACCTTCTCCGAGCGGGCCAGCAGCCAGGCGACGAGCAGGGCGGTCACGGCGTACCCCATCAGCACGTCCCAGGCGAAGACGAGGACGAAGTGGACGGTGCCCTCGACGAACAGGAAGGCGGCGCGCCGGGGATAGCGGCCGGGCCACGGTTCGCCGCGCCGGGCGGCGGAGTCGTACTGGATGGCCAGGCCGACACCGAACAGGACCGTGAGCAGGGCCAGGAACTTGCCGTCCGCGAGGAAGCGGAAGACGGATTCCGCGATGGTGGCGGCAGAGGGGTCGGCGAGTGCGTCGGGCGCCTTCAGGCCCCCTTGCAGCACGCTCCACTCCGAGCCGGGTGAGGTGAAGATCCAGACGTTGGTCATGAGCGTGCCGAGGATCGCGGCGCCGCGCAGGACGTCCAGGAGGGGGAGCCGGGTGGTCGTGCGGACCGCCGGGGCGAGGGTGTCGGCCATGACTCCAGGCTCCCGGCGCGCGGAGCCGGGTACGTCCTGCGCGCGGACGAAGGCGTAGTACATCCTTCGGTGCAGGCGGGCCCGGCCGGGGAAGGAGACGCCCCGGCCGGCCCCACCCCGGTCCACATCCCGGACCGGCCACGGCTTGCACCCCTGTTGTATCTATGCTGTGCGCATGCCCGCCGCCACCAGCACCGCGACCGCCGCCGACCGCGTCTACCAGCACGTCAAGCACGGTGTGCTCGACCGGCGCTACGAAGGCGGAACCCTCCTCACCGAGGGCGAACTCGCCGAGGCGGTGGGGGTGTCCCGCACCCCGGTCCGCGAGGCGCTGCTGCGCCTGGAGACCGAGGGGCTGCTGAGGCTGTACCCGAAGAAGGGTGCCCTGGTCCTGCCGGTCTCCGCGCAGGAGATCAACGACGTCCTCGAAACCCGGCTGCTGGTCGAGGAGTTCACCGTGCGCAAGGCCGTGCCGGCGCCACCCGGCCTGCTGGACCGGCTCCAAGCGCTGCTCGACGAGCAGCGCCGGCACGCCGCCGCGGGGGACCTCGCCGCGATGACGGCGGCGGACCGGGGCTTCCACGCCGAGATCGTGCGCAGCGCAGGGAACCAGATCCTGTGCCGGCTCTACGACCAACTCCGCGACCGGCAGCTGCGGATGGGCGTGGCCCTGCTGCACGCGCACCCCGACCGGCTGCAGCGGACGCTGGCCGAGCACGCCGAGATCCTGGACGCGCTGCGCGCCGGGGACGCCGGGGCGGCCGCCGCCGCGGTGCGCGGGCACATCGGCCGGGTCGAGTCGCTCGTGCGGGGACCGGGCCTGTGAGCGCCGGGCCGGTGGGTGCCGGGCCGGTGGGCGCCGGGCAGATGAAGGACCCGCCGGGCGGTGGGAAGGCCGTCGCCGTCTGGTGCATCGGCGTCGCCGTCTACTTCGTCGCGGTGATCTTCCGCACCAGCCTGGGCGTGGCCGGTCTCGAAGCGGCGGACCGCTTCCGCGTCAGCGCCTCCGCCCTGTCCACCTTCTCCCTGCTCCAGCTCCTCGTCTACGCGGGCATGCAGGTCCCTGTCGGCCTGATGGTGGACCGGCTCGGCACCAAGAAGGTACTGACGCTGGGCGCGGTGCTCTTCACCGCCGGGCAGCTCGGCTTCGCGCTCTCCCCCTCGTACGAGATGGCCCTCGCCGCCCGCGCCCTGCTCGGCTGCGGCGACGCAATGACCTTCATCTCCGTGCTGCGGCTCGGCACCCGCTGGTTCCCGGCCCGGCGCGGGCCTCTGATGGCGCAGCTGGCCGGGCTGGTCGGCATGGCGGGCAACCTCGTGTCCACCCTCGTCCTCGCGCCCGTCCTGCACGGGGTCGGCTGGACCGCGGCCTTCGCCGGCAGCGCGGTGGCCGGGCTGGTGGTGCTGGTGCCGCTGGTGCTGTTCCTGCGCGACCACCCGGAGGGCCACGACCCGGCGCCGGCGGAGCGGACCGGCGGGGCGGGCTTCGTGCGGCGCCAGATCAGGGAGTCCTGGAGCGAACCCGGCACCCGGCTCGGGCTGTGGGTGCACTTCACCACGCAGTTCCCCGCGATGGTGTTCCTGCTGCTGTGGGGGATGCCCTTCCTGATCGAGGCGCAGGGCCTGACGCGGACCACCGCCGGCGCGCTGCTGACGCTGGTCGTCGCCTCGAACATGGCGCTCGGGCTGGTCTACGGCCAGATCATCGGCCGCCGCCAGTCCACCCGGATACCGCTCGCGCTGGGGACGGTCGGCCTCACGGCCCTGCTCTGGGGGGCGGTCCTCGCCCACCCGGGGGGCCACGCGCCGATGTGGCTGCTGGTCACCCTGTGCCTGGTGCTGGGCGGCTGCGGCCCGGCGTCGATGATCGGCTTCGACTTCGCCCGCCCCGCCAACCCGGCCGAACGCCAGGGCACCGCCTCCGGGATCACCAACATGGGCGGCTTCATCGCCTCGATGACGACCCTGCTGACGGTGGGCGTCCTGCTCGACGCCACCGGCGACGACTACCGCATCGCCTTCTCGACGGTCTTCGTGCTCGAAGCGCTCGGCGTCACCCAGATCCTGCGCCTGCGCCGCGGGGCACTGGCCCGCGAGGCGGCCCGCGGCCGCGTCACCATCCCCGCGCAGACACCGGCGCAGACACCCGAACCGGCGCCCGCGCAGACTTCCGGACAGGCGTCCGGTCCGGAGGCGGAACCGCGGCCGCGGTCCACCGCCTGTCCCCTGCCGGAAACAGCAGGGCGCGAGACGCCGTAGGCCGCGCCGCCCACCGGGGAGCGGCGCCCCCGCCTTCAGCCGCGCCTTCCGCACGGCCTACACGATCAACCCGACCGGATTCCGCCGCGCGGCCGCCACGGCCGTACGGTTCAGCACCACCGCCTGAGCGGGCTCACGGCGGCGTCAGGGGGTCACGGAGAACTGCGTCAGGATGGCCTCCGCCAGCTGTGCGTCGCCCTCCACCTTCACCCGGTCGGCGACCGTGCGCGCCCGTACCCGGCCCGCCGCGAGCCGGACGTACGTCTCCCAGTCCATGGTCAGCGTCACCGCCGGGCCCAGCGACGGGGACTTGTCCACCGTGCCGCGGCCGTCCGCGTCCACCCGTACCGTCCGCATGAACTCCAGCTGCCCGTGCACGTCGATCACCACCGCCGAGTTCGCCGGGGCGCCCGCCCGCTTCGCCACCACCTTCGGCAGCCCGGACAGGAGGATGTCCCGCGCCACGTACGCACCCGGCGAGTCCCAGTTCCCCGGCGCGCCCAGCGCCCACCGCAGGTCCTGCTCGTGGATCCACACATCGAACGCCCGCAGCCGCAGCGCGTGTTCCAGGGTCACCTGGTCGCCGAGCGGCCCCCGCACCATCGTGTCCGGATCCCGCTTCTCGTTGCGCAGCTGCCGCGCGCGGCGGATGACGGTGTACTCCAGCTCCGAGGTCATCTCCGGCGCGGTGTGGTGGCGCCGCACGTCGACCTGCACCTCCATGTACCGGCTGAACTCGTCCACCACGTGCCGCAGGTCCCGCGCCACCGTGTGGATCGGCCGGGGGTCCCCGAGCTGCTCGCACTCGATGCCGATGATGTGGGAGACGACGTCACGGACCGACCAGCCGGGGCACGGCGTCGCCCGGTTCCACTCGCCCTCCGTCAGGGGGAGGACCAACTCGGATATCGCCTCGATCGAGTGCGTCCACGCGTCGGCATAGGGCTGAAGGCTGGGATGCGGATGGACGGTCAACGGGACCCCTCGCGGTGCTGTTCAGTGGCGTCGTTCAGTGGCGCGTTTCGGAAGCAGTGGACTCAGTTTCCAAAACTACGCTGCCTGTGAGCACCCCGGCAGTGCTTTCGTGTGACGATTCGTAGGCCCGAGTTGACGGCTTGAACGCCAGGACGGTGGTAATGTGCGCGCCTCGTTGATCCAAATCGCAGTGAACGAGGGCGAGTCGGTGTCTTCCCGGCGCGCCCGTGTGGCCGATCTCGTGCGGGAACAGGACGAGTCCGATCTCGTCGTGCTGCCCGAGCTGTGGACGGTCGGGGCGTTCGCCTACGAGCAGTTCGAGACCGAGGCCGAGCCGCTGGACGGACCGACCTACGAGGCCATGTCCAAGGCGGCCCGCGACGCCGGGGTCTGGCTGCACGCGGGCTCGGTCGTGGAGCGCGCGGGCGACGGCTCCCTCTACAACACCGCCCTGGTCATCTCCCCGGCCGGCGAGCTGGCCGCCACCTACCGCAAGATCCACCGCTTCGGCTTCGACCAGGGCGAGGCGGTCCTGATGTCCGCCGGTGACTCCCTGACCACGGTGGAGCTGCCGGAACAGACCCTCGGCATCGCCACCTGCTACGACCTGCGCTTCCCCGAACTGTTCCGGGGCCTGGTCGACGCCGGCGCGACCACGATGATCGTCGCCGCCGGCTGGCCCGCGCGCCGCCGCTCGCACTGGACGCTGCTGAGCCGGGCGCGCGCCGTCGAGGACCAGTCGTACGTCCTGGCGTGCGGGCTGGCCGGCACCCACGCGGGCGTCGAGCAGGCCGGGCACAGCCTGGTCGTCGACCCGTGGGGCGAGGTCCTCGCGGAGGCGGGCCCCGGCGAGGAGGTCCTCACGGTGGACCTGGACCCGGCCAGGGTCGCCGACACCCGCTCGCAGTTCCCGGCCCTCAAGGACCGCCGCCTGGGCCGCTGACCGTCAACCGGTGCGGATCCAGAGCACGACCGCCAGGACGGCGGGCACGGGGCACGCCAGCGCGCCGAGCAGGAGCAGCCGCGTGGACGCCGCCAGCCTGCGGACACCGGGAGCACGGGCCAGGGCGGTGAGCCCGGCGGCGGCGGCCGCCGGGACCAGCACAAGCAGCAGCAACAGGCCGCCGACCGGCTGCCCGGCCGCCGCACCCCACACCAGCGCGACGGTGAACAGGCCGCCCACCCAGCACACCGACAGCAGGGTGAGTGCCCACAGCAGGCCGGCGAGCGCGACGACGACGGGGCGGTCCTTGCGGACCGGCTGCGAGGGCTGCCACGGACCGTAGAGGGCCGCGTGGGTGCTGGGGTTCACCGTGGGGTTCCTTCCGTGCTCGGCGGGACTGCCACGATCCTCGCCGCCGCCCGCTGCCACCGCATGAGCGCGGATGCTCACCTCCGCGGGGGGTCCGTACTCAGCCCGGGGCCCCCGCTCAGTCCTGGAGGGCGTCCTCCCGCTCCTTCTCGGCCATCCGGATCACGCACACCGCGACCGCCACCAGCAGCGCCGCGTCGGCGTCCTCCCGCACCACGTCGACCGCGTACGTCTCCCGCACCCGGTACCACTGCCGGGAGACCAGGGCGAGCAGCTCCCCGTCGTACTCGACCTTGAACTCCCGATCCAGGATCCGCCCGCTGACATCGAGCTCCGTGCCCTCCAGCAGCGTCACGCGGAAGTGGTTGCGCAGCAGCGAGAAGCGCTTGCGGCGGATCACCGCGAGCCGCCGCTCGTCCCGCTCCAGGGTCATCGCGTCGCGGAAGGCGAAGAGCTTCTCCCGCAGGGTGATCAGGATCCGGCCGTCGGGATCCTTCAGCTCCAGCGTGTCCCGCAACCGCAGCGCCTTGCCGTCGACGAGGAAGGCGTGCCGCCCCTCCTCGTCCTCGATCCAGCAGTCGTCCCCGATGGCCAGCATTTTGTCCCGAACGAGGTATTTCATGCGCTGATCAGTGCCCGCGATAGGTTTCCCCCATGCCACTGCTCTACGTGACCGACCTGGCGTACCCCGCACGCGGCCGCCGATATTGCGACGAGGACATATTCCTCACCTCGCGCCTGCGCGAGCACTTCGCGCTGGCCCTGTGCCACCCCGCCGACGCGCGCGCCCTGATGCCCGGCTTCGACGCCGTGATCGTCCGCAACAGCGGCCCGGTCCTGTACTACCAGGAGGAGTACGACGCCTTCCGCGCGGCGGCCCTCGCCGCCGGCACGCCCGTGTACAACCCCCTCACCGGCCGCGCCGACATGGCCGGCAAGCAGTACCTCCTCGACCTGACGGCCGCCGGCCACCCGGTCATCCCGACCATCGACGACCCGGCCCGGCTGGCCGAACTGCCGCAGGTGCCCGAGTACGTCGTCAAGCCCAAGCAGGGCGCCGACTCCATCGGCCTCACCTTCACCGCGACACCGGCCGGCCCGGCCGGGGCCGTCCTGATCCAGCCGCGCATCGACTTCACGTACGAGGTGTCCTTCTACTTCGTCGACGACGCCTTCCAGTACGCCCTCCACGCCCCCGATCCGGCCCGCCGCTGGGAGCTGCGCCCCTACCGACCGACCGGCGAGGACCTGGCCTTCGCCCGCTCCTTCGTCGAGTGGAACACCCTCGGGCACGGCATCCAGCGGGTGGACGCCTGCCGGGCGCCCTCCGGAGAACTGCTCCTCGTCGAGCTGGAGGACCTCAACCCCTACCTGTCCCTGGACCTCGTGCCGGCAGAGGTGCAGGACGCCTTCGTCACGGCCCTCACGAGGTCTCTCCACTCCTTCCTCGGCTGATGTCAGTGCCGGGTGCCAGGCTCCTCCCATGGACAAGACGACGTTCTGGCAGCTGATCGAGACGGCCCGCGCGGACACGGCGGCGGACACGGGTGAGGACGCGGTGGCGCAGCGGGCGGGGGAGCTGCTCGCGGCCCGTCCTCAGGCGGAGATAGCCGCGGCCCAGCAGGTGCTGTGGGACCTGCTGGCGGAGTCCTACCGCAGCCCGCTCTGGGCCGCGGCCTACATGATCAACGGCGGCTGCTCGGACGACGGCTTCGACTACTTCCGCGGCTGGCTGCTCACACAGGGCCGCGCCGTCTTCGACGCCGCCCTGGCCGACCCGGACTCCCTCGCGGACCACCCGGCGGTCCGCGATGCGGCCGCGGAGGGCCTGGAGCTGTGGGGCGAGGACGCCCTCTCGATCGCGTGGACCGCCTACGAGAGCGCCACCGGCCGCGAACTCCCCGCGGACTCCTTCACGATCAGCTATCCGCCCCTGGACCCGTCCTGGGACTTCGACTTCGACGACGCGGCCGAACTGGCGACCCGGCTGCCGCGCCTGAGCGCCCTCTTCGACTATTCGTAGCGGTACAGCAGGGATTCGCGCTCCTGCCGCCGGATGTCCTCGATCGTCAGACCGGGCATGTCCAGGTGGGCGAGGGTGACCTCGGCGGAACTGGGGGCGGCGTTCTCGGCGAGCCACTGCTCGGGCTTCCACGCGCCGCTGCGCAGGAACGCCTTCGGGCAGTGCTGGTAGGCCTCCTCGACCTGCACGACGATCGCGCTGCGCGGCGGCTTGCCGACGGCGGTCAGCTGCTCCAGCAGCCGGGGATCGGCGGAGACGCAGGCCCGCCCGTTCACGCGCAGCGTGGTGGCCCGGCCCGGGATGACGAAGATCAGACCGGCCCGGCCCGTCTCGACGATGTTGTGGGCGGTGTCGAGCCGCTTGTTGCCGGTGGCGTCGGGGACGGCGAGGGTGAACTCGTCGAGTACCGCGACGAATCCGGGCGGCCCGCCCCGGGGCGTCACGTCGCAGTGCCCGCCCGCCCCGGCGCTCGCGACGAACACCAGCGACGACCGCCCGATGACCGCTCGGGCGGCCTCGTGGATCCGGTCGACGGCCTTGCGCCGCGCCATCTCCCCCGGCTCCTCGTACAGCTCCCGCAACTGCGCGGCATCACGTACGGCGCCGGCGCTCAAGGCCTCGAATATCCGCCCGCCAGGCGGCATGCTCCCCGTCACCCCCCGCACGCTACCGGCTCCCTAGAGCCCGTTGGTGTCCAGGTCGATCCCGAAGGGCTCCGGCAGCCGCACGGACGTCCCGAACGGATGCGGCCCGTCGACCTTGGTGTACCCCAGGCTCCCGGGCTCCGCGAACAGGGTGACGGACCGCTCCAGCCGGTCGACGAGCAGATAGAGCGGCGCCCCGTACTCGGCGTACCGCTTGCGCTTGACCACGCGGTCGGTCTCGGCATTGGAGTCCGAGGTCACCTCGACGACGAGCAGCACCTGGTCGGGCAGCATGGCGCTCCCGCCCTTCGCCAGCGCCTTGGGGACGACGGCCAGGTCGGGGACGTACCAGTTCGACGAACCCGGAAGGTCGAGGTTCCCCGACCCCGTGACGCAGTCCAGTTCCTTGACCCGAGGCCGGATCTGGTCGCGGATCTCCTCCGCCGCGTTCTCGTGGTCCCAACTCGGCGTCACGTTGGTGATGACGCCTTCGACGATCTCCGTCCGGTCTCCGCTGTGGTGCTGGATGGCGTACTTCAGCGCGCTCTCGGGGTCGATGCCTTCGCCGTAGTCGTGCGCGGTGGTCATTGCGGACGCCTCCCTTGCTTCCCGTGACCAGGCTCCCACGGGCTCTCGCTCCCTGTTGTCACCCCTGCGGGTGCCCCGCCCCGCAGGGAACGTCGTACTGGCGTGACGGGGCGTTCACGGGCGGATGGCAAGCTTGAAGGATGAACGATGCTGCCCCGGCGCCCACCCCCGCGCCCGCGCCCCGCCGTGCCCGTGTCCGTGCCCCCGAGCTGATCGGCAAAGGTGGCTGGCTGAACACCGGCGGCAAGGAGCTCACCCTCGCCGACCTGCGGGGACGCATCACGATCCTCGATTTCTGGACCTTCTGCTGCATCAACTGCCTGCACGTCCTCGACGAGCTGCGCGAGCTGGAGGAGAAGCACCGCGACACCGTCGTGATCATCGGCGTGCACTCACCGAAGTTCGTGCACGAGGCCGAGCACGCGGCCGTCGTCGACGCCGTCGAGCGCTACGAGGTCCACCACCCCGTCCTCGACGATCCCGAGCTCGCCACCTGGAAGCAGTACGCCGTCCGCGCGTGGCCCACGCTCGTCGTGATCGACCCCGAGGGCTACGTCGTCGCCCAGCACGCCGGCGAGGGGCACGCCCACGCCATCGCGAAGCTGGTCGAGGAGCTGGAGACCAAGCACGAGGCCAAGGGCACCCTGCGGCGCGGCGACGGCCCGTACGTGGCGCCCGAGCCCGTCGCGAGCGACCTGCGCTTCCCGGGCAAGGGGCTGCTCCTGCCCAGCGGGAACTTCCTCGTCTCGGACTCCACGCGGCACCAACTGGTGGAGCTGGCCGCCGACGGGGAAAGCGTCGTACGCCGCATCGGCAGCGGCGAGCGCGGTTTCGCCGGCGACAGCTTCAGCGAGCCGCAGGGGCTGGCGCTGCTGCCCGACGGCCGGGTGGTCGTCGCCGACACCGTCAACCACGCGCTGCGCGTCCTCGACCTCGACAGCGGAGCCGTCGAGACGGTCGCCGGCACCGGGCGGCAGTGGTGGCAGGGCTCGCCGACCTCCGGGCCGGCCCTCGAAGTGGACCTGTCCTCGCCGTGGGACGTGGCCTGGTGGCAGGGCAAGGTGTGGATCGCCATGGCCGGTGTCCACCAGCTGTGGACCTGGGACCCGGCGGAGGGAACCGTCGAGGTCGCCGCCGGCACCACCAACGAGGGGCTGCACGACGGGCCGGCCGCCGAGGCCTGGTTCGCCCAGCCGTCCGGGCTCGCCGCCGCCGGGGACCGGCTGTGGATCGCCGACTCCGAGACCAGCGCCCTGCGGTACGTCCACCCCACCGACACCGGCTACGCCGTCACGTCCGCCGTCGGCACCGGCCTGTTCGACTTCGGGCACCGGGACGGGGACGCCGCCCAGGCCCTGCTCCAGCACCCGCTCGGGGTGACGGCCCTGCCCGACGGCTCGGTCGCGGTGTGCGACACGTACAACCACGCGCTGCGCCGCTACGACCCCGCCACCGGGCAGGTCTCGACCCTCGCGACCGACCTGCGCGAGCCCAGCGACGCCGTGCTCGTCGGAGAGGACATCGTGGTCGTCGAGTCCGCCCGGCACCGCCTGACGCGGCTGCGACTCCCGGAGGAGGCGGTGCGGGTGGACGCGGTCGCCCACCGCACCCAGCGGGCCGCCACCGAGGTGGCGCCCGGCACCCTGCGCCTCGACGTGGTCTTCCAGGCCCCCAGCGGGCAGAAGCTCGACACCCGCTACGGGCCCTCCACCCGCCTGCTCGTCTCCTCGACCCCGCCCGAGCTGCTGGCGGGCGGCGAGGGCGCCGGCAGCGACCTGTTCCGGGAGCTGGCGCTGAACCCGGACGTCACCGAGGGCGTGCTGCACGTCTCGGCGATGGCGGCGTCCTGCGACGACGACCCGGCCAACGAATACCCGGCCTGCCACGTCCACCAGCAGGACTGGGGGGTGCCCGTCCGCGTCACCGCCGCCGGCGCCTCCCGGCTGCCTCTCGTCCTGGCGGGCATGGACGACGAGGGATAGCGGGGGCGCAACCGGCCTTCCCTGCGGGCTTCCTGGGGGGTCAGCCCTCCAGGAAGGCCACCAGGGCGTTGGCGAGGAGGTACGGGTCGTCCGCGCCGCACAGTTCGCGGGCGCTGTGCATCGAGAGGATCGCGACGCCGATGTCCACGGTCTGGATGCCGTGGCGGGCGGCCGTGATCGGGCCGATCGTCGTGCCGCACGGCATCGAGTTGTTGGAGACGAACGTCTGCCACGGGACGCCGGCCCGCTCGCACGCGGCGGCGAACACCGCGCGCCCGCTGCCGTCGGTGGCGTAGCGCTGGTTGACGTTGACCTTCAGGATCGGGCCGGCGTTGGCCCTCGGGTGGTGCGTGGGGTCGTGGCGCTCACCGTAGTTGGGGTGCACGGCGTGCCCGGTGTCGGAGGACAGGCAGATGGTGCCGGCGAAGGCCCGCGCGCGGTCCTCGTACGTGCCCCCGCGCGCGAAGACTGAACGTTCCAGCACGTTGCCCAGCAGCGGGCCGTCGGCGCCGGTGTCCGACTGGGAGCCGTTCTCCTCGTGGTCGAAGGCGGCCAGCACCGGGATGTGGTCGAGCTTCTCGGCGCCGGAGACGGCGGCCAGCGCCGCGACGCCCGCGTGCACGGACAGCAGGTTGTCCATCCGGGGGCCGGCCACCAGCTCGCGGTCGCGGCCCAGGTAGGCGGGCGGCTCGATCGAGTGGACCATCAGGTCCCAGCCGGCCACCGAGCCGTGCTCCAGGCCCTCTTCCTCCTCCAGGAACGCGATGAGGTCGCCCTCGTGCGCTTCGCCGAGGCCCCAGATCGGCTGCATGTGCCGCTGCTTGTCGAGCTTGAGGCCGTCGCTGTTCACCGACCGGTCCAGGTGCACGGCGAGTTGCGGCACGCGCAGCAGCGCCCGGTCGATGTTCACGAGGCGCTCGGTGCCGTCGCGCAGGGTCAGCCGGCCGGCCAGGCCCAGGTCCCGGTCCAGCCAGGTGTTGAGCAGGGTCCCGCCGTAGATCTCGACCGCGATCTGCCGCCAGCCCTGCGAGCCGGTGTCGGGCAGCGGCTTGACCCGCAGGTTCGGCGAGTCGGTGTGGGCGCCGATGATGCGGAACGGGGTGTGTGCCGCGGCGCCTTCGGGGACGTACCAGGCGATGAGCGCGCCGCCGCGGAGCACGAACTTGCCCCCGGTGCCCGAATCCCAGGCGTCCGTCTCCGACAACTGCCTGAAGCCTGCCTTCTCCAGCCGCTCCGCCGCGTTGGCCACGGCGTGGTACGGCGACGGACTGGCCGTCAGGAAGGTCATCAGATCGTCGGTGTGGCCGCGGTCGAAGCGGGCGGGAGAGCTCATCGTATTTCCCTTGTGTGGAAGCCCCCGGCTTCAGCCGGGTGAGGAAACGCAGTTCCGGCTCGGAGCCTCGCCGCGGCGGAGTGCCGAAGCGTGAGGCTGTGACCTGTGCTTGTGTTCGGATCGTGACCGACCGTAGCGTCGGGGGAGTGGGTGTTCCATCCGCGCAGCGGTCGTGCAAGTACCGTTTCTATCGGACGGATGCGCAGGCCGTGGAACTGTCGCGGACGTTCGTGCAGCTGTGGTCGATGCGCCCGGTTTGCGGGACCCCTCACGACCGGGACGGGAACGCCGCGACCGGTCTTCCGGCCGCCGGGGCGGCCGTTGCCGACAGCGGAGCGGTTGTCGGGCCTCATCGTGAGTCCTCCTCTCGGTCGGGCGGTCCGTGGCGGAACGGACCCTCACGCGTGAGTGTGGGAATCCCCTCCGCCTGGGAGGGGAGGAAGCCGAGTGGTTCACCTTAACGAGGGCCGGGTTCCCCTTTGTCACGGCCGGACCGGGCGTGTTGCCGGGAGGACCGGCTCCGCGCCGCGCACGTCACGCGAGTGGGCGGTCCCGTTTGGTTCTCAGCCCGGCGGACGGTCGAATCTGCGCTGCAGTTGCCTGCGCTCACCCCGGCGGACGCGCGGGAGCATCTCCGGGGTCTGCGGGGAGCGCTGCGCGCGTCTTCTGCGCCCGGCGCAGAAGATACAGGCCTCGCCGGGGGGTGCGTCGGGGTCGATGGGGGCGCCGGGGTGCTCGGAGCAGCCCGAGGCGTTGCGCGGGCGGGACAGTTCGCGGGCCACGATGAAGGCGCGGTGGAGGTCGTCGGCGATGCGGACGAAGTCCTCGGCGGGGGAGGACAGGCCCAGGTGGAACCGCTGGTCCTCGACGGTGCGCAGGTGGGCGCGCAGCGCCTGGAGTGTGTACGGGCCGTCCGGTACGGGGTAGCCCAGGCGGCGCTGCTCGCCGGCGGGGGCGGGGCCGGGGCCGCCGTGCCGGCGCTGTCCGAGGCGTCGGCGGTCGTTGCAGATGAGGCAGCGGCCCCAGCCTTCGGGGGCCTCGGGGTCGAGGGCGCCGTTGGGGTGTTCGGGGCAGCCGGTGTAGCTCTTGGCGGGGGCCAGTCCGGCGGCCGTCTGGAAGGCCACGTACAGCGCGTCGGCGATGGTGTCGTACTCGGCGGGGTGGGCGCCGTCGTAGAGCTCGCGCAGGTGGTCGCCGAGGCTGCCCAGGCTCGCCTGCAGCTCCTTGAGGGCGTACGGCCGCCCGGTGGGGACGGAGTACCCCCTGCTGCCGTGCTGATCCTGTGGACTCATGCCTACGAGCGTCCCATGAACGACTGACATCGGGGAAAGCCGCAGTACAGGGCGCCGGTCGGGGCCCGTGCACGCGGCAGCGGCCGGGTCCCTGTGCGGGGGACCCGGCCGCTGTACGTGTGCGGCGTGGCGGTGCCGGGGTGCCGGCGGTGCCACGGGTGGGGGCGGTGCCTCCTAGAAGGCGGCCTCGTCGAGCTCCATGAGGGAGTTGTCGACGGACTCGGCCAGCCGGCGCTGGACCGAGACGCCCGGGAGGACCTCCGCGGCGAAGAACTTCGCGGCGGCGATCTTGCCGGTGTAGAACGGGACGTCCTTCGCGGAGGCCGTCGCCAGCTTCTCGGCGGCCACGGCGGCGCCCTTGAGCAGCAGGTATCCGACGACCACGTCGCCGGAGGCCATGAGCAGGCGGGTGGTGTTCTGGCCGACCTTGTAGATGTTCTTGACGTCCTCGCCGGTGGCGGTGAGGTCGACGATCATCTGGCCGACGATGCCCTCGAGGTCCACGGCGGCCTTGGCGAGCGCGTCGCGGGCGCCGGCCAGCTCCTCGCCGCCGACGGCCTCGGCCAGGAACTTCTTGATCGTCTCGGAGACGATGTTCAGCGAGGCGCCCTGGTCGCGGACGATCTTCCGGAAGAAGAAGTCCTGGCCCTGGATGGCCGTGGTGCCCTCGTAGAGGGTGTCGATCTTGGCGTCGCGGATGTACTGCTCGATCGGGTACTCCTGCAGGTAGCCGGAGCCGCCGAAGGTCTGCAGGGACTGGGCGAGCTGCTCGTAGGACTTCTCCGAGCCGTAGCCCTTCACGATCGGCAGGAGCAGGTCGTTCAGGCCGATGAGGGAGGAGGCGTCCTCGCCTGCGGCCTGCTTGACCTGGATCTCGTCCTGGACGGTCGCGGTGTAGAGGACGAGGGCGCGCATGCCCTCGGCGTACGCCTTCTGCGTCATCAGCGAGCGGCGCACGTCCGGGTGGTGCGTGATGGTGACCTTGGGCGCGGTCTTGTCCATGAAGTTCGCCAGGTCCGGGCCCTGCACGCGCTCCTTGGCGTACTCCAGCGCGTTCAGGTAGCCGGTGGAGAGGGTGGCGATGGCCTTCGTGCCGACCATCATGCGGGCGAACTCGATGATCATGAACATCTGGCGGATGCCGTCGTGCTTGTCGCCGATCAGCCAGCCCTTGGCGGGGTGCCGGTCGCCGAAGGTCATCTCGCACGTGTTGGAGGCCTTGAGGCCCATCTTGTGCTCGACGTTCGTGGCGTAGACGCCGTTGCGCTCGCCCAGCTCGCCGGTCTCCCAGTCGAAGTGGAACTTCGGGACGAGGAAGAGGGACAGGCCCTTGGTGCCCGGGCCGTGGCCCTCGGGGCGGGCGAGGACGTAGTGGAGGATGTTCTCCTCCATGTCGTGCTCACCGGAGGTGATGAAGCGCTTCACGCCCTCGATGTGCCAGGAGCCGTCCTCCTGCTGGACGGCCTTGGTGCGGCCGGCGCCCACGTCCGAGCCGGCGTCCGGCTCGGTGAGGACCATGGTGGAGCCCCAGCGCTTCTCGACGGCGATCTGCGCGATCTTCTTCTGCGCCTCGTTGCCCTCCTCGTGGAGGACGCCGGCGAAGGCCGGGCCGGAGGAGTACATCCAGACGGCGGGGTTGGAGCCGAGCAGCAGTTCCGCGTAGGCCCAGACGAGGGAGCGCGGGGAGACGGTGCCGCCGATCTCCTCCGGGATGCCCAGACGCCAGTACTCGGAGTCCATGAAGGCCTTGTAGCTCTTCTTGAACGAGGCCGGAACCGGCGCGGTGTTGGTCTCCGGGTCGAAGACGGGCGGGTTGCGGTCGGCGTCCGCGAAGGACTCGGCCAGCTCGTTCTCGGCGAGGCGGGCTATCTCGGACAGGACGCTCTTGGCGGTCTCGGTGTCCATCTCCTCGAACGGACCGGTGCCGTAGTGCTGGTCGCGGCCGAGCACCTCGAAGAGGTTGAACTCGATGTCGCGGAGATTCGACTTGTAGTGCCCCATGGCGACGGCTCCGTTAAGGCTCGGGGAGACAGGTTCCTCGTACATACCAATCGGTAACGTCATGATGCTACCCGCCGGTAATAACGGCAACCCTCACGTCCGGAGTGTGACCAGGGTCAAGCTCGCGCCGGGCCGCCGAAGGCGCGGGACCTGTCCCGCCGAGGCCCCCGCCGGGCGGCGGTGGCCGGTACCGGCCGGTACGGGCGCGGCCGCTCGGTAGGGTAGGCCGCATGTACGGCTACGACCAGAACCCGGGTGCCCAGCAGCAGTACGCGCAGCAGCCCCCGCAGGGCTACGCGCAGCAGGCGCCGCCGCTGTACCCGGAGCCGTCCCCGCCCTCCCTCGCGGACGCCGTACGGGCCTTCACCACGGGGTCCATGTCCGCCGAGGACTTCCAACAGGTCTTCGCCACCTCGAAGGTCTACTGCCCGCGCGGGGAGACCCCCGGGTTCCTGGCGCTGCACAACACGCAGCAGCCGGTCATCCCCATGTTCACCACGCTCAAGGAGCTGCGCCGGTACGCCGGCAAGGAGTCCAAGTACTTCGTCATCACCGGCGCCGAGGTGATCGACCTGCTGCCGACCGGGTACGGCTTCGTCCTCGACATGGAGGGCGACCACCGGATGGTCTTCGACGCCAAGGCGGTCGAGCAGATGGTCGACTTCGCCATGCGCCGCATGTACGGCTAGACGCCAACGCTGCGCAGACGGCCGCTGGAGGCCGTTCCGGCTGACGTCCACGGGGGTGGGGACCGTGCTGAGGGTGCACTTCACGACCGAGGACCTGCTGAACGTCACCTTCGCGAGCGAGCCGCTGCCGCTGGTCGAGCTGGCCATGGCACTCGTCGCCTGGCAGCGCAGGGACGAGCAGGCCGTTTTCGGCCGCTGGCGCGGCCGCGTCGGCAGGGAGCTGCCGGACCGGGCGCTGCCGCTCCTGGACCTGTTGCGGCCCGACGGAGACAACCCCCCGTTCGTGGAGCCGTACGCGCGCACCCTGGAGGAGGGGCTGGCCGCCGTACGGGACGCCGCCCCGGGGCTCACGGCCGGGCAGCTCGCCCGCGCCGCCGCCCGGGCCCCCGGGCCGGACTCCTGGCTCCGCGCCCTGTGGTGCCGGGACCGTGGCGCCTGGGACCAGCTCGACGGGGCCATCCGGTCCGCGTACGAGGTGCTGGTGGCCCCGCACCGGGCGCGGATCCGGCAGTCCTTCCGGGCGGACGTCGCCTGGCGCACGCGGCTGCTGGCCACCCACGGCATCAAGGCGTGCCTGGCCAGTACGCACCCGGCGGCCGGCTGGTCGGGGGCCGCCTTCGAGGTGGACCGCCCGCCGCACTACGAGGTACGCCTCGGCGGGCGCGGGCTGATGCTGATGCCCTCGCCGTTCTGGACGGGCCGCCCGCTGGTGGCCGAGCACCCCGAGGGTCCGTACGTCCTGCTCCACCCGGCACTGACCCCGCTGCCGCTGACCTCCCCCGCCCCGGTGGGAAGCCCGCTGGACGCGCTGCTGGGCCGGACCCGGGCTGCGGTGCTGCAGCTGCTGGTGGAGCGGCGCACGACCAGTGAGCTGGCCCGGGACCTCGACATCAGCCTGCCGTCGGTGTCCGAACACACCCGCACCCTGCGCGCGGCGGGCCTCATCACCACGGAGCGGGACGGCAAGGCGGTCCTGCACTCGGTGACGGGCCTCGGCGTGGACCTCCTGCACAGCGGCGCCTGACGGACGCTTCGGCCCTGCCCGAAAGGATCGCCGCCCTGTCCCCCGCCCGGAAGTATCGGTGCCGCGGCGGATTGGGCGGCGGCGCCGAGTACGGGGGTCCCGGCGCCGCCGCCGGCCGGGACACGCAGGTCGGCGGGGCGGCGGCCCCCGGGGAATGCCCCCGGGGGCCACTCTGTTCTGTGGGGTGTGGCAGAAAGTTCGAGTTTCAACTAAACTCGGATCACAAGGAGGTCCTGACCATGCCCGCAGTGACTGTTGAGAACCCGTTGGCGCTTCCGCGCGTGGCCGAGCCGCAGGCGGCCGTCCCGCGCAAGGTGGTGGCCGTCGTCTCCGCTCCGAGTGGTTTCGAGGGTGAGGGATTCCCGGTGCGGCGCGCGTTCGCCGGGATCAACTACCAGTACCTCGACCCGTTCATCATGATGGATCAGATGGGCGAGGTGGAGTACGCGCCGGGCGAGCCGAAGGGCACCCCCTGGCACCCGCACCGCGGCTTCGAGACCGTCACGTACCTGATCGACGGGACCTTCGTCCACCAGGACAGCAACGGCGGCGGCGGCATCATCAACGGCGGCGACACCCAGTGGATGACCGCCGGTTCCGGCCTGCTGCACATCGAGGCCCCGCCGGAGTCCCTCGTGGTCAGCGGCGGGCTCTTCCACGGCCTCCAGCTGTGGGTGAATCTGCCGGCCTCCGACAAGATGATGCCCCCGCGCTACCAGGACATCGGCGGCGGCAGGGTCACCCTGCTGTCCACCCACGACGGCGGCTCGCTGATCCGCGTCATCGCGGGTGAGCTCGACGGCCACGAGGGTCCGGGCATCACCCACACGCCCATCACGATGATCCACGCGACCGTCGCGCCCGGAGCGCAGATCACCCTGCCGTGGCGCGAGGACTTCAACGCCCTCGCGTACGTGATGGCCGGGCGCGGGACGGTCGGCGAGGACCGCCGCCCCCTCCGCACCGGGCAGACGGCCGTCTTCGGCGAGGGCGGGTCGCTCACGGTGCGGGCGGACGAGTCCCAGGACTCCAACGCCCCGGACCTGGAGATCGTCCTCCTCGGCGGGCGCCCGATCCGGGAGCCGATGGCGCACTACGGGCCCTTCGTCATGAACAGCCGGCACGAGCTCCAGCAGGCCTTCGACGACTTCCAGGCGGGCCGCCTGGGCCGCATCCCCACCACGGCCCGTACGGGCCTCGGCCACCGCGGCACGGGCGAGGCGGCGGAGGACTGACGCCACCGCACGGGCCGCGCCCCCTCGGAACGGGGGCGCGGCCCGTGCGGCTGTCGCGTCCCCGTCAGCGGGTCCTACAGGGTGCCGCGGGCGGCGCCGGGCCCTGTCGCACTACAGGTCCGGCCGCTTGGACTGCTCGTACAGCTCGAACCAGATCGACTTGCCCTCACCGCGCGGGTCCACGCCCCACGCGTCGGCCAACATCTCCGTCAGCAGCACCCCGCGGCCGCTGGAGGCCATCTCGCCCGGGTGCCGCTTGTGCGGGAGCTCGTCGCTGGAGTCGGCCACCTCCACGCGCAGCCGGCGCTCGCCCAGCTCGCCCACCGCCTCCGCGACCAGCAGGGCGTCGCCGTCCGTGTGCGTGAGGACGTTGGTGACCATCTCGGACACCATCAGTACCGCCGAGTCGACCTGCTCCTCGTCGGCCCAGTCGTGCAGCAGCTCCCGGACCTGCCGGCGCGCGCCGGCGATGCGTTCCGGTTCCGCCTGGGCCACGGTCAGCATCGTGCGGCGGGTCGGGCGGACCGGGTGCGCCGTCGGGGTGCCGCAGCCGCAGCCCGCGCCCTCGCGCCACAGCAGGACCACGGCTATGTCGTCCTCGCGGCGGTCGGCCAGCGGGCCGGTGGTGTGGTGCGAGGACGGCCCGTGCACGGTCTGGACCAGCAGGTCCGCCAGCGTTTCCAGGTGCCCGGGCTCATGGCCGCCGACCTCGTGCGTGTCGCCCTCCAGGACGGCGCGCAGCCGGGCCCAGCCGGTGTCCAGGTCGTGCCCGCCGGTCTCGATGAGCCCGTCGGTGCAGAGCATCATCGTCTCGCCGGGCTCCAGGGTGAACCTGGTCGTCGGGTAGTCGGTGTCGGGGACGATCCCGAGGGGGAGCCCGCCGGCGGTGGGCCGCATCAGCACCGTGCCGTCGGTCATCCGCACCGCGGGGTCGGGGTGGCCGGCACGGGCCACCTCCAGCGTTCCGGTCTCCGGGTCGCACTCGACGTACAGGCAGGTCGCGAACCGAGGGCTCTGCGCGTCCGGGTCCTCCTCCGGCCGCCGGCAGCCGGGCTCCTTGGAGGCGCACAGCCCGGCGAGGAAGCGGGAGGCCCGCGAGAGCACCGCGTCCGGCCGGTGCCCCTCGGACGCGTACGCCCGTACGGCGATCCGCAGCTGGCCCATCAGGCCGGCCGCCCGGACGTCGTGGCCCTGCACGTCGCCGATGACCAGCGCGAACCGGCCCGACGGCAGCGGGATCATGTCGTACCAGTCGCCGCCGACCTGGAGCCCGCCGCCCGTGGGGACGTAGCGTGCGGCGATCCGCATGCCGGGGATCTCCGGGCCGAGCTGCGGCATCATCGACCGTTGCAGGCCCGTGGTGAGTTCCCGCTCGGATTCGGCCACCCCGGCCCGCTGGAGCGCCTGGGCCAGCATCCGGGCCACGGTCGTCAGGACGGACCGCTCGTCGGGCGAGAAGGACGCCGGCTGCTTGAAGGCGGCCATCCAAGCGCCCATGGTCCGTCCGGCCACGATCAGCGGCAGGAAGGCCCAGGACACCCGGTCGAAGCGCTGCGCGAGCGGCCAGGTGGCCGGAAAGCGCCGTTTGTAGTCGTCAGGGGTGGGGAGGTAGATCGCCCGCCCGGTACGGACCACCTCCGCGGCCGGGTAGTCCGTCTCCAGCAGCATGTCCGTGAAGGGGCCCTCGTCCCCGGCGTCGTGCCCGTGGTGCCCGATGACGGACAGCCGGTCCCCGGCCACGCCGAAGACGGCGAGCCCGTCGGGGTTGAACCCCGGCATCGACAGCGAGGCCGCGACCCGCAGCACCTCCGCCGTGGACCGGGCCTCCGCCAGCGCCCGGCCCGCGTCCAGCAGGAAGGCCTCGCGGGAGCGCCGCCAGTCGCCCGTGATGGGCGTGTGGGCGGCGGTGGTGCCCGGCTGGGGTTCGGCGATCTCCTGGATGGTGCCGATCAGCTCGTAGTCCAGGTTTCCGTCGGCCGACCACCTCTCCAGGGGCTTGGAGCGGCTGCGTACGGTCCGCAGGACCCGGCCGTCCTCGTCCATGATCCGCAGTCGGGCCTCGGCGAGGGTGTCCTCGGCGACGGCCAGGTTCACGATCCCGTTGATCTCGTTCCAGTCCACCGGGTGGAAACGGGACCGTACGGCGACCTCCGGCAGGGCCACCGGTTCGGCGGGCAGCCCGAGGAGCCGGGCGGCCTCCGCATCCAGGGAGACCGTCCCGGAGGCGTTGTCCCATCTCCACAGGCCCGTCGCGACGGCGGCCAGGACATCCTCGGTGCGCACCCGGTCATCTTTACAGGTCGCATCCGGTACGTGCCTGTTCGCGCGTTGTCGGCCGTATTTGCGCAGGCGCCAGGACAGTGCCCGACCCGTCATCGTCCCGGACGGTAACCTTGGGACGGTTGAATCCACCCTGGTATCGCGTAGAACTGGATGACTGATGCATCGGTACAGGTCCCACACCTGCGGCGAGCTCCGCGCCTCTGACGTCGCCGCCGACGTCCGACTGAGCGGCTGGCTGCACAACCGTCGAGACCTGGGCGGCATCCTCTTCATCGATCTGCGCGACCACTACGGCATCACACAGCTGGTGGCCCGCCCCGGCACCGCCGCGAACGAGGCCCTCAGCAGCGTCTCCAAGGAGACCGTCGTCCGCATCGACGGCAAGGTCGTCTCCCGCGGCGCGGACAACGTGAACCCGGACCTGCCGACCGGTGAGATCGAGATCGAGGTCTCCGAGGTCGAGGTGCTCGGCGCCGCCGCCCCGCTCCCCTTCACGATCAACACCGACGACGGTGTGAACGAGGAGCGCCGTCTGGAGTACCGCTTCCTCGACCTGCGCCGCGAGCGCATGCACCGCAACATCATGCTGCGGTCGGCGGTCATCGCCTCGATCCGCTCGAAGATGGTGGCCCTCGGCTTCAACGAGATGGCGACCCCGATCCTCACCGCGACCTCCCCCGAGGGCGCCCGTGACTTCGTGGTGCCGTCCCGCCTGAACCCGGGCAAGTTCTACGCCCTGCCGCAGGCCCCGCAGCAGTTCAAGCAGCTGCTGATGATCTCCGGTTTCGACCGGTACTTCCAGATCGCGCCCTGCTTCCGCGACGAGGACGCCCGCGCCGACCGCTCGCCGGGCGAGTTCTACCAGCTCGACGTCGAGATGTCCTTCGTCGAGCAGGAGGACGTCTTCCAGCCGATCGAGCGCCTGATGACCGAGCTCTTCACCGAGTTCGGCAACGGCCGCGAGGTCACCTCGCCGTTCCCGCGGATCCCGTTCCGTGAGTCGATGCTGAAGTACGGCAACGACAAGCCCGACCTGCGCGCCAAGCTGGAGCTCGTCGACATCACCGACGTCTTCGCGGGCTCGGAGTTCAAGGCGTTCGCCGGCAAGCACGTGCGCGCCCTGGCCGTCCCGGACACCGCCGCCCAGCCGCGCAAGTTCTTCGACGGCCTCGGCGAGTACGCGATCTCGCTCGGCGCGAAGGGCCTGGCCTGGGTCCGCGTCGGCGAGGACGGCAGCCTGACCGGCCCGATCGCGAAGTTCCTCACCGAGGAGAACGTCAAGGTCCTCACCGAGCGCCTGGGCCTGGTCCCCGGCCACGCCGTGTTCTTCGGCGCGGGCGAGTTCGACGAGGTCTCCAAGATCATGGGACCGGTCCGGGTCGAGGCCGCCAAGCGCGCCGGCCACTTCGAGGAGAACGTCTTCCGCTTCTGCTGGATCGTCGACTTCCCGATGTACGAGAAGGACGAGGAGACCGGCAAGATCGACTTCTCCCACAACCCGTTCTCCATGCCGCAGGGCGGCATGAAGGACCTGGAGGAGAAGGACCCGCTCGACATCCTGGCCTGGCAGTACGACATCGTCTGCAACGGCATCGAGCTGTCCTCCGGCGCCATCCGCAACCACGAGCCCGAGGTCATGCTGAAGGCTTTCGCGATCGCCGGCTACGAGGCCGAGACCGTCGAGCGCGAGTTCGCGGGCATGCTGCGCGCGTTCCGCCTCGGCGCCCCGCCGCACGGTGGCATCGCCCCGGGCGTGGACCGCATCGTGATGCTGCTGGCCGACGAGCCGAACATCCGCGAGACCATCGCCTTCCCGCTCAACGGCAACGCGCAGGACCTGATGATGGGCGCGCCGACGGTGCTGGAGGAGGCCCGCCTGCGCGAGCTGAACATCGCGCTGCGCAAGCCGGTCGAGACGAAGGCGGCCGACGCCAAGCCGGTCACCGAGTCCGTCCACCCGGACGCCGCGCGCTGAGCGGTGGCCGTGTAGCTGTGTAGCTGTGCGGAAGGGCCCGGGGTCGTCGACCCCGGGCCCTTCGTCGTGTCTAGAACTTCTCCAGGACGCCCTTGAGGAGGGCCGCGGAGGTCAGTTCCGTGGGGGCGGGCCCGGCGTGGAAGAAGCCGGCGTTCTCGGCGTCCAGCTTGCGCAGGAAGTCGAAGGCCTTGGAGTCGTGGTCACCGAAGGCGACGAACTGCCAGTGGATCCCGGGGGCCGTGGCGGCGGCCTCGGTCAGCGCCTGCCGCGCGGGCTGGCGGTTGTCGGGGGCGCCGTCCGTCTGGAAGACGACCAGGGCCGGGCCCTCGCCGCCGTCCTCGCGGTAGTGCTCGACGACGGCCTCGACGGCCACGTGATAGCTGGTGCGGCCCATCCGGCCGAGCTCGGCGTGGCGGCCCTCGACCCAGGATCCGTAGTGGCTGTCGAGGGTCAGGTCGGCGGTGCCGTCCACCTCCGTGGAGAAGAACACGGTGTGCACGGTCGCCTCGTCGTCGAGGTGCGCGGCGAGGGCGAGGGCGTGGTCGGCGAGGTACTGGGCGCTGCCGTCCTTGTAGAACCCGCGCATCGACCCGGAGCGGTCGAGGACGAGGTAGACCTTGGCGCGGGCGCCGGCCTTCCCCTTGCCGCGGAGCACCTGGCCGGCGGCCTTGTACGCGGCGGCCACCTCGGGCGCCCGCCGCCGCACGGCGGCAGCCGCGTGAGCCGGCCCCTCCCCCTGCGCCTCAGCCTGCGGCGCATCGGCGGCGATCTGCTCCGCGGGAGCGGGGGTCTCCGCCTCGACGGTGTCGGCCTGCGGCGCGTCCGCTTCGGCGGCGCCAGCCTGAGCCTCGGGCTCCGTAAGGGCGACGGTCTCGGCGGGCTGCGCCTCCGCCGCGACGGCGGCGTCGGCCTGCTCCGCAGGAGCGGGGGTCTCGTCCTGGGCCTCCGGCTCGGTGGTCTCCGTCTGCTCCGCAGGAGCGGCGGCTTCCGCCTCCGGCGATGCCGGCTCCGCTGCGGCGGGGGCTTCCGCCTCGGCGGTGTCGATCGGCTTCGCAGCCTTCGCGGTGTCGGGCTCTTCCACAGCGGCGGCCGGGGCCTCGTTCTCCGCCCGCGGCGCACCCGCTTCCGCAGCCTGCGGCTCCTCTACTGCGGTGGCTTCGGCCTGCTCCGCAGGAGCGGCGACATCGGCCTGAGTCTCCGGCTCGGCGGCTTCCGCCTGCGGCGCATCGGCGGCGATCTGCTCCGCGGGAGCGGGGGTCTCCGCCTCGACGGTGTCGGCCTGCGGCGCGTCCGCTTCGGCGGCGTCAGCCTGAGCCTCGGGCTCCGTAACGGTGGCAGTGTCCGCCTCCGGCGCGACCTGCTCCGCGGCGGCGGCCTCGGCGGGCTGCGCCTCCGCCGCGACGGCGGCGTCGGCCTGCTCCGCAGGAGCGGGGGTCTCGCCCTGAGCTTCCGGCTCGGCGGCTTCAGCCTGCTCCGCAGCGGCCTCCGGCTGGGCTTCAGCCTGCTCCGCAGCGGCGGCCGGGGCCTCGTTCTCCGCCTGCGGCGCATCCGCTTCCGCAGGAGCAGCGGCCTCCGGCTCGGTGGTCTCCGCCTGCTCCGCAGGAGCGGAAGGTGCCGGGTCGGGCTTCGCCGCAGGCGAGCCCGCCGGGGAGGGGCGGCGGGCCTCCGGGACCGTGGGGTCCGCGGCCGGGGCGGGGGCCGTCAGGACCGTACCCGCCTCGCGGTCCCGCGCGGTCTGCGGGGGAACCGTCGGATTGTCGAAGGACGCCGCCACGAGTTCGGCGGCGGCATCCAGGGGGTTGCGTTCCGCTTGGTTCGGCACAGCCGCGGAAGTGGCGTCCGAATTTTCCGGAACCGGTTCCGCAGACCGTCCGAACACCTTGCGCAACAAGCTCCGAATACCCATGGGCCAGGCCTTTCGCATGAGTGCGTGCGTCATTTGTCCGTGCTGCGCGGTTGATCCCTGCCCAGAGTGGACACGTAAGGTTATCGGCCGCCCGGCTGGATCTTCGGCAGGGGCGCCTTTCGTGGCGCCCGGCTCCCCATGGCGACCACACCGGTCTCGAACTGCCGCTCCGACGTGCCCGGTTCACCCATCGTTCATCCCTGCGCCGCCGCTTCGGCGCAACCCGGGCCTACCGTCGCGGCTGGATTGTTCCGACACGTTGTCGGCGGCCACGCAGCTACTCGGAGGACACTCGTGCGCAAGCTTCTGCCGTTCATCGGCAACCCGCATGGGAGCGGCCGTTCCGCTCTCACCTGTCGTTACCGCTGTGGCGACGCCTGCTTCCACGAGGTGCCGAACACAAGCGACAACGAGTACGCGGGCGATGTCATAGCCCGTGCCTACTCCCGCCGCTCGATGCTGCGCTCCGCCGCCGTCGTGACGGTAGCCACCGCCGCCGGCTCCGCCGTCGCGCTCAGCGGTCCCGGGCAGGCCGCCAACGCGGCCCCCGCCGCCGACGCCTCCGGTGCCGGCAAGGGCGGCGAGGCCGCCCGCGGCCTGCGCTTCAAGGCCGTCGCGCCGAACACCGACGACAAGGTCACCATCCCCGAGGGCCACGAGCAGAACATTGTCATCCGCTGGGGAGACCCGATCGTCAAGGGCGCCCCGGGCTTCAACGCCGACCAGCAGACTGCCGCCGCGCAGGCCGGTCAGTTCGGCTACAACAACGACTTCCTGAGCCTCCTCCCGCTCGGCGGAGACTACGAGCGCCAGCAGCTGCTCGTGGCCAACCACGAGTACACGGACGAGAACCTCATGTTCAAGGCCTACGACCCGGCCAACCCGACCCGCGAACAGGTCGAGATCGCCTGGGCCGCGCACGGACTGTCCGTGGTCGTCGTCCAGGAGGACCACCGCAGCGGCAAGCTCACCGCGGTCTCCCGCCACCAGCTCAACCGCCGCCTGACGGCCACCAGCGAGTTCCGGATGACCGGCCCGGCCGCGGGCAGCGCCCTGCTGAAGACCTCCGTCGACCCCACCGGCACGAAGGTGCTCGGCACCCTCAACAACTGCGCCGGCGGCACCACCCCGTGGGGCACCACCCTCCACGGCGAGGAGAACTTCAACCAGTACTTCGGCAACGCCGGCCAGGTCACCGACCCCGCCCGGGCCGCCCGCCTGAAGCGCTACGGCGTGACCGCCGGTGCCACCGAGCGCAAGTGGGAGCGCTTCGACAAGCGCTTCGACGTGGCCCAGGAGCCCAACGAGTCGCACCGCTTCGGGTGGGTCGTCGAGCTGGATCCGTACGACCCGAACTCCGTTCCGCGCAAGCGCACCGCCCTGGGCCGCTTCAAGCACGAGGCCGCGCAGCCCCGCCTGACCGAGGACGGCCGTCCGGTCGTCTACATGGGCGACGACGAGCGCTTCGACTACTTCTACAAGTTCGTCTCGTCGAAGCAGATGAAGAAGGGCAACTCCCGCGCGGCGAAGGAGCACAACCTCACGCTGCTCGACGAGGGCACCCTCTACGTCGCCAAGCTGACCGGTGACACCCCGGCCGCCGAGCTCGACGGCACCGGCAAGCTCCCCTCCGACGGCGAGTTCGACGGCTCCGGCGTCTGGATCAAGCTGGCCACCGGCAACGTCTCGCACGTCGAGGGCATGACCGCCGAGGAGGTGTACGTCTTCACGCGCCAGGCTGCCGACAAGGTGGGCGCCACCAAGATGGACCGCCCCGAGGACGTCGAGCCCTCCCCGCGCACCGGCCGCGTCTATGTCGCGCTGACCAACAACACGGACCGCGGCAAGCCCGGCAAGGAAGGCGCCACCGAGGCCAATCCGCGCAACCTGAACAAGCACGGCCAGATCCTGGAGCTCGCCGAGAACTTCGACGACCCGGCCGGCGACGGCTTCGCCTGGCGGCTCTTCCTGGTCGCCGGTGACCCCAACGACCCGGCGACGTACTTCGCGGGCTTCCCCAAGGACAGGGTCAGCCCGATCTCCTGCCCGGACAACGTGGCCTTCGACCCGTACGGCAACCTGTGGATCTCCACCGACGGCAACCAGCTCGGGTCCCACGACGGCCTGTTCGGCGTCGCGACCAGCGGTGAGCGCCGCGGCGAGCTGAAGCAGTTCCTGACCGTGCCGCGCGGCGCCGAGACCTGCGGCCCGCTGATCCAGGACAAGCGCGTCCTGGTGGCCGTCCAGCACCCGGGCGAGATCGACGGCGCGTCCGTCGAGAAGCCGCAGTCGGTGTGGCCCGACGGCCCCGGCAAGATCGTCCGCCCGGCCGTCGTCTCGGTCTGGCGCAAGGACGGCAAGAACATCGGCGTCTGATCCCCTGCGCCGGGCAGATGTTTCACGTGAAACACAGCGCGCGGAAGGCCTGCCCGGCGCGTCAGTTTCCGTCCGGCGGCCGCCCGTCCGGCAGCCGCCCGACGGGAAGCCTGAGCGTCGTCAGCGCACCCCCGTCCGGGGCGTTGGCGAAGCTCAGCGCGATCCCCAGTACCGCCGCCTGTCCCACCACGATCGTCAGCCCCAGTCCGTGGCCCCGCCCGCGTCCGGGGTCTCCGGTGCGGAAGCGCTGCGGCCCCTGTTCGATCAGTTCGGGCGGGTAGCCGGGCCCGTGGTCGCGAACCGTCACCACCGGGCCCTCCACGGTCACCTCGATCGGCGGCCTGCCGTGTTTGTGGGCGTTGGCCAGCAGGTTCGTCAGGATCCGGTCGAGGCGCCGCCGGTCGGTGAGCACCGCCGCGTCACGGATCACCCGTACCGAGACGGCGGGCCCGGCTCCGGCGACGGCCCGTTGCACCGCCCGGCCCAGTTCCACCAGGGCGAGGTCGGCCCGCTCCACGCCCGATTCCAACCGGGAGATCTCCAACAGGTCCTCGGTGAGCAGGTGCAGGGCCTTCAGCCGGTCGTTGATCATCTCCTTGGGGCGGCCCTCCGGCAGCAGCGCTGCCGCGGCCAGTGACCCGGTGAGCGGCGTGCGCAGCTCGTGCGCCACGTCCGCCGTGAAGCGTTTCTCTGCCTCCAGCCGTTCCTGGAGCGACCCGGCCATCAGGTCCAGTGCCTGCGCCACGTCCCGTACCTCGTCCCGGTCCCGGGAGCGGCGGCCCTGTCGCCGCTCGTCCGCGCGGGAGGGGAAGCCCACCCGCGCGTCGAGGTCCCCGGCGCTGATCCGGCGGGCCACGGCGGCTGTGGTCGCGAGGCGCCGGCTGATCCGGTCGGCGAGGAAGAGGCCGGCCAGCGCCACCACACCGGCGGCCAGCGCGGCGGAGGCGAGGATCGCGGTGTCGATGTCCCGCAGCCGGTTGCGGGTGCCCTCGAACGGGATCCAGACGGCGAGGGCCTGCTGGTCGGCGGGGGCGGCGGCCCACATGACGGGCTTGCCGTCGAAGGCGCCGACCATGCTGCCGGTGTCTCCGCGGGCGACCAGGTCGCGCAGCGGGCGGGGCAGCTGGGGCGGGGCGAGGACGATGTTCACGTCGCCGTGCGTGGTGCCGTACTCGTAGTGGCTGAGGGCGTGTTCCAGGGCCGAGTCCGCCTCCTTGCGGACCTCGCCGACGATCTGCCGGGCGACGACGTTGTGCACCAGGATCCCGAGTGCGGCGGCGACCATGCAGCACACCGCCGTGGTGGTCAGCGCGATCTTCCAGCGCAGGCTGCTCAGCGCGTGCATCGCCGCGCGTCCGGGCTGAGCGGGACGCTGGTGAGGGACGCGCAGTCGTCCAGCGTGAGCTGGCTGAGGTTCATGATCCCGGCCTTGGGGTCCCACACGTAGTCCGAGACGGCGAAGTAGGCGGGGTTCGACGTCGGTTCGCGGACGGCCAGGTGTTCCGCGGCCACCTCCACGCCCTCCAGCACCGCCCGCCGGGACAGGACCCGGGCGATCCGCCCGTCGTCCTGGACGGTGTAGACGCGCAGCTCGCTGAGGCGGCCGTCGAGGTCCAGAGCGGTGATCAGCTCCTCGCGGCCGTTGCCCGTCAGGTCGTGGTAGACCGCGGAGCGCACCGGGCAGTCGGGACCGCCGTCCACAGCCTGTGTGCAGAGCGCGAGGCGCTGGACGGCCCGGGGGTCGACGAGCCGGCCCGTACCGCCGTCCTGTTCCGTGGCGGAGGTGACGTCGGCGCGCACGACGCTCACCGGGTTCACGCCGCGCAGGCGCAGGTCGGGCACCTTGGGCAGGCCCGGGACGACGGAGGCCGTGCCCGGCTTCTGGGCCATTTCGGGCGGGTCGGGACGGAGGTCCTTCCACAGGCTCTGCGGGGCGTGCACCGTGCCCAGATCGCCCTCGCTCTGGAGCCCTTCCACATCGGCGCACCCCGCCAGGGCCAGGGCGAGGACCAGGACGGCCGGGGCGCGGTACATGCTCCGATGCTCCCCCGTACGGTCCGGTCCGGCCCGGTCAGCGCTCCGGCTGGGTGATGGCGCGGGCCGCCGCGAGTTCCTGGTGGACGGGTGCCAGGACGCCCGACTCCTCGCCCTCCGGTTCGCCCTCGACCCGTACCGGGGTGGTGCTGCTGCGTACGCGGACGGCCAGGTCCCGCAGCTGCCGGGCGATCCCCGCCACCTCGTCGGCGGCCGGGGGCGGGGCGCCGTGGTTGACGCGGACCCGGGCGGCGGTGACCGCGTCCACGATCCGTTCGACGGCGACGACCAGCGGCCACCAGGCGGCGGCCCGGGTGCCGGTCGGCGGCGGCTCGGTCAGCGCCCGCTGGAACTCACTGCGGACGCCCGACAGGTCGCGGTAGAGCCGCCGCCGGGCCTGGAGGCGGCCGGTTCGCGCTGCCGCGAGCGCCGCGTCGTCCGCGGCCGGCGCGAAGGCCCGTTCCACGTAGCGGGCGGCGTCGTCCACGGTGTCGGCGAGCCGGTCCCCGATCCGGGTGTGCCAGCTCTCGGGCCACAGCAGGTAGCCGGCGATCAGGGTGATGGCGCAGCCGATCAGGCTGTCGAGCAGCCGGGGGCGGATCAGGTCGAAGCCCTGGTGGTTGAGCAGGTCCGAGAGCAGCAGGACCACCGGGGTGATCGCGGCGGTCTGGAAGGCGTACCCCTTGGCGGAGAAGACGGGGATCAGCGCGCCGAGAACCATCATCACCGGCACGTCCCACCAGCCGCGGGGTACCTCGGCGAGCACGGCGGCGGCGACGACCAGCCCGACCGCGGTGCCGAGCGCGCGCAGCAGGGCCCGGGAGAACACCGAGCCGAAGTCCGGTTTGAGGACGAAGGTGACGGTCAGCGCGACCCAGTAGGACCGCTCGATCTCGACCACCGACACGAGGGACTGGGCGAGGCCCACGCACAGCGCGAGCCGCAGCCCGTAGCGCCAGGAAGTCCCGGACATCATCATGTCGCGCACCGCCCGGCGGGCGCGCACGCGCAGCGCGGCGGGCCGGCCGAGGCGGTCGTCCACGTTGTACGTGTCCGGTTCGGCGAGGTGCACGACGGTCGCGGCGTGCCGCAGAGCCGCGTCGAGGGCCCGTTCGGCGGGGGTGCGGGCGGGAGGCAGGTCCAGTACGGGCGCCTCGGTGCGGCCCTCCTCGACGGCCGTCGCGAGCTCCCGTACGGCCGCGGGGATCTCGGGGGGCAGCGGCCGGCCGCGCAGGTGGGCCGCCGGCGCGGCCTCCACCAGCGGGATCACCACGTTGAGCTGGGCGAGCATGCGGACGAGCGACTGGCTGCGGCCGTGCACCCGGGCCCGGCGGCCCAGGATCAGGTCATAGGCCTGGTTGAGTTCCTGGGTGACCCGGCGGCGCTGTTCGTCGTAGAGGTCGCCGGGGCCGCCGGCGGCTTCCAGGGTGTCCGCCAGGGCCCGGTAGGTGGCGGCGACCGCCGCCCGTTCGGGCCGGCGGCCGCGCAGCGGCCATCCCAGCAGGGTCAGGGCGAGGACGAAGAGTCCGCCCGCGACCAGCAGCAGTGGGGCCGTCCACCAGGGTTGCGGCATCGGGAGCCCGGCGCCGACCACGGCGTTGAGCAGGAGCAGCAGTCCGGACACGGAGGCGACCGTGCCGATGGAGGAGATCATCCCGGAAACCAGGGCGATGAGGGTGAGCGCGCCGACGGCCACCCAGCCGTGGCCGTAGACGAGGGTGCCGAGGGCCACGCCGACGGCGCCGAAGAACTGCGGGACGGCGATGTTGAGGACGCGCATCCGGTAGGCGTCGGCGGTGTCGCCGATGACCCCGGAGAGGGCTCCCATGGAGGCGAGCGCGCCGTACTCGGGCTCGTTGAGTGCGAAGCCGACGGCGAGCGGGACGGACAGCGCGACCGCCGCTCGTGCTGCGGCGGCCCAGGGGACGGGAGCGGTGGTCGGCTTCAACCCTTCGAGCAGCCAGGCGGGCGGAGCCAGCGGGTGGTGCCGGGGGCGCCGCGACGATATGTGTTCGGTGCGTTCGGTGCTCATTCCCGCTTTCGTGCCGCCGCTCGCGAATCGGTTCTTCTGGGCTCTTCTGCGCCGTTCTGCGCGTGTTGTACCTTCCGAGCTTATGGGGTGTGGCGCAGCCGTCCCGTCACCCATGCCGCGAGAGCCGCCGCGAGCCCGATCAGCAGCACGACCCAGGCGGTGGTGCGCAGGAACGCGGTGAGGGCGTCGTACACCGCGCCGGCCGCGGCACGGTCGATGTCGGCGGGCAGATCGTCCAGCGTGAGGCGGCGGCACACCTCGACCGCGAGCCAGAGCAGTACGGCCCCCACCGCCAGTCCCAGGCCGGTGGCGATCACGGTGCGCCGCCGGCGGACGGCGACCGCGACGGCCGACACGGCCAGGAGCAGGGTCAGTACGGGCAGCCAGACGCCGGCGATCTGGAGCATGCGGAACCCCTTCCGGAGAGCGCCGAGGTTGTCGTACTCCATGACCTCCACGGACAGCCGGGTCACCGGGATGCGGTCCGCGAAGGGCACCTCGTCGGCGACCAGTTCGCTCTTGATCTGGGCGACGACGGGCGCGAGGTCGATGGTGACGGCGTTGCCGTGGCCGGTGGTGAGCGCGTCGCGGAAGGCGGCGTGGGCGGCGCGGTTGGCCGCGTCCCAGGCCGTCCGGTAGGCGGGGGTGTCGGCGAAGGAGTGCAGCGCCTCGCCGAGCAGGGCGTCCACTCCTTCCTGGAACGGGCCCGCGTCGATCTGCCCGGTGAGGGCGCGGGCGGTGTGGGTGACGACGACCTCCTGCACGGCCGGGTTCTCGGCGAGCGGCGACATGGCAGCGGTGTAGCGGTCGGCGTCGCCCAGATCGCGGTCGGCCCAGTACGCGACGGCGCTCGCGGGCACGAGGAGGGCCACGAGCACGATGAGTACCGCCGACAGGATGGTGCGCACGTCACCAGGGAAAGCGGGGACGGGCCGGGGCGCGAGCGGTGTTGCTGCGGGCGGGTGGTGGGCCCGGCGACGGCGTGGGATGCTTGCCTTCCTAATCCTGGATATCTAATATCCAGATTATGAAGATGAGCGAGGGCGTCGAGTGGGCGCTGCACAGTTGCGTCAACCTGGCCTGGAGCGGACCGGACCGGGCGGTGTCGGCGGCCCGGCTCGCCGCGTGGCACGACCTGCCCGCGGCCTACCTCAACAAGCAGCTCCAGGCGCTGGCCCGGGCGGGCATCCTCACCTCCAGCCCGGGTCCGCGCGGCGGCTTCCGGCTGGCCCGCCCGCTCGCCGCCGTCTCGCTCATGGACGTGGTCGCCGCCGTCGAGGGGCCCGAAGAGGCCTTCCGCTGCGCGGAGATCCGCAGGCGGGGACCCGGCGCGGGCGACCCGGCGTCCGAGGGCCCGAACGCCGCCGACTGCGCCATCGCGCACGCCATGACCCGGGCCGAAGTGGCCTGGCGCAAGGCACTCGCGGCCCAGAACCTCGACGAAATCCGGCAGCAGGCCGAACGGCAGGCCCCCGAGGCCCCGCAGCGGCTGCGCGCCTGGCTCGCCGCGCGGTAGCGCACGGCCACGCACAGAACGCACAGAACGTACGGAACGCGGAAAACCGCACGCAGACATCCGCACGCAGGAACCCGCACGGACACGGAAGCAGGGAGCTCGGCATGACGCGCAGCATCATCAACCCGGCAGGACTCCACACCCCGACCGACTACGGCTACAGCCACATCGTCTCCGCCCCCGGCGAACAGGTCTTCATAGCCGGGCAGTACGGCTCCGACGAGAGCGGCCGCGTCGTCTCCGACGACTTCGCCGACCAGGTGGAGCGCGCCTTCGCCAACCTTCGCACCGCCCTTGCCGCCGTCGGCCTCTGCCCCGCCGACGTGGTCCGGATCGGCACCTACGTCGTCGGTCACGACCAGCGGAAGCTGGAGGTTCTCCTGGGGCACCTGCGCGCCACCTGGGGCACCGAGCTTCCCGCGCAGACCCTCATCGGGGTGGCCGCCCTGGCCCTGCCCGGCATGCTCTTCGAGATCGACGCCGTCGCGGTGCGCACGCCCTGACCGCTGATCCACTTGCCGGCGGGTGGCGGCGGGTGTGCCCTGGATGATGGGAGAGAGGAGCCCGTCATGGCACATGCGGCACCCGCTGCCCCCCGGCGGCACCGGCAGATGGCGGACATGACCCACCTGGACAAGGGCGCCTACGTCAGGCCACTGCTCCTCGGACTCGTCTACGGCGTCTGGTGCGCCTTCATCGACCGCCAGGAAGGCCCGGTGACCGTGGCCAACGTCTTCTACGGGATCCTGTGCGGCGTGGTCTTCGCCGGGATCATGTTCGCCCTGGCCAGGATCGGCCCGCGGATGATGCGCGAGGTCCACGCCGCCGCCTACGGGGCCTTCGGCGGCATCGCGGTGGGCTACCTGCACAGCCTGACCGACGAGTCGATCCTGACGTCCGCCGTGATCGGCCTGGCGGTCGCCGTGGGCGTCGGCGCCATCGCCTTCTACCGCTACTACACGCACGAGGACTGAGCGGGTCCGCACGGCCGGACGCTCAGGGGCGCCGGCTCCTCCCCCGTGGTCGGGGCGGGGGAGCCGGCGCCCCTCCATGTCTGCCGCCGGGGCCTACGCGGCCGACTCGCCGGCAGTGCTCCGCGCGCCGAGCGGCGACGCGGCCGCGGCCGCGGTCTGCTGCGGATCACCCTCGTCGTCGACCGCCGGTGCCGGGGTCTTCGGCGGAGCGATCGGCTCGGTCTGGCGCACGGGTGGCGCGAAGCGTGAGACCTCGGCGCGGAGCATGGCGTTCAGTGCGGCGTACGGGTCGATGGGCATGGCGGAACCTCACGGTGCTCAGGGGGTGTGGGGGGATGCGCTGGGGACTCGGTCCGCTCAGCAGCGCAGGACCACACTCCGCACCGTCCGCAGGGACAGGGCCGGTTCGGCCGCCGCTCCCGCGCGGGGCCCGCACCCCGGGGCATCGCCCTGTTTCACGTGAAACATCCCGAGCGGCGTCCGCTGTACGCCGGTGAGCCCGCGCGCGGCTGTCCGTACGGCCGCGCGTGCCTCGGGGTCGGCGGCCGGGTCGGAGGAGCCCTCCGTGGGCTCGGTGGGCTCGGCGGGAGCCGCGGGCTCCACGGGGGCCGAGGAGGCCGGGCGGTGCTCCGCGGCGGCCGCACCGGCCGGACCGGCACCGAACACGCACAGCAGCACGACGCAGGTCGCGGTGAGCGCCCTCGTCAGGACCGCGCGTCCGTGTCGCCTCCAGGTCATGCGAGGGGTCTGCCCCGCCACGCCGGACGACTCCCGGACGGACCTCCAGAAGCCCCCGACCGGGGTACGAAGACACACCACACGGCTGACAGGCCGCCAGGCGTCAACTGCTGCTGCGGTGGCCGGTCAGCCGGGCCAGCACGGCGGCCTCGCCGCCGATCACTCGCAGTTGGGGCCGGCCGGGCAGTTCCTCGCGCCCGGACGCCCTGCCGGGTGAGACCTCCACGACGGTGAACACGGCCGTACGGTGGTCCGCGCGCGGGATCTCGATGGTCCGGCCCCGGCGCAACTCCCCCAGCCCCAGCCCGGTTCCGGTGACCACGGCGGTTCCTGCCGCGCCGGGCGCCGGACCTCCGGAGTCCCAGGAGGCCGCCTCACCCTCGCCGCCGAATGGCACGTCGACGCCCAGGCTCGGGATGCGCAACCGCAGCGGCCGGGCGGCCCGCAGCGGTCCTGAGACCGTCCTCAATGGACCGGCTGCGATCCGGCGCGGCCGCGTCACCTCGTCGGGGTCGTTCTCGCCGGACTGCTCCAGCTCCCGTACGAGGCGGCGGTGGCCCGACAGCCCCAGCGCCCGTGAGGGCAGCGCGTCGTCGGTGGTCGCGGCTGCGGGCGGGGCGGCACCCTCGGTCCGCTGCAACACCACGACGGTGGTGGACAGCAGAGCCACCGTCCCAGCGGTAACGACCCACTTGGCGCGGGGCATGGAATTCCCTCCTGTCCGGCTCGTGCGGCCGGGTCATGTGAGCAGTGGACACTTCCTCTGCCCATCGGCACACCGTGAAACACGAGGGACTGACATGGAGTCACGGGCGTGTCTTCGCACGATCGGGGAGTCTTCGCAGCTGGCGCCGGTCCGGGGCGCCGGCCGCCAGGTCCGGCGCGGATACGCCCGAACGGGTGAGGGGCCTGCGGCGCTCCGCGGCCCCGGCCCGCGGGGTCACATGACGACGGCCGCCGTGCCCGCCCCCATGGCCACGGCGGCCAGGTGTACGGCCGGGTGGCCGTAGTCGCCGTACCAGAGGTGGCGGACCAGTCCGCCGAGCGCGGCCAGGGCGGCGATGATGCCGATCTGGCCGAACAGCGTGACGGCGCAACAGGGGGCCAGGAGCAGCAGGAAGGAATTCAGCCAGAAGGGTGCGGCACCCGTCCAGCCCCGCCATTCCCTGATCGCCGTCGCCATGGACTATCGGCCCTTTCATCGTCAACTCGTCGGCTGCACAGCCTCCTTGGGTGTGCGGATCGGCACAAGGGCCCGGTCGGCTAGAAAACCGAAGGCCAGGCCGAAAGTCGTCCACAGCGTGGTCTGGGTGGCCAGGGACGCCAGGCGGAAGTCCCAGATGAGCGCGGCCGGGAAGTCCGCCGGCACCTCGTTTACGGCGGGCAGGACGGCGTAAGAGATCCCGATGGCCGCGACGAAGCCGCCCCCGGCGGCCGCCGACGCGTTCCAGTTGCCGAGCTTCGGTGCGAGCCGGCGCCCGAGGATCACCGCGCCCGCCGCCATCAGCGCGCTCAGGACGATCATCAGGAGGTAGAGGGCGGTCCGCCGGGCGGCCGTGTCGGGATCGCCGACGGCCGGGGGATTGGCGGGGTACTTGAAGAAGGGCACCAGGGTCAGGGTGACCCACAGTCCCGCGGTGACCAGTGCCGCCGTGGCCCGCGGGCCGAAGCGGCCGATGCGGCCGAGCGCGAAGCAGTGGGCGAGCGCGGCGATGCCGCCGAGCGCGACCCCGTAGAGGACGACGCCGGTCCCGAGACCGGCCGTGGCCTGGAGGGCCCGGCTGACCGGGGCCTCCCCGCCGTGGTGGTGTCCGGCTCCGGCCTCTTCGATGGCGATGGCCGCGTCCACCTCGGACTCACCGAGAAGGTACGCGACGAGGAAGGCTGTCAGGCCGGCCAGCAGGCCGGCGAGCATGCCCCGGACGAGCAGGGTGCGGGGGGATGCGGAGTTCATGGTTCGGTTCCCTTGCCGAGACGGAGGTCGGTGAGCAGGGGAAGCGGATCAGTGGCAGGGGAACCCGAGCAGGTGGCGCCCGTCGTGCAGCCACTCGTGGACGGTCTCGCCCTCGAAGACGGCGGTGGCGCCCTGCTCGGCGCCGACGAAGTAGAGCAGGACCAGCATCAGGATGCCGACGAACACCGCCCAGGGGGCGAGCTCGGAGAGCGAGATGGGGGCGATGGCGGGGGCGTTCGTCGTGGGCACGGTGGAGTTGGCCATTGCAGAACCTCCAGAGGGAACACGCGTCCCGGTCAGTGGTGCGCTCGACGACGGTGGCGGGTCTGACTTGCCTCCCCCTCCGGGAGGTTTCACAGTGGCGCGACCGTGCCGGATTCTCACCGGTGCTTCCGCGTCCCGTCGTCATGGAGTCTCGTTCGTGACGGTACCGCGCTTAGGCTCCCCTTATGAAGAGTCAGTCGGTGCGCGTCCACCTCGTGCGCCCCCCACTGGACACTGCCGCCCGCCAGGGCCGCTTCGGTCACGCGCGGCCGTGCCCCGGGTACGGGGGCCTGCGCGGTCTGGACACGGGAGAGTGGGCCGGGCGCACCCTGGACGAGGTGGCGGCCGAGGCCCCGGAGGCCCTGCACGCCTGGCTGACGGACCCCGGCTACGCCCCGCCGGGCGGGGAGTCCGTGGACGCGCTGATCGCCCGCGTCGGGGCGGAACTGGCCGGCATGGCCCCGGGCACGCACCGGGCCGAGGTCGAGCAGGCCGTCGTACGGGCGGCCGTGGTGCACGCCCTGGAGCTCCCGGCGGCGACCTTCTGGCGCCTCGACGTACGGCCGGAGTCGGTGACCACCCTGACCGGGCGGGCCGGGCGCTGGAACCTCCTCGTGGGCCGGCCGCAGGACGCGCTGCCCGCGGCCTAGCGGGGAACGCCCGGCCGCGAGAACGGGCCCGGACCCCGCGACGCGGTCCGGGCCCGGCTCACGGCCGGTGCGCGCCGGTCACGCCACGATCCAGTCGGACGTCGCGATCACGGGCTGTACGCCGTCACGGTGGACGGTGCCTTCGATCAGGCCGTACATGCGGTCCGCCGCGAAGTAGACCTCGTTGTCGTTCTTGAGGCCGAAGGGCTCCAGGTCGACGAGGAAGTGGTGCTTGTTGGGGAGGTTGAGCCGTACCTCGTTGACCTTGGGGCAGTTGTCGAGCACGCGCTCGGCCATCTGGTTCAGGGTCTGCTGGAGCGAGTACGAGTACGTCTCCGCGAAGGCCTCCAACATGTGCTTGCGGACCTTCTTGTACGACTGGTCCCAGTCGTGGCCGGGGTCGTCGGCGGCCAGCGCCGAGTGCGCCCACCGCGCGGTGACCTTGGTCGCCAGGATGCGGTCGTACGCCTCCTTGAGCGTCGTGTACCTGTCCTTGATGTACCCGTGGAACTCGGAATTCGTCGAGTTCATCACCGTGAGGTCCTTCAGACCCGAGATGACCTGGAGGCCCGTCGTCTCGCTGTAGGTGACCTGCGCGGTGCGCACCTCCTGGCCCTTGAGGACGAAGGAGTGCTGCTCCTTGCGCGTGGGCACCGGGATGCGCTCCCAGGCGAATTCCTCGATGCGGATCTGGGCCTCGCGGATCGGCCGCTGCGAGGAGACGAAGTGCTTGGCGAGCAGGATGCCGAAGGCCTCCGGGGACTCGATGCCGTGCTCCTTGCCGAAGGCGTACACCGTGTTCTTGGTGGTGTCGGTCGGCAGGCAGTTGGCGTTGTCGCCCGTGAGGTGGACATCGCGGAACTCACCACGGAGTGCGACCGAGACGTTGAGGTCGCGGATCTCGTGCCAGGAGCCGTCGTTGCCCTTGCGGGTGACCTTCACGATGCGGTTCTCGGCCTTGCCGTACTGGTTCTGGGCCAGGACGTGCTTGCTCATGCTGTCTTCCTTCGGGTACTCGGGAACACGGAGTCCGTACTTCTGGATCCCGTACGCCCGGCGTCCAGCGGTCGTCCCCGCTCCCCGCCGTTCGGCCCCGAGGGGGCCGCCCCGGGACTGACGTGCATCCCGGTCCGTAGGTGCTTGGCCTGTTTTGCGTTCGTGGCCTGCACGGATTGCAGCATGTGTACGGCGGGTTGACCACCGCACGGATCCTCCGAACACCAGCACCAGCGGATTGGGCGACCCCACAGATTCCCAGGTCAGACGGTGTGCGCGTCGGCCACCGCCAGGGCCTCGTCCAGGATCTGCAGCCCCTTCGCCACGTCCTGCGGCGCGATGTTGCACGCCGGGGCGATGTGGATCCGGTTGCCCGCGACGAGCGGCCAGAGCCCGCCCTTCTTGCAGGCGGCCGCGAACTCCGCCATCGGCGCGTTGTCCGCCCCGGCGGCGTTGTACGGGACCAGCGGCTGGCGCGTCTCCCCGCTGCGGACGAGTTCGAGCGCCCAGAACGTGCCGAGGCCGCGGACCTCACCGACCGAGGGGTGGCGCTCGGCGAGCGCGCGCAGGCCGGGGCCGAGGAGTTCGGCGCCGGTGCGCGCGGACTGTTCGACGACGCCCTCCTCCTCCATGACGTTGATCGTGGCGACGGCGGCCGCGCAGGCCAGCACGTGCCCGGAGTACGTCAGCCCGCCCGGGTAGGGCCGGCGGGCGAAGGTCTCGGCGATGGCCGCCGAGATGGCCACGCCGCCGAGCGGCACGTAACCGCTGGTCACGCCCTTGGCGAAGCAGATCAGGTCGGGGGTGACGTCCCAGTGCTCGGAGGCGAACCACTTACCGGTGCGTCCGAAGCCGACCATGATCTCGTCGAGGACGAAGACGATGCCGTAGCGGTCGCAGAGCGCGCGCACCCCGGCCAGGTAGCCGTCGGGGTGCACGAGCACGCCGGGGGCGCCGCCGACGGTCTCCAGGATGATCGCGGCGATGGACTGCGGGCCCTCGAAGACGATGGTGTCCTCCAGGTGGCGCAGGGCCCGCTCGCACTCCTCGGCCTCCGTCGTCGCGTAGAAGGGCGAGCGGTAGGCGAAGGGCCCCCAGAAGTGCACGACGCCGGCGGTCGCGGAGTCGTTGCCGAAGCGGCGGGCGTCGCCGGTCAGGTTGATCGCGGCGGAGGTGGCGCCGTGGTACGACCGGTAGGCGGACAGCACCTTGGGGCGCCCGGTGTGCAGCCGGGCCATGCGGACGGCGTTCTCCACCGCCTCGGCGCCGGCGTTGGTGAAGAAGATCTTGTCGAGGTCGCCCGGGGTGCGCTCGGCGATCAGCCGGGCCGCCTCGGAACGCGCGTCGACGGCGAAGCCGGGCGCGACGGTGCACAGCTTGGCCGCCTGCTCCTGGATGGCCGCGGTGACCTTGGGGTGCTGATAGCCGATGTTGGTGTAGACGAGGGCGCTGGAGAAGTCGAGGTAGCGCTTGCCCTGGTAGTCCCAGAAGTACGAGCCCTCGGCGCCGGCCACGGCGAGCGGATCGATGAGCTCCTGCGCCGACCAGGAGTGGAAGACGTGCTTCCGGTCAGCGTCTTTCACGGTCGTGAGGGCGTCGGCTTCTGCGTTCATGAAACGAGCGTAGTCGTCCAGGATGTGGACACGGCGGGGGTCGCACCCCGCACCCCTCCTCCTGCGGGATCAGCCCTCCGAGGCGACCCGCGCGAGCTCACGTACGGCCTCCAGGGCATCGGCGGCGGACCCCGCGCACCGCTCGCGCTCCGCGGTCTCCGCGCCAGCGGGGCGAGCTCCACCAGCCGGACACCGTCGGGGAACGTGCCGATGAGCGAGGAGACGTGGGAGAGGTCGTCGTCGCGTCCGACAGAACTGGCCAGTGGGGTCCGCAGATTGGTGGGCTCGGCCGGGGCCGGCGGGACGTCATTGCGCCCAGATCCCGTCGATCAGCAGCTCGGAGGCGACCACGCGTCGGGTTCGAGCGCCAGCAGGATCAGCAGTGCCGCAGTCGGGTCCATGCGGCCATGGCGCGACGTGACCTTCGGATATTGCCATTTCGTTATGGCGGGGTGCCTGATAGGCCCGAAATGCGGCCAGTTGGTGATGATCTACTGGACGTCGCTTCGGCCTGGTGTGACCGATCAGGGTGAAGTGCACCCACTTTAGCGTCACTTTAGCGTGAGCCGCTTCGGGGACGCAATCGGCGGTGGGTGCATTCAAGCAAGTCGATACGACCCGGGGGAGAACATGTCTTTCGTTTCGAGTAAATCCGTCATGCGCGTGGCCGTGGCCGCGGCCGCGTTGGCGTCCTTCGCCCTGACGGCCCCGCAGGCCTCGGCCGTCGAGTCCGCGCCGGCGGCCGGCGGCGTCCGGATCTCCGCCGCGGCGGACGACGCCACGCGCGCCGTCGCGAAGGCCCAGCCGGCGGCGGCCGCCGCCACGGCGAATCTGTGCGGGGCAGGCTACGAGCTGACCTTCGCCGAGCAGCTCCCGGACTCCCGGCGCTTCGGCACGCTCTTCCTGTACCGCAAGGGCTCCTCGGCGTCCTGTGCCGTCTTCGACAACAACCTGGGCTCCGCCAAGTACATGAAGCTGAAGCTGTGCGAGACCAAGCCGCGTCCCGTGGGCACGCCGCGGGTCTGCAGCACGGACGAGGGCACCTTCAGCCAGTACGCGGGCCCGGTGCGCGTCAACGACGTCTGCGGCGAGGTCACGGCCATCCTGAAGCAGGACGGTGTAGCGATCATCGACCGCGTGCGCCTGGTGCCGCCCTGCAAGTAGCCGGCTGATCCGGGACGGCCTCCGCGCGGGTGCGCGGGGGCCGTCCGCGGTGTGCGGGCAGGGGTGGCGGCTACTTGTCGGAGTAGCTGAAGTCCCCGACGGTCCAGGCGCTGACGTTGTCGAGGGCGATCCGGTACATCCCGCCGGTCTCGGGGATGCCCACCGGGCCCTGGAGGATGCGCGCCACGTGGAAGTGCAGGTGCGAGGGCGGGCCGCCGGGCTGTCCGGCCGTGCCTTCGGGGGCGCTGAACACTTCGGCGAACGGGCCGAGCTGCTCGGAGTCCCGCAGGACCTCCGCCACCCGCTGGCGCCAGACGCGTTCGGGGGCGAGGCGGCCGGTGATGACGGCGCCGTTCACGACGACCGTCAGGGACATCTGATTGGTCTGTTCGGACTCGACCATGGTGGCGAGGTCGCGAAGCAGGTCGTCAGGGATCGACATGGGCAGGCACTCTAGCAAGTCGGCCCGGCCCCGGGCGGTGCTTCCGGCGCGGCGGCGGCCGATTCCCGACGTGCGGGGAAACGGGCCCGCGGCCCGCACGCAGGGGTGCTGGCCGCGGGCACGTTCGCTTTCGCGTCGACGCCGGCACCCGGGCCGGCGTCGACGGAGGCGTCAGCTTCAGGCGGGAACGATGTTCTCGGCCTGCGGGCCCTTCTGGCCCTGCGTGACGTCGAAGGTGACCTTCTGGCCTTCCTGGAGCTCACGGAAGCCGGACGTGGCGATGTTCGAGTAGTGGGCGAAGACGTCCGCGCCGCCGCCCTCCTGCTCGATGAAGCCGAAACCCTTTTCCGCGTTGAACCACTTCACGGTGCCGGATGCCATGCGCGTTCTCCTTTGGGGCAGTGCCCGGGCCGCACTGTGCGGACCCGGCGTCGACGAGATGATTGCCCCGACCGGAAATCTGAACCGGAAATGAAAAGTGCACCCACCGGAAAATCGGGTGAGAGCACTTGTAAGCTTTTTGGGGACCACAACCGCAACTGGCGTCACCGTAGCACAGGGGAAACGTCTCGGCCGGAAAGTCTTTCCGTTTCGGTATTGCCGCGTCGCGGTATCGGATATCTGTTCCTTTAATCTTATGAACGCCCTCGGCCCCTCAGGCGCCGATGCGGAGCAGCGCGAGCGTGATGTTGTCCGGACCCCCCGCGTCGATCGCGGCCCTCCACAGCTCGAACGCCGCCCTGCCGTCGTCGTGCACCCGCAGCAGCTCCTCGATCGCGCCGTCCGGCACCGGATCGGTCAGTCCGTCGCTGCACACCAGGTAGCGGTCGCCCTCGGCCAGCGGGAAGGTCTCGATGTGCGGGGTGATCGCGCTGTGCCCGCGGCTGCCGCCGAGCACCTGCGTGACGGCGGAGGTGGTGCGGTGCCCGGGCGCCGGGGGCGGGCTGTCGTCCACGCTCACCTGGTGCAGGCCGTCGCGCGCCGCGTGGAAGACCTTGCTGTCGCCGACGTTGAAGGCCAGCAGCGACTCGGCCAGGACGAGGGCGCCCGCGACCGTCGTCCCCATGGCGGTCAGGTCCGGCCGGCCGTCGGCGGCCGAGTACACCGCGTCGTTGCAGAGGTCCAGCGCGCCGGCGACGGCCTCCGCGCAGTCCAGGGAGGGGCCGAGCGCGGACAGCTGGCGCACCACGAGTTCACTGGCCACCTCCCCGGCCGGCTGCCCGCCGAGCCCGTCGGCGACCGCGACGACGAGCGGTCTGCCGAAGGGGAACACCAGCGTCTGGGGGTTCTGGGTCACCGTCCCGCACAGGGTCCACGGCCCGATGACGAGGCTGTCCTCGTTGTGCTCGCGGACCAGCCCGACATGGCTCAGGGCGGTCACAGCTATGTACGTCACTTCGACGTCCCGCCTCTCCGCAACGGCACCGGCAGACGCGTACCTCGCCACCATTGTCGCGCCGCTCCGGCATGCGCGGCGCGGCCTGCCGGAGCACGCTGGTCGTGGAGCTGCCTGTCCCCCGACGGCGGCCCGGTCAGGAAGGACTGCCGTTGATGTTCGCGAGGCTGAGCACCTACCAGGGATCACCCGTCCCCGCGGAGGGAGACCTGGGCGCGCATTCGGAGGAGATCGTCCGGCAGGTGCAGGACGCGCCCGGCTTCCGGGGCGTCTTCTACCTGGTCGACCGGGCCACCGGGGAGGCGAAGTCGCTGACCCTGTGGGAGGACGAGCGGAGCATGCGGGACAGCGAGGAACTCGCGAACCGGATCCGCGAGGAGACCGCACGGCGGGAGGGCCAGCAGGTCGTCACGGTCGAGCACTTCGAGGTGGGCTTCAGCCATCTGGGGCCGTAGGAGCAGCGCCCGGCGCACGCGTCTCGGCGCGGCGTGAGAGCGGGGTACGAAGGACGAGGAGGGATGGTCATGGGCAAGCTCGCGATCGACCAGTTGCGGGAACGGGTACGCGGGGCGGTCGTCGTCCCCGGCGACGCCGTCTACGAGGAGGCGCGCGCGGTCAACAACGCCATGATCGACCGGCGCCCGGCCGTCGTCGTGCGCTGTGCCAATGCCGGTGACGTCATGGCCGCGGTCGACTTCGCGCGGGAGAACGCTCTGGACCTAGCGGTCCGCGGCGGAGGCCACAGCGTGCCGGGCTTCGGCACCTGCGACGACGGCGTCGTCGCCGACCTGTCGGCGATGCGCGGGGTACGGGTCGACGCCGCACGCCGCACGGCGCGCGCGGAGGGCGGCGCCACCTGGGGCGACCTCAACGCAGCGACCTACGCCTACGGGCTGGCCACCACCGGCGGGATCATCTCCACCACCGGCATCGGCGGGCTCACCCTCGGCGGCGGCATCGGCTACCTGTGCCGCGGACTGGGCCTGAGCTGCGACAACCTGATCTCGGCCGATGTGGTGACGGCGGACGGCCGGCTCCTCGTTGCGAGCGAGGAGGAGAATCCCGACCTCTTCTGGGCCCTTCGCGGCGGCGGCGGGAATTTCGGCGCGGTGACCTCGTTCGAGTACCGGCTCAGCCCGGTCAAGGACATCTACGGCGGCCCGATGCTCTTCGAGCTGGACGACGCGGCCACCGTGCTGCGGTCCTTCGCCGACTACATCGCCGACGCCCCGGAGCAGCTCGGCGGGTTCCCGGCCTTCCAGCTGGCGCCGCCGCTCCCGTTCATCCCGGCGGACCGGCACGGCGATCCGTTCGCCCTGATCGTGGCGTGCTGGGCCGGGCCGCTCGACGAAGGCGAGAAGGCCCTCCAGGCCTTCCACGACTTCGCCCCGGTGGTCGCGGAGCACGTCGGCCCCATGCCGTACCCGGCGCTCAACAGCGCCTTCGACGCGCTCGTGCCGCCCGGTCTCCAGCACTACTGGAAGGCCAACTTCGTGACCGAGCTCAGCGACTCCGCCATCGAGGCGCACCTGGTGCACGGCCCGAAGCTGCCCGCCGTCAACTCGACGGTCCACATCTACCCGATCAACGGCGCCTGCCACCGCGTGGGACCGCAGGAGACGGCCTTCGCCTACCGCGACGCCTCCTTCGCCACCGTCATCGCCGGCATGTGGCCGGACCCCGCGGACAACGAGGCGAACATCGCCTGGGTCCGCGACTACTACGAGGCCACCGCACCGCACTCGGAGGAGGGCGGCTACATCAACTTCATGGCCGAGGACGACCAGAGCCGGATCAGGGCCAACTACAAGGGCAACTACGACCGTCTGGCCGAGGTCAAGCGGACGTACGACCCGGACAACCTCTTCCACCTGAACCAGAACATCCAGCCCGCCGCCTAACGGGGTGCCCGGCCCGGGGGCCGGTCGCGGGGCGGATCGGCGCGGATGCGGGATGTGTCCGGTCATGCATATTTTGTCGTAGTACCGGATGGTCCCGTACGCCCGGTTTGCCCTGATCGAGGAAGGCCCCCTCCATGAAGCGTTTCCCGGTGATCGGTGTGCTCTGCCTGAGCGCGGTGTTCGGTCTCGGCGCGTGCTCCGACGACAGCTCCTCCCCCGCCGAGGAGGCCTCCGAGGCCTCGGCCGACCTGTGCACCGACCTGAACGCACTGAAGGCCGACAACGCCAAGCTGAAGGCCCTTAACCCCGCCGTCGCCACCAAGGACGAGATCAAGGACGCCTACGACGCCGTCCAGCAGGACTGGGAGGACGTCAAGGAGAACGCGAGCAAGCTGAAGGACGCGGAGCGCTCCGCGGTGCAGTCCGCCGCCGAGAACCTGAAGAAGGGGTACGAGGACCTGCCGGGCGACACGACCGGCAAGGACGCGCTGACCCAGCTCCAGCCCCAGATCCAGCAGCTGGACCAGGCCACGACGGCCGCCTCCTCCGGTCTCACGTGCTGACCGGGTGACCGGTCCCACCCCCCTCCCCCCCCCGCTCCGCGCAGCAGACCCCGTCCGGCCCCCCGGGCGGGGTCTTCGCCGCTCAGGGGGCGTCGTCCTCGTCCGCGGACGGGAGCCCCCCGCCGCTCCGTCTGCGCATGGCGATCTTCATCGCGCCGAAGAGCGCCTTGGCGATGACGCCCACCACGACCAGGTCGGCGACCATCTGCACGGTGGTCAGCACGCGCCCGGTCCCGGTGACGGGGACGATGTCGCCGAAGCCCACGGTCGCGAACACGGTGACCGTGAAGTAGAGGGCGTCCGTGCGGTTCAGCGACTCGGAGAAGCTGCCGGGCACGCTCTCGGAGAGCATGTAGTAGGTCGCCGAGAAGACGATGAGGAACAGCGGTACGGCGGTCACCACCGCTTCGAGGGCGGACAGCCGCGGATACTCCGAACGGGCGATGGTGGAGACCTGCCAGGCTGTCAGCAGGCCGAAGGCCAGCAGCCCCAGCACGAGCGTCAGGACCGTCAGGATCCCGAAGCCGCCCTCCAGGGGCGCCACGTAGTACAGCGCCGTGAGCAGGCCCGCAGCGGCCGTGGCGCGCAGGCAGTGGCCCAGCAGGAAGCGCCGGCGGCGACGGGCTGCGTTGCGTTCCATGCCTTCAGGAGAACGGCCCGGACCGCATCCGGCGACCGGAGTGCTGCCGCACGACGCCCCCGTCAGTGCGTGAGGTCGTAGAGGCTCCTGCCGACCAGCCACAGGCCGAGGACGAGACAGGTGAAGACGATCGCCGGGTCCTTGTGGTCGGAGAGCCATGCCCGCATGCCCGTCAGCGCCCGCGCCGCCCGCTCGGGGGCGAACACCATGTACAGCTCCATCGCCAGGAGGGTGGAGGAGGCCAGGACGCAGAAGCCGAACAGGGCCAGGTACGTGGCGCTGTCGGAGAGGTTCGCCTCGAGGACGGTGGCGGCGGCCGCACCGACCATGCCCCACGGCTGGAGGAGCACCGCGAGTCCGGCGGCGGACCATGCGGACGCCTGGTCCATGCGGGAGGTGAGGGGGTGCCCGTCGTCGTCGGCGGCGGGGCCGAGCCCGAGTCCTTCGTCCGGCGTGCCGTCGGCCCGGGGACGCCGCCGGCGCCGGTACTCGGCGTAGGCGACGAGCCCGATGCCGATGGCCAGCCGGAGCGCGAGGCCGGCGGTGGACGGCGGGGAGCGCGGCGGCGGGGGCTGACCCCCGGTGAGGAGCAGGACGACGGCGATCACGGCGACGAGGCAGCCGAGCCAGGCGAGGATGAAGGCGAGCCCCTTCCACAGACCGCCGGGTGCGGACACCACCAGCACGAAGGCCATGACGGGCAGCGGATAGAGCGTGATGATCAGCCCGATGGCGATCAGGTCAAGCACCATCGGCTTTTCCCCGTCGGTGGAATCCGTGCATGATCGGAGTCGGGCCTGGACGACTGTCGGAAGCCAGGCGGAATGACCGGGCCAGGCCAGGGCTCATTCGCGGTCCGGGCTGCGCGGGGCCGGACGATCGGCCGGGCCGCCGGCGGCGCCCGCTGCGCCGGCGACGCGCCCGCCGGCCGCGAGCAGGGCCAGTACGGCGAGCACCACGAGCAGGATCAGCACCAGCAGCAGGACCGTCAGCACGGTCGGGTGGTTCCACAGCGCGAACACGAGCGCGATGACGAGCAGCACGCCCACGGTCAGCGCGTGCCGGTGAGCCTCCACCCACCGGCCCGCGCCGCCGGTGTGCACCCCGTGTCCGGCGCCCCAGCGGGCCGCGGAGTCGGCCGTACGGTCGGCCCGGCCGCGCACACCGCGCGGCAGCCGGCCGGCACCGGACAGGTAGGCGCCGAGCGCCACGACGATCCCGAGGACCATCGCGGTTCGCAGGCTGACCCGCAGGAACCGCACCAGCGTGTCGAAGACGGCCGCCGCCGCGGCCGGGGACTGGACCTCCGCGGGCAGGTGGTCGAGGTAGTAACGGCGGCCCACGACCAGGGCGATGGCGACCAGCAGGCAGGCGAACGCCGCGCACAGGGCGGTGGTCACCAGGGCCCGGCGCCGGCGCCGGGCCAGCAGCACGCCGGCCGCGCCGAGGAGGACCGTGAGCACGGGCAGCCAGTTGCCGAGGACGTCGAGCAGCCGCACCGCGCCCCTGATCTGCCCCAGCTTGTCGTTCTGGAAGAGCACCATCTGCTTGTCGACCTCGGGGATCTTCTCCGCCGGGGAGACCCCGGCGGAAACGAGCTCCTCCTTGACCTTGTCGACCGCCTCCCCGACGTCGAGGGTGACGGTGCCTCCGTCGACGCCGACCGCACCGCGGCCCTTGCCGGTGAGCGCGTGCACCACGGCGTTGTGGGCGGCGCGGTTGGCCACCGTCCACACCTTCTCGAACCGGTCGCTCTCCACGAACCGGGTCGCCACCTTGGAGACGACCTGGTCGGCGGCCGAGTCCAGCTGCGGACCCAGCGCCTTGACCGCGTTGCCCACGCGCGGCGGCAGCCCCTGCGACTCCAGCCACTGCGCCAGGTCGGCCGTGACCCGGGAGCCGTCCACGTGTACGTCGGCCGCCTTCGTGATGCGGTTCACGGCGGCCTCCTCGATCGCCGGGTTCGAGGCGAGCGGTTCGACCGTCGAGACGTACCGGTCGGTGTCCAGCACGATGTCGTGCACCCAGACGGTGAGCAGGGAGATCGGTACGAGGATGCACGTCAGCGTGATCAGCACCGCCGACACGGCGCTCTTCGCGATCCGCCCGCCCCGGGATCCGCCGCCCTGGGCGGCGGCGGTCGGTCGGGCGGGCGGCGCCGCGCCGGGCGGGCCGCCGGGTGACGGGGACGGCTCGCTCATGGCACTCCCGGGGACGACTGGGCACGGCAGGGCGCGGCGGACAGCCGCGCCCTGCCATTGGACCCAGGGCGTCGCCGGACGCGCCTGTTCAGCTGGGCCCTACAGGTGACGCGGCCTCAGCCGCCGCAGCCCTCTCAGCCGCCCCGGCCGCCCGGCCGCCCCGGCCGTCAGGCCTCGGCCCGGGCCCTCAGGCCTCGGCGACGGCGGGCAGCGGGCTCAGCGCCGCCGCCCGCGGGGTCGCGCAGCGCGTTCTCCCGGGCGAGGTGCCCGACGGCGCCGAAGCGGCCGGTCAGCCGCCCGCCGGCCGGATCACCGGGGCGGCGAGCGGCGGCGCCGGCACGGTTAGGGCGACGACGAGGACACCGCAGGCGAGCATCGCGCCTGGAGGTTCCGGGCCGAGGCGTCCTGGAGCGCATCGCCTCGACCGGGGCGACCTTCGCCGCCTTGCGGGACGGCAAGGGTGGTGCGGCAGTACCGGAGGTGGCCGACCGTCGCGTACGCGCCCAGGCCGACGAGGCCGACGCCGACCGGTTCCGCGACCGGGCGGAGGCGGACGTGACCATGCGGAGAGCTGATGGGCACGGCGCTGACCAGTGTCGACGCCGGACTGCGCGCCGGCATGGGCCCTGGGGCCGATCTGCGCCTCTGCCGAGGGAGAGGGTGAGGGGGCGGAGGAGCAAAGGCAGAAGGATCAGGAGGCAGAAGGATCAGGAGGCAGAAGGATCAGAAGGGAACGGAATCGTCCGGCCCGACGATGCCGAACAGCGCGCCTTCGGGATCGCGCAGGGTGACCTCGTGCGGGCCCGGACCGGAGTCCGCCACGGAGACGGCGCTGCCGCCCAGGCCGGTCGCGGCCTTCACCGCCGTTTCGAGGTCGGGCACCCGGAAGTGGACCTGCCAGCGCGGCCGCAGCTCCGGGTCGGGAGACTGCGCGAGCGTCCCGCCGTGCAGGCGGGCCACCGTACGGCCGCCGTGGCGCAGCAGGATGCGGTTCTCCTCCTCGACGTAGGAAACCTCGCAGCAGCCCGCCTGGGAACAGGCCCATTCCAGGACCTCGCCGTAGAAGATGGCGGCGTCGAAGGCGTTCCTGGTGCGCAGTTCGAGCCAGGCCGGCGCGGCCTCGCCGCCCATACCCCAGTCGGGGATGGCGTCGCCCTGCCAGATCCCGAAGACCGCGCCGTCGAGGTCGGAGGCGAGCGCCGCCCGTCCCGTACCGAAGGCGAGGGGGCCGACGGCGACGGTCCCGCTGCGTTCCAGGATGCGTGAGGCCGTCACGTCGGCGTCGTCCACGGCGAAGTACGGGGTCCAGGCGACCGGGACCGTGACGCCGGTGGGCATGGAACCGAGGCCGGCCACCGGGATCCCGTCGCTGAAGCCGACGGCGAATCCTCCGCCGAGGCGGTCGTTCCCGAAGCGCCAGCCGAGGACCGCGCTGTAGAAGGCCTGCGCCGCGCCGACGTCGCGCGCCATGAGGCTTACCCAGCAGGGTGCGCCGAATGTTTCGTGACTCGATGTCGACACGCCTGTCATCCCCATCCGCCGGTGCGGCCCCGGATGCCCCTCCCACGGTACTCGCGGGAGCTCCCGGGAAACGTCGGCCACATCCTCCTGGCGCCGCCGCCCGCGCCCACGCCGACACGGCGACCGGCACCCCGCCCGGCGGAACGTATCGGCGGCGGCCCGCGAGGGAGGCGCCCGGGGGCCCGCGGTCGCCGGCCGGGTCGCCCCGCCGGGCCGCCCGCCGGTTCAGGCCGCTGCCCGGGCCCGAGCGCGGCTGCGGGTCTCCTGGCGTGCGACACGGCGGCGTCGGGTCGGCATGCCCATGGTCGGGTTGGCCACGCCCCAGGCCGCGCCCTTGCAGATCAGCTCCTTGTAGAAGGCGGCCGTGCGGCCCGTCAGGGCCTTCTCGACCGCCCGGTCGTCGGCGGTGACGAACTGGATCAGGCCCTCCTTGCGGCCGAGGGAGATGCACTGCTGGAAGTAGCGGATCGGGACCTGGGGGACCTTGGCGCCGGCGAGCCGGGCGGCTATGGCGTCGGCGGCCTGCCAGGCCATCGGGACGCCCGAGGCGCAGGACATGCGCAGCGGCTTGTCGCCGGGGCCGATCGCCATCGCCGCGTCGCCCACGGCGTACACGTCCGGGTGGGAGACCGAGCGCATCGTGGCGTCGACCAGGATCCGGCCGTGGTCGGTGACGTCGAGGGCGGTGGCCAGGGCGATGGGGTGGACGGCGAATCCGGTGGTCCAGACGGTGACGTCGGCGGGCAGGGTCCGGCCGTCGGCGGTCGTGACGCGGTCGGCCTGCACGGCGTCGACCGCCGTGTGTTCGTGGACCGTGATGCCGAGCCTGTCCACCGTCCTACGGAGGTGGGCGCGGCCCTTCTCCGAGAGCCAGTCGCCGAGGCCTCCGCGGGCGGCCAGGCAGACGTCGAGGTCGGGGCGGGCCTCGGCGATCTCGGTCGCGGCCTCCAGTCCGGTCAGGCCGCCGCCGACGACGAGCACGGGCCGGCCGCCGTCCAGGGCGGCGAGGCGGTCGCGCAGGCGGAGGGCGCCGGGGCGGCTGGAGATCTCGTGGGCGTGTTCGGCGGTGCCGGGGACGCCTCCGTCGTTCCAGCCGCTGCCGAGGGCGTAGACCAGGGTGTCGTACTCCAGTTCCTCCGGCCCGGCGGCGTCCGCGGCGGTGACCGACACCGTCTTGCGGTCCACGTCCACGGCGGTGACCTCGGCGAGCTTCACCGCCACCCCCGTGCCCGCGAACATCCCGGCGAACGGCCGGGGCTTGAGGTCCTGGCCGGCCGCGAGCTGGTGCAGCCGGACACGCTCGACGAAGTCGGGCTCGGGGTTGACGAGGGTGATGGTGACGTCCTCGCGGCGCAGCCGCTTGGCGAGACGGCCGGCGGCGACGGCACCGGTGTAGCCGGCTCCGAGGACGACGATGCGGTGCTGCATGTCCGTGCTCCTGTCTGGGCGGGGTCAGCCGTTGTCCGGCGTGGTTTCGCCTCTTGAACCGGGCAGCCCCGCATTTCCTGACAGCATTCGGATGTGACCTGCGTCACGTGGCCTCAGAGGGTGTGGAGCGGCCCCTCCGCGTGGTCCGAGGCGGCCCACCGCTGCGTCGCGCGGACGAGCTTGTCGGGGTTGACCTGGCTGCGGACCGCCACGATGCCGTCGGCGGTGACGTCCAGGCAGGTGATCCCGACGAGCCGGCCGTCGACGACGGCGACGACGGCGGGCCCGCCGTTGGCGGTCGTGGCGTATATCTCGGGCGTGCCGCCGACGATGGCCCGCTTGGCCTTGCCGGGCTTGAACAGGCCGCGCAGGAACGTGGCGACCGCGACCGCTCCCTCGAACGCCTTCGCGCGGGCCGGAACCTTGCCGCCGCCGTCGCCGACCGAGACGGCGTCCTGCGTGAGCAGCCGGAGGAGGGGTTCGGTACGGCCGCTGGTCGCCGCGGCCAGGAACTCCTCGACGATGCGCCGGGCGGCGGCCGCGTCTATCTCGGTGCGCACCTTGCCGTCCGCGACGTGCTTCTTGGCCCGGTGGTAGATCTGCTGGCTGGCGGCTTCGCTGAGGTCCAGGATCTCGGCGATCTCCCGGTGCGGGTAGTCGAAGGCCTCCCGCAGCACGTACACCGCACGCTCGTTGGGCGACAGGCGCTCCAGCAGGACGAGGACGGCGTACGAGACCGACTCGCGCTGCGCGGCGGTGTCGGCGGGGCCGAGCATCGGGTCGCCGTCGAGCAACGGCTCGGGGAGCCAGCGCCCCACGTACGTCTCGCGCCGCGCGCGTGCCGAAGTGAGCTGGTTGAGGCAGTAGTTGGTGAGGACCTTCGTCAACCAGGCCTCGGGCACCTCGATCCGCGGGACGTCGGCCGCCTGCCAGCGCAGGAACGTCTCCTGCACGGCGTCCTCCGCCTCGCCCGCCGAGCCGAGCAGCCGGTAGGCAATGGCCTCCAGCCGGGGCCTGGCCGCCTCGAACCGGTCCACGTCACTCATGAGCAGCGCCATGCCCGCGATCCTAGGGGGTGGCCCGGTCCTCGAACAGGCGCAGGAGGCCGGCCTGGCCGACCCGGACGCGACGCGCGCACGGAGGCGATCAGCCTGCTCGCGATGGCGGCGACGACGGGAACGAGCATCCTCGTGGGCCGGCGGAGCCCGGAGTCGGCGATCGCGGTGCTCCGCCACCACCTGTCCGGATCTTCACGACAGCCGCGCGCGCCCCGGCTCACGGCGGCCGATGATGGGAGTACGGCCGAACACGCGGAGCTGCTCATGACGGGTTGGCGCGTCAGGGACTACACCCAGGACGATCTCGAAGCGGTGATCCGCGTCGATGCGGAGAGCGGCACGGCCGAGGAGTCACCCCTCTTTCCGCTCTCGGACGCCGTGGCGGCCCCCCAGGCCCTCCACCCGGCGGTGGTGGCCACGGCGGACGAGGTGGTGGTCGGCGCCGTAGTGAGCAGGGTGGAGGGCGACCGGGCGTGGATCCTGCGCTTCAGCATGGCGCCTGCCTGGCGCCACCGGGGGCTGGGCAGCGACCTGATCACCGCCCTGGAGCACCGGCTGTTCGCCGGTGGGGTCCGCACGGTGCACGCGGTCCAGCCCGACGGCGATACCGGTGCCACCGCCCTGCACACTGCGGCTTCGGCGCCCGCCCCGGCCTGGTCTTCTTCGAGAAGCGCGGGCGGGTGACCCCTCAGGCGAGACGGTTTGGCGCCCGCGAGGTGCACGGGGTGCGCCCATCGGCCTCCGGCCAGGGCATTCACGGGAGTTGGGGCACGCGGAGGGCACGGCAGGGACAGCCCTTAGGCAACGAAGAAGGCCCAGGTCTGCGACCTGGGCCTTCTCCAAAGAGCGGATGACGGAAATCGAACCCGCGCCGGCGGAACCGGTGACGTGGAACTCGACCACTGGGTACCCACGTGCCGGGCCCTTCACGTGTGCAAGGGCATTCAGCCGTGCTCCTCCTCCTCGGATTCCATGTGTCGGATCCCCTGGTGGGTGAGGGTAACCATCGCCGGGGTGTTGCCGGGGTCCCAGTCGACGGTGATCAGCCCTTCGCCGGCCAGGTAGGTGCAGGCGGCGGCGAGGTCCTGTTCCGGTACGTGGAGGTCGCGCCGCAGCTGCGCTCCGGTGATGCCGAGGAGGCGGTTGCCTTCGACGGCTTCGTACAGGACCCGGAGCACCTGGTCGCGGTAGGTCTTGCGTTCGCGCAGTGTGGCCATGACCGCGTCCTCTCGTGTGCGGGAGTGTGTTTCGGGGCTCTCAGGTCTCGTCGGAGTGTGCGCCCGTGCCGATGGGAGTCCTGCTGGCGGCCAGCCACGAGCGGGCGGGGCCGGCGGGTGTCGCCGTGTCCACGGTGAGGTGGAGGCGGGTGTTGCCGTCGAGGGCGGGGTAGCTGCGCTGTTCCGCGCCTGCGAAACAGCCGCGGAGCGCCTCCGCGACCGCGCGGGCGGCTTCGGGCGTGTGCGCGATGATCCGGACCTCGGCGTGCCCGAGCGACGGCAGTGTCTGGGTCTCGATGTACTTCACGTAGGCGTGTTCCCTTTCGGAGTGGGCGGGAAGCCGGCGGGTGGGGGCGCCGTGGCGCCCCGCCCGCTGCCCCCGGTCGGAGGAAGGTCGTCCGGCAGGCCGGGAGGTAGCGGCAGGGGGTCGCTGAAGCGGTAGGCCCCGATCCGGGCGTCGTGCCGGGCATTGAGCAGGTGGATCCGGTCCATCGGGCTCCCGAAGGGGGACATGCAGGCCCCGCCTTCGCTCTCCCAGCCGGCTTCCTGGCGCTGGGCGTCGCGGAGGCCGCGTCCAATGGCGGCGTCGTTGGTCATCAGGACGCCTGCGGTAAGGACGCTGCCCGGGATCGCGGCGGCGGCCATCAGGCGGGCCGCGGCGGCGGGCTCGGTCTCCGGCGGGATGACGAGGAGGTCCCAGCGCCCCACGGTGTAGGAGAGCAGGATGAGCTTGTCGGGGTCCTGTTCGGTGAACCAGCCCACGTGCAGCACGCGTCCGTCCACGGGCACGGTGTGCGGTACGACGGGCCAGCGGGTGGGGTTCACGGTGACGCGGGTGACGCGTCCCCAGGGTTCCTCCAGGGCGGCGGCGAGTGGCGGGAGCTCCGCTTCGAGATCGCGGGAGTGGGGCCACCAGGCCCCGTCCAGCCGGCCGGCGAGTGTGGTTCTCGGGGTGAGGGACAAGCGTGCCGGAAGCGCTGCGGCGAGGTCCCGGGGCGCGGTCCGGTCGAGGGTGGTGGTCATGATGCGGACCTGCCCCCGAACTGCCCGTCGGCAGTCCGGATTTTAGGCGATCGCCGGAAATGACACCTGCGTGAAAGCCGGTGCGCGAAGTACTTCCGGCCCTTTTAATGTACACCTGATCGATGGGTTATGGCCGCTTTGACCAGGCATTTTCCGGCGGAGGCGCTGTGGAGAGCGGTGGTGCGGACGGCGGGAGTACCGTGAAGACGACGGCGGGCCCGCGTACGGCGCAGGTCGGCACCGGTGTCGACCTGCTTGAGGCACGGCCGCACTCCGTAGACGGGCGGACCCGCATGACTGACTCCGACACCCCCCGCGCACCCCCGCTGCTCCTGCCGAATGCGGTCCACCATGCGATCAAACCGGGCACGGCGCTGCTGCGGCTGGAGTCCACGAGGTCCCGGGAGGGGCTCCTGGACGGTGCGTGGTGGCCGCGCACGCGCGACATCGAGACGGAGCTGCCCGCGCTGATCAGCGTGTTGACCGAGCACCTCGGGCCCATCACCCGGGTCGGCGTGGACGCATCCGCCTGGAACGCCCTCCCCACCCGCCTGGTCATCGACGACCAGATCGTGCACTTGGACTCCGACCCGGTCGGCGACGACACCGTCCTCATCACCCGCGGCCACAACGACCACTTCGCCCTGCTGGTGGTCCCCCCGGACACCACCGCCGACGCCGCCCGCGAAGCGATGGCCCGCGCCGTCCGCGCCGACAACATGACCCAGGCCGCTCAGATCCTCATCGCCACCACACCCGACGCAACAGACACGGGTCCTGGACCGGCAGCGACATCCAGCTGAAGGCGCACCGAGACGCACTGAACACCGCGCTTCTGCCGGGTGATGCCCGTCATTTATTTATTGCAACCGAGAAATATGGTCAGCCGGGCGGGATGCAAAACGAAGTCCGGTTCGCTCAGCGGCCGGCGCGAATCACCGTGCACGACGTGGAGCCAAGGCGGATCCGGCAGCCCTGGCCGTGGGAGTCAATCCCACCGTCAGCAGGCGCCGACTGGGGTCGGAGCTACGTCGGCTGCCCGGCCTGCTGCAGACCTCCGCCTACGCACGGGCGGTCATCGCAGGAACGATCCCTCACGCCACTGGCGAACAGGCCGCCACACGCCTCGAGGTACGGATGCGGCGCCAGGACCGACTGCGCACCCCGCGCAACCCGCTGCGCCTATGGGTCGTGCTGGACGCATCGGCGCTGTGGCGCGTGGTGGGCAGCCGCGAGGTCATGCGCGAACAACTGGAGCATCTGACCCACCTCAGCGCCCAGCCACACATCACCGTGCAGGTTCTCCCCCATGATGTGGGTGCGCACCCGGGTGTCTCGGGACAGTTCACGCTGCTCGACTTCGCCGAGACCATCGATGGGAGCGTGGTGTATCTGGAGAGGTTCACCAGCGACCTCTATCTGGAAAAACGATCCGACGTGCGACGCTACAGCGACATGTATGCGCACTTGCAGGCCCGGGCGCTGAGCCCGGGCGGTACCCGGAGTTTCGTAGAGGAAGTCATCAAGGTGTACGCCGGCCCGCAATCGTCGCCGGAGGCCCGCGAGCTGACCCTGTCGAGCCGTTGAGCCCCGTGCGACAGGGCCCGGCCGGGTGACTGCGGACCGGCGGCCGGGCCCTGGAAGTGTGCGAGTGGGGTTGTGGTCAGAGGTGCTCGTCGTGCAGGTCCTCTTCGCGCAGCAGGTCGTCCTCGCGGCGGCGCGAGGTCTCCTTCTGGCTCTGCTTCCGGCCCTGCTCGCGGGATGACTTGCCCGGCTGGGGGTGAGCGGGGTCTCCGGAGCGATGGTGCTCCTGCGCCTCGCTGCCCTTGCCCGGTTCCTTGGGCTTGTCCTGCGTACCGCCCATGACGGTGACTCCTCTTGTTGCGTGGGGTGCGGATTCCTCTCGAACGACGCTGACATGCACCGTTACGGTCCGCATCATTTCCCCTGCGAAGCGAGGCAGGTGGGTGACGACCGCCCCCGATGGGCGGTGCCGGGATGCGGGCCGGCCGGTCGGTGCCGATGATGGGCTCGATTCCCACCCGCTTCTGCTGTCGGGAGCGCGTTTCATGTGTGGTCTGAGTGGCTGCTCAGCTCTGCTCGGACGCGAGCCCGGCGGCCATCGTGGTGTCCTTCGGTGCAGGAACGGCTCGGTGCTTGGTGCCGGGTACGCGGGCCCTGGCCTGTGGAGGTACGGTGCCGGATCCCGCCGCTCGGCCGGGTGCCGGCCGCCGCATCCCTGTGCGCCGTGCTGCGCGTCGCCACAGGTGCGGCAGGAAGGCGTAGAAGCGGTCGGGAAGGAACACCGCGTCCGCAACGATCATCGCGCCGGAGAAGAGGGGCAGCCCCAGGAGCACTGCGATGCCGATGTGCATGCCCAGCAGCACGGTCAGAACGGGGTACTTGAGCCTGCCGAAGAGTACGAACGGGAAGGCGACCTGCAGGAGCACCGTCACGTAGCCGGCGATCGCGATCACCATCGGGTACTCGTCCACGAGGTGGGAGAGTGCGGGCCAAGGCTGGAAGAGTTCGAGGTTCAGGGCGTAGTGGAGAGCGGTGCCGCCGCCCCATGTGGGGCCTTGGATCTTGTAGAGGCCGGCTGATCCGTAGAGGAAGCACACCTGTGCCGCGATGACGAGGATGCCGCAGTTGTGCACCACCGTGGTCAAGGTGGTGCGCGCGGACCGGAGTTGTTGGGCGTACAGGCTCCCCACGGGTGCCGGCGCGTGGCCCGCGCGGGCTGTCTTGAGCCGCTCTCGGCGTGCGTCCAGCGACCAGCGCCGACCGCACGCGGTGAGGACGAGGTAGAGGGCCATCAGCAGGATCAGGTTGTCACCCCCGTCCGTCATGAAGATCGACCTGGCATGGAAGGAGGTCACCACGACGGCGAAGAGAACGGACATGGCGCGGGTCCACCAGCCCAGCATGAACAGCGCGGACGTGATGAGGGCCGTCACGTAGCAGAGCTCGAAGTAGGCGCGGCTGTCCGACAGGAGCAGGATGCTGTTCCAGCCCGTCTGGTCGAAGAGCTGTTGTGCCAGCGCGGGTGTCCAGGGGGAGCCGGGGCCCCAGATCTCGTCACGGTGCGGGAACTCGCGCAGCAGGAATACCAGGTAGAGCAGCCCGTAGCCGATGCGCAGAACCGACGCTGCGTACAGGGAGATCGGCCGGTCGGTGAGAAGCGCCCACAGATCGCCGATCCGGTCGAGGAGCCAGCGGTGGGCCGTGCCGGCCAACGAGGTCTCCTGGGCCGCGGGTCCGTGCGGCGTGGCTGCCGTGGAGGGGAGCTGGGGAATCTGTTCATTTCCCATGGGAGGTCACCTTCCACCAGGGCAGGAGCCGGTCCTCGGTGGGTGCCGGCGGGCGGTGGCCGGCCGGTGTGCCGGGCGCGGCGACGGGCAGTGTGACGACCCGGAGCTGAATGAAGTCGAAAGCGCCGCCGTCGTTGTGGGCGGCGAGGCGGTCCGCGGCGATGTTGCGCAGGTACGTCTGCAACATCACGGCCCGTTCCGAGCGTGCCGTGTCGCTTCCTCCGTGTGTCTCGACGTAGGAGGTCCAGGCGCGGCGCAAAAGGTTCTGGGACGTGTGGCTGGGAAATACATTGTGGTCGACTGCGGAATGGTCCACGGCAGCCAGGTCGAACCAGGGGGTCACCTGCACCGATCCTTTGGAGTCGGTGTATGCGGTTCTCGCAAGGATCTTTCGGTTGAAGGAGTCGGGGTCCGGGGCGAAGAGCCGCCAGTTCTGTTCGAAGAGCGGGAACACCCATCCGTTGACCTGCGAGCTGTACCGCTTCGATACGGGGTTGGAGGGGGCCACATGAAGGAACACCAGGACGACGTGGACCAGAGCCGTCACCAGGCAGAGGGCTACGGCGGTGTGCAGCCCTGCCTTCAGTGTACGAACGCCCATGGGTGGCTTGTCCGGTCTGACCGCTTCGTCATGACGCTGCGGGGGGACCGTATCGGAATCGGACTGATGGAGTTCCTTCACGTCCGCAGATTCAATTCCGCTCGACACCGCCCACCCGGTCTTTCTCATGTCTGCTGTTCGCCTGAGGTCTTTGCGACTCTCACCGACGGCGCGCGGCGGATTCGATGAGGATTCCGCCACGCGCCGTCGTTCGATGAACGGGCTTCGTGCAGCCTGCTGCCTAGCCCCTGTGGGCCGCGGGCTTGTTGCCGTAGCCGTAGTGGTCGCCGGGCTTTCCGTCGTGGCCGTGGTCGTGGCCCGGCTTACCGGGTCCCTCGTCCTGCCCGTTGTCCGGTCCGCCGTGCTCCGGCCCGTGGTGCTCCAGGCCGCCGTGGTCCGCACCGTCATGGCCCGGACCGTCATGGCCCAGTCCGCCGTGATCCGGTCCGCCGGGCTGACCGCCGTGCCCGCCGGTGACGTTGCCCCCGGTGATCGTTCCGCCGGTCGTGTTGCCGCCCGTCGTGTTGCCACCGGTGCTGTTGCCGGCCGTGTTACCCGAAGTGTTCCCGGAGGTGTTGCCGGCGATGTTCCCCGAGGTGCCGCCCGACACGAGGTCGACGATCGGTCCGCCCAGGAGACCACCACCGATCAGACCCACCGTCGTACCGGTCGTCGTTCCGGCGGTCGGCGTTCCCGCCGTCGTGCCGGTCGTCGTTCCGGCGGTCGGCGTTCCCGCCGTCGTGCCGGTCGTCGTTCCGGCGGTCGGCGTTCCCGCCGTCGTTCCGGTGGTCGTGCCGGTGGTCGTTCCGTTGGTCGTTCCGGTGGTCGTTCCTGTCGTGGTGCCGGTGGTGGTGCCGGTAGTCGTTCCGCCGGTGGCGCAGCCGCCGAGGAAGATCCTGTTGTTGTTGAGCGTCACCTCGCCTTCACGAGCCAGCGCCCGGCCCTCGATGTTGGCCCCCTGATTCACGAAGATGGAGGTCAGAGCCATGATGGTGCCGACGAAGGTGGAGGTGGTGCCGAGGGTCGCCGAACTCCCGATCTGCCAGAACACGTTGCACGGCGAAGCGCCGTTCGTCAGGAGGATCCGGCTGCTGGATGCAGTGGTCAGGGCTTCGGGAATCTGGAACACCCAGACGGAGTTCGGGTTTCCTCCGGCATTCAGGACCAGGTCGCCGGTGAGTCCGACACCGGACGTGGCCCTGTGCACGCCGGGAAGCAGCTCCTGACCTCCGCCGATGCCTGCCGCAAGCGCGAAGTCAGGTGCCTGGCCGCCCAATTGGCCGGCCGCTTGGTTGTACGCCACGATCAGATCGCTCTTGGCCTGAGCAGCCGCAGCGTCCGCAGCGTGCACTGCGCCGAGCACCAGTCCTGGCGGGAACCCGGTGATCGCCGCATTCGGGTGTGTTCCGAGGTCGTGGCCGAGCACCGAGGGTCCTGTGTTCGTGACTCCCTGACCTGCCAGGACGGAGTAGCTGGCGGTGGTGCCCAGCGGTACGGGTGTCGCGATGGCCATTGCCTGCGTCGGCAATCCGGCGACCATTACGGCGGCAACCGTGACGGCGACGGCCGAGGACAGCCAGCCGGACAGAGTGCGGCGCCGAGCCGCCTGGGTTTTCAGCTTCATCAAGAGGCCATTTCCTGTGGGGGCCGTGGCGTACCGGGCCCTACCGTTTGCCCGGGATGCCCTGGTGTGTCGCTGCCGCATATTACGCAGGAAATTTCGCGCACCAGCAATGAGTAAGGGGTGGAGGGGGGATTAATATAAGCGCATTGCGCAGCTGAAATTGTGCCGAAAATAATCGGACTCACATTGTCGATCATCCGACATTGCCCCCGAATGGGCAGAGCTCGGTTAACTCATAAGAGGCAGCGCCGCACACCTGCCCAAATAGATCCAACCGGCGCACACGGAGGTGTACCGCCGGGCAGGTGAACTCGCGAACCCGCTGCGGCGGGCGTGGCGGCCGGTTCGTCGTCAATTCACTCGGCTCTGGCGGCGCTGTCGGGTGCCCTCGCTTCGGACTGGCCAAGACAACAAGAAGCGCCACCCCGGCCTGGTCCGACCCTGCTGGAGGCACTTACAGTTCAGCGGTTCTGACGGCGGCCTGGCACCTGTTCGCCCCCACTTCCCAGTCCACCTGTGGACACGCAGTGGCGTCCCGTCGGCCCGCAGTCGTGGCTGTCGTGGGTGCGGGATCAGTCAGCGGCTCTGGCCGGCGCGGACGGCGCCGGGGCAAGCGGTGGCGTCGGCCTCCCTTTCCTGGCGGCTGCCACCGGTGGCAGCCGCCAGGAAGCACAAAGGGCTCGTCCTCGGCTCCTCTGCGGCTGTGCCGTGTCGGTGAGCAAGAGGCGATCAGACACTCGTCCATGCGTCGAAGAAGGCTTTCCGCTCGGCCGGATCGGCTGGCTTGTGGTCCGCGTGCAGGACGCGCCAGGCGGTGAGTTCGAGGTCGCGGAGCCACAGCTCCCCGATGACCTGCGTTTTCAGGTCGGGCAGGCGGTCGGATTCGGCGAGTGCCTGACCGATGACCTCGCCTGCCGCGACACGCTGGGACGGGGTCATCTCGTCGACAGCCGAGAGGATCTGCCCGGCCAGGCCGGTACCTTCACCGGCGAGTGAACTCAGCACACATGCCTTGATGTTGGACGGCAGCAGATAGAGAGAACCCGAGGACCTCCAGAGGTCCGACCAGAAGCTCTCTCCGGCCGCGGTCGGAGCGGGGAGGGCGGCGAGCAGTCCGAGGAGGTGTGCGGTGGCCGCGTATCCGTCGGAGTGGGCCGATGCCACGACGGCGATGTCCGCGACACGCTCCACGTCGATTCGGCCGGCTTCGAGGCGCGGGTCCAACCCCAGCCGCTGTACCAGCTGATGGGAAAGGGGGGCGGATGCGTGGGAGTGGAACTCGGGAAGCATCGGCGGTCCTTGAACGTAGGAGAGCGGAGAGGCCCGTTCGGAAGCTCTGATCGTTCCCGTGGCCCACCGAAATACACGGCTTCCCCGGCTCCATTTGCCGACACGCCTCCCCGGCCGGAACCATGAGGCGGCTGACCAGGCACGTCCGGCGACGCCGGGCCGATAGTCCGCGGCAGCCCTCCGGGAAGGCTGCGGGCAAGCTCCTAGCATGACCGCATGGTTGCGAGCGATGCCCAGCAGTCCGAATCAGGATGGGAAGCAGTGTCCCGAGACGAAGTCGAATCCGGCGGTGCTTCCTCCACAGCGGCGGTTGGCGGACACGAGCGCCACCATCCGGTTGCCGACCTGGTCGAGCGGGCGGCCGATATGGTCGAGCCGATCAAGCCGAAGCTGCGAGGCTGGCTTCACGCAGGAATGGTCCCCGCTTCGCTGGCCGCCGGTATCGTCCTCATCTGCCTGGCCGAGACACCATCGGCCGTCCTGGCCTGCACCGTGTACTCCGTCTCCGCCTGGCTGCTGTTCGGTACGAGCGCCGTCTACCACCTCGGCACCTGGGGACCACTCGGTGAGGCCGTTCTGCGTCGCCTCGACCATGCGAACATCTTCCTGATCATCGCCGGGACCTGCACCCCGCTCGCCGTGCTCCTTCTTCCCCCTGGCCGGCGATCCGTCCTCATGTGGATCGTGTGGACGGGCGCCCTGGCTGGCATCGCCTTCCGCGTCCTGTGGGTCGGAGCGCCCCGCTGGCTGTACACCCCCTGCTACCTGGCCCTGGGCTGGGCACCGGTGCGCTACCTGCCCGACTTCCTGCACAGCGGCGGGGCGGCCGTACTCGCCTTGATCGTGACCGGGGGGCTCCTCTACAGCGCGGGCGCGGTCGTCTACGCCCTCCAGCGCCCGGACCCCTCACCGCGCTGGTTCGGTTACCACGAGGTCTTCCACGCCCTGACCGTGGCAGCGTTCACCGCTCACTACACCGCCATCTCCCTCGCCGCCTACTGACCACGACGTGGATCGGTGCGTACCGGCTCAACGGTGCCGGGCCGGCAATCGGCCCTTCGCGTCAGGGCGCGAGCGGGCGCCGAAGGGCGACGTAGTAGTCCCCGACCGCGGAGAGGTAATCGTCGTCGGCCGTCTCGCTGTCGGTGGTGAACCGAGGTGCTGCCTTGATCTCTTCCCGCGTGCTCGACACCTTCACCGTCCGCGCCTCGGGGTCGATGCCGGTGACGGCGCCGGCCGGGATCAGGACGCTCCTGCCGAACACCCACACGCCGGTGTCGACCACCAGGTGCTGCCTGCCGGGCTGGTCCTGCTGGCGGTCCACGTGCCCGATGGCACCGTCAGTGGCCTCCACGGTGAAACCCACCAGGGACTGCCGAGATGTGTAACCGCTGTCCTGCGCGTACGTCCACACACCGCCCACAGAGCCGTCTCCTCATCCTCGGCAACCGCCCCGGGGCCTCACGGGTACCCCGGCTCGTATCGTGCCCTTCGCATGCCCCGGCGCTTGCCGCGCAACCTCGCGCCCCGAAATGCCGGGAGGTCGAACCATGCCGTTGGCCGTGTGGCATCGAGCGAGGCCGAGCGGGCACGGGAGGCGTGCCTGCTGTTCGGGTGATGCCAGGGGCGTGCGGGCCGCCGATGCCGGCGGGCACTCTCATCTCAGGCCGAGGACGGCGGCGCGGATGATTCGGCGGCGCGGCGGTATTCGGCGTTGATGCGCTGGGCTTCTTCGAGCTGGTCCTCGAGGATGATGATGCGGCAGGCGGCCTCGATGGGCGTGCCCTGGTCGACGAGTTCCCGGGCGCGGGCGGCAATGCGCAGTTGGTAGCGGGAGTAGCGGCGGTGTCCGCCCGCGGAGCGGAGCGGGGTGATGAGGCGGGCTTCGCCGATGCCGCGGAGGAAGCCCTGGGTGGTGCCGAGCAGCTCGGCGGCCCGGCCCATGGTGTAGGCGGGGTAGTCGTCGTCGTCGAGACGGCCGAACGAGTCGTCTGCTGTCATTGAACCTCTCTCGTGGAACACGCGGAGGGGCCCTGGTGCCGTACGGCACCAGGGCCCCGAAGGAACTACTACACCATCTGTCGGCCCTGATACTGCGCCGACCCTGTGTTTCCGCCGACCCGGCCGACACGCTGCCGGGAGTGCGGGGATCGCGGTTGCTTGACCGGAGACCACCTCACTATCGATGTCCTGCGGTACCCGGGCTCAGACTTCCGCCCGGGCGATCCTGATGGCGCCAGGCTCCTCCGCTCTTCCCTCGGTTATCAGTTGCTTGCTGCTGGTACTGCTGGTACTGCTCTACTGCGTACTGCTGATGGCCTGAACCAGCGCCACTCTTCGGCAGCCAGCCCCGTCGCCCATCGTGCGTCTGCTCTGGCTTAGAACCCCACTGCCGAACTTCCCGGTGCGCGCGTCCGCAGCCGACGCCTTCACCGAGGTGCTGCTCACTGACTTCACTGCTGGGTACTGCCACTGCGTCAACTGCGGTACTGCTGACGGCGGCCCCTGATCACTGCGGGCCACCCGGTCCGGTCGTCAGTCCCGTCGCCATCCTGCAACAACCCTGGCTTCGACACTCCACCACCGCACCGCCCTGCGGGTACTGCTGCCCGGCAGTTCGTCTCTGCCGGGCCCTGCTGTCTCTCTGGGCTACGAGAGAAACCATAACCACGCCAGCGCCCAATGTCTACTTCGGCCATCATAGATTTTCATGCTCGTCGGCGAGAGCTCCGGGGCGGCTGTTGCGAGCATCGAGGTGGCCGTCCACCACTCCAGCCGACACGCGCCGCGTATGCGCACCCCCGGCCTGCACGGCGGCACTGGTGCATGCGGCCGGCCCATGGCCCACCGTCTCGCCCGAGCGGCTGCGGTCATCCGTCGGGCCTCCGGCGGGAAGACGGCCAGTGCTCCTCGACCGGTAGTGCTACCGGTCGAACGGACGGGACGGCCGGTGCATAAAATCGGCTCTCATGTCGAAGCCTGACGAGCTGCTCGTTGACGTCGCCACCCTGGTGGAGTCCGGGCAGAGCAATCAGATGTCCCTGACCGTGGTCACCGGTGGCGCTGTCATCACCGGTCGGCTGGCTCCCGAAGCCGCGTGGAGGCAGCGGGTGTCGGAGGTCCTGACGGACTCGGCCCGTCTGGGCGAGTTCGCCGCCGTCTTCACCGCCACGACACCCCGGGAGGGGCCGCCCACCCATCTGCACTTCCACGTGGCCCGCATCCTGCAGGGCACGGTGGGGATCCCGGAGACGGGTGGGATGTACCGCGTCTCGATCGCGGATGTCAGCGCCTGGACCATGGGCGACTTCAGCTACTCCGACCACTGACCCGGCGTCCTGTAGGAAACCCCGGGTACGCGGGAGGGCCCGACCGGCGCGCTTGCCGGTCGGGCCCTCTTCGCTGTTCGGGTGTCGGCTCGCGCCGGCCCTGTCCGTCAGACGGCAACCGGGGTGCCGAGCATCGCGGAAGCCTGCTGGAGCGGGCTGAGGACATGCGTGGGTACGGCGGCCCGGGGGAGGCCGCGGCACGTGAACCCGAGCTGGGTCATGGCCCGGAGGACTTCACCGGCGCTGAAGTCACGCCGGTCCTGGCGGGTGATGACCTGGCCGACCTGTTTGACGGGGTAGGTACGGCGCCCGATGATCACGGACTCGCCGGTGACCTGCTCGGGCTTGACGCCCTTCATCGACTCCAGGACACCGCTTTTGGTCAGGTCGAACGGGAATCGGGCGATGACACAGCGCATGTTGCCTCACAAAAAGACGTAGGGGGGACGGTCGTGCCGCGGTGCGGCGGTTCAGCGGGCAAGGGCGAGGACGCCCAGAGCGCTGCCCTGCTCGTCGACGACCGGCAGGGCATCGAGCCTGCGGCGGCGCATCGCGTGCTCGGCTTCGGCCATCGTGGTCAAGGGAGAGGTGACCGGCCCGCGGTCTCCCAGGAGGTCGCGGAGACGGACCCGGTCCGTGTACGCCGCGCTGTCGCGGACGGTGGCGAGCCTGGCCAGGGTGACCACCCCGGTGCACAGGCCGTCCTCGTCGCAGACGAGCAGATGACCCGCGCGGGCACTGGCCATGACAGCCAGGGCCACCTCGACCGTCATGTCGTCACAGACCTGCGGACCGGCCGCCTCCATCGGGTCGTCCACCGTCCGGTGCACAGGGTTGGCGTTCGTCGAGCGGGGCTGCATCCGGACCAGCGTCACAACGTGCCTCCTGCAGAGATGGGTCAGTGTCCTGATCACGTGGTGCTCAGGCCGCCGCATCGAAGGCGGACTGCCGCACGCTCACACGCCGGACCGTCGAAGCGGGCCGTCGCCTGCCGCGGGAGGCCGGGCTGCGCTTGGCGCGTTCGACGACCGGTGCGGCGATGACGACGGGGATGCCGGAGGGTGCCTGGGCGCCGGTGATGCGGTTCAGGGCCTCTTCGCCCGAGCGGACCTGGGTGGTCAGCGGGGTGATCCCGGCGGCCTGCATGAGGCGGGTCATGTCGCGGCGCTGGTTGGGGGTGACCAGGGTGACGACGCTGCCGGACTCGCCGGCGCGGGCGGTGCGGCCGCCCCGGTGGAGGTAGTCCTTGGGGTCGGTCGGCGGGTCGACGTTCACGACGAGGTCGAGGTTGTCGACGTGGATGCCGCGCGCCGCCACGTTCGTCGCGACCAGCACGGTCACGTGGCCGGTCTTGAACTGGGCGAGGGTGCGGGTGCGCTGCGGCTGCGACTTCCCGCCGTGCAGGGCGGCGGCCCGGACACCGCTGTTCAGCAGGTCCTGGGTCAGCCGGTCGACGGCGTGCTTGGTGTCCAGGAACATCATCACGCGGCCCTCGCGCGCCGCGATCTCCGTCGTGGTGCGGTGCTTGTCGGCGCCGTGGACGTGCAGCACGTGGTGCTCCATCGTGGTCACCGCACCGGCCGAGGGATCCACCGAGTGCACGACCGGGTCGGTCAGGTAGCGACGGACCAGCAGGTCGACATTGCGGTCCAGGGTGGCGGAGAACAGCATCCGCTGGCCCTCGGGCCGCACCCGGTCCAGGAGGGCCGTGACCTGAGGCATGAAGCCCATGTCGGCCATCTGGTCGGCTTCGTCCAGGACGGTGATCGCGACCTGGTTCAGGTGGCAGTCGCCGCGGTCGAT
>NZ_JBEZYV010000031.1:0-84248 GCF_040638905.1 Streptomyces virginiae | reverse complement strand
TCCGCAGCGAAAGAGGCCTCCGCTGGGGCGGCAGACCCCTACCCACCGCGGCCTGACCACCCAACCCGGCGAACCTTCCCGGTCACAGCACTAGGACCGCGAGATCGACCCCTCGGGACCAAGCGGCAACGCTTCAACCGAACCGAGCACCTGCGACAGGTTCCACCGGACATACACACCGAGTCCCGCCATCCCACCCACCTAAGCGCCTGCCCGACCTGCGCTGGGCGCTCTCTGGACAGGCAGCACGGGACGGTTAAGAGCGCGCAGCGCTGGGGCCACGGCCATCGATCCACCAGCCGACTCACGCACCGAACCGGCCTACGCGGCGGGTAGCTGCGTGCGACCTCCCCATTCTGCCGAGAGATACATATTCGAACGCCGCACCTATTGATCAGGCATGAATAATTCGCGACACGCGGAAAATGAGAGATCTGAATCCCCCAACTGCTGTAGCTGGTATGAGTCGCATCAGATTCCCCACAGACCTCACCAGCAACTCTAACCTCTGATCCGCCTGCCGATTTCGGCCAAAGATTATTCGAACAGTCCTGATCGACAGAAATGAACCGGGTGTCCATTGAACCCCGCGCCACCTGCGCTTACCCCGTCGCGATTTGCGACGTCTCCCGGCATGCGCCTGCGAGGTTTCTGTGTGCATGACGACCTATTTCCAGACGAGAACGTAATTCTGATTGCTGCACTCCTCGGCCACTCGCACTCTGAGCTGTCCATGCGTCGGCGGTTTGTGGCCGAAGGGGGAAGCGTTGTGACGGATGCGTTTAACGTGATGGAGGTCGCCTCCAGCGGTGCGGGGGTGCTGGTCGCCGAGATGGCGAGGACCAGCTGGCAGAGCGCCCGAGATGCGATGGCCCGCTTCTTCGGCCAGGGCGGGGAGGAATCGGTTTCCGCCGAGCTGCAGGTCCTCGATCTCCGCCACGCCAGGTTGGTGGAGAGCCCGGAGCACCAGCGTGCCGCCGTGTCGGAAGAGCTGCGCACCCAGGTGGCGATCCAGCTGGCGGCGTTCCTGATGAAGCACCCCGAGGCGGCAGCTGTCCTGCAGGCTCTGGTCACTGAGAGGACCAGCGAGGAGAGCGGGTCCGCCCCGCAGGTGACCGCGACCGGAAACACGAACTCGCAGGTCGTGGTGTCGAACGGGTCGATCGGGTCGGTCAGCTACAACAGCCCGGGGGTGGCCCGTTGACTGAGGTCAACCATTTCGGGCCCCAACGGTCAGAGCCTGAAGGCTCCAGCCCCGAGGTATCAACGGGTGAGGGTGACTTCACCGGAGCGCAGATCAAGGACTCCCCCGCGGTTGTGCCGACGAGTGGTGAGCTGAGTGAGCTGCTCCGGTCGGCAAACGTGAACGTAGCCAACCTCGACGGCTCAATCGTCGTCGTGGCCGGCGGCGACGTCGGCCACGTGAGCATGGACAGCAGGCAGACGCTTCCGGTAACGGATATCCCCGAGCTCGAGCTCAAGGCAGTCGAACTCGCTTGGGTGGGGCAGGGGCCACACGACGAACACCTGCCGACGGTCGCGGAGGCAGAAAGGCTGCTGAGGACAGCGGGGCCAGCCCTGACGGTCATCGCTGGTGCTCCGGGTCTGGGCAAGCGTTCCATCGGCTTGCGGACGGGTTGGCTCGTGGCTCACGATCCGCCGACTGCCGACGGCGAGCCTTTGCAGATGAAGGAGATCCGGCCCGACTGGGAGAAGCCGGAGGCCCCGGATGTCTCCTTGCTTCCCCAGAAGTCCGGCGTCGTGTACCTACTGGACGTCGCATCCGAAATCGAGGGTTGGGCGGACTCGGTTTCGACGGCCACCGCGCTGATCAAGCACGCTGAGAATCTCCGGCGGGCCAATTCGTACCTGGTTGTCATCGCCGATGAGCGGGGCTGGCCTGAGGAACAGTCGGGGGCACTGGGTGGGGTGCTCGTTCGCGCGAAGACAAGGCCGTCCCCTCACCGTGTGGCCGCGGAACATCTCAAGCACATCTATGACGTGCCGGATCGCGCTTCATGGATTGAATCCTTCCCTCCAGGTCCGCTGGCCCACCTGCTGACGAAGGGCACGAGTCCCGCTGACGCCGTGCGTCTGGCGGCGGTAGCGGCTGTCGTCGAGGACTCGGATGCCGGCCGCGAGACCGCCACCAACTCGTTCCAGCAGTGGAGCAAGCGGGTTGAGCAGGTCTTCACGACGACCCAAGAGCTTCCCGAGGACAGAGCTCTGCTCATTTCGGCCCTGTTCCTGAGGGGCGAGGAGGCAGTGACCGTCCAGGATCACGCTCGCCAGCTGCTCGGCGAAGATGCTGAGAGCAGCGTCCGCAAGATCTTGACCGGCCCAGATCTGACGACACGCCTCAGGGCGGTGGGCGCGACAGTCGCGGGGAGGTCCGTCTCCTTCGATGACAAACCGGGCTATGCCAGGGCTGTCCTGATTCACCTGTGGCACCAACGTCCCGATGTCCATGAACCGCTGCTCACATGGCTGGATGGACTCGTCGCCGCCAACACAAGCGCTGTCCGTCTGACCTCCATCACCGGACTCTTGGTTGATCTCGCCATCGCGGAGAATGACGTCAGCGCCGTCAACACGATCAAGGGCTGGATCAGCGACACCAGCAGCGAGCTCAACCTGGTCCTAATCGCTGGCGTGTTGGCCAAGGCTGCAGAGGCCGATGCCTTGGGCCCGCTCGTACGGAAGCGCCTCATCGACTGGGCCAGCAGTGACCAGGCGAGTGAAGCGGTCGCCAGGGTCATCGCCCTGGTCTGCCGGGGATCCCTCGCAGAGCACTACCCCTTGCAGGCACTCGCACGACTGCGCCACATCCTGCGCCGCCCAGAACGCGATACAGCGGTGCGTGAGGCAGAGGCATCCTTGCGGCACATGGCGACGGGGCTGGGCCAGCTGCCGCGCGTATGGGAGACGGTGTGCAAATGGGCGAAGGACAGCCGCTCGCTCGCGGGCGCCCGCGCATTCCTCTCCGTCCTTGACCCCGAGCCGGATCCCCAGGCCCTGCAGGTTCTTCTGGCTTCGGCACAGCAGGACCAAGAGGTCGCCGATGCCCTCGTCGAGGGCTGGACGGCGGCACTGGAGGAGCCTGGCGTCCATGACCAGTGTCGACAAGTTCTTCACGGCTGGGCTCGTGCCCGGGCTGCGGGCCACATCGACGCCAAGGCCGTGAAGGAGATCCTGGACCGGATCGTCGAGCGGCAGCTGTACACCTTGCCCATCTCCGATCTCATCTACGGGGTGGCTGGGGTTGCCTACGACGAGGCGATCATCGACCTGCGTAGGGACTTGAACTTCTTCAGTCGGCTGCCAGCTCGCGGCACCTTCGCGCCGGAGCCGTAGGTCGATGCCATGGGACAAGGAGTCGCCCAAGAGAGCGCGCAAGGCTTTGCATCGCCAGCTCGAGCGCATCGAGGCGCGATTACCCAGCCGTCACGACGGGATCACCTTTCATGCCGTGATCTCGGTACAGGTTCACGCAGAGCCTCCCTATCCGCGGGACGTGGGCGAACTCGCCACAGAGATCCGAATCAGCGCGCGGGATGCGGCCTCGCTGTTCCTTCGGGACCAGGAGGCCGTTGACCTCGCGGCGGTGCAGGACCTCGCCTCGCGCCATCTGCGGGGTAAGCGGCCGTTGCCTGCCGATCCGTCCATCACGTACAGCGCCAGCATCACGATCGGTTTGTCTGAACAGGATCAAACAGCTGTGGCTGCCCTGCTGGCGACACGACGCAACCAAGCCATCGAAGACGCAAGGTCGCGGCAGCGGACCGACGCTGCCGCCGCGCAGTACGCCCACCCTGCTGCAGTCCTGGCGCGGTGGCTCGACGCAGGTGCCATCGACTTGGCCAGTCCACCTAAGCAGCAAGATCTCGAAGCGATCAGCCGGATGTTCGCTCGGTACAGGCCGGAAGGGGCCCGTGACACCGAATACGAACTGCTGGAGATCTTGCGCGGCTTCCTGGACACGTTCTCCGCGCCATCACAGAAGGAGATGCTCTTCACGGTTCTGGCTGCCGGTATGCGCGGCGCACATCGACCCCAACACGCGGATCAGGTCGAGGCCCTGCGCGATCGACCCCTTCAAATGGCGACGGGCGACGTAGGGGCCGCACGAACCCAGCCCCCGGAGCCACTCACGTGAGGTGTCCTCATTGAGCACAGCAGTCTGGCGCTGGCTGCTTTCCCCCAGGACAAGCTGGCTAGCCCGGCGAATGGCAAAGGCCAGCAACGGCAACATTTCCTTCGATGTGGCATGGCGACGCTCACGCGTCCAGCGGCACCCTGATGAAGCCGTGTACCGAGCGGCTGGCCACCAGGCCACGCAAGCCGACACGGATGAGCCGGTCCTTGAGCCTCCTTCATCCACCTGAGGTTGGGCCGTCGGGGCCTACTACCTCCCCGACGGCCTTCCCCATACGTGCCGGTCGCCTGGCTCCTGATCACGTGGAGCCGCCCGCAGCCACCGGTACCCATCGCCCAAGCCCGCTCTGCCGGCACCATCCGAGTGGTGTACACCCCCCCGGCCTGGCGCCTTGCTATTTGAATAGCATTCATCAAAGGTGTGGGCATGAACGACGTCTACCTGCCGTGGCCCCGGTTCGACCGGCGGGCGTTCTTGCTGATCCTCGATGACCAGCGTCGACTACTTCTCTGTGGGGCGTGCTGTCGCGGCTGGACGGTGCCGCAGGTGCGGCTGGACACGGGAGCCGACTACCTCGGGCAGGCCGCCCGGTTTCTACGGCAGCGCTTCGGCGTCCATAGCCCGCGCTTCTCGGCCCTCTACGGGCTGCACCAGTCACGGCGGGAGGGGTTCTGGGAGTCCGACCGGAGAACCGCCTCCAGGGTATTCATCGTGCGCGTCACCGATAAGGAGTCGACTGCCGTGCAGTGCATGACCAGTTCCCATGCACTGTGGACGGTGACGCAGCTACGACGACGGCGCCGGGAAGTTTTCCCCGAAGGGGTGGTTCTATTGACCGCTGGATACATCGAAGGCTGGCTCCCGGATGGCCCGCTCGAGCTGTCGTGACCGGGACTCTCGCAGGACGTCATCGGCGCAGGTCGACGCCACCGCTGACTTGTATCGTGCACCGTCATTCGGTACCAAGCTCCACTCGGCAACCCAGGTCGTAGTGCACAGAAAATGATCTGGCTGGAGGCTGGCGTACGGGTCGGGCTGGGATGAGCCGGGTGGGTCCAGGATGTGCTTGCGGCGCAGGTCCGGGCCGAGAATCTCGGCGCCGGGACCGAGGCCCGGATGGGTGCTCCCGCTACACCACCCCGGCGCTCACCTCCGTACGCAGCCCGATGGCCGACGAGGCCACGGCCACGGTGCGGGTGCTCCTGGGTCTGATCGAGGGAGGAATCGGTGGCCATGCCGAACAATCTCGCGGTCCGCAGTTCGCCTTGACCACCTGTCCCGCCCTCGCGTCAACAGGGTCGGAGTGTCGTGCGCCCGCGACGCCGGACTCAGGCATGATCGAAGTCCCCTCGAGGTGTGGGAGCTGCGGTGGACGAGTCTGCTGTCTCGACCGAAACGCCAGGACCGCCCGCGGGCGGCGGTCGGAGGGACCGGATCCGCCGGTACGCAGCCGCGCGGATCATCCGCCCCGGTCTCGCGAGAGCGCCCTACGACAAGGCGATCCTCCTCGCCTGTGTGAGCCTGGCCAGCGGCTGTGTGGCCCTCCTCCTCCACGGTGTACCGCTGCTCGGGACTGAGGTGATCACCGGCAGCGGTGGGCGACGGCTTTCGCGCGCGGGGACCGTCGCCCTCTTCGTGACGCTCGCGACGGCCTTGTGGGCACTGGGCATCGCCTCGATCGCCGCACGGCGGGCCCGTTGGTGGCTGGCCGCTGTGGCCGTGACCTCGGCCGCCGTCGTCGGATGCCTCCACGTTAGGATCCTGCGCCTGGCAAGGATAGTGAGCCGCATCCTCACGCCCTTCCCCTCGGTGGACTTCGGCATTGTCACCGTGCCCCCGTGGGCCTTGTACGCGGCGGCCCTTTCGATGCTGGCGTCGGCGGCCGTGCTCCTGGTTCCACTGCGCCGGCTCACCGCCCACCCCGTGCGCTACGCGATGGTCGTGAGCGTTCCCGTGTGGTCGGCCCTGCTGCTGTGGGCGGGACTGTCACACGACCCCAATCCGTTGCCCTCCATCCTTAACGTCGGTGCCGAAGCCACGGAGCAGCTGACCGCACCTCCGTCGGCCGTCAGCCTGGACCTCCTCAGCAACTTCCTGTACATCTCCTTGCTGGGCGGTCTGGGTCTGTTCGCGCTGATCGCCGCGCCCGAGGTCGCCGACGCCAATGTCACCACGGCCCGGGCCGCGGCCCGGTGGCGACCCTCTCACGCCCACGGCGTGCTGGTGGCGCTCGTCTTAGGCAAGGCCGTCTTCCTGGGGTTCGGGTTCGCCGGGACGTTCGGCCACCGCGGAGGGAACCAGACCTGGGACCAAGGTGTGTGGGCCCAGTGGGCGCTCGTGGCGGTGCTCGTGCTCGCAGCCTGCCTCGTCTACGGGCGGACCCGTGCCCGGCCGCTCGCGTCTGGGCATCTGGGGCCGGTGACCGTACTGCTCGTCGTTGGTTTCGGTCTGCCCAGCCTGGTGATCGTCGCGCTGCCCTACTTCCAAGGTGTGGCCACCACGCTTCTTCCTGGTTTGTGGCAGGACCCGGTCACCAGCCATGTCCAAGATGCCATCCCCCACCTGATCCGCTTCTCCCCACTGGTGACCGTCGTGGCCACCGGCACGGTGGGGGCGGTCCTCCTCGCACGGGGGGCCCGGACGGACGGCGCGGTCCTCGCCGCGAGTTCGTGCCTGGTCGGTCTCCCCTTCGGCGTACAGCTCGCGCTGTGGGACGCCGGTGAGCGGGCCGGGCGCGCACTGATGTCGGTGACCCTGTTGGATACCGCAGTCACCCTCGCGGTGATCGTCGTGCTGGTGTACGGCGCAGTTCGCCGGCGCACACCTCAGCCCCACGACCTGCTCGTCGTGCTGCTCGCGTCGACCCTGCTGGCGTTCTCCCTGGAAGGGTTCATCCCGGAGACCGTCCAGTCGCAACTGTTCGCCTACGTCCTCCTCCTCCCGGTCGTCTGGCGGTTCGCCGTGGACACCCGCGACGAACAACGGCGACCTGTGGGCCGCGTCGTGCTGTCGATGGCGGCCTGGAGCATCCTGCTGGCGGTTAGCGCCCTCGCTCTCGCGGCGGGGTTCGACCAGGCGCAATGGAATACGGAGCAGCGCCCGCAGTGGCGTCTGATTGCCATTCCCCTGGCGTTTGTACTGCTGTGCTGGCGGGTGCCGGCGCCGGCTCGGCCGTCGCCGGGATGGCGAGCCGCACCGCCACCCAGTGACGATCGGACGGAGCCGGTGCGCGTCTACCTGCTGGGTGCGCTCGTCGGCCTGGTGCTGGTGGGCGCCACCGCCCAAGCCTTGGTGAGGTCGGTCGCGGTGCCCCAGGTCGAACGCGGCAGGTACCGCGTGTCTACGCCCCTGCCTGCGGGGTGGAAACCCGTCCCCTGCCCGAGCGCGCCCGATGCCGCGCCCGATGCCGAAGTCATGGCGCTGGTCCTACCTGTGGCCAACGTCGTTCCACTCAGGGATTCGGCGGCCGTCTTTGCCGGAAATGGCCGCACCGAAGCACTTCGCACCCAGCTCGAGAGATGCCCGGTGATCAACGCAGTGGTGAAGGGCGTTTGGACCGATCCCGGGTGTACCGGCGCCGCCTCGAAGGTGCTGCATGCCGCCGAGGTGGCCGGGATGAAGGGCGGTGAATACCGTATGGGTTCAGGGGTTATGCAGTGTGTGCGGTGGAAGGTAGGAAGCAGCGATCGCTTCATTGTGGCCTTCGATGGGGAGGCTCCGGACTCTGGACCACGTCCCACGGTCGTCGAAGCCATGCGCGGGATCACCTTCGAGGGGAGACGGTAGGGCCTAGGTGTGTGACTGCCGGAGCTTGATTACAGCGGGGTCTGGGTCTTCTGCTTGAGGCGTTCGTAGGGTGTCTGACCGCCGAGGGCGCCGTGGGGGCGGTGGTAGTTGTAGTAGTCCTCCCATTCGCGGAGCTTGTCGTTGAAGACGCCGGTGCCATCGATGACGATGCCGTCGAGCATGCGGTAGAACTCCTCGGCGTCTATGCGGTGGGAGCGTTCGACCTTGCCATTGAGGTGCGGTGATGCCGGTTTGATGTAGGTGTGGGCGATGTTCTTGTCGAGGACGTTCCAGTGGAAGGCGGACTGGAACTCGGCTCCGTTGTCGGTCTGGATCACCTCGACCCGGAAAGGCAGGCGCTCCAGGACGTAGTCGAGGAACTGGACGGCGGTCTTCTGATCGCATCGCGGGTAGACCCGCAGGACCCGCAGCCGGGTGCAGTCGTCGATCGCGGTGAACTGGTAGTACTTCGCTCGCCGCCACCGCTTGGGGAGGGCTGCGGTGACCGGCGCCGCGGCTGGGGTCTGTTCCGGGAGGCCGATCGGTTCGATGAATTTTACGTCGATCTGGACCCGGTTGCCGGGCTGCTGCTTCTCGTAGCGGGTGTAGCGCTGGGAGGCCGGCAGCCGGTTCATCCCGAGCTTCTTGAGGATGCGGTAGACGGCGGAACAGGCGATGTCGATGTCGTGGTACCGCTTGAGGTACATCTTGATCTTCATCGGGCCGAAGTGGTAGTACTGCCGGAGGTAGACGATCTTGTTGACGACGTCGGCCTCGGTGGCGTGCGGGCAGTGGTGGGGCTTGCTGGAGCGGTCCCGCAGGCCCTCGAGGCCCTCATCCTGGTATCGGCGCAGCCATTTGTCCGACTGATGCCGTAGTAGCGGCAGGTCAGCGCGACGTTCCCGGTGACTTCCTCGGCGTGGCGCAAGACCGCCAGGCGATGCTGGGCCTGACGGTCCCGCTGCTGTTGCAGCGAAGGGGGCATGGCAGATCTCCGTCGTTTCGAAGACCCATGTGTAACCAACGTCCGGCAGTTTTATACCTAGGCGGGGCAGGCCAGGCCCTCGGCCGCACCCTCTACGCGGGCTCCGCCCGCGCATCCGTCACGGCCCGTACCGCCGCCCTGATCGCCCTGGGGGCACCACCACGGCAGCTTGCGCTCATCGCGGGCCCCATGTCCCTACTCGTCGTCCTCGCGGTCCTGGCAGGCACCGTCCGCGGCAACGTCACCCTCCTTCAGTCCACCGCCGGCACCGATCGCTGGGGCACCACCCACTGCGGCCGCCTCTCCACCCTCCTCGGAGCCCCAGCCCACATCACCGCAGCCCTCGCCCCCTGGGCAGGTGCCGCCCTCGCCGGCCCCTTAGGCGGCTACCCGCACCTATTCGCATCCATGGTCGCCATCTCGCTCATCGCGACAGCACTGGCGGCCATACCCGCTAAGAAGGCTTTACTGACAGCGAATTGAGGGCTGCTGGACGGTAGATGATCCCGGCCTTCTTCCCGCTGTGAGCGGACGGCACCGCCAGACAGGGTTAGGGGTACATCTATGCACCACTGAGGCCCACCTATCCGGTGCTACTGGTGCTGGACCCGGACGGAGTTCACGGCACTGACCAGCCGATACCTTCCAACAGACAGCTATATAACGCCTCGTGGAGGCCGCTGGGGGGCGCGCCCTGTGAGCAAGCTATTCGCGTCACACCTCCTCACTGCTCAGGGGCAGGAGAGTCGTCTAACCGATCTGACTCAACGAGTTGAGCCAGTTGTTTTAACCGGTGAGCGAACAGACTCGGTCGCGAGCGACCGACTCCAGTCAAGATCAATCACCTATGCGCTACGGCTCCCAAAGGGCAGACGGAAGCCTTAGAGCACCCCTACTGTTTCCGCATGAGCCTGATCGACGGCGGCACGCCGTCCCCGGATTGGGTCGCCTTGGACATGGAGGCCATGCTCCGGGAATGCGACGGCACGATCGCCTCGAAGGACGATGAACTGCGTCGCCTGGAAGAAGCCATCGAGACGCTCAAAGGCAGGATGACCAAGGCCGCCGAGGAACGTCAACAGGCCTTCCTTGCCCGGCAGAAGGCACAACACGTGCTGGACAAGCTCCACGCCGCCATCGAAGAGGCCGCGGGCCTTCGAGCCACACGGGGGCACGGCTCCAGTCGACTCCGGATCGTGCCCCGCCTGACGGATCTCGCAGCTGCGCCCCCGGCCGAAGGCGAACTCGTCGCGGCGCCGGTCGCCCCGATCCGGATCGCGGGCCCTCGCTCAATCGCCGCAATGAAGGTGGTCAGCGGGGACCCACGCCGCTCATGGAGCGCAGGCGAGGTCGGACGGCTGCTCGAAGGCGAGACCAAGGGAGCGAACCGGCGCACGCGCTGCCTGCTGGACAACCTGTACAAGCTGTCCGCCCTTGAGAAGGTCTACAGCGCCGACGGCAAGCGAACGTACTACCGGCTCGCGGCCACATGGGAGGCCGCCTAGAGGCAGGCCCAACACAGGCGACCGCCGCCCCAAGCACGGCCGTAGTTGTCGAGGCCACACCGTGCGGGGGCGGCGGTCTCAGCGCGGCTCAGCCGCCATCTCTGACGCTAGCGGCAAATATTCGCCTGCGCGGGATGTTCGGCTAATTCCCCATTCCGGGAGGTCGAACGTGTATGCCTTTTCCGAAATCAGCTCTGCCCAGGCTCGCATTAATCTGTGCCCGGTCGCGCCTGCGGGGGGATCGGCTGCTGAACAACCCCGTTGTCATCCTTCGGCCAGTCCAGGTGCTGCGGCCACAGCATTACGCCCAGCTCGGCTTCCAGGCACCCCAACGTGAAGGCGTCAGACCAGGTCGTGCCCGCCAGGATGTTCGCAATGACCTGCCGGTTCACTCCAGCCCTGGCAGCGAGCACGTTGGCACTCACCTGCTGCCGCTCCATGGCTTCCGCCAGCGCCCGCGCAACCGCCTGGATGATCTGCGCCGCCCGGAAGTCGTCCATCACTGCGTACGGCCAGTTGGCGTCGAGCGCGTACTCGAACGGCTTCTTGTGGCGTCTCGTTCCTCCAGGCACGCGCCCAGTCTGACGGAAGGATCGCCGAGATGCGTACTCACACCGTGCATGCTACTTAAACAGCAGGGGCAAGCGCAGCCCCTCAACCGGATTCACTCGACAAGACCAGCCCCTCGGGACAGGGCCACGACACACAACGGAGGTGAGCGATGACGAGACGAGGACGTTCACAGCTGGGGTCGGACGAGCGGGAGCTACCCACCCACAAGATGCGATCCGACGAACAGCTTCGGGTGATCTGGGCTGCGTGCGCGAGTACCGACTCGTTCTTCAATGCCGCACGGCTCGCTGCGGCCACCGGCCTGGACGAGAAGAAGTGCGGCCTTGTGCCGACTTTCGTGTTCACGACTGGCCTGCTGGAGCCAGCGGGCGGGCACTTCTCGAGGTACCGACCCACGAAGAAGGCCAGCGCGATCGCCGCCGCCTGGGAGAAGAGCGAGGAAGCGGGCTTGCTGGCCCTCCGGGGCGCCTGGAAGGGGCAGTGGTTCGCCCGGGCGATGAGGGAGCGCCTCGGCTACGGACCGGTGCCGCGCGAAGGGTTGGTCGCCCGGCTCCTGATGAACGCCAACGCGGAAAAGCACCGCATGCGGCAGGCGGAGGTCCTGCTCGACTTGTTGGTAGGCGTCGGAATGGTCGTACCCGACGGAGACGGCTTCATGAACTGGCACGAAGGCCCGTGCTACCAAGGGGCGGAGCCGCCAGGCGCCGCTCGCGATGCACAGCTCTCGGTCGAAGTGGATCCCGATACAAGTCCGCCCGAACGGAGCCCCGAAGCCGTCACGGACGACGAACCTCCCGGTTCGGGTGCCCACGCTGCGCCGAAGACCACTTCCTCAGACGGGGAAGACGAATCGCCGAAGGCGTCCGTCCCCCGGCCCCGCCGCCGGGCTGACTCCACTGCCCGCACTGAATCGGCAGCGAACCTCTACGCCGATCTGGATCTGCTCGCCCTCTTCTGCCCGCCCGTGCTGCTCGCGGATCTGGTCCGCCTGAGCAAGGACGAGCTGCTGGAGCTACACGAGCACCTTCGCGGCATCGCCGCGCTGACAGCCAAGCTCAGGGGGCGCCCCGTCTCCTGACCTCACCAAAACGGTCCGGCAGCGCTTTCATCCCTTGGCCGGGTTGGCGCTGCCGGACCCCTCCTCCACCCATCGACCGGCGCGGCATGGCCGCGCGGAAGGGGCTTCGGCATGCCCTCACACAAGGAGAGGGACGCTGCCCACGGTAGCGCCCCCATGCAATGTGACGCGTGGGATTCACTCGCACGGCACAGGGCCGCAACGGTGAACCACCATGAGTAGGGCGACAGTCAAGGACGCACTGCTTCAGGTCTCCCGCGTCTGGCAGCGATTGGCCCAGGACGGCCTGATGAGCATCGGCACCGTGGACGAGTACATCGAAGTCTGCGAACGCCTGCTGGAATACACCCACGCGCAACAGATCACCTTCATCGACGAGATCACTCCGGCTCTCGCCGAGGCCTTCGTCAACGCCCCGGGACGCAACCGGCGCGGGATCGTCATCGAAACGCCAGCGGGAGGCACCCAGCGGCAGCGGCGCTCAGGAGTCGTCTCCCTGTTCGCCCATTCCCGAGCGCCCGGCCTGACCAAGGCCGCTCCACTGGTGGACTCCCGGCCCATTCCCCGCAGCCCGCGGGGGCCCAGCGCAGACCTCCAGCCCCAGGAAATCGCCCGGCTCCAGTTCCACTCCGAACGGGGCATGCCCGCCACCAGGCACTCCGCCCTCCTGGCACTCCTGCTTGCTGGGCTCTCCAGCGCCGAGACCGGCGCAGCATCCACAACCGACCTCGATCTCACCAACGGCACGGTGCATACACAGGGCGCGACCCACACCCTCGCCCGAACCTGCCCCCTCGACGCCTGGGGCATCCACGTGCTGACCCTCCGCACCGCCTACCTGGACGCGAAACGCCCCGGACCACACTGCCTGGTGGCCAGTGCCGGATCCTCTCCGAGTGTCGTGCAGTCCAGCGTCGGCGCCGGTTTCAGTGAGATTGCCCGGCGTAGCGGCTTGTCCACGATGGCTCGCAAGGTCGAGCCACGGGACGTCACCCGATACATCGCCCGACAGATCCTGAACGAGACCGGGCAGCTCTCCGAAGTCGCCCGCCGCCTGGGTCTGTCCTCCCTCGACGTGGCAGCCGGCCTGGCCGACCTGCAGTGGAACACGCCCCGGCGAGGCGATGCCTCGTGACCGCTCCCAGGAAGCGCAGTCGGCGCAAGGTAGTCAAGAGACGCCCGATTACGTCATGGGGTCCATCCCCGATGATGCCTTCGGCGCTGCCGCCGATCCCCTGCCGCCCAAGGGGCCAGAGGCGCCCCCTCTGACAATCACCAAGCGGTTCAAACACCTTCTGGACAACCCCGACCTCTACGCCGCTGTCAGCGCCCTGCCCTCACCGAGCAGGGTGGGCCGGCCCGCCATCCATCCGCCGATCGCCTATCTGGTGTTCCTCTGCTCCATTTCCCTGTTCGGCTCCGCCCGGTCCACCGCGTCCCACTTCGAGGAGGCCGAGTGGTGGGACGTCGTACGCCGAGGTGTCCGTACTCACATGGGCGATGAGGCCGCCGACGCTCTCCAGCCGACCGGGCCCACCCGGGGCCAGTGGAACTATTTCTTCCACGCGAAACTCAAGCCCGTCTTCGCCGACGTGCGTGACACCAGCCGCGAACTGTGGATCCAACAGGCCCTCGACCAAGGAATGATGAAGGAGTCCGGCAAGCGGGTCAGCCGGAGCTACCCCGAACGCCACCAGGTCATCCACGCAGACGCCACCGTCGCCTGCCCTCCTTCCTCGCAACGGCACCACACGACCGTGAACAAGATGACCGGAGAGATCCGCCGCCATCGGGTCGACGCCGACGCCAGTAACACCGTCGAAGGCGGCGGCACCACCGTCTACGGCAACAAATTCCTCTCCGCCGCCGTACGCCTCGCCAACACTCCCCACAGCCGAGTGATCCTGGGCATCCAGTCCATCCGGCACAAGTCAGCCAAGCGCGACCCGCACCGCGACGACGAGGGCACCGCCTTCATCAAGCTGGCCCGCTGCATCCTGGCTCGAGCCCCCGGCCTGCGCGCGATCACGTACGACACCGCCTTGCGTGGCGTTCACCGCGCACCCCTGATCGCGGACGGACTCGTCGTCTTCACCACCCAGCACAGTGGGCTCGCTCCCGAGTCCCTCCATCGCTACGAGTACGACGCGTGCCGCCACGACCTCTACGTCGCCGAAGGCCGCGTCTGTGAGCGGCGCATCACCGTCGACGGCGTCACCCACTACACCCCGATTCCCGTCGAGGAACTCGAGTGCAGGAAGGGCAAGCGCGTGCGCTACTACCACCGCGTGACCATCCAGTGCCCGATGCAGATCCACACCGAGCACATCCGGGTCGACGAAACCGAGGAGGACCGGCAGATCGACCCGTCAACAGGGCGGCAGCGGTTCAATCGAACCGAGCACCTGCGTCAGGTGCCCCCTGACACCCACGCCGGCCGCCGCCTGAAGGGCTTTCGCCAGGACAGCGAGTCCCAGCACTCACGCTTCGACCAGAGCTACCCGCACAAGCGGGTCCCTGCCTACGGTGCGAACGCCGCCCTGCTCATCTACATCGGCTACGCCTGGCTCAGTAACTCCGCCACCCGCGCCTTGATCAACCACGCCTCCGCAGCATGATCCTCCTGCCCCCCCCTGTCGCACCCGCCTGGAAGCGCAGGCGCCATAGATTGCAGATGCGGATCAAGCACCACCCGCTACACTGACCGCGGTGGCCAGGCCTCACAGCCAGGTCTCCGCGCGCTGCCGTAAGCCCGTCTGGATCATCGCGTCTACCCGGACCGATTTTCAGACACGTTTTCCGACAGATCCCCGCCTTCGTAGCTCAGGGGATAGAGCACGGCTCTCCTAAAGCCGGTGTCGCAGGTTCGAATCCTGCCGAGGGCACAGTCGAGGACCCCGCCGTCGAACGGCCCGGGGTCCTCTTCGCGTTGTACGGGCTTCAGCGGACGCGGCGCGTGCAGGAGCCGGGGGTCGGCGGTCCGCCCCGGTGGCCGTCCCGGGCGGGAAGGGGCTCGGTCGCCGGCGGCGACGCGGGGCCCGGGAGCACGACGCGGGCCTCGGCGCCGCCCTCCTCCCGGTTGCGGAAGGCGAGGGTGGCGCCGAGGACCCGGGCCTGCCCGACGGCGATGGTCAGGCCCAGCCCGTGGCCCTTGTTCGTGCCCTCCGTGCGGAACCGCTGCGGTCCGGTCGTGATCAGGTACTCCGGATAGCCCGGCCCCGCGTCGGTCACCGTCACGACCGGACCGTCCACCGTGACCGTGACCGGGGCGGCGCCGTGGTTGTGGGCGTTGGCGACGAGGTTGCCCAGGATCCGCTCCAGGCGGCGCCGGTCCGTCTCCACCCGCGGGGAGGCGAGCACCGTCAGGGCGGTGTCGGTGCCGGACGCGCGGATCGTACGGGCCGCCAGGTCGGCCAGGTCGTAGGAGTCCAGTTCCACGCGTTCGCTGCGCGTCTCCAGCCGGGAGATCTCCAGCAGGTCCTCGGTGAGCGCGCGCATCGCCTGCACCCGGTCCCGTACGAGCTCGGCCGGCCGGCCCGGCGGCAGGAGCTCGGCGGCCGCGTTCAGGCCGGTGAGCGGGGTGCGGAGCTCGTGGGCGACGTCCGCCGTGAAGCGCTGTTCCGCCTCCAGCTTGCCCTGGAGGGACGAGGCCATGGTGTCCAGGGCCCGGGAGACAGCCGCGACCTCGTCCTTGTGGCGGGGTCTGTCGCCGACCCGGGCGTCCAGGTCGCCGGCGCTGATCCGGCGGGCCACCTGCGCGGTGACGTGCAGGCGCCGGGTGATTCGTGTGACGCCGACCGCGCCGATGAGGAGGGTGACGCCGATGGCGAGGCCCGAGGAGCCGAGGATCGCCCGGTCGAGGTCGGCGATGGTGCGCTCGGCCCCGCGGAAGTCCACCGACACGGCGATCGCGCTGCCGTGCTCGGCGGGCGCGGCCGCCCACATCACGGGCCGCCCGCGGTGCCTGCCGACAGCCGTGCCGCGCTTCCCCTCGCGTGCGAGGGCGCGCAGCTCCGGGGGCAGGCCCGAGGGGGCGATGCCCTCGCCGCGCGGCAGGCGCGCGCCGTCCTCGTAGGCCTCGATGGACCGCTCCAGCTTCAGGAGCGCCTTCTCGCGCGCCGTGCCCACGGTCTGGCGGGTCATGGCGCCGTGCACGAGGCAGCCGAGCAGCGCGGCGAGCCCGCAGCACATCAAGGTGATGAAGACCGCGGCCTTCCAGGTCAGGGTCGAGGTCCAGGCGGGCAGCCGCGGGCGCGGCCGCAGCCGCGCTCTGCGCTGCATTTCGTACATGGTCAGGTCACGGTAATGCGCCCGCCCGGACGGGCGAGCGGCGGGATCCGGCCGGATCCCGCGAGATCCAGCCGGATCGAGCCGGATGGAGCCGGGGCCGGCCGGCGGGCCGCCCGGCGCGGAACCCGAAACGGAACCCGAAGCGGAACCCACAACGGAGGCGGAAGCGGATGCGGGGGACGGAGGCGGGGGCGGCCGCTTCGGCCGGAACCGGGGGCGGCCGCTCCGGGGGTGCCCCGCTCCGGCCGGAACCAGGAGCCCCCGCTCCGGCCGGGCCCTGCGGCGGCGTCAGGACGCACGCAGCCCTCCCGGCCGGAGCCGGAAGGGCTGCGCCACCACGGATGTGCCTTCTCGCGAGGGGATGTCTTGTCGATCAGGCCGGATCAAGGGGCGGGGTCTGGTGCCACGGGGCCCCCCGGGCCCGCAGGACGGAGGGGAAGCATCGCGAGGCGGACGAGGGAGGCGACGCGGAGCGTCGTCGACCGAGGACAACGCGGCGAGGTGCGGTGCCGGGCGCCGCGAGCCCGGCCTGATCGGCGAGACACCCCCAGGGGATCAGCTCAGGCCACTGCTGCGTTCGCCGATGCGGTCGCCCTGCGGAGTTCCGGCCCGCTTGAGAGCGGCCTTCGTGTGCGGTCCGCCCTTGACCTTGCTCCGTACAGGACCGTCGAAGCCGTGACCCGGGGGGCGCGGGGGCTGCGAAGCCTCCTGCGCCTTGGCGATGGCCGCCCGGACGTCCCGCTTCTGCTCTTTGTTCATCCCGTCGTCAACTCCCTCAGGAAGCACCCAATCGGACTACTGGGATCGTATGCATATATACGGAGCAACGCACCCGGACCGGAGCGTAAAGAAGTCAGGGAGTCGAGCCGGTCGCCGGAGCCGGACGCTCCGGCAGCGCCACCGTCGCCTGGATGACCTCCTCCGGGCAGGGCGTGCCGCGCGGCAGCTGGTACTTCGCCGCCACCCGGTACTCCCCCGGCGCCGGAACCAGCAGCTCCGTCCACACGTCGCCCTCGCCGTCCGGCAGCGCCTTGAACAGGCACCCGGCGGTGTTCGCGAACTGCTTGGGCACGGCCCCCCGCGCCTTCGAATCCGCGGTCTCCTGCGGCGGCGGCACCGGCTTGCCCGCCCCGTCCACCAGCCCCAGCCACGGCGAGTGCGGGATCCGCACCAGCACCCGGCCGGCCCGCTTCGCATCGATGACCAGCTGGTCGGCGCCCGCCCGCACCACGGTCGCGGGCCCCGCCACCAGGTTCGTCGGATCGTCGACCTTGAACAGCTGCCAGTTCGCGTCGCCCCACACCTGCTGGAGGTACGGGAGCCCCGCCCGCACCAGCTTCGCCTCGTCCTCGCCGCCCGAATCGGGTTTGTCGGCCGGCAGCACCACGTAGTGCACGGCCCAGCGCTCCAGCCAGGCCCGGTAGCTGTCGGCGGTGAGCGTGTCGTCGTAGAAGAGCGGGTTGCGCTCCAGGTCGGCCTGCCGGTTCCAGCCGCGCGCGAGGTTCACGTACGAGGGAAAGGCCGAGGACTCGCGGTGGCTGCTGACGGGGACCACCTCGACCCGGCCGCGGTCGGCGCCCGCCTTCTGCAGCTGGTCCACGAGCGGGGCCAGCTCCCGGTTCCATGCGGCCACCGGCGTGGTGCGGACGATGTCCGTGATGCTGTTGGTGGTGATCCAGGCGTTCAGGCCGACGCACGCGAGCAGCACCCCGTACCAGCGCCGCGAGCGCGGGACCTCGTACGGGAGCGCCGCGAGCAGCACGGCGCCGCCGAACAGCATCACCATCCTGGTGACGTTCGAGCCGATCTGGGAGTCGATCACCCAGGTCAGGAAGACCCCGAGGGCGTAGACCGCGGCGGCGATCCGCACCGTCTTCCAGCGCCGCGGCACGAGGAAGAAGATCAGCAGCCCGAACACGAACGGCAGTCCAGCCGAACCGATCTTCATCGGCTGCGTTCCGGAGAACGGGAAGAGCCAGGCCGACAGGCCGACCACCGCCACCGGGGCCAGCCCCAGCGCGTACGCACCCGGGCGCCGCCGGCTGAGGAACAGCGCGGCCGCGATCACCCCGAGGAAGAGGCCCGCGACGGGGCTGGCGGCGGTCGCGAGCCCGGCGAGCGGGGCCGCCACCGCGGCCTTGGCCCAGCGGCGGTGCGCCCATTTGCGGGGCCAGCAGAAGACCGCCGCGACCGCGCCGAGGGCGAACATCGCGCCGAGCCCGAAGGTGACCCGGCCCGAGAGCGCGTTGCAGAACAGCCCGTACGCCCCGGCCAGGGCGGGCCACACCGGCTCCCGCACGGCCCCGCGGCAGCGGGTCAGGATCAGGGCGAACAGCCCGGCCGAGACGGTGCCCGCGATCATCATCGTGGTCCGCACGCCGAGCATGTGCATGAGGTACGGCGAGACCACGCTGTACGAGACGGGGTGCATGCCGCCGTACCAGGCGAGGTTGTACGCCGAGTCGGGATGCCGGCCCACGAACTCGGCCCAGGCGTCCTGCGCGGCGAGGTCGCCGCCGCTGTTGGCGAAGGTGAAGAACCAGACGACGTGCAGGACGGCGGCAACCAGGGTGGCGACGGCCACCGGGTGCCGGCGGAGCGGGTCGAGGGCGCGGGTGCGCCGCCGGGGCCGCTCCTGCAGCTCCTGCTGCCCTTGCGGCTCCGGCTGTCCCTGCGGCTCCTGCTGCCCTTGCGGCTCGTGCGGGCCCTGTGCCCCCGGCCGCGGCGGCAGGGCGCCGGCGCCACGGCCCGGGCCGCCGCCGTCGGCCGACGGGATGGCTGCCTGGCGCCGGCCCTGCTGCTCAGCGGTGGTCACTGCCGCACTCCCCACACATGGATCCGCACCGGCACGCATCTCCGCGTACCGGGTCCACCCTGTCGTCCCTGTAGCTGTAGTCCCTGCCGTCAAAGTCTCGCCGAGCCCGCCCCCCGGCGCCCGGCACGCACGTTGCGGACACTCGCTAGACGCGCACCGGCGCCCCGGGGTTGCCCGGGGCGCCGGATCAGTGCTCTCACCGACGGCCGTGTCGGCCGATCGGCGTCAGCCGATGCGCGTCAGCTTGCTGCCGATGCCCGGCGAGGCCAGGTCGCTCTGCAGCGCCACCGGCACCTTGACCTGGCTGGCGCCCTCGCCCACGGTCAGCAGGCCGACCTCGGTGCCTGCCTTCGCGGTCTGCGGCATCTTGCCACCGCCGTCCGCGAGCTTCACGTCCACTGTCAGCGAGGCCCACCCGATCGCCTGCACGTCGGCGGTGGCGACGACCGGCGTCCGGCCGCCGAGCCCGTCGTCGACGTACCCCACGACCTGGCCCTTCTTCACGACGACCGCGCCGTCGAGGGCCTTCTGCGTGGCGGTCATCAGCTGCTTGCTCGCGGCGAGCACGGTGTCGATGATCGACGGCTTGTGCTGGCCGAGGACGGCTCCGACGATCAGCTGATTGGTGTTGCCGATCTTCTTCTGCGCGGCGAAGAGGAGGTTTCCGCCCGCCTTGGTCGTCGTACCGGTCTTGATGCCGAGCGCCCCGCTCGGTCCGGTCAGGCCGTTCCAGTTGCGCCAGCTCTTGCCGGACGGGTCGACCCAGTTCGGCTTCTTGGTGATGTCGAGCAGCGTCTCGATCTCCACCAGCTTCAGGCCCAGCTTCACCTGGTCCTCGGCGGTGCTGACCGTGGTCGCGTCCAGACCCGAGGGGTCCGTGTACGTGGTGTTGGTCATGCCGAGTTCCTTGGCGGTGTCGTTCATCTTCTTGACGAACGCCTCCTGGGAACCGGAGTCCCAGCGCGCGAGCAGCCGCGCGATGTTGTTGGCCGAGGGGATCATGAGGGCGGCGATCGCGTCGTACTCGGAGATCTTGTCGCCCTCCTTGACCGTGTCGAGGGTGGACTCGTTGTCGGTGGAGTTGTTCTTCTTGCCCTCGGTCTCGGCCGTCTTGTCGACGTCGATCATCGCGCCCTGCTCACCCTTCTTTATCGGGTGGTCGCGCAGGATGATGTACGCCGTCATCGACTTGGTGACGCTCGCGATCGGCACCGGCTTCTGCTCGCCGGACTGGCCGAGCGTGCCGAGGCCGGCGGCCGCCATGTAGGCCTGCCCCTCGGTGGGCCAGGGCAGCTGCGGCATGGCGCCCTCGAAGGTGTACGAGGACTTCGCGGTCATCACGAGCTTCGGCTCGGGCAGCGGGCGTACCAGCTGCACGACGGCCAGGATGACCGCCAGGAGCACGACGAGCGGCGCGTAGATCTTGACCCGGCGGACGGCGGTGCGCAGGGGGCTCGGCGGCGGGGGCGGGTTGTTCGTGAGGTCCGCCAGCATGTCGAGCGGAGGCTTGGGCGGCAGCGGCTGCTGGGTGGTCCGCTCGCTCCGGTCGCTGTGGTCGAGCCGCTCGGTGGTGGTCGCCGCGGAGCCCGGTGCGGACGGGGCGGGCGGGGCGGGCGGGGTGGACGGAACCGGAGCCTTCGGCGCACCGCCGTCGGCGCGCAGCGGCACGAAGGTACTGGCCTTGGGCGCGTCGGGCTTGGGCGCGTCGGGCCGCAGCGCCTCCGGCTTCGGGGCGCGGAAGACGGCGGTCCGCTCGCTGTCGGCGGCCTCGTCGGCCGGAGCGGAAGGGGAAGTGGAAGCGGGACCGGGAGCGGGATCGGAGACCGGCCTCGCGGCGGGGGGCTTCGGCTTCTGCTTCTGCCCGCCATCGGGCTTCAGCGCATCCACCTTCGGCACCCGGAACACGGCGGTGCGCTCGCTGTCCGCCGCCTGCCCCTTCGGCTCGCCGGAACCGTTCCCGGCGCCTTCGCCGGTCTCCGGCTTCACAGCACGGAAGACGGCGGTGCGCTCGCTGTCCGCGGGTTCATCGTCAGCAGGCTTCGAGGGCGCGGCCGGGGCCGGCCCCTTCGGCAGCCGCACGCCTGCGGACTTCGCCCCGCCGGAGCCGGTCCCTGCGGAGCCGGTCCCTGCGGAGCCGGTCCCTGCGGAGGCGGGCTTCACGGCACGGAACACGGCCGTGCGCTCACTGTCCGCCGACTCGGCGTCCGAAGCCGCGGGCTTCGACTCGCCCCCACCCGCGCCGCCGATGCGGTCGGTGTCCGCGGCAGCGGGCCTCACCTCACCGGAAGCGGAACCGGACCCGCGGGACCCGGCGGAACGCCCGGCGCCCTCGCCCGACGTCCTACCCGCCTCGGCGGAGCCGCTGCGGTCGGTGTCCCCGGCCTCGGGCTTCGCCTCACCGGAAGCGGAACCACCCTCGCGGGACGCGGCGGAACGCCCGGCGCCGTCGCCCGACGCCCTGCCCGCCTCAGCAGAGCCAGTGCGGGCGGTGTCCGCAGCCCCGGACTTCGACGCGCCGAAAACGGAACCGCCCGCAGGGGACGCAGCGGAACGCCCGGCACCGTCGCCCGACGTCCTACCCGCCTCGGCGGAGCCGCTGCGGTCGGTGTCCCCGGGATCAGGCTTCGCCTCGCGGGACGCAGCGGAACGCCCGGCGTCGCCGCCCGACGCCCTGCCCGCCTCGGCAGAGCCGCTGCGGTCAGTGCCCCCGGCTTCAGCCTTCGCCTCACCGGAAGCGGAACCACCCGCGCGGGACGTATCGGAACGCCCGGCACCGTCGCCCGACGACCTGCCCGCCTCAGCGGAGCCACTGCGGGCGGTGTCCCCGGCCTCAGGCTTCGACGCGGCGGAACGTGCGTCGGTCTTGTCCGACGACCTGTCCGCGCCGACGGAGCCGAGGCGCTCGCCGGCCGCAGCCGCAGGCTTCGGCTCACCGGAAGCGGAACCGGCCGCGCCAGACGCAGCGGTGCGCTCGCTGTCCGCCGGCCCGCCGGAGCCGGGCTTCGGCCCGCCGGAAGACGGACCCTCGGTGGCCTCCTCCGTGGTGGCGACCCATGCCGCCACCGCCTCGCGCAGCGCATCCCGCCCGCCGGACTCGGCATCGGCGGCGGCGCCGGACTCGGCATCGACCGCGTCGCCGCCGCCGGCCTCGGCATCCGCCTCGGCACCGCTTTCGCCCTTACGGGCGACCCCGGCACCGTCCGCGGATTCCCTCGGCCGGAACACCGAGAGCCTCGGGTCGCGCTCCGCGGACGACTCCGCCGCCGCCCCCGGCGTTCCTTCATCTACCGACTTGTCGGGGGACTCGCCCGCCACCGCTCCTCCTCATCGCCGCCACGTTCGGCTGTCCGAATGTCTAACAGTGTCCCGTCTAGGGAGCATCGCCCCCGTGCCAGACGAGAACGACATAGCTGCGGGTTCCCCCACAAAGCGGCCACGCGCTCTCGACAGATGAATGTGAGAGGCGTCACCCTGTCACTCATCCACGCGGGGAGGCATGGATGGGCAGGAGCCGCAGAACAATTCCGGAGGAGCTTCTGCTGCTCGCCTTGGACCCGGCCACGGGTACCACGGCGCAGCCGCAGTCGCTCGACCTCGGCCTGGCCGGGGCACAGCTAGTGGAGCTGGCTCTGGCAGGACGGATAGCCCCTGATGGGGATCGTATCGCCGTGGTGATGCCACGGCCGACAGGAGATCCGACTCTGGACTCCGCACTGGAACTGCTGCGCAGGCGCGGCAGCCCGGTACGGGCCGTCCACTGGATCGGCGGACCCCGGCTGGGGCTTCGTCAGATTTACCTCGCGCACCTGGAGCGCTGCGGCATGGTCCATGCCGTTGCGGGACAGATGTGCGGGGTGTTGCCGACGACTCGCTACCAGGCGACGGACACGGAGATCAGCCGGGAGATCCGAGCCCGGCTCGACAGTGCGATCCGCACCGGCGTACCGCCGGACCCGCGGACCGCGGCGCTCGCCGCGCTGGCCCACGCGGTCGGACTCGGCAAGCACCTGTACCCCGGCAACGAGGGGCGCTCGTCCAGGTCCCGGCTGCGGGACCTGATCAGGCACGACCCGATGGGCGGACTCGTGGCGCACGCCGTGATGGACGTCCAGAACGGTGTGGCCGCACAGCCACGCCGGGACCGGCCACCGGCACCGCAGGCCCGGCCCACGGCGGGCGGCATGCCGCTGCAGCCGCGCCGCACGGGTGCGATGGCCCGCGCGGCCGCGCACTGAACCACCCCCGGTGCGGCCCGGACAGATTCCCGGGTCCCCCGTTCCACCGCTCCATCGCAGCACCGCAGCACCGCAGCACCGATCCACCGCTCCACCACAGCACCGCTGCACCGAGCCGCCAGCGCGCGGGGTGGCGGAGCCGGTCCGCCGGCTCCGCCACCCCGCGCGTCTGTGTTTCCCTGCCGTTCCCCAGCGGCGCCGCCCGCTTCGGTGGCAGTCTGCTGAACATCAGCCACGCAGAGAGACAGCTGCACGACAGAAGAAGGCGGAGGTGCCGTTCACGTGGCGTCCAATGTCAATCCCACCGTCCGACGCCGCCGACTGGGCATGGAGCTGCGCAAGCTCCGCGAGGACAAGGGCATGACGGCCGAACAGGTCGCCGAACGCCTCCTCGTCTCCCAGTCGAAGATCAGCCGACTGGAGAACGGCCGCCGTTCCATCAGCCAGCGCGACGTCCGCGACCTGTGCGACGTGTACGAGGTCGAGGACCGCCGGCTCATCGACTCCCTCATGCAGATGGCGAAGGACTCCCGCCAGCAGGGCTGGTGGCACGCCTTCGGCGACATCCCGTACAGCGTCTACATCGGGCTGGAGACGGACGCCGCCAGCCTGCGCACGTACGAGCCCCTCGTGATCCCCGGGCTGCTCCAGACCACGGAGTACGCCCAGGCCCTCGTCCGCGGCGCGTGGCCGGAGACCGCCCCGGCCGACGTGGACAAGCGCGTCCAGGTCCGGATGCACCGCCAGAAGCGGCTCTCCGAGACCGAGAACAACAACCCGGACCTCGGCCCGCTGCGCCTGTGGGCGGTCATCGACGAGGCGGCGCTGCGCCGGCACGTGGGCGACGTCCAACTGATGATCCGACAGCTGGAGTACTTGATAGAGCAGTCGGAGCAGCCGCACGTCACGGTGCAGGTGATGCCCTTCGAGCTGGGCGCGCACCCCGGCGTGAACGGCCAGTACGCGATCCTGGAGTTCCCGGACGCGTCCGACTCGACGGTCGTCTACATCGAGGGCGTGACGAGCGACCTGTATCTGGAGAAGGCCAACGACGTCCAGAAGTACAGCGTGATGTACGAGCACCTGCGCGCCCAGGCCCTGGGCGTCGACCAGACACGTGAGTTCATCCTGGGAATCATCAACGAATATGCGGACAAAGGAGAATAGCGCCTGTGGCATCCGGTGCGGGCGGGCGCGGGGGCGGCACCGTACACCGTCGATCCCCGGCCACAGAAGGCTTGAATGGAATATGCCACTCGGTCGGGTGAATGCTTCCTTCACCCGTCAAGAGCTGCGGGTAGCGTCGATCACGTCAGCCGGAAATGGCCGACAAGACACCGGAACTACTCGCTCACCGGAGAGAAACATGGCTATTCGCCAGGGCGCCAACGACAACTGGGTCAAGTCCTCCTACTCCGCCAACGGCGCCTGCGTCGAGGTCAAGTCCCCCGTCATGGAGGCGATCGCCGTACGCGACTCGAAGGTGCAGGACGGCCCGTCCCTCACCTTCGCGCCCGGCTCGTGGACCTCCTTCGTCACCGATGTCACCGAAGGCCGGCTGGGACGCCTCGCCTGAAGATCACGACGCGTCCCGACCGTCCCGACTGGAGCCCTCTCGACCGGTCCGCCGTCTTGGCCGAGGGGGCTCGGCCATGCCCGCCTCCGACCGACGGCACGGCCGGCGGGTCAGCCGGTCAGCCGTCCGCTCGGTCAGCCGGTCAGCCGGTCGGTCGGTCGCCCAGTCAGCGCAGCTGGTCGACGTAACGGTCCGTCCCCGGCACCGTCGGGATGAACGGAGCCACGAGCTCCACCCGCCCCAGGCCCGCCTCCGCGACCTCCGCGTCCAGCCCCTGGAAGCGGTCCCAGCAGGCCCGGGGGTCCTCCTCCAGGAACCACAGCAGCGTCAGGCGCGTGTCGACCCCCTCCACCTGCTTGACGTACGTCATCCGGTCACCTGGCAGCGGTGTCGGCCGGAAGGCGGTCACCATCGCCGCCGGGGAGCCGTGCAGCCGCTTCGGCAGGGCGCGTGAGCGCAGCCATTCCAGCAACTCTCCCCGCTGCCCGGGCCCGTCGGCGTCGACCACCTGCACCACCAGCCCGGCGTAAGGATGGTCGAGCGCGTGGTAGTCCCGCGGGCCGGCGGCGCCGTCGCGGTAGACGGTGGCCGCGTGGTCCTGGAAGGCCGTGAAGACGTGGGTCCGGTCCTGGTAGACGCGGCCGTCGTGGTTGAGCCGCTTGTTGATGCCGACGGTCCACTTCATGTGCTCGTCGTAGCGGCCCTCGGTGACCCAGTACGTCGATATGTAGCAGCCGGCGGTGACGGGCTGGGCGACGGCCGACTTCTCGGGGTAGCGCAGTTCCTGGAGCTCGCGGGTGGCCACCCAGCGGCGGCCCGCGTACATCCAGGGCATGGCCATGGCACCGGCGTAGTAGTGGTCGTCCTCGTACCAGCGGTTGTACGCGTACTCGTGGCCCGGGTGCGGCTCCACCATGGTGATCAGCGCATGGCCGGGGCGGACGCCGTAGGGGCCGACGGCCGCCAGCGCGGCGTAGTCGTCGACGCGGGTGCCGGTGTCCTGCTGCGGGTCCTGCTCTGCTGTCGTCATGGGAACGGTCTAACTGATGTGACGTCAGATCGGGAGAGGGCGGGGCGAGTCGGGGAGAGCCAAGCCCGGGTGTCCGCCTCGTGATATATCCATGCCCTCTACAAGTTTCTGTCGCTACGATGCGCGCACCCGTCTCCCCGAGGAGCTCCCGTGCCCGCTGTCGCCGCCGTCACCGCCGCCGTCACCGCCGCCGTCAACGCCGCCGTCAACGCCGCCGTCACCCCCGCCGCCGCACCGCCCGCGTTCGCCGCCCGCGCCACCTCGGTCGAGGGCTCCCCCGTACGCGAGATCCTCGCGCTCACGCAGCGGCCCGGGATCATCTCCTTTGCCGGCGGCCTCCCCGCGCCCGAGCTCTTCGACACCGAGGGCCTGCGCGCCGCGTACGACGCCGCCTTCGCGCTGTCGGCGCGCCGCGCGCTGCAGTACTCGACCACCGAGGGCGCGCCGGAGCTGCGCGCCGCGGTCGCGGCGCGGGCCACGGCGCGCGGGCTGCCGACCGGCGCGGACGACGTACTCGTCACTACCGGCTCCCAGCAGGCCCTCACCCTCATCGCCGCGGCCCTGATCGAGCCGGGCGACGTGGTGCTGGTCGAGAACCCCACCTACCTCGCCGCGCTCCAGTGCTTCGGCCTGGCGGGGGCGCGGGTGGTGGCCGTCCCCTGCGACGACGAGGGCGTGCTGCCGGACGCCCTGGCGGAACTCGTCGCGCGGGAGCGGCCGAAGCTGCTCTACACGGTCCCCACCTTCCAGAACCCGACGGGGCGCACGCTGCCGGCCGCCCGCCGTGCGGCGGTCGCCGAGGTGGCGGCCCGCCTCGGTCTGTGGCTGGTGGAGGACGACCCGTACGGGGACCTGCGCTACGAGGGCGACGACCTCCCGTGGCTCGCCGCCCACCCGGGCGCGCAGGACCGCACGGCCCTGCTGGGCAGCTTCTCGAAGATCATGGCGCCGGGGCTGCGGCTGGGCTGGCTGCGTGCGCCGGCGGCGCTCCTACGGGCCGCGGTGGTCGCGAAGCAGGCGGCGGACCTGCACACCTCCACGGTCGACCAGCTGGCTGCGGCGCACTACCTCGCGACGGTGGACCTGGACGCGCACATAGCCACCGTGCGCGGCGCGTACCGCGAGCGGCGCGACGCCCTGCAGGACGCCCTGAGCCGGACCTTGTCGGCGGACTGCGACTGCAACCTGCCCGAGGGCGGCATGTTCGTGTGGGCCCGGCTCCCGGAGGACCACGACGCGACGGCCCTGCTGAGCACGGCCGTGGCGCACGGCGTCGCCTTCGTCCCGGGCGCCCCGTTCTACACGGGCGCCCCGGATCCCCGCACGCTGCGCCTGTCCTTCACCACGCACACCCCGCGGGAGATCACCGAGGGGGTCGGCCGGCTCGGCGCGGCGCTGGCGGAGTACGGCGACGTCGACCCGCGCCGGGTCACGGCGGTCAGTGCTGGAGTGCGACCTTGAGCAGCACGATGACCAGTCCGAGGAGGAGGTTGACCACACCGGCGACCGCCATCAGGCGGCGCGAGGCGCCCGCGCGTTGGGCGGCCACGGTGGCCCAGCCGACCTGACCGGCCAGGGCGACCAGCAGGGCCAGCCACACGATGCCCTGCGGCCCCAGGTCGAACAGCGGGGTGACGGCCACGGCGACGGCCGGCGGGACGGCCGCCTCGATGATCGGGCGCTCCTCCCGGGCGGTGCGTCGGACCACGCTCCAGCTGAGCCGGCCCGCCAGGCGGGCGCCGAAGTGGCGGGCGAAGACGTGGGCGGCCCAGAAGACGACTGCGGTGCCCAGCAGCAGCACGATGAGCTGCAGCCGGGGGTACGAGCCGAGCGTCCCGGCGCCGACGACGACGGAGGCTGCGAGCAGCGAGCCGTAGACGGCGCCCGCGTAGTCGCCGCGGATCTTCTCCGAAGCGCCTGGCGAAGCGCCTGGCGAAGCGCTTTCGCCAGCACCTTCCGAGGCTTCGTACGAAGCCTCCTCCAGGGCCCGCTCCGGGCGGGGCTCCCGGCCGCGCTCCGGACCGGGCTCCGAACCGGGCTCCGAACCGGGCTCCGGACCGGGCTCCGGACGGCCGCCGACCGGGGCCACTACGACGCGGCCCCGGGCCGCGAGGTGGCGGTGGGCCACTTGAGCTCGATCTCCATCTCGATCTCCCCGTCGCCGACCTCGACCTCGATCTCGGTACGGAGTTCGTCGGGGACCCGCAGGCTCATCGTGCCGGGGCCGAGTTCCAGTTCGGCGTTGCCGCCGTGCCGCAGCGCCTCCGCGAGGGCGGAGAGCTGATCGGCGGCCTCGAGGCGTGAAAGGGAACTCTTCTGCTCGAACTTGAGGTCTTTCACGGCTGTCTCCTATCCGCCACGACCAGCGGGAACAGCGGGATCACCAGGTAAGGCTCATTGTGACGCCGTGGCGGGGGCCGGGCATCCCGGGGCGCTCCTGCGGGCGTGTGCAGTCACTGCGGCCGCGTCCGGTCGAAGGCCAGCGCGAGGACGTGGCGCCACCGCATCGGCGGACCGGCCGCCGGAGCGCCCGGACGTTCCCTCGGCACCAGTACGCGCAGGGCGCCCGGGCGGATGGAGCAGGTGACGGGCGTGGGCATCGTCAGGCCCTCGCCGTCGACGGCGACCGGGATGCTCTCCGCATCCGACCCGATGACGACCTGCCGGGAGGTCAGGACGTGCAGACCCGCCGCCCGTGCGCCGCGCAGCGCCACGTCGGCCGCCTGCGCGGCGTTGTTCACCCGGATGCCGACGACGCCCAGTACGCCGAGGTCGAGGCGGGCCCGGCGGGCGCCGACGGCCATCGGTTCGGGGGACGAGTAGGGGTTGTTGCTGATCAGCAGCGCCTGCTGGGCTTCCAGGCGCATCTCGTCGGTCGCCGCTTCGAGGGTGCGGCCGGCGTACCCGAGCAGCAGGTCGGGCAGTGCGTTCAGCGCCGAGTCCGCCTTGGCGTCCCGGTACTCCGGGCGCTGCACGACCTCCGCGTAGACGCCGAAGGAGGCCGTGTTCACGAAGGCGCGGCCCCCTACGAAACCGAGGTCGACCCTGAGCTCCTCGCCGTCCGCCAGCGCGTCCAGGCACCGGGCCGGGTCCTCGCGGTCCAGGCCGAGGTCCATGGCGAAGTGGTTCCTCGTACCGGCGCAGACCACCAGGAACGGCAGCCCGTGCTCGGCCGCCACCTCGGCCACCCGGGCCTGGGTGCCGTCGCCGCCCGCCACCCCGAGCAGGTCCGCCCCCTCGGCCACCGCCCGGCGGGCGACGGCGGCGACGTCGGTCACGGCCTCCGGGTCCAGCAGCACCACCCGGGCGCCCAGCGCCTCGCCCTTCTCGACGAGGCCGAAACGGCCGACCTTCCCGCCGCCGGACTTCGGGTTCATGATCAGCACGGGGTGCCGGGGGCGTTCGGCGGCGACCGCCCGCATGCCGGCGGGTGGCCGGGCGGCGCGCAGCGCCGTCCGCGCGCACACCACGGCGGCCGCCCACACCACGATGGCGGCCAGCGCCGTCGGCCACAGGTCGGCGCGGGCATAGATGACGAGGACGGCCACCGGCGCGGCCACGGCCAGCGCGGCCCCGGCCAGCCGGACCGCTCCACGGTGGGCGACCACCCACCAGGTACCCATGGCGGTGAGCGCCGCGCTGGCCACGCCGACCACGACGACGACCAGCCCGCCGCCCGCGCCGGCCGCCACCAGCACCACCACCGCGCCCAGTGCACCGACCAGCGCCAGCAGAGCGAACAGCCGGGCGCGCGGCGGCACGCCGGCGGGGTGCGAGAGCGACATGGTCCTCACGTCCTCCGACCGGTCCCTGGCGCGGCGGATCGTCCCCACCAGGATGCGTTCCCATCCGATCATCCCCCGAACACCCACCCCCGGCCCGCCGGCGCAGCCACCGCCGCCCCCGCACATTGCTTGTTCCTTGACCGCGCTCGGGCGGATCGGCGGGGCCGGGGATCGACGGCGGCGCCGCGCCCGCCCCGGCGGGCTCCGGCGCTGCCCCCGCCACTCGGCGAAACCCCTTCACACCGCCGCACCCACGTCGTAGCCTGACGCACCGTCAGATATGCCCCGCCCGCCCTGGAGGTACGTCGTGCTGTTGCGAGGGAAGACCGTCATCGTCTCCGGCGTCGGGGCCGGGCTCGGGCACCAGGTGGCCGCCGCCGTCGTGCGGGACGGCGGAAACGCCGTGCTCGGGGCGCGGACCGAGGCGAACCTCGCCAAGTCCGCCGCCGAGATCGACCCCGAGGGCACCCACACCGCCCACCTGGCCACCGACATCGGCGACGAGGCGCAGTGCGAGGCCCTCGCCGCCCTCGCGCGGGAGCGGTTCGGGGGCGTCGACGCCGTCGTGCACGTCGCCGCCTGGGACTCGTACTTCGGAGGGCTGGAGGACGCCGACTTCGGGACCTGGCAGCAGATCATCGACGTCAACCTGCTCGGCACCCTGCGCATGACGCGGGCCTGCCTCCCCGCCCTCAAGGAGAACGGCGGGGCCGTCGTGATCGTCGGGACGCAGTCCGCCGTCGCCGCGCCCAACGAGGTCCAGCAGGCCGCCTACGCCGCCTCCAAGGGGGCCCTGACCTCCGCCATGTACTCCATGGCCCGCGAGCTCGGGCCCCACCGGATCCGCGTCAACACCGTGCTTCCCGGCTGGATGTGGGGCCCGCCCGTACAGGCCTTCGTCACCTTCACCGCCCACACCGAAGGCGTCCCCGAGGCCGAGGTGCACGCCCGCCTCACCGAGCGCATGGCCCTGCCCGAGCTCGCCACCGACGGGGACGTCGCCGACGCCGCCGTCTTCCTCGCCTCCGACCGCGCCCGGGCGATTACCGGCCAATCGTTGCTGGTCAACGCCGGTGAGCTGATGAGATGACCGACTCCACCGCCGCGTCCACGGATCGTATGCTCACCACATGACCACTCCGAGTGACGCTCCGACCGAAAACGCGATGCGCCGCGCGCTGCGACGGGCCCGAGACGGCGTCGCGCTCGACGCGGCCGAGGCGGCCGTACTCCTCCAGGCGCGCGGCGAGGCCCTCACCGACCTCGCCGCCTCCGCCGCTCGCGTCAGGGACGCCGGGCTCGCCGCCGCCGGGCGGCCCGGTGTCATCACGTACTCGCGCAAGGTCTTCATCCCCCTCACCCGCCTCTGCCGCGACAAGTGCCACTACTGCACCTTCGTCACCGTCCCCGGCAAGCTCCGCCGGGACGGACACGGCATGTACCTGTCCCCCGACGAGGTTCTCGACATCGCCCGCAAGGGTGCGGCGATGGGATGCAAGGAGGCCCTCTTCACCCTCGGCGACCGACCCGAGGACCGCTGGCCCGAGGCCCGCGAGTGGCTCGACGCGCACGGCTACGACGACACCCTCGCCTACGTCCGCGCCATGGCGATCCGCGTCCTGGAGGAGACGGGGCTGCTGCCGCACCTCAACCCCGGCGTCATGTCGTGGTCCGAACTCCAGCGCCTGAAGCCCGTCGCCCCGTCCATGGGCATGATGCTGGAGACCACCGCCACCCGCCTGTGGTCCGAGCCCGGCGGCCCCCACCACGGCTCCCCCGACAAGGATCCGGCGGTCCGGCTGCGGGTGCTGGAGGACGCGGGCCGCTCCAACGTCCCCTTCACCACCGGGGTGCTGATCGGGATCGGCGAGTCCTACGAGGAGCGGGCCGAGGCGTTCTTCGAGCTCCGGCGGATCCAGCGCAGCTACCACGGCATCCAGGAGGTCATCGTCCAGAACTTCCGCGCCAAGCCGGACACCGCCATGCGCGGCATGCCGGACGCGGAGCTGGAGGAGCTGGCCGCGGCCATCGCCGTCGCCCGCCACATCCTGGGCCCGAGCGCCCGCATCCAGGCCCCGCCGAACCTGGTGGACGCCGAGTACGCCCTGCTCATCGGCGCGGGCATCGACGACTGGGGCGGCGTCTCCCCGCTGACCCCCGACCACGTCAACCCCGAGCGCCCCTGGCCGCACATCGAGGAGCTGGCCGCGCGGACTGCGGCCGCCGGCTTCGAGCTGCGCGAGCGCCTCACGATCTACCCGGAGTTCCTCCAGCGCGGCGAGCCCTGGCTGGACCCGCGCCTGCTGCCGCACGTACGGGCGCTGGCCGACGCGGAGACCGGCCTGGCGGACGAGTCCGCGGCCGTCGTGGGCCGCCCCTGGCAGGAGCCCGACGAGGGCTTCGCCGCGTACGGGCGCACCGGCACCGGACGTACGGACCTGCACACCGCCATCGACACCGAGGGCCGCACCGCCGACCGGCGCGAGGACTTCGACCACGTCTACGGCGACTGGGAGGCCCTGCGCGAAGCGGCCGCGCCGGGAATGGTGCCCGAGCGCATCGACACCGACGTACGGGCCGCCCTGGCGCAGGCCGCCGACGACCCGGAGAAGCTCACCGACGCGCAGGCGCTCGCGCTGCTGCACGCGGACGGCCCGGCCCTCGACGCCCTGTGCCGGATCGCGGACGACCTGCGCAAGTCGGTCGTCGGCGAGGACGTCACCTACATCGTCACGCGGAACATCAACTTCACCAACGTCTGTTACACCGGCTGCCGTTTCTGCGCCTTCGCGCAGCGCCGTACGGACGCCGACGCCTACACCCTCTCCCTCGACCAGGTCGCCGACCGGGCCGCCCAGGCCTGGGACGTCGGCGCGGTCGAGGTGTGCATGCAGGGCGGCATCCACCCCGACCTGCCGGGGACCGCGTACTTCGACATCGCGCGGGCGGTCAAGCAGCGGGTGCCGGGCATGCACGTGCACGCCTTCTCGCCGATGGAGGTCGTCAACGGCGCGACCCGCACGGGCATGTCCGTACGGGACTGGCTGACGGCGGCCAAGGAGGCCGGCCTGGACTCGATCCCGGGGACGGCGGCGGAGATCCTGGACGACGAGGTGCGCTGGGTCCTGACCAAGGGCAAGCTGCCGACGGCGGACTGGATCGACGTGGTGAGCACCGCGCACGAGCTGGGGATCCGCTCCTCGTCCACGATGATGTACGGGCACGTGGACCAGCCCCGGCACTGGCTCGGCCACTTCCGCACGCTGGCGCGCATCCAGGAACGGACGGGCGGTTTCACGGAGTTCGTCACGCTCCCCTTCATCCACACCAACGCCCCCGTGTACCTGGCGGGCATCTCCCGGCCCGGCCCGACGGTCCGCGACAACCGCGCGGTGACGGCGATGGCCCGGCTGCTGCTGCACCCGCACATCCCCAACATCCAGACCAGTTGGGTGAAGCTGGGCAGCGAGGGCGCGGCGGAGATGCTCCGCTCCGGGGCGAACGACCTGGGCGGGACGCTGATGGAGGAGACCATCTCCCGGATGGCCGGGTCGAGTTACGGCTCGTACAAGTCGGTCCAGGACCTGGTGGCGGTCGCGGAGGCGGCGGGCCGTCCCGCGAAGCCCCGTACGACGCTGTACGGGGAGGTGCCGCAGGAGCGGCAGCAGGCGGCCCGCGCATCGGACGGGCACCTGCCGGAGCTGCTGCCGGTACTGGACTGAGCGCGGCGGAGGGGGCCCGTGGCGCGGGCCCCCTCCCCGCCGCCGGAGAACGGCGCATGATCCCGGTAGGTGAGTGGCAAAACGTGGCACCGGCCAGGTGGCGGCCGGAACTGTTCGCTTGGCGGACCGCCTCCGGATCCGATCGAACCTGTCCACTACAGTGCGGATTTCGTATGCTCGGCGGCCATCGGCCCGGGGGGACGACGTGATCGGTACGAACGACGGCACGAACGGCAACGCCCACGCGGCTCGCGCGAACCCGGCCGCAGGCCACGGACAGGCGGGCCGTACCGGCGCAGCCGTAACCGCCGGAGGCCACGGGCAGCCCGGCGGGGCGGCGGGCCCGGGGTCAGGCCCGACCGGCCCTACCGGCACGGGCGACCCGGCCGGAGGCCGAGGGCACGTGGGCCCCGCCCCGGCCGGTGCCGGCGCAGCCAGCCCCGTCGGCGGCGCGGGTCAGCTCGGCCCGGTGGCGGTCCCGGGCCCGAAGGCCGCTACCGGCGCGCCCGGCCCGGCCGGAGGCCACGGGCAGGCGGGCGGCGTACCGCACCTGGGCCTCGGACCGGCCGGAGGCCACGGGCAGGCGGGCGGCTCAGCGGGTCCGGGCCCCGCCCCGGCGGCCGGGGGCGGCGCGGCCGGACCGGCCGGGGGGCGGCCGGGGGGCGGGCCGGGGGATCCCGGCGGCCCCGCCGGAGGCAGGACGCTCGGGCGGGGGATCGTCACCGGCCTCTGGGGCCGCATCGAGCAGCAGGACTTCCGCAGCCGCATCCGCGGCACGCTCCTCGGCGCGGCCCTCGGCGACGCCCTCGGCGCGCCCCTCGCGGGCCTCTCCCTCGACGCCGTCCGCGAGGCGCACGGCCCCGACGGCCTGACCGGCCCCGCCGTCGCGCACGGCCGCCGCGGCCGGATCACCGCCGCCACCCAGCTCACCCTCTTCACCGTGGACGGGCTGATACGGGCCCACGTACGCCGGGACACCGGCGTCTGGCACCCGCCCACCGACGTGCACCGCGCGTACCGCCGCTGGGCGGCGACCCAGCACGACTGGGGCCCCGACGAGCGCCGCGGGGACAACGGCTGGCTCGCGCAGCAGGAGTGGCTCTACGCCCGCCGCAACCCGGACCGCGCCTGCCTGACCGGCTTCGGCGACGACGTCCTCGCCACCCTCGACCAGCCCAAGAACCCGACCGCCCGCGGCGCGGCCGCCGCCGCCCGCTCGGCCCCCTTCGGGCTGCTGGTCGGCTGGGAGCCCGCCCTCGTCCTCCAGCTCAGCGTCGAATGCGCCGCGCAGAGCCACGGCCATCCCACCGCCCACCTCTCGGCCGGCGCGCTCGCCGTCATCGTCCACGGTCTGACCCGCGGCGACTCCCCCGACGCCGCCGTCCGGCGCGCCCTGGGACTGCTGGGGGCGCGCCCCGGCCACCAGCCCGTCACCGACGCCCTCCAGCGCGCCATGTCGGCGGTCACCCAGGGCCCGCCCGGCCCCGACACCGTCGAAGCGCTCACCGCCGGCAAGTCCGCTCCCGGGACGCCCGGCCCGACCGGCCCGACCGGCGCACCCGGCGCGACCTCCGCACCCGACGCCTCCGACGCCCTCGCAGTCGCCGTCTACTGCGCCCTCGTCGCCGAGGACGTCGCCCACGGCCTGCGCCTCGCCGTCAACCACGGCGGCGACTCCGCCGCCACCGGCACCCTCTGCGGGGCCCTGCTCGGCGCGCTGCACGGCGAGACCGCCCTCCCGCCCGCCTGGCTCGCGGAACTCGAAGGCCGTGCCACGCTCCTCGAACTGTGCGACGACTTCGCCCTGGAGATGACCCAGGGCCCGACCCTCCACAGCCCATCGGCCTCCTCCCCCGGCTGGCTCGCCCGCTACCCGCGCGGCTGACGGGCACCCCAGGACCTGACGCCCCCTCAACAAGCACGGCCCGAGACCGTACCGTGGCGTTCCCACGTCCCGGCCGCCGGAGGTGCCAGCACACATGCGGATCGCCACGACCGTCTTCCTCACCGACCGCTCCGTCTCCCCCGTCCGTCTCGCCCGCAGTCTGGAGGAGCGCGGCTTCTCGGCCCTCTACCTGCCGGAGCACACCCACATCCCGGTCGCCCGCGAGACCGCCGCGCCCATGGGCGGCGAACTCCCCGACATGTACGGCCGCACCCTCGACCCCTTCGTCGCCCTCGGCCAGGCCGCCGCGGTCACCGCACGCCTGCACCTGGGCACCGGCATCACCCTGGTCGCCCAGCACGACCCGATCGGCCTCGCGAAGCAGGTCGCGACCCTCGACCACCTCTCCGGCGGCCGCTTCACCCTGGGCATCGGCTACGGCTGGAACGTCGAGGAGGCCGCCGACCACGGCGTCGAGTGGCGCACCCGCCGCGACCTGGTCCGCGACCGCATGGCCCTGATGCGCGCCCTGTGGGCGCCGGAGCCGACGGCGTACGTGGGCCAGTACTGCTCCGTCCAGGCCAGCAGCGCCCACCCCAAGCCCGCCCAGGCCCCGCGCGAACTCGGCCCCGGCTCAGCCCTGCACGGCCCCCGCACCCTCATCGGCGGTGCGGCCGGCCCGAAGCTGTTCACCGCGATCGCCGACCACGCCGACGGCTGGCTCCCGATCGGCGGCGGCGGCCTGACCGAGTCGCTCCCGGTGCTGCGCCAGGTCTGGGAAACCGCCGGACGCGACCCGAAATCCCTCCAGGTGGTCCCGTACGCGGTGCACCCCAGCCCGGGCAAGCTCGCCCACTACGCCGACCTCGGCATCGAGGAGGTCGTCCTTCAGCTCCCCTCGGCCCCCGAGCCGGACATCCTGCGCGCCCTGGACGACTTCGCCCAGTACCTCTGACCTCTGCGCTCACGTACGGCAGCGGGGCCCGCCCGATCGTGCGATCGGACGGGCCCCGGATCACTTCTGCGCGGATCTCAGGACGTGAAGTAGCCGTTCAGATCGGCGATCACGTCGACGGCGCCGGAGTTGTTGAAGAACGTCACCCGGCCGTCCACCACCGGCACGACCACCAGGTTGGCAACGGTCTGCCCGCCCGTGTAGTTGAGGTTTGAGACGCCCGGTCGTCCGATCCCGTGCGGGTGGACGATGATGTGGCTCGCCTCGGTCGGGTTGGTGACCGTGACGTTCAGGACGACGGCGGTCACACCCTGCGCGGGCACCCCCGAGACGCCGGTGACCTGAAGGCTCACCGAACCGCCCGGACCCACCACCCCGGCGCGGGCGCCGGTGCCGTCGCGGGTGTCGAGGAGGCGGACTGGGCCCGCCGCGGAGAAGGCGGAGCCGGTCGCCGCGTAGTAGCCGGTGACGTCGGCGATGAGGTCCACCGAGCCGGAGTTATTGCGCAGGTCGACCTTGCCGTTGACGACCGGGACGGTCACCAGGTTCGGGACGATCTGTCCGGGCGTGAAGTTGAGGTTCGACACGCCCGGCGCGGCCTGACCGTTGGGGTAGACGGTGACGTGTCCGGCCTCGGTCGGCTGGACGGCGGTGACGTTCATGACCACGGCCGTGACCCCGGTGGCCGGGATGCCCTTCATGCCCGCGACCTGAAGGGTGACGACCCCGCCCGGTCCGACACGCTGCTTCGTCGCGCCCGTGCCGTCACGCGTGTCGAGGAACCTCGACGGCGTGATCGGGTTCAGCGCGGAGCCCGCCCCGGACGGGTCGGTGTAGTAGCCGGTGACGTCGGCGATGAGGTCCACCGACCCGGCGTTGTTGCGCAGGTCGATCTTCCCGTTCACCACCGGCACCGTCACCAGGTTCGGCACGATCTGCCCGGGCGCGAAGTTGAGGTTCGACACCTTGGGCGTGGCCTGCCCGTTCGGGTAGACCATCACATGGCCCGCCTCGGTCGGCTGGACCGCCGTCACGTTCATGACGACGGCCGTCACCCCACTCACCGGGATGCCCTTGACGCCCGCGACCTGGAGGGTGACGACCCCGCCCGGTCCGACGCGCTGCTTCGTCGCGCCGGTGCCGTCACGGGTGTCCAGGAACCGCGACGGGCCGTGGGGCACGAACCGGCTGCCCTTCGGTGCGGGGGCCGGGGCGGTGACGGTGTAGGCCTTGGGCAGGTAGCCCCGGGACGGGACCCCACTGGTGTAGCCGACACCGTCGAGGACCAGATCGTACGCACCCGGCTCCAGGCCCTTGGTGTCCACCTGGACGGTCAGCTCGGTCCCGTCCGTGTTGACGGAGAGCGGCGTCAGGAGCGACTGCTGGTCGCTCCCGTCACGCGCCAGCTTCATGCGGGTCTTCAAAGTGAACGAGGTACCTCGGACGACGGCCTGGGTCTGCGTGTTCGCCGCGCTGGTGCTGGGGCTGATCGAGGTCGCGGCCTCGATCTCCGGTACGTAGCACTGGCCGCACGCCGCGCGCATTCCGTAGACGGCCGGCGTCGGGGTCCTGCCCGCGCTCAGCATCAGGAGGGCCTGCGAGGGCTCGGCGTCGCGGTCCGCCTCACAGTAGGCGCTGAACTGGTCCCACTGCTGCCTGCAGCCGTACAAGGGATCCGCACTGTCCCACTCACGGCCGTTGTGCAGGCTCACGGCGGGAGCGGGCGTGTTCTTGTCGGCATTGGCCGTGAAGCCGGTGACGTAGAAGGACTCACCGGGCTTCATGTCGACCACGGTGCAGTGGGCGGTCGACGTCTCCGACAGCACTCCGCCACGCAGGGCGAAACCGTCGACGGAGACGGGGTTGGCCGTGCATTCGGGTGCCCAGCCGGCAACCGTTCCCACTTTCCAGATGTCCATGACGCTGCTGACGGGCTGGTCGGTGTAGAGGTGGGCCGAGAGCACGACCGTGTAGGAGGTCGAGCCTGTCACCTTGCACGAGAGGCTGTTCACCTGTTGACAGAGCAGCTTGCCGTCCGCGTCGAGGACCGTGAGCCATGTTGAGGTGACGTCTTTCAGGTACCGGCCGGCCATGCGGTCGCCCAGCCAGAACTTGTCGGTCGCGGCGCCGCTGACCCGCAGGCAACGGGCGTCCAGGGGGGTGCCGAGCATGATGGGAGTGGACGGACCGCCCACCTTGGTGGAAGCCGTGGCCGTGCACGTCGCCGCGGAGGATACGTCCCGCCGCGCCAGCTTGACGGAGTACATACCGGCGCTCTCCAGCAGCGCCGTGTAGGACACCCCGGGAGTGAGCCGGCAGCTGACAGGTCCACCTCCGGTGCACGCAGCGGTCCCCGACGGGTCGAACATCTGGACCAGGCCCCGTCGGCCGTCCGTATCAACGCGGTCGACCATCTCAGCGGTGGAGTGTTGATCGGCCGGGATGCTCAGGCAGGCGTGCTTCGTCGCCGCGACCTGAGCCCCCGCGGAGCCGTCGAAGCCGGTGCGAGGCCATGCGGCGCAGCCGGTGTGCTCGCCGGTCCGGTGGACGGTCAGGCCGTACGAAGAGCCCGCGGTGCCGGTCAGTACCGCACGGAAAGGAGCGGTGCCGGTCAGTCGGCAGGTGACGGACGTGGCGCCGTAGCGGCCGTTCAGTTCACACTGCTCCTTGCCCTCCGCGTCGTTCACCGCAACGTGGAGTCCGTTCGGGGCGGAAGGGTTGAGCAGGTACACGCCGTTGCCGGTGGCGGTCGGCAGGGTGAGGCACAGCCGCTGTCCGGGGGCAGCGAAGACGGCTTTGACGGGACCGGCGGCCAGTCCGTTGTCGTGGGTCGCGGTGCAGCCGCGGATCTCCTTGGACGAGTGGAACGCCATGCCGAACGGGGAGCTGTCCAGCACCTGGGTGTAGTTCACCCACGTGTAGTCGCCGGTGGTCAGATCGCAGGATCCATACCCACAGTCGTCGTGCACCAGTGTCCCGCCCGACGAGAGCAGCTGCCCCAAAGGCGCGTAGTACTGCTCGGTGACGACGGGGCCGAAGGTGTACCGGGCGGACTCCGTGGCCCGCATGAGCCTGCACGGCACGGTGGAGCTCAGGTCGGGCGATGTGCCGAACACCTGCGGCTCCACCACCGGGCACCCTTCCGGCTTGGAGAGCCGGGCGAAGGTGAGCTTGTAGGGATACTCCGAACCACTGGTCACGACCCGGAAGGGTGCGGCGCCCGTGAGCTTGCAGTCGAAGTAGGAGTAGTTCGGGGGGACGCAGAGCTTGTTGCCGTCACCGTCGTAGATGTCCGTGCTGACAAGATGACCCTCATGGACGGTGGCGCGCAGCATGTCGTTCGCTGCCAGGGAAAGGGTGTAGCAGTCTGTCGAGCCGATCGGCACCTGCCCCTGTATGACCCGGGGGGCGCCGAGCCTGCTGTCGGCGGCGCTCACGCTCTCGCACGCGGCGGAGAGCAGAGCGAGGTACGAGACGGACAGAGCACTGTCGCTGGCCAGGGGGTAGTTGTTCACGATCTGCAGCGAGTACGTCCCTGCCCGGTTCGTGGGACAGTGGTACCGGCTCTCGATCAGCTGGCAGCTCACCCTGGTGCCGTCCGGCGCGAGCAGCCTGGTTTCCGCGAACGACTGGGGCGTGAGGGCCCAGTAACGGACCATGTCCTTCTGCTGCGGCAGGGTGAGTGCGAAGGACACGATCTGGCCGGCGCCGACCCTGCAATTGACGACCGCTCGCGGCGTCAGGTCCGCAGGACAGACCTCCGCAACCTCGCTCTGTCGCAGAGCACGCACCTCTGCCTCGCGCTCGGCCTCGGGATCTCTCTTCGGGGCTGTCTCGGGCGGCGCTTGCGGGCCTGCCGGCCCGGCCGACGGCGCACCCGCCCCGGCCTCCTGGTGGGGCGAAGCGACGGCGGACGGCTCGGGCGGCGCCGCGAGCGCGGTACCCGCCTGGCCCGTGAACGACGCCAGGAGGCCGAGCAGCAGCGCCCCGGACGTGATCGCGGCCCTGCCCCTCCCCGGTCTCCCACGTCTTGTTCTGCCCGACGGCAGCAGTCTCATGGAGCCCCCAGCTCAGCATGTCCCCGCCCGGTGACCATCACACGACGGGCAGGCGGAGCTTATATGTCCACTACATGAGCCCGGGAGGGGGGCACCGCCGGCGGCTCAGCTCCGCCCAGACCGTCTTGCCGACGATGCGTTCCGTGACGCCCCAGTCGGCGGCGACGGCGTCCACGATGCGCAGGCCGTAGCCGGATTCCGCCTGGTAGGCGTGCGGCCGGGCGGCGGTCGCGGCGGGCGTCGGACACCTCGACGCGCAGGCAGTCCTCCAGGAGCGTCAGCTTCAGCTCGAAGTCCCGCCCCGGGACGCGGCCGTGGCGGACGGCGTTGGCGGCGAGTTCGGCCACGAGGAGGCCGGCGTCGGCGGACAGCGCGGTGGATTCGGGAAAGCCCCAGTCGTGGAGCTCGACGAGGGCCAGCTGCCGCGCGAGCCGGGCCCCGCGACGGGTGCTGGTGAAACGCTGAGTGAACACGCGTACGAGGGTCCGGGCGCGGCCGGAAGGTGCGGTCATGCCGCCAACATCCCGCCTGGCCAGGCTCGTTCAACACCACCCGGACTCGTACAAATCAACTGTACGAGTGCACTCCCTGGACAGGCGGAGTCACGGTGCGTGAGCCTGACTGTCGGGGAGGTGACCGCCATGGTGAGTGCCGACGACAGCGGTGACGGCGAGGTCGAGCCGGACGACAACCTGCGCAGCTTCGGCGAGACGGTCAAGGCCTCCCGCAAACGCGCCGGCCTGACCCAGGAGCAACTGGCGCCGCTGATCGGGTACTCGGTCCAGTACGTCGGCTCGGTGGAGCAGGGCCGCCGCCACCCGTCGCAGAAGTTCGTGAACAAGACCGAGGCGGTACTGGACACCTTCGGCGTCATCGACATCGCGGCGAAGCAGCTGACGCGGCGGCGCGGCCTGGCGTCCTGGTTCCGGCGGTGGGCCGAGCTGGAGGAAGTGGCCGTCACCCTCAACACGTACGAGTGCCGGTCGGTGCCGGGGCTTCTCCAACCGGAGTCCTACGCCCGCGCCCTCATCGACAACGTCCCGCCGCTGGCCACCCCGGAGGAGGCGGAGGCCCGCGTCTCGGTCCGCCTGGAACGCCAGAAGCTGCTGCACCGCGTCCCGTACGCCCTCTTCAGCTTCGTCATCGAGCAGGCACTGATCGAGCGGCGCACGGGAGGGCCGCAGGTCACGCGGGAGCTGATCGACCGCCTCCTGGAGTGGGGAGAGCTTCCCAACGTCGACATCCAGATCATGCCGCTGGTCCAGCCGGTTCACGCGGGCACCGACGGCCCCTTCCGGCTCCTGGAAACCGATGAACACGAGTGGCTGGGCTACACCGAGGGGCAGCAGACGGGCCAGGTCATCTCCGACCCGAAAGACATCAGCCTTCTCCACCAGCGGTATGCCAAACTTCGCATCCAGGCCCTCAACCCTGCTGACAGCACGGGCCTGTTGATGCGAATGCGAGGATCCCTGTGAACAGCTTCGATTTGCGGTGGTTCAAGAGCAGCTACAGCGGAAGCCAGGGTGACAGCTGCGTCGAGGTCGCCCTCTCCTGGCACAAGTCCACGTACAGCGGAAGCCAGGGCGACGACTGCGTCGAGGTCGCCACGTGCCCCGACGCCGTGCACGTCCGGGACTCCAAGGTGACGGCCGGCCCCGAGCTGGCCGTCACCCCCGGCGTCTGGACCGCGTTCCTGGACGGGGTCACGGGCGCCCGCTGAGCGGATGCGGCTACCGCTCCCCGGTCACCTCCTCGGAGGGGAACCGGGCGAGCGGGGCCTCGCGCTCGAAGAAGGTCTTGGCGCGGGTCATCGCACGCTCGTCGCCGCGCACCTGGCCGGGCCGGGAGCCGTTGCCGAGCAGGACGCCTCCGAAGCGCATCCGCAAGTAGGCGGCCGTGTTGTTGAGGCTGGTGATCAGCCCGTCGGCGGTGTCCTCGTCCTCCTCGGCCATCGCCGTGACGCCCCACAGCGTGCGGCCGCCCATCCGCTGCTTGAAGTCCAGGCCGGGCACTCCCAGCCAGCCGGACCAGTAGTCGAGGTAGCGCTTGGTGTGGGCGGAGACCGCGTACCAGTACAGGGGCGAGGCGATGACGATGTCGGTGGCCTCCATCGTGGCGCAGCGCAGCTCCCCCTCCTGCTCGCTCATCGGCCAGGTCCCGTCCTCGTGCCGGCCGTCCTGGAAGTCGGGCAGCGGGTCCTTCGCCAGGTCCACCCAGCGCTGCGGGATACCGGCGGGCAGCTGCTCCGCCGCTGCCCGGGCGAGGATCTCGGTATTGCCGTCCGGCCGGGAACTGCCGAGGACGAAGAGGAACGAGCGGTCGGCGTCTGTAAATCTGTCGGTCGTCATGCGGCGTGCAACTCTCCCTGCTTACGGAGCTATTCCGTCCGCGTCCGGGGCGGGAGAAATCCCCTCGACGGCGGGGCCGGCCGCCGTGGACGATGACAGCCGGACGGATCGAGGGGGACGGGTCGGCATGCCCAGCAGGCAGACGCAGGCGGAGACGCAGGACCCGGCGCAGGACGGGGGCCTCTGGGAGACGCTTCCGGCGGGAATCCGCGCCCAGGTCGACGGGTACGTCCTGCAGGACCGCCTCCTGCCGGCGGTGAAGCTCGTTTGGGACGCCGGGCGGGCCCGCGGCATCGGCCTCCACGACGCCGAGACGGTGGTCCACGAGCGGTACGTCTTCCACGGCGACAAGATCGCCCGTACGCCCGAGAGCCCGCTGGACCTGGAGTCCCTGGCCGCCCTCGCCGGCGGCCTGCCGGGGCGGGTGGTGGCGGTCGAGGCCGTCTGGGACGGGGACACCGTCCACGACTGGTTCGTGAACCTCCTGGCGATCACGGACGGTCCCGCCGAGGAGCGGCACCTCGCCACGGTCTACAGCCGCAGGGGCCGCGACCCGGCCGAGGCCGCCGCCGAGGCGGGCCGCGCCCTGGCGGACCACCTCGGCGTGCCGTTCCACTTCGCCGGCCCCGACACCCCGGACGAGGAGGCCCCCCGATGGCGGCCGTGACCCCGCACGGAGGCCGCTGCACATGCCCGACGACCTACCGGGTGAGCGTCTGCGTCCCGGACGGGTCCGGGACGTGGAGCGGGGTCAGCTCATCAGGGGCGAGCCCGTGAGCTGCCAGGTGATGGGGCCCTTGCCGTCGCCCTCGATGTCGTAGACGACGGTCGCGTCGCCGGACCACTGCTTGCTCGGGTCCAGGGTCACCGCGGGGGTCAGGCAGGTGAAGCTGCTCTCGGGCGTGGCGTTGATGTTGGCCGTGATGTCGCAGGTCTTGCTGTTGACCACGACGTCGGTGCCACCCGGGACACGGCTCTCCAGACGCGTCGTCACCTTGAAGGAGGTGAAGCGCTTGCTGGTCATGTCGGACTGGCCGTCGTTGACGAAGCCCCAGTTGACGGTGGCCTTGCCGCGGACCTTGCCGTCCGCGACGGCCTCGACGCAGGTCGGTACGGACAGCTGCGCCTCCGGAATGATCCCGGTCATGACCTGGATGCGGGCGTTGGTGCCGGCGGTCGAGCAGGTCTGCGCCGCGCTCGCCTGCGAGACGGAGATGACGCCGCAGAAGGCGATCGCCGCCGCGCTGACAGCCGAGGCGCGCAGAAGGTTCTTGTGCATGGTTCGGTTTCCCCCGTGTCGGTGTGAAGCAGAGGCCGGACGGACCCTGAGACGGTTGTTCCGGCCCATGTCGCTCCCCCCGAAAAGCGGCATGAGCGGGCCGTCGGCAGAGTCGATCTTAGGCCGATGCATCACGCATCACGAAGCGCATTTACCCAGGTCAGAAGGTATGTGGCCGGTATTCGACCCTGCCCTGAAGGTGAGGGGGACGCCCTGCTCCGCCCGCGCCGCACGGCGCGGGGAGGGCCGCCGCGCCCAAGCGGAATCCGCGGCGGCCGGTGACGGGACGATTACCGGCCACGGGGGCTCGGTGCGCCCCGTACGCTGCCGTGCATGATCGATGCACGTACCCATGTCCGTGTCGCCCGGCCCTCCCTGGACCTGGGCGCCGCCGAGCGTTTCTACGTCGACGGGCTCGGGTTGGAGGTGCAGTGGCGGAGCGCCGAGAGCGTGCCCGGGGAGCACGACCTGCTGATGGTCGGACCGGCCGGGGGCGGATGGCACTTCGAACTCACCCGGGACGCCTCGAACCCGATCGTGCCCGCGCCCACGGTCGACGACCTGTTCGTGCTGTACCTCGGCGAGAAGCCCGACGAGGCCCTGGTGCAGCGCCTCGTCGAGCACGGTGGGACCCGGGTCCTCTCCCACAACCCGTACTGGGACGAGTGGGGTGTCACCGTCGAGGACCCGGACGGCTACCGGCTGGTGCTCTGCTCCCGTACCTGGGGCTGATCCGCCGGGGTGTCGGCCGTCCAGAACCGCGCCAGCGCCGCCTCCTTGTAGGGCGCGGGGCTCACGCTCAGGTCCCCCGCGAAGGGCCGGTCCAGGGCCACCACCAGGAGCAGGCTGAAGCCGATCAGTCCGGCGACGGCCGACACGAAGAGCAGTTGCATCTTCAGGCTGCGCAGCCCGAAGAGGAAGGTGAGCGGGACGATCACGAGCGCGCCCCCGTACACGAGCACCTGCAGCAGGACCGGCAGGGAGGTCTCGGCCATCGTGATCCGGGCCCGGCGCTGCGAGTTGAGGTCGTTGAGGCTGGAGGCCGCCTCCCCGTAGAAGGTCTCGGCGCGGGGTCCCCGCGGCTCGTAGGCCATGAGGGCCTGGTACAGGGCGTGCGTCTGCGCGCCGGTCGCCTCGTAGCTGGGCCGGCCCTCGCGCATCAGGGGCCACTGCACCTCGACGACGGCGTGCGAGTACGCGCCGACGGCCGCGTGCACCCTCGCGCGGTCGGCCGCGGGGAAGGCGTCGGCGCTGCGCACGAGGGTCGCCAGGTCACTGGCCTCTGCGGCGACGATGCCCTGGGTGGTTTCCAGCTGCGTCCACAGGGTGACGACGACGAACGCGAGGATGATGCCGTAGATCGCGCCGAACATGCCGAGCGCGATCCCGACCATCTCGTTGTGTTCTCCCTGGGCCAGGTGCGGGAAGCGGCGGCGGGCCGCCACGCTCCCGGCCGCGGCGAGACCGGTGAGGCCGCCGACGAGGAGGACGGCGATGACGAACGTGCTGAGGCTGTTGAGCAACCAGAGGATCATGCGCTGTTCAACGAGCGGGCCGGGCCGAAATCCCGGCCCGGCCCCGTACCGGCTGGATCAGTCGACCTTCGGGGTCTTCGGCAGGGCGGAGCCGGCGCCCCCGAGTGAGCTGTCGGTCGCCTTCGTGGCGGAGCCGACCGCCCCCTGGGTCACCGCGACCGCCGTCTTCGCGTCCTGGACGGTCTGCGCGGGGTGGTTGGCGATGTCGACGACGCGGCCCACGAGCGGCGCCGCCCCGGCAGCCGGCTCGTCGGCGGCGTGCGCGGCGGCGGGAACGAGTGCGAGGGCGGCGCCCCCGGACAGGACCAGGGCGGCGAGGGTGCGCTTCATGGCAGTCATGCCCGGCCCAACGACCTCCCGCACCCGAGGTCACCGCCGGGAACGCCGGCGGCCCCGGATCGGGGGGATCGATCCGGGGCCGCGGGGATGACTCGGCGGGTGGCGCGCGGGTGGCGTCGCGGGTGGGGCTCCGCCGGGTTCCGGCGGTTCCGGCTGGGGTCAGTCCTCGACCACCAGGGCCGGGGTGGACTTGGTCAGGACCTCGCCGCGGAAGAAGGCGGGGCTGCGGCGCTCGGTGACGAACATGATCACCAGGCCGAGGGCCAGCAGGCCGACGCCGATGATGAAGACGCTGCCGACGCCGAGGACGGTGGAACCGGATCCGTAGGACGGGTCCCACATGTCGAAGAGGGTCTTGCAGAAGACCGCGGCCAGGAGGACTCCGCCGAGGACCGGGAAGACTCCCTTGAAGAACAGGTCGCGGGAGGAGCGGCGCAGCTCGGCGCGGAAGTACCAGGCGCAGGCGAAGGCGGTCAGCGAGTAGTAGAAGCAGATCATCAGGCCGAGCGCGAAGATCGTGTCGGTCAGGACGTTCTCGCTGACCAGGGTCATCACCGTGTAGAAGAGCCCGGTGGCGGCGCCCGCCATGACGGTGGCGCGGCCCGGGGTCTTGAACGTGGGGTGGACCTTGGCGTAGGAGGGCGGCAGCGCCTCGTACGCCGACATCGCGAGGACCGTGCGGGCCACCGGGATGAAGGTGGTCTGCAGGGAGGCCGCGGCGGAGGCCAGGACGGCGACGAAGAGCAGGATGCCGAGGACCGGGCCCATCACCGGGCCGGCGAGGGCCGCGAAGACGTTGCCGGAGGTCTCCTCGTTGGCGAGGCCAAGGCCTTCGCCGCCCGAGCCGACGGCCATCTGGGCGGCGACGCCGGTGGCGAGGTAGGAGCCGACGAGCACGACCATCGCGATGAGCGAGGCGCGGCCGGGGGTCTTCGTGGAGCCGGTGGTTTCCTCATTGGTGGCCAGGCACGCGTCCCAACCCCAGTACATGAAGATCGAGAGCGAGAGTCCGGCGGTGAAGGCCGCCATGGACTCGACCGCGAAGGGGTTCATCCAGGACCAGGAGAAGTCCAGGCCGGTGTCGAAGGTGCCGGCGGAGGCCTTCTGGAAGGCCATCACGACGAAGACGGCCAGCACGACGAGCTGGAGTCCGACCAGGGCGTACTGGACGCCCTTGGTGGCGGTCATGCCGCGGTAGCTGATGGCGGTCGCGAGGGCGATCAGGGTCAGGCAGGTGGCGATGTGGACGAGCTTGTTGTCGTCCAGGGCGGCGATCGACGGGTTGCCCGTGATCTCGCCGGCCAGCAGCCAGAAGTAGGAGGTGGCGACGCCCGCGAGGTTGGAGAGGACGATGATCGTGGCGATCACCAGGCCCCAGCCGCACATCCAGCCGATCCGGGGGCCGAAGGCCTTGACGGTCCAGGTGAAGGAGGTGCCGCAGTCCGGCATGGCCTTGTTGAGCTCGCGGTAGGCGAAGGCGACCAGGAGCATCGGGAGGAAGCCGGCGAGGAAGATCGCGGGCATCTGCATGCCGACCTCGCCAGCAGTGGAGCCGAGGGTTGAGGTCAGGCAGTAGACGGGGGCGACGGTGGAGATGCCGATGACGGCGCTGCCCACGAGCCCGACGGACCCCTTGCCGAGTCCCTTGCCGCGAACGTCGCCGTCGGCGACGCCGCTTACCGTGTCTCCGGCCTGAGGCCGAACGTCCAGCTGAGTCATGGGTCAGGACGTTAGATGGTGCGCATTCCACATCTGGAGGATCGAACTCCGGAAGAGAACGGGCGGCGACACCTTGGAATCTTGAGGTCTAGACAGTTCACGAGAGCTTAATGAAAGGTCCACTCAGGCACCCAGCCGGGAATCGACAGGCTCGACCGAGAGGCTTTCGGTATGCGGAAACCGAAGGCATGTCCGGTTTACCCCTTTCCAAACTTTCCCTCGTGACTTTGCGGTGACCAGCGGTAACGGGGTACGCGACCAGTTTGCCGTGGACATGATCACCGCTCTAGAGTCACCGCCGATCAAGGTCATTCACGGGGGAGTCACCACGCACATGCGCACCGGAACACTGCTGGCATCGGCCGCGGCCGTCACCGCGCTGCTCACCCTCACCGCCTGCGGAGGCGGCGCGAACCCGACCGTCGGCGGCGTCGGCTCCGGCGCCGACACCGGGACGAGCGGCGTCACCGACGGCGGACCCGACAAGGGCACGCTGGACAACCCCACTAAAAACGGCGGGGTCAACGGGAACGCACCCAAGGACGGGACCGCCTTCCAGAAGCTGCCCAAGGCCGGCACCATGGCCGCGGCCGCCCGCTTCGTCAACGGCTACACCAAGTGCGACCCGGTCAGCCCCGACCCCGGGGAGGGCGGACCGAGCTCGGGCCCGGAGGCCTCCTTCGGCTCGAACGCCACCGTGACCGAGACCGGATACTGCGGCAGGCGGAACACCACCACCATCGTCCTCTACAAGGACGCGAAGGCCTTCCAGACCGCCTTCAAAGCCCTGACGGCGAAGGAAGGCAGCGGGAACCGCAACAGCGGCATCGTCGTCGGCCAGGACTTCGCCATGGGATCCGAGAGCTCGGACGCCATGAGCGCCCTGCTCCAGCCCCAGGCCGGACTGCTCATGCTCAACTGCCACCCGGACTTCAACCCGCCGAGCGGCTTCCGCAAGGAGCCCGCCCTGGTGAAGGGCTGTGTCCTCACGGACTACTACAAGGACTGACGAACCGGCGGGCCGGGTGTGCGATCCGCGAGACTGTCCCCATGCCCACGGCCGATGAGCTCCTCAGCGCGGACACCGTCACCGCCCTTGCCCGCCTCCTCGCCCGGTCCGGCGGCCGCCGGACCGCGCCCGCCCTGACCGCCCGCGCCACCGCCCTCGACGGGCTGACGTACAGCGGCCGGGTCGCCGCCGTCCGCGACGCCGTCCTCGCCGACCTGCCCGAGGACTGGCCGGCCTTCGAGGCCGTCGTGCGCACCGCCCTCGCCGAGCCCGGCTTCGAGGGATGGATGACCTTCCCCGTCAACGAGGCCGTCGCCGTCCGCGGACTGGAGGTGTTCGAGCCCGGACTGGAGCTGCTGCACGACCTCACCTCCCGGCTGACGGCCGAATCCGCGGTACGGCCCTTCCTGCGCGCCGACGCGGACCGCGCCCTGGCCGTCGTACGGAAGTGGACGGACGACCCGGACCCGCACGTACGGCGCCTCGCCAGCGAGGGCACGCGCCCCCGGCTGCCGTGGGCCCCGCAGCTCCCGGCGTTCGTCGCCGACCCGCGCCCGGCCCTGCCGGTGCTGGACGCCCTCTACCTCGACGCGTCCGAGTACGTCCGCCGCTCCGTCTCCAACCACCTCAACGACATCAGCCGGGACCATCCCGCCCTCGCCGTCGAGACCGCGGCCCGCTGGCTGGCCGAGCCCGCCGACACGACGGACCGCGTCGTCCGGCACGGCCTGCGCACCCTGGTCAAGGCCGGCCGGCCCGAGGCGCTGACCCTCCTCGGGCACGCCCCGGACGTACCGGTCACCGTGCACGGGCCGGTGGTGACCACCCCGCGGATGGCCGTCGGGGAGTACCTCGTCTTCCACTACGCCGTCACCAACACCGGCGAGCTCCCGGCCGAGCTGGTGATCGACTACGTCGTGCACCACACGAAGGCGAACGGCACCCGCACCCCGAAGGTGTTCAAGCTCGTCACCCGCCCGCTGGCCCCCGGCGAGACCCTCAGCGGCACCAGGCGCCACTCCTTCAAGCCGATCACCACCCGCCGCTACCACTCGGGCGAGCACCTGGTGCAGCTCCAGGTCAACGGCCGGGTCCGCGGCGAGGCGGTTTTCTCGGTGGACGCCGGATGATCACTCCTGGCACCCTCGTCGCATGACCTACGGAATCGAGTCCCACCCCGCCCGGTGAGCGCCCGCGAAGAGCGCCCGCCGCTCAGCTCCCGGACGACCTCCCTCTACGACTACGCCCTCTTCCGCCACGGCATCGAGCCGCACGGCCGGATCCCGCGGAAGGGCTATCCCCTGCCCGACGGGCCACCGGAACCCAGCCGCGAGGGCCTGACCTGGCAACAGGCACGGGCCGAAGTCACCGACGCCCTCACGCCCCTGCTCGCCGACCCCGACCCGGTACGGGCCGCCGCGGCCGTCCACCGGCGGGTCGCCGAACTGGCCGTGCCCCGCCGCACCCTGCGCGCACACGCCGCACGGCTCGCCCTCACCGACGAGGACGCCGCCCGGCGGACCGCCCGGCAGCTTGCCCGCACCGGTACCGACCCTGCGGCCGTCGGCGTCGGGATGGCCCTGCTGATCCGCCTCGGCGAGCCCGAGGACGTGCCCTGCCTCAAGGCCCTCGGCATGCTGCGCGGCCTGGCGGACACCGCGAGCACCGCCCTCGACCCGCTCGACCGGCAGGCGGCGGCCCTGCTGGTCATCCGCAGCCGCGACCGCTCCGAGCGGCTGACCCCCCTGACCGAGGCGATCACCTCCGGCGACGCGGAGGCCACCCGGTCCGCCCTGGTCTCCCTGCCGGACGAGTCGCAGGCCATGTGGCTCGCCCGGCGCATCGCCGAGGCCGCCGACCTGAACGGGTTGCTCCGGGCCCGGCCGCAGGACGCCGACCTGCTCGCGCTGGCCGGCCGGCTGCTGCACCGGATGGCCGACCAACTGGACAGCCGCGCCGAAATCCTCGACTACCTGCCCGCCCGGGCCGTGTACGAGGCCCTGGTCCGGCACGCCGACGAGCTGCCCCCGACCCCGGAGCACTGGTCCCTGCTGCTGTCGATCGCCCTCGACCTGCACAGCGGCGCCCCCGTCCTGCTGAACTGGCGGCCCGGACGGCGTCGGGCCCTGCTCGACGCGCTGGACCGGCTGCTGCCCGCGGCCGCGCCGGACCCCGTACCCGAGCCCGTACCCGGAGACCGGCGGGCGGACTGGTTCCGGCGCAACCGGCACCTCCCCTTCGCCCGCGCCGAAGCCGGGGACCCCCCTCGGTGGGAGTTGGCCGTCATCCACGACTGCGAGGACTCCTCCGCCGTGGAGACCCGGATCCTGATCGACGGGATCCCACTCGTCCCCGCGTTGTTCGGAAAGGGCAGGGGCCACGCGCCCGAGTACCTCCTCGACAGCGGCCGGCTGCGTGCCGCACCGCAGCCGCGCGAGGTGCAGCTCGCCGAGGCGTACTGCACCGAGGGCTGCTGCGGAGCGCTGTATGTGACGATCCGCCGGGACGGCGACGAGGTGGTGTGGGACGGCTGGCGCGGAGCGGTCGGCCCGCCGCCGCCCGCCTACCACTTCGACGCGGCCGCCTACGACACCGAACTCGCGCGCGCCGTACGGGACCACTCCTGGTGCTGGCCGGCCCGCAGCACCGCCCGCCTGATCGCGGCGGGCCTGCGCGACCGGCCCGAACTGACGGCCCGGTGGGAACTCTCGCCGCACTGGATCGGCACCGACTGGCGCGACCCGGACACCACGGTGGTCCATCTCAGGCACGAACCGTCCGCGCCGCCTCCCGGCACCGGTGGATCGCTCTACTTCGATTGGCGGCTGCCCGACGACGGCGCCCCGCCCCGGGACCGGGCGGCCGCCGCCCTGCGACGGCTGGAGACGGACGACCCGAAGGCCTTCGCTACGTTCGCCGGCGGCGACGGCGAACTGGCCGAGGCCCTCGGCCACCGCGAGCCCCCGCGCACCCCGCCGGCATGACACGGGACCGGCCGGGGGCAACCGCCCCCGGCCGGACTCCCCTAGGTCGTCCAGACGATCGACTGCACTTCGCTGTACGCGTGCAGGGCGTACGAGCCGACATCACGGCCCACCCCGCTGCGCTTGAAGCCGCCGAAGGGGGCCTCCATGTTCCGGCCGACGGTGTTCACGCCGACCCCGCCCGCGCGCAGCCGCCGCGCCACGCGGAAGGCGCGCGCCGGGTCGCCGGACCACACGTAGGACAGCAGCCCGAAGTCGCTGTCGTTGGCCAGCCGGACCGCTTCGTCCTCGTCGCCGTCGAAGGGGACGACCACGACGACCGGGCCGAAGATCTCCTCACGGACCACCCGCATGTCGTTGGTGCAGTCCACGAGCAGGGTGGGTGCCACGTAGAAGCCGCGGCCGTCACCGATCACGGGGCGCTCGCCGCCGTAGGCGATCCGCGCGCCCTCCTTCCTGCCCAGCTCCACGTAGGACTCCACACGGTCGCGGTGGGCCGCGGAGATGACCGGGCCGACGACCGTTCCGGCCGCCACCGGGTCGCCGACCTTCATGAAGGCCAGGTAGCCGGTGAGCTTCTCCATGAGCTGCTCGTAGACCGACCGGTGGACGATCACGCGGGTGGGGGCGGTGCAGATCTGGCCGGAGTAGAAGGAGAAGGTGGTCCCGATCCCCATCACCGCCGCGTCCAGGTCCGCGTCGTCCAGGACGACGGCGGCGCCCTTGCCGCCGAGTTCCATCAGCTGCCGCTTCATCGTGCGGCCGCAGACCTCCGCGATGCGCTGGCCGACGCTGGTGGAGCCGGTGAAGGACACCATGTCCACGTACGGGGAGTCCACGGCGGCCTCGCCGACCTCCACCGCCTGCCCGCCGACCACGTTGACGACGCCCGCCGGGACCCCGGCCTCGTGCAGCGCCTGCGCCATCCTGAAGACGGACAGGGGGTCTTGGGGGGCCGGCTTGACGACGACCGTGTTGCCCATGGCCAGGGCGGGTGCCACCTTGCCGGCCGGGTTCGCCCACGGGTTGTTGTAGGAGGTGATGCAGGTGACCACGCCGACCGGCTGGCGGACCTCCAGCGCTCCCAGGATGCTCGCCCTCCCCATCGGGCCGGCCTCCGTGACCTGCGGCGGCAGCCCCTTCTCGACCGGTTCCAGAGCGCCCTTGGCGTACCGGCGGAAGCGGGCGACGCCGACGCCGACCTGCATGCCCCGCGCGATCCCGGTCGGCGCGCCCGTCTCGGCCTGCGCCAGCGCCGTCCACGGATCGAACTCGCGCTGCATGATGTCCGCGGCCCGGTCGAGGATCGCCGCCCGTGCCTGCGGGGGCGTGCGCGACCAGCTCCCGAAGGCCTCGGCCGCGGCGCGGGCGGCGTCGGCGACCTGTTCGCGCGAGGCCTCGGGGGCGAGCCCGACCACCGACTCGTCGGCCGGGTTGACCACCTCGTAGTGGCCGCCGGCCGGCTCCACCCACTCGCCGCCGATGTAGAGGGGTTGCGTGTTCAACGCGTGCTCACCGTCCTCGTGTCCCGGCCCGACCGCAGCACGGTGCCGGGGACGGCGCCCGTCACCTCGTCATCGCGGACGGTCTCGACGCCGTTGACCCGTACCGAGACGATGCCGACGGCCCGCGCGTCCAGGCGGGGGCTGTCGCCGGGCAGGTCGTGGACAAGGGTGGCCGGGCCCGCCTCGATGCGCTCGGGGTCGAAGAGGACCAGGTCCGCGTGGTAGCCCTCGGCGAGCCGGCCGCGCTCGCGCAGCCCGAACAGCCGGGCCGGGTCGTCCGTGAGCATCCGTACGGCCTCTTCCAGCGGCACCAGCTTGCGGCCGCGCAGGCAGTCGCCGAGGAAGCGGGTCGTGTACGGGGCTCCGCACATCCGGTCCAGGTGCGCGCCGGCGTCGGAGCCGCCGAGCGTGACGTCCTCGTGCCGCCAGGTCTCGGCGCGCAGGGCCCAGCTCGCCGGGTCGTTGTCGGTGGGCATCGGCCAGAGCACGGTGCGCAGTTCGTCGTTGGCGCAGATCTCCACGAGGCATTGGAAGGGGTCCTGGCCGCGTTCGGCGGCGATGTCGTTCACGACCCGTCCGGAGAGCCCCTCGTTCTCCTTGCTGTACGTGTCGCCGATGACGTACCGGCCGAAGTCGGCCAGGCGCCGGAAGACCCCGGCCTCCTTGCTGTCGGCGCGGCGCAGCATCTCGGCGCGGACGTCCGGGTCGCGGAGTTCGGCGATCCGCTCGGGGACGGGCAGCCCGAGGACCTCTCCCCAGCCGGGGATGAGGTTCAGCGCGCAGAAGGTGCCGAGCGACATGTTCATGGGGGTGAGGATCGGCATCGTCAGCGCGACGATGCGGCCTCCGGCCTTGCGGGCGCGCTCGCTGGGAACGAGCTGGCGCGGGACCCGTTCGGGGACGGCGGCGTCGATGGTGAGCACGTTCCAGTTCAGGGGCCTGCCGGCGGCGGCGCTCATCTCGACGAAGAGGTCGATCTCCTCGTCGGAGAACTGGTCGAGGCAGCCGGCGACGATCGCTTCGAGCTGGGTGCCCTCGTGTTCGGCGACCGCCCGGGAGAGCGCGAGCAGTTCGGCGGGCTCGGCGTGCCGGGAGGCGACGGGGGCCCCGGCGCCGTCGGAGTGGGTGGAGGACTGGGTGGTGGACAGGCCCCAGGCGCCGGCGTTCATGGCGTCGTGGAAGAGGTCGAGCATCTGCTGCATCTGCTCGGGGGTGGGCTGTCCGCCGACGGCCGCCTCGCCCATGACGTGGCGGCGCAGGGCGCAGTGCCCGACCATGAAGCCGGCGTTGACGGCGATCCGTCCTTCCAGGGCGTCGAGGTACTCGCCGAAGGTGGACCAGGTCCAGTCGACGCCCTCCTCCAGGGCCTTGAGGGCCATGCCCTCGACCTTGCTCATCATGCGGCGGGTGTAGTCGGCGTCCTCGGGGCGGTCCGGGTTGAGCGGGGCGAGGGTGAAGCCGCAGTTGCCGCCGACGACGGTGGTGACGCCGTGGTTCATGGAGGGGGTGGCGTACGGGTCCCAGAAGAGCTGGGCGTCGTAGTGCGTGTGCGGGTCGACGAAACCGGGGGTGAGGACGAGGCCGGTGGCGTCCTCGCTGGTGCGGGCCTCTTCGGTGACGGTGTCGGGTTCGGCGATGACGGCGATGCGGCCGTCGCGTATGCCGAGGTCTGCGACACGGGCGGGGGCGCCGGTGCCGTCCACGACGGTCGCGCCCTTGATCAGGTGGTCGAGCATGACGTCCCTTCGCACTTTCAGCCTCGCCGGCGTTCGGGGCGCGGCTCCGGGCGGAGTCCGGTGCCCGGTGGAGCCGGGTTGTCCGGCGGAGCCGCCCCGGACCCTGCACCTCAAACGCCGAGGCTGGATCTGTGCCCCGGCCGGAGACCGCCGGGGCGACCGCGGCCTCGGCACGGCCCCCGGCCGGGGCCGGTGCGGGACGGCGGTCCGGGAAGACGCCGTCCCCGTTGATGCGCCCCGCAGGGGTCAGGCGGCCTGCCGGAACCGCGTCGTGCGGTGGACCGGGTCCGTGTCGATCTGCGGGATCACGTGCTCGCCGATCAGCTTGATCGTGGTCATCGTGTCCTCGTGACCGACGCCGGTCGGCAGACCGAAGGAGAGCTGGTCCGCGCCCGCCTGCTCCCAGCGCTTGCACTGGGCCCGCACCTCCGAGGGGTCGCCGCAGATGAGGAGTTCCTCGGCGATCAGCAGCTCGATGATCTCCGCGTTGTACTCCGGCAGCGTCTCGGGCCACTCGGGGATCGCCTCGGGCCGCGGGAAGGTGTCGTGGTAGCGGAAGACCAGCGACTGGAAGCGGTTCATGTTGGCGTTGACGGCGATCTCGACGGCCTTGTCGTGGGTCTCGGCGCAGATCGCGGTGGAGGTGACCATCACGTTGTCGTTGACGAAGGCGCCGATGGCCTTCGCCTCCCTGATGGCCGTCTTGTACTGGTCGAGGACCCACTCCATGTCGGAGACCTTCTGCACGCTGAAGCCCAGCACGCCGAGGCCCTTCTTGGCCGCCATCGCGTAGGAGGACGGCGAGCCGGCGGCGTACCACATGGCCGGGTGGGCCTTGCCGTACGGCTTGGGGAAGACCTTCCGCGGCGGCAGCGACCAGTGCTTGCCCTGGAACCCCTCGTACTCCTCCTGGAGGAACATCTTGGGGAATTCCGCGATGGTCTCCTCCCAGATCTCCTTGGTGCCGTTCATGTCCTCGATGCCCGGCAGGAATCCGAGGATCTCGTGGCTGCCGGCGCCGCGGCCGGTACCGAACTCGAAGCGCCCCTTGGAGAGGTGGTCGAGCATGGCGACCTTCTCGGCCACCTTGACGGGGTGGTTCACCGGCGCCAGCGGGTTGAAGATGCCGGAGCCGAGGTGGATGCGTTCCGTGGCGTGCGCGAGGTATCCGAGGAACACCTCGTTCGCCGACAGGTGTGAGTACTCCTCCAGGAAGTGGTGCTCGGAGGCCCAGGCGTACTTGAAGCCGGACTTGTCGGCCTGGATGACGTACTCGGTCTCCTCGACCAGCGCCTTGTGCTCTGCCTCGGGGTCGACCCTGGACCGCGCCTCAGGCACGTATCCCTGCACGAAGAGCCCGAATTCCAAGGGGTTCACCGTCCTCTGTTTTCTGACGTTGCGTCAGATTCGATGTCCCGACTGTTCCACCGCGGGGCCCGGAGCGTCAATACCTGACGCCCCATCAGCCATGCTCGGCTACAGGATGCTGACGCCCGCCATCCAGCCGCCGTCGATGACGAAGGGCTGGCCTGTGATGTACGAGGAGTCGTCGCCGGTCAGGAACAGCGCGAGCTTGGCGATCTCCTCGGGCTGCCCCACCCGCCCCATCGGGACGACCCGCCGGTAGAGCTCCGCCATCGCGTCCCGGGCCTCGTCGGTCATGTTCGCGGGGTCCAGCAGGCCGGGATTGGCCATCGGGGTGTCCACGGCGCCCGGGCACATCGCGTTGACCCGGATCCCCTTGCCGGCCAGTTCCAGCGCGGCCACCCGGGTCAGGCCCAGGATCGCCGCCTTGGTGGCGGCGTAGGTGCCGACGTACGCCATGCCCGTCAGGCCGGTGTAGGAAGAGGTGTTGACGATGGTGCCGCCACCGGCCGCCTCGATCTCGGGCGCCACCGTCTTGATGCCGAGGAAGGCGCCCACCTGGTTGACCTGGACCACCTGCTGGAACTCCTCCAGCGGGGTCGAGGTCAGCTCGTTGAAGCGCAGGATGCCCGCGTTGTTGACCAGGCCGTCGACCCGGCCGAAGGCCTCCTTCGCGGCGGCGGTCGCCGCCGCCCAGTCCTCCTCGCGGCTCACGTCCATGCGTACGTACCGGGCGCGGTCCTCGCCGATGTCCTCGGCCACCGCCGCGCCCTGCTCGTCCAGCACGTCGCCGAGGAGCACCTTGGCCCCCTCGGCGGCGAAGAGGCGGGCCTCCTGCTCGCCCTGGCCGCGCGCCGCACCGGTGATGATGACGACGCGCCCGTCCAGCTTGCCCATGCCCGTGCTCCCTGTCTCTAGGGGGTGTCGTTGAGGTGCGGAGCCACCTCGGTGCCGAAGGCGGTGATCTGGTCGACGAGTTCGGCGCGGTCGCGGCTGCGGAAGCGGACCTGGATCTGGTCCACGCCGAGCGCCCCGTACTCCCGCAGTGACTCCGCGAGCGCCTCCGGCTTGCCGGTGAGGGTGCGGCGGCCGGTGTCCCAGCCGGGCTCGCCGACGTACAGCGCCTCAGTGATCGCGCCGACCTCGAAGGGAGCGTCCACCCCGGCCTCGGCGCGCAGTTCGCGGATACGGGCGATCTGCGCGGGGAGCCGGTGGCGCGGGTCGCCCTGGGGGAGCCAGCCGTCCCCGCGGAGGGCGGCCCGGCGGACGGCGGCGGGCGAGGAGCCGCCCACCCAGACGGGGATCCGCGCCTGGGCGGGCCGGGGCAGCTGCCCGAGGTCCTTGAAGGAGAACTGCCCGCCCTCGAACTCCGGGTACTCCTCCGGCCCGAGCGCCGCCCGCAGCGCGTCCAGGGTCTCGTCGAGGACGGGCCCGCGGCGCGCGAAGTCCACGCCGAGGACCTCGAACTCCTCCTGGACGTGGCCGGCGCCCACACCGAGGATCAGCCGGCCGCCGGAGAGGTGGTCGAGGGTGGCGTACTGCTTGGAGCTGATCAGCGGGTGGCGCAGGCCGAGGATCGCCACATGGCTCATCAGCCGTACGTGTTCGGTGATCCCGGCGAGGAAGGAGAGGGTGGCGACGGGGTCGTACCAGACGGTGCTCATGGGCCCCGCGAGCCGCCGCGGGATCGCCACGTGGTCGCAGGTGGCCAGGTACCCGAAGCCGGACCGGTCGGCGGCCCGGGCGATCTCGGCGAGATCGGCGGCGGTGGCCGACGCCTCCCAGGGTTCGGCGTAGAGGGTGCTCTGCGACTGGACCGGGAGCTGCATCCCGTAGACCAGCCGACCTTCCGGAAACACGCGCGCCATGGCGGACCCGCCTCGCCTTCGTCTGCCGATTCGTCATATCGGTGCCGGGCCATCGTGGTACCTGACGCTCCGTCAGACAAGAGGTCGGTCCGAACGCGCACCTTTCCCGGGCGGGGCCCGCCGCCCAGGGGATGTCTTGTCGATCGGCCGGGCGTGATCGGCGGGACATCCCTTGGGGTGCGGCCCGTGGATCTGATGCTCACGCTGGTCAGCGAGATCGCCTGGACGGTCGTGTACGTGGAGGCGATCCGCGTCGGGCTGCGGGACCGGACGTACGCGATGCCGGTCGCCGCGCTCGCACTGAACTTCGCCTGGGAGGCGACCTACGCGGTCCTGGAGTTCAGGCAGGGGCTCTCGCCCCAGGGTGTGGTCAACGTGGTGTGGGCGACGGCCGACGTGGTGATCATCTGGACGTACCTGCGCTTCGGGCGCGCCGGACTTCGTGACCCGGCCGCTCTTCGCCGGCTGGTCGGCGCTGCTGTTCGCCACCGGCTTCGCCGTGCAGTGGCTGTTCCTCGCGCATTTCGGGATGCACGCCGCGACCCGCTACTCGGCCTTCCTGCAGAACCTGCTGATGTTGTTCATCGCCATGTACGCCGCCCGGCAGGGCCGGTCCCTGACCATCGGCGTGGCCAAATGGCTCGGGACCCTGGCCCCGACCCTGCTGTTCGGCGTGCTGGAGGACGCTCCCTTCGTCCTCGGCCTCGGCATCCTGTGCAGCGTCTTCGACCTGGCCTACATCGGGCTGCTGCCGCGCGGCCCCGGCGCCCGCGTCAGAAGCCTTCCGGTCCCATCACGATGACCGGCTTCGCCGCCGGGTCCAGGGTCTGCAGGACCTTGCGCATGGCCCCCTTCGGGATGCCGACACAGCCCTGGGAGGGGCCGTCGTGGTCCACGTGGAGCCAGATGTTGCCGCCCTTGTCCTCGCCGTCCGGCATGACCGGGTCCAGCGGGGACCGGCCCGGGCGGCGGTTGAAGTCGATGGCGACGACGTAGTCGAAGGACCCCACCAGGGGCTCCCCGTTCACACCGCGCCCGGTGGCGACGAAGCCGCGGCCCTCGTCGTACGGGAGCCGCGTGCCCGGCGGCGGGGACAGCAGGCCGCCCGCGTCGGTCAGCCCGAACACGCCCTGCGGCGAGGTCAGGTCGCCGTACGTGCGCTCCGTGGACCACCCCCGGGCCCCGTTGCGCGCCGGCCAGCTCTCGACCTTGACCCAGTCGGCCCCGGCCGCCGGACGGGTGTAGAAGGTGGCCGTGGACTCCGAGGAGTCCACGGCCTTGCCTGTGACGAGGATCAGTTGGCGGGACTCGGCCGGGATCCTCGACCGGGTCTGCTCGCTGATCCCGGTCAGGCCCTGGAGGGGCGACCGCGGGATGTCGCGCGCCGCCCGGTCCACGGGCTGGGGGCGGGAGTCCTCGCGGGCTTGCGCCGCGCCCGCGGCCTTGTCGGGATCCTGGGCGACGTAGGCCCAGCCGGCCGTGAAGGTCAGCAGGCCGAGGGTGGCGGCAAGGGCCGCGCGACGGGCCGTACGGCGGGACGTACGGGCGGGACGGGAGCGTGCTCGGGCGTGCTTGCTCATTCAACCGACCGTACCTCAACACACCATCAGAGATGGTTTGTCCGCGTTGTGCGCGATGTGCGCGCCACGCCGGGCACGGGGAACCGGACGCGCACCATCAGGCCGCCCTCCGGTCCCGGATCGGCCCCGGCCCTCAGCTCCGCCTCGTGCGGCCGTGCGATCGACGCGGCGATCGACGCGGCGATCGACAGGCCCGAGTCGGCGCCCTCACCTGCGGTGTGCTGCCCTTCGGCGCGCCTGCGGAAGGGCTCAAGGAGCCCCGGCACGCCCGCCCGATCGGTCACCGGGCCGGTGCTGGACACCGCCGGTTCCCCGTCCTCGCAGGTGGGCACCTCGATCCGGCCCCCCGGCGCGGTTGCGCCGCACCGCGTTCAGGAGCAGGTTGTGCAGGAGGTGGCCCGGCAGCGCCTGGTCGCCCGTCACGGTCAGCGGCGCGAGGGTCCGTACGACCGTCAGGCCCTCCTGCGGGCAGGCCGCCGGCTCGGCGGCCCCGAGCGCCGACCCGATCAGCTTCGGCTCGGATCCGGCGTGGGCGGCGTCCGGTGATCCGCTCCGGGGAACTAGGGGGACGCAAGCCCGCCCCCGGAGCCGATCACCGACGTACCCTGAATCGATGAGGCGAACTCCACGTCACGCGGCCCGCGTTGTCATCCTGTCCCCCACCGGGTCGGTGTTCCTCTTCCGCGAGAACAACGTCGAGGTGGGCATCCACTGGCTGCCGCCCGGCGGCGGGATCGACCCCGGCGAGAGCCCCGAGGACTGCGTCCGGCGCGAGCTGCGCGAGGAGACCGGCTGGACCGACCTGGAGCCGGAACGGCTGCTGTGCACCTGGGAGCACGACTTCACCCACCAGGGCGTACCGGTGCGCCAGCACGAGCACATCTACGTCACCACGGGCCCCCACCGCGAACCGGTGCTGGAGGCCCCCGGCATCCACTGGCAGTGGCTGTCGGCCCAGCGCCTGGCCACCCTCGGCGAACCGGTCTGGCCGCCCCGCCTCTCCGACCTCCTCACGAACCCCGCGACAGAGCCGGTCCACCTGGGCCTGCTGGCCTGACCCCGGGCCGATCGTCAGGGCGCGCCAGGGCAGCGCCGATCCTGCGCCACCACCTCCGACGATTGCGCCGCCGCCTCACAGGGCGGCACCCGGCGCACTATCGTGGAGGGCGCCGACCGGAAGAGGAAGTCTCATGACCACCGCCCCGCGGCCCGCCCACGGTGTCCCCCCGATGCCCGAGCGCAGCATTCCCGCGTTGCGGGCGGCGATCGCCGCCCACGCTCCGCAGCTCCTGGACGACTTCGAAGCCAACTGGCGGGCAAGAGTCGCCGACACCTACGACATCGGAGCGGCGCCGGCGTTCCTGGCGCGCTGGTGGGGCGAGTACGCGCTCGCCCGAGACCCCCACCTCGACCACCACGTGCGTGATCTCGAGCAGCGGGCGGCCGAGTGCGCAGACCCCGACAAGGCCAGGGACCTGCTGGAAGAGGCGTCGCGCATCCACCACCGGGTGGCCGCGCTCGGACCCGGCGAGTGAGCGCAGAGTTCACCGGCCCCCCGTGGGCCACGGACTGGACGAAGCTCGCCACCGAGTACCGGGACACGCTGCCCGCCGCTGTGCGCGAGCTGATCACCGACGCGGTCACGGACTGAAGACGTCACGGCATCCGTACCGCGACGACCATCTCGACAGCACGAGGGTGAGCATCGAGCCGGCCCGCTCCACCGACCCCCGTGGCGCCCACATCCTCTACTTCGACCGCGGCCACGGCTGGCTGCGCTACACCTTCGTCCACCGCACCGCCGAGCCGCAGATCGTCATCGAACGGATCTTCTGGCAGTAGCCGCTGCCGCCGCCCCGTCACACACAGGCCGTTCGGGGGCGTGCCCTAGCGGGCCGTGGGGGACTTGGACGTGGCCTTCGTGTAGAGCGAGGCGGCGTACTCCCCCAGCACCGTGCTGGTCGAGACGTCGTCGGTGTCGCCGCCCGTGAGGATGCCGACGATCTTGCCGTCGCGGGCGATCCACGCACTGCCGCTGGTGCCGCCCGGGAAGTCCGCGCAGTCGAAGCGCTGCTGGGTCGCGCTCTCGCGGACGGCGGTCGCCGTGCAGGTACGGGGGATCTTGCGGTCGGCGGGGTAGCCGGTGACGGTGACCTCCTCGCCGGCCCGGCCGGAGGTGTCCAGCACGGCCGCGCCGGTCACGTCCTCGATCGAGCGGCCCTGTGCGTCGGGGGCGAGCGTGGCGAAGGCGAGGTCGTAGTCGTCGTCCGTCCCCTCCGCCCAGCGGGCGTCCTCGAAGACCTGCTCGATCTTCCACGTGCCGTACGGGGCGGTGTCGTTGGCGTAGGCCGGGGCGAAGACGGCGGTGCCGGCGCCCTGATCCCCGGCGAGCAGGCAGTGCCCGGCGGTGACGATGAGGTTGCGGCCGGGGCTGTGCACCACGGTGGCCGTGCAGAAGTGGTCGCTGTCCAGGCCGTTGGTGAACAGGGCCCCGGTGAAGGCGGCGGGCCCGCCGGGCGGGGGCGTCACGGCCGGCGGCAGGGTGGTTGCGGGCGGGGAGGACAGCTGGGGCTTCGGCGCGTGCGAGCGCGAGGGAGCCGTGGCCGACAGGGAGGGCTGCGCCGCCTTCGCCCGCGCGGGCGCGGTCGCCTCGGGAGGTGGCGCGAGCTCCGCCACCGCCGCGGAAGCCCCCAACGCCGCCATCGCACACAGCACCGCAGTAACGACGCTCCGCTTGTCCACCGGCATGATGATCCTTCCGCTTTGCCCTGGCGAAGCATGCCTTGACCACAGGGCCGGGTGCAAGGCGCGGGACGACCCCTGCGTAGCCGGTCCGTCACCGCGGGCGGATAGCGCGAACGGGCCAACTCAGGAACGCTGTGGGGCCTTTGGCCGATTCGCCTATCATCGCCTCGGTTTTCGCCGCCCCCGCCGCCGCGCGGGCCCGCGGAAAGAGAACCTTGACGAGAGGGCAACGAAAACTTGCGATTCACAGGCAAGCACCGGATATCCATCGTTGCCGCGGCGGCCGCGGCGGCGATCGTGGGAACCCTGCAGCTCCCCTCCACCGCGTTCGGCACCGAGGACACCACAGGGACCACGAACACCACGAGCACCACCGGCACCGCCGGCACCACGGACACCGAGGGTCCCGCGGACAGCGCCCCGCCGACCGGGGACGCGCCCGACGCCCACGCGGAGGACTCCGCCACCCACGGCAGCGACGGGACGGTCTTCAGGAACGGCGTCATGTCGCTCGACCCGCCGACGGCGTCGCCGATGGCCGCCCCGAGATCGGCCGCCGCGGGTGCTGCGGGCGCCGCGGCCGCCGCGGCCGCCGCACCCGCCCCGCCGCAGGGCGAGGGCTGGAAGCTGAGCGGCGCGACCAAGTGGCTGACGACCGGCTACACGATCAAGTTCTACGACCAGAAGTCCGCGGACTGGCTGGGGCCGTACGTCCAGGCCTCCGCCGCGGACCTGCGCCGCGTCACGAACCTGCCGGTCACCGTCGACACGAAGCCGGTCGGCTGGGACTACGTCCGGCCGAAGGGCGAGGTGATCGTGGGGGTGCTGCACCGCCCGTGCGTCCCGCCGGCCGGGGAGGGCACCATGGGCAGCACCGGCTGGAAGGTGGTCCGCGACGGCACGGGCACCGCCAACCTCAGCTGCGGCTTCACCAGCTCCTCCGTCGCCGAGACCGTGACCAGCGGGCACGCCTACATCGACGACTCGTTCTTCACCCCGGCCGGCAAGCCGACCGCCGCCATGGGCGAGACGTACATGCGCAACCACGTCAGCCACGAGCTCGGGCACACGCTGGGGCTGACGCACGCCAACCGCAGCCTGAAGAAGGGCGACTGCGTCAAGGGGACCGACTCGGGCCAGTTCCCGGTCATGTGCTCCCCCGCGTACGCCTACCAGGACAAGCGGGCGGGCACCTACGTCCAGCAGTTCGACGTGCAGGGCCTGCGCCGCCTCGCGGCCGGCGCCGGAGCGGCGCTGTCCCCGCAGGGCCGCGTGAGCGGCATCGGCTCCAAGTGCCTGGACGTCAAGGGCGGCAAGGCCGCCAACGGCACGCCGATCCAGCTCTACACGTGCAACGGCACCGCGGCCCAGTCCTGGATCCTGGGCAAGGACGGCACCCTCCGCGCGCTCGGCAAGTGCCTCGACAACGCGCGCAACGCGAGCACCAACGGCAACAAGATCAGCCTCTACGACTGCAACGGCTCCGCGGCGCAGCGCTGGTCGGTCAACGCCAAGGGCCAGATCGTCCACGTGGCGTCGGGCAAGGTCCTCGACGCGACCGGCGGCGCGACCGCCAACGGCACCGTGGTCCAGCTCTACACGGCGAACACCAACAAGCGCCAGGTCTGGGTCACGCCGAAGTAGCCCCGCACCGGCCGCACGACAGCCGCACGGGCCCCACGGCCCGTGCGGCCCTCCCGCCGAGGGGGCCGATCAGTTCGCGGAGGCGGCGAGCGGCGGCGGGGGGTCACTGTCGGCGCGGTCACGAGCCGTCGGGCACCGGTCGGATCGGGCCCCGGCCGAGAGGCGCGGGTCAGGCCCCGGGGCCCGCCCACAGGCCGTCCGGGGTGAGGCCGAGCAGGTCGATCGCGTTGCCGCGCACGATGCGGTCCACCACGTCGGGGGCCAGGTGGCCCATCTGCGCCGCGCCGACCTCGCGGGACTTGGGCCAGGTCGAGTCGGAGTGGGGGTAGTCGGTCTCGTAGAGGACGTTGCCGACGCCGATCGAGTCGAGGTTCTTCAGGCCGAAGGCGTCGTCGAAGAAGCAGCCGAAGACGTGCCCGGCGAACAGCTCCGACGGCGGCCGGAGCACCTTGTCCGCGACCCCGCCCCAGCCGCGGTTCTCCTCCCAGACGACGTCCGCGCGCTCGAGGATGTACGGGATCCAGCCGATCTGGCCCTCCGCGTACATGATCTTCAGGTTGGGGAAGCGTTCGAACTTGCCACTCATCAGCCAGTCGACCATCGAGAAGCAGCAGTTGGCGAAGGTGATGGTGGAGCCGACCGCCGGCGGCGCGTCCGCCGAGGTGGACGGCATGCGGGACGAGGAGCCGATGTGCATGGCGATGACCGTGCCGGTCTCGTCGCACGCCTGGAGGAAGGGGTCCCACTCGTCGGTGTGGATGGACGGCAGGCCGAGGTGCGGGGGTATCTCCGAGAAGGCGACCGCGCGCACGCCGCGCGCCGCGTTGCGGCGGACCTCGGCGGCGGCGAGGCGGGCGTCCCACAGCGGGATCAGGGTGAGGGGGATCAGGCGGCCCCGGGCGTCGGGGCCGCACCACTCCTCCACCATCCAGTCGTTGTAGGCGCGTACGCCGAGCAGGCCCAGCTCACGGTCCTCGGCCTCGGTGAAGGTCTGGCCGCAGAAGCGGGGGAAGGTGGGGAAGCAGAGGGCCGACTGGACGTGGTTGACGTCCATGTCGGCGAGCCGGTCGGGAACCGAGAAGGATCCGGGGCGCATCTGCTCGTAGGTGATGACTTCCAGTTTGATCTCGTCGCGGTCGTACCCGACGGCGGTGTCGAGGCGGGTGAGCGGCCGGTGCAGGTCCTCGTACACCCACCAGTCGCCGATCGGGCCGTCGTCGCCCGCGGCTCCCATGACGGGCGCGAACCTGCCTCCGAGGAAGGTCATTTCCTTCAGCGGGGCGCGGACGACGCGGGGGCCTGTGTCCCGGTATCTGGACGGGAGCCGGTCCCGCCAGACGTGGGGGGGTTCAACCGTGTGGTCGTCCACCGAGATGATCTTCGGGAAGGTCTCCATGGCTCATACGGTAGCGCTGATCTGACGAACCGTCAGCTAGTTGGTCTGTGATCGGTCATGGACGGGCTGACGGGTACACACGAGACAGGGCAGACTGACCCTTACACCGACGGAAGGCAGGGGGGACGACAGATGGACGGCGTACCGGCCATCCCGCACCCGCGGAACCACCCCGAGGTCCGTGCGGCTGCCGCCGCATCAGAAACCGCTCCCGCGGCAGCCGTCCGCCCCGGCGCCGGTCCGGCCACCGGCGGCTCCCCCGCCGGGCCCGTATGGCCGACGGCCATCGCAAACGGAACGGGTGCGGGCTCGGGACCGGAATCCGCCGCCCCCACCGCATCCCCGTCGGCAGGCGCGGGCCCGGTGGAGCCCGGCGCGGCCGCTGCCCGGCCCGGTTCCGCGGCAGCCGCCCCGGCCGCAGCCGGCCCGGGACGGCCCGGAACCACCGCCGGACCCGCCACCACCGCCGTGGGCGACACCACCTCCGGACCCGCCACCACCGCCCTGGGCGACACCACCGCCGTGGGCGGCACCAGCGCCGGAGGCGACACCACCGCGGGCGACTCCCGGTTCGCCGTCCTCGGGCCCGTCCGGGCCTGGCGGGGCGCCGAGGCCCTGCCCTCCGGCACCCCCCAGCAGCGCGCCCTGCTCGCCGTACTCCTGCTGCGCGACGGCCGCACGGCCACCGCACCCGAACTGATCGACGCCATCTGGGGCGAGGACCCGCCCCAGCAGGCCCTGGCCACCATCCGCACCTACGCCTCCCGCCTGCGCAAGGTCGTCGCCCCCGGCCTGCTCGTCACCGAGTCCGGCGGCTACGCCATCCGGCTGCGCTCCGCCGCCACCCTCGACCTCGGCGTCGCCCGCGGCCTCGCCGCCGACGCCGACGCGGCCCGGGCCGCCGGGGACCGCACCCTCGCCCGTACGCTCCTGGCCCGCGCCCTCGACCTGTGGGAGGGCGAACCCCTCGCCGGGGTCCCCGGCCCGCACGCCGAGACCGAGCGCACCCGGCTCGCCGAATGGCGCCTGCAGTTGCTGGAGACCCGCCTCGACCTCGACCTGGAGGTCGGCCACCACGCCGAGGCCGTCTCCGAGCTGACCGCCCTCACCGCCGCCCACCCGCTGCGCGAACGGCTGCGCGAGCTGCTCATGCTCGCCCTCTACCGCAGCGGCCGGCAGGCCGAGGCCCTCGCCGTCTACGCCGACACCCGCCGCCTCCTCGCGGACGAACTCGGCGTCGACCCGCGGCCCGAACTGGCCGCCCTCCAGCAGCGCATCCTGAACGCCGACGCCGATCTGGCCCGCGCGGAAGACCCCGCCCCGCCCGCCACCGCCGCTCACGTGAGGCCCGCCCAGTTGCCCGCGACCGTACCCGACTTCACGGGCCGCTCCAGCTTCGTCACCGAGCTCGGCACGATCCTCTCCGGCGGCGCCCAGGACCAGGTCATGGCCGTCTCCGCGCTCGCCGGGATCGGCGGCGTCGGCAAGACCACCCTCGCCGTGCACGTCGCGCACGCCGCCCGCCCGCACTTCCCCGACGGCCAGCTCTACGTCGACCTCCAGGGCACCGAGGCACGCCCCGCCGAACCGGAGGCCGTCCTCGGCTCCTTCCTGCGCGCGCTCGGCACCCCCGACACCGCCATCCCCGACTCCCCGGCCGACCGGGCCGCGCTCTACCGCTCCACCCTCGACGGCCGCCGCGTCCTGGTCCTCCTCGACAACGCACGCGACGCCGCCCAGGTCCGCCCGCTCCTGCCCGGCACCGCCGGCTGCGCCGCCCTCGTCACCAGCCGGGTCCGCATGGCGGGCCTCGCCGGGGCCCATCTCGTCGACCTCGACGTGATGAGCCCCGAGGAGGCCCTCCAGCTCTTCACCCGCATCGTCGGCGAGGAGCGCGTACGCGCAGAACGCCAGGCAGCCCTCGACGTCGTCGGCGCCTGCGGCTTCCTGCCACTGGCCATCCGCATCGCCGCCTCCCGGCTCGCGGCCCGCCGCACCTGGACCGTCTCCGTCCTCGCCGCCAAGCTCGCCGACGAACGCCGCCGCCTCGACGAACTCCAGGCCGGCGACCTTGCCGTCAAGGCCACCTTCGAGCTCGGCTACGGCCAGCTGGAACCGGCCCAGCAGCGCGCCTTCCGCCTCCTCGGCCTCGCCGACGGCCCCGACATCTCGCTGTCCGCGGCCGCCGCCGTACTCGACCTGCCCGAGTACGACACCGAGGACCTCCTGGAGGCTCTGGTCGACTGCTCCCTCCTGGAGTCCGCCGCCCCCGGCCGCTACCGCTTCCACGACCTCGTACGCCTCTACGCGCGTGCCTGCGCCGAGCGCGACGAGCAGCCGCCGAGCGAGCGCGAGGCGGCACTGGACCGCCTTCTGGACTTCTACCTGGCCACCGCCTCCGGGGTCTACGCCCTGGAACGCCCCGGCGACCGGCTGCCCGCGCACCTGTCCGACACCCACTACCCCGGGCTCGTCTTCGCCGAGCCGCGCACGGCCCTGGACTGGCTGTACGCCGAGGCCGGCCCGCTGCTGGCGTGCGTACGGCAGGCGTCCGTACGGGGCGGCGACTCACCGGTCCTGCGCCGGGGCGTGGACCTGCTGTGGGCGGCCAAGGACCTGGCCGAGTCGGGTGCCAACTCCAAGCAGTACGAGTCGGCCGCGACCGCCCTGCGCGACGCCGCCCAGGCCGCCAAGGACCCGTACGCCGAGGGCCGCGCCCGCACCACCCTCACCAACGTCCACCTGGTCGCCGGGCGCTTCGCCGAGGCCGACGACGAGGCCCGCCAGGCCACGGCCCTGGCACGCGAGGCCGGCGACCCGCTGCCGAGCTGCTGGGCTCCCAACGACCGCGGGATCATCGCCCTGTACGAGGGGCGGCACGCGGACGGCGAGCGGTACCTGCTGCAGGCCATCCAGAACTTCCGCGCCGACGGCAACAACGTCGGCGAGGCCAGCGCCCTGTGCAACCTCTCCCGCATCCACGTCGAGCTGGGCCGCCTCACCAGCGCCATAGACCTCGCGCAGCAGGGCATCGCCATCTACGACCGGATGGGCCTGTCCCTGCGCCTGGCCAACGGCCGCTACGCGCTGGGCATCGCGCTCACCCAGGCGGGCCGGCTCGGCGAGGCCCTCGCGCAGCTCACCGAGGCCCTGGCCCTCTTCCACGACAACCGGCAGCCGCTGTGGGAGGGTGTGACCCACTTCCGGCTCGCCGTCGCCCATCTCGCGGCGCGCCGGCCCACGCTGGCCGCCGCGCACGCCGAGCAGGCCATCGCGCTGCGCGGCATCGGCGGGGAGTGGCGGCGCGCGACCGTGCTGACCGTCCTGGGCAAGGCGCTGCGGCGGCTGGGGCAGACGGACCGGGCGCGGGCCTGCTGGCGGGACGCGGAGACCGTGTTCAAGCAGCTGGGTTCGGCAGAACTGGCCGAGGTGCAGACCCTGCTGGCCACGGAGATCGCCGCCTGACCTGCAGGGACGTCCGTTGAACGAGGCGTTCATCGTTCGTTTATCGCCGAACGGCACGATAAGTGCATCGACCCGGTGCGTCGGGGGACACCCGGGCCGTTTGGAAGGATCACCCGTTCGGCGGTCATCGGGGGAATCGCCGAACGGGTCCCACCCATCCATCAGGAGAACCGATGACGACGAACGAGAACCTTCTGCCGAACGACGGCACCGTCAAGCCGCTCGACAACCACGCCTCGGGCGTCGAGATCGAGACCCTGGACAACCACGCGTCGGGCATCGAGATCAAGCCGCCGACCGAGGACCCGGCCGCGGGCGAGGAGATCCAGACGCTGGACAACCACGCGTCCGGTCCGCGCCCGTAACCGGCGCACGACGTACGGGGGAGCCCACGGGGGAAACGGGGGGCTCGGGGGAGCAACGGGGGAACGGCGGTCGCGGTGGCCCGGAGGGGGAGCCACCGCGACCGCCGCACGTGTATGCCCGGCCGGGCTCTCGGGCGCGGGCATAGGCTGGGGGCGTGTTCTCCTCCCACGGGCCGAGCGTCCGCGAACTGGCAGTGCAGGGCCTCTCCTCCGTCGAGCGGGGCTACGACCTGCTCGCGCCGAAGTTCGACCACACCCCCTTCCGCACCCCGGACCGGATGCTCGACGCGGTCGAGGAGACCCTCGCCCAGCACGAGGGCGGCTTCGGCGCCGGCCTGGACGTGTGCTGCGGCACAGGGGCCGGCACCGGCATGCTGCGGCGGCTGTGCCGGGACCGGGTCACCGGGGTGGACCTCAGCGCGGGCATGCTCGCCGAGGCCCGGCGCACGCACGCGGACGACGACCGCGTGGACTTCGTACGGGCCGACGCACGAGCCTTCCCCGCGGAGCTCGCGGACCGCTACGACCTGGCGGTCAGCTTCGGGGCCTTCGGCCACTTCCTGCCCTCCGAGCGGCCCGCGCTCTTCTCCGGGGTCCGCTCCGCGCTGCGCGAGGGCGGGGTCTTCGCCTTCCCGATCGGCGCCCCGATCCCGGCGAGCTCACCGGTGTGGTGGGCGGTGGCCGGCTTCGACGCCGTGATGCGGGTGCGCAACGCCGTGTGGCGACCGCCGTTCGTCATGTACTACCGGACCTTCCCGCTGAGCGGCGTGCGCGCGGACCTGCGGGCGGCGGGCTTCACGGTGGAGACGGTCCCGCTGGAGCACTTCGGCCGCCTGCCCGGCGGCGCCCCGCGCTGGCGGCTGGTCCTGGCCCGCCGTTCCTGAGGCCCCGCGGACGCCGGGGCCGGGGCTTGGCGGAACGGCTGCGTCACCATCAGGACACAGGGCACAATCCGTGAGGAACCGTCAGGCAGCCTGCGCACCACCTCACTCCCTGGAGCAGCCGGTGTCGTCACAGGAAATGCTCGTAACGATCACCCCCCAGCAGGCCACCTACGGTGTGATCCTCCCCGTGGAACTGCCGACCGGCACGGTCCGGCTGCGCATACCGCCCTGCCGGCACGGCGACCTGGTCAAGGTCCGCGCCGGCGGCGAGGAGGTGCGCTTGCGCATCCACGTCTCCGGAGCGGGCGCGGCCTGGATCGCGGGGGCCGGGGGCATCGCTCCCCCGCCCACGGGCGCCGCGGGCGGAGCGGCCGCGCCGACGGGTGTGCAGCAGACCGCCCCGGCCCCGTCGTCCGGCGGCGGGCGCGGCTGCCTGGTGGGGCTCGCCATCGCGGCGGCCCTGGTCATCGGCTTCTTCGTGCTGAGCGACGGCGACGACGGCTCGGACGCCAAGCCCACCGCCGACTCCACGCCCACCTGGTCTTCCTCGTGGTCGCCCTCCTGGTCGCCCACGCCGTCGCCCTGGCCGTCGGCCCCCGAGGCGGCCGCCACCACGCCGTACGTCCCCGAACCGAGCGTCGAGCCGAGCCCCGAGCCCAGCCCGTTCGACCGGGGCACCTGCCTCAACGGCCAACTGCCGGACTCGACGACGCCCCGCAGCGTCAGCGGCGTCGAGGAGGTCCCCTGCTCGGCCTCCGACGCGCACTACCGGGTGATCGAGAGCATCCCCGGCACCTCGGACCTGAACAGCTGCGACGACAACCCCAAGACCCAGTACGCCTTCTCCTACCGCTACATGCGCGGCTCCATCGTCCTCAACCAGTACGTGTACTGCCTGGTCGGCATCGGCTCCTACGCCCGCTGACCCCGCACCCGCCGCCTCAGCGGGCGCGGAGTTCGCGCTTGAGGACCTTGCCGCTCGCGTTGCGGGGGAGCTCGGTGACGAACTCCACCGCGCGGGGGACCTTGTAGTTGGCCATCTCCCGCCGGGACCAGGCGATCAGGTCGTCGGCGGTGAGGGTGGAGCCGGGGCGGCGGACCGCGTACGCCTTGCCGACCTCGCCGAGGCGCGGGTCGGCGACGCCGACGACCGCGACGTCGGCGATGTCCGGGTGCAGGCCGAGGAGTTGCTCTATCTCGGCCGGGTAGGCGTTGAAGCCGCCGACGATGAACATGTCCTTGATCCGGTCGGTGATGCGCAGGTTGCCGCGCTCGTCCAGCACGCCGACGTCGCCGGTGTGCAGCCAGCCCTCCGGGGTGATCGCCGCCGCCGTCCCGTCGGGGTCCTCGAAGTAGCCCTGCATGACGTTGTAGCCGCGGACCGCGATCTCGCCGGCGCGGCCGGCCGGCAGGGGGCGCCCGGCGCCGTCCAGGACCGCCACCTCCGTGTCCGGGATGGCCCGGCCCGAGGTGGCGGAGATGGTCTCGGCGGGGTCGCCCCGGCGGCACATGGTGACGATGCCGCCCGCCTCGGAGAGCCCGTAGGCGGTGAGGACGGTGGCGATGCGCAGTTCGTCGCGCAGCCGTTCGACGAGCCGGAGCGGGACCACGGCCGCGCCGGTGACCACCAGGCGCAGGGCCGACAGGTCGTGGTGGTCGCGCTGGGGGTGGTCCAGGAGGGACTGGTGCAGGGTGGGCGGCCCGGGGAGTACGGAGATCCGCTCGGCGGCGACGTTGGCGAGGACGGTGTCCACGTTGAAGACGGGCTGCGGGACCATCGTCGCCCCGCGCATCAGGCAGGCGATGATCCCGGCCTTGTAGCCGAAGGTGTGGAAGAAGGGGTTCACGATCAGGTAGCGGTCGCCCTTGCGCAGTCCGGCGAGTTCGCTCCACACGTCGTAGCAGCGCAGGGACTGGGCGTGGGTGATGACGGCGCCCTTGGGGCTGCCGGTGGTGCCGGAGGTGAAGATGATGTCGGAGGGGGCGTCGGGGCTGATGGCCTCGGCACGCTCGCGGACCTCCTCCGCCGTGACGCGGTCCCCGCCCGCGAGGAAGTCCTTCCAGGTGCGGAAGGTGTCGGGGGCGTCCTCGGCCAGTACGACGACCTGTTCCAGGTGCGGCAGCCCGGGCAGGGGTCCGCGACCGGCTCCTTCGGCGGCGGCCCGGCGCAGCGAGGCGATGTAGGAGGTGCCGAGGAAGGTGCCGGTCACGAAGAGCAGCCGGGCCCGGCTGCGCTGCAGGACGTACGCCGCTTCGGTGCCCTTGAAACGGGTGTTGAGGGGGACGAGGACGGCGCCGGCGGAGACGGCGCCGAGCGCGGAGACGATCCAGTCCAGGGTGTTGGGGGCCCAGACCGCGACCCGGTCGCCCGGCTGCACCCCGGCGGCCATGCAGGCCGCCGCGGCGCGCTCGACGCGCTCCCCGAGCTGCGCGTAACGGATCCGCACGCGCCCGTCGACGACGGCCTCGAGGTCGGCGTACCGTGCCGCTGCCGACCGGACGAGCCCCGCGACGGTGCCCCAGCGCAGGTCTCCGCGCGCGTCCTCGGGAGCGCGCTCGCCCGCGTCCCCGCGTGCGCCCCCGCGTGCGCCCCCGCGTGCGCCCCCGCGTACGCCCACGTCCTCGCGCAGCCCGTCGTCGCCCATGCGTGTCACCCTCCCGCGAACCCAATAGCTGACTATCCGTCAGATTAGCTGTAGCCTTCGCGGCTGTCAGTACTGGCGCATCCCGGAGGTGGCGATGGCGGCAACGCTCAAGGACGCTACGGCGATAGTCGGCATCGGGCAGACCGCCTTCGCCAAGCATCTGCCCCAGTCCGAGAAGGAACTCGCCTGCCGGGCGATCCTGGCGGCCCTGGCCGACGCGGGCATCGACCCTGCCGAGGTCGACGCCTTCTCCTCCTACACGATGGAGGAGACCGACGAGGTGGAGGTCGCCAAGGCCATCGGCGCCGGCGACGTCACCTTCTTCTCCAAGATCGGATACGGCGGCGGCGGTTCCTGCGCCACCGTCGGCCACCTCGCCGCCGCCGTCGCCACCGGCCAGGCCACCGTCGGCGTCGCCTGGCGCTCCCGCAAACGCGGCTCCGGCCCGCGTCCGTGGAAGAACACCGCCGTCCAGCTGCCCACCCCCGGCCAGTGGACCCGGCCCTTCGGCCTGCTGCGCCCCGCCGACGAGATCGGCATGCTGGCCCGGCGCTACATGCACGAGTACGGCGCCACCCGCGACCACCTCTTCAACGTGGCGATGGCCTGCCGCAACCGCGCCAACGAGAACCCCGCCGCGATGATGTACGAACGCCCGCTGACCCGCGAGATGTACATGACCTCCCGCATGATCAGCGACCCGCTCTGCCTCTTCGACAACTGCCTGGAGACCGACGGCGCGCTGGCCTGCGTGGTCGTCTCCGCCGAACGGGCCCGCGACTGCCGCCACACGCCCGTGTACGTCCACTCCGCCGCCCAGGGCCTGCCCTCCCAGCACCACGGCATGGTCAACTACTGGAACGACGACCCCCTGTCCGGGCCCGCCTGGACCGCCGCCCGCCACCTGTGGAAGCAGGCCGACTTCGGCCCCCAGGACGTGGACGTCGCCCAGATCTACGACGCCTTCACCCCGCTCATCCCGCTCTCCCTGGAGGGCTACGGCTTCTGCGGGCGCGGCGAGGGCGCCGTCTTCACCGAAGGCGGCGCCCTGGAACTGGGCGGGCGGCTCCCCATCAACACCGGGGGCGGCGGGCTCAGCGAGGCCTACGTGCACGGCTTCAACCTGATCACCGAGGGCGTCAAGCAGCTGCGCGGCGTCTCCACCGCCCAGGTGCCGGACGCCGCGACCTGCCTGGTCACGGCCGGCGAAGGCGTCCCCACGTCCGCGATCCTGCTGAGGAGCTGACCGATGACCACCACGTCCGACGCGTCCGCCGCCCCACCAGCCCCGTCCGCTACCTCCGCTCCCTCCGCCACACCCACCCCACCCGCCGTGCCCGCGGACGGCCTGCTCCTGCCCGTCCCCGACGAGGACGGCGCCCCCTTCTGGGAGTACGCCGCCCGGGGCGAACTGCGCGTCCAGGCCTGCACCGACTGCGGCCGGCTGCGCTTCCCGCCCCGCCCCTGCTGCCCGCACTGCCGGTCCTTCGCCGGCGAGTGGCGCCGCATGAGCGGCCGCGGCCGCATCTGGTCCTACGTCCGGCCCCACCCGCCGCTGCTCCCCGCCTACGCCGCGCAGGCCCCGTACAACGTGATCCTCGTCGAGCTCTCCGACGCCCCGCGCATCCGGCTCGCCGGGAACCTGGTGGCCTCCGCCGACGCCCCGCTCGACTCCGTGGACCCGGCCCGGCTGCGCATCGGCGCCCGCGTCCACGTGGCCTTCACCGAGCTGGGCGGTATGACGGTGCCGCGCTGGCTCCTGGAGAAGTCATGACCCTGCGGGTTGACCGCGACAAGGCCACCGGGGTCGCGGTCGTCACCCTGGACCGGGAACACCGGCACAACGCCGTCGACCTGGACACCGCCGCGGAACTGGGCGAGGCGTGGCGGGAGCTCCGGTTCGCCGAGGAGGTACGGGCGGTCGTGCTGACCGGCGCCGGAACGGCCGCCTTCTGCACCGGCATCGACCGCGGCGTCGAGGTGCCGCAACCCGCTTCGCCCTACTCGGCCGACGACCCGCTCCTCGCGATCGGCCCCAAGTCCTGCGACCTGTGGAAGCCGGTGATCGCCGCCGTCAACGGCATGGCCTGCGGCGGGGCCTTCTACCTGCTGGGCGAGTCGGAGTTCCTCATCGCCTCCGTGACGGCCACCTTCTTCGACCCGCACACCGCCTACGGGATGGTCAGCGCGTACGAGGCCGTCTACATGGCGCAGCGCATGCCCTTCGGCGAGGCCGCCCGGATGTCCTTGATGGGCACGGCCGAACGGCTCTCCGCACGCCGGGCGCACGAGATCGGCCTGGTCTCGGAGCTGGCCGAGCCGGACGGGCTGCTCCCGGCTGCCCTGCGGGCGGCCCAGACCCTGGCCGGCTTCCCGACGCAGGCCGTACAGGGCACCGTACGGGCCCTGTGGTCGGCGAAGCAGGCCGCGCTCCACCAGGCCCTGGCCCAGGCCCCGGCACTGATCGCCCTGGGAAACCTCCGGCCGGAACAACAGGCGGAACTCTTCACGAACCGCCGCACGGCCCCGCAGCCCCGCCTGCGCTGACGCGTCCCGTCGGCCGGGCGCGGGGCTCGCCGGAAACGGCGGCGGCCCCGGCCCCCGGGTGGGGGCGGGGCCGACCGGCCGTACAGGCGGGTGGTGATCAGGCGACGGTGCCGGAGGCCGCGATCTCGACCTTGCCCTTGGGGGCGCCGGACTGGGAGCCCAGGGCCTCGATCTTGTCGACGAGGTCCGAGCCCTCGACGACCTCGCCGAAGACGACGTGCTTGCCGTCGAGCCACGGGGTGACGACCGTGGTGATGAAGAACTGCGAGCCGTTGGTGTTGCGGCCGGCGTTCGCCATCGACAGCAGGTACGGGCGGTCGTGCTTCAGCTGGAAGTTCTCGTCCTCGAACTTCTCGCCGTAGATGGACTTGCCGCCGGTGCCGTTGTGGTTGGTGAAGTCACCGCCCTGGAGCATGAACTGCGGAATGATGCGGTGGAAGCCGGAGCCGGCGTAGCCGAAGCCGTTCTGGCCGGTGGCCAGCTCACGGAAGTTGCGCGCGGTCTTCGGGACGACGTCGTCGTACAGCTTGAAGACGATGCGGCCCGCGGACTCGCCGTTGATGTTGATGTCGAAGTAGACGTTGCTCATGGGGTACATCCTGTCACTCCCGGTGCGGTGCTACCCGGCGGGGCCGTCCCCGACCCCTGTCGGGTCACCCGCTCGTACGGGTGCCCGTGCCCTTCGCCGCGTCCAGGGCGTACACGCAGCGGTCCTTGCTGCACGCGTACACCACGCCCGCCTCCGCGACCGGGGCGCCGGTGATCTCGCCGCCCGTGGCCAGCTTCCAGCGCAGCTGGCCGCCCGCCGCGTCCAGGGTGTAGAGGCAGTGGTCGGCCGACCCGAAGTGCACCCGGCCGTCCGCGACCGCCGGGAGGCCCGTGATCTCCCCGCCCGCCGCGAACCGCCACTTCGGGGTACCGGTGACCGCGTCGAGCGTGTACAGCGCGCTGCCCGCGCCCAGGTGGACGTTGCCGCCCACCACCAGCACCGGGTCGGAGGACTGCCGCGACTCCGTCGCGATCCGCCAGCGGTCCTGGCCGGTGGCGGCGTCGAGGGCGTAGACGGTGCCCAGGTAGTCGGCGAGGTAGACCCCGCCGCCCGTGACGGCCGCGCCCGGCGCGAAGGCCGGCGGGGCCAGGAAGACGGCGGGGGCCTCGAAGTGCCAGCGGACCCGGCCCGAGGCCCGGTCAACCGAGAGCACCCGGGTGCCGGCCGCGACGTAGACGTTGCCGTCCGGGGCGGGTGTGACCCGGACGGGCACGTTCCCGCAGGAGCCCGCGTCACCGACCGGGTACGACCAGGACTCGCGGCCGCTGCGGGCGTCCAGGGCGCGCAGCCGCGCGTCCTGCCACACGTACACCGTGCCGTCGTGGAGGACGGGGGCCGCCTCCGGCGTCTCGAAGTCGCTCTGCGCGCCGGTCAGCTCCCACAGCTTGTGTCCGCTGGACGCCTCCCAGGCCTGTACGCCGCCGCCGCGCGTGGCGGTGACGACCGTGCCGCGCTCGGCGCGCAGCGCGTACACCCAGGCGTCGGTGGACAGCCGCCACCGCTCGGAGCCGTCGGAGCCGTCGAGCGCGTACAGGGAGGGCCCGTCGGAGGCGTGGATCCGGCCGTCGGCGACCGCCATGGACCAGGCGACGTCGCGTGTCTTGAACTGGCGGCGGCCACTGGCCACGTCCAGCGCGTGGACCTCGAAGGAGGTCACGTACAGGAGGTTGCCGGCGACGGTCGGGGTGCCCCAGACCTCGTTCGACATGCGGAAGCGCCACGGCCGCCAGCGGCCGCTGTCCGGCGCCGGGCCGGGGCTCGGTACGGACGGCGCGACCGGTCCGGTCGCATGGGCGGGTGCGGACCCGTCGGGCGAGCGCACCCAGCCGGTCGCCGGGTCCCCGGCGGAGGCGTGCGCCGCCGACGCCGCGGCCGTCGCGAACGGGCCGGGCCCGATCGGCACCGGCGAGCCGCCCAGGCGTACGGGCTCGCCCGAGGGCACGGGGGACCGCGGCGGGTGGTGGGGACGCTGCGGCACGGCCTGACCGGTACGCGGGTCGACCCAGCCCTCGCCGCCGCGCGGACGGCGGTGCGTCGCCTGCTCGGACAGCGGCCCGCGGGCTCCCGCGCCGCCACCGTCACGGCCGGGCGCGGGCACCGCCGCGGCGGGCGTACGGTTGCCGGCGCGCCGGGCCTCGATCATCGCGACGGCCCGGCCGGGCAGCCACGCCGACGCGGTGCCGCTGTCGTCGCCGCCGTCGAACAGGTGCGGGGCCAGCTGCGCCTGCAGGTCGGCCGGGGTGGGCCGCAGCGAGGCGTCCATCTGCATGCAGGACTCGATCAGCGGCCGCAGCTCCTCGGGGAGCCCTTCCAGGTTCGGGCCCTCGCGCAGCAGCATGAAGACCGTCTCCACCGGGTTCGCCCCGTGGTACGGCGGGTGCCCGGTCGCGGCGAAGACCAGCGTGGAGCCGAGCGAGAAGACGTCGCTGGCGCCCTTGACGCTGCGCGAGTCCTTCGCCTGCTCGGGCGACATGTAGGCGGGGGTGCCGACGGCGACGTTCGTCATGGTCAGGCGGGTGTTCGAGACACCGCTCGCGATGCCGAAGTCGATCACGCGCGGGCCGTCCTCGACGACGAGCACGTTGGACGGCTTCAGGTCGCGGTGGACGAGGCCGGCGCCGTGGATGGACTGCAGAGCCTCGGCGATGCCGGCGGCGAGCCACCGCACGGCCTGCGCGGGCATGGGCCCGCACTCGTTGACGATCTCCTCCAGGGAGGGCGCCGGGACGTACGCGGTGGCCAGCCACGGCACGGCGGCCCGCGGGTCGGCGTCGACGACGGCGGCCGTGTAGAAGCCGGACACGGCACGCGCCGCCTCGACCTCGCGGGTGAACCGCACGCGGAACAGCTGGTCCTCGGCGAGCTCGGTCCGCACCGTCTTGATCGCGACCCGCCGTCCGGACGCGGACCGCGCGAGATAGACCAGCCCCATGCCGCCGGCGCCGAGCCGTCCCAGCACCTCGAAGGGGCCGATCCGTCTCGGGTCGTGCTGCGTCAGCTGCTCCACCACTCGCCTCCACACCTCCCCGTACGGGCCACCCACCGGGCCCGCTCCCACCGGCACGGGGCCCTGCCCCGTGCAGCGTCTCACTCCGGGGCGCAGCCCGGGTCGCGCAACCCGATTCTGTCAGGCCCGGGGCGGGTCCGGCCCCGGCACGGCGAGCAGCCCGGTGTGATCTGCCCGGCGATCCGTCCGCGGCGGCTATCCGTCCGCCTTGGTGCGGGGTTCCGACAGGAGCCCGAAGACCGCCCCCTGATTGTCCGCGACGACCGCGATCCTCCCGTAGGGGGTGTCGAACGGGTCGGCGGTGACCCGGCCGCCGAGCCGCTGCGCCGTCGCCACGGACTGGTCGCAGTCCGGGACTGCGAAGTAGACGAGGAAATGCGCCGGCATGATCTCCGGGAAGGCGTCCGTGATCAGGCTGCGGCCCAGTACGGCGGTGTCCGTGCCGGGCGCCCTGCCGGGCGGCGACCAGATGCGGTACTCGACCCCGGCGTCGTCCTGGTCCTGCGGGACGTAGCCGAAGACCTTCGCGTAGAAGACGTCCACGGCGTCGCGGGCCCGGGTGTAGACCTCGCTCCAGCAGTACGTGTACGGCTCCTGCTGGGCCTCGAAGCCGTGGTGGGTACCGGGCTGCCACAGCCCGAAGACGGCTCCGCCCGGGTCGGCGGCCATCGCGGCGGTGCCGTACGGGCCGACCGGCATGGGGTCCATCACCATCTGGCCGCCGGCGGCGCGGATGCGCTGGGCACAGGCGTAGGCGTCGGTGGTGTAGAGGTAGACGCCCCAGACCGTGGGCATCCGGCCGTCGGGCTTGGGGGCGAGGGCGGCGACGTTGCGGCCCCGGCTGTAGGCCTGCGTGTAGTGGCCGTACTGGGCGCCCGCGCTGTCCGCGTAGGTCCATCCGAAGAGTTCGCCGTAGAACCGCTTGCCCGCCTCGACGTCCGGAAGCGAGGCGTCCACCCAGCACGGTACGCCTTCCACGAATGCGGCCATGGGCCCGGTTCCTTCCGTTCTGCGGGGGTGTGTACCCTCCCACCCTCTCCCAGCCATGATCCGTCCGAAAACTTGTCCACAGCCTGTTGATAAGACTATTCGGGGGAAACCGCGCGGAACCAGGCGACACGGCGGGGCTTGCAGCACGGTGGCACCCGGCCCGCGACCACGCGCCGTACCCGGGCCGTGACCACGCGCCGCACCGGCCGGAATCCGCCTCCGCGGCCGCCCTGGACGCCCTTCCACCCAGGCCAGGGACCCCGTAACCCCATTTGCAGGCGGCCGAATAGCGCGCCGATCACCCCTCGGTAAGCTGACGGCATGACAGGACAAGTACGCACCGTCGACGGGCGTGTCGCCGGCCGGCGCGGCCAGGCGACGCGGCAGAAGCTGCTCGACTGCCTCGGCGAGATGCTCAGCTCCTCGCCGTACCGCGACGTCAAGGTGATCGACGTCGCCCGCAAGGCCGGCACCTCCCCCGCGACCTTCTACCAGTACTTCCCGGACGTCGAAGGCGCCGTCCTGGAGATCGCCGAACAAATGGCCACCGAGGGCGCGCAGTTGACGTCGCTCGTCGAGGGCCGGACCTGGGTCGGCAAGTCCGGGTGGTCAGCCGCCGAGGAACTCGTCGACGGCTTCCTGGAGTTCTGGCGTCGCAACGACGCGATCCTGCGCGTGGTCGACCTCGGCGCGGCCGAGGGCGACAAGCGGTTCTACAAGATTCGCATGAAGATCCTGAACTCGGTCACCAATTCCCTCACGGAATCGGTGAAGGAGCTCCAGGCCAAGGGCAAGGTCGACAAGGACGTCAGCCCCGCCGCGATGGCCGGTTCGCTGGTCGCGATGCTGGCCGCGGTCGCCTCGCACCAGAAGGGCTTCCAGGCCTGGGGGGTCAAGCAGGCCGAGCTCAAGCCGAACCTGGCACTGCTGGTCCACCTCGGCATCACCGGCAAGAAGCCGACCAGGTAACGGCGGACCCGCTCCGGGTCCGCCACCCCGGCCGGCTCCGCACCGGCGCCACCACCCGCCCGGGATCAGCGACGCTCCAGGCGGAACAGCCGGATCTCACGCTCGATGCGCGCCTGGTACGTCGCGTACGGCGGCCAGAACCCCAGCACCGCCCGCCATGCCGCCGCGCGCTCATCACCCCCCAGCAGCCGGGCCCGTACCGCGATGTCCCTCCCTTGCCAACTCACGTGCGCATCGGGGTGCTTGAGCAGGTTCCCGGTCCATGCCGGGTGCCCGGGCCGGCCGAAGTTGGACCCGATCAGGATCCAGCTCCTCCCTCCGTCCTCCGGCATGCACGCGAGGGGTGTGGTGCGCGGCTCACCGGTCCGCGCGCCCTTGGCGGTGAGGAGCACGCCGGGCAGCATCCGGGCGCTCAGCATGACCTTGCCGCGGGTGAGCCTGTGCACCGCCTTGTCCATGGCGGGGATGAAGTGTGGTGCGATCTTGGCGAACAGCATGGTCGAGGAGACCTTCTGCACCAGCCTGACGCCGGGAGCCACGCGAGCCATCAGACGGCCACCTTCTCTTGTGGGGGCGGGGACGCGGCAGGAGCCGCGGCGGCGGAACCGGGCGCGGGCGGGGTGGCGGCGGCCGGTACGGGGGCGGGCGCCGGCGCGAACAGGTCCGCGCGGTCCGCGGCATGCGCCCGCAGCCGGTGCACCGGACCGAACAGGAGCTCGTCGGAGGCCGCCCGCTTGAAGTAGAGGTGCGCGTCGTGCTCCCAGGTGAAACCGATGCCGCCGTGCAGCTGGATCGCCTCTCCCGCCGTCAGCCGCAGCGCCTCCAGCGCCTGCGCGAGTGCGAGCCCGCCCTGGTCCGGGTCCCAGGCCGCGTAGTAGGCCGCCGAGCGGGCCGCCTGGACCTGCACGTAGAGGTCGGCGAGCCGGTGCTTGACCGCCTGGAAGGAGCCGATCGCCCGGCCGAACTGCTCGCGCCGGCACACGTACTCCACCGTGCGCGCGAGCGCCTGGCCGGCCGCCCCGACCGCCTCGGCGGCGAGCACGGCCGAGGCAGTGCGCCCGGTGGCGGCGAGGGCCCCCGGCACGTCGGCCCCCTCCTCGCCCTCACCGAGCAACTCCGCCGGTACGTGGCGGAGTTGGATCCGTGCCTGTGGGCGCGTCTCGTCGAGCACCGTCTGCCGGGACCGTACGAGGCCGGGCGCGTCCTCCTGTACGAGGAACAGCAGCGTACGGCTGCGCGCGAAGCCGCCGGTGTGCGCGGCGACCAGCAGTAGCCGCGCGCTGTGCCCGTCGAGCACCTGGGCGGCCTCCCCGTACAGCCGCCAGCCGTCGCCGTCCGTGTCGGCACGGGCCTGGACCCCGCCGGCCCGGCCGCCGCCGGACCACCGGCCCGCGGTGTCCTCGCCGGTCAGCGCGAGGGCGGTGGCGAGCGCAGGGCCGGGGACGGCGAGGGCGGCGGTCAGCCCGCCGGACGCCAGCGGCGGGAGCAGCGCGGAGCGCTGGGCGGCGGTGCCGAGGGCGGCGATCAGGGGCACGCAGAGCGCGGCGGTGGCCAGCAGCGGCGAGGGCAGCAGCACCCGCCCGGTCTCCTCGCAGGCCAGAGCCAGGTCGCCGGGGGCGCAGCCGACCCCGCCGTACTCCTCGGCGACGGCGATGCCCGGCAGCCCGAGCTGCCGGGAGAGCTGCTGCCACAGCTCGCGGTCGTATCCGGCAGCGGTGCGGACGGCGGCCTTGACCTCGTCGGGGCCGCAGCGTTTGCCCAGGATCTCGCGCAGGGTACGCCGAATCTCGTCCTGCTCCGCGGTGAAGGCGGCATCCATCGTCGGGCTCCTCCCCGTATCTGACGGGCCGTCATGTTAGGGCGGCGGGCGGGAGATGCACAGGGGGCGACGGCGGCGGGTTGCGCGCGGACCGGGGGCCCCGGAGGCGGCCCAGGGGTCGGAGTCGAGGCACGGCGGCCGGGGCCCTAGCATCTGACGATACGTCAGATGTACCGTCCTCGCATGCCTGGACTCACACCTGGAAGCGCCCCCCGCCCCGGCCGGCGGGTCGCGGTGGTCGGTGTCGCCCTCTCGGACTGCGGCCGGGTGGACGGCCCCACCCCCTACGCACTGCACGCACAGGCCGCCCGGCGCGCCCTGGCCGATTCCGGCCTCGACCGCTCCGTCATCGACGGCTTCGCCTCGGCCGGCCTCGGCACGCTCGCACCGGTCGAGGTGGCCGAGTACCTCGGCCTGCGCCCGACCTGGGTCGACTCCACCTCCGTCGGCGGTTCGACCTGGGAGGTCATGGCCGCGCACGCGGCGGACGCGATCGCCGCGGGCCACGCCGATGCCGTGCTGCTGGTCTACGGATCCACTGCCCGGGCCGACATCAAGGCCCGGCGCCGCACCTCGAACCTCTCCTTCGGCGCCCGCGGACCGCTGCAGTTCGAGGTCCCGTACGGCCACACGCTGATCTCCAAGTACGCCATGGCCGCCCGCCGCCACATGCACCAGTACGGGACGACCCTGGAGCAGCTCGCCTCCGTCGCCGTACAGGCCCGGGCGAACGCGGCGACGAACCCCGACGCGATGTTCCGCGACCCGATCACCGTCGAGGACGTCCTGTCCGGCGAGATGATCGCCGACCCCTTCACGAAGCTGCACTGCTGCATCCGCTCGGACGGCGGCTGCGCGGTGCTCCTGGCGGCGGAGGACCACGTGCCCGACACCGCCAAGGCGCCGGTGTGGGTCCTGGGCTCGGGCACCTCCGTGTCCCACACCACCATGTCGGAGTGGGAGGACTTCACCGTCTCCCCCGCCGCCGTCTCGGGCCGCATCGCCTTCGAACGGGCGGGGCTCACCCCGGCGGACGTGGACCTCGCGGAGATCTACGACGCCTTCACGTACATGACGCTGGTGACCCTGGAGGACCTCGGCTTCTGCGCGAAGGGCGAGGGCGGGGCCTTCGTGGAGAAGGGCCGCCTGCTGCGCGACGGAGAACTCCCGGTCAACACGGACGGCGGAGGCCTTTCGGCCTGCCACCCCGGCATGCGCGGCCTGTTCCTGCTGGTCGAGGCGGTCCGCCAACTCCGCGGCGAGGCGGGGGCGGGCCAGGTCACCAAACCCGGCGGCGACCTCCCCCAGGTAGCCCTGACCTCAGGCACAGGCGGCTGGTTCTGCTCCTCAGGCACGGTCCTGCTGGGACGGGGGTAGGGCGGGGCAGCGGGGCGGGGGCTTCGGGGGGTGGGGGGCTTCGGGGGTGGGAGACGCCCGGACGGGGGCGGAAGGCACGGGGGACCCGAGGGGCGGGAGACGCCCGGACGGGGTCGGAAGGCACGGGGGGCTCGGGGGCGGGAGACGCCCAGACGGAGGCGCAGAAGGGCAAGGGTGGCTTCGGGAGGTCGGGAGCCGCTGGAGCGGTATCAGGGATGTGCTGGGGGTTTCCCGTCAGTCCCATCGTCTCTCCGTGTCGGGCCGGCCCGTCAAGGGCGCTCGTTCCTCGCGTCACTTCGTGATGGCCTTCGGCCACCCTTGACCGACCGTCCCGCCCCGGAAATCCGAAAGACTGCCGGCAAGCCCCCAGAGGAACGGGCCGGGACCAGTTTTCAGGGACGGGGCGTCGGATGCGTCCGGGCGGAGCCCGGTGCGCCACCAATCTCTACGCGCTCCTGCGAGACGGCGCCTGCGAGCCCCTCGGGCTGGGCATAAGCCGCCACCAATCGCTACGCGCTCCTGCGAGACGGCGCCTGCGAGCCCCTGTGGCTGGGCATAGGCCGCCACCAATCGCTACGCGCTCCTGCGAGACGGCGCCTGCGAGCCCCTTGGGCTGGGCATAGGCCGCCATCGATGGCAAGG
>NZ_JBEZYV010000030.1:0-96227 GCF_040638905.1 Streptomyces virginiae | reverse complement strand
CGGTTTCGCCATCCCGCCTCCCCACGCTGCTTGGAGAACTCATTTCCAACCAGCACAACGAGCAACCCGGCGAACCTTCCCGGTCACAGCACTAGAGGCAGCGGTACGAATAGAAGGAAGGTCCTGCTGGCGCTTCGCCACCGTGGTTGTCCCCGGCGGCTGGCGCAGTTTCGTTTCCCCGGTGAAACCACCCCTGCTCAGCCGGGTGAAATCCCCCGCCACAGGCTTCTGCTAGCGGCCGTCAGCCACTGCAACCGGGCACGTGATCACCACTGTGGTGCGAGCTGCTGCAGTAGCCACCGCCACCCTCGCTCTCGCCCTCCCCACCACCGCTCAGGCAGCCGGTACCACGCCCCGCCTGACACCCCAGACCCTGCCGATCAGCCTCGCCGTGGACGCCCTGCCCTGGCCTACGAATCACGCGACGGCTACCAGCGCGCCAGCTTCAAGCACTGCGACGCCGGTGGCCTCCCCAACGACGTACGCTCGGCGGCCTCACACGGCCCGCAGGCACTTCGGACGCGGCCACTGGCAGAAGGTCCTCGACAGGTACGAGGCCACGCACCCCGAAACCCACCTGCTCCGGGTCCAGACCGCATTCCTCCAGCCCGCCGGGTAGAGCCGGCCCGCCGACGGGCGCGGCAGGTCGCCGGCGCCGGCTGGGTGGTCATGGACGGACGGCCGGTGGTCGACGTCCTGGAATGGGACGGCATCGTCAACCCCGCCCGCCCGTGTGGGTGCAGACGGTACCCATGGCTTCGTCAGCCGGACTCGGACTGCTGGTAGAGACGCTGCGCGAAGGCGCCGAGCGCTGTTCCGTAGCTGGCTTTCCCGTCACCGCTGACGTTCACCGCGACGACGGTTCCCTCCGCCGCGGAATCGCCCGAGAGGTAGGGGCCGCCACTCGAGCCCATCCCCATCAGGCAGGGGACGCGCAACATTGTCTTGCCGGACGCCCATGTGGTGACACCCGAGCAGTGCAGGACACGGTCGGTGTACGGGTAACCGAAGAAGTGAGCCGACCCGCCCGGTTCCGCAAGGAACGCGATGGGTTGGGCACCGGTCACCTCCGATATGTTCCGCCCGTCGCGGCCGGGGTTCATCTCCAGCATCGCGACGTCCAGGCCGTCCTTCTGCCAGTTCTCGGCCATCCTCACCCGGCGTACGGTGAAGCCACCGTGAGGTCCCGTCCCGTTCTGATACCCCGGAACGAAGTAGAGGCCGTTGTCCCAGGTGGCCGCCCTCGCCGGAGCTCCCTTGACCGACGTCCTGACGCAGTGCGCCGCAGTGATCACGGTGCGGACGCCGACAACGGTCGCGGTGCAGGCACCGGAGTTGCCGTCCGCGCCCGCGGCGTACAACCGGCCGACCGTGCGGGCAATCGAGCCACCAGCAGTCCAGGCGGGCTGGACCAGGTCCTCTTTGGCGTCGTTGCGGGCCACGGCTGCCATGCCGCCCCCCGTCCAGTGGTCCTCAGCGGCGATGCGTTCGCTCCCAGCACTGGCGTCGTCGTGCACCACAATGTGCGTTTCAACGGGCGGCGGGCCGTTACGTCCTGCCGTCATGACCGCGCCACAGCCTGTGGCTCCCCACAGGACGAGAACGGCCGCGCCTGCGACTGCCCATCTGCCACGTGCGTCTCTTATGTCCCCCCACACCCTCAATCCCGGTCCTGGTTCATTTCCGGGCCTTTGAGGCTGTGCCCTTCCCGGTCGTGGTTCACCGTCCGTACGAGGTCAAACCCTCGCGGGAGCTTACGACAGAGCCGACGCTGTGGGGCCGTCGGCCCGGTGTGCTGCCTGCGCCGGGTGCTGACCACAGCCCCAAGGTGTCGAAGCGGCCGCCTGCTGAAGCGATCGTCCTCGGCGGGGGCTGTCCTACCGTTGATGGGATGCGCAACTTCTTAGCGGGTCCCGCGGTTTCTGCCGCGGCGTGCCTGGCGCGCTTTCGGTCTCAGTAGGGCAGGGTCCAGGGGCCGTCGCCGAGTTCGGGTGGTTCGGGGTGGAGCATGCCGCGGACGCGGCGGCGCAGCCCTGGCCGAGACCCACCGCCACTCTCCCGAGCTGTCACCGCCTACGCCGGCGCGCACGAGCTGGCAACTGCCGTGGCCCTGCACGGCCTGGGCCGCCACACGGAGGCGGAGGAGGAGGCCCGGCGGGCGCTGACCGCGAGCGAACGCCGCCTCCACCCCAGCCACCCCCGGATGGGTGAGATCCGGGCGCTGCTCGCGCTCATAGCCCCCGCCTGACCCGAAGGCGTCCTCCAGATCCTGACGCCCACCAGCTGGGCGTGCCGCCCGCAGAGCCCCCCGGCGCGCACACGGCTCGGCTTTTGGCCCCGCGGCGTCAGAGCCGGTTCGGTGCCAGGGACCGGGCCGCAGCCTGTCGGACGCTTCGCGTACGGTGCAGGCATGCTCCCGCTGACACTCCTCCCGATGGCCGGCACCGCCGTGCCCGGCACCGGTTTCCGCTCTCCTGCGGGGGCGTGATGGGCCGGGCCTCGCGCCGTTAGGCCGAACGCCGCCTAGCTCCGCCGGCCGTCACGCTCCGCCCCATGGCCGAAGGCGACCTTGCGGCCGCGATGGAGCTGTCCAGGGGCACGGTTGAGCCGTTCTCCCCGGAGAAGTGGTCCGGCCATGTGCAGAGGCCGACGCCCGAAACCCACTTCGCGCGGGGGCTGGTCGCGGAATCCGACGGCGAGGTGATCGGCGTGGCCGTCGGCACCGGCCTGCCCCTGAACCTCCAGGGGCTCACGGTGTCCATGCCTGGCGGCCGCAACCTGCAACCGGGCGTTCCACACACGGCGGGGGAGCAGGCCGGAATCGAACCGGCGTCCTCCCTCTGAGCAAGAGGGCACGTCGACCTCTGCGCTACAGCCCCCCGGCCGCGGTAGGCGCACTCTATGTGCTCCCGCCGGGACCCGCGTTGCGGTTTTCGGGCTTCCCGTTCGCAGCTGTCCGGTGCAGCGCAGTGGCCGTCTGCTGCCGCCCGATTTCCTCCTGGTTCGCGGAGACAGCAGACTCGGCCGAGTAGATGGCGCATGTTGGAAGGACGTCAGTTGACATCGGACATAGGCACGTTTGCCACTCCCTCTGCCAGGTGCTCGCCTGTCTCTGTACTTGTCGACTGGGCGGCCGTGGAGGACTGGCTTGGGCTGCGGCTGCCGGCTGACTACAAGCGGCTCGCCGACCGGTACGGGCCGGTGGACTTCGGTGAGTACGTGTGGATCCACGTGCCGTGCGTGCAGGGCGAGCGCTTCGACTACGGTGAGTGGCTGCGTGCGACGCACCGGGAGGCCCGGATCGGGGCGCGGCAGCTGCCCGAGGCTGAGCGGCCGGTGTTCCACCCTGAGCCCGGCGGTCTGTTGGCCTGGGGTTGCACGCGGGGCAGCGACGTCTTGTTCTGGGACACTTCGGCCTCCGCCGACCCCGACCGGTGGACCGTGGTGGTGCAGCACTCGGGCGCGGTGCCGAGCAGTGGCCTGCTGCGGTGGCACCGGTACGACCTGACGCTCACTGACTATCTGCGGCATACCGTCCGTGACGCCTGGGAGCTCCCTTCTCCTCCCGGCCCGCTGCTGGGCCCGCTGCCGGGCGCCTTCGCGCGGACCGCTTTTCTTCCCGACGCCGAGGCGTGGATTCCGCCCGCGCCGGTCCCGCCCCGGCTCACCGGGGCCGAGCGCCGTGTCGCGCTGGAGACCGGCACCGGGCTGGACGGGCTGCGGGTGCTGACGCCGCCGCCCGAGCGGCCGTACCTCGGCGACGGCTCCTGGGAGGGGCTGTTCGCCGAGCTGGGTACCCGGCTGCCCGGGGAGTACGTGCGGCTGATGGACGGGTACGGCGCCGGCACCTGGAGCGGATGGCTGCGTTTCCACACCCCGCTCCGCACCGGCGAGCGGCGCTTCCTCACACATGTCGAGGACACCGTGGACGCCTACCGGCAGCTCAAGGACGGCCACCCGGGCTCGTACCCGCTGGCCGTCTGGCCCGAGCCCGGCGGCTTCCTCCCCTTCGCCAACTCCATCGACGGCGACTACCTCGGCTGGCTCACCGAAGGCGGGGATCCCGACACCTGGCCGCTGATCGTCTGGCCCCGCCACGCGGACCAGGGACCGCCACTCGACGGCGGCCTGATCGACACCCTCTTGGACTGGCAGCGCGGCACGCTCGTCACCCGTGGGTTCGCCGCCCTGGACGAGGACGATGACCCTGTCGAGTTCGCGGGCTTCGAGCCCTGGGACGACAGCGCCTACTGGTGAGTCCCCTGGCGGGCGGTCACTCACGAGGCACAATCGACCGGTGGCCGCGCACCACTGCAGCGTCGGGTTCGCCGCACTCGTCTCCAAGCCGGGGTCAGCACAGAACCGGCCGCCGTATGACCGGGGCGGGCGGGCGGCGCTCCGGCCCGTGGGGCGTGTGCCGACCATGTCCCCCAGGGCTGGCGCGCCGATCTGGCCCCGTCCCCGCGGTCAGGACTCGGCGTCTTCGGCATCCGTCCCGCCCGCCTCCCAACGGTCGAACCACGCATAGACGGCCTGGGCAGGTGGCTGACCGAACGCGGAGGGGCGTGGAGGTGTCAGGGGATAAACCGGGCCGCGGTTTACGAGGCTTTGGCGTCGGTGTCAGTGCGCTCTTCTATATTCCGGATCATGAGCGGATGGCTGCGGAACCCTCAGGTGCTGGTCGAACAGGCAGCAACGTACAGAGCACTCGCCGGGCGTGGTGAGCTGCGCGAGCTGTCACGTGCGGTGATGCGGGCCGCCTGCGCGAACGGTTCGATGACCGGGGTCGGCGTCGAGAACATGGACCTGTTGCGGGCACTGCCCGACTGCGACCGTCTGACGCTGGCTGCGTTGTGGGCCGAGTGGCACGCACGCGTGGAGAACGACTGGACGGCTGAGGAGTTCAGGCGGGACGTCGACTACCTCCGCACGGAACTGCTCATGGTCGCTTCCGGAGTGGCCCGCGGCCTGGACGGTGGGATTCTGGCCGCCGAGCGTGCGGCACAGCTCGCCGCATTGGGCGACCAGTACGTGGTCTGGTCGCATCACCGGATCTGGGAGCTGGCCGACGCGGAGCTCGCGGCCGGGCGCATACCCGGCCCGGCGGTCCTGGCCGCCTTCCGTCGTACCGTGGCGTCGGCGACGCTGCCCGGATTCCGGCGCACCCAGGCGTCGGCGAACGCAGCCCAGGTCGGCCTGCGCGAGGTCATGGGGCGCTGGCCCGGTCCGCCACTCAACTCCGGGGAGGTCTGGGCCGACCAGGCGCTCAAGGACGCCGGCGTGGGTGGTGAGCCGTGGGGTCGGCTGCTGTCCCACGCTGCTCCGGCGACCGCGAGCGCGCCGTCGGCGAGATGGCGACGGGATTCCCTGGCCCTGATCGAGGAGATCGGCCCGGAGGCAGTACGGGAGGCAGTGCCGAGATGGTTCGAGTTGGCCGGCCTCGACCGCACGGTCCCTCTGGTGGGCCATCCGCATCTTCCGTTCGACGTGAACACCTGCTTCGACGCCCACAACTCCCATGTACTGCGCGGGCTCGCCTGGACTCTCGCTCTCGTGCCCGCCGGGCCGGGCATCGTCGACGCTCTCGCCGGACTCGTCGAGACCTCTCTGGACCAGCGCTCCGGTGAGGTTCCCCGAGCCCCTCATGTGGCGGAAGCGGGCGTTGTAGCCCTGGCCCTCACCGCAGACCCGGCAGCGCGGTGCGAGTTGGAGACCCTCCGCAGGTGGGTCCGGCACAAGGGCACTCTTCTGCGCATCGACAAAGCTCTTGATCACTTGTCAGACAGGTCCTAGCTGGGTAAGGACGGCAGGCCCCGCCGCGGCCGCTGCTGTGCCACTGAGCGCGCGTGACCAACCAGGACCTCGGCCGGCCTGCCGCCGCAGCCGGACGACGGCAGGCCGAGCTGCGCGGTCCGACCGGTCACCGGTGCAACTCCCAGGGACACCGCAGCCGAACTTTGTCGGCGCGGCGCTCACCGGCCTCGTCGCCCGCCCTTTCCGGAAGGGCTGCCACGACGCGAGGCCGCTGTGGCCGCGCCGGTCAGGTGTGGATGAGGCTGTTGGGGCCGTCCTGGTCGTCGGCGGTGTCGTCGTTGAACCAGTGGTCGTCGGCGGCGAGGTAGCGGAAGGAGTGGGTGCTGCCCTTGGGGAGTTCTACGCTGACGGCCCGGTTGCCGTCCTTGCGCGGGGTGAGGGCATGAACGCCGGGGCGCCAGTCGTTGAAGTCCCCGACCACGCTGACCTCGGCCGGGGGAGTGTCTGCGGGGAGGACGAAGGTGACCTTGGCGGAGTTCTTGCGCAGGGCGCGTTCCAGCACGGTAGGGCTCCTGACGGGCACGACAAGGGATACGGGCCCATGCTCGACCCCGGGCAGCGGCTGGGCGCGGTGACGCCGCCGTGGTGTGCCGGCCGGGTCACCCGCCCGCCCCACCCCGGCACGACCCGAGGCGCTCCTGATGATCGGCGGGGGAATGCCAGTGCAGTGACGTCAGCTGGTTGTCAGCGGTTCCGCCCGGGTACAGGGGTGGCCGACCTGCGGGCGGGGAACGCGGACACGTTCGCAGGCCTGGACCGTCTGCGGAGCGTCGCCCCACGGCCGGGGGCGAGCACTCTGTCCGGGTGGGGCTCACCCCGCCCCCGCGCGTCAACGCCCGGCCGCACGCGGACACAGGATGCAATGGGGACTGCTGTGGAGCCGACCTCCGCACGGGCCGCTCCCGGCCCCCGTGGCGCTGTCGACCGCGGGCAGGAACGGCAGCCGTCACACGTCGCCGGTCATCGCCCCGGTCGACAGCATCCAGCTGCTCCTCCCACCCCGGCCTCTGCCCGCACCGCACGTTGATGTAGGACAGCTGCGGCACCGCGCGCCGGCGTCTGCCTGCGCGGCTTGCGGTGACCATCCAGCCCGGTCCCGGCAGGCGTGTACAGCACCGCGAGCGCGGCAGCACCCATGACCACTGCGACCAGCCGTGCCAGCTCCGCCGGACAAGAGCGAGGCAGCCGCACCTGGTCTCGGTGGCTGCCGCGCTCTGCTCCCGTCTACCGGGGCGGGGGATTCCCCGTCGGTGCCCCCGTAGCCCGACGAGAGCCCAGTAGCCTGTCCCGCTTCGCACGCTCGGGCCGCTCCGGGCACATGGCCCAACATGATCAGCTGAGCATTCGTACTGTAGTGAGACGGATGTTACTCAAGGGAACAGAGTGGATACCTTCCGATCCATCCCCTGTTGTTCAAGGGTTCTTCGCCTGGCAGCATAGGGGGGCCTGGCTGAAATCTATGCTGAGGTATGGATGCGATGCTTCCTCGTAAACCCCTGTTCTCCGCGATTCTAGCGGTAACCCTGCTTTTAGTGCTTCTGGCCTCAGTGTTCAGATTGATCGAAAACCGCACGCAAGCCTTCAGTGCAGCGTCGGTACTGATCTCTGGAATTGCCCTAGCTGGGGTCGCGATCTCGCTCACGCTTCAAGGGCAGCAGACAAAGGCCGCCAGAGATGAACGAGACAGGTCGACCCATAGGCAAATGATCTATCTGACTATGGGGGATCGTGCTCTGGCAGAATGCCTGGAACCCCCCAACAGTCCGATGCCCTTCGAGCGGTACCGGCAGATCATATTTGCCAATCTGATCATGGGTAGGTGGTACGCAGCATATCAACTGGGAGACGTGGACGACTCAACTCTCAGGTATACCCTGGAGCGGCATTTTCGTGGTGAGATTGGGAGATTGCATTGGGAATATGGCGGCCATGACTGGCTTCGCGGCGCCATAGGGGGGAATCGGCGAAGGGCTGCAGCGTTCGCTAAAATAGTTGAAAAGAGTTACGAAGCTGCCGTCAATGCCGGGCCTGCAATGCCAGCAGCTGACTACTTCACCAACGGAGAAGCCGACTTGGACCCCCAAAATCCCTGACAGTCGGCAAAGAACCCAGCCGACAGGGCCCTTTGGGCGGCGGGTTCGTTGAACACGCCGACGAGCAGCGCGATGGACAGCCGTGCGACCGTCACGACCACCGCGACGGGACTGGAGTGGCAGCCGGCCGTGGCGGCGGGTGGGGCTCTGCACGGGGGTTGCTGCTCTCGCGGCCGCCCTGTAGGAGGGCAGGTGGCCGGACGCCCGCCACGCGGTCACCGACCTGCGCGAGGACCTCTTCCGGCTCGACGCGCTCCTGCCCCCAGCCAGGAGGCAGGCCAGGACCACGACCAGGGTCTGAAGGGCAGGCGAACGACGCCGGAGCCAAGGTGCCGCCGAGGCGGGCTCCCTTCTGTGCCAACTGTGCCCATATGCTTCCTCGGGTCGTGCCGGGGTGGGGTGGGCGGGTGACTCGGCAGACACCACAGGACGTCGAGGGGGGCTTCGTAGGTTCACAGGATTCCCGCCGGACATGAACACGAACTTCCAGGCTTGGTGAGGGCATGCATCGCATTGACATTGACGACCCGGAAGTGGACGGCGACTACGCTCACCGGCTGCTCTACCGCGGAGAGCTGTTCACGGGCGAGGCCGAAGAGTTCGTCGCCGGGCGCCGCGTGAGCCTCACGACGTACAGGGAAGGCATCAAGGACGGCCCCTATCGGCAGTGGTACGCGAGCGGGGTCCTGCAGGCCGAGGGCGTGATGCGCACGGGGCGTTTGGCCGGGGAGGCCCGGCGATGGCATGAGAACGGGGTCCTTGCGCAAAGACTGGTTCAGAGCGAGGACGGCCGGTTTTCCCTCCAGGCGTTCGAATGGGACGAAAACGGTGCTCCTACGCGAACCTGGGATCGGGACAAGGCGTGATTCCAGGGCCTGATTCACGTGTGCGCAGTGATGGGCGCCCGGATTTCCGGACTGTGGGTCCGTGGTTCTGCGCAAGTGCCTGTCCTGGGCCGGGCCTTCTCCACGCTGATCCGTCCCCGAGGCTGAATTTCGGAGAAGGCGGGTAGCGAGCATGCCTTTGCCGGAGGTGGCGCCGTGATCGCCAGTACGCCGGTCGCCCGATGGACGTGGGGCGACTTCATCGAGGATGTGGACCCGCTGGTCCGGTGCCTCGGAGACCTGATGGCGGCTCGGTCCGTGCTGGCCTCGTACCGGCTCGCGCTCGGCGAGCCGACCTTCCGTCTCTCCATCTCCGAGGCTGGCACACCGGCCGGCATGCTGTTCCAGAGCGAACTCACCGCTGCCGGATCCGCTGAGGAACTGGCCGGCGCGATCAGGTCTGCCATGCGCCCCGGTCGCATCGGATTGGTGGATGCCCGGTGCACCGTGGCCGGCTCGCTGTCCACCGGTGCGGAGGAGATCCGGACGGAAGGCATCTTCGACCTGACCGTCTTCGTGGACCCCAGCTTCGCCACAGTGGATCTGGTCACATACTCCGATGCCTGGATGCAGTACGACCTCCGAGGCCGTGCCCAGTCCGCCGTCTACGAGGCGAACGCGCCTCGCTTGGCGTCCGTGCTCGCGGAGCTCACCGATGTGCTGGGATCCGACCTGGACCCCGAGGACCCCACCTACTTCGGCACGCCGACGGAGACGGGCGTCGTTCCCCATGTCGACCCGGACGGAACTCCGTCCGACTCCTGGTCCCGGTACGAAGTTGCCCGGCGGTACGACGTCTTCACCCATGCGCCCGGATTCGGGCACATCGGATACCGACGCTCGGTGCCGGGCGAGGTCCGGTACGTGCCGGTGACCGACGACCGCGGGGTGCTCGGATATCTCTGGGCCTCTGAGACCGAGCCCGCGGCGAGCTTCGAGCCCCTCGATCTCGACGACGACGAGAGGTACCGGACGGCGCTCACGGGGCTGGACCGCCTGCGCTCCGCCTCCGATCGGGGACTGTCACCGTGCCAGGCCCTCACGGAGCTGACGGGACGATCACTGAGCGACACCGAGGGGCCTGTGAGCCTGGCGGAGCTGCGTGCACGGGCGGAAGACGTCTGACCGTTTCCGTCCCCCACACCGCTGTGGCCCATCAAAGCGGTGCGTCTGTCCCCGCGGCCAAGGACGTCGCGGCCGGGAAGGACCGTTCCCGTGTCGTGGTCTTCCTCGCCCGCTGCGGCGGACACGGGTTGTTCGTGGGTACGGACAGGCCGGCAGGGGTGTCGGTATCCCGAGTCCGAGGCGGGTGCGTTCCGCGCGGGCAAAAACTGCTCGGTGTCCGCGGCGAACACGACCGCGGCCGAAGCCGAGACCGCGTTGCGTGCGCTGCGGGGGTGGGCGGCCCGGACGGCCGTCCCCGACGACAAGGCCTCGCTGCACGAGAATTTCGACGGGCTGGAGGAGATGCAGGTGACCCTCCGCCACGCCTGCCGGCTGCCGGCCCCCGCCGACGAGGCCTTCAAGGAGGCCCGCATCGCTCTGGGGGCCCCTGCAGCCGGTCTCCTACGCGCAGTGATCCAGAGGAGCAGGACCCGCTCGCGCGGCCGGCGCTCCCCGGAGCCGGTCGGAGGTCGTGGGTTCGAATGCCACCACGTTGCCCTTGGCCGGAGCGCGGTGACTTCACCGTGCTCCGGCACAGCGGGGTGAGCGGAACCCGCTCCCGCAGCCGTACGCCCTGGCTGGCCCACGCCTGTGTCCGGGCGGCGGGGTCGGCATGCCCTTCGCATCGTGGCGTCCGGCGTGCGCAACTGGTGGCGTGTCTGGTCGTTGAAGGGCTGGGACGCATACCGCTCCGGGGGCTCTATCCGTTTCCCCCGGGTCTGCCCGGAGCGGGCCCAAGCTCTGGCCGCCGGTATGCGCCGCGTCAGGCTGACCTGGCGCGGCAGGGGGTGGCCAGGGCAAAAAGATCGGGAAGCCCCTCGGCGGGCTGTCGATCAAGCTAGGGTCCGGGTAGCCCGTGCCGATGTGGCGTGTGCGGGTGAGGCCCGGTGCCCAGGCGCTCTGGGGGCAAGCAGTACCACCGGGCCGCCCCCACCCCACCTGCCGCCCAAGGCCATCGGCTGCTCAGGTCGGCTTCGGGCAGTCGGCCGTCGGCCCCCGCGCGTACGCATCCCGCTTCTGGGTCGAGTGGGTTTTCCCGGCTGCGCCCCGGCAGGGGGCGGACGGTCGGTACGGTCCCGGGGTGGACGATTACTTCGGCTACATCAAGCGGCAGGTCGCGAGCCGCCTGCACCACCCTGACAGACGGGTGGAGACCACACGCGAGCCCGCGGTGTGGACGTTGGCGCACCGCGGCTACAGCGGGAACGGGCGTCTTGACGGGTGGGTCTACCCCACCAGAACGGAAGCTCTGCGCGAGGGCGCGAAGCTGGCCATGGCCTGCGGGATGGACGAGGACGATCAAGCCCGCAGCGACTTCGGACGCGGCCACTGGCAGAAGGTCCTCGACAGGTACGAGGCCACGCACCCCGAAACCCACCTGCTCCGGGTCCAGACCGCATTCCTCCAGCCCGCCGAGTAGGCCAGCCGCCGATGGGCGCGCCAGGTGACCGGGCCCCGTGCGGTTCGCGGGCCGATGGGGCACAGCGAAGGCGGGAAAGCCGGCGCGGGACAGCGAAACGATCCTGCGACGTCAGAGCCGGTGCGGTGCCACGGATCGGGCCGCAGCCTGTCGGACGCTTCGCGTACGGTGCAGGCATGTTCTCGCCGACACCTCTCCCGACGGCCGGCACCGACGTGCCCGGCACCGGTTTTTGCTCCCCTGCGGGGGCGTGATGGGCCGGGCATCGCGCCGCATGGCTTTGTCCACGAGAACGGGGTTCTGGCACACATTCCGTGAGGACGATCACCGGCGTTCTGCCACGGTGACGTCGCGTCATCTGGGACCGTGGTGCGGTGTGATGACCTCATAGGGGTGCTGTTTCCGCAGTTCAGGTCGGTCTTGGTGGAGCGGGTGTTCACGGAGTGCGGTGTGGTGCACATCGTTGCGAGAACCCTCGATGGCACGGCTTCGTGCCCGGATTGCGAGCTTCCGTCGAGCCATGTGCACAGCTGCTACGAACGCCGGCTGGCCGACACTCCGGTCGGTGACCAGCCGGTGGTGATCGCGCTGACCGTGCGGCGGCTGTACTGCGATAACGCCTTGTGCGGGCGTCGTACGTTCGTTGAGCAGGTCGCGGGTCTGACGTTCAGGTACGGGAGAAGGACTCCTGCCTCGCGCCGTGTCCTGACGGTCGTTGCAGTTGCCCTTGCAGGCCGGGCCGGGGCCCGTCTGGCAGCCGTCCTGCAGACGAGGGCGAGCCGGACAACGCTGCTGCGGGCGATCATGGCCGTGCCTGATCCGCTCTGGGCCGTTCCGAAGGTCCTGGGTGTCGATGACTTCGCCACCCGTCGCGGGCACCACTACGGCACTGTCCTCATCGACTGCGAGACCGGCCGGCCTCTCGACCTGCTGCCGGGCCGGGACGCCTCCACCCTCGCGGGTTGGCTGCGCGAGCATCCTGGCGCCGAGATCATCTGTCGTGACCGGGCCGGCTCCTACGCCGACGGCGCCCGGACCGGTGCACCGAACGCGATCCAAGTGGCCGACCGCTTCCACCTCTGGCAGAACCTCGGCACCGCCGTCGAAGCCACCGTCAGACTCCACAGCACGTGCCTCAAGACGGCTTTCACCAGCGCAGATGGCCCTACGAGCGATGGCGACAGCGCGGATACGACGAAGCCGATGTCGCCGATCGAAGCTCGCATGCGAGAGCGGCACGCGACCATCCATGCCCTGCTGGCCCAGGGGCACGGGATCAGGGAGATCGCCAGGGAACTGCGGTAACACCGTCCGCCGGAACGCCCGCGCGGCAGTCCCCGAACAGCTGCTGACCGGAAGGCGCCAGCCCCGGGCCAGCCAGCTCGACCCCTACAAGTCCCACCTGGACAAACGCTGGGCCGAAGGACACACCAACGCCTTCCAGCTGCTTGCCGAGCTCCAGATCCTTGGCTACCGCGGGAGCTACCAGATCATCAGCGACTATCTGCGACCGAGGCGCCGCCGACGCATCCGCGTTGTCCCACCCGCACCACCAGGAATCCGCCGGATCACCGGCTGGATGATGCGGCACCCCGAGCATCTGGCCGACGGAGAACGCCAACAGTTCGTCGCCCTACTTGCCCAATGCCCTGAGCTGAAGGCCCTCCACGAGCACGTCCGCAGCTTCGCAGAGATCCTTCAAACCCGCTCCGGTCAGCACCTCAAAGACTGGATCATCGCCGTCCGCACCGCAGGCCTGCCCCGTCTGCATGCCTTCGCCACGGGTCTGGAGAAGGACTGGGATGCCGTGCTCCAGGGCCTGAGTACACGCTGGAACTCCGGCCCCGTCGAGGGCCGCGTAAATCACATCAAGATGGTCAAACGCCAGATGTTCGGACGAGCCAAGCTCCCCCTGCTCCGCAAACGCGTCCTTCTCACAGCCGCAGCAAACTGGTAACCCGGAGCCAGGACTGTCAGACCGCTGCGGCATGCTCACCGGCATGAACGAAGACGCCTTCTGGCAGCTCATCGAGGACTGCAGCCCCGCGGAACACGACCCGGACGCCGAACTCCTTGCAGCCACGCTCACCGAGCGACTTGCGCAGTCCCCGTTGTCGCTAGTCATCGGCTTTGCCGAACAACTGGCGTGGACGCTCTACCGGCTGGACCGCAAGGAGTACGGACACAACCTGTCCGATGACGCCTTCCTCTACACCCGTGCCGCGGTCGTCGCCGCCGGCCGCACCGAATTCGACAGCGTCCTCCAGAACCCTTCGGCCTTCACTCCTTACGCCACCGACCTCATCTGGGCCGAGCACCTGCTCTACACAGCGGACCGGGCATACAAACGCATCACCGGGGAGGAGTGGAACCGCGATACCCGCTACTCCTACGAATCCTGCTCCAACACCGAGGGCTGGGCTGATTGAACGGAGTAATTGTCAAGACTTGTGGATCAGCTCGGCAATCACGGCACTTCTCCCCAGGACGCCTCCGCCTTTCCCCATACCGCGGGAGCGGCAGCGCTGAGCTCAGGCTCGTTGATCGCGCGTTGCTCGTCATGCCAGACGGCAGCCAGGAGTGCATCGAAGGGGAACTCGATTCTCGTGCCGTCTTCGAACGAGATCATCACGTGCGTGTCTGGTCCGGCCCGGTGATTGTCCAGCCACTGTACGTGCGCCACGACAGGCGACAACGTGCCGCCAGGGCTAACAAGGCGGTAGCCCTCGTCCACCTCCTGCGACCGTACTGGCAACAACGCGGGCTGACGCTTCGCCGCCCGCTCATCCCGGTAGTACCTTGCCATTCCACCAACTTACCTGCCCGCGTAGTCGGCCTACTCGGTGACCTATCGATCACTCGGGAAGGTACGCCCTTTCACGTCCCGAACCCGAGGCCGATCCACGGATATTGAGCATTGCTCGATTGAACGCCATGGCCTGCGGGTGGTGACGAACTCCAGCGTCGTTGATCGTCCTCACGGAATGTGTGCCAGAACCCAGGAGCGAGAGCGTTTGTCACCCAAGGACAGGAACACCCCGCAGACAAGGCAGACGATGTAGCCGGGTTTCAGCAACGCCCGGTTGCTTGACTCGGCCCTGATGTTGTGCGTTCCCGTGGCTGTGTGCCGCGGCTGGTCATCAAATGCACGACGGGCAAGGGAGGGGGTGGCAGGATGACGCGGTGTCTGACTCTCTCCGTGAACTGTGGCTGCGCGGCATCGCTCTCAATCCGGCGGCGCCCTCCGACGTACTGATACGCCTGCTGGATCGAGCGGCCGGTGAGGCCGGCCAGCTGATGTGCGAGGGCCGTGACCTGCCCGCTGCCGTCATCGACGCAGCCCTGCGGCACCCGGCCATGGCGATCCGCGGCCACCTGGCCCGCAACCAGCACGTCGACCCCGCACAACTCGCCCCCCTGGCAACCGACCCGTCGGGGATCGTCCGCGCGGGACTTGCCGGAGGGTCCCGCTATCCCCGGCCCCGACGGGTCCGACCGCTGCCGGACGACATCCTCGTCACCTTCATGACCGCCCAGGACGGGGGCGAGGACGGCATGCTCACCGAGCACGAGATCACCCAGGAGCTCAGTTCCTCTCGGCAAATCCCTCTGTCCTTCTACCGCGCCATGGCCGGGCACGAGCACCCCGAAATCCGCAAACGCGCCACCTGGAGGTGGCAGTCACTCACCCCTGCGCAGCGGCAGGCCCTGCTCGACGACCCCGACCCCGCCGTACGGGAAGCGGCGCAGGGAAGCAGCTGGGAGCTGGACCCGGAAGCGGTGGAGGCCAAGCTGCCGTCCATCGGCTCGCACAGCAAGTCGTTCGTGCTCGGCACGTGCGCCCTGTCCCCCGCGCTCGTCGAGCAGTGCTTCGCGGACGACACGGTGCACCCCCTGACCTGGAACCGCCACACCCCGGCCGACGCCGTCGCCCGGCTCGCACGCCACCCCGAGGCAAAGGTCCGCGAGATGATCGCCGCCCGGCCCGACGTGGGACCGGACCTGGTCACCGAGCTGAGGGAGGACCCGGACGAGGACGTGCGGATGCGCGCACGCCTCCACCCCTTTCCCCGCACCTGGGCCGAGTACTGGGCGATCAACCGGATCATCGGGCACGGGCCGGACTGCACCTGCCCGATCACCGAGCTGGCCGACGAGCCTTCGCCCGACTGGTTCGCCGCCTGCGCGGCGTCCGGAGAACCGGTACTCCGCCGGGTTGCTGCGAGCTGGCCCGGCCTGCCCGCGGAACTCGTCGAGACACTCGCGCGGGACGACGACGAGGAGGTACGGATCCAGTTGGCCTGCCGCCACCCCCTGGCCCCGCAACACCTCCTCCTGGACGTCTTCGTCACCCGCCCTGTCCACCGACCGCACCTGCTGACCCTGCCCGGATTCCCCCGCACCGGCCTGACCCACCTCAGCGGCCACCCGGATCCCGAGGTGCGCGCTTTGGCCGCAGCCGACCCCGGCCTGTCTGAAGCCCCGTTGGAAGACCCTGATGAGTCGGTGTGCCGGGCAGCTGCCGCCAACCCGAGCCTGGCATCAGAAACCCTGGAGACCCTCCTCGCCGACCCCCGCACCGCGGAGGGCGCTGCCGCCAACCCATCGTTGCCCGTCCCCCGCATGCATGCGCTCCTCGACCACTGCCTGAACAGCGCCGCCACCCCAGCAACGACAGCCGGGCACCGGAGACAGACATCCACGTAGCGGTCACAGTTGTGTCAGCCTGATGAGTGCCGGTATCGCGTCCGAGGGCCCCGCACGGGGATCGATGGGCTGGGGTTCATGGCGCGTTCGGTGCGTGAGGTGTTCGACGAGTCCGAGGCGGCGGGCCGGCTGCGGGTGCCGGTCGCGGCGTGGCGGTGGGCGACCGGCTCGGGCCTGGTCCCGGCCGCGGACGTCGGGCCCGGCCGGTGGTCGCGTGAGCTGGTGGAAGCCGCCGACCCCGAGGCGGTCCGCGCCGCGCTGCGGGGCCAGGTGGGGGCGGGGTGGGCCGCGGACCGGCTGACGGAGGCGCTCGGCACCCCGTTGCGACGGTGCCGGCCGCGGGTGACCGCGGCGGCGGTTGGTCACCTGGTCCGGGCCGGGCTCCTCGTCTACCTCGGCGGTGAAGTCGCCTTCTCCGACGTCCACCCCGACCAGGTCAACACACTCGCCCGCCGCCGGGATCTGCCCGCCCTCCTCGACCGGCACGTCCCCCTCGGCCCGGACCAGGCGGCCCGCCGGCTCGGCGTCCGCAGGGGCGACTTCGACGCCGCGGTGCGGCTCGGGTTCCTCTCCCCGGTCGGCACGGTGGAGGTCGACTACAAGTCCCACGGCGGGTGGACCACGGTGCCGCTCTACTCCGCCCAGGACGTCGCCCTGCTCCCCGTCGTCCGGCCGCTGGTGGACTGGCAGGCGGTGGCCACCGTCCGGCCCGGGCGCCGTTCTCCGCTCGCCGCTCTCACCCTGGTCGTCCCGGGCGAGGACCGGGTGCTGTTGGCGGAGGTGGGGCGGATCGCGGGGGTGGGCCGGGCTGCGGCCGCGAACTGGCGCCGCCGGCACGACGACTTCCCGGCGCCGGTGGGCGGTACGGAGACGAGCCCGGAGTTCGACCGGGCCGCGGTCGTCGCCTGGCTCCTGGTCCACGGCAAGATCGCCGTACCCACGGAGACCCCGTCCGCCGCCCTGGCCGTTGCCGACGGCAAGGGCGGGACGCGCCGGTTCCGGCTCGAGGACCCACCTGCTCCTGGCCAACGACGCCGAAGACGAGGACCGCCTGTCCGGCTGGACCACCGACGAAGACGCCGACACCCTCGCCACCCTGGCCGCAGGCACGTTCGGCCTGACCGTCAAGTACCTGGCCGCGCCCAAGACGCCGCCCCTGGCCGTCCTCGCCGAGGCACGCGTGGTCGACCGGTTCCGGTCGGGTACGGGAGGCTTGCGCCTGACGATCGCGTGGCCGGCCTGCGCGGCACCCCCGCGTCAGGGCCGGTGGGCGGGCTGCTCCGCCACGGCCCCGCGTACGCGGGGCCGGGCGCGGCCTGCGTGTGCAGGCGGCACGACTGCGGTGGGGCGGTCCCCGTCTCCTGGTGCGCCGAGCACGGCGACGCCGTCGGCCCGGCCCTGTAGTGGCACCCCGCGGGCGGGATCCGTTGCATGGACCTGCGCCTGCGCCTGGGCCGTCTGGCTGGTGGCAGCTCTGTCCGCGGATCTACTGGATGAGGGGGAGGGAGGCGGCGTCCCGGAGTTGGGTGAGGCGTTCGGCAGGTTCGTCGGGTCCGTAGACGTCGATGATGCGGGCGACGGCGCTGATGGCGTAGGTGGCGATCCACTGGGCGTCATCGAGATGGTGGCGGGGGGCTGCTCCGTCGTCGACCAGGGCCATGACCGTGTCCGCGACGGGTCCGTGCATGCTGACGTGTTGGAGCCAGGCGCGTCCGGCGGGTCCGAGGACGGCAGGGCGGTGGAGGGAGATATCGGGGTGGGCGAGGACGGCGTCGTGGAGCAGCCCGGCCAGCTGCTGGCGGGCGCGCCGTCGTGGTCGGGCAGGCGGCGGTGTCGGCGGTGGCGGAGGCGATGGCCTCCGGGTCGTGGGTGAGGTGGGCCAGCATCAGGTTCAGGGCGGCCGTCTCACCGGTGATCTGCTGCGTACTGATCATGCCCGGTATAACGACGGGGCCCGCTGTCCGGGGCTGCCCTGCTCGGTGCCACACAAGTGGGTGGGACCACCGAGCAGGCTCCGGTTAGGGTCGTGGCAGCCCGTGCCGATATGGCGTGCGCGGGTCAGGCCCGGTGCCCATCCGTTGGGGGCAGTACCGCCGGGCCGACCTATCCGTATCGGCGGCGGGGCGCGTCGCCAGCGCAGCGCGCTGTCAGCGGGTCCCCGCCTCGCTGCCGGCCGCCCGGTTAAGCGGATGCGGTGAAGTGCGCTGCTGTTCCCGCACCGGCGGCGCTGTTCGCGAGGACGGGAAAAGGATCAGCACCCGACCTTCCCCCAACTGTTTAGCAGGCGCGTAATCCGGGGGCGCCCCGGGCGGGCGGGGTGCGAGCATGCCGCATGAGCAGCTTCCTTCCCACCCTCACCGAACGCCGGTCGCCCTGGGTCACCTTCACTTCCTCCGCCGACCCCTGGGTGGCCGCGGCCGAGGCCGAGCTGCGGGCTCGGGGTGGGATCGTTCTGCGCCTGGACGGCGAGGAGCTGCACGAGGAGGGCTGTCTGTACCGGGCGTTCGCCCGTGAACTGGGGTTCCCCGGATACTTCGGGCACAACTGGGACGCCATGGTGGACTGCCTCGGCGACTGGCACGGGCCCGGGCACGGCAAGCAGGATGTTGCGGTGGTGATCGACGGCGCGGACCGGCTGCTGGGGGCGGAGTTTCTCGGTGATCTCGTGTGGACCCTGTGCGCGGGCGCCTGGCGGGCCAACCTCATGGTCGACCCCGACGGTGAGCCCCACTCCTACGGCTCACCCTTCGCCCTCCACTTCGTCTTCCTGCTCGACCGCGTGCCACCCGCTGACTTCGCCGAGGCCGCCGCCGACGACGAGGACGTGGCCGCAGCCGTGGTGGACGGGAGGCTGGTACTCACCCTGACCGCTGAGGACACATGGGGCGGTGACCCCGTCTGGCCGCCGGCCGGATACGGCTCCCGGACGTCCTGAGCGGATGCGGCCAGCTTCGAGTCTCGCGCTGGCTCGAACCCACGCGACTTATCACGAGGCCGGCCAAGCCGAGTGCTCGGGACAACCGAGCTGCTCAGCCACACGGGGTATGACTGCTCCGGGTGGACGTAACCGCCTAGAACGACACGTCGATGTAGTCGATGTCGGTGAATTCGACTTCGAGTTGGTCGGCGCGGGTTCCGCCGTCCGTGAAGTAGATGTCTTGCAGGCCTTCGGCGACGATCGCGCGCAGCTCCGTATCCTGGGCGCCGTGCTGCTGGGCGTCGAAGAGGCGCTGCGCGTAGGCGGGCGGGAGGTGGACGGTGAGGCGGCGCATCCGGCCGTCGTCAGTGGTGCCGATGGGTGCGGTGTATCCGAAGCGGGCGCGGGTCTCGACGGTGATGCCGGTGCGGGTGGCGGCTTCCTTGCGCCGGCGGTCGCGGACCCTTGGCTGCCAGCGGGCGCGCACGGCGGTGTCGATCCGGTCGGTGATCGCCTTCGGCGGGGTCTTGCGTTCGCCGGTGCGGTAGCGCTCCACCGACCGCTGGCTGACCCCCAGCTCTGCGGCGACGGCCTTGGTGGTCTTCAGCTTGCCCATCAGGAAGTTGATGCGGCCCTTCAGCGTCTTGGGCGGCTCCCGCGTGAAGACTTCCCGGTCCGCGCGCTCCAGAGCGTCGTCGATGTCTCCCACGGTCTCTATTCTCCTTCGTCCGTGACGGCGTCGCCGCCCTTGAGCGGCCACGACGTCGTCGGAGAAGGTCTCTCCCCGCGATCAACGATGCGATTCGGAGCTCGTGGCGACTGATCGCAAGGGGGGTTATCGAGCGGATGACGGGCTTCCTGACCGTTTGGATCGGCAGGGCGGTCAGGGCCTGGCGGAGCTTGCGGACGGCGGGCCGGAGTGAGGCTGCGGCCCCATCGAGGGCTTGAACGGCACCCTTACCAGCGACCCCAGAGGCTCCAGTTTCGGTTCCGACAAGCCCCCGCCCTTGGCCGGAACCTCACGATTTCTTCCGCTGGCCCGGGTCGGTGCGGGCGGTGGGGTGAGTCATCCGTGGACGCGAGTTGCCTGCAGGGGTTTGAGGAGGGTGCGGTAGATCGGCGCGTCGTCCCAGGGTTGGGTGTGACCGACGAGGGTGTAGCCGAGGCGTTCGTACCAGGCGGCTGCTCGGGCTTCGGGGCGCACGGTGAGCGTGGCGCGGTCAGCCGTGATCCCGTGGAGCAGGTACTGGTGGAGCTCGCGGCCGACGCCGCGTCCGCGTCGGTCGCAGAGGACGGCGAGTTCTTTCACCACGAAGGTGCGTCGGCCGTCCTCGCGGGTGAATTCCGCTTCTGGTGTGGTGTCCAGGAGGCCGTCCCACCATCCGGTGCCGGAGGAGAGGGGCAGCCCGTACGCGAACCCGGCGAGATCTCCATCGGTTGTGCGGGCGAGTACGAGGCGGAAGCCCGGGGCCTTGTGTTCGTGCTGGTAGGTCTCGAGGAACATCGCGAGGTCGCGTGGTCCCTCGAGGTAGGGGGGTTCCGCGAACACGGCTTCGTAGACGGGGGCGATGTCGTCCAGCGCCCGCGCGGTGTCGGTGGGGTTTGTGATCACGGTGTAGTCCACGGGTCTCCTCAGCGTACGGGGCGGATGAGGTCGAGCTCGCGGCGGGCGACGGCCAGTCCGTCCCGTGCTCGACCGGATGACACCTCGGTCAGCAGCGCCTCGCCCTGCTCGATGTGGTGTGCCGCCTCGTCGGCTTCGCCGGAGCGTGCGAGGGCGCCGGCGAGGCGGCCACGGTGCAGGGCCTCGTTGCGGGCGTAGGTCACCTCTTGGCGCTCCAAGGACCGGCGTAGCCACGTCACGGCGGCTTTGTGGTGTCCTGCGGCGGTGAACAGTTCGGCCTGGGCGGCGGCCAGTTCCGAGGGGCCGTGGAAGAGGGTCCAGTCCGGGGCGGGACGGCTGCCGCGGTCCTGTTCGTAGAGGCGGGCGGCGCTGGCGAGGGTGGTGCGCGCGGAGGCGGAGTCGCCGAGCATGGCCAACGCCCGCGCCTCGCGGGTGGCGAGGATGGACATGAGGGATGGCGGTGCCCACGGTGCCGCGAGGGAGGCGGCCCGGCGGGCGTGGTCGAGCCCGTCCCGGGGGCGTTCTTCACGCAGCTCAAGGAGTGAGAGGGAGGCGAGGACCAGTACGGCGAGGCTGTCGTCGCGCAGCTCGGTGGCGTAGTCCCTGGCCTGGGTCCAGTATCGGCGGGCGCGGGCGTGGTCTCCCGCGTCGAAGGCCAGCCACCCCACGTGCTCGGCAGTCTCCCCGCCGATGAGCCGCAGCTGACGGCCGATCGTTTCCGGGTAGCTGCCGGTGTCGATGAGCCTCTGGATGCGCGAAAGGTGAGCGGCGGCGAGCGGGCCGACGGTCGCCCCGCCGAACCGGTCGTCCAGGCCGTAGAGAGAGGCAAGGCCGGACCTCAGGTCGGCGATTGTCTCGGTGCCGACCCGGGGTCCGTCCTCGAACGCGGCAGCCGTCGCGGTCGCCCCCATCCCGGCGGCGCCGAGGGCGGCGCCGCCCACAGCGGCGAGGAGGGTTCGGCGCTCCATGGGGTCTTTCCTTTCACGCAGTTCGGGGATGGGGGCGAGGACCGGCACGGGGGCGGTGACCGGGTTGCGTCGGTGCGCCGGTACTCGGAATCCGCACTGTTCCAACGGGACGCCGAGCATCGCCTCTAAGACCGTGTCCTATGTGGTGAGGCGGACGAGTCGCTTGTAGCAGCAGAGGGCTGCAGCGAGGCCGAGGAAGGCCAGGTAGTTGCGGGGGTGGCGCTCGTAACGGTGGTTGAGCCGGCGGTAGCCGGTCAGCCAGGACATGGTCCGCTCGATCACCCACCGGCGCCGCCCCAGCCGTTCGGAGGACTCGATTCCCTTGCGTGCGATACGGACGCCGATCCGCTTACCGCGGAGCCATTTCCGCAGTTCAGGAATGTCGTAGGCCTTGTCCGCGTGCAGGCGCTGAGGCTTGAAGTGGCGGCCGCGGTGGGGGTCGTGTCTCGTTTGGTGACCGAGCACCATGGGCTTCAGTGCCTGGCTGTCATGTGTGTTGGCGGCCGAGACGCCGACGACGAGGGGCAGTCCGTTCGCGTCCGACAGGACGTGCATCTTGGAACCCGGCTTGCCCCGGTCCACGGGGCTCGGACCTGTGAGTTCGCCCCTTTTTTAGCCCTCACGTGTGCGGAGTCGAGGACCGCTCGGGAGAGATCGAGGAGGCCCCCGTCGTCGAGCCGGTGCAGGATCTCCTCGTGCAGCCGGCCCCATACTCCGGCCCTCGACCAGATCAGGAACCGGCGGTGGGCCGTCGACTTCGATATCCCGAAGCAGGGTGGCAGAGCCCGCCAGGCGCACCCGCTGACCAGCACGTAGATGATCGCGGCGAACAGCGTCTCATCAGGCGTGTCCTGCGTCCCACCGCCCTGCGGCCGCACTCTCGACGGTGGGATCAACGGCTCCGCGATCTCCCACAACCCGTCCGGAACAATCCAACTCCACGTACCCCGCCCCATGAACGACCCAACGACCGCCTCACCACATAGGACACGGTCTAAGACCCGCTGGCGGCCGGGTTGCGGGCACGGCGGGGACGGTGCCCGCCACCGTCTGACCTGTCGGTCCGTGACGTCGTCGCGTTCCCCGATCCGAGCGGCGACCGCCGCGTACACGCGGATGAACTCGGCGGGTGAGCGCCACCCGAATCCGTCGACGAGGTCGGCGAACGGTGTTGCTGGCTCCGGTCCTTCGAGCATCAGGCTCCCTCGTGCAAGGCGATGCGGCGTCTCCCTCGCACGGTAGAGCCCCGATGCCCGGACTTTCAGTCAGACCCCAGGACGAAAGTCCGGGGGAAAGTCCGGCCGCACCCACGACCGGCCTCGCCGTGACCGGTTGACTACCCACAGCACATCCCCCCGAGGGGTGCGATTCAGGTCCTGTGCTGGACCCGCAGCCCCTGCCACGCGACGGAGGAGCGCCATGGCACCAGACGAGAACACCCCCGCGGCCCCCGCCTCAAGATCCCGCCCGGGAGCGCTGGACGGCACCCCCTTCCTCGGCGCAGTCGCTCGAGCCGAGCACGGCGGTCTTATGGCGTTCACCGCGCGGTGGGAGGACATGGAAGAGATCACCCACGACCGAGCAGGCGGGGAGCAGTGACCATCATGGCCCCGTCCCGCACCCGCCGAGCGCCCTATGCCGTCGGCGACCTGGTCACCGGCACCTCCTACGTGGCGCCCGAGGACCGGCTCCGCGAGAAGCCGGAGGAGATCACCGGCCGCGTCGTTCAAGTGGGCTCCGGGTGGGACGGTATCGACGCCGCCAAGGCGTACGTGTGGGTACGCCTCGAATCCGGACGGGAACGGCAAGCGCTCATACGGGACATCCGGAGAGTTGACCCCTGACCGTGCCTGCGCGGATCCACCCGACGCGCACGGCAAGAAGGCTCCGCGCCCGCACGGACCACCAGCACCATCTCGTCCAGCCAGCTCTGCGTACAGGGGCATCCTCAGGAGGTTTCGTTGACCGACCAACCGCACCCCCTCGCAGTAGAACTCCTCGACGTCCACCGGCTGCACCTGGTGGAGACGGTTCCGCCCCGCCTGACGCAGGAGCAGATCGCGGCCATGGACCGCGGGTGGAACGAGATGACCGCGAACAATCCGTCGATGTTCGACGGGCCTGTCGCGGTGTGCGCAGGACTCGACTGGAAAGAGCCCGGAACACTGGTACTGACCTGGTACCCGGCCACCTACCGCCTCTACGTCCTGCGGCTGGACCCGGTCCACGCAGTTTCGGCGCCGTCGGTGTTCGTGTCCGTCGCCCAGCCCACGGACGACGGCCGGCTGCTGGTGGGACGCATGGCAACGTCCACCGCCGCACCGGGGCGCTGGCAGCTGCCCGGCGGCACGATCGAACCGCCCGCCGACGGAACCGGCCTGGACCAGGACGCCCTGCGCCTCCACGCCTCTCGAGAGCTCCTGGAGGAGATCGGCCGCGACGTCCCGCCGGAGGACTTGAACCTGTGGGCAGTCACCCGCGGCAACAAGGGCAACATCGGCATCCACTTCCGCGCCCCCGCCTGCCCCGCCGAGACACTCAGCCGCCAGTACGCGGAGCTCGTCTCCGCCGACCGGGCCCAGGGCCGTGTTCCTGAGCTGGACCGGATCGCGTTCGTTCGCACTGCCGCGGACGTCGGACACCTCGGCGGGCGGAGCGTGGACTTCCTGCCCGTACTCGCAGCGCGGCACGCCCGGACGGACACCCCTCCACAGGCCGACAGCGGGGAGTAGCAGATGGCCAGGCCCTTACGTGGCTCTCACCGCCCTGCCCTCGCGAGCACTGCCTGCGGTGAGAAGGCCCAGCTCCTTGCAGCGGTGGCCGGGGAACTGGCTCAAGCGGTGCGCTGCCGCGTTCCCGTGCCGTCCCTGGCGGGGCGCTTTCCGGGCCTGACTCTCGAAGACGCCTACCGCATTCAACAGATCAATGTGGAGCGGCGGGTCGCGGACGGTGCCCGGGTCACCGGTCACAAGATCGGGCTGACCTCACGCGCCATGCAGGATCAGATGGGCATTCACGAGCCCGATTCCGGGTTCATCCTGGGCGACATGGTCCGAGCGAGCGGCTCCCTCCTGCGGACCGGGGACTTCATGAACCCCAGGATCGAGACCGAGATCGCCTTCCGGATCGGGCGCCACCTCGCAGGCCCTGCAGACCTGAGCGATGTCAGGGCGGCAGTGGCCGAGGTGTTCCTCGCGTTCGAGGTCCTCGACATCTCCTACACCGACTGGAACATCACGCTGATCGACTCCATCGCCGACAACGCCGCCTGCGCCCGAGTCGTGCTGGGCAGCCCCGTCCCCTTCGACCCGGCCGCGGACCTCGGCGCCGAGCAGATCACAGCATGCGTCAACGGGCACCCGGTGGCGACGGGGGAGGGGCGCGACATCCTCGGCGACCCCCTGAAGGCGCTCGTCTGGCTCACCCACCGCCTGCCCACCCTCGGCACGACCCTGCACCCCGGAGACATCGTCCTGGCCGGGTCGGTCCACGCGAGCATCCCCCTCACCGTCGGCATGGACATCCAGGCCACATCCACCCACCTCCCCGCAGTGCACGTGCGCGTCCTGTGATCCGCCACCACCAGCGAACGGAGTACACCGTGCTGAACACGGCCGTCCTCGGTACCGGTCTCCTCGCCCTCGACCTCGTCGAGCGCATACAGAACTCCCCGCACCTGCACTGCGGACTCGTCATAGGCCGCACCGCGCAGAGCAACGGCATGGCCCAGGCCGCCGCCATGGGCTGCGCCACCGCAGCCGGGGGCATCGCCGCCCTGGACGATGCGGGCGAGGACTTCGACATCGTCTTCGACGTCACCAACGCCTTCGCCCACCCCGCCCACTGGGCCCAGCTCGCGGGCACCGTCGCGACCCTCATCGACCTGACGCCCACCAGCGGCGGCACCCTGATCGTCCCCGCCGTGAACGGAGGCCAGGCCGCAGCCCACCGGCACATCGGGCTGATCACCTGCGGCGGACAGGCCTCGATCCCCATCCTGCACGCCGTCGCCCAGCACTACCGACCCCGGCACGTGGAGATGGTGGCCACAGCCGCCAGCCGCAGTGTGGGCCGGGCCAGCCGCCTCAACCTCGACGAATACATCGACGCGACCCAGTCAGCGATCCAGCACTTCACGCACGCGACCACCACCAAGACCATGCTGAACATCAGCCCCGCATCGCCTCCGCCGCCCTTCCGCACCGCGATGACCATCGTCGCCACCGGCCTCGAGCAGGACCCCGTCCGCGACCTCGTGGAGTCCGTCGCGGCGACCATGCAGTCCTTCGTCCCCGGCTACCGCCTCATCTCCTGCACCGTCACCGACGACACGCTGCGCGCGGTCGTGGAAATCACCGCCACCCGCGGCGGCATGCCGACCCACGCGGGCAACCTCGAAGTCATCAGCGCGGCCGCGATCCACGCGGCGGAGCAGCACGCGCTCGCCCGCACCTCCGCCGTGAAGGAGATCGCCCGATGACCCCCAGCCAGGCGCCGCTGATCATCCACGACCCGACGCTGCGCGACGGCCAGCACGCCGTGCGCCACCAGCTCGACCGCGAGCAGATCCGCTCCTACGCCAACGCGGCCGACGCTGCCCGCGTCCCGGTGGTCGAGATCGGCCACGGCAACGGACTGGGCGCCTCCTCCTACCAGGTGGGGCACGGCCGGCTCAGCGACGACGAGATGCTCTCCACCGCCCGCGAAGCCCTGGCCCACAGCAGGATGGCAGTCCTGATGGCCCCGGCCTGGGGCACCTCCACCGACCTCGCAGCCGCCGTACGCCGCGGCGCGGACATCGCGCGCATGGCGGTCCATTGCACCGAGGCCAGCGCCACCGAGCGCCACCTCGGAGTGATCCGCGAACTCGGGGCCGAAGCCCAGGGCGTGCTGATGATGAGCCACATGGCTACCCCCAGCCAACTGGCCGAGGAGTGCGCCCTGATGGTCGGCTATGGGGCGCAGGCCGTCGGAATCATGGACAGCGCCGGTCACTACCTGCCCGGCGACGTCACCGCCAGGATCACGGCCATCACCACCGCGGTGGACGTGCCGGTGATCTTCCACGGGCACAACAACCTCGGCATGGCCGTTGCGAACTCCGTGGCGGCCGTCGAGGCCGGTGCCCGCGTGATCGACGCCTGTGCCCGCGGATTCGGCGCGGGCGCAGGCAACACACAACTGGAAGTCCTCGTCCCCGTCCTCGAACGCCTCGGCCACCCCACCGGGATCGACGTGCGGCTACTGGCCGAGGCCGCCGACCTCGCCGAACGCACCCTGATGCCCGCCCCGCCCACGATCGACTCCACCAGCCTCGCCAGCGGCCTCGCCGGAGTCTTCTCCGGATTCAAGAAGCCGGTCCTCGAGGCCGCCGCCAGCGAAGGTGTCCATCCCTGGGACCTGTTCCACGAACTCGGACGGCGCCAGATCATCGCCGGCCAAGAAGACGTCATCCCCGAAGCCGCCCGCCACCTCAAGGCCGAGGAGGCCTGCCGATGACCACGCCAGCGCCTGCCGGAGTGTGGATCATCACCCCCGGCCACACTCCCACCCGATTCCCCAGCGCGCGAGCCAGCGGCGCGGACGTCGCCCTGGTCGACCTCGAGGACTCCGTACCTCCCGCGGCCAAGCCCGATGCCCGCCTCACCGCCCGCGCCTTCTTCACCAACCCCCTCCCGGCCGACACCGCCCTGGGCGTACGTATCAGCACCCCCACCACCCGCGACGGCATCCTCGACCTCGCGGCCCTCGCCGAATACCCGGACAGGCCGCAGATCGTGCTGATCCCCAAGGTGGAGTCGCCACGCGACATCGACATCGTCGCCGGAGCCCTGGACACCCCCGACCACGCTCCCCACCTGTACGCGCTGATCGAGACACCGCGCGCCCTGGAGAACCTGCCCGCGATCGTGCGAGCCGCGCGCATCGCCGGCGTCCTGTTCGGGACGGCCGACTACGCCACAGCCACCGGCTGCAGCAAGGCCTGGGAGCCGATGCTCCACGCCCGCTCCGCGCTCGTCGCCAGCGCTGCCGCGGCGGGCATCCCCGCCATCGACTCACCATTTTTCGACCTCGACGACCTCGAGGGCCTCCGAGATGAGGCCGAACGCGTCAAGGCTCTCGGCTTCGCAGGCAAGAGCTGCGTGCACCCCCACCATCTCGACGTCCTGACCAAAGTGTTCACATCCACAGGCGAGGAGATCGCCGCCGCCCGCGCCATCGTGGCAGCGGCCGAGAACGCGGGCGGCCGCATCGTCCGCGTCGGCCACCAGATGATCGGACCTCCCATGGTCCAGGCAGCCCGATCCCTGCTTGCTCGCGCCGCCGCACGCACCACCCAAGAGGTGACCGCATGATCAGCGGCATGCCCCAGGGGTACCGGCAGGTCGGCGAAGACCGCTACCGGGAGATCGTCGGCCTCGGCTACCACGAGCTCCGGGAGGGCCTGGTTATCGAGCATCGGCCCGGACGCACCGTCACCGAGACCGACAACGTCCTGATGACCATGCTCGGCGGCAATGACGCACCGATCCACACCGACGCCCAGTACAGCAGCCTCACCGAATGGCAGCGCCCCCTGGTGTGCAGCAGCATCACCCTCCACCTCGTGGGCGGCATGACCGTACGCAGCACCAGCGGCCTCACCACCGCGAACCTCGGCTTCCAGGATGTCCGCTTCACCCACCCGGTCTTCGCAGGGGACACCCTCTACGCGCAGACACAGATCACCGGCCGCCGCCTGTCCAACAGCCGACCGGGCACCGGAATCGTCACCTGCCGCACGACCGGCCACAACCAGGACGGAAAGACCGTCATCACCTTCACACGCAGATTCTTCGTACCAGTGGACGCAGAAGCCAGCCGTGCCCACACCAACTACTAAAACAGGGGAGACACCGCATGCCCGAGCCGCTCCGGATCATGGAAGCCGACGACGAGCTGTGGCAGGACTACAACGCCCTCGCGACCCGCAGCTACGGCCACCCCGTAGGAGACATCACCCGACTGCGCCCACACGCAGACATCCGCGTCGCTGTCCGGAACGGCCGCGTCGTCGCCGGCGGCCTGGGCCTCCTCACCGAGCAGTTCTTCGGCGGAGCCCCTGTCCCCTCCGCGATCATCAGCGCCGGATGCGTCGCCCCCGAAGAACGCGGCGACCACCTCGCTGGCCGCCTCCTAACCGAACGACTCCGCCCCCTTCGAGAACAAGGCGCGGTGATCTCCACCGTCTGGACGACCTCCAACGCCCACATGCGCCGACTCGGCTGGCAAGCACCCGTCCCCGTGCACGCCTGGTCCATCGCCACCGAAGACCTCAAACGCAGCTTCACGAGCCCCGGGCTCCACATCGAGCACGGCCGGGCCGGGGCAGGTGAGGAACTACAACGCCGCCTGGCCAGGCAGTGGAACGGCCCCGTGCAGCGTCCGGGCTGGTGGTCCGCCTGGATGGACGACAAGCAACAGCTCACCACCTACCGCTTCCGATCCGGGCAAACGACAACGGGCGTACTGTCCCTGGCCATGAAGCGGCATCAGCGGCACGGAACGGACCTGACCGTCCACGACTTCTGGGCCGCAGACGTGGAGACCCTCCACGAGATGATGGCCCTTCTCGGCAGCCACCACACGCGCGCCGCTGCCATTCACTTCCGGCGCTCCGCCCTCCCGCCCTACCCCGCACTCCTGCACGACCTGTACCGCTACCGCCTGACGGCGGAGGCATGGCACCCGTGGATGCTCCGCATCCTCGACATCCCCGAAGCCATCCGGCGGCGCGGCTGGCCCAACGACCTCGCCATCGCCGTGCCCGTGGACATCGAAAGCGAAAACCGCGGCAACTGGCAGTCCTACCACCTGGAATTGAAGAACGGCACGGCGCAGATCACCAAGACCCGTACCCATGGCGACGTCCAGCTCACCCGGGGGCAGCTCGCCGTCTGGTACGCCGGCGGCTACCGAACAGCCGCCGCAGCCCGCCTCACAGGAGTCACCGCCAAGTCCGACGAAACCCTGACCCAGCTGATCCGCGCCACCACAGATCACGAACCCTGGCTCCCCGAGCACCTGTGACAGCAGGAAGCGACGAAGGCACCAAGTTCTCGACGCTCGCCAGCGTCGACCTCGACGCGGTCGTCATGGACGGCGGAGTATGCCCGGCGGCCAACCACCTCACCATCGTCGACTGCGCTGACGACCAGACCCACCTCATCCGCGCCGGCCTCGTCCACCCCCGCGCCGTCGCCTCCGTCCTGGGCCGGGCCCTGCCGACGTCGTGACCGAACCACCCGACGGGCGCCTTCCGGGCAGGAAGGCGCCCGTCGCCGTCAGGACGTGAGTGCCGACACCTCCTCGGCCACCAGCGGATAGGAATCCCGGACGCCAGCTTGGTTGCCGAGTCGGTGCCGCTCCAGGCGCAGCGCGCCGAGGTGGCGCACCTCGTACAGGTGCCGCCGCCACGCGCCGGCCTCGGTCTCCTCCGGGTGGCCGTAGGAGTCGAAGAACGCCAGGCGGGCGTCCTGCTTGGCCCGGGCCATCCGCATCGTCCAGTCCGCCTCCGGATCCCCCCACCAGGTGCGGTCCATGTCCAGGACACCGCAGATCGTGGGCACCGGGGCGGCCGCGAGCATCGTGTTCACTGTCCAGAGGTCTCCGGTCAGCAGCCGCGGCACCGCGACCTCGTCCAAGACCTGCGCGCCGGTCTGGGCGGCGTCGGCGGCCTTGCGGAGGTCGGCCGCGTCCAGGCCGCAGCTCTCGACGTCCTGGGCGATCAGGTGCAGGGAGGTGACGACGGCCTCGCTCCAACGCGCGTGCCCGGGACCGGTGACCGGGCCGAACCACGGGCCGGCGACGGCGTGCACGGCCGCCGTGATCTCGCCCATCTGCCGGAAGAACGCGCCGTGCGTCTCCTTCGGGTAGGACCCGAGGAGTTCCGGCGCCGGGGTGCCGGGCAGGAAGGACTGGATCATCCAGTCCCGTCCGATGACGGCCTGGGTGAAGTCGGCCGCCAGGACCCGCGGCATGAGGTCGGCGATCGGCGCGAGCCACGGCACCGACGCGTACTCCGCGCGCATGAGCTCCTGCTCGGAGTGGAACTGCCTGTCCGGTTCGGGTGCCACCCGCAGGACGACCGGCTCCTCACGGCCGGCCAGGTCGATGCGGTAGGTGGTGTTGTACATGCCGCCGCCCAGCTCCGTCGCGGAACGGACCTCGGTGCCGGGCCCGAAGGCGCGCCGGGCGACGGCCAGGATCTGGCGTTCGGTCAGGCCCTGCTGAAAGGCGTTGGCGGACCGCTCGATGACGTGGAGTTCCACGGGACTTCCTTCCGGGCTGTGAGGACTTCGGGGAACTGGGCTGGAGTCTGCTGGTCAGGTCCTGCGGTTGCGGGGCCGGCCGTTGCGTTCCAGCACGACACCGAGCTGCGAGGGCTGCATCGCGGCGGCGATGCCGATGGCCCGGCGGTTGGCGTTCGGGCTGGTGGCGTCAGCCGCGGCGATGTGGCGCTCGCGGGACAGCGTCAGGTGGGCGATGAGCCGACTGAGCAGGCTAGTAGAGGCGATGAGCTCGTCGAAGTCCTCGGCCTTGGGGTCGATGACGGCACGGCTGTTCGTGAGGCCGTCGTACAGGGCGAGGGCGACGTCCTCGGGAAGGTCGACGGTCTGAGACCCGCCGGAGACGCCGGGCAGGTCGAAGGTGATCCGCATGGTCAGGAATCCTCCACAAAAGTTGGGTGTACGAAAAGCTACACCCGTAGGAATTCATACACAAGGGGGTCGGGGAGTCGGCCATTCCACGACCAACGCCGGTGTTCGATCCCGGTGAACAGCGAACGCGCGGTCCGCCTCCAGGACCATGGCCGCGAACCCGGTGACGGAACGCGGGCAGAGCCACTGCTCCCGCGAGTGGTTCTCCCACCACTCCGTACTGTCGTCGGCCAGCATCAGCAGCACGTCCGGGAGCGTGTCGACGAGGTCCTCCCACTGCTCGTCGAACGGGTGCCCCTCATGACCGCAGCCCTGCCCCACGCGTTCCCGGCGCACGGCCCGCGCCGCATCGGCCACCACGAGCGGCACGTCCCCGCCGGCCAGTTCGGTGTACGGCAGCATCAGGACAAGCCCGAACACCCGCTGATACGCGAGCTCCCCGCCGGGATCGTCCGCCAGTGCCCGTGCGCACTCCAGGACGACCTGGTCCTAAACGTCGTCGGGACCGTAGCGGTCCTGTCCGGTCTCGCTCCAGGAGCGGACCAGTTGTTCGTACGTCATCAGTCGTTCCTCAGCCGTGTCAGGGAGTCTCGGGCCGTGGCCGCGACGAACGCCGGACACAGGGCGGTGTCGAGGGGTGGGGCCCAGGGCTCGGGCCACTTCTCGTACACCGCGCGGCCGCGGGCGCTCGCCAGGTGCATGCCCACCCACAGGGTCTCGGTGGTGTCGCTCGGAAGGTCCGGGTGCGCGCCATGGGGGCAGTGCCCGTCGTCGAGGGGGCCGATCGCGCGCTCGAAGGCGTCCGCCAACTCGTCGACGAGCTCCTGCGCGTCGGCGTCGTCCGCCTCGGCCTCGATGTACCACGCGACGGCGGTGGCCACGAAGACCCGGCCGGCCAGCTCGTCGTCCGCCGCCTCCTGCAGCGCGGAGGCCGCGAAGGAGAGGTCCCAGGCCACGTCGAAAGTCCTGGCAAGTGGGTAGCCCTCCATGATCGCGGTGAGCCCCTCCAGTTGGTACCGGTCCTCGAACGGCAGGAACGGCGGTACGTCGCCGGCCGAGCCGGGGCGCAGCGACTCCATCACCACGCGCGCGTGCCCGGCGACGTTGCGCGGGCACAGCCATGCGTCGCGCGGTCTGAGGTCCGTCCAGGGCCGCTCGTCGTCGGCGAGCTCCCGCAGGACGTCCGCCATGTTCCCGAGCTCCGCCTCCAAGTCGCCCTGAAAGGGGTGGTCCTGGTGCGTGCAGGGCGCGTCCCGCAGCGCCCGGTCGACGGCCTGCGCCGCGCCGAACACCGCCTCGACGTCACCGTCCTCCGGTTTCCTTGTAGCCAGGTACGGAAGCGCGAGCACCAGACCCAGCGTCCAGCTGTAGGCGAGCGGCCCGCGCGGATCGGCGGCCAGTTCACGGGCGCACTCGACGACGAGCCGCTCGTACGTCTGCGGTTCGTGGTCGACGTACTCCCTCATCTCGTCCCAGGCGTCGACCAGTGCGTCCGCCCGCTCAGCGGAAGATCGATCCGTCATCGTCATCCTCGTCGTCCATCTCCTCGTACCGCTCGTCCATCGCGACGATCGGGTACCGCGCCCAGCCGGCGAGCAGGCTCGAGCACGAGCGGCTCGGCCTCTGCCGGATCGGTGCGGGCGTCGGTCCGGGACCACTGCGCGTAGAGCTCGGCCGTGCGGGCATCAGGTATGACGATCATGCCCGGTACGACGTGTGGCGAGGCTCCAGAGGTTCCTGGGGTCCGTGACTTTAAGTACGGCTACCTGCACGGGCCGGGGTTGGGGACCGGGATGGCTGGAGCGCCTTCACGACCGGGTTCGTCGGCTGGAGCGTGTAAGGCGTGGGCCGGGCAGCCACCGCCCCCCGCAGGTCCGCCCCGACGGGCGTCCCCACCGCCCGTCGGCAAACGCCCAGGTCACAAGCCTGACGTTGTTGGCTGACCGGCCATCACGGCCCCACCATGGCGCAGCCGGCAAGTGCGCAGCATTCAGGCAGACCGCTCGCCCGGATCATGATCACGCTGGTACCGTCGCTCCTGGGCGGGAGCCTGGGACCGCAGGTCCCCCCACGGCGTTGATTCCGTCCCTTGTCCGGCGCCGGGGTGCCGGGCAGGAAGGACTGGATCATCCAGTCCCGGCCGATGACAGCCTGGGTGAAGTCGACTGCCAGGACCCGCGGCATCAGTTCGGCGATCGGGGCGAGCCACGGCACCGACGCGTACTCCGCGCGCATCAGCTCCCGTTCGGAGCGGAACTGGCGGCCCGCTTCGGGGCCACCCGCAGGACGACCGGCTCCCCGCGTTCGGCGAGGGCGATGCGGTAGGTGGTGTTGTACATGCCGCCGCCCAGCTCCCTCGCGGCACGTACTTCGGCGCCCGGGCCGAAGGCGCGCCGGGCGACCGCCAGGATCTGGCGCTCGGTCAGACCCTGCTGAAAGGCGTTGGCGGACCGCTCGATGACGTGGAGTTCCACGGGACTTCCTTCCGGCCTGTGAGGACTCGTTTCAATGAAGACCAGTCACAGGGTGCCGGGCTCCAGGTACGCCGATACGCGCTCCGCCGCGTAGGTGCCGTCCGGCAGCATGGCGTCGGTCAACTCGAACTGCTCCGTCTTTCCTGCGGGGCCGGTCCAGGTGACCCGGATGCCGGCGGGGCGGCTGCTGGGCAGGTGCACAGGCTGGCCGTCGGCGGCCCGGGCTCCGAGCAGGGTGTAGATGCGAACCGGCCGCACGGCCTCGCCGGCCCCGATGGCCGGGGCCGCGCCGGGGCCGGCCTGGTTCCGGCGCCGGCGGATCCAGCCCCAGGCTGTGGCCCCGGCCAGCAGCGTGAGGCCGCCCAGGGTCTCCGCGGTCCAGCCGGTGAGCACGTCGGTGAGCATGGTGGTGTCCTTGTCTCTGTGTGATGACGGGCGGAGCATGAAGAGCCGCGCACTGACGTCGCGTCCCGGGCGGCACAGTGCGGGTTCGGGGGGTTAGCCACGCAACCCCCTTCAGCTCCACGCCATTTGAGCGGACGAGCTCCGAGGTGACCCGGCGGAGGTAGGGGGGCTCTAAAGGGGCGCCACCGATACGTCATGGGGTAGCCCTTTGGCTTCAGTTCCGCGGGGAGTCACCGGATGAGGTGAAAGCCCCGTCATGGCCAGGAGAGGTGTCGGTACCTTCCCTGGCATGTCCACTGACACCCCGAGCGCGGCCGATCAGCTGCTGATCGACCACGCGTACCGCCACGGGTTCACCGTGACTGCGAAGATGCTGGAGGTCTGGAGGAGCCGCCGCTTGCTGCCCGGCAATGTCCCCGGCGGGGGCCTGGGCCGCGGCAGGGGCAGCACCTCCACCCCGGCGCCCGAGAGCTTCGACCTCGTCCTCGGCCTCGCCCGTCCGCGGCAAACGCCCGGCCGACGTGGCACTGCTCTTGTTCGACGAAGAGCTGCCCGTACCGGAGCAGACGGTACGGGCCGCCTTCACCGCCGCGGTGGACACCCTCACGGTCCCCGGCGACGACGACCCGGACACCGACCCGGACCAACGGCTCGACGACCTCGCCGACCACATCGCCGACGCCGGCCTGACCGTGACCCTGGTCCCCGCCCGGGCCCGGCGGATCGACGAAGGCATCGCCCGCCTCGCCCGCGCCGCCGGACACACCTGGCCTCCGCCCGAGCTCACGGCCCTCGACAAGAACCCCGGCACGCCGACCGTCACACCCAAGGACGCCGCGCTGGCCGCGGCCGCCGCCACCATCAACGGGACGATGTCCTTGGTGGAAATCGGTGACCTGCTGCGCGCGATGAACCCCACCGCGACGGCCAACCCGATCGCGTCCCTGGTCGAGACCACCCGTAACGATGTTCCCGAGTTTGCCGACGCGGTCCTCACCGAGGACAACCATCTGGCTCTCGGCCCGGTGCGCGATGCCCGCGACCATCTGCGTCATCTGGCCGCCACCGCTCCGCTCCAGGACCTGGCGCGGACTTGGAAGACCGCCGCCGGCGTACGGCAGTGGGCCCTGGACCTGTGCGACCGGGTCGAGGCGGAACTCGCTGCCGGGCAGCTGGGCGAGGCGGCCCTGGAGTGGATGAACGGCCGCTACGCGATGGCCGGGCTGGCCGTGCTCAGCACCCTGAAGGAGCGCGACCGGCCCCCCGTCCAGCACGCCCTCGACGCCCTGGTGCTGCTCTACCAGCTCGGGGAGTTCCACCGGCTCGACCGGCTCATGCCCGGCTGCCAGTGGCCCCTCCTCGCCACCGAGGGGCTGCTGCCGCCACCCGTCCGCGAGCAGCTCCAGGACCTCATCGGCCGGGACGCGCCCCTTGCCGGGTAGGGGGGCGATGTCAGACCGGCCTCGTAGCGTCGACGGCGAGGCCCCGGACCGGACGGGGCCCCGGAGGACCGAAGGAGCGGGCCATGGGCGAGATCAGCATCGAGCGACAGCACCTTGACCACCTGCTGGCCGACAGCGCGAGCACGTACGGAGCCCCCTACCAGCGGGCCTTCGCCGAGCTCGCCGCAGCGCACCGAGGCCGGCCCGTCGCCGAGATCTTCCCGTTGCTGCGCCGGGCCGCGGACGAGGCGCTGCTCGGCTTCACGGACGCGGACCTCCGGGAACAGGCGCAGGCGATCAGTACGGGCGAGCCGTACGTCCTGCGCGTCACGGTGGCCTGACCACGGCTGTGCCCGTCAGACCGCCCACCACGTGGCGGTCAGGCCTTGCGCCGGTCGCGGCCGGTGTGGGCGAGAGCGTCGGCGAGCTGGTCGTGGTTCATGGACGAGCGGCCCGGGATGCCGGCCGCGGCCGCCTTCTCGTACAGCTCCGCCTTCGTCAGTGCCATCAGCTCCCGGCCCTTGGCTGCTGGCCCGGAGCGCGCCCGCTTCTTCGCGGCGGGCGCCTTCTTTCCGCCGGCCGCCCGGGCGCCGGGGGAGGCGGCCTTTTCGCCGGTGTCCTTGGGACTTCGGGCCCGCTCGACACTGGCGCGCAGGGCCTCCATGAGGTCGACGGCACCGGTCGGCTCCGCCGGCGGTTCGGCCTTCTCCACCGTCTCTCCGGCCGCCTTCGCCTTCACCAGGGCCTCGACCTTCTCGCGGAATGTGTCGTGGAAGGATTCCGGCTCCCACTCCATGGCCAGGGCATCGATCAGCTGCATGGCCATCTTCACCTCCGCCGCCGTCGCCTCGACCTTCCCCGGCAGGTCAGGCACCTCCGCGTGCGGATCGCGCAGCTCGTCGGCCCAGTGCAGCGTGTGGATCGTGAGCAGGCCCTCCGCCTCCTCCACCTTCAAGGCGACCAGGTACTCCCGCCCGCGCATCACGAACGTGGCGATGCCGGCCTTGTTCGACTCGGCCAGGGCGCGCTCCAGGAGGGCGTACACCTTCCCGTACTGGGCTCCCCGGGGCCCGAGGAAATACGTCTTGTCGAAGAAGACCGGGTCGACGGTGTCCAGGTCGACGAAGCCGACGACGTCGATAGAACGGGACCGGCCGGGAGCGATCTCGTCGAGCTCCTGCGGCTCGACGATCACGTACTCGGACCCGGTGTCGTAGCCCTTCACGATGTCCGCGAGGTCCACCTCGTCGCCGGTGCGCTCGTTCACGCGCCGGTTGCGGATCCGGTCCGCTGTCCCGCGTTGTAGCTGGTGGAAGCGGATCGTGTGGCTGTCGGTGGCCGTGTAGAGGCCGATGGGAAGGCTGACGAGCCCGAACCCCAAGACCCCCGTCCACACCGGTCTGGCCATCGCCCTCACCACCCTTCACCGCGGGTCCACCTGGGCGTCTTCCCACCCTGCGCCCCATCACCCCCCACCGGCAACGGCAGCCCCGGCCGCCGAGCCGCCAGCCACCTTCCGGCGCGGCAGGGAAGCCCTCGACAGGCGTCAGGGCCCTTCCACCTCGCCGCGCTCCCGCGTCCAGGAGCGCATGGTGTGCTCGCCCTCGGGTCCCTCCTCGACCAGCTCGATCCGTACGTCCGCCCGGCTGCCGTAGCGGCCGATGAACCCCCGGAACTTCCGCTCGGCGCTCTCTGAGCTGTCCCAAGTACCGGTGACGGCGGGAGATGTGGGTGGCCCGAAGCGAAGCCTGACGTGAAACGGCACATGCGGATCATGAGCGGGCGGCCTCCGTGCTGCAAGCCGGGAGCTGCGAGGGCGCCTCCGCCCTCTGATCCCCTCACCATTCGCTGTGAGGTCGGCACGCCCTGTTATCGAAAAGATGTTCCGGGACAGGTGGGATGCGGGTTACTGTCCCTGCACGCAAGATCCCTTCAGGGGGGAGCACCACATGTACGTCGTCGAATCCGGAGCCCGCCCTGGGCGCCCGCCCGGCGTCACCCGCCCGGGCCCCGATGGACTCACAACCCGCCAGGCCGCCATCGTGGCGTTCATCGAGCAGGCCGTCGCTCGCCAGGGTTACCCGCCCTCCATGCGGGAGATCGGCGAAGGCGTCAACCTCAGGAGCACCTCCTCTGTCTCGCACCAGCTCGGGGCCCTGGAAAAGAAGGGCGTGCTCTACCGGGACCCGCACCGTCCCCGCGCTTACCGCGTCCGGCGCGCCCAGCCCGCCGACCAGTTCGGTACGGCGCCGGAGGCCGTCCAGGTTCCGCTCGTCGGCCGCATCGCCGCCGGCGCGCCGATACTTGCCGAGGAGGTCGTCGAAGACGTCCTGCCGCTGCCGCGGCACCTCGTCGGCGAGGGCGAGCTGTTCGCGCTGACGGTCGTCGGCGACAGCATGATCGAGGCCGCCATCTGCGACGGCGACATCGTCACCGTCCGGCGCCAAGACAGCGCCGACCACGGCGACATCGTCGCTTCTCTAGGGGAGAAGTGTGGCGCAACACGTTCCCAGAGGGATCGGTGCAGCTCAGCGGCTTTGCGGACGAGGGTAGTGGGCGCAACAGGTGTAGTGCTATCGCTAGATCGAGCGAATCGCTAGCGCCGGGGCAGATCCCAACATCCCCAAGCCAGTCATTAGCGGATCAATTGCAGCTGCCCCAGTCCACGCAACCGCACCCACCGAAACCGCTGTTGTTACCGTGCAAGAAGCCCCGTTTGCACAGCTGAGGAGGTCGGCGGGTGTCCGCACTGGACTTCTATGCCCATGTCGCCACCCACAGCGACGTACTCGACATCGGCTTGGGTTCTGACCCCGACGCCTGGGAAGCCGCCCTGGGCGGCCAATTCCTCGACGTGCCCGGTGGCGGCCTCCTGCGCCGGGACTACGGACTCGTGGAGATCAACTTCTCGGCAGAGCAGCCGGGGCTGCAGGGACAGATGTCATGCTTCGGCTTCGGTGTGAAGATCCAACGGCTGCTGTACGTCCCATCGGCGGACATGGTGCCCCCTGTGCTCGCGCGGAAGTATGGGGACTTCGCGCCCACAGTCCGTTTCGATGAACTGCAGGCCGCCATCCTGGCCCTCGGGCACACCCTCGAGCTCGACACGGACAACACGTCGCGAGACATGGATTGCTATCGCGTATCCGATTCCGCGGCCCGCATCCACGTCATTTCCGACCTCGAGCCATACGGGTCCGGGACCCCTGATCCAGACGGGCATCAGGTGGGCGATGTCTGGTCCATCGACTTGTGGTGACCACTCCCGCTGAAAGGACCGGATGTCAGACCCACCTCATAGCATCCGCTCGTGAACCTCGACCTCCTTCTGTCCCGCGGAATATCCCTGCCGCCTGGACGCATGATCACCTCGGATGAAGGTGCCGGCGACCTGCAACCTCTGTGGCTGAGCGACAGCCCCGCCTTTGCCGACCTGTGGGCGCAGCTGCGTGGCGAACATGCCGCCTCCGGGCTGTGGCCGCTGCTGCTCGACTCCCTGGACCCGCACGACGCAGACTTCCGGCCCTGGGGCTGCGGCGAACTGTCTCCCGAGCGCATGTCTTCCCCCGACGAGCACGACGCCGAGGAACTTCTCGCCCGCTGGTGGCAGGACTACACGGCCACGGACGAAGACGACGACCAGCTCACCGCCGAGGAACGCCTGGCCGTCACCGCTCCCTTCGGCCAGACCTGGCCCGGTACTGCAGCCACCCGCGAGATCTCCGCGGACCCCGACGGAATGGCCGAGCAGTACGCGCGGGCCTTCCTGGCCCAGAACCCGCAAGCACGTCTCGGCCTCGTCTCGGCACCCTGCGGAGCCGATACCCTCACCGCCGTCGGGTGGGACGGACCTGCCAACTACGACAACGACACAGCCACCTTCTCGGCCGTCGTCCGCGGCTGGGAGGATCGCTTCGGTGTGCGCGTTGTCGGCGTCGGATTCAGCACCCTCCACCTCAGCGTTGCCGCACCGCCCAGCGGACTTGAGGAGGCTCTGGCCATTGCCGCTGAGCACTTCGCCTTCTGCCCCGACAACATCTGGCAAGGCGCGCACCGCGACCTGGTCGCGTATGCCGAGCACCTCATCGATCTGAACTGCTGGGAGTTCTGGTGGGACTGACCATGGACAACGACCGCTTCTGGCACCTGATTGAACAAGCCCGCCGCCTCGCCGTCGACCCGACCGATGCCGAGGAGGTCGCCAGCCACGCCACCACACTGCTCGCTGACCATCAACCAGCAGAGATCCTCCAAGCGGAGCAGGTCCTGTGGGACTTGATGGCCGCTTCCTACCTCGCCCCGCTGTGGGCCGCCGCGTACCAGATCAACGGTGGCTGCTCCGACGACGGCTTCGACTACTTCCGAGGCTGGCTCATCGCACAGGGCCGCGCCACCTTCGAGCAGGTCATCAACGATCCGGACAGCCTGGCCGACCTTCCTGTCGTCCAACTGGCTGCCGCAGAGGGCTGGGACCTCGACGGAGAAGCAAGCCTCCCCATCGTCTGGAACGCCTACCGGGCCGCCACAGGAAGCGAGCCACCGGCCGATAGCTTCACCATCCGCTATCCCGAGTTCGACCCGGAGTGGGATTTCGACTTCGGCGACCACGAACGCATCGCCCGCCACCTGCCCCGTATCGCGGCCCTGTACCCCGCCTGAGTCCGGCAACGATCACCCTCGAGACGGGCAACGATCTACGACGACGGAGAAGCCGAGCTGGTCAGACTCTCTCGTGAACACCCCTGGCAAGCTGTCCGCAGGCGGATGGCCAGTCGGACGGCCACTGAGTCCCTGCGTCACACGGCAGGCTGCACCGGACGCGCACGACAGGCACACCTCGCTCGCTGCGGCGGGCGGGACTGGACAGTCACCCCGCCACGTTGCTGGGCTGCCCGCGCTGGTTGATGGCTTTGGTCAGTTCGCGGTTGGCTTCCCGCGCCGCGCTCAGGTCCGCCTGGCTCTCTTCTAGGGCCGCAGTCAGTTCGACGTTGCGCTGTTTCAGGCCGGTGATCCGGCGCTGGAGCGCGTCGACGTCGGTGGGAATCTCCAGCCCTGACTCGCGCCATGCCTGCTCGCCCAGCTCGCTGGAGAGCCGCCTTTCCAGGAGCTGGATCCGCGCCGCAAGCCGGGTGTTGCGGGCCTGCGCGTGCGCGAGGTCCGCCTGAAGCGACGCGCGGCTGACTGTCACAGAGCTGGCCGGTCCATGCTGTGCCGGCTCGGTCTCGGCGGCGTGGACGAGGGCGAGGAGGTCCGGGTGCCGGTAGAGGAAGGTCCGGTCCACCCCGGCGTGGCGGGCGATGGCGGACACGCTGATCCGGCCCATGCCCTGGGCCGCGGCGTTGATCGCCTTGACCACACGCTCCCGGCGACGTGCGGAGTCGGCCTTGCGGCCGTCGCTCGCGGCGTTCACATGCTCCTCCGCGGCCGTACATCGGGCAGGGGCTGACCGATCCGGCGCATGCCCGGCATGCCCAGCATCACGCCGCGCCCGCGGCGCACGGTCGAGACGGCCTGCTCGATCTGGGCCCGCTCCTCCGCGCCGAGGTCGTCCAACCCTGCTCGGATCCGGCTGATCAGCCGCCGGACGCGCCGGATCTCCTCCTCCGAGGGCATCGCTTCGCTGCGCGCCCAGTCGTCGGCCTCGAAGGCCGACATCAGCTTCTCGCGGCTGCGCAGAAGGTCAGCGAGGTATGCCTCCAGGTCTGGGAGGTAGGAGATGTCGGTGGTGTAGTGCTCGCAGCCCAGGCAGCGGAACCTCAGCGGGCAGCTCTGGCCTCCCGCGGCCACGTTCGTCGGCTCCTTGCAGACTCCGTAGGCGGTGGCCACCTCCCCGATCTCGCGGCGGACGTGCTCGGAGTCCAGGAGCCCCTGGGCCTTGCGCCACACGATGCTGCCCTTCGACAAGAGCCGCATCTTCCCCTACGCCTACCGGCACAGCTTCGCGCAGCGGCACGCGGACCAAGGCGTACCGCCCGAAGTCCTCAAGGAACTCATGGACCACCGGCACTTGATGACCACCCAGGCGTACTACCGCATCGGCCAGGACCGCCGGCGCGAAGCCATCGACCGGGTGACGGCCCTCCAGTTCGACCGGCACGGCAACCGTCTTCGTGACCGGCCTGCCGTCCTTTTGGACCTGGATGGGGACGAGGAAGTCGGGCAGGGCCTTGACCCATGAGCGGTGCTGGTCCCAGATGCCGGAGATCGGCTTGGTACCCGCCAGGTTCGAAACCGAGGAGGGCAGGAGCTTCAGCAAGGCCGCGGGGGTGTCCGGGAAGCGCCGGCGCACGCGCTCCTGCTGGGCGGCGATCACCGCCCCGGTGGCCTTGCCGATCGGCAGCCGGCGGCCCAGCCTGTATGCCTTGTGGTTGTCGTAGAGCAGGACGAGGCTGCCGTCCGGGTCGCGCTCCAGACAGTCTAGGGGCAACCGGCAGACCTCGTCGGGACGCCGGCCGGTGTCAATGAGGATCTCCGTGCAGACGCGCACCTCCACACCGCTCATCTCTTCGAGCAGGTCCAAGTTGTCGCAGAGTTCCCGCATCACCTCGTCGGGGAGGTCCTTGCCGGCCTCGCTGTCCTCGGGCTCGTCGGGGATATCCTCGGCGCCCATCACGAAGTCCGCGCGAAGCCCTTCGAGGATTTGGCCCCTGGCTGTGAGCCCCAGGGTCCGCCACCGGTTCAGCACCGCGCGGACCGACCGCGCAGTGCGAATCCACTGGTAGACGCTGAGCTCCCCGGCCTCCGCCCTGAACGCCAGGCGGGTGCAGAACGACGTGATGTCGCCGCGGTCCAGGAGCGCCACCGCGTGGCCGCCGTCCTCGCGCTGGAACCGCAGACTCTGCGAAAGCTCCGCCATCGCGTTGATCTTCGCCTGCAGGGCCCGGGCGACCGACTTTCCCCGGCGGCGAGGGAGCTCATCGACCGCCCAGAGCTTCGTGGCCTCCCGCAGGGCACTCTGGTGGATCCTGGTGAAGTTCGCCGTACCGCCGAACCCGAACACGGCCAGGTCCCACACATCCTTGCGGGCCTCCACCTCTGGACTCGCCCCGAGCCGGCCCAGCATCTTGCGCATCGTCAGGACCAGCGTCGCCGTCTGACCGCGCAGTCCCGAAGCCAGCGGGTCACCGAGCCCGTCGAGATCCTCACACCGCAGAGCCCGCAGCCTCTCGCACAACGTGCGCAGCCAGAACCCGTACGTCTTGATCCCGTTCGCCGTGCGCTCCTGCACGCAGTACAGCAGCTCGGCGACGAGCCGCCTCGGCAGTCCCCGCATACTGACCTCGTTGCCCATGGAGACCGGCGCGGTGGTCAGCCGCCACCTCTCCTCGTCGAAGGACCTGCCGGCCTTTGCCTTGGTCAGCCGCTGGCGGTGCGCGTCGCAGTACGGGCTGGTCGCACTGACCCGGTACCGGTTGCAGGCCGCGACCTCGCAGCCGCCGAATCCAGCCAACGGGATCGGGACCGGGTGGACGAGGAACTCCTCCACCGAGACCTTCAGGCGTTGAACCCGCTGGTAGTGATGGTTCTGGCACAACCCTGCAGTCGGGCTCCGCCACGGCCGCCCGCACGCCGGGAACCGGCACAGCGACTGCGTCACGTGCTGGGCGTTGTAGCGCGTCGCTGCCCCGAGAAACTCCGCCAAGGACAGCCCCGACTTGTTCCACCGCAACCGGCAGCCCGAGCACAGCGGCCCGGTGCGCTCGAAGCCCTTGTCGCAGCCGACGACGTCGCACTCCCCGATCCCAAGCACGGGATGGGCCCGCGGGTAGAAGAAGACGCCCAGGTCCCAGTCCCAGCCGACGAGACTCAGGAACGTCGGGTCCAGAGCCCCGACCAGCTCGGCCGTCCGCGCGTCCGGCGGGGCCGCCGGCAACGACAGGGCGACGGCCGCCCTCACAGCTCACCGCGCCCGTGCAGCTCCCGCGGGGAGGGAACCCGTTCGACGGCCTCGCGCAGCCGGTCCTGGTCCGGGATCACGTAGGGCCGCGCCGACTCCGGGTTCTTCTGCCCGAGCAGGGCCTGCACCTCGTCGAGCCGACCGCCGGCATCCGACACGTTGCTCCCGAACGCGCGGCGGGCCATGTGCGGCACCACGGCCCGCGGCAGTTCCGCCCGCCGTGTCAGTCGCTCGAACAGCTCGTAGATCGCCTCCGGCCTCATCGGCGCACCGATCACGCCGCGGAAGAGGTTCACCAGCAGGAAGTCGCTGCCGCCGGCGCCCAGGAACTCGAAGCGCTCGTCGAAGTACTGGTCGAATGCCTGCACCACCAGGAAGTCCACCGGCTGGATCCACGCGGCGCGCGACTTGGACCAGGCGCCGTTGGCGTTGTCACGGCGCCGCACGTGCAGGTGAGGCCCCTTGTAGCCGCACCCCAGCGCGCGCGAGTCCGGCAGCATGTGGCAGTCGGACCGGCGAAGACCAGCGGCCTGCCCTCGCCGAAGCCCCGCCCGGGCCAGCAGCACGACGACGAGCCGGTCCCGCGCGCAGCGGCACTTCAGGAACATGCTGACGATCTCGTCGTCGGAAGCGCGGTCCAAGACCGACTGCGGCTCCTGGACGCGGTGGCGGGCACGGAGCCGGTATGAGAGCCCGGAGTCCTCCCCCTGAGCCTCCACAGGCAGGTCCCGGCTGTCGGCCAGCTCGTAGATCTGCCCGAGCACGTGGCGCGGCGCCTCGCCTACCGACACCGCGTACGACAGCAGGCCGCGGGTAGCCGACAGCACGACGTTGATCCTGCGCTCCTGCCGTACCGGTTTGCCGCCCGGCCCGCTGAGGAGAGCGCCGCGACGGTCCTGCCGTGCGGGCACGTGCTTCAGCCAGACCATGAACAGGCCCAGGTCGCGGGCCGCCGTGCGCCAGTCGCGTGCCGTCGCACGGCACCAACGCAGGTAGAGCGCCGCTCCGCCGGCGTTCGTCCTGGTGGTGAACTCGGCGCGGCTCTTGCCGAAGCGCTGGTGCCGCGCCCACTGATCAGCGACAGGGACGACTTGGAGCTCGTCGTCGACGACGGTCGAGTAGCGCGTGCCCGAGGGCAGGGTCACGGGAAATGCTCGCATATCTCTCTCCGGTGCTCAGACAGTCATGCAACAACCCGCCACAGAGCCACACCCCCCGAGTACGAGCGCCTCAACGCCAACGAGGACGACTCGCACCACGTCACGCCACACCTTCCGGAACCCCATAGATCGTGGCGGCCATGCTGGACGGCGAGGCCACGGTCAAACGCTTGCGCCGCGAGAACGGCCAGGTCTGGCTCATGCCGCACAACGCCGGGTACGACCCGATCCCCGGCGACGACGCCGCTATTCTCGGGAAGGTGGTCGCCGTCCTGCGCGCGCTCTGACCCAGAGCGCCCCGCGCCGCCGACGGGCTGTCCTCAGAGACACGGCGCACGCACCCGGCTCCTTCACGAGCAAGCAGGAACGCCAGCCACTACCAGCACGACGACAGGACCCGACTTGACCCTGACGCCCGGAGCACGCGTGCCGGGACGGACCTGGACGGTCCGCCTCACCGGCCACCCCGACCACACCGTGTCCGTCACCTGTAGCACCGCCGCGTGCAAGATGCCGCCCCGCTCGAAGGACGCCGCGAGCATGCGCCGCTTCGCCGCAGAGCACGCCAAAGCCCACGGACGCCTCGCCGGCGCCCGCCCCAACGCCGCCTGCAGCTGCGGCAGCGCGCAGTGCACCCTCCACGAAACCCCCGTCCACTGCGCCGGCACCAGCCTCCTGGTCCTCGTCCACAACCCGGCCGTCGGCCAGGTCTGGACCCTGGCAGAGGTCTGCCAGGTCTGTGCCCGGCACATCCCGCACATCACCATCCTGGCCAAGGGCAAGCCAGCTCTCCCCACCCCCGCGGCTCCTCCTGTGAAGCAGCCGACGCAGCGCGCCGCGGTGCCGGGCGGCTTCTCCTCGCCGGAGGCCGCTCCTGATTCCGCACCGGGACGTCGCCGTCCCCACCGGCAGTACCGCTCGCGGGGCTGAGACTGGCGAAACCCATCCGCCGAGCCTCCGCAGACCAGACGGACGCGCGGACGCGTGAATGGGCTCCTCCCGCCGGGCTTGAGCCAGGCGGGCGGACACGCGCTGGAACGTCGGCGCGGTGTGTGGGATCAGCCGCTCGACGACGAGACGGTAGTAGGCCTGTCGGAGGGTGCAGCCGCCGACCTAGTTGTAGCCGGTGACGATGTCGGCAGCACGGGTCACGATGCGCGGCCACTGAAGTCGGGGCACACCGCTACACGTACACCTCTGGCCGACTGCGGCGGCGCTGAAGTTCAGCTACCAGGGGGCAGCCTCCAAGGTGGGTGAGCCGCGAGGGAGAGTTGCTGTGACGCTCAGACCGCCGGTCGAGCCGATGCTGGCGCAGGCTGCAGAGACTGTGCCCGACCCGGCCGCGATTCGGGCCGGAGCGGCGTACGAGCAGAAGCTGGACGGTCACCGGGCGCTGCTGTTCACCGCGGCTGGCCCGGGCGGCAGCGTGGTGGTGCAGACCCGCCGCGGGGCGCTGGTGCAGGACCGTTGGCCGGACCTGGTGGGTGCCGCGGAGGCGCAGTTGCCGCCCGGCCTGGTCCTCGATGGCGAACTGGTCGTCTGGGACATCGAGGCCGGCCGCTTGTCGTTCGAGGCGTTGCAGCGCCGGGCCGCCACCCGCGCCCGCGGCGCCCCCGGCCTCGTCGCCCGGTGGCCGGCCTACTTCGTCGCCTTCGACCTCTTGCAGCACGACGGCCAGGAGCTTTTGACGCGCCCGTACGTCGAGAGGCGCGCACAGCTGGAGAACCTGTTCTCCGAGCACGCCCTGACGGCCCCGTGGACGCTCTGCCCGATGACGACGGACCTGGCCAAGGCGCGGGAATGGCTTCAGTCCTGGACGGACGTCTCGGGCGTGGAGGGGATCCTGATCAAGCCCTTGAACAGCCGCTATCTGCCGGGGTACCGCGGCTGGACCAAGATCAGAAGGCGGGACACCACGGAGGCGATCGTCGGTGCGATCACCGGCACCCTGACCCGCCCGCAGCTGCTTGTTCTCGGCCGCCACGACCAGAACGGCCGGCTCCGCGCGGTCGGCCGGACCGTACCGCTGCGCCCGGACACGGCCCGGCAGGTCGCCGAGCAGCTCACCGCGGCCGGACCCGGGCACCCGTGGGAGGGGGTGCGCTTCTCGGCGACGTGGGGGAGCCGGGACGTCCTCGACACCACCCTCGTCCACCCCGCCCTGGTCGCCGAGGTCAGCGCCGACCGCGCCATCGACCACGGCGGCATCTACCGCCACCCGCTCCGCTTCCAGCGGCTGCGCCTGGACGTTGGGCTCGAAGATGTACCCAGGTTCGGCGAGGGTCCGGCGGCGGCCACCGGCTGACCGGGCTGGGATCCGCGTGGTAGCGCCTGAGGGGAGCCGTCAGGGGTAGGGCCGCCGAGGAAGGCCTGGACGATCGTGGCTGGAGCTGCCCACCGGCCGAACCCTGTGCATGGATCGGCCTGGTCTGAGGAGGTGCCTCTCCCCGGCCGCCTGCACGACAGCGGCCGGGGAGACCGCGGCCTTGCCGCGCCCTCGTCCCCGATGGCTTGTGTCACGGCCCGGGATTACGGGGACGAGGAGCCGGAGGGGCTAGGTGCTACCCACCTCGGGATGCGGTGGCGGGACGTCCAAAATCTTCCGCCCGTAGGCACCCAGCGGGGCGGGTCGAGGACAGGTGTGAGACAGAGCTCGGAGGGGGAGGCACCATGCGGCTGCCGCCAACAATTTCATCGCTTGCGGCGCACACCGTCAGGGATATATCAGGCAACGGACTGCGTCTTGTCTGGAAGTGGTGGCGGGGTCGGACAGCGGCTCCCAAGGGGGAGCCTGAAGGGGGTGTGGGGTGGGAGCGTTGGACCCATTGGGCCCGGAGGACCCGCAGCAGGTGGGGCGCTACAAGATTGTGGCGCGGCTGGGTTCCGGAGGAATGGGCCGGGTGTACCTCGGGCGCTCGCCCGGCAGGCGCCCGGTTGCCGTGAAAGTAGTGCGTCCGGAGCTGGCTGGGGATGGCGAGTTCCGGCGACGTTTCAAGCGAGAGGTGATGGCGGCTCAACGGGTCAATGGGGCCTTCACCGCCGGTGTGATCGACGCCGACCCGGACGGCTCGCCAGCTTGGATGGCGACCGTCTATGTGCCGGGTCCCTCCCTCGGCGAGGCACTCGCCGCTCACGGTCCATGGCCACTTCACTCGGTGCTTGCCCTGGCCGCTGGCATGGTTGAGGCACTTGAGGTCATCCACGCGGCCGGGGTCATCCACCGTGACCTCAAGCCGTCCAACGTGCTTCTCGCCGCGGACGGACCGAGGATCATCGACTTCGGTATCTCGGTCGCCATGGAGGCCAGTACGTTGACCCGGGCCGGCGTGCTGATCGGCACCCCCGGCTACATGTCTCCGGAACAGCTCCGCGACAGGGCAGTGACCCCGGCCAGCGATGTCTTTGCCCTGGGAGCAGTCTTGGCCTACACGGCCACTGGCGTCAGTGCGTTCGGTTCTGGCAGCTCGACCGCGCTGTGCATCCGTACCGTCCAGGAAGAGCCCAGCCTTGATGCCCTCCCTGGTGACCTGCGTGATGTCGTCGCCGCCTGCCTGGCCAAGGAGCCAGATCAGCGTCCGACCGTGGCCACACTGCTCGATCGGCTGACGGGCTCTCGCGGCAAGGTCGGAAAGGGGCAGTCCCTCCGCCCCACACTTCTGCTCACAGAGCCAAGCTGGATGCCTGACCAGATCGCCCAGCTCGTTCAGCGGAACGATCCCCCCTCGCCCGTGCCGGACACACGGGCCACCGTGCCCGGGAGGCCCGGCCGGCGCCTACGTGGTTTGAGGAAGTGGTCCTACGCCTGCACCCCCACGGGCTTTTGGGCCACCCCTAGGGAGAGGTACCGGGGGTCAGCCGCGTCCGACGGCCTGGTCTACTGCAGCAGCGGCGCCCTGTACGCGGTGGATGTAACGAGTGGGGAGCAGCGCTGGACCTATACCTCCGGCGGCAGGGCGTGGTCGTCGCCGACGGTGGTCGAGGGACTCGTGTACTTCGGTAGTGACGACGGTGGGCTGTACGCGCTGGACGCAAGGAGCGGCGAGAAGCGCTGGTCCTTCACCACCGGTGGAACGGTGCGCACGTCGCCTGCGGTGGCCGGCGGAGTCGTCTACGTCGGCAGCGACGAACACGGGCTTCATGCCGTGAGCGCGGAAACCGGGGAGCCCCATTGGGCCTTCACCACCGGCGGAATAGTGCGCTCGTCGCCAGCGGTGGCCAATGGCATCGTCTACCTCGCCAGCGCAAGGGTCGCGAAAATCACAGATAGGGATGTGATGCCCAAGCTGTATGCGGTTGATGCGGCCACGGGACGCGAACGCTGGTCCTCCGAAATCGGTTCGAATGAGGTCCTCTCGCCTGCGGTAGCCAACGGCATCGTCTACGTCGCCTTCAGCTTTCAGCTCTGCGCCTTGCAGGCCGATACCGGGCTACAGCACTGGGTCCACCCTTTGGGCAACAGCCCGACGTCCTCGTCGGTGGTCGCCGACGGAGTCGTGTACCTCTCCGACGGGTCCAACATGCTGTATGCCGTGCAGACATGAGGCAGGCGCCGCGGTGATATCCGGCTCGCGCCCACGAGCCGTCGGACGTAAGGCTGCCTGACTGGTACACGGAAACCCCGTACGCCTCGACGCACGGGGGTTTCTGCTGCGGTCTGCCCTCGTTGCTCTGAATGAGGACTGGTCTGTCGTTGTGCTGGAAGGGCGGGGCGGCGGGTTGTACGGGGATCTGTGGGCGTGGGCGGTCGAGGAACCGGCGAAGGCGGCAGCGGCGGCCGTGATGATCGGCATTCCGGCGGCGGGCGCGCTGGCGCAGCAGCGGCAGAAGGACCGGGCCCGCTCTTGACGGTCCGACGCGTCGGAGCCGCGGCGGGCCGGGGACGCGATGCTGGTGCGCTTTCTGGCCGGCCGAGACCTCAAGCCCGGTGACCCCTCCTCGTCGGCCAGCTGGTGGTGCGCGGGGGAGGAGGTGGTGCGCGACCGTACGGCCGCCGACCTCGCCGCCGGAGCCCCGGACGCCCCTGGGAAGCAGCAGCACTTGGTGCTGCGCACGATCGCGGCCGGCGCCGGACAGTGGTCCTGCTGGCCGGGCGTTGCCCGTGCATCGGTTCGGCTGATCGTCCCCGCGGCCGTGGTGGCGGCCGCCGGCACGGGTGTCCTGTCGGCCGCCGGGGTCGCGGCGCGACGGCCGCCGGGCTGCGGATCTCCTGCGACATGACCGGGAAGCCGTCCGCCGACCGGCTCCAGGTTCTCGGCCCGGACCACCCCCACACCCTTGCCACTTGCAGGGAACTCGCCTACTGGTGAGCGGAGGACGCGGCCGGTCCGACCCGAATTCAGCCAGCGGAAACGCGACCTTGAAAGTCTGCTGTGATGATCGCGGGCGGGATCTGCGACGCGGCGCTGTACCGGCCCGGCCGCGGGGCCGAGGTCGAATTCCCTGGGGCCCGAAGTCGTTGGACGTGCCCTGTTCGGGGCGGCGAAGGCTCGGTAAGGTCCGGCACATGGCTGAGATCGATGCAGATGAGCTGCTGAGACGAATCCGTGCGGCGCGGGACTGGGCTGCTGCGGAGGGCGAACGGCTGCATACCGCCGGCACGACCGGTGGATCCGACGACCAACGGATAGCGGATGCCACGGCATCGCGGATCTACAACAGCATCCGAGCAGTCCTCGACGAGATCATCGAGCCCGGCAAGCACTCCCGGGAGGGCTGACTTCCAGGCCGGGCCGATCTGCTCCCGCTCGGGCATGGCGGTGCCCTCGGAGGGTGCCGCCGACGCCCGTGGGCTGCCGGCAGCACCGGAGCGCGGCGTGTCTGGTCTCCCACGCCTCCTTACGCGCCGCAGGGTGTGGTGTTGTTCTTCAGGGAGTGGGTGGTGTCGTTGAGCTGGTACGAACGCAGGTCTCCGATGGCGCCGCCGTCGGCGCCGACGCACACGTGCCGGCCGAAGTAGTTGTCCTTCTGGTAGACCCTCGCGGTGCGGCTGCTGTTGTTGATGACCGAGCTTCCCTTGCCGCGGATGTAGTCCGGCAGGTGCCGGACCGAGCCGTCGGTAGCGCGTTTGACGTAGGGCTGGCCCTCGAAGCCGATCTCGGGATAGATGCACACGAACCCGCGGGGGCACTGGATCTGGTCCCGTGGGGCGGTGACGGCCGAACCGGCCCCGGCTGGCGCGGACCGGGCCTGGGCAGGGGCGACACCGGCCAACGCCGCCGCCACAGCTACGATCGTACCGGCGAGCGCGAGAACCCTGGGAACACGCATGTACTGACTCCTTCATCGGATCTGTCCCGTGTGGAGCAGCAGCGACGCACTGTCACCCAGCCCGATCTGCGGCCGGAAGCCCCGGGTACACCGCCCCGCCCACCCTGCCAGCGCTATTACCCAAAGCGACAGCACCTCTGCGTAGAGGCACCGGCCTTGCTGGATCGCAGGGAGCGCACCGCTTCACCGCTGTGCGCCGCGGGTGCCTCAATGCCGCCGACTGGTGCTCCGGCGCACGTGGCGCTCGTGCAGGGCGGTGGAGGCCGCGTCGGCGACCCGCATGGGCGCGTCGCCGGGTGGCGGGGCGTCAGCAGGTGAGGTGACCTCGTGTACGACCGGCTGCGGTGTCCAGGGGAAGGAAGCCACGCCGAACGTACTGTGGACCGTGGTGCCACAGGGAGCGGTGCTCGCCGGGCCGCGCCCCTGCGGGCTGGCCCACCCTAGAGTGCCCTTCGAGCACGGGCGTGCGCAGAGGAGTGCCCTCCGTGCTGACCAGCTGGCTGCACTCCTGGTCGAGATGGCCGGGCAGCTGACCACCACGGCTAGAGACGCCCCGCTGGCCGCGCTGCGGCCCGCCGGTGTGCTGGAGCGGATCGCCGCCCGAGTGAGCCGGGAGATCGCCGGCGCGCTATGCGACGACGGTATGTCCGCCGAAGCGGTGGCCACCGCGTCGGCACCACCCTCTCCCAGGCCCTGGTCCTGCTCCTGACCGCGCAGGACGGGTAAGGCACGCACCACAGCGCCCGCCTGTTTCGGTCTCGCCGGAGTGGATCTCCGGTCTGCGGTCTTTGAAGCTTCTTTGTCCCCGTCACGGTGCCTCCTCCGCGCCAGAGGCGCTGCGGCCGCCACGTGCGCCTGACTGCTGTCAGCTGAGACCGTCGGTGCTGTCCTGCCGCTTGCGCCGGCGGTGTTCGCGTTGGGCTTGGGCGCGGGCGCATTCGCGGGTGCAGTACTTGATGCCGGTGGTGCGGTTCTGCCCGTACTCGGCGCGGCCGCGCTGGCGGACGAAGGAGCCTCGGCACGTCTCGTTCGCGCAGGTACGGATTGTGGCTTGTTCGGCCATGTGGTTGTACAGCTGCAGGAATGCCACGGACAGGATCGGTACGTGGCGGTCTTCGAGGCGGCTGAGGCCGACGCTGAACGGTTTGAGGGCGCTGTCCAGCGTTGTTTGCAGTTGGCTCAGCCGCAGCCACAGGATGAGCTGACGTAGGTGGTCGAGGTCGCGGGGGTACACGTCCTCTCGGTGCGCGTTGTAGGCCCGCTCCTGGGCGAGGCGTTGCTCGGTGACTTCTGTTTCGACGAGTTCGTCGAGTCCTCCTTCGCGGCCGCAGGCGAGCCACGTCGCAACGGCCTGCTGGGCTTCGCGGACGTGGAACGCGACCAGTTCGCCGTGCATGGCCCATGCCCGGTACCGGGGATGCTCACGATCTTCCAGCTCCTGCAGTCGCTCGTACTCCTCCTGGGCCCACCCGCCTGCATGGATGCTGCCTCCGAGGTGACCGTAGAGGCTCATCCAGCCGGCCACGGTGACCAGGTCACCGGGGTCGACCTCCATGAGCTCGCGCATATAGAAGTCGGCGGGCAGGCAGGACCGCTCTGCATCGAATTGCGCAGGGCCGCCGATGTCCCAGACGATCCACTCGCCGTCTGCCCGCGCGCCGAGCAACGGTGGCAGCTGAGGAGGCGGAACAGGCGTACCCGGCCAGAGAGTAGGACGAAATCGTGGGTCAACGTATGCCGTCACGTTGGGCATCATAGTCCTGCGAGGCATACGAAAACCGAAAGTCTCGTATCACTGTCCCGGAGCTGCCGTGACGAGGAGTCGTAGTGACGAGCTGGCAGGAACGCAAGCCGGTCGGAGATGCCCATGAGCAGCGCGTTGCGACCGCGCTGCGCCAACTCGGATGGACCGTCCAGCTCTGCGGCCAAGGAACCTACGCGCCCACCATCCAAGAGGCCCTGCGCCACACCCGATCAGCCCTGCGCCAGTTCCCCGACCTCATTGCGGCCCGTGGAAGCGAACTCATCACCATCGACGCCAAAGACCGCATGCCCAGCACCCACTCCGACCGCTACGCGATCAGCACCGCAACCCTCAACGCCGGTCTCCTCTTAACCGCCGTCCACGCACCGACCCCCCTCTACTACGTCTTCGGGGACATGAAGGTCCTCACCCCGGCCGAAGTCCTCCACTACGCCCAACACGCCCTCCGCCACCACAGCGGCGCCTACCACCTCGTCCGTACCGATCGAGCTCACCCCTTCCACCAGGTCTTCGGCAGCGCCACCCCACAGGCGGCCTGACAGGATCCACCCAAGGTGCGCACGAGGAGGACTGACCTCGGTGTTCTACAGGCTGACCATGGCCAAGGCGGTAACCAGCTGCCCGGCCTCAAGGCGGTGGGTGAGGTCGAGACCGCTGTCGATCATGGTGAGGACGGCGTGATGTCGGGCGGCGGGGATGGCGGCAATCTGGTTGCCATCGCGGTTGACCCTGATGGTCGCCGGCTTCTTGCCTGGACGGGTCAGGGTGACCGGCCCGTCCCCAGTGCCAGGGCCTACCCGTGCAAGAGGGATCGTCACGGGGCGGCCTCGCAGCAGTTCGTTAAGCGGGTTGGCCGGCTTGCTTACGTAGTCGAGGAGGTCCTCGACCTCGTACGTGTTGGCCTTGTGCGCCGTGGTCCAGCCGTCGATCTGCTGATCGGCGACCCAGGTGCGGAGCTCACCGGAGCCGATGCCCGCCTCCGCCGCAGCACGACCGATCTGATGAGCCAGGCGGCGCGAGGTGATGCCTGAGGTCAACAGCGTGATGGCCTGCTCGGTGTCAACACCGTGACGGATGTGCCAGGCCGTTTGTGCAAAAAGGCGGGGCGTGGTGGGGGTCAGCAGGGGGTGGGTGTTTACGAGGTTGACTAGGGCTCCGGCTGTCCAGCTGATCGCATGCTCGAAGGCCTGCTTGATGCTCTGGACAGTCAGCTCCAGCATCTGGGGATGGGGCGGGATGCCGTCGGGCCTCCAGGTGCGGGCCAGCTCCGGGATAGAAGTGCCGGAGATCCAGTCCCGGACCGCGTTGTCGATCGGTACGTCGAATGTGAGGCTCTTGCTCTGTTCGTTGGTGAGCTTCCAGCTCCCGCGGGCCTCGGGCGTTAGCAGAAGGTTCTTGAAGGCGCCCTGCTCGGCAAGGAAGTCCAAGGTCTGCTCCAGCGGCCACTCGGGCGGCCCGAAGAAGACGCTGATCTCGTCTGGGGTGTCCTCGGGGACAGCGTGGGCAACGAGTTGTTCCGCGAGGCGTTGAGCAAGCTGGTCGAGGAAGCGGGCGGATCCGATGCTGGTTCCGGTGCTGGCCCACCGGCGGGTCGAGACGGAGTCGGTGGCGTCATAGACCGCAGTGACCTTCTCTGCGAGCGCCATCCAGCGGGTCGGGACCGAAGGGTCGTTGGCCTGTTCCATAGCAAGCAGCGACCGCACCGGGTCCAGCCGGTCGCCGGGCGCGTGGAGGGTATCGGCGTGGGTCTGCAGGACGAGCCACACGAACGCGGTGAAGTCGGCCGCGACGGTTCCCATCACGCCGAACAAGCCGTCGAGCGAGTTCTGCAGCTGCTGCTCGGCATGGGCCAGTGACGTGAGGGCTTCTTGGCTGAGCAGTTCAGAGGTGACGGTGAGCTGCTCGCTGTCGGGGGTGAGCGTCTCGAACTCCGCGGCCTGGGGCGGGTAGGGGCGGGTGAGGATGACCCACCCCTCGCTCTCGCGCCCGGCCCGGCCGGCTCGGCCGATGGCGTTGAGCAGTTTCGCGGGACCGAGGCCGTGCTGGTTGCCGTGTGTGGGATCACCCTCGACCGTGTGATTGATGATGACGGTGCGCACCGGGAGGTTGACGCCGTCGGTGAGGGTGGTGGTGCTGGCGATGGCCAGCAGGTCTCCGTCACGAAGTCCTTGTTCGACGGCGTGGAGGACGTCGTCGGGAAGGTCGGCGTGGTGGAAGGCGACGCCGTGGCGGGTGCAGTCCACCAGGGGGTGCTGCTCGCCGAGGGTCTCGGCCAGGAACTCGGTGAGCGCCGCCGCCTCGGGACGGACGGCCAAGTGCTCGGCCATGGCGCGTGCGGCGTTCCTGGCGATGACTTTGCTGGCGACGACCATCAGGACGCTGCCAGCCCGGGTCAGGGCGGCGGCGCCGGCGGCGAACACCACGTAGTCCGCAATACCGCCCTGGAGCTTGGTGGCAGCTTTCCACTGCCAGGAGTTGGGGGAGGCGTACACCCTGGTGCCGACGTCACGCATGGTCAGGCCGAAGGTGCCGCTGGTGGCGGTGGGCCGGATGTCGAGCCGGGGGGACACCGGCACCGTGGCTCGGGTGGTGGAGGGCTGGTTCTTGCTTGGCTTGCGCGGGGTGCGCTCGGCCCGGTCCTTGAGTAGCTTCGGGTACATGAGGCCGTGCAGGCGCCTCGGGCCGCGCCAGTCGTCGGTGAAATAGACCTCCTCCGCCGGCCGCTCCGGGTCCAGCCACGACGCCAGGGCACCCCGGTTACCCACAGCGGCGGACAGCAGCACCAGCCTGACGTCGGCGCGGGTCCGTAGAAGGGCGAGCAGGCTCTCCAGTATGAACCCGCGCCGGCCCTGCGCGAGGTGGTGGGCCTCGTCGACGACGATGAGGCTGACCTCGTCCAGGGCTGCGCCCGGGTTGTTGCGGATCATGTGCATGAGCCGTTCAGGGGTCACGATGTCCACGTCCCCGACGAGGGAGCCGCTGCCGTCGGCGAGCGGGAAGTCCGGCTGCTCGGCGACCAGCTTGCGTTCCAGCAACCGCAGCCGGCCCCGCAGCGCGGCCCGCATCTCCCGGCCCAGGCTGCGCATCGGTGACACATAGACCACGCGGCCGGGCTTCTGCGCCAGGTGGGAACAGATCACCAGCTGGGCCATCAGCGTCTTACCCGCGCTGGTGGGCACGCTGATCAGACTCCGGCCGGTGGAGGGGTCTACCGGGTTGCCTCGCTCCAGGTTCAGCATTTGGCGCTGCGGGCGCCACAGTGTTATCACCGGCGGATCAGACATCGCGAAGGTCCGGGCGACCGCATCCGGAGTTCCCTCTGGGAGCAGCGTGTACAAGCTGCTGGCGGCCATCTCTCCGCTCAGGCTGAGGAGGTGGGCCGCGACCCACCGGGCGGGCTGGTCACTGCGGCCGGCCCGGCCGTCGAGCACGCTGCGCAGCAGGTTTTGTGCGTCCTGCAGCCTGTCCGGATCGCCGAACGAGAGGAACAGGCGCAGGAAGTGGACTGCTTCGACGACGGCTTCGGCAGGTCCGTACATCGTGCCCGCGAGAGGATCGCCGTCCATCAGCTCACGGAGCTCCGCGAACTGCCGACGCCAGGCGGACAGGACCCGGTTTAGGTCGGGCCGGTCGAATGCCAGGAACACGACACCAGCCTCCAGAGCCAGGGTGTCGATGTGCGCCGGGAGCGAGGAAGCGAAGTTCACCAGGTTCTTGACCCGGCGGTAAACGGCAGTGGCGTTGGGCTCTTGCTCGCACTGGCGGTATCCGGCCTGGGCGGCGAAGGCGATCCTCAGCCGCTCGGTCGGCGAGTGTCGCTCGTCGGCCAGGGCCAGGTCCATCACGTGCGCGCTGACCGCGAGGGCCTGCCGGGTCCGCATCTGGTCGAACCCAGGAGTCTCGGGCTCGACCGCGGCCAGTCCGTGCAAGAGCCATGCCGTCGCCAGCACATCGTCAGGAATCTCCTGGGTTCTACCGAAGGCGGCGATCTCCAGTTGGGTGATGGCCGCCAGCAGTTCCTGCGGCGAGGGCAGGACCCCGCCAGGGCGGTATTCGCCGAGGGCAGTCGCAAGTACAGCCGGATCTAGAGTGCGGTCCACACGTACTTCCTCACCTGATGGGCGAAGCCCTCCAGATCGTCGATCGCCACCACCAGGCCCTGCAGCGCGCCGGGGTGCTTGTGGGTAGTGAAGTGCTCGTGCGCGAGGTGGAAGGCCTTCTTTGGGATCGCCGTTGCGTTCAGTGCGACGCTGACGCCGGCGCCTGCCGACTCCTCCTCATCGACCCACTGCTCGGCCAGACTGCCCACGAACTCCCGGGTGTCGTCAGCGAGCAGTTTGTCGCCCCAGGAGAGCATTCCCAGGTAGGTTCCCGCTTTGGTGTTGAGCTGCGTCCACCCATTTCGGATTGCTCCATCAGGCTGGTTCGCTTCCCCGGTGTACTTCTTCATCTCCCACAGGCGGAAGGAGAAGCCCCGGGCCGTTCCGTCTTCCCGGTAGACGACGAGTCCGTCGCCGCCTCCGTCGTTGACGGCCGGCTTCGGCGGTCCGAGGATCTCCACCGGGCGCTCTGGATCCTGGGGGAGGTCGCGGGTCAGGAGGTACCAGAGCCACTCGCCCACGTACCCAGCCAGCCCGTGGTTGCCCTTCTTTTTCGCGGCTGCCGCTTCGAAGACGGGCTTCACGAAGTACTCCACCAGGAGGTGGTCCTTCCCGGTCAGCTTCACCCCGTTCAAGGTGGCATCGCGCCAATTTTGGTAACTCCGTGGGCGCCCGCCGGTGCGTTCCCGCATGATCTCGTCGGCAACGATCCACGCGGCGGCTGCCTGGTCCTCGGGGCTGCCGCTGAGGGTCACAACGAGCTCCCAGCGGCACGTCTGGTCGTCTCCTCGGGGCTCCCGTCGTACCAAGTCGGCTATCTGCCCGCCAACGGCCGTCGCTCGGGCCAGCGCCTGCGCGGGTGAAACGTCCGCCACCCGACCCCCCTGCTCGTCCTAGATCACCCGCGTACCGGTTGGGTGCAGGGGGCCGAAGCGGTCCTCGGCAAGGTCACCCTAGCGAGTGGTCCGCGCTGGCTCTGGAAGATGGTCGGCCCCCGCCCGTAGACCAGCCCCAAGGAGGGCCGCCTCGACGGGGGCCCCTTCCCGTGCTTGGGCTGCTCGTGCCCGCGATGTGGCGGCGCGGGTCCAACGGCATGCGCTGTTGGGCCGGCTGGGGTGTGGGCGGTGGCGGGGGCGGGGCAGGGTGGTGGGCGGGAACGTGTGGGAGGGCGGTGTGCTAGTGGATTGGGACTGGTGGACGGTGGACTTCGGGGACGCGCATGCGGGCGTGGCGGGTGTTCTTGTAGGCGGTGGTGAGCCGGGCCCGGTGTACTTCGATGTCGGGAGCGGCTCGGACGTGCCGTCGACCTCGCACTGGTCGGCCTACGACGGCCGGGCCGGCCGCCCGCGCGTCGAGGCGCTCCGGGCGGCGTGTGCGTGTGGGTGGCGCGGCGTCGCGGAGTACCCGCTGGACTGGGCGATGATCGGCGACCGCCCGCTGTACGAGGCGGACGTCGACCTGACCGGGCCGCTCGCGGACTGGAACGCCCACCTGTCCCTCGTCCGCGACAAGGCAGTACCGCTGCCCGAGCCGCTCACCGCTCTTCTCGTCGAGATCACCGAGCGACTGACCGCCACGACCGCGGACGCACCGCTGGCCGCGCTGCGCGCCGCCAGCGTCTTGGAGCGGATCGCCGTCCGCGTAGTGCGGGATGCAGCCGGCACCCTGGCGGCCGATGAAGTGTCTGGCGAGACCGTGGCCACCGGACTCGGGACCACCCGCTCCAGGGCCTTGGTGCTCCCTTTGAGCGCGCAGGACAGCTGACAGCACCCGGTCGGCCGGGCATAGCGGCTCCGAGCGAGAACGCAACTGGGCCAGTTCGCCCGATCGAAATTCCGTTTCCGCTGTCGGTCGCCTCTGGGACTCTTGTGGTATGGCGAGAAGCGCTGACGCACGGGGTACGGCCTCGGACCCCTTCTGGTCCCGGGTCCGGGAGTTGGAACACACGCCGGGGCGGCCCGTGCATCGCCAGCACCTCGTGTCCCGAGTTCTCCTCAAGCGGTTCACCGCACCCGGTTCCCGCGGGGCAGGACCCCAGCTCTACCCCTTCGACCTCCGCCATCCCCACCAGCCGCACAAGCTGAAAGGGCCGGCAGGATGCGGCTGGGCACAAGACTTCGTGCCCTTTGCCTCCGGAACCCTCGAAGCCATCTGGGCCCGCACCGAACAGGCCCTGCCCCGCGCGTTTGCCTCACTCGACGCTGGCAGGCTCTTCGACGAGCCCGAGCACCATCCTGTCCTCCGCGACCTCGTCGCGCTGCACTGGGTGCGTTCGTACTTTTACCGAGACGCATTCGCGCGGATCTACACGGACTTCCGTGCCCACAGCAGGCACTGGTTCCTCACCTCAGGCCAGGAGCTCATCCGGGCCGCAGCACTGCAGGAGTACGGCCTCCACCTGACAGGTGCGCAAGGGCTGGAGTACCTCACTGACGAGCTGCTGCGTCCGACGGACGAACTCTTCGAGAGCGGCGCCCTGCTGCGTATCCGCATGGAAGAGATGTTTCAGAAGGTCAGCGAGCGCATAGCCACTGCTGGCCTGGAGATCCACACGCCTGTATCCGGAGAACTGCTCATAGGAGACACCCCAGCTCAGACCCTGCGCATGGACCAAGGAACTCGGGTCTACGGAGTGGCGCTCGGCAACGCGACCACCATGGTGATCCCGCTCGGTCCCAAGCATCTGCTGACCCTCGGCCGCGATCACGCTCAGGGCGTGCTCCTCGATGAGGGCCGAGACGTCATGAACAAGCTGCAGATCCTCGCAGCCACACGGCACGTGTACTACCGTCCTGGCAGCAGACTGGAGCGCACGGTCCGACAGAACCTTGCGGCCCGCGAGGCCGACAGGAATCCCTGACGACTGCGTCCAGCAGAGAGGCATCCGCCGGGTCTGGCTGATCGGGTTCCTCGGCCAGCGCAGCGAGGGGCCACGCACGGGCCGGGAGCAGATGGTGCATCGAAGCGACTCGCGCAGCCGGCACGGCGGGGGGCGTGAATCAGGGTTCGGCAACTACGGACCGGATCCGGTCCAGGCGCTGCATGGTGCGCTCACCATGGCGGCGACGGACCGCTACCGCTTCGCCGTCGCGGAAGTCCCCGTCACCGCTACCGTGCAGCCGCCGGAGAAGCCGCTGGCCGCGCTCATCCCGGCCGCCACGCTCTCCGCCCTGGCCAAGCGGCTGAAGTCCCACACCGGGCCGGTGGGCATCGGCATCCTCGAAGACGACCACGCCGAAGGCGACCCCGTGGCCACCTGGCCCACCCCGCGCGCCACGCTGTCGCTGGGCGCCGTCACCGTCACTATGCGCTCGCTGGACGGCGGCCTCCCCAAGTACCAGTCCCTGTTCCCCAAGACGTGCGAGACGTCGGTCCAGCTCGACCGCGCCACGACCGAACGGGCAGTAAAGAAGTGCCAGGCCATCCTGAACGCCAAGGGCCTCAGGAACGTGCCCGTGCAATTCGCCTGGGACGACGACGGCAACCTCACGCTCGCCCCCCGCCTGGACACGACCGAAGACGCCGCCCGCACCAAGGGCATGCCCATCCCGACGACCATCACCCACGGCACCGGCGAGGGCCTGCGGGGAGGCCTCGCCGCCTTCAACCCCGGCTTCCTGCTGGACGCGATCGGAACCTTCACCAGCAACACCATCACCCTGCACCTGGGCGAGATGAAGGACGGACAGATCAGCAAGCCCGGACTCTTCACCGAGGGGCCCGAGATGGCCAACCAGGACTACAAGCACCTGGTGATGCACGTCCGCCTCGCCTGACAGCGGCGACCCGCGGGGGCGGGGCCAACCGCCCCGCCCCCGCCCCGGCGGGGAGTGGCACCCCGCCGGGCCCGAAGACCCAACCCACAGGAGGTACCCCATGGCCTGGATGCTCGACTGGAGAGGAACCCCGATCACGCACGGCGCGCACGTCCTCTTCCCCCGGAAGTGGGGCCGCAGCGCCCACTCGACGGAAATGGCGGAAGGCGTCGTCAAGCGCTTCAGCCTCACCGGCCGGATCACCGTCGACGTACTTCGATCCTCCCGCCCGCGAGAGGCCGGCGGTACCGGGCGCGCCCGGTACGCGGTCCCGGCCCACAGCGTGACGGTCATGCCCGGTCCAGTCGGCCGCCGTGCCGCAGACGGCCCAGGCGACGCCGCATCGAGCCCAGCACCCCAGACACCCGCCCCGGCCGTGCCCCTTGAGCTCTTGACGGTCGACGGAACGGACTACGGGCCGTACGCCGGGCAACCCACAACGGCGACGCGATCTCCCTACAACACGTACCTGTTCGCCGGCGAGACTGCGCAACGCATCGTCGAAGACCTGCACCAGGACAACTGCGGCCTCACCGCAGCATTCGAGTACGACGGCGCGCTCACGTTCACGTGGGACGCGACCTACCGAGACGAGCCCAGCACCGAGCGCGTCACCCCGGACGCCCAGGGCCGCTACGCGATCGGCGGACTCTGGCCCTGGAACACCTGGCCCGAGACCGACGGGACGACGCCCCAGCCCTGACCGCGCCCCACCCGACGCGGGGCCCGTGCCCTTGCCCGTGGAAGGACTTGTCTCGTGCCCGGCCACGGCACGGCGCCCGCCCTGGGGCGCAGGCGCCTCGGCGCGCACCCCGCCCCGGGCCGGGACTCGCCTCCAGCCCGCACCACCGGCCCTCGGTCGGCAGGGACTCACCCCGGCCCGCGACAGCTGGCGCGCTTCCGTCGATGCAGTCCGCCGTACGGGCCGACCAGCCTCGGGGGGAGCGCGTCGCCGAGGCGGCGCCGACCCGGCACGTGCCGCACCGAGCCATCGTTCACCGGCCTGCCCGACCGCTCCGGTTCACCCGCAGGAGTGAATTTCCCCCTCGCGTACGCGGGCGGGGCTCTTGCGGTGCGCCCCCAACTGGCGGACGAGTATGGGCCATTGACAAGAAATGGGATCTTTCGCAATCTTTCGGGCGTGGCTCCAGACGGGGCCCGGAGAGGAGTTCGTGATGGGCAAGCAGCGGGAGTTCTATGACGAGCAGGCGGCGGCCGGGAGGCTCGGAGTTCCGTTGGCCGCCTGGCGGTGGGCGGCAGGGTCCGGACTGGTCCCGTCGGCGGACGCGGGGCCGGGGCAGTGGTCGCGGTCCGCGGTCGATGCGGTTGACGCGGAAGGCGTCCGTGCGGCGCTGCGCGGTCCGATGGGCGCAGCCCCGGGCACCAAGGCTGCCCGGGGCCCTGCCCTTTGAAAAGCCCTCATGCGATTCCTGATCACGGCCGACTACGGAACCGTCTTCGCCACCGTCGAAGCGCCCCCGGAGGGGGCGGTGTCCGTCGTCATCGACGAGCGAGAGCAGGGTCAGCGGCGAAGGTGGATGCAGATGTGCACGGTTCCTTCGCCGGCGGCCGCCGCGACGCCGATACCGAGGACCGTGCCGAGATAGTCGACGTTGTTGGTGAGGGCGAGTGCGGCTACGGCCATGGCCGTAGTCAGCAGAGTCAGCGCGGTCACCCACCGCAGGGCCTTCTCCGCGCCGTTCGAAGGTGCCCGTGATGGTTCATGGTCGAGCGATGTCATATGGGGTCTTCCTTGTGCAGTTTGGCTGATGGAGGAGCTCAGCTTCCTCCGGTGGCAGCGGGTCGGCCAGCAGTCCGGGGGCGTCCGGCGGATGAGCCCGGATGGGGCTCTGGCACGGCAACATGGCCCTCGATGTTGATGCGGGCGGGGAGGAAGGCAAGCAGTGACCGGGGCGGGTACAAGATGGGGGGCGCTATCAGGACCGAGTGCCGCGCACAACGAAGTGGCCAGACTGTTGCGGTCTTGGCTCGACAAGGCCAGCTGTTCCGTGCCCACCTTGATTGACCGGTTTACCTCGGAGCACTTCAGTGACGCCGAGCCGCCGCGACGCACCGCAACCTATGAGCACCTCGCGGGTAGAGGCCTCACGTGGGAATTTATCGAGGCCGTGGTGGATGTCACCACGGACGACGCCGCAGTGCAGGAGCGCCGCCTTGCCGAAGTGCGCGCTCCCTGGAACGAGGCGCACGAGAGGGCAGTCTCTCGCCGAGAGCTCGGGGACAGCGTTCTGGCGCACCGGGCACTCGATCTCGCCGAGCAGCTGCGCAAGGCGGAGCAGCGCGAGGCTAAGCTCCTCGCGGAGCGGGACCGTATGCAGCATGTGGCCCGGGCCCTGATGGTGATCTGTGAGCGAAGTCGGCAACGTGTGGATGATCTTCGGCTCGCTCAGGCCCGGGGACGACTGGCAGATGGCGGCTCGTCGGTGCTGGCGTGGGAGCACCGACTCCAAGAGAGCACGTTGCAACAGGCCGTTGCGGAGATGGAGCGGGAGCGTGCCCAGTGCATGTTGCTGGAGTGGGCGCAGTACGTAGCCGACCTCAGCCGTTCCCTACTGCCAGGAGGCCGCCCCGGTGAGCGGCAGCCGACCCTCGCGGGGGCAGGCTCTCCATCGGCTCTCGACCTGCACGAGTGGGAGCTTGCCGACATCGATCGCGCGCTGGGCGCGGCTGGGCAAGAGGTAGAGACCGCCGGAGAAGCGCTTGACCGCTTTTCCGACGAGTTCGCTCACCGCCGTGGCACACCAGAAGGGTTCCTTCAGTCGGTGCGGCTCGTCGCCGGGCAGCACACCGGGTTGTCCTCCTTGCCGATCATCCGGAGCTTGGAGAAAGGAGTGTCGTTGAACTCAGGGATCACCGTCCTGGCGGGCCCGAATGGGACGGGGAAGTCGATGCTCCTGGAAGCGCTGGCCCTGCTCACAGGCTGCCGCTTCAGCAACGGCGGCCTGCCGTTCAATCTCAGTTCGATCAGCCGTGAGCTGGCCTCGGGGATGGAGGCGCAGTGGTCCACATCTCGGGAGCCTGAGAGCCGGCTGTTCGTCTCGCACCTGGGCAACTCGCCAGAAGGTCCGGATGCCCTCCTTGAGGGCATGGACGGGCCAAACCGCTTGTTTCTGCTCGATGAGCCGGAGGCCGGCTTGCACCCGGAGGCCACCAGGCTGCAAGTGCAGTGGATGTACGAGAGGGTCGCGCAGGGATGCCAGTTCGTGATCGCCACCCACAGCATGACCCTCGCGTCGCTGTCGCGGGCCCGGCACATTCGCTTTCGCCCGAACAGACCCCTGTAGGAGGCGGTCCGTTCCGTACTCCACGACGCCCCCGGACCAGGTCGACAATCCCGCCCGCGCGGGCCCGTCTGCCTGCCCTGGGCGTCACCGGGCTGGAGGCGTTTCCCCACGGCCAGGATGATCGCGGTACGTTCCTGACCGTGCCCGCACGACATTCAGTTCGGCCGCGTCACCTCACGAGAGCGCCCGGTAGCTCGGTCTCCGATGCGATGACTGCGAAGGCCTCGTCGATCGCACTGATCCATCGCGCGAACTCCTGGTTGCCGAGCCCGGCTCGGACCGCTTCCATCGAGCGAGCCGCCCACTCCACACCGGGGGGAATGTCCCCACCCCAGGCTTCCGCTGGGGCAAGGTGGCGGAACATGAAGTTCAGGAACCCGACGCTGTGCCGCGCCCCAGGTCCGGTGTACTCCTCGTGTGCGCGCTTTAGGCCCGCGGCCAGCTCTTCCGGCTGGGTGGAGCCGTAGAACCGGCACGCCGTTTCGAACAAAGTCCAGGCTTTCTGCCAGTGCTCCGGAAGACGTGGCCGCCGCCTGCCCTCTGGGACGGTTCCGTACCGCCGTGCGAGCTCGTCGTACAGCTCCGAGCGGTCGACAACATCACGCATGTCCATGCTGCAGCCATATCGCAGAGCAGCCACACCATGGGCTAGGCCCCGCCGGTAGCCCGCCAACGTTCACCGTGCCGGAGGGGGCCGGCACGGCTTCTTAGCCTCGGGCTTCGACGCCCACGCTCGCCGGCCCCCCGCTGTCGGTGACGACTGATAGATCAGGATCGTGACTGATCGATCTGATGCTTTCCCTGACCGCAGCGCGCCATTTCCTGGGCCGACGGACGAGCTGGACGAGGAAGCGCGGGTGCGTGAACATGCCGTCGCGCGCACGTGGCTGTGGGCCCAGGAAGAGGAATTGAGCGAAGTGTTCCTCGCGGAAGGCCGCAGCGACCTACCGGTGGAGGACTACGCAGCGTGGCGCCAAGGGCAGCAGCGCCGGCTCGGAAATGCGCGCGCGGAATGGCAGGCCACGCTGCGTGAGGCGGGTTGGCGGCTGGGTGGGACGGGGAGTCGATCCCTCGCGTACCTGCGGCCTGACCTGATGGACGAGTACGACTCTGACCACCAGGACAACCCGGCAGACCTTCCGTACAGGGGGACTCTGACCTCCACGCTCAGCGTGTGGTGGCGCTGCCCGCGGGATGAACGGCATCGGTGGAGAACGTCCATCAGCAACCGGCACGCCGTCGGAACCGGCTGCCCGAGATGCGCGAAGCGCGGTGTTTCACGTCGGGAGCAGGACATCTTCACAGCGTTGAAGGACACCCTTCCGGATCTGACAAGCCCGGGTGTTGTTCCACGTACCACCGCAGGCGAGGGGAGTCGCCAGCAGCGTGCCTGGCGAGTGGACATGTACCTTCCAGGAGCGCCGCCCGTGGTCGTCGAGTACGACGGCGCCTACTGGCACAAGGACCGCTTCCAGCAGGACGCCGCCAAGACGGCAGACCTGTCAGCCTCCGGCCACCTGGTCATCCGAATACGCGAGCACCCGCTTGAGGTCGTGACGCCCAACGACATCGAGTGCCCCGCAGACCTGCCGGCCGCAGAAGTGGCGGCACAGGTACGCCGCCGGATAGCCGAGCTGACCCAAGCCGGAGGGCCCGCCGCTCCACAGCAGACGGAGGAACAGCTGGATCTGTTCCCGGCCAGCCGCCTGCTCTCCCACGGGCCGGCTCCCACCGCCGACCAAGTCGTCGGCGCGTCCGAGCGCAGGCTCCTGGCGGCATGGAGCCGCCAAGCTCTCCTCGCGGTTCACCGAGCCGACGTGCTCGGCGACGGATACGCCAGACCACTCGGGGATGGTGCTCACCTCTCCATTGCCCATACTGCCGGGTTGGTGATGCGTGAACTCGGCGCCGCGGAAGCCCTGCTCAGGGTCATGATGGGGGACCGAGCACTACCGCGGGACTCCAGACGGTCGTCACCGCATTCGCTCGCCCCCTGAGATCGGGTTTGACGGAGCCTGCCATGCCGCAGGGATGGGGAAGCCCCTCGGCGCCTGCCGCAAGGGTCCGAATGCTGCAAGGGAGGAGCCGTGGTGCATGTGATACATCCGGTCGCCAATGGCCTGCGTACCGATCATCCTGTGCCGGGCCTGCCGTTCATCAACGACGAGCGGCTACCACTGGACAACCCGGACGCGATCGAGCGCACCGGACGCAACCAGGGCGACGGCCTCTGGGGCCGCACCGACTCCTTACGAGACGGCGGCTGGGTGGCGTTCACCACCGAACCGAAGAACCGTGCGTACGCCTGGGCCGTCCACCACCACCCCGAACACGGCCGCACCGTCCTGCTGATCCACGACCGCGACATGAGCGACCTCCACCACGACTGGATGTACGGGCACAGCGGATTCCTCTACCGCCACGGCGGCTACTGGTGGGACGGCACCACCTGGCACAGGCCCGGCCAGGTCCTCGACCGCGCCTTCGAGCACTACGACCCCCGCCCGGTCCGAGCCGCCACCACCGTCACCGCCGCGGACCTCCTGGCGCAGCCCGCCACACCGGACAACGCCCACGTCTCAAAGATCGCCGACTTCACGGCTCCGAAGACGCCGCTGCCCAACTGGCGCGACCACCTTGCCCTGTGGGCCCAACAGCGCCACCGACTGCCCGCCCCCCAGCCGCTCGACCAGTGCGTCGTTGACCTGCGGGCCCCCGAGCTGGAGCCGGCCCGCCTCGTGGACCGGGCCGGCCTGGCGAAGATCGCGGGTATCGCCCTTAATGATCTTCCTCATCCGGAACGGGGGCGGCGCCACCTGCCTCCGCCCCAGGTCGATGCCCCGGACGGCCCGCGCTGGTCGGCGCGCTCAGGGGGAACGTGATGCACTCCTTCGCGGCCTTCCAGTACGACTGCCACTGAGTACGCTCTGGTCGGGCGTAGACGGCCTGTATGTCCTCCCACGGCACGGCATCCGTCTGACCGAGCTCCACGGCGGCCGCCCGGGCCTTGTCGATCCTTTCCTCCACGGCGGCCGTATACCGGGCACGCACCCGGTCACGGTAGTTCGGCCGGAGCGCGGGCGGTGTGCTTGTCGGGGCGAGTGGTGGTGCCGGTGCTGTCGGCGCGGTCACGGCCGGTGTCCTCTCTCCTGAGTACCCGTGGACACAACAGGATCGGCCCCGCCGGTTGCAGTCACCCCAGATACGACGAACCTGCACCGCGTGATGCTCCCCACCAACCGAACAACCAACGCCCCCGGCCGCCGGCGACCCTTGTTACGACGCCGACGTCCGCCAGAGCGGCCGAACCCTGCTGGACGCCGCCGTCGTCCTGCCCGCACCCGGCCCGCGAAGGCGGGACGGCTGCGCCTGGCCCTGGTCGAAGCGGACAAGGTGGAGCTCGTCCGGACAACCGGCTGGGCCCGGGTGACAGGTCGGGAATGATTGGGGCATGACCGATGACCTCCCCGACGGTCCGGCCCCCGAGCCGGCGCCGCGCGACCACCGGCACGACGATTTCAGTACGTTGGCGGCTGCGCGCCAGCGCACCGTGGACGAGCACATGTTCACCGTGCCCGGGCTGCCGGGGACGTTCCGACTGCAGTTGTTCACTGCCCCCGGGGCGCGCTCCGTTGCCGTAGTCACCCAGCACGCCGGTGAGGGAATGAGCCTGCTGAACGGCGCGGAGAGATTCGCGGCCGCAGTGTGGGAGCGGCACTGCCCCGAGGAGGACCTCCCGCCGGTGTGGGTGGAGCGCCAGCTGTGGCGGGAGGGGTCGGTCCAGGAGACCCGCTTCCGACGGGTGGTGTTTGCCGAGGCCAGCCGCTACCGGTTGCGCCGCCCACGTTGGTCTGCAATCACTCAGGAGCAGCTCGACGCGCTGGTTGGGTGCGCGGTTGAGACCGGCCGAGGCACTGGCTACGTGCCGCGCCTCGCCGAGCCCGACCCGCAGATGCTGTTCGAGGAGTTCGCGGTGACCCGCCTTGCTCGCCCCCGACCGTTCCGCGAGCCCCACTGCATGCCGGCCGGGGTGCCCTGGTGGCGGCGCTGGGTGCGGCAGGTAATGCCGCAGGATGTCACCCGTACGTGCTGCTGGTACCACGGCGGAGACTGGCACCGGGTTAACGCGATGGCGCTGCAGGTGCTCCGCGATGCCCGCGCGCAGTCCGTGGGAGCCGAGGACGTGGAGGAGTTCGCCGTGGCGTACGCAGCATCGGTCGGCGCTACCGACTGGGAGACCGAGGCCCTGGCCACCCTGTTCAGCACGTGGGACGCGATCCAGCCCGACAGCGAAGGGGGCTACATCAACGGGCAACACCGCTCCCAGGCCATGCTGGAGGCGGGCGTACGCCGCACCGTCGTCCTGCGCCACGTCTACGAGGCGTAGCCCCGCTTAGGGTGCCAGGCCGCGGCTATTCCGCGCGGCGCCGGCTGACTGACCCCGGCACTGTTCCTGCCGGGGGCAGGGCGTAGGGACATGTGATGGCTGCGTCGGGGGGGGGGGCGTGATCGCTTATGCGTTGGTGCTCTCGCCGGGGGTCGGTGTATCTGTGGTGTGGGGCGCTGGCTTGGTGGCGGCGCGGCGGGCGTGCCACTTGTCGTAGAGCACGGTCCCGGCCACGCTGGCGCCGGTGAGGGCGGCGCCAATGATGACGCCCTGCCCGCGGTAGAAGTACCGCAGCGCGACGGGGCCGCCCCGCTTGCCAGCTTCCTTTGCGAGTTCCGCGTAGACCCACGTCATGGTCTGCCTCAGTTGGTGTCGCTTGGTCGGGACGGCTCGATGATCGCAGGACGGCGGCACGTGGGTGGTGCAGTTCACCGACTTCCGTCCGGCACGGCCGGCTCGACGCCGCCCCCGTACTGGTGGAGAGTCAGTACTTCGACTGTGCGCTATTCCTCAGCCTGTGGCTGTGGCAGGGCCTCGATGGGTTCGGCTGGACGATCCAAGTAGGCTGCGGTCAAAACGGGGGTGGAAGATGTTGAACTTCGATGTGCCCGGCCCGGAAGCCGACTGGCTAGAGGCGCCCGTCTCAGTGTGCCCAAACCCGAACCCTGCGTGGCAGACGAGTATGTGGTGGTACATCGCAGGCCTATTCCGCGAAGTTGCCTGCCTCGCGCCTCCGCTGGAGGCCTTGGCGCACCGTTTGAGGCTGTCGATCGAGCACGGCTGGGAAGAGCTTTCCGACGTCGATGTGGCCATGGTCCAGATCAGAGGGATCCACTTCGCTCTCTACCGGCTGAACACCAGCCCTTTGAAGGACACCATCGTGTCCGTCATCAAGGACACTGAGGACGACGAAGTCGCGATCAACACCCTTCTCACCGCCCTGGGGATCGGCCCCGACGCAGTGACGTACCGGGGAAATGTACGAAGCGACGAGGCCCAGTGACGCCTGCATGACATCCGATTAAGAGTCAGGCCCCCGGCACGTCTTGGTCCCGAGCCGCCAGGTAGTGGGTCCAGCTGTCGTTGGCGTAGCCGGACCAGCGGTTGGCAGTGCTGGGGTGCAGGCCGAAGCCGATCACATGGTGGCGGGTGGTCAGCGTTTGATGCGTCCGCGGATGGCAAGGACGACGAGGGCGAGAAGAACGGGTTCCAGGAGGCGGGAGGTCCTCTCGATGTAGGTGCCGGCGGTGGTCAGGTCCTGTCCGCTGGAGCGGAACACCACGGAGTTGAGGGTGACGTTCAGGGCCTTCTCGAAGCGCTCGCTGGTGAACCTGTTGCCGGTGGGGTTCTGCGGGGCCGCTTCGTCGATCTTCAAAGTAACGCTGCCTCCGCCGGGGGGCACGATGCCGGTTACTTGCTGCTTCGGGGAGGCCTGGGGGAGCCCGAAGCCCATCAGCAGCACGATGGTGACGAGCATGGCGGCAGCGAGCCACCCCAAGGCTCGGGAGGCGCGCAGCCCGTAGCCGGACAGCAGCCAGTAGCCGTGAAGCAGGCTGCGTTCGGCTTGGGTGGTGTCGGTGCGGTCATGGCGGCGCATCTCCATCTCGCCGTAGTAGAAATCCGCCGCCCCCGGCTCGTTCTTCCCGTCCTCGAACGCCTTGCGCAGCGCCCGGTAATGCGCTGCCAGCTGGGCAGGCCCGACCTGTACAGCGTCGGGCTCCGCCGCATTCCAGCCCTGGACGGCCTTCGGTTGGTTCGCGCGCCAGTGGTGTTCTTCGGCAAGGGTGCGACGCGGGGTGAACCGCACCGGGTACCAGCGCGGCCAGTGCGTGCCGGACGGCACCTTGCCGAAGGAGCAGGCGCCATCCAGCCGCACCTGGTCCAGATTCACCGTCCCGGTGAGCCTGCACCCCGACAGGTCAACGTCAGCGAGGACCAGATGTGCCGCGTCCACCCCCCGCAGCGAGATCACCCGCACCGTGGCGTCGGGCGACTGTCTGCTGGTGCGTACGAAGGGGGCGGCCGCTGCGGCGATGGTGAGGGGGCGTTCGAACACCGCAAGGGCGAAGTCCACCGTGGCGTAGCGCAGACGCAACTCGGCCGTTGACAACCAACGGGTCCGCTCGCAGACCAGGTGGCGGGTGGCGAGCTCGAGGTTTGCCGGGCCGTTGAACACCGCCTCGGACAACGTCACTGTCCCCTTGCACAGCAACGGCCCGAACCTGGCCGACTGCTCGAAGGTCGCCCCTTCGAACGAGGCGTTGCCATCGATGGTCGCCTTCTTGAACCAGCCGACGCTCTGGAAGGTTGCCAAGCCGAAGTGGGCGGCGTCCTTAAAGGCCGTCTCGAGGAACCCGGCCTCGCGCTTGAAGGTCGCCGAGATGAAGTTGGCTCTGCCATGGAAAGTCACGAACGGGAACAAGGCGTGACCGTGGAACGTCACCTGGTTGAACGTGGCGTCGTGTTTGAAGGTCGCCGAGTCGAACCTGGCGTCGCCCGTGAAAGTCGCCGAGTCGAACGAGACGTCGCGCTCGAAGGCCGCCGAATTGAACCAGGCGTCGCCGTGGAAGGTCGCCGAGTCGAACCGGGCAGCGCCGAACCGGGCGGTGCCAGGGAGGACTCCGGTGCCGGGGTCGCGGAGCGCGTCGAGAAGGGATCTGAGGAGGGCATCGGTGAAAGGGGTGCCGCGGTGGTCAATGTCGGAGCCGGGAGTCAACCCGGCCAGATAGGCGTCGCAGGCGTGGTCAGGTAGGTGGGCGAGGCATACGAAGTGGTCGGGGACGCGGCGGCCGCGGCAACCGACGGAGCCGGTAGCAGGGTCAGCGCCATATAGCGGACGACCTCGACGACGTTGCCGGTACTCACAGCACGGCCAGGGGGGTGCCTCGTGAGTACGGTGTGCGGGGGGTGAAGGTGTACTCATTGCGTGGCGGCTCCAAGATGTTCGCCATGCCAGGGGGACACAGCAGGCGTGGGGGCTCCACCGACGGGCAGTTCCACCGGCGGGTAGCTCTCATGCTCCAGGTGATCGATCCACGCCGCGCGCTGACGGATCCAGCTGGTGGGCCGGCGCGACTCCTGCGGCGCGATGCCGTGATCCGCCTGGTCCAGATGGTCCGAGGCGGATCACGAACCGGGGCGGCCCGCTACCTCGGCATCCCGCCCGGGACCCTGGAGTCCACCGCTCTCCGGATCCGCACCTGGCAGAAGGAACCGGGCAACGCCGACGCGTACAGACAGATCGCCGAGATCGCCATCTACGAAGGTCGGAGCGGCGCGGCATCGGCTGATTAGAGGGGGCAAACCGAGGCTGCGGCGTCCAGCAGCTGGCTCGCGAGCTACGCCGCGAGGTCGCGGGTGACTCGGTCCAGGAGTTACGGTTGATTTACAGGAGAACTCGGAATTCTGCCCCCCAACCGGGCAGGTTACGCTCTCCGGCCGAAAGCGTTCTTAGCTCAAATGGTAGAGCCCCGTGCTTCGGACGCGGATGTTATCGGTTCAAGTCCGATAGGACGCCGCCGGCGGGCTTCCTTCCGCGTTCGGCAACGAGGGAAGCCCAGCGACCTTCACACGAGGTGATCGCGGGTGTTCCTGGTGACACAATTCCCGATCGCCGACCTGCGCCCTCTCCTCGCCCGGGAGACCCGCCGACTCGATGTTCCGTGCTGGCCGCTGGTGCAGTCAGGCGAGTTCGTCAGATCGACCGGGCCCATACGCGCCCGGAAGCAGGGTGGACTGGTCCCGTGGCGCGGGGAGGGTGTCTTCTGTGACGCCGCCAGCGCATTCCGCTTTCCGCCGTGCTTGTCGGGAATCTCCCTTGTACCCGGGGACGAGCGCACATCCGGTTTCGCGTGCGCCTACCGGCGTCTGATCGCGGACGGATTCGTCAGCACCCGGTTCGAGCTGGCCGTCGTCGGCGGAAGGTCAGGAAGACGGGGGCGGGCGAGACTGCCCAGCCAGGACTTCGTCGCACTCCTGATCAACTGGCTCGATCTTCCCGTCGCCATCACGTCCTGCGGTGAGGGCGACCGCCGCAGCAGTTGTCATCTCGGACAAGCTGGAAGGCCGCTCACGGCGCACATTCTCCGGGCGACCACCAGATTTCCCCCCGCCGTCGACCGTTCCTGGCTCCAGCCCGGCAGACCACTGCTGCTGGCCGAGTACTCGCACAAGGAAGCCGAGCTACCGCCCGACGCCATGGCCGTGGATGTGGGGCAGGACATCGGGGTGCGCTTGGCGCACTGTCGGATCAGCTTCCGCGGAACGCTGGTGGGCGTCTGGCTGATCGAACGGACGAGCCCGAGTCCGGACAAGGACGCCTTGCGCCGCCTGCGGGTGCACCTGCTCCGTCTCCACACGGAGTACGAGTGTGTGCGACTCGTACTCCGCTTCCTCACGAGACAGGCGCAGGGCGGCAGGAATACCGAGGCGGTAGCGCGTTTCCTGAATCGAGGACTCGATCTGCTGTCTAGCCCGCAGAGGTATGGGTTCGACCAGAATCCGATCCTGGCTGCCGCATACGAGGCAGAGCAACTCGTGACCGCGGAGGAATGGCGGACCGTATTGCACATGCTGAGCGAGAAACGGGCGCACGAGCTGGCCCGGATCGACAACGCCACCGGCGGATGGGCCCGCTTGGACAGCGACACCGCCGCAGGTGGCGGTTCGCAGCCGGTCTACATCGCGGACCGGATCGTGGTGGTAGGGAAAGGTGGAACCGTGAACGAGTTCCATACACGCGCAGGCGGAGACATCCACGGCGTCATAGGCAGCGGAAACATCGTGACGAGCAGTTTCAACCGGATAGACAGCTCGAACCTGCCCGACGAAGCCAAGGTCTTGCTGAAGCAGCTCACGGAAGCCGTCGCACTGACGGCGAGCAGGCTGCCCGCCGAAGAGGCCGAGCAAGTGAGCAGGGAGCTCACCGCCTCTCCAGGACGAAGCGCTGTCCGGAACACCGCGCAGGAATGTGCTCCAGGTCTTCGGGCAGTCGCTCCAGAAGGCGGCCGACTTCGTCGGCGACGTCGGCGCCCCGATCGCGAACCTCGTCACCGCCGTGATCGGCTTGATCGCGTAAGTCCCGCCCCTGGGGCGGTGTCCGCCGCGGCGGGACGCGTTAGGTCTATTCGTCCGGTAAGTACCCAGGCGCGGCCGCCGTCCGCAGAGAACTCCTGTTTCCAGCGTGCCCGCCCTGGCGGCCGAGGGTGGAGAAGGTGATGGCAAGCTGATCTCGTCGATGTTGCCAGCACCGCGAGCAGTGGCTGGGGCTACCGCGACGTCGAGGCCCCACCGGACCCGGTCACCGGGCTGCCTGCGGCGAGGCGCGGGCCGCGTTCCTTGCCGCGCACTCCGGTACGGCCCGCCGAACTCGGCCTGGGCGAGGCGCTCGCGACCGTCCAGCTCAAGTCTCGGGGCGCCCGCCCTTTGGCGGGGCTGCGCGAGCACTGAGCTTTCCAGTTGTCCGTTGGGGCCAAGTAGCGTGCTCAGTCACACGTACGTCTGGTGGCAGAGGGCGGCCACGGCGGGGCTGGTGACGCCGTGCGCGGCGCGGCACAGCTCCCTCATGTCCCCGACCCGGGGAGCGGGCCGCACCGGGCGGGGCGGTGCGGGGGTGCGGCGCGGCCGCACCTTCACCTTTTTGGGCTTGGCCACGGGACGTACCGCAGGCCGGGGCGCGGTCGCCCTGCGCGGCCGGGCCGGTCCCTCGGCTGTGCGGTCGTATGCCCGCAGGGCGGGCTGAGTCTCGCCGTCTCCGGATGCCGCGCGGGCGGGAAGGCCGGCTTCGGGAACGGCGCCGGTCTGGGGTGGGGGCGTGGGCTCGGGCAAGGGGGAGAGCGGCAGTGTCGGCGCGGTGTCCGGCCGTGAGGGGGCTTGCGGTCCTCCGGAACCCCCGCGGGTGAGGTCCCGGCGGGCTGGGTGGGCGCGGGGTGGACGGAGACGCATCCCGAGAGCGCGAGGAGCACGACCAGGAGCAGGGGAAGGGCCCGGCGACACATGCCGCCACCGTGCCGTAGAAGCCCCGCAGGCCACCCCTGACGGCCCCGCTACGCCCCTCGGATGGACGACCCACGGCGGCCCTGCAGGGCCGCCCCATGCTGGTCTGGCGGACCCTGGAGGAGAGGCAGGCGACCCACGAGGGAGGCCCCTGTGACGCTCAGACCGCCGATTGAGCCGATGCTGGCGCAGGCCGCGGAATCCGTGCCGGGCCCGGCCGCTTTGCCAGCGGGTGTGGCGTACGAGCAGAAGCTGGACGGTCACCGAGCGCTGCTGTTCACCGCGGCCGGCCCGGGCGGCTCGGTGCTGGTGCAGACCCGTCGCGGGGCGCTGGTCCAGGACCGGTGGCCGGACCTGGTGGTGGCCGCCGAATCACAGTTGCCGCACGGCCTGGTCCTCGACGGCGAACTGGTCGTCTGGGACACCGAAGCCGGCCGGCTGTCCTTCGAGGCCTTGCAGCGCCGGGCCGCCACCCGCGCCCGCGGCGCCGCCGCCATCGCCGCCACGGTGGTCCGCCTACTTCGTCGCCTTCGACCTCCTGCAGCAGGACGGCCAGGAACTCCTCGCCCACCCGTACGCCGACCGCCGTGCTCTCCTGGATAACCTGTTCACCGAGCACGCCCTGGCGGCCCCGTGAACGCTCTGCCCGATGACGACGGACCTGGCCAAGGCCCGGGAGTGGCTGGAGTCCTGGACGGATGTGTCCGGGGTGGAGGGGATCGTGGTCAAGCCCCTGAACGGCCGCTACCTGCCCGGCTACCGCGGGTGGACCAAGATCCGGAGGCGGGACACCACCGAAGCGATCGTCGGCGCGATCACCGGCACCCTGACCCGCCCCCAGCTCCTGATCCTCGGCCGCCACGACCACGACGGCCGGCTGCGCGCCGTCGGCCGGACCGTGCCACTGCGCCCGGACGCCGCCCGGCAGGTCGCCGAGCACCTCACCGCGGCCGCGCCCGGGCACCTGTGGGAGGGCGTGCGATTCTCCGCGACGTGGGGGAGCCGCGACGTCCTCGACACCACCCTCGTCCACCCCGCCCTGGTCGCCGAGGTCAGCGCGGATCGCGCCATCGACCGCGGCGGCGTCTACCGCCACCCACTCCGGTTCCAGCGGCTGCGCCTGGACGTGGGGCTCGAGGACGTACCCGGGTTCGGCGAGGGTCCGGCGGCGGCCGCCAGCTGACCGGGCGGGGGTCGGGTGCAGTGGCGTTTCGCCGGTGAACCGGCGTGCTCGGGCGGGTGAACCGGGCCGGGCTGACCTGTTGCTGACGGTGCGGCGGCCGGTACAACCGGCTCATGATGATCATGACGCGGTCCGCTGCCGCGGTCGCCGCTGCTCTCGCCCTGACCCTGTCTCTGCCCACGGCCGCGCACGCGGCCGCACAACCCGCCGCCCCGGCTCCGGCTGCTGCCGTGCCCCAGGTGTTGCCGATCGGGGTCGCGGTATCCGCGCTGCCGCTGGCGGTGGAGGACCGGACCGGCTACCAGCGGACCTCCTTCAAGCACTGGAATGCCGGCGACGTCCCGGCCGACGGCTGCAACACCCGCGCCGAGGTGCTCCTGGCCGAGGCGGTCGTGTACCCGGAGATCGGGCCGGGCTGCACCCTGACCGGCGGCGTGTGGTGGTCGTACTACGACGAACGGGAGGTGACGCCGGCCGGTGCGCTCGACATCGACCACATGGTCCCGCTCGCCGAGGCCTGGGACTCTGGGGCGTCGGCATGGACGGCGGCGCGTCGGGAGGCGTACGCGAACGACCAGGGCCAGCCGGCGTCCTTGGTGGCGGTGACGGCGCGTTCGAACAGAAGGCCTGTTTCACCTCGACGAGCAAGGTGAGCGGTCATGCCCCTGATCAGCGGTCTGCCAATGCCTCCAGGCCCGGTGACACCACTTTTTCGACCATGATCGACAAGGGGCTCAAGTCATACCGGACCCGGAGACCGGGAACCCCGTTGCGGGGCCACGAAGAAGGTAACGGGGCGAACTCACAGGTCCGAGCCCCGTGGACCGGGGCAAGCCGGGTTCCAAGATGCACGTCTTGTCGGACGCGAACGGGCTGCCCCTCGTCGTCGGCGTCACCGCGGGCAACACCCACGACAGCCAGGCCTTGAAGCCGATGGTGCTCGGTCACCAAACGAGACACGACCCCCACCGCGGCCGCTACTTCAAACCCCAACGCCTGCACGCAGACAAGGCATACGACATACCTGAACTGCGAAAATGGCTGCGCGGCAAGCGCATCGGCGTCCGCATCGCCCGCAAGGGCATCGAGTCCTCCGAGCGGCTCGGCCGCCGTCGGTGGGTGATCGAGCGGACCATGTCCTGGCTGACCGGCTACCGCCGGCTCAACCACCGCTACGAGCGTCATCCCCGCAACTACCTGGCCTTCCTCGGCTTCGCCGCCGCCATCTGCTGCTACAAACGCCTCGTCCGCCTCACCACATAGGACACGGTCTTAGCAATGGCGGCCTCTGACCTGCGGAAACCTGGCAGTTTCGACAGTTGGTCTCGGCCATGGGCGTGCCGACTCATGCCCGCCCCCCTGTGATGTCCATCACGGGATGTGCGTGGGGCAGTGGCGATCTCCAACACTGTGACCTGCGCGTGTCCGTGTTGCATCGGATCTACTGCGTTTTGGTATGAGAGTGCTTCCACAGGGGCCGGGTTTGGTGCCGGGGGAGGTGCCCGTACTAGGCGGTGCCCCGATTCTGTCAACACGGGGTCGTATCGTGGTCAACGCCCGTACAGCCCTTCGGAGATGACGAAGGGAGACCGATGCGAGGCCCTTGCTTCCTAGGGCTGGCCTCGCGGGGTCTCCCTCGCGTCTGACGTCGGGCGTCCCGTCCTGCTGTGAGGAGAACAAGGCACATGACGTCAGTCGACCGTACCCCAGGCCCTGCCGGGTCCCAAGGTCCGCAGCTCCGTGCGCCCATGCTCAGGTGGCTGAGCGGTGCCACGGCGCTCGCCGCCATCGGGGTCACCGCGGTACTGGCCGCAGCTGGCCACGCCGAGGCGGCCACCGCTGTGGCCGTCATCGGCGCTGGAGCGCTGGGTACCAGCGCGATCCAGGTGACCATCCACGTGCGCCGCTAGGGCCTGTATCGAAAGTACTTTCTAGGAGATCGTCAGGCTGCCCGGCTACGGTGCGGGCATGGTGAATTTCGTGCTGGTTGCAGGTGCACGGCTCGGGGCGTGGGCGTGGGGCGAGGTGGTGCCGTATTTGCGTGCGGCTGGCCACGGCGTCTATCCGTTGACGCTGTCCGGTCTTGCTGACAAGCGGGGTGTACCGGCGGGGCAAGCGACTCACGTCCAGGACATCGTCGCCGAGGTAGAACGCCAGGGTCTGCGTGACGTAGTCCTGGTGGGTCACAGCTACTCGGGCATCCCGGTAGGTCAGGCCGCGGAGCGGATCGGTGACCGACTGGCCCGCGTAGTATTCGTCGACTCAAGTGTTCCAACTGACGGCGAGTCGTTTGTCTCCGCCTGGCCGGACGGCGGGGCGGCAGTGGAGGCATCGATCGCCGAGAGCGGAGGGTTTTGGCCGCTCGCGCCAGCTGCTCATTACGACGGCGAGGGTCTCACCGATGAGCAGATCGCACGCCTCGTGCGTGGCTCGACGCCTCACCCAGGTGCCACGCTGACCGAGCCCGCTGTGCTGTCGCGGCCGCTCGGTGAACTTCCGGCGACATACATCCTGTGCGTGATGCCAGGGGCCGAGCCTGAAGACGCCGAGCCCGACGAAGATGTGGCCGAGCTGCTGAACAGCAAGCGCTGGCGGCTGGTCAAGATGGACACCGGCCATTGGCCGATGTTCTCCCAGCCGCGCGAGCTGGCGCAGATTCTCCTCAATGCTGCCGTGGAGTGAGAGCACCTCCACGCCTGCGGGCTTGTTTTGGACGCGCTTGATGTGTGCTGGTCACAGCCATTCGCCGATGGCCGCTATGAGGACGGTCGCCTCGTAGCGGACCGCTAGCTTGTCGTACCGCGTGGCGACGGCGCGGTACCTCTTGAGGCGGTTGATCCCACACTCGACCGCGTGGCGCTCACGGTAGTCGACTGGGTCGAACTTCGGCGGCCGGCCACCGCGAGAGCCGCGCTGCTTGCGGTGACGCGCCTGGTCGACCTTGTCCGGGATGGTGCAGCGGATCCCTCGGCGACGCAGGTAAGCGCGGTTCTTGCGGGAGGCGTACGCCTTATCAGCACGCACCCGATCAGGACGGACGTGCGGCCGGCCCGGCCCGATGCGGGGCACGCGGACCTTCCTCAGCACGGGTTCGAACTGCGGCGAGTCGCCGCGCTGCCCGGCCGTTACCACGATCGACATGGGCTTCTGGCCCTGCTCGACGGCCAGGTGCACCTTGGTGGTGAACCCGCCGCGCGAGCGTCCCAGTCCATGATCACGGGGCTCGGTGAAGACACCACCCGGCGGTTCCTTCTGAAGATCACCCTGCTTCCGGGCTCCAGCCGCGTGCTGATGGGCGCGGCACACCGTGGAATCGACGCTCAGATCCCACACGATCGCACCCTTCGCATCGGCCAGGGACTGGAGCCGGCTGAAGACCCGGTGCCAGGTGCCGTTTCGCTGCCATCGGCGGAACAAGTCGTAGATCCTGCCCCACGGGCCGTACTCGACGGGCACGTCCCGCCACGGAACGCCCGTTCGGACCCGGAACCGTATGCCGTCGATCAACTGCCGCCGGGACCAGACAGGCGGCCGCCCCGCCTTCGTCCCCGTCGGCAACAACGGCTCCAACACCGCCCACTGTTCATCAGTGAGATCACCCCGCCCCATGAACGAAGATCATTCATGGAGAAAGATCCACTTTCGATACAGGCCCTAGGACGGCTCCTCGCGGAGACGCCCCGGCCCCGTCGTCCTAGGAGTTGTCGTGAACATCGACGATCCCTCGAAAAGGCAGTGAGTCCCTGAACGGTGCATCGGCCTGCATGATCAGCACCATCGGAGCCTTACCGTCGATGAGGCGGTGAACGACGTGCTGCGGGCCATCGCTGACAGGTGCGAGACCAGCGAGGTCACGTGCACGCTGCACCGTAGACACTGTCCGAGAACGTGTCTTCGAGGCCCCGTCCCCGCCGGGGCCCCGATGGTGCTCACCGCCGAAGCGCCGCGTAGCCCACCCCAACCGCCGCCATCAACACCGCCCCGTCCCGGAGCGGTGCCCCGTCACTCGGACGGTTCACAGCCAGCCCGAACCCGCCGGGCGCCCGCTCCCGAGCGACGCTGCCATCGAAGCCCAAGCGGAAGTCATGGCAAGAGTGTTGACCCGTGTGGGCGTCGACCAGCCTCCGATCCTCCTGTCGGTCCAGGGACTCCAGCTGCGCTCAGGTATGGGCCCGGGCGCGCGGCCCTCATGGACAGCGGCCACGGCCCCGGCCGACAGCAACGCCAGGAGGGCGGCGGTGAGGGTGCCGGCGAGGCGGTGTGCGCGGGTGGAAGTGCGGGTGCGATGGGACGGGAGGGGCACGGCGGTTCTCCTGTCGGACGGCCGGTCGGGGCAGCCGGGGAGCGGTCTTCGCCCGGGGAGAGGGCAGCGGAGGTGTTCCCTCCGCCGTGTCCCTTCCCGCTTTTGGGATCCGGGGGCGGCCGCCGGTCCGGCCTCCGCCCCCGGTGCGCCCGGCCGTGCGCGGACCGGGCCCCGGGTCAGCTCGTGCCGAAGAGCATGTTCAGCTGTGTGATCGATCACATGGTGCTTGCTCCCGCGCTGGGCCTGGTCGACCGGCGAAGGTCCGGAGCAGCGGGGTGGCCCCTTCGTGCGACCGGATACGGAACCCCGGTTGCGGCCAGACTCATGGGAGCCGCTGACCGAACCGTTGGTGACGTGGTTCTCAATCGTGGTGGGCGTACCGCCCAAGCGCGTGACGAGCTTTCTGCTTATGGCGATGTACGGCCACATCAGGCGCCTAAGCTGGATCGGCGAGCGGGGCAGGGCATGGCCAAGTGATCGCCGTGCCCGAGGACCGATCCGTGCCGGCACGCAACACCCCTCGCCACCTCCTGGAGGCCCAGGCCTGAGAGACCGATACGCACAGAGGTTCGAAACGCGAATGGTTGCCCCTGCTTGCAGGGTGCGATGGACTGACGGAGCATCACAGCGACAGAAGCCTCTGCCGGGTATTCCAACCCGCCGCTGCTTGCTTCGGAGTGATGCACCCATGGACAAGTCCTCGCTGGCCGGTATCGAGTCGGTCGTAAGCGGCGGCAGGGCCGTCATGACGGCCGAGGACAGCGTCATCGTCGACGTCGTGAAGGCCACCGTGAAGAGCGGCAGAACCGCCACCTTCTACCTGACCCCCTCTCAGTTCTCCGCCGTCAATGCGTGGTACTGGACCCCTCAGCGGATGAAGCACATGGGACTCGAGCCGGTGTCGGACGAGGAAATGGCCCGGATCCGAACCGCACTCGGAACCGAGGTGAGCGGCTCGGCCTACTCCAACCGGATCAAGTGCCCCAACGGACACCCGTACGGCGCGTTCGAATTTGTGCAGCAGGGAATCGAAGAGCACGGATTGGACGCCACCCGAGCGGTCTTCAACCTGAAGGACACGGCCGTCATCCGCGCCAATCCCCACCAGCAAGTCGTGTGTGCCACCTGTCGGCGTCAACTCGCCAGCCCGCACTACTACGTCTACTGGCGCTACGGATGCTGCGTGGACCTGGACGACACCTCCACCGCGGCCTTTGCGGCCCGACACAGCTGACCGCCGGCATCGCCCGCGGGCTGTTTACGGACCGGCGCCCGCGATCGGCTAACTGATCGTTTCAGCATGAGATCGGTGCGTTGGCAGGCGACTATCGAGTCGAGTTGATCGACAAGTTGGTGCAGTCAACTGACCGAACATGCTGCCAATATGGGGTCGGGGAATTCGCTCTGCCTGGAGCACGGGGTCCGGCTTGTGGAGGCGCAGCAGAAGCCGGCCCACCCCGGAGCCTGACTCGGCAGGGTCCTCTGGCCGTATCCATGCGCCGTACATGCCTGGCTGGGGCACGCTGTCGGGTGCCAGGCCCGGAACGCCGGTAAGGAGGCCATCCCCGAGTGGTTCTCACCCCGCCCTTCGAGCCGATGCTCGCCCAGGCCGCCGAGCACGTCCCCGGCTCCGGCGTCTTGGCGAGCGGCTTCGCGGCGGAGCAGAAATTCGACGGCCACCGCGCGATCCTCTTCACCCCCGCCAGCCCGGGCGGCCGGCTGCTCCTGCAGACCCGGCGCGGCTCCCTGGTCCAGGACCGGTTCCCCGACCTGGTCGCGACCGCCGAGCAGCTGCCGGACGGCCTGGTCCTCGATGGCGAGCTCGTCGTCTGGGACACCGCAGCCGGCCGGTTGTCCTTCGAAGCCCTCTAGCGGCGAGCTGGTCGGCGGTGAGCTTGCCGCGTCGGCTCTTGGTGTTGGAGACCCATACGCCGAGCTTCACGATCACCGGCTCTGCCTCGCCCTCGACCGCGATCTCCTCCCCGTGGGCCCTGGGGACCGGTCGGTGGGCGCCTTCCCGGCCACCCACTGGGTGAGGGCCTCCAGGCCCCGCTGGAACGCCTGCTGCGCCTTGCTCGGCCCCTTCGCCCCGCGACTGGCTGCGGGGGCGGGAGCGGGCGCCTGGTCGGGCTGTACGCCCAGCGTGGTTAGCCGCTCCTGCTGCTCGGGCAGTAGCGGAGCCCAGATGGCCGGCTGCTTCTGCTGCTGGAGCCACTTGCCGACGTCGTCGCCGTCCATCAGCACGCCGGGTGCGCTGTCGGGCAGGTGGCCGTCGGCGTCGACCAGGTCCGCCAGGACGCGGTAGTGGCGTTGCCAGTCGAGAGGCCAGGGGCAGCCCCAGTCCTCGTCGACCGCGGTCAGCTGCGCCGCTCGGGGTCCTTGCCCAGGCCGTTCTTGGCGCCCTTTCGCCGGAGGTTGGCCATGTGCTGGCCGACGGGCACCATTTCGTCGTCCTCGCCCCCACATGGCGTCCTGCCGGGGCGCGAGGTGTCCGGTGGCCCGCCGGTAGGAGCGGAGCGCGGCGAGCTTGTTCTCCCACGCCTCTTCGCCGGGCTCCCACACCATCCCGGCCTCCGGCGCGTCCAGCAGGGTTCTGCGCCAATCCTCCTCCTGGGCCGCCACGACACCCACGACCGCCTCCGCCCCATCGGCCGCACGGTTCCGCTGCGGCCGGAAGCGGCCCCGCCTCGTCGCCGCAAGCATCACCGCGACGAGGAGTGGGGGATGGTCTACCGGGAGGCGGTGGAAAGCGGCCCGGTGGCCGTGCTGCCGAAGTAGGGGCGAGGGTGTCTGGCCTGGAGGTGCGGCTGCGTACTTTGCGTCTATGGGAGGGGAGTGGGGCAGGGTGGGAGTCGGCCCTGGCCCCGGGGGCGGTCACGCGGTACGGGGAAACTTGTGCTTTCGGTGTGGGGCGTCGGCGGGTCGCGGTTAGGGTCGGGCGCAGTCCGTGCCGATCAGGCGTGCGCGGGCGAGGCCCGGTGACCAGAAGGCTCTGGCGGCAGTACCACCGGGCCGCCCCCTCTTCCACTGCCGCTGACGTGGCTGGGTGGCGTGCGGGTGGAGAATCCGGGGAGCTGTGACCGGGTGGGGTCAGGTCAGGCGCAGGCTGGCTGTGATGGTCTTGCCCTGCCGGTGGCTGGTGATGTGGATGTGCTGGGCGAGTCGTTGGATTAGTGGCCATCCGTAGCCGCCCGGCTCGCCGGGGGTGACGGTGCGGGCTGCGGGGCCGCGTGGGTTGTTGTCCCCGACGCTCACGTGGAGGGTGCCGTCGGTGATGTCGCTGTGGAAGGTGGTGATGCCGCTGCCGTGGCGGATCGCGTTGGTGACCAGTTCAGAGGTGACCAGGAGCGTGTCCGCGGCGATGACGCTGTCGAGGCTGATGCCCGCGCGCTGCAGCAGGGCACTGACTTGGTCGCGGGCGGCGGCCGCGGTGGCCGGCGGCCCTGGTGGGTGACCCGTGGCACTGGCCCCGCGCCCACCTGTGGAGTCGCAGGTCCCGTTGTTGGGTGGGTGCGCGTTCATACCCTCACCCCCTGGCCGTCGCCGTGCTGGCCATGCCGCCCCATCCGGGTGGGCTCTCCGGGTGTCGAACCAGGCGGGCGAGAGGTCACACAATCCGCGAAGCCGGTTCGAAGCAGGCCACAGAGCACCGCCTGGCCGCTGCAACCAGAGTGCCCGCCCCGATCGTGGGAGCGGCCATGGGCGCCGCAGCCTAGGACCCGCCACCATCCGTCGCACGGCTTGGTCCCGCCGGAGCGGGCCACGCCGATGGCTTGGCCATGACCCCCAGGCGCCGGGCGAGGGCAGTCTCCATGTGGGACCTCAGCTCCCGGCGCTGCTGCCCCGCCTCGTACGGCAGCTGGTCCACAACTCTCGGTTCGTCATCCACCCCCGCACAACGAGCGAGGCGCCACCCGCGCTGTCGGCCGACCGAGGCAGACGCCCGAATCACCTGACACTTCCCGAGTGCCGCCAGCTTGGCCTCGGTGCCCTTGGTTCCGCCCCCGGTCTGCTCGAAGGGTGGGGCGTTTGAAAACGCTGTCGTGGTGCAGACGATCGCTGACAGCAGCCTTATACATCGAGGTAGGAGACGCGTCATGGGCATTGTGGCTTGGATTCTCATAGGACTGCTCGCGGGCCTCATCGCCAAGGCGCTCATGCCGGGCAAGGACCCGGGCGGAATCATCATCACGATGCTCATCGGCGTCGCGGGCGGCCTGCTCGGCGGTTTCCTCGGCAAGGTCATCTTCGGCGTCGACTCCATCGACGGCTTCTTCGACCTCTCCACCTGGATCGCTGCCATCATCGGCTCGGTTATCCTCCTCGCCGTCTACCGGCTGGTCACGGGCAACAAGCGCCACCACAGCCACGCCTGACCCACCCCTCCGACGGCATACGACAAGAGCGGCTCCCCCTCTACGAGGGCGGAGCCGCTCCGCTGCCCGCACACACTGCGCACCACCCGGTTCCCATGGCAGTCGGTGGCGGCGCCATGGGGGCCCGGCCCGGGGCCTGGCGGCGGTCAGCTTGCCGTGCCACTCGCCCCTCGCAGCAGTGAGGGTCGCCACCCACCGGGGATGCTGGGACTGCGCTCTGCTCCCACTGGCCATCGCGGGGGTACAGAGCGCAGTCAGAACGGAGAGGGGGTTACAAGGGGCGGACCATTTCTGCTTGCGGACCCTTCTGCCCCTGGGTGACCTCGAACTCCACCCGCTGGTTCTCTTCCAAGCTCCTGTATCCGTTGGTCTGGATGGCTGCGAAGTGCACGAACACATCTGCGCCGCCATCGTCCTGGCTGATGAAGCCATACCCCTTGTCGGCGTTGAACCACTTCACAGTGCCTGTTGCCATCGGTTCCACTCCTTCATCCGGTACCAAGGCGCGATCCTGACGCCCCGGCCGCAGCCCAATCGAGGAGACTCCGGCACTTGATCATTTCCTCCCACTGAGGCGAAAATCCGCCATCCTTCCTGCACCTCACCCATGGGGATGAACCTCGCCACGGCACGGGCTCTCCCCGAAGTGAGACGCGGTCGGACAGCGGGTAGGCAATTCGCCCACAGCATCTGTACCGGGTGGCGGCCCGCACTGCTGCTCTCATGCCTCGCCGGAGTCGGGACTCCAGACGGCGGGTCCGCCGCCGCGCCACTCGATCAGCAGCGGATCATCCAGGCGGACGACGTCGCGGTCCAGGCCGGCCCGCCGCAGGAATTCCAGCAGGTTGGCGGTGCCGAAGGCGCGGCCGAAAATCTCCCGTCGCAGCGGACACGGCGGCCGCCTGGGCATCCGGCGGATAGAAAGGGCGGAGCCGTTTCGTACTGCGGAGACTGCAGCGCGCAGCCCGGCACGATGCGGCCTCCCCTGGGGAAGGAAGGGGAGGCCGATTTCGTACTGTGTGCTGCGGCTGGTTCACACGGCGGTCTGGGGTGACGGCGCGAAGCGCGCCGGGTCCAGGGCCTGGTGTGTGTCAGTGGTCGCCGTGGTGCTGGCCCTTGTAGTGGCCGTCGCCCACGGTCTTCCGCTCTGGTGTGCCATCGCGGCCGCCCCTTTTGACGCGGCGGGCGGCGGAGCTTTCCGCGCGCCGGCCGCATGCTGGTGGGCACGGATCGAGGTGGAATCAACCGAGACGTCCCAGCCGATCCCACCGGCGGCATCGACCTGGGCCTGCACCTGCTGGGTAGGCGTTCCCAGGTTCCGTCGGCCGACCAGCGCCGGTGGCGCTCGTAGACGGTCTTCCACGGCCCGTAGTGTTCCGGCAGGCACGCCACTGCACCCCAGTTCGCACCCGGTGCAGGATGCCGTTGACCACCTGGCGGTGATCGCGCCACCGCCCGCAGCGGTTGTTGCCCATGGGCAGGAGCGGCTTCAGACGTCGCCATTCCGCCTCTGTCAGATCCCCCCGACCAGTCACGCAAGAGCCAACGAACCAGTGAGCGACATGGGTACGGTCAACACCCTGCGATGCCACCACGGCAACTCGGGGTCTGACATCGGCTCGTGATGCGTTCGCCCGAGGAGTACCGCGTCCAGGCGCTCGACCTGCACCCGAAGTTCGCTGGCGGCCCTTGGCGGAAGCATGAACAGAGCATCTTGCAGCTTGTCCCGGGCCCACCCCTCGCCGCAGCAAGGGCAGGTGAACTCCGCCTCCCGTTGCCTCCATCGGCGCCTCGTGCCGTGGGCGCGCACGGACCACATGCTCAGCGCCACCGCCACGATGCCCGGAGACAATCGCTCCCGTTCGAGCAAACGGACAGCGGCATTCGCCGCTCCCGACAGACCTGGGACATCGCGATACCGCACCCAGGGTCTACCCCAGCCGCGTTCCCGCGGCCGAAGTGAAGCTGGTGTTCTACGAGGCACGGCCCCTTCGAGTGCAAGTCATGGACCGTATCCTCCCACAACCCAAGATCGGCCGGACAGGACCTAGCGGCAGTGCTCCGACGCAGCCATGCCGCTGCGCGCACCGGCCCCGTGTCCGGCGGGGCGGGCTTGCGGACGGCGGTGAGGCAGCGGGACCATACCCCGCCCCGGGGCAGGAAACGACGGGCGGCGGTCACCAGCACGGTGACCGCCGCCCTCGCGTATTCCCGGGAGGGGTGCGCCTGCTCCGGGTGGACGTTGGCCGTCTAGAACGACACGTCGATGTAGTCGATGTCGGTGAATTCGACTTCGAGCTGGTCGGCGCGGGTTCCGCCGTCTTTGAAGTAGATGTCCTGGAGGCCTTCGGCGACGATCGCGCGGAGTTCAGGATCGGGGGCGCCGTGCTGCTGGGCGTCGAAGAGGCGCTGTGCGTAGGCGGGCGGGAGGTGGACGGTGAGGCGGCGCATGCGGCCGTCGTCGGTGGTGCCGATCGGTGCGGTGTATCCGAAGCGGGCGCGGGTCTCGATGGTGATGCCGGTGCGGGTGGCGGCTTCCTTCCGTCGGCGGTTGCGCACCACGGGCTGCCAGCGTGCGCGCACGGCGGCGTCGATGCGGTTGGTGATCGCTTTGGGCGGGGTCTTGCGTTCGCCGGTGCGGTAGCGCTCGATCGAGCGCTGGCTGACGCCGAGTTCCGCGGCGACGGCCTTGGTGGTCTTCAGCTTGCTCATCAGGAAGTTGATGCGGCCCTTCAGCGTCTTGGGCGGCTCCCGCGTGAACGTCTCGCGGCCCGCGCGCTCCAGAGCGTCATCGATGTCCCCCACGGCTACTCTCCTTCGTCCGTGACAGCGTCGCCGCCCTTGATGTGACGGGCCGGGTTCAGACCCTTCTCAATGAGGTCAACGGCCCACGCCATCTCCTGCACACCTTCGACCTTCGCGAGACCCGGCGTCGTCCCGAGGCGGAACGCACCCGGGAGCGGCTTGCCGGAAGTGGTGTACGGCAGGAAGTCGAGCGGGGAGGGTCCGGGGCTGGCGTAGACGACGCAGTCGGACAGAACGCCGAGCGGGTAGTGGCCGGTGGCCTTCGCGGTGTTGGCCATCTTGCGGTGCATGTTGACCCGCGCCTTGGAGATGACCGCGGCCCGGATGTCGGGCCGCCATGTCGGCCGCTCCAGCGCCGCCCACCGCTCCCCGTCGCGGTAGTGCCGTCCCTGGGGGCGCTCGCGGAGCTTGCCGATGCCGCCCTTGACGGTCGCCTTGATCGCGGCCAGCACCGCCGCCATCCCCGGGTCGACCTGCTTGTGGTGTTCCATGGCGGCGAGGAACTGCCGGTCGTCCAGATCCGGCGTGACGCCGAGGTCGGCGAGGGTGTCGGCGTAGGCGGTCTTGAGGCGGTCGTGCCACGGATCCAGATACGCGCCCGTCTCCCGGCGCAGGAACGCCTCGATCGGGGCGACGTCGAAGCCGAGTTCCTGGGCGTAGGCGACGGTGTGGGTCTGGTACCAGGCCGGCCCCTCGGGCCGCTGCCCGGACGGGGTGAACGGCGACGGCAGCCGCGGGTCCAGCTCGATCCCGGACAGGTCGACCAGCCAGGAGCCGGGGATCTTCTTGTCGAACTTCGGCGCGTGGAAGTGGTCGGGTGCGGACAGGCCGACGACCAGGCGCGCGGCCGCGGCGAGGAACGCGGTGTTCAGGTCCAGGCCGACCGCGTACGGCAGCAGACACTCCTCATCCGTGAGCAGGTCCACCTCGCGCACCCACTGGTAGGCCTCCTCGTCGAGGAAGCCGCCGGTCCAGCCCTGCGCGGCCGGGTGCTCCTGCGGGGCTTCCGGCGGGGCCGGATCCATCGGCTCGGTGCCGAGCGAGCCCGGGTTGTAGGCGGGCTCCCACTCGCCGGTGGTCTCGTTCTTCACGGCGCGGGTCGGCGGCCGCAACGCGGTCATCAGCTCCAGCCCGGAGGTGGCGGTCGAGCCGCGCGGGGTGATCACCCGGGCCGCGTACGTACCCAGCACGCGGGCGACCTCGGCAGGCTCCATCGCCGCCACCCCCGGCCAGGCCCGGGCATCGAGCGCGTCCCAGGACAGGATCGCGAGCTGCACGCACTGCCGCTGCCCGGCCTGCGCCGGCCGGTAGATGCGAGCCCACGGCCCGAAGCCGCGCTTGGTGAGCTTCCATTTCGCCTTCGCGAGCTGCTTGACGACCGGGTGGTCGTCGGGCAACCGCAGAGAGCGGCGCTGCTCGTGGCCCTCCAGACGCTCGGGCAGCCCCAGCTTCACCGCGGCTGCCGCGGTGAGGACGACCAGTGGGTCGGAGTCCTTGCCGTTGCGGTTCAGCCGCGGTGTGCCGAGCCCGGACTCCTTCAGCGTCCACTCCACCAACTCCGGGACGTTGGTGGCCGGGCAGTCCAGCACGATCCCGTCGACGCCGTACGCGCTCCCGTCGCCGTCCAGGACCACGAGCGGCCCGTGCGGGAACCGCAGGTCGGCGGCCGCCACCGGGGCGGCTTTCCTCGCCGGGCGGCGCGGCGTCGCAGACGGTCCGGCCACGTCCACCGGCGCCTTTGCGACCGGATCCGGCGCAGCGGCGGGTTCGGCGGGTTGCTCCACGGGGCCGGTGAGCGCCTCCGGAACCGTGGCCGGAGCGGGCGCGGGCACGGATTCGGGCGTGCACTCGGAGGCGGCCGGTGCGGGGTACCGCTCGGCCCAGCCGTCCAGCAGCCGCAGGTAGGCCTGAAGCCGCGGCGGGCGCGGCTCGGAGCGGCCGTTCTCCCAGTTCTTCACCGTCTGCGGCGTCGACTTCAACGCGGCCGCGAGCCGGGCCTGCGTGACACCGGCCGCCTCACGCAGCCGCGCCCGCTCCGCCGGAGACGGCAACCGCGGCTCGCCCTCCAGCAGCGCGTCCACCGCGTCGAACAGTTCTTCCTGGCTCGGCATGGCCCACCTCCACCGCGAACCCTAGCGAAATTAACCCCATCTACCTGTTGGATTTAATCCTACCGGGTGTGGTGTCTTCGAGATGTGTCGCGGCGGCCCCGGTCCACAACCACTGGAAGCTTGATGATCAGTGCTGCGGGAGCCCGACCTCTGGCCACCCTTCGACAACCAGGAGCCTTCACGTCGATCGAACTCGACTTCCCGGAGTTTCCCTTTGAGGAGCCCCCCCCGGGTGGATCAACTGCCTGCAGAAGCCCTGGAATGGCGTGCTCGTGGTGGTGGACCAAATACCGTTCACGACCGGCGACAAGGTCACTTTCGACGTCATGGTCTGCAGCGACACCGCCGGGCAGACCTTGGCCGCGCAGATCCAGGGCGTCGTAACAGTCACCGCTGACACCACATCCGTCAGCTACACCATCCCCTGGGACGGCGTCCTGGACGCCGTCACCGAGGGTTCTATCATCGCCTTCTACACCCTCACTCCCGCCGACGGCAGCGCGCCATCGACCTCGCAGGAAGCCATCGTCCGGTACTCCCGCCAGCAGCCCGGCGGCACGGTCTGCGGTCCGGACAACTGAGCGGCGTTGGGCAAGTCCTCGCGCCAGCGACCGAAGAAGCCCCGCATCCCATCTGCGTGGGCGCCAGCGTCGCTGAAACGTCCGGCTGGAGTCGGGGTTCCGCTGTGAAGTGACTGCCCTTGCGGCTCCGCCCCGAATGCCCCCGGCCAGCCCCCCCGCTGGCCGGGACCCGCCCCGGCCAGCCCCCCGCCTGGTCTGGGCCCTTTCATATGTCCCCGGGATTGCCCTGGTGGTTGCGGTTCGCCCGGTTCTTCACCATGTGCGGCGTCTTTCACGCGGCTGTGCTCCGGGCCTGCGTGACGCTGGCCGCCTCACGCAACCGTGCTCGATGGCACCGAGGGGCGGCAACGGCTGGCTCGGCGCCCGCGGAGGTTGAAGCGCGAGTACTGCTGCTGCAATCGAACAGTGCCAGACAACGGCGCCTCCGGAGGTCGTGAACATCTGCTGTCCGCCGTTCCCATGAGCAAAGCCAGTACCCAACTGTGCTGGTTGTTGAGGCTGCCTGGGTGTGGGCGATTGCGTGGGTGGGGCAGGGTCGCAGACGGGATCCGGTCGGCCTGTGGGCAGGGATGTGGGAGAGGGCGGTGTGCTGGTGGATTGGGACTGGTGGACGGTGGACTTCGGGGACGCGCACGCGGGCGCGGCGGGTGTACTCGTCGATGGTGGTGAGCCGGCCCGGTGTACTTGATGCCGGGAGCGGTTCGGAGGTGCCGTCGACCAGGCCCTGGTCGGCGTACGACGGCCGGGCCCGCCGTCCGCGCGCCGAGGCCTTCCGGGCGGTGTGCGCGTGCGGATGGCGCAGCGCCGCTCAGTACCCGCTGGACTGGGGCACGATTCGGCGACCGACCCCTGTACGAGGCGGACGTCGACCTTTCGGGACCGCGCACCTGTCCGTCGTCCGCGATGCGGCCGTGCCGCTGTCCGAACGGCTGGCCGCCCTCCTGGTCGAGACTGCCGGGCAGCTGACCGCCACCGCCGCGGACGCGCCGTCGGCCGCGCTGCGCGCCGCCGGTGTGCCGGAGCGGATCGCCGCCCGGGTGGGCCGGGAGACCGCCAGCGCGCTGTGCGACGACGTTATGACCGCCGAAGCGGTGGCCGCCGTGCTCGGGACCACCCGCTCCCCGGCACTGGTCCTGCTCCTGACCGCGCAGGACAGGTAACGGCAGGCACACAGGGTCCGCACTCGGCAGGACGTCCGCGCTCGGGGAGGTGAGCGCGGTCGTTCTGGTCAGGTTTCGATGTAGGCGACCACGACGACGGCGTGCAGTGCAGTGATGAAGTACAGGACGCGGACGTTCTCGATCTCGTCGGCGTACTGGCGCAGCTCGGGCCCGGTGCCGTCGCCCGGGATCGGCCCGCCGATCCCGGGCGACGGAGATGGCGACCAAGGCGCGGTCCAGGGCGTGGATCTCCCGCTCTGTGGTGAGCTCTTCGAGCTGCTTCGCGGCGGAGTCGCTGAACGCGATCCTGGCGCGTCGTGGGGCCATCAGGCGACGGCCGGACGCTGCGCGGCGAGGCGGGCGAGATGAGCCTCGCGCAGTTCCTCCCAGGGCGTGCACTCCTCCACCGACGGCAGGCCGTTGGCGGCGATGTCCTCGAGGACGGCGGCGAGTCGGTCGGCGTTATCGCGGGTCCTGGCGGCGTAGGCGCGGACCGCGTCGGCGGCCGCGGGCTCCAGTGGCTGCCGCACCGTGCTGGCGGGGGCCGGCTCTTGACTCATCGGTGTGCTCCAGGGCAGTCGTTCGGCGTCTGTGCCCACGGTATCGCCGGGTCAGGCCACCGGACCCCGGGAAAGAAGAACGAGGCCCGGCGAGGATCCGGGTGCAGTGGAATTCTTTGGCGCGGAATCTCGCCGTCCGAGTGTGTCCCGGCCATCCGAATCGCACAGCCGCCACCTGCTGTCACTCGAATGGGTGATGTGGGGGTGGTGGAGGGAGAAGTGGGGCGGGTCGGCCGTCTGGGAAGCGTGGGCGCGACCAGCGTCCGTACCAAACCAAATGGAGAAAGGCTCAGACTCGCCCCGGCAGAACTCGGCGAGTCTGCCGGGGCGAGCCGGACCGCGGCGGTTCGCGTGCGGTCGTCGGGTCGCAGGTCCTGCCCCCGACGGCCGCACGACGGCACGGAACGTCGCGGTCAGGAGGAGCTCGGGTCAGCGGACCTCGGTGACCCGGTGCTCCTTGCGCGCGCCACAGTTGGAGTTGTAGACCTGCACGTGCACGTTGCTGATGCCCCCGCCCCAGTCGACGCAGTGGCCCTTGCCGTACACGTAGGCCGGGCCCGCGTACGACGTGTACCGGCCGTAGTCCTCGCCCCGCTCCCAGGTTTCGGGAACTTCGATCCAGAGGGCCATGTCCACGGCCGCACCCGGGTTGTTGCGGATGGTCGCGACGCAGTTCTTGCCGTTCGAGGCGTTGTACGTCAGGTAGACGGTGCCCAGCGAGCCGATGGCGACCGAGTTCACGGTCTTGTATGCGCTTCCGCAGACCTTCTGCGGCGTGGTGTTGGGCGCGGCGGTAGCGGGCGCCGCCAGCGCGGTCGTGGCCCCCAGGGCCAGGGCGGCGAATGCGGTGGTGGTAAGGACGGAACGGGTGGATTTCATGTTTCCCCCTGGTCGTCATTGGAGTTGTCGCTCCTGCAAGGTGTGACATGCAGGAGCGGCGGAACGGTTGCGCATCGTAGGCAAAAGATGCGACCGGCCGCCTGATTGGCACCTTCTCGGCGCTCCCGGGCCTGGGACGCCCCGCGAGGGAGCAACCCTTTCCCCGAGACACGGCGCCTGACGGGGCCCCGGGGCGCGATGCCTCGGGCCGAGTTGGCACAGTCCGAGCCGCCGCGGGAGCTGCGCTGAAGGGCCGCTCTCAGCCCCGTGGCGCTGCGGGCTGCGGGCAAGTCCGGCTGCCGTCAAACCTCGCCGGTCACCGCCTCGGTCGGCAGCATCCAGGCCCTCCCCGACCGGCCTGACCGTGGGGCGGAGGCGGCATCCTGACGCCGCGTACTGAAGGAGGGCTCCCGCTCGGCCGGGTCGACGGCGAGAACCCAGCGGCGCTTGGTGGCGACCCATTCACCGAGTAGCGGCAGTGGACCTGGTCCATGGGCATCCCGGTGGCCGGGTCCTGGTCGGACTTCTGGCGGTTGGAGCGGGCGGTGACGCCGACGAGGGTGACGTCGGAGCCGAGGCCGTTGGCGTAGCGGCGGCGGCGTTCGGTGGTCCAGCCGTACCCGCCAGCTGGCGCGGAGCGTCATTCCAAACTTGCGCTATTCCTCCAGCCCCGTTCTTGGCGCTCGATGCGTTGCGTAGAACTCCGCCTCGATCGACGACTTCGGCAACTTCTCCGCCGCCGCCAGATCGGCCTCGGAGGCATCCGTGACATACATCGCGGCCGCGAAGGGCCGCCTAGATGCCGCCGGGATCGACGTCGCCCGGACCCTCACCGACGTACATCGTGCCGGGGTCGGCGTGGACCAGGCCGTCACCACAGCCGCCGCCAGCACCCCCCCCCGGCGGCACCGCTCCGGCCTCGACCGTCGCGGCAGCGACCGCCGCGTCCAGCTGCCGTTGAGCACCCCCACAAGTGTCCGGCACCCTCCCCGGGGGCCGGGTGACCCGTGCGGCGCTGTCACGGCGCTGCCGAACCGATCAAGAAGGAAAGGAAAATCCGATGGCTGACATCACGCAGATCCGCGCGAAGATCGAGACCGCGGACGAGACGGGAGCCGGTACTGACGCCTGGGTGTACCTGGGCATCGCCGGACTCCGGCAACGGCGACGACTTCGACCGGGCCGCCAAAACCTGCTTCGTCCTGGGCAAGGAAGACACCTCCGACGACGGCGACACCACGTCATAGGGCGCGGCGTAGACGCCGGTGATCTTGGTGATCTGCGGATGACGGAGTGATGCTTCGGAGCGAGTCGACGGGGCGAAGCTGGGGTTGCAGATCAAGCAGTCCCGGGACGGTACCGACCCCGTCGAACGCGACTTCACCGCGCTGGAGGGCCGGCTGGAGGACAGCACGTCGGGCGGCGAGCGGCGGGGACGCAACCGGACGCCGGTGATCAGCCACCGGGTGCGAGACCTGCTGACCGACCTCACCGCTTGATCAAGCGGCGCGCACCGGTCGGGATCAGAGGGCCCAAGGCAGTCGGAGGGCCTCAATTTCCGTGTTGTCCAGGAGGGCCTCGACGAGCGGGGCAGGGCCCGCCACCTTGGTGGCCCAGAGGTCGTAGTCCGTGCAGAGGACCCAGGACCGGTCCTGGGCCCAGAGGTTGGACGGGGTCCAACCGTCCTCCTCCGGGTGGTCGTACAACGCCTTGGCATCCGCGAGCGTGCCGGTCCGGACGTGCAGGTTGTCGAAGTCCTCGGCCCTTTGCAACAGCGGGTTGTAGTAGGCCAGGCAGCGGGTCTCGGCACCCTGCGGGCTGTGCTCGGTGAGGATGTCGACCAGGCGGTTCCAGTCGGTCCGGTCCAAGCTGCCCTCGGACGGCCCGTCGATGCCGACCGGCCATCCGCTCGGCTCCCGGAGCGAGGGGAAGGAGCGGTGGCAGGGCAGCTGCCCCTCGGGCGCCACTGGATCACCGGTCCGCCGCGAGAGCTCCGCCCAGCGCAGCCGGCGCCAACGGGGGCCGCGGGGCTCGCCCGGCGTCCCCTCGATCAGGTCCGCGGGGTCGAGGCCCGGGATGATCTCGGGCCCGCTGCCATTCAGCACGGCTCGTTGATACGCGACATAGGACATGTCGGTGGGTCCGAGTTCGTGTTCGTACATGGAGTGGAGTACCCAGGCGGCGTCGGGCAGTGCCGGCGGCATGAAGCCGGTGAGCCCGTCATCGCCGGCCAGGTCCCGCAGCCAATCAGTCTCCCCAGCCGCGGTCAGCGGCCACCGAGCGGTCGCCAGAGCAGCGGATGTCTCGTTCATCCGTTCAGGATCTCACCCGCCGCAGGGACGAGCGCCAGGATCACTTCCCGGGCTCCACCACACTCCCCGGCGCCTTGACAAACATGATTGGGACAGCCAGGCCCTGAAGCCCATGGTGCTCGGTCACCAAACGAGACACGACCCTCATCGCGGCCGACACTTCAAGCCCCAGCGTCTGCATGCCGACAAGGCCTACGACATACCTGAACTGCGGAAATGGCTCCGCGGGAAACGCATCGGCGTCCGCATCGCGCGCAAGGGCATCGAGTCCTCCGAACGCCTCGGCCGCCGCAGGTGGGTGATCGAGCGGACCATGTCTTGGCTGACCGGCTACCGCCGACTCAACCACCGCTACGAGCGACATCCTCGCAACTACCTGGCCTTCCTCGGCCTCGCCGCAGCCATCTGCTGCTACAAGCGACTCGTCCGCCTCACCACATAGGACACGGTCTTAGGCCGCGCGGCATCGCCAGCGTCGAACTCGCCATCACCATCGACAGGCTGATCCCGGCACCAAGGACGGAGCCGACCCTTGACCGCCAGGAGCCGGACGAACCGACTGCGCCTGCGGCTCCTCAAGGGCCGACGGCACGCGCTCCTCGACATGGGCCCTGCCGCCCTCCGCGAAACCCTCAGAGAGCTAGTCAGGAGACCCCAGACAGCTGCGCCCGCCCATGGTCCAGCCAGTGGTTCCGATGCGGAAACCGAAGTCTGGGCAAGCCCAAGGGGAACCTGGGCAAGCCTCCCGTAACAAAGGCTTGCCCAGGGCTGGCGGCCCGGCCGTGTCAGCGTCGATGGCGCCAGTGCTGGTGGGCCTTGAGGACCTCGTAGCTCCATGCGGCGTGTGGACGGGTGCCGGCCGGGGGCGTCCAACCGAGCTGTTCGGCGACGGCGGGGAAGCGGGGGTGCATCTGGCGGTCTCCGACGGTGACGAGCGCGGACAGGAGCGGTTCCCCGTTCCGGCCGTCTTCGTCGACCGGCCACAGGAGCACGCACTGGTCGTCGGCGTGCAGGCGGGGCAGGCCCGGTAGGCGTTTGTGGATCTGGGGCCAGGTGGTGGTGGAGCCGGTCCGGGCGGTCTGTTCCAGCAGCGGCCGAAGCTCGGTCGCGATCTCCCACAGCTGCCCGGTTTCCAGGAATGCCGGCTCTTCCCCGACCTCCATCGGATGGTGCCGGGAGCCCGGCCCGCCCGTAGACCGCACGGGCCGCATCGGGGTTGCACCGGAGGTTGCGTGCACAGGTGGTTGCAGGGGTGCACTAGGCGGGGGACCGCAGGTGTGACCGGAGGTGGGACCCACCGAATCCGGTGATCTTCCATCCGTGCAGGTCAGAGCCCATGGACAGGCCTCCTTCGGATCACGACACCTCTTACCTCGCGATAGCCGAGGGGAGAGGTCTGTCCGTCCGGGGGCCGGCGGCCGCGCGGAGGGGTACATGTACCGGTATGGCTCGTGAACGGATCCGGTGGCCCCTCGTCGTGGAACGGGCGCGGCAGATCGTGGGCGGGTACGCGCCGCTCAAGGTGACCTTGAGGCAGGTCATGTACCGCCTCGCAGCTAAGAAGTCATCTCATTTGGTTGAGCTAGAGACGACGTCGGCCCTTGATCGCGGACCGTCCCCGCGGGGAGACTGTCTGCCATGGGATCAGTGGTTG
>NZ_JBEZYV010000029.1:0-97527 GCF_040638905.1 Streptomyces virginiae | reverse complement strand
AGGTGCCGCTCGATGAGCCGGGCCATCGTCACGTACTGCGTGAACACGAGCACCGAACCGCCCTCGGCGACGATGGTGTCCAGCAGCTCGTCGAGCAGGGCGAGCTTGCCCGAGCGGTGCGGGAGGCGGGGCTGCTCCTCCTTCAGGTACTGCGCGGGGTGGTTGCAGATCTGCTTGAGCGAGGCCAGCAGCTTCATGATCATGCCGCGTCTCTCGATGCCCTCGCTCTCCCCGATGACGGCCATCGCCTCGTCCACCGCGGCCTGGTAGAGGGAGGCCTGCTCCCGGGTGAGGGACACCGGGTGGTCGGTCTCGGTCTTCGGCGGCAGCTCGGGCGCGATGCCAGGGTCGGACTTCTTGCGCCGCAGCAGGAACGGCCGGACGAGCGCGGCCAGCCGGGCGACCGCCGCCTCGTTGCCGCCGTCCTCCTCCTGCTGGTGCTCCACGGGGCGGGCGTGGCGGGCCCGGAAGGTGGTCAGCGGCCCCAGCAGCCCCGGCGTGGTCCAGTCGAGCAGCGCCCACAGCTCGGAGAGGTTGTTCTCCACCGGGGTGCCGGTCAGCGCCACCCTGGCCGGGGCCGGGATCGTGCGCAGGGCCTTCGCGGTCGCCGAGTGGGGGTTCTTCACGTGCTGCGCCTCGTCGGCGACGACCATGCCCCAGTGCTGTTCGGCGAGGAGGGCGGCGCTGGCCCGCATCGTCCCGTAGGTCGTGAGCACGAACCCGCCCGCGCAGGACGTCAGGTCCTCGGTGCTGCGGCCGCCGCCGTGGAAGCGGCGCACGGGCGTGCCGGGCGCGAACTTCTCGATCTCCCGCTGCCAGTTGCCCAGGAGGGACGCGGGGCACACCACGAGCGTCGGCTCGCGGCGGTCCCGGTGCAGGTGCAGCGCGATCAGCGTGACGGTCTTGCCCAGGCCCATGTCGTCGGCGAGGCAGCCGCCGAGCCCGAGGGAGGTCATCAGGTCGAGCCAGGCCAGGCCGCGCGCCTGGTAGTCGCGCAGGGTGGCCCGGAGCGCGGCGGGCTGCGGGAGCGGGGCGAACTCGCCCGTCAGCCGTTCCCGCAGGGCGGCCAGCGCCCCCACCGGTACCGCTTCGACCGGCTCGCCGTCGACCTCGGCCGTCCCCGAAAGGGCGGTGGCCAGCGCGTCCACCGGGTCCAGCAGGCCCAGCTCCCGTTTGCGCGCCTTGCGCACCAGCTCGGGGTCGACCCGCACCCACTGGTCCCGCAGCCGTACGACGGGCCGGTGGGCCTGTGCCAGGGCGTCCATCTCCCCCGGGGTGAGCCGGTCACCGCCGAGGGCCAGTTCCCAGGAGAAGGCGAAGAGGTGTTCCGCGTCGAAGAAGGCGGTCCCGTCGGTGGCCGACCCGGGCGCGGTGGACCGTACGACAGCGGTCGCGGACAGCGTACGGGCCAGGTCGCGCGGCCAGTGGACGACGACCCCGGCGGCGGCCAGCCGGTTCGCGGCGACCCCCAGCAGGTCTTCCAGCTCCGGGTCGGACAGGGCGAGGGCGTCGGGGACGGGCTGGTCCAGCAGCCGCAGCAGCGGCGGCCAGACGCGCGCTGCCCGGCGCAGCGCGAGCACGGCGTCGATCCGGGCTCGGGGACCGAAGCCGGCCCCCGCAGTGCCGGCCCACAGCTGTCCGGCGTCGGTGACGAGCGTGGGATCGGCGAGGCTGTGCACCTGGACGACGGCGGCGCCGGCGCGCCGGGTCTCCTCCCCCTCGGCCTCGTCGAAGAGGCGGAAGGAGGACAGGTCGAGCCGGAGCGAGAGCCCGACTCCTGTGTCGGCCCCGGCCGCGACCCGGGCGGCCCACTCCTGTATCCCGGGCACCTGCTGCGGTTCCCGCGCGGCGAACGGCCGCCCGGCCGCCACGGGCGCCGCCGGGGTGCGGGGCAGGCTGTCGGCGACGGCGTCGAGGAACGCGCGGACCAGCGCCTCCGGCTCGGGCAGCTGGAGCGGGCGGCGCCCGGCGAGGGGCGTCGCGTGCCCCTCGTGGGGCAGGGCGGCGGCGACCGCCCGGAGGTGGGCGATGTCATCGGCGTCGAGCGGACCCGCGCGCCAGGCGTCGACGCCCTCGAGGGTGAGCCCGGGGAGCAGCCGGCCGCGTGCGGCCAGGGTGAGGGCCTGCGTGGCGGCGGTGCCCCAGGCCCGGGTGGCGGGGTGCGCGACGGGGCTGCGGGGGGCCCGCGCGAGCAGGGGCAGGGCGTCGGTGACGGAGAAGGTCACCGCGGGCACGGGCCGGCTGCGGACCCCGCTGCCGTGCGGCCGTACGACGGTGAGCGGACCGGGCGTGCCCGCTTCGGGCAGAGCGTCGCCGTCGGGCGACCAGAAGGCGACCCGCCCCTCCCGGGGGACGGCGGCGGGCAGGAAGACGGCGGCATGGCGCAGGAGCGCGGATGCCTGCGGCTGCGGCTGCAGCTGTCTCAGCGACTCCGGCTGTCGCAGCGGCTGCGTCTGCCCCTGTGACTGTGACTGTGTCTGCGCCTGTGTCTGGGCCTGTGCTGTCATGGTGTCCCCCTCCCTCACGCTCGTCCTCCCGGACCTGCCGGCCCCTTGCCCACGAGTCTAGGTGCGGCCACTGACATCGCCCCTGGCCTGCGGTTTCAGCGGGCCCAGCGGCCCTGTTCCAGGGCGTACCCGTAGACGGGCCGGCCGGTGGCGGCGCTCGTGCGCAGCGGGCGGCCGCCGTCGTCGACGCGCAGGGTGCCCGACCCGGCCGGAGAGGTCCACCGCAGATCGAGGGACCAGTCACAGTCGCAGCCCGTGGTGACGGCCTCCACCCTCAGGACGACCGGCTCGTCGGCCGTGACCCGCATCGGGAAGGCCGGGGCCGGAAGCCGGTTCCCGGCGTCGTTCCCGGCGACGGGGCGGGCCAGCGGGCGCGGCGCGTCCAGGTTGACGGCGAAGACGGCCGGGGTGAGACCCCCGCCGCAGCCCTGCGACATCTGGTAGACGTTCCAGGCGGGCGGTGTGCGTCGCGCCCCCACCCGCACCTCCAGCCCCTCCAGGACCACCGCGCCCGCGCCCGTGCCGTGCAGGGTGACCTCCACGATCTGGCTCCCGGCGTGCACGGCGGACTGCGCCGTCGCCCAGGCGGACGCGTCCGCCTGCACGGGCGGCGGGGGCACCGATCCGGGGCCCCGAGCGGCCAGGTAGGCGTGGTCGCAGCCCGCGGCCCACACGTGCGACCGCACTGCCGCCTTGAGGGGCGCCGCCGGTGCCCGGCCGGGCGGCACGGGCGGTGGGGCGGAGGTCTGGGCCGGCGCCGTGGCCGGTCCCCCGGACGACGCCGAAGGCCGTGCCGGACCGGTCGGCGGATCCGTCGGCGCGGCACCCGGCGCGGACGGGGTCGCCGCGGCGGCGGCGGAGCCCCCGGGTCCGCCCGTGCCGGCGCCCGCCCCCGCCCGCGTACCCGCTCCGGCGTGCGGCGCACCCCGGTCGGGGCCGGTCACCGCCAGCAGCGCCACGGCCACCGCCCCGGCCGTCAGCCCCGCCGCCGCGACCACGACCGCCCTGCGCCGGTACCAGGACGAGCGCGCTCCGGATTCCGTTGCCGTCGGTCCGGCCCCCGTGCCCCGGCCCGCCACGGCAGGCGGCCCCACCACGACGGCCGACTGCGGCTCCACGACGGCCGGCTCCGGCTCACCGGCGGCGGGTACCGGGTCCGGCGCGGGCGCCCCCGCGCGCCGCCGGGCGTCCGCCAGCAGCCAGGCCCGGTGCAGGTCCACCGCCTCCGCCGCCGAGGCCCCGCAGGCCCGCGCGAAGCGGTCCACCACCGCGAACTCCACCGGCAGCGCCTCCCCCTTGCAGTACCGGTGCAGGGTCGACGTACTCGTGTGCAGCCGGCGCGCGAGGACGCCGTAGCTCAGCCCGCCGCGCTCCTTCAGCTCCCGCATCCGCCGCGCGAAATCCTCGGCCTCACTCACGGTGTCCCCCGTCCGTGTCCCACGGCTCCGTTCCATGCCTGGGGTGTTCCCCCAGGTGACAGGGCGTACGGGCGTTCCAGTGTCCCGATTTCGCCCCGAACCGTGGCCCTGCGCCCCCGCCGGGGAACAGCTTTGGCAGGCACACCGATGCAGCGTCCACGGGGAGAACCGACATGTTCCGACGTACCGACACCGCCGCCACCCTCGCCACCGCACTGGTCGCGGCGGCCGCCGCCCTCGTCCTCACCACCTCGACCTCCGCCGCGGCCGCCACCGCGCCCGGATTCCTGCACGGCACCGACCTGCCCCCGCACCCCGCGTCTCCCTGGTACGCGGGCGAGATCACCAAGGGACTGCCCGAGACGGAGACGTTCTGCCTGGACGGGGTGCTTCCGGCGGCGGGCAGCTGGCACCGCACGTTCGGCACCGAGTACGACACCGGCGCCGTGCAGGTCTCCGTACGGTCCGCCTCGCCCTCCGCGGCCGCCAAGCTCGTCGGCACGCTGGAGCGCAAGGTCGCCACCTGCGCCGCCGACTGGCTGCGCACGACCCCGGGCGGCACGGCGTCCTGGCAGGACTACGGGACCCTGCCCGTCGAGGAGGGCGCGCACGTCTACGGGGTCCACACCTCGATCCCGGAGTCCGAGCCGGGCGTGCACCTCTACGGGATCGGGCGCGACGGCTCCACCGTGACCGTCGTCAAGTGGGGGCAGATGGGCGACCTCTCCCAGGCGCCGGTCGCCGCCTTCAAGAAGTCGACCGCCAAGGCCGTGAACAGGCTCAACCCCTGACGGGACTGGCCGGCCGAGTGGGACCATGGACAGGAGAGGCGATGCCATGCGTTCCGGAAACGAGCCGGTGACAGCGCGCAGTCCGCTGCGGCTGCGGTTCTGGCTGGGCGTCTGGGGGCTGGTCTGGGCCGCCGCCGGCACGGCCGCCTTCGCGCTGGCGGGCCGTCCCGGATGGGCGGCGGCGTGCGGTGCGCTGGCGGTCGTCGTCGGCGTGGACCTGTTCATGATCGTGCGCCACATCCGGCAGGGCCCGCACTACCAGCCCGGCCGGGACGTCCCCCCGTACGAGCCGCCCGAAAGTCGCTGAGGGGTGGAGCGCCGGTCCCTCCGGATCAGGCCTGTTCCTCGAAGCGGGCCGCCGCCCGGTACTCCGGCTGCGGGTCGAGGGCCGCGGCCAGCCGGAAGTGCTTGCGCGCCTGCTCGGGCCGGCCCGCCCGCTCGTGCGTACGGGCCAGCGCGAAGTGGGCGAAGGCGTTGTCCGGCTCACGCTCCAGCACCAGCTCGAACTCCAGCTGCGCCGGGCGCAGCTGGGCTGCGGCGAAGAAGGCCCGGGCGCGCAGCAGCCGGGCCGCCGTGTTCTCCGGGTGGGCGGCCACGACCGAGTCGAGGAGCTTGACCGCACCGCGGGGGTCGCGTGCAGCGAGCAGCTGCTCCGCCGCCCGGAAGTCGATGACGTGTGTTTCCGGGCTGGACGGCGTGGGGCGCGTGGTCTCGGACACGGTATGGATCCTTCCCTCTACCGGCGCCTTCAACGCCCGAGCCCCGCGCGGTATTCCATGCACACGTCAGGCGGCGCCGTCGCCCGCCGTCGGCGCCGCCGACGCCCGCGCCGTGAGTTCTTCCCACACCTTGCGGACCTGCGGCTCCAGCGCGTCCAGCGGCCCGTCGTTGTCGATCACGAGGGTGGCCACCGCCAGCCGCTGGTCGCGCGTGGCCTGGGCGGCCATCCGCGCCCGGGCCTCCTCCTCGGCCATCGCGCGCAGCCCGGTCAGCCGGGTGAGCTGCGTCGACGGGGCCGCGTCGACCACGACGACCAGGTCGTAGAGCGGTGCGAGGCCGTTCTCGGTGAGCAGCGGTACGTCGTGCACGACGATGGCGTCGGGGCCCGCGGCGGCCTCCAGCTCGGCGGACCGGGCGCCGACCAGCGGGTGCACGATCGCGTTGAGCGTACGGAGCTTCTCCGGGTCCGCGAACACGATGGATCCCAGCTTCGGCCGGTCCAGCGTGCCCTCGGGGGTCAGTACGTCTTCCCCGAAGGCGGCGACGACGGCCGCGAGCCCCGGCGTACCGGGCTCCACGACCTCGCGTGCGATCCGATCGGCGTCCACGACGATCGCCCCGTACCCCGCCAGCAGGCGCGAGACCTCGCTCTTGCCGGCACCGATTCCGCCCGTCAGGCCTACCTTCAACATGCCCCGCAGCTTAGGCCCCCGCACAGCCGTGCGGGGCCGGGCCCCCGGGACGGGGGACTCAGCCCTCGCCCTCGCGCTCCGCCAGGAACCGCTCGAACTCGCGGCCGATCTCGTCCGCCGACGGCAGTTCCGCCGGCTCGGCGATCATGTTGCCCCGGGTCTCGGCCCCGGCGGCGGCGTCGTACTGGTGCTCCAGCCCCTGCACCAGGCCGACCAGCTCCTCGTCGCCCTCGCGGATCTGCCGGTCGATCTCCGTCTGCGTACGGTGGGCCTCGGTCCGCAGCGCGTGCGCCACGGCCGGCAGCACCAGGCCGGTCGCCGCCGTGATCGCCTCCAGCACCGTCAGCGCCGCGTCCGGGTACGGGGAGCGCGCCACGTAGTGCGGGACGTGCGCGGCGACGCCGAGCACGTCGTGTCCGGCCTGGGACAGGCGGAACTCCACCAGGGACTCGGCGCTGCCGGGCACCTGGGCCTCGTCGAAGGGGCTGCGGTGGCCCGGCATGAGGTCGGTCCGGTTGCCGTGCGGGGTGATGCCGACGGGCCGGGTGTGCGGGACGCCCATCGGGATGCCGTGGAAGTTGACCGAGAGCCGGACCCCGAGGCGTTCGACGATCTGCCGGACGGCGACGGCGAAGCGCTCCCACTCCACGTCCGGCTCCGGGCCGGACAGCAGCAGGAACGGCGCTCCGGTGGCGTCCTGGACCAGCCGGACCTCCAGCCGGGGCTCCTCGAACTCCGCCCAGTGGTCGCGCTGGAAGGTCAGCAGCGGACGGCGCGCCCGGTAGTCCACGAGCCGGTCCGCGTCGAAGCGGGCGACGACCTGGTGGGGCAGGGTGTCCAGCAGCCGTTCGACGATCTGCTCCCCGGCCTCTCCCGCGTCGATGTACCCCTCGAAGTGGTACAGCATGACCAGCCCGGCCGAGTCCTGGGCGACCGCCAGGTCGGCCACCGCCAGACCCTTGGCATCCCATTCGTACAAACCCTGTGGATCAAGCACCGCCACCACTCCTCCTCGCCTCGTTCTCTGCCAAGAACGTCCAAGGCGGCGCCGTCATTCCCCAGTTGGCCCCCTTCACAGGAACGCAATGGATCACGTCGCGACGGGCGGGACGGGTGGGGAGGGACGGGACGGGCGGGAACACCGGGTGCCGAACACCGGGAACGCCGGGAACGCCGGGAACACCGGGAACGCCGGTGAACGCGGTGAGGCCCGCCCCCCGAAGGGGACGGGCCTCACCGTCGTGCTCAGTCAGCTCTGCTCACACCGGAGTGCGATGCGCGCTGCGATCAGCTCTGGCCGCCGGCCAGCTTCTCGCGGAGCGCGGCCAGGGCCTCGTCCGACGCCAGGGCGCCGGAGGTCTCGTCCGACTCCGAGGAGTAGGAACCACCCGAGATGCCCGCACCGGCGTTGCCACCGGCGGCCGGGGCGGCAGCGCCCTCGGCAGCAGCGGCCTCGTCGGCCTCGCGGCTCTTGATGACCTGAGCCTGGTGCTGCTCGAAGCGAGCCTGCGCCTCGGCGTACTGGCTCTCCCAGGCCTCGCGCTGCTTCTCGTAGCCCTCGAGCCAGTCGTTGGTCTCGGGGTCGAAGCCCTCGGGGTAGATGTAGTTGCCCTGGTCGTCGTAGGACGCGGCCATGCCGTACAGGGTCGGGTCGAACTCGACCGACGCCGGGTCGGCACCGAAGGACTCGTTGGCCTGCTTCAGGGACAGCGAGATCCGGCGACGCTCGAGGTCGATGTCGATGACCTTGACGAAGATCTCGTCGTTGACCTGGACGACCTGCTCCGGGATCTCCACGTGGCGCTCGGCCAGCTCGGAGATGTGGACCAGACCCTCGATGCCCTCGTCCACGCGGACGAACGCGCCGAACGGAACCAGCTTGGTGACCTTACCCGGGACGACCTGACCGATCTGGTGCGTACGGGCGAACTGCTGCCACGGGTCCTCCTGCGTCGCCTTCAGCGACAGGGAGACACGCTCGCGGTCCATGTCGACGTCGAGGACCTCGACGGTGACTTCCTGGCCGACCTCGACAACCTCGGACGGGTGGTCGATGTGCTTCCAGGACAGCTCGGAGACGTGGACGAGACCGTCGACGCCACCCAGGTCCACGAAGGCACCGAAGTTGACGATCGAGGAAACGACGCCGGAGCGGACCTGACCCTTCTGCAGGGTGGTGAGGAACGTCTGGCGGACCTCGGACTGGGTCTGCTCCAGCCAGGCACGGCGGGACAGGACCACGTTGTTGCGGTTCTTGTCCAGCTCGATGATCTTCGCCTCGAGCTCCTTGCCCACGTAGGGCTGGAGGTCGCGGACACGGCGCATCTCGACCAGGGAGGCCGGGAGGAAGCCGCGGAGGCCGATGTCGAGGATGAGACCACCCTTGACGACCTCGATGACGGTACCGGTGACGATGCCGTCTTCTTCCTTGATCTTCTCGATCGTGCCCCAGGCACGCTCGTACTGAGCGCGCTTCTTGGACAGGATCAGACGGCCTTCCTTGTCCTCCTTCTGGAGAACCAGGGCCTCGATCTCGTCGCCGACCTTGACGACCTCGTTCGGGTCGACGTCGTGCTTGATCGAGAGCTCGCGGCTCGGGATCACGCCTTCCGTCTTGTAACCGATGTCGAGCAGGACCTCGTCCCGGTCGACCTTCACGATGACGCCGTCGACGATGTCGCCGTCGTTGAAGTACTTGATCGTTTCGTCGATCGCGGCGAGGAAGGCTTCCTCGTTACCGATGTCGTTGACCGCTACCTGCGGAGTGGTAGAGGTGGTCTCGGTGCTGCTCGTCATGTGGGAAAGGGCTCCGGTTACGGACAGAAAGTCGTAGGTACTGCTACGCCGGGAGCCCTTATCGGCATCTGCCGAAGAAGCCGGACAGCCAAGGAAGCCCCTGATCCCCACAAGCGGGGAGGGCCTCGAAAACCGAGGGGACATCAACAGATGCAAGCGCAGCCTGCTAGGTCTGAGGAGCACAGGCTCGCAGCGCAACTTGTAGCATACGGGGGCAGCCGGACAGGGTCAATGCGCGAAGCCCCACACCCCGGGCGGATCACCGCACAACCGGCACAATTCATGGGCGGGAAGGCCCTGATGGCGCTTCCTGCCACATTCCCAAGACACTCGCAGACTACGACGACGGGCCCCATGAACCAAGAGGACTACGCCCCCGAAGACGCGTACGCGGCCGATCCGGACTCCTCGGACGACGCCGAGGCCACGCGCCGTGACGCCGGGGAAGCGGAGAGCAGCCGGGCGAGCCGCAGCTGGTGGGACCGCAACGCCGACGAGTACCAGAGCGAGCACGGCACCTTCCTCGGCGACGACCGCTTCGTATGGGGGCCCGAGGGGCTGGACGAAGCGGACGCGGCCCTGCTCGGCCCCGCCGCCTCCCTCAAGGACAAGGACGTGCTGGAGATCGGCGCCGGCGCCGCCCAGTGCTCCCGCTGGCTGGCCGCCCAGGGCGCCCGCCCGGTGGCCCTCGACCTCTCGCACCGCCAGCTCCAGCACGCCCTGCGCATCGGCGGCGGCGACGTGCCGGGGGTCCGGCTCGTCGAGGCCGACGCCGGCCGGCTCCCCTTCCGCGACGGCTCCTTCGACCTCGCCTGCTCCGCCTACGGCGCCGTCCCCTTCGTCGCCGACCCGGTCAACGTCATGCGCGAGGTGCACCGCGTCCTGCGCCCCGGCGGCCGCTGGGTCTTCTCCGTCACCCACCCCCTGCGCTGGGCCTTCCCCGACGAGCCCGGCCCCGAGGGCCTGTCCGTCTCCGCCTCCTACTTCGACCGGACCCCGTACGTGGAGCAGGACGAGGAGGGGCGCGCCGTGTACGTCGAGCACCACCGCACCCTCGGCGACCGCGTCCGCGACGTCGTCGCGGGCGGCTTCCGCCTGGTCGACCTCGTCGAACCCGAGTGGCCCGAATGGAACAGCCAGGAATGGGGCGGCTGGTCCCCGCTGCGCGGGAACCTGATCCCCGGCACCGCGATCTTCGTCTGCGAGAGGGCCTGACGCCTTGATCCGCCAGGCCGCCCTCGACGCCCTTCCCGTACGCGAGGCCCTGCCCGAGCTCGTCTCCGCGCTCGACGGACACGGCGCCGCGGTGCTGTGCGCGCCACCCGGGACGGGCAAGACGACGCTGGTCCCGCTGGTGCTCGCGGGCCTGGCGGGCGGCGGGCCGCGGCGCCGGGTGATCGTGGCGGAGCCCCGGCGGATCGCCGCCCGGGCGGCGGCGCGCCGGATGGCCTGGCTGCTGGGCGAGCGGGTCGGCGGCGCGGTCGGGTTCACGGTGCGCGGCGAGCGGGTGGCCGGCCCCGGCACCGTGGTGGAGGTGGTGACCACCGGTGTGCTGCTCCAGCGGCTCCAGCGCGACCAGGAGCTGGCCGGCGTGGACGTGGTCGTCCTGGACGAGTGCCACGAACGGCACCTGGACGCCGACACGGTCGCCGCGTTCCTCCTCGACGTACGCGAGACCCTGCGGCCGGAGCTGCGGCTCGTGGCGGCCTCGGCGACGACGGACTCCGCCGGCTGGGCGCGCGTGCTCGGCGGTGCGCCGGTGGTGGAGGCGGCGGGCGTCTCGTACCCGGTGGAGACCGTCTGGGCGCCTGCGGCCCGCCCGGTGCGGCCCCCGCACGGGATGCGGGTGGATCCGGCGCAGCTCGCACACGTGGCCTCGGTGGTGCGGCGGGCGCTGGCGGAACGTTCCGGTGACGTGCTGTGCTTCCTGCCTGGCGTCGGCGAAATCGCCCGGGTGGCGGGGCAGCTGGGCGGCGTGGACGCGGAGGTGCTGCAGGTCCACGGCCGGGCCCCGGCGGCCGTGCAGGACGCCGCGCTGACGGCCTCGGACCACCGCCGGGTGATCCTCGCGACGGCGGTGGCGGAATCGAGCCTGACCGTGCCCGGCGTGCGCGTGGTGGTCGATTCGGGGCTGGCGCGCGAGCCCCGGGTGGACCACGCCCGCGGGCTGGGGGCGCTGGCGACCGTACGGGCGTCCCGCGCGGCCGGGCGCCAGCGGGCGGGCCGGGCCGGGCGTGAGGCGCCGGGCACGGTGTACCGCTGCTGGGCCGAGGCGGAGGACGGCCGGCTGGCCGCGTTTCCCTCCCCGGAGATCCGGATCGCCGACCTGGCGCAGTTCGCCCTGCAGGCCGCCTGCTGGGGCGACCCGGACGCGGCCGGGCTGGCACTGCTGGATCCGCCGCCGGCCGGTGCGATGGCCGCGGCGCGCGAGGTGCTGGTGGCCGTCGGCGCGGTGTCCGCGGCCGGCGCGGTCACCCCCCGCGGGCAGCGGATGGCCCGGCTCGGGGTGCACCCGCGGCTGGCGCGGGCCCTGCTGGACGGCAGCGCCGCGCTCGGCGCCCGCCGGGCGGCGGAAGTGGTGGCGCTGCTGAGCGAGGAGCCGCCGCGGGAGTACGGGGACGACCTGGCGGCGGCCTGGCGGCGGGCCCGCGCGGGCGGCGACGCGTACGCCGCCCGCTGGCGCACGGAGGCCCACCGCCTGGAGCGGGCTCTCCAGGACCCTGCGGGGCTCTCCGCCGCACCGCCCCTTCCCGACACCGGGGGTTCCGCCTCCGGCTCTCCGGTCCCGGGTTCCGCCCCGACCCCGGCGGCGGCTCCGCCCCCGGGCGCGGGGCGGGTCCCCGACGACGCCGCGGCCGGGCTGATCGGCGCACTCGCGTTCCCCGAGCGGATCGCCAGGAGCAAGGGATCGGGGGCCTTCCTCATGGCCTCCGGGACGGGGGCCGATCTCGGCGACGGGTCAGCGCTGCGCCACGCGCCCTGGCTGGCCGTGGCCGTCGCAGACCGGCCCCCGCACTCCGCCGCCGCGCGGATCCGGCTGGCCGCGGTCGTCGACGAGGACACCGCCCTGACCGCCGCCGCGCACCTGCGCGCGGACGCCGACGAGGTGCACTGGGAGGACGGCGACGTGGTCGCCCGCGCCGTCCAGCGGCTCGGGGCGATCGAGCTCGCCGTGCGCCCTCTGCGCGCTCCTGGCCCGGCGCTCGTCCGGGCCGCGCTGCTCGAGGGGCTGCGCGCCGAGGGCCTCGCCCTGCTGCGCTGGACCCCGGACGCGCGGGCCCTGCGGGCCCGTCTCGGCTTCCTGCACCGCACGCTGGGCGGCGCCTGGCCGGACGTGGCCGACGACGCCGTGCTGCTGGAGCGGGCCGACGACTGGCTGGAGCCCGAGCTGTCCCGGGCCCGGCGGCGCGCGGACCTCGCCCGGATCGACGCCGGCCAGGCCCTGAACCGGCTGCTGCCGTGGGCCACCGGCGAGGCGGTCCGGCTGGACGAGCTGGCTCCGGAACGGCTGGAAGTGCCCAGCGGGTCCCGTATCCGGCTGGACTACTCCGCCGAGCACGGGCAGCCGGTGCTCGCGGTGAAGCTCCAGGAGCTGTTCGGGCTGGCCGAGACCCCGCGGGTGGCGGGCGTACCGGTGCTCGTGCACCTGCTGTCCCCCGCCGGCCGGCCCGCGGCCGTCACCGCCGACCTGGCCTCCTTCTGGCAGGGCGGCTACCGCGCGGTCCGCGCGGAGCTGCGGGGGCGCTACCCCAAGCACCCCTGGCCGCAGGACCCGGCCACCGCCGAGCCCACCCGCCACACCAACGCCCGGCTGCGCCGCTGATCTAAGGGGTGTCCCGCGGTTCGCGGGCGCGGCGGCCGCGGGCCTCCAGCCACAGCGCCGGCACGAGCAGGGCGAGGCCGCCGGCGGCCAGGCCCGCCGGGGCGTAGGTGTGGAGCACGAGGACCTTCGTACGGTTCGCCTTGACCAGGTCGACGGTGTGGTCGGAGTAGTCCTCGCGCATGGTCACGTGTCCGGCGAAGGCGGTGAGCTTGCCGTCGGGTCCGCCGGAGGCGATGCCGCCGCGCATCTCCTGCTGGATGTCCTGTTCGGCGTTGACGGGCGCCCCGGTCACGGGGTCGACCCAGAAGCGCACCTTCGCTGTGTACCAGAGGGTGGTGCCGGTCGCCGCCTCGATCGTCGCCGGGTCGATGCCCTCGATCGGCATCTTCTTCGGCATGGACACCTTGGTCCACGGGACGGTCTGCTCGAAGTAGTAGACGTCCATGCCCTTGAAGCGGCGCGGTCCGACGTAGTGGATCGGCGAGGAGGTACGGGTCTGGGCGTCGAAGTAGAGGTAGTCGCGCGGTTCGGTGAAGAAGGGCCATTTGAACTCGATGCCCTCGCGCTTGACCGCGTCGCCGTCGACCATCTCGCCGGTGGCGTGCACCGGGTCCTGGGTGTGGGCGTCGAAGATGTAGCGCTCGGGGATCTGGGAGACCATCTTGCCGTCGGGGCCGATGATGTAGGACAGGGTGTCCCAGACCACGACGTCCTTGCCCGCGCTCGCCTCAATCTCCTTCGACGCCTCGACGTTGCCCTTGAGGGTCTGGACGATCGTGACCTTGTCGACCTTCTTGGGCTGCATACCGCCGGTGTAGTCGAGGAGGGTCGCGTCCTTCGCCTCCAGGACCATCTCCTGGTACTGGTTCGGCGGGATCTTCGCGAGGCGCGGGTACGCGTACCAGCGCAGCAGCGGGGCGAGGGCCGCGCAGAACACGGCCAGGGCCAGCAGGACAAGGCTCGCTCTGCGTCGCACGGCCGGGCCCTCCTCTACTTTCCGGGCGCGGGGGGCGCGGTGGTGAGCAGGGGCCTGGGTGAGGTCTCGCCCTCGGGCACCCCGAACGCCGTGATGGCGAACACGAGGGCCAGCGCGGCCGCGAGGCCGATGACGGCGGCGACGAATGCGCGCATGCCGGGGCTCCGAAATCTGATGAGGCGTCAGAGATGGGGCACCGTAGCAACGGGAGGCCGAGATGAGAACCGTCTCGCGTCGCCTACGGGGAAGGGGGCCGGCGGGATCCGGAAGCGACCGCCTGCGTGATGTCGGCGCGGGCGACCGCAGGGCCGAGCCCGGGCGGAATGTGCGCGGCGACGAGGGCGACCGCTTCCCCGGCGGTGTCGGCCCAGCCGATCACGTGGGCGCTGCGGACGCTGCGGACGCGGAACCGCCCGTCGGCCATGGGGTCCACGGAAGGTACCTGCACGAGGCAGGGGTGCTCCGTGCAGCTGCTGAGGTTCAGGCTGTAGTGACTGGTGAAGGGAAACAGCCGACGCAGACGCGGGTGCGCGTACGCCGCCTCCAGGAGGGGGACGACGGACGGGTACGGGCGGTCGGGACCACGCACCTGGTAGTGGTCCCGGGCCGCCCGCCGGCCCAGCAACAGCGCCTACCAGCTCGGCTCGACGAACTCCGCCGGTCCGAGCAGGCGCGCGGCGGCCAGGTCGGGAAGGACCGGCCGACGCATGAGGGGTGTCTCGCACGCGGCGGGGTCGCCGCTGTCGGTCATCACCCCAGTGGGACGGCCGACGCGGCGCGCGTCGCCGTCGGGCTCGGCCCGGGAGCGGACCCGGGCTTCGCGGAAGCCGTGGGGCTGGGCGTGGGAGTGGGCCGGGCACCGGTGGTCGGGCTCGGGGAGGGCTTCGGGGTCGGCGTCGGGGTCGGGGGCGGCGTCGGCGTCGGACTTCCCGTCGGGGTGGGGGTGGGAGCCGGCGTCGGGGTCGGCTTCGGATCCGGCGTGGGAGTGGGTGTAGGCGTCGGCGTCGGCTTCGGGTCCGGCGTCGGCGTCGGGGTGGGCTTCGGGTCCGGCGTCGGGGACGGGGTGGGCGTCGGGGACGGGGTGGGCGTCGGCGTGGGCATCGGCGTCGGCGTGGGCCTCGGGTTCGGCTTCGCCGGCGGGGTCGGCGCCGTGCCGCCCGTGTCCGGGACTTCGTGCGCGCCCTTGAGGTAGTACGCGAACCAGGAGCGCACCGTCCGCAGGTACTCCGTCGACCGGTTGTAGGAGAGCACGGCCCGGTCCAGGTCCGCGTCGACGCGCAGGTCCCGGGTTCCCGCGCACAGGTACCGGCCGGCCGCCAGGGCCGCGTCGTGCACGTTGTTCGGGTTGCGCCGGCCGTCGCCGTCCGCGTCCTGACCCCACGCCGCCCACGTGGAGGGGATGAACTGCATCGGCCCGACCGCCCGGTCGTACCGCGCGTCCCCGTCGTAGGCCCCGCCGTCGGTGTCCGCGATGTTCGCGAAGCCGTTGCCGTCGAGCACCGGCCCCAGGATCGGCCGCAGCGTGGTCCCGGTCGCGTCCACCTGCCCGCCGCGTGCCTGTCCGGACTCCACCTTGCCGATGGCCGCGAGGAGTTGCCAGCGCAGACCGCAGCCGGGATCGCTCTGCCCCACCGTCTTCTCGGCCCGCTGGTACGCCGCGAGCACGCTCGCCGGTATCCCCTGCGCGGCCCCGCCCACGGCGACCGCCGTCGCCGGCTGCGGCGCCCCCTGTTCCTGCGGCCGGGCCTCGGGCGGCCCGTCCGGCAGCACCACGGCCGGCGGCTCCGGGCCGACCAGCGGCGGGAGTTCGGTGAAGTAGGACGAGTCGCCGCCGCCCGGGTCCGCCGGAAGGGGCTGGGCACCGTTCGCGCCCGACGCCGACACCGGGGCCGGGCCGTCGGGCGACGGGCCGCGGGAGCCGGTCAGCGCCGCGGCCGTCAGGGCACAGACCAGGGCGGCGGTCGCGCCCCTGTACAGCCTGTAGCGCCCGCGTCCGCCTGATATGGACGACATGAGCCGGACTCCTCCCCCTCGACGTCCGCGTGACCCTACGTCAACTACCTTGAGAGGGCACGGGCAGCGCGTCGGAATTCACCGGATCCCCACGTCCATGTAGAGGTCACGCATACTGTCGGGACCCTTCGGGCGCATTGACCCGAAGCAGAGGAAACGCGCGGAACGTCCAGGAGAGGTGCCATGCCCTTCACTCTCAGCCATGCGGCCGCCGTACTGCCGGCCGTCCGCCGGACGGGGCGTGCGCGGGGTCCCCTCGTGGCCTCGGCGCTCGTCCTCGGCTCCTTCGCACCCGACACCTTCTACTTCACGGACGCGATCGTCGAGGGCGTCATGGCGTACGGCACCTTCACGCACTCGCTGCCCGGCGTGCTCACCGTGGACGCACTGCTCACCGCCGTGCTCGTGGGCTGCTGGCTGCTGCTGCGCGAACCGCTGGTCGCCCTCCTGCCGAGCGGTCTGCGGGGCAGGGTGCATGCCTTCGTACGGGGCGAGGAGTGGCGCGTGAACCGCCGACTGCCCGCGCTGGCCGCCTGGTTCTACGTCTCGGCGGTCGTCGGGTCGCTCACCCACGTGGTGTGGGACAGCTTCACGCACATGGACCGCTGGGGGACGAACGCGATGCCGTGGCTCGGCGAACCCATCGCCTTCGGCTTCCCGCCCTACACCTTCCTGCAGTACGGCACTTCGGCGGTCGCGGCCTGTGCACTGCTGTGGTTCACGGCGACGGCGCTGCGCCGGCTGCCCGCGTCCCCGGCGCCCGCGGACGTGCCGGTGCTCGGCCGTGCCGAGTACTGGGGCTGGCTGGCGCTGATCGCGGCGTGCGTGACGACCGGCGCCACGGTGCGCGTGATCCGCTTCTTCACCTTCTTCGACCGGATCCGTACGCCCCTCGACATCATCCCGACCATCTGCTTCGGGGCGGGCGGCGGACTGGCCGTCGGCCTGCTGCTCTACGGGCTGCTGGTCCGGCTGCGCCACCGCCGCGACGGCCGCGACCGCGGCGGACGTCCGGCGGACGAGCAGAGGGGCGAGGAAACGCGGACGCCCGTCCCCACCGCCTGAGCGGGCGGTGGGGACGGGCGCCGGCCGTGCCTCGCGCCGGTCAGTGCGCGGCGGACTCCCAGTCCGCGCCGACACCGACCGACACGTCCAGCGGGGCGCGGAGCTCGACGGCGGCGCCCATCTCGCGGCGCACCAGCTCCTCGACCTGCTCGCGCTCGCCGGGGGCGATCTCCAGCACGATTTCGTCGTGGACCTGGAGCAGCATCCGCGACCTCAGGCCGGCCTCGGCGATCGCCTTGTCCACGCGCAGCATCGCGACCTTGACGATGTCGGCGGCGGTGCCCTGGATCGGGGCGTTGAGCGCCATCCGCTCGGCGGCCTCGCGGCGCTGGCGGTTGTCGCTGTTGAGGTCGGGCAGGTAGCGGCGGCGGCCGAAGATCGTCGCCGTGTACCCGGTGGCGCGGGCCTCGTCCACGACGCGCTGGAGGTAGTCGCGCACCCCGCCGAACCGCTCGAAGAAGGTCTCCATCAGGCCGCGCGCCTCGGCGGGCTCGATGCCCAGCTGCTGGGAGAGACCGAAGGCGGACAGACCGTAGGCCAGGCCGTAGGACATCGCCTTGATCTTGCGGCGCATCTCGGCGTCGACCTGGTCGCGCTCGACACCGAACACCTGGGAGGCGACGGTGGTGTGCAGGTCCTCGCCGGTGGCGAACGCCTCGATCAGGCCCTCGTCCTCGGAGAGGTGGGCCATCACGCGCAGCTCGATCTGGCTGTAGTCGGCCGTCATCAGGGACTCGAAGCCCTCGCCGACGACGAAGCCGCGGCGGATGGCACGCCCCTCGTCGGTGCGCACCGGTACGTTCTGCAGGTTCGGGTCGGTGGAGGACAGCCGACCGGTCGCGGCGACGGTCTGGCTGAAGCTGGTGTGCACCCGGCCGTCGGCGGCGATGGTCTTGACCAGGCCCTCGACGGTGACGCGCAGCTTGGCCTGCTCCCGGTGGCGGAGCATGATCACCGGCAGTTCGTGGTCGGTCTGCGTGGCCAGCCAGGCGAGCGCGTCGGCGTCCGTGGTGTAGCCGGTCTTGGTCTTCTTCGTCTTCGGCAGGTCCAGCTCGCCGAAGAAGACCTCCTGGAGCTGCTTGGGCGAGCCGAGGTTGAACTCGTGCCCGACCGCCGCGTGCGCCTCCTTGACCGCCTGCTGCACCGCTCCCGCGAACTGCTGCTCCATGGCTTCCAGGTGGTCGCGGTCGGCGGCGATGCCGGCGCGCTCCATCCGGGCGAGCAGCTCGGAGGTGGGCAGCTCCATGTCGTGCAGCAGCTCCGCGGCGCCCACCTCGGTGAGCTTGCCGGTGAAGGCGTCGCCCAGGTCCAGGACGGCGCGGGCCTGCGCCATCAGTGCCTCGGCCTCGGCCGTCTCGTCGGCGCCGAAGGCCAGCTGCCCGTCGGCGGCGGCGGGGGCCAGCTCACGGTGCAGGTACTCCGTGGACAGGGCGTCCAGTGCGAAGGAGCGCCGTCCCGGCTTGACCAGGTAGGCGGCGAGCGCGGTGTCCATGGCGATGCCGGCCAGGCTCCAGCCGTGCTCGGGGAAGACCCGCATCAGACCCTTGGCATTGTGCACGACCTTGGGCCGGGCCGCGTCGGCCGCCCAGGCCGCGAAGGCCCGCTCGTCCGTCTCGTCGAGCTCGGCCGGCGTGAACCAGGCCGCGGCTCCCCCGGCGGCGGCCAGCGCGACCTCGCTGACATTGCCCTGGCCCAGCGCCCAGCTGTCGACGGTCGAGACGCCCAGCGGCTCGCCGCCGTGGCTCTCCAGCCACGGCGCCAGCTCGCCCGTACCCAGTACGCAGCCGTCGAGCTCCACGCCGGCCGCGGGCGCCGGGGCGGCGTCCTGTTCGGCGGCGCCCGGGTCCACGGCCAGCAGCCGCTCGCGCAGCGACGGGTTGCGGATCTCCAGCACGTCCAGCACACCGGTCACCGCGGACCGGTCGTAGGGCAGGCGGCCCAGGTCGGCGGGGGCCTTGGACAGCTCCACGTCCTTGACCATCTCGGTCAGGACCCGGTTGAGCTTGACGGCCTCCAGGTGGTCCCGGAGGTTCTGCCCGGCCTTGCCCTTGACCTCCTCGGCGCGCTCCACGAGCTCCGCGAACGACCCGAACTGGGTGATCCACTTGGCGGCGGTCTTCTCGCCGACGCCCGGGATGCCGGGGAGGTTGTCGGACGGGTCGCCGCGCAGCGCCGCGAAGTCCGGATACTGCTGCGGGGTGAGTCCGTACTTCTCCTCGACCTTCTCCGGCGTGAAGCGCGTCAGCTCCGAGACGCCCTTGGTCGGATAGAGCACGGTGGTGTGCTCGGACACGAGCTGGAAGGAGTCCCGGTCACCGGTGACGATCAGCACCTCGAAACCGAGGGCCTCCGCCTGCGTCGCCAGCGTCGCGATCACGTCGTCGGCCTCGAAGCCGTCGACCGCGAACCGCGGCACCTTCATCGCGTCGAGGAGTTCGCCGATCAGCTCGACCTGCCCCTTGAACTCGTCGGGCGTCTTGGAACGGTTCGCCTTGTACTCGGGGAACTCCGTCGAGCGCCACGTCTTGCGGGACACGTCGAACGCCACCGCGAAGTGCGTGGGCGCCTCGTCGCGCAGGGTGTTCGCCAGCATCGACGCGAAGCCGTAGATGGCGTTGGTCGGCTGCCCCGTCGCGGTCGTGAAGTTCTCCGCGGGCAGCGCGAAGAACGCCCGGTACGCCAGGGAGTGCCCGTCCATGAGCATCAGGCGGGGGCGGTTCGCTGCGGTCGTCTGGTCCGTCTTCTTCGATGCTGAATCTGCCACGTCCCCGATCCTAGGCGCCCCCACCGACAATTCCGGCCCGTCGCCTCCCCCTGCGCATCCGCCCCACCGGACGCCCCGGCGCACCGGCCGGGGCGCCGCGAACACCGGACCGCCTCCCCCGGTACCCGTGGGTCGTGCAAGGATCGAAGGACGCGGCCACCCGTGCTGCGACGTACGTACGCTCGAAGGGGAGCGCGATGGCGACCAAGCCGCCCACAGGTGATCCGGTACAGGACGCACCGCAGGTCACACCGCCCAAGCACGCGGCCGCCGGCCTGCCCGCGATCGGCCACACCCTGCGGATCGCGCACCAGCAGATGGGTCTGGCCCGCACCGCCCGCACCCTTCTCAAGGTCAACCAGAAGGACGGCTTCGACTGCCCGGGCTGCGCCTGGCCCGAGGGCGACAAGCGGCACACCGCCGAATTCTGCGAGAACGGCGCCAAGGCCGTCGCGGAGGAGGCCACCCTGCGCCGGGTCACCCCGGAGTTCTTCGCCGCGCACCCCGTGGCCGACCTGGCCACCCGCTCCGGCTATTGGCTGGGCCAGCAGGGCCGCATCACCGAGCCCGTGTACCTCCCCGAGGGCGGCGACCGCTACGAGGCGATCAGCTGGGAGCGCGCCTTCGCCGTCATCGCGGAGGAGCTGACCGCGCTCGGCTCCCCCGACGAGGCCCTCTTCTACACCTCGGGCCGCACCAGCAACGAGGCCGCGTTCCTCTTCCAGCTCTTCGCGCGCGAGTTCGGCACCAACAACCTGCCCGACTGCTCCAACATGTGCCACGAGTCCTCGGGCTCCGCGCTGACCGAGACCATCGGGATCGGCAAGGGCAGCGTCTCCCTCGAAGACCTCCACCAGGCCGACCTGATCATCGTCGCCGGGCAGAACCCGGGCACCAACCACCCGCGCATGCTCTCCGCCCTGGAGCGGGCCAAGACCGCCGGCGCGAAGATCATCTCGGTGAACCCGCTGCCCGAAGCCGGCATGGAGCGGTTCAAGAACCCGCAGACCCCGCTCGGCATGCTCAAGGGCACCGCCCTCAACGACCTCTTCCTGCAGATCCGCATCGGCGGCGACCAGGCCCTCTTCCGCCTCCTCAACAAGCTCGTCATCGAGACCGAGGGCGCCACCGACGAGGCCTTCATCCGCGAGCACACCCACGGCTACGAGGACCTCGCCGCCGCCGCGAAGGAGGCCGACTGGGACGAGACCCTCACCGCGACCGGTCTGACCCGGCCCGAGATCGAGCGCGCGCTGGCCATGGTCCTGGCCTCGAAGCGCACCATCGTCTGCTGGGCCATGGGCCTCACGCAGCACAAGCACGCCGTCGCCACCATCCGCGAGGTCGTCAACCTCCTCCTGCTGCGCGGGAACATCGGCCGCCCCGGCGCCGGCGTCTGCCCCGTCCGCGGGCACTCCAACGTCCAGGGCGACCGCACCATGGGCATCTTCGAACGGCCCGCGCCCGCCTTCCTCGACGCCCTCGACAAGGAATTCGGCATCACCTCGCCCCGCGGCCACGGCTACGACGTGGTCCGCTCCATCCAGGCGATGCGCGACGGCCGGGCCAAGGTCCTCTTCGCCATGGGCGGCAACTTCGTCGGTGCCACCCCCGACACCGACGTCACCGAGGCCGCGATCCGCCGCACCGCCCTGACCGTGCACGTCTCCACCAAGCTCAACCGCTCCCACGCGGTCACCGGCCGGCGCGCCCTGATCCTGCCCACCCTCGGCCGCACCGACAAGGACGTCCAGGCCTCGGGCCGGCAGTTCGTCACCGTCGAGGACTCCATGGGCATGGTCCACGCCTCCCGCGGCAACCTCGCACCCGCCTCCCCGCACCTGCTCTCCGAACCCGCGATCGTGGCCCGCATGGCCCGCGCCGTCCTCGGCACCGCCTCCGCAACCCCCTGGGAGCAGTTCGAGCGCGACTACGCCGCCATCCGCGACCGGATCTCCCGCGTGGTCCCCGGCTTCGAGGACTTCAACGCCCGCGCCGCCCGCCCCGAGGGCTTCCGCCTCCCCCACGCCCCGCGCGACGAACGCCGCTTCCCCACCAAGACGGGCAAGGCCAATTTCACCGCGGCGCCCGTCGAATACCCGCGGGTCCCGCAGGGCCGGCTGCTCCTGCAGACCCTGCGCAGCCACGACCAGTACAACACCACCATCTACGGCCTCGACGACCGCTACCGCGGCATCACCGGAGGCCGCCGCGTCGTCATGGTCAACCCCGCCGACGCCGCGGAGCTCGGCCTGGCCGACGGCTCGTACACCGACCTGGTGAGCGAGTGGCAGGACGGCGTGGAGCGGCGCGCACCGGGATTCCGCGTCGTGCACTACCCGACCGCCCGCGGCTGCGCCGCCGCCTACTACCCCGAGACGAACGTGCTGGTGCCGCTCGACTCCACCGCGGACACCAGCAATACCCCGGCGAGCAAGTCCGTCGTCGTGCGCTTCGAACCGGCCTGATAGAACGACCTCAGGACATGAAGGTTAACGAGCGTTGACGAACGGAGCCTGACCATGGGTGAGCAGCACGCAGTGAAGTTCCCGCAGGAGGTCCTCGACGAGTACGCGGCCCTGGGCGTCGACCTGCCCGCGCTGTTCTCGGCCGGCGACCTGGGCGAGCGCATGGACATCCGCATCCTGGAGGCCTCCGCCGACCGCGTCGTCGCCACCATGCCCGTCAAGGGCAACACCCAGCCCTACGGCCTGCTCCACGGCGGCGCCTCCGCCGTACTGGCCGAAACCCTCGGCTCGATCGGCGCCATGTTGCACGGCGGCATCAACAAGATCGCCGTCGGCGTGGACCTGAACTGCACCCACCACCGGGGCGCCCGCAGCGGCATCGTCACCGGCGTCGCCACCCCGGTGCACCGCGGCCGCTCGACCACCACCTTCGAGATCGTCATCACCGACGAGCAGGACAAGCGGATCTGCACCGCCCGCCTGACCTGCCTGCTGCGCGACGTCGACCAGGTCGCCGGGGGCGCCGAGGCCCACGCGGGATCCTGACCCGGCCGAGAGCCCGGCACCCCTGCCGCAGGGCGCCCCCAGGCCCGGACCCCGACCCTCACGGGCGGTGGATCCGGGCCTGCGCCGTCCCGGCGCTCCCGGGCACCGGCGCTCCCGGGCACCGGCGCCCCCAGGCACGCCTCCCCGGCCCGCGACCGCCCGGAATCCGCCAGTCCGCACGCTTCGCGGCGACATCTGTTGTCTCGCAGGGGGCCACCGCCTACCGTCCCCCCATGGGGACCATGCGACGCACGGCCCGGTACGCCGCCCACACCCTCCTCGCGGTGCTCGCCCTGGCCGGGTGCTCATCCTCCGCACCACCCTCCGCGGCGGGTTCCCCGAGCTCCTCCGCCCCCACCCCCGCCTCGCCCGTACAGGTGTGCACGAGCCTGGTGTCCTACTGGGCGAGGGAGACCCTCCTGGGCACCAAATGGTCCGGCCTGGACTGGGAACAGAAGGGACTTTCCAACGACCAGTACGCGATCCACGAGGACGCGGTGGCCGCGGGGCGCGCCGAGGAACGAACTGCCGGGCGGAACAAGGCACTTGAGCTGATCGACCGGCTCGTCGCGCAGCGCTGCGCCGAACAGGACGGCGCGACGCGCAGTTCGGAGAACTGGCGTCCGCCGGTGTGACCGGCGTCACCGCATTCCGAGCACACTGTCCGGCTTCCGGTCACATGACCCTGCGGGGTCGAACCGCAGGTGAGGGGCCCTGCCATCCCCAGGACAAGATCCTTCACAGTCCCGACACGCCGCCGCAATGATCACTCTGCGTAATGCCCAGGACGGTCTTAATCCGTCTTTTCCCTTGAGAATGGCCACCCCGCGGATTCTTTCGGACACACGCAGCCACATTCGGCTGAATTTGATCTAAGACAGGTGCATGGAGCCCTCAAGCCCCTTAGGGGAACAGGTATTTCTCACGATGCGGACAATCTTAGAGGTACCTAAATGTCCGGTTTGCTCTAACTCTCACCACACATTCTTGGCCTTGGCATAACAAGAGCGTCACATCCTCCTTTCCCGCCTCCCGGTGCTCGCCACCTCGGCCCTAGAGTCACGGCCAGTCACCGCGCCGCAGAGCGCGAATCAGCACGGCCGTGGACCTCTCCAGTGCGGCCCGGCGACCCAACGGCAACTCGACAGAGTGCGCCGCGCCAGGGAAAGGAAGAATCGTGCGACACCGTTCTTTGCTCATCCTCACCACCGTGATCACCACGGGAGCACTGACCCTCACCGCTTGCGGATCGCGCGACGGAGGCTCCAAGGACAACAGCGGCGGCAAGAAGACCGTCGTCGTCATCGGCGTCGACGCCCCGCTCACCGGATCCCTCTCCGCTCTCGGTCAGGGCATCAAGAACTCCGTCGACCTCGCGGCCAAGACGGCCAACAAGAACAACGAGGTCCCGGGCATCGAGTTCAAGGTCGAGGCCCTCGACGACCAGGCCGTCCCGGCCTCCGGCCAGGCCAACGCCACCAAGCTCGTCGGCAACAAGGACGTCCTCGGCGTCGTCGGCCCGCTGAACTCGGGCGTCGCCCAGCAGATGCAGGGTGTCTTCGCCTCCGCCAAGCTGGCGCAGGTCTCCCCCGCCAACACCAACCCCGCGCTCAGCCAGGGCGACAACTGGGGCAAGGGCGAGTTCAAGCGCGGCTTCGACACCTACTTCCGCACCGCCGCCACCGACGTGGTCCAGGGCAAGTTCGCCGCCCAGTACCTCTTCAAGGACGCCGGCAAGAAGAAGGTCTTCATCGTCGACGACAAGCAGACCTACGGCGCCGGCCTCGCCGCGATCTTCGCCGACGAGTTCAAGAAGCTCGGTGGCGAGGTCGCCGGCACCGACCACGTCACCGTGAAGGAGACCGACTTCTCCTCCACCGCCGACAAGGTCAAGTCCTCCGGCGCCGACTCCGTCTACTTCGGCGGCCAGTACCCCGAGGGCGGCCTGCTCGCCGACCAGATCAAGAAGACCGGCGCCAACGTCCCGCTCATGGGCGGCGACGGCATCCAGGACCCCGCCTTCATCAGCGCCTCCGGTGAGGCCAACGAGGGCGACCTCGCCACCTCCATCGGCTACCCCGTCGAGAAGCTGGACACCGCCAAGAAGTTCATCGAGGACTACAAGGCCGAGGGTTACAAGGACCCGTACGCCGCCTACGGTGGCTACTCCTACGACGCCGGCTGGGCCGTCATCCAGGCCGTCAAGGCCGTCGTCGCCGCCAACAGCGGCAAGCTCCCCGACGACGCCCGCGCCAAGGTCGTCGAGGCTCTCGGCAAGGTCTCCTTCGAGGGCGTGACCGGCAAGGTCGCCTTCGACCAGTACGGCGACACCACCAACAAGCAGCTCACGGTCTACAAGGTCGAGGGCGGCAAGTGGGTCGACGTCAAGAGCGACACCTTCAACCAGTAAGCCCGTAGCACCCAGCACCACCCGTAACACCTGAACCAACGCCGCGCGAGGGCGCAAACAGTGCCCTCGCGCGGAGTCTTATCCGACACGCTCATCGGAGGCCCTGCGGTGCACGAACTGCCGCAACAGCTGGCCAACGGCCTGGCCCTCGGTGCTCTCTATGGCCTCATCGCCATCGGGTACACCATGGTCTACGGCATCGTCCAGCTCATCAACTTCGCCCACGGCGAGATCTTCATGATCGGCGGCTTCGGCGCGCTCACCGCCTACGCCATCCTCCCGACCGGCACCACCCTGCTGATCGCGATACCCGTCATGATCGTCGGCGGCGCCATCTGCTCCGTCGCCGTGGCATGCGCAGCCGAACGCTTCGCCTACCGCCCCCTGCGCAGCGCTCCAAGGCTCGCACCCCTCATCACCGCAATCGGCCTCTCGATCGCGCTCCAGCAGCTCGTCTGGCAGTTCTACCCGGACGCCAAGAAGGCCGTCAGCTTCCCCGAGTTCACGGGCCCGGCCTTCAAGATCACCGACAGCCTCGCGATCCAGCGTGCGGACCTCTTCGTCCTCATCCTCGCCCCGCTCTGCATGCTCGCCCTCGGCGTCTTCGTCCAGAAGAGCCGCAGCGGCCGCGCCATGCAGGCCACCGCGCAGGACCCCGACACCGCCAAGCTGATGGGCATCAACACCGACCGCATCATCGTCATGGCCTTCGCCATCGGTGCCGCGTTCGCCGCCGTCGCAGCCGTCGCCTACGGCGTCGACAAGGGCCAGATCAACTTCGAGATGGGCTTCATCCTCGGCCTCAAGGCCTTCACCGCGGCCGTCCTCGGCGGCATCGGCAACATCTACGGAGCCATGGTCGGCGGCGTCGTCCTCGGACTCGCCGAAGCCCTCTCGATCGCCTACATCGAAGAGATCCCCGGCATGCAGCAGCTCGGCGGCGGAGCCTGGTCCAACGTCTGGGCCTTCGTACTCCTCATCGTCGTCCTCCTCGTGCGGCCCCAAGGCCTGCTCGGCCAGCGCGTCACGGATCGGGCGTGAGAACCATGACCACCAACACCACCCCGCAGACGCAGACCGCGAAGACGGCACCCGCACCCGCCGCGCTCCTCTACGCGATCGTCGGTGGCAGCCTCCTCACCATCGTCAGCGCCTTCCTCGCCTGGACGTGGACCGCCGACTTCCCCGGCGACCTCACCTTCTACGGCAGCCCCGCCGACCTCCAGTACGTCACCCTGGCCGGCGCCGCCCTCACCCTGGTGCACGCGCTCGCCGCACTCGGCGTCAAGGGCTTCAGCTGGCTCACTCCCGCCGGCTCCCGCAAGGCCGTCTGGTTCCTGGCCCTCGGCACCCTGGCCGCCACCTGGTTCACGGTCATCTCGATCACCGTCGTCCTCGGCGGCGTGGTCAACCTCGAACCCGGCGCCTACGTCGCCCTCGTCGGCTCCCTCGTCCCGGCCCTCGCCGCGTACAAGCTCCCCGACGACACCCGCAAGGCCGCCCCGGCCAAGAGCAAGCTGCCCTCTTGGGCCGAGATCCTCATCATCACCGGCGTCTTCGCCCTCGGCCTCTTCGTCATCACCTTCGGCATCGACACCGATGACAAGGAACCGCAGCTCTTCGTCGCCTACCTGATCATGGTCGGCCTCGCGGCCCTCGCCCTGAACAAGTCGGGCCTCCTCGCCCGCTTCTCGGTGCTCACCGCGAACAACCGCCAGGTCACCCTCCTCGGCACCGCGGCCGCCGCGATCGCCTTCCCGTTCATCCAGCAGAGCGGCGACACCTACACGCTGATCGCGGTCAACATCCTGATCTTCGCGACCGTCGCCCTCGGCCTCAACATCGTCGTCGGCCTCGCCGGTCTCCTGGACCTCGGATACGTCGCCTTCCTCGGTGTCGGCGCCTACGCCGCCGCCCTGGTCTCCGGCAGCACCGCCTCCGCCTTCGGCATCCACCTCCCCTTCTGGGCAGCGGTCATCGTCGGCGCGATCGTCTCGCTCGTCTTCGGCGTGGTCATCGGTGCACCGACCCTGCGCCTGCGCGGCGACTACCTCGCCATCGTGACCCTCGGCTTCGGAGAAATCTTCCGCATCGCCATGGGCAACCTCGACGGCACCTCCGGCCCGGACGTCACCAACGGCCCCAACGGCATCCCGAACATCCCCCACCTCGAAATCTTCGGGTGGAACTTCGGCGAGTCCCACATCGTCGCGGGCATCGAACTCGGCGCCTACGCCAACTACTACTTCCTGATGCTGCTGGTGATGGCCCTGGTCGTCCTGGTCTTCGCCCGCGCCGGCAACAGCCGCATCGGCCGCGCCTGGGTCGCCATCCGTGAGGACGAGACCGCCGCCGAAGCCATGGGCATCAACGGCTTCAAGGTCAAGCTCATCGCCTTCGCCCTCGGCGCCACCCTCGCCGGCCTCGCCGGCACCGTCCAGGCACACGTCAACACCACGGTCGTCCCCGAGAACTACGTCTTCGCCGGGCCCGTCCCGCCGAACTCCGCGTTCCTCCTCGCCGCCGTCATCCTCGGCGGCATGGGCACCATCCGCGGCCCCATCCTCGGCGCCGCACTCCTCTTCCTGATCCCGGCGAAGCTGGCCTTCCTCCAGGACTACCAGCTCCTCGCCTTCGGCATCGCCCTCATCCTGCTCATGCGCTTCCGCCCTGAAGGCCTCATCGCCAACAAGCGCGCGCAGCTCGAGTTCCACGACGACACCGCTGACCAGGCCCCCCAGGACCTGGCCACCGCCAAGGCGGGGGCGTGAACAACATGACGACCACCACGGACACCACCACCAAGACCAAGACCACGGTTCTCGAAGCCAAGGGCGTCACCATGCGCTTCGGCGGCCTCACCGCCGTCAAGGGCGTCGACCTCCAGGTCAACGCGGGCGAGATCGTCGGACTCATCGGCCCCAACGGCGCCGGCAAGACCACCTTCTTCAACTGCCTCACCGGGCTGTACGTCCCCACCGAGGGCTCCGTCAGCTACAAGGGCAAGGTCCTCCCGCCCAAGCCCCACCGGGTCACCGAGGCCGGCATCGCCCGCACCTTCCAGAACATCCGGCTCTTCCACAACATGACGGTGATGGAGAACGTCCTCGTCGGACGCCACACCCGCACGAAGGAAGGCCTCTGGTCCGCCCTGCTGCGCGGCCCCGGCTTCAAGAAGGCCGAAGCCGCCAGCGAGGCACGCGCCATGGAACTCCTCGAGTTCATCGGCCTGGAGCACAAGGCCGACCACCTCGCGAAGAACCTCCCCTACGGCGAGCAGCGCAAGCTGGAGATCGCCCGCGCCCTCGCCAGCGACCCCGGTCTCATCCTCCTGGACGAGCCCACCGCCGGCATGAACCCGCAGGAGACCCGCGCCGCCGAAGAGCTCATCTTCGCGATCCGGGACATGGGCATCGCCGTACTCGTCATCGAGCACGACATGCGCTTCATCTTCAACCTGTGCGACCGCGTCGCCTGCCTCGTCCAGGGCGAGAAGCTCATCGAAGGCACCGCCTCCGAAGTCCAGGGCGACGAGCGCGTCATCGCGGCCTACCTCGGCACCCCCTTCGAGGGCGAGCCGGGAGCGGCCGAGGTCGCCGCGGTCGAGGCGGCAGAAGCCCACGCCGAGGCACAGACCGAGCCCGAGGCGGAAGCCGAAGCGGAGGCCGAGCCCGAGGCTGCGGTCGACGCCGACGCCGGGACCGAGGCGGAAGCCGCGGACGAGGACGAGGCCCCCGCGGCCGACTCGGACGACGCACCCGCCACGGACGCCGGGGCCGAGGGCGACGCGGACAGCACCACCAGCACGGAAGGAGAGGCCAAGTGACCGCACTGCTCAAGGTCGAGGACCTCAAGGTCGCCTACGGCAAGATCGAAGCCGTCAAGGGAATCTCCTTCGAGGTCAACGAAGGCGAAATCGTCTGCCTCGTCGGTACCAACGGCGCCGGCAAGACGACCACCCTGCGTACCCTCTCCGGGCTCCTGAAGCCCACCGCGGGCAGCGTCACCTTCGACGGCCAGCCCCTCGTCGGCGTCCCCGCCCACAAGATCGTCGCCCTGAAGCTGGCTCACTCCCCCGAGGGCCGCCACATCTTCCCGCGGCTGACGATCGAGGAGAACCTCCAGCTCGGCGCCTTCCTCCGCAGCGACAAGGACGGCATCGAGAAGGACATCCAGCGCGCCTACGACCTCTTCCCCATCCTGGGCGAGCGTCGCAAGCAGGCCGCCGGCACCCTCTCGGGCGGTGAGCAGCAGATGCTCGCCATGGGGCGCGCGCTCATGTGCCAGCCGAAGCTCCTCATGCTGGACGAGCCCTCCATGGGTCTCTCCCCGCTGATGATGCAGAAGATCATGTCGACCATCTCCGAGCTCAAGGCCTCGGGCATGACGATCCTGCTCGTCGAGCAGAACGCCCAGGCGGCGCTCTCCCTCGCCGACCAGGCGCACGTCATGGAGATCGGCAAGATCGTCCTCTCGGGCACCGGCCAGGACCTCCTCCACAACGAGGACGTCCGCAAGGCCTACCTCGGCGAGGACTGACGAAACGTGTGAGGCCCGCCTCCCTCGGGGGAGGCGGGCCTCACGCATGTTCCGGGGACCGAAGGGAGGGGAACTACTTCCCGCTCTCCTTCTTCTTCGCCTCGGCGTCCTCGATGACCACCTCGGCGACCTGCTGCATCGACATCCGGCGGTCCATGGAGGACTTCTGGATCCAGCGGAAGGCGGCGGGCTCGGTCAGCCCGTACTGCGTCTGCAGGATGCTCTTCGCCCGGTCGACCAGCTTGCGGGTCTCCAGCCGCTGCGAGAGGTCCGCGACCTCCTGCTCCAGAGCACGCAGCTCGGCGAACCGGGACACCGCCATCTCGATGGCCGGCACCACGTCGCTCTTGCTGAACGGCTTCACGAGGTACGCCATGGCCCCGGCGTCCCGGGCCCGCTCGACGAGGTCGCGCTGCGAGAACGCCGTCAGCATCAGGACGGGCGCGATGGACTCCTGCGCGATCTTCTCAGCGGCGGAGATCCCGTCCAGGACGGGCATCTTCACGTCGAGGATGACCAGGTCGGGCCGGTGCTCGCGGGCGAGCTCGACGGCCGTCTGCCCGTCGCCGGCCTCGCCGACGACGGAGTAGCCCTCTTCTTCGAGCATCTCTTTGAGGTCGAGACGGATGAGCGCCTCGTCCTCGGCGATGACGACCCGGGTCGTCAACGGCGGAACGTGCGACTGGTCGGCGTCGGGCGTGGGCGTCGACTCGTGCTCGGCGGTCACGGGGGCTCCTTGTTGCAAGGCGATTCAGCTCCCCCGAGCCTACCTAGCTCCTGTATGTTTGTGACACGGAGGGTCTTCTGTATCCTTCATTTCGAAGGGGCCCCGGTAGCCCAGCGGTAGAGGCAATGGATTCAAAACCCATTCAGCGTCGGTTCGAATCCGACCCGGGGTACTTCTCCTTCAATTTCAAGGTCGCGAGGATAATTCAGCGATCTTCACTCGTCCCGGTGAACGAAACTTCGAATTGCGGCCAACCGGGCGAAGGCCGGCGAGGCTCCCGATTGCGGAGCACTATCCCTCGATGTCTTCCGGGTCGGTGGACAGGCGGGCGTGCAGGTGTTCGTCGTGGTGGAGGCCGTCTCCGAAGAGGTGGGACTCGCGCAGGGTGCCTTCGGGGAGGTAGCCGCAGTGGTGGGCGACGCGGCAGGATGCCTCGTTCCCGGTGGCGTGGGCGAGTTCGATGCGGCGGGCACCGGCCGTGTGGAAGCCCCAGGTGGTGACGGCCCTGGTGGCGCGGGTGGCCAGGCCGCGGCCGCGCGCGTCCGGGAGGAGCCAGTAGCCGATCATGGCGAGGCCGTCCGCCCGGTCGACCCAGCGGAGGTTGACGGTGCCGAGCAGGGCGCCGTCGGTCGCGGCCAGGACGGCGAAGGCGGCGCCCGCGCCCCGGTCCCAGCCGTCCTCGCGGGCTTCGAGCCAGGTCTGGGCGGCTTTGCCGTCGGTCGCGGCGAGGGGGTTCCAGAGGGCGATCGTCGGGTCGGCCGCGGCGGCGACGAGGTCGTCCAGGCGCTCCGGTCCGGCGGGATCGCGGCCCCACGGGTGGAGAGTCGCGTCGCCCAGGTCGAGCGTGGTGCGGACGAACGTCCTCATGGAAGTGCTCATGGCGCCCTTCCTACTCGGCCGCCGGTCCCGTCGCCAGCCCTTTTCCGACGTTACGGCAGGTCGCCGTCACCTCCGAGGTTGCCGGCCATGCGGCGCAGTACGTCGATGGTGGCCGCGTATTCGGCGTCGTCGATGCCCTGCCGCATCGCGGTGTGGACCTTGGCGTTGCGGGCTTGGGCGCGCAGGCGGCCCGCCTCGCCCGCCTCCGTCAGCGTCATGCCGTCGGTGGTCTCGGCGAGCCAGCCGCGGGCGGTGAGGTCGTCGTAGACGGTGTCGAAGTCGGTGTGCTGGTCGTCGTACGGGGCGAGCTTCGTGGTGAGGGTGGGGCGGGTCCATGCGCCGGGGGCGCCGGCGACGTGGTTGAGGGTCCACCAGTGGGGCTGGGTGAGGTCCTCCTCGGCGAGGGCGGTGCGGAGGGCTCCGATGGCCAGGTTGGCGACTTCGCGGCTCCAGTAGCCGATGGGCTGGGCGGCGAGCTGTGCCCGGGAGTACTGCTTGGCGGTGGTCATGCGGGTGACCGTAGGACCTCAAGTGGGCTTGGGGTCAAGGGCGGTAGGGAGTGTCGTCGAAGTGGCGTCGGCCGCCCCAAGGGCGGGGCCGGCGACCCCGCCGGTCAGGGGGGGACTTTGACGACACGACCCAGGGGGGTGGACCTCCCGTACGACTGCGGTGGCGGTCGCGGGACGGCCTTCGTGCATGGTGATGCGTTGGCCGGGTCGGACGTGGTTCCAGTGGGCGGGGGTGAGGGGGACGAGGCGGGCGGTGGTGCGGTCGCCGGGTTCCAGGGAAGGGGTGTTTTCGAGCCAGAGGGCGGCGATGTTCACGGCCGGCTCGCCGGTGGGTGAGAGGTTGCCGATGTTCCATACGGGGCGTAGGACGCCGTGTCCGGGGATCGGTGCCCTGCGTGCGCCGAGGGTGAGGTCGATCCGGATCATGCCGTTGCGGAGTTCGGCGGATCGCCAGCGGCACCAGGCCGCGCTGTGGGCGAGGTGGAGTTGCTCGGCGGCTTGGGCGAGTTGTTCCCAGAAGTGCTGGGATCGGGGCGGCGTGTTCCCGAGTTCTTCCAGGATGTTGAGGGCGGTTTCCCACTCGTCGTGGGCGAGGTGGTCCCAGACGTCCCGCGCCGTGAGGTCGTTGTCGGTGGCCTTCTCCTCGGGGGTGAGGAGGGCGGCTGATTCGAGCAGCTCGATGACGTCCATGGGGTGATTGTCCGCACCGCGCCGGGCGCTCCGGCGCGGTGGGGTGGGATGGGGTGGGTGGTGGGGGGCGGGGTGGAGCGGGTCAGCGGACGGCGTCGCCGATGTGGTGGATGCGGACGAGGTTGGTGGAGCCGGTGACGCCGGGGGGTGAACCGGCGGTGATGACGACGACGTCACCGCTCACGCAGCGGCCGATGCGCAGGAGTTCTTCTTCGACCTGGGCGACCATGGCGTCGGTGGAGTCGACGTGGGGGCCGAGGAAGGTTTCGACGCCCCAGGTGAGGTTGAGCTGGGAGCGGGTGGCCGGGTCGGGGGTGAAGGCGAGGAGGGGGATCGGTGAGCGGTAGCGGGAGAGGCGGCGGACGGTGTCGCCGCTCTGGGTGAAGGCGACGAGGAATTTGGCGTCGAGGAAGTCGCCCATTTCGGCGGCTGCGCGGGCGACGGCTCCGCCTTGGGTGCGGGGCTTGTTGCGGTCGGTGAGGGGCGGGAGGCCCTTGGCGAGGATGTCCTCTTCGGCGGCTTCGACGATGCGGGACATGGTGCGGACGGTTTCGACGGGGTGTTTGCCGACACTGGTCTCGCCGGAGAGCATGACTGCGTCGGTGCCGTCGATGACGGCGTTGGCGACGTCGGAGGCCTCGGCGCGGGTGGGCCGGGAGTTGTCGATCATCGAGTCGAGCATCTGGGTGGCGACGATGACGGGTTTGGCGTTGCGCTTGGCGAGTTTGACGGCGCGCTTTTGGACGATGGGGACTTGCTCCAGGGGCATTTCGACGCCGAGGTCGCCGCGGGCGACCATGATGCCGTCGAAGGCGGCGACGATGTCGTCGATGTTGTCGACGGCCTGGGGCTTTTCGATTTTGGCGATGACGGGGAGGCGGCGGCCCTCTTCGTCCATGACGCGGTGGACGTCCTCGATGTCGCGGCCGCTGCGGACGAAGGAGAGGGCGATGACGTCGGCGCCGGTGCGCAGGGCCCAGCGGAGGTCTTCGATGTCCTTGTCGGAGAGGGCGGGGACGGAGACGGCTACGCCGGGGAGGTTGAGGCCCTTGTGGTCGGAGACCATGCCGCCTTCAATGACGCGGGTGTGGACGCGGGCTCCGTCCACGGCGGTGACTTCGAGGGTGACGCGGCCGTCGTCGACGAGGATGCGTTCGCCGGTGGTGACGTCTGCGGCGAGTCCCTTGTAGGTGGTGCCGCAGGCGTGGCGGTCGCCTTCGTGGTCTTCGACGGTGATGGTGAAGTCGTCGCCGCGTTCAAGGAGTACGGGTCCTTCGCGGAAGCGGCCGAGGCGGATCTTCGGGCCTTGAAGGTCGGCGAGGACGCCGACGCTGCGGCCGGTCTCGTCGGAGGCCTTGCGCACACGCTGGTAGCGCTCCTCGTGTTCGGCGTAGGTGCCGTGGCTGAGGTTGAAGCGGGCGATGTCCATTCCGGCTTCGACCAGTGCTTTGATCTGGTCGTATGAGTCGGTGGCGGGGCCCAGGGTACATACGATTTTCGCTCGGCGCATAAGGCGAGCGTATTCCCCTACCAACGGGTAGGTAATCGCTTCCGGGTGTCCACTCAACAACCTTTGCGCAAAAGGTTGTTGACAACTGTTGAATGTGCATGGGGGTGCTCCGATGAGCACCCCCGGGGGCCCGTTTCGTACGCGTTTCAGAGTTGGGGCGGGGTCATCGTGAAGCGGGCGTTCACCTGGGCGTAGACGGTCTGGCGCTGGGGTTCGAGGTCGAGCGGCGGGGGGCCGCCCGCGTCCTCGGCGGCGCTGAAGGCCATGGTGCGCATGCCGGCGCCGGGGGCGGCGGCGAAGGGGGCGGCGTTCTCGGTTCCGAGGTCGGCGAGTTCGACGAGGGCGGCGAGGCGGGCGCCGAGCGCTTCGGCGTATTCGCGGGCGCGCTGGACGGCTTCGAGGACGGCCTGGCGGCGGGCCTGGCCGTGGGCGGGCGAGGTGGGGCGCAGGGCCCACCAGGGGCCGTCGACCTGGGTGAGTTCGAGGTCGGCGAGGCGGGTGGTGAGTTCGCCGAGGGTGGTGAAGTCGCTGAGTTCGGCGGTGATGTGGACGCGGCCGTGGTAGGCGCGGACGCGTTCGGCGCGGCCGTGGCGGGTGAGTTCGGGGGTGATGGAGAGGGCGCCGGTTTCGAGTTTTTCGACGGGGTCGCCGTAGCTCTTGATGAGGTCGAGGACGGTGTTGTTGCGTCGGGTGAGGTCTTCGAGTGCGGTGCGGCGGTCGGTGCCGCGGGCGTTGACGGTGATGCCGATGCGGGCGATCTCGGGGTCGACTTCGAGGCGGGCTTCGCCGCGGACGGCGACGCGGGGTACTTCGGGGGTGCCGTAGGGCTGGTGCGATGCGTCCTGGGTCATGGTTTCACTCTCGCACTGTCGCCCGTTCGGGTGTGGTCATCGGATCGAAACCTGACGGGGGTGTTGCGGCTTGTTACCAGTGGGTCAGAATCTACGCGCGTTGTTCACGCCTCAAAAGGGGAGACGGCATGGCGTTCGACCGCAGGACATTCATAGGGACCACGGCCGCGACCGGTGCGGCCGTGGCGTTGGCGGGGGCCACGAGCACCCCGGCCGCCGCCGCGCAGCAGGATGCGAAGAAGCAGGGGCCGCGGACGTACGCGTTCACGGTGATGGGGACGACGGACCTGCACGGGAACGTCTTCAACTGGGACTACTTCACGGACAAGGAGTTCGACGACAAGGCGCACAACGACGTCGGTCTGGCGAAGATCTCGACCCTGGTGGACCAGGTGCGGGCGGAGAAGGGGCGGTGCAACACGCTGCTCATCGACGCGGGTGACACCATCCAGGGCACGCAGTTGTCGTACTACTACGCGAAGGTCGATCCGATCACGGCGCGGCGTGGTCCGGTGCATCCGATGGCGCAGGCGATGAACGCGATCGGTTATGACGCGGCGGCGCTGGGGAACCACGAGTTCAATTACGGCATTCCGGTGTTGCGGAAGTTCGAGGAGCAGTGCGACTTCCCGCTGCTGGGGGCGAACGCGCTGGATGCGAAGACGCTGCGGCCGGCGTTCGCGCCGTACAGCATGCACCGGTTGCGGACCCCGCACGGGCGCGACGTGAAGGTGGCGGTGCTGGGGCTGACGAATCCCGGTATCGCGCTGTGGGACAAGGCGAACGTGCAGGGGAAGATGACGTTCCCGGGCCTGGAGGAGCAGGCGGCGAAGTACGTGCCGCGGCTGCGTTCGATGGGTGCGGACGTGGTGATCGTGTCGGCGCATTCGGGGTCGAGCGGTACGTCGTCGTACGGTGACCAGCTGCCGTACATCGAGAACGCGGCGGCGCTGGTGGCGGAGCAGGTGCCGGGGATCGACGCGATCCTGGTGGGTCACGCGCACACGGAGATCCCGGAGTACCGGGTGAAGAACAAGGCGACCGGCAAGGACGTGGTGCTGTCGGAGCCGCTGAAGTGGGGGCAGCGCCTGACGCTGTTCGACTTCGAGCTGGCGTGGGAGAAGGGCCGCTGGTCGGTGGCGAAGGTCGCGGCGAAGGTGCTGAACTCCAACACGGTGGCGGAGGACGCGAAGATCACGCGGCTGCTGTCGGACGAGCACCGCAAGGTCGTGGCGTACGTGAACCAGGTGATCGGCACCTCGACGCAGGCGATGTCGTCCGCGGAGGGTCCGGTCAAGGACGTGGCGATCATCGATCTGATCAACCACGTGCAGGCGGAGACGGTGAAGGCGGCTCTGGCGGGTACGCAGTGGGCGGCGCTCCCGGTGCTGTCGCAGGCTTCGTGCTTCTCGCGGACGGCGGCGATCCCGGCCGGGCAGGTGACGATCCGGGACGCGGCGGGTCTGTACCCGTTCGAGAACACGATGGAGGCCCGGCTGCTGACGGGTGCGCAGCTGAAGGACTACCTGGAGTTCTCCGCGCGGTACTTCGTGCGGACGGCGCCGGGTGATGCGGTGGATCCGGCGAAGCTGACGAACGCCGATGCGATCCCGGACTACAACTACGACGCGGTGTACGGGCTGGCGTACGACATCGACATCGCGCAGCCGGCGGGTTCGCGGATCTCGGGGTTGTCGTTCCAGGGGAAGCCGGTGGATCCGGCGGCGCAGTTCGTGCTGGCGGTCAACAACTACCGGGCGTCGGGTGGCGGGAACTTCCCGCACGTGCCGCAGGCCAAGCAGCTGTGGTCGAACTCGGACGAGATCCGCAACACGATCATCCAGTGGGTGCAGGCGAAGGGGACGATCGACCCGGCGCAGTTCGCCTCGGTGGACTGGCGGCTGACGCGGGCGGGCGTGCCGGTGTTCTAGTCGGCGGTCGTTTTCGACGGGGGTCGGTGTCCGCGGCGGCGGGCGCCGGCCCCGTCGGTGTTCTCAGGGGTCGGTGCGGACGAGGTGCGCCGGGACGGCGGCGTCGAGGGCGGCGATGACGCGTTCGCCGCGTGCGACGTGGTCCGGGTGGATGTGCAGGTGGCAGCCGCAGCCGGTGAGGACGATGCGGCCGGGGCCTTCGTGTCGCATGACGGCGATCTCGTCGAAGCGGATGTCGTGTTCGTCGCGGTTGCCGTCGCGGACGACCAGGCCCCAGGGGGCGAGGAGGTATTCGCCGCTTTCGTGGCGGGGGGTGATGAGGCGACGGAGGGGGGTCTTGCGGAAGCGGGTGCCGGGGGCGCTGGGGGTGCCGGGGTGCTCACCGTGGACGCGCCAGCAGGTGGAGTTGGGCAGCGGGGTGCCGCCGGGGGTGGCGGGCCGGGGGAAGACCTGGGGTGGCACGACGAGGACGGCGTCGGTGAGGGCGCGTTGCAGGTGGTCGGCGACCTCCTGCGGGGTGACGGCGGCGTGCTGCGCGAGGAGGGTGCCGGGGTCGTGGTAGGGGATGCCGAAGTGTTCGCTTTCGAGGGCGCGTTGGAGGGACGTCCAGCGGTCGTGGCCGCAGTGTCCGTCGTGGCAGCGCAGTTCGGCGCGCGCGTGCTCGGTGAAGGTGTCGAGCTCGTGCCGGGTGGGGCCTCGTCGGGCGAGGCGCAGGGTTTCGTTCCACAGGATGTCGGCGGCTTCTTCGGCGTGGCCGTCGGCGGGGCGCAGGACGAGGACGCGGTCGAGGGTCAGTCGGTCGCGGAGGAACCGGTGGAGGGTGACGCCGTCGGAGATGCCGCGTGTGTGGTGCGTGAGGTGCTCGACGCGTTGGCTCAGGACGTGGCAGGCGGCGACGGCGGCGGGTTCGTGGGCCCGTGAGGTCAGGAGGAGGGAGACGGTGTCGACCAGGCGGTGCTGCCAGGTTCCCGGTACGCCGGCGCGCAGGCGGGGAGCGGACCGGTCGGGGCGGGGGCCGTCGGGCAGCGGGAGGGTGAGTCCGGCGGGTGGGGGGCCGTCGAGGGCGAGGACGGCGTTGCCGCGGGTGAAGTGGGCGGCGGCGTGGGTGCGGACGGCGTCGGGGGTGAGCCGGGCGTACATGTCGGGGTCGTGGTGCAGGACGAGGCCGAGGCCGTGGGGCCCGTAGCGTGCGCTGAGGGGTTCGGCGCCGCGGTGGTCGCAGGTGCGGGGCGGGTGGAGGCCGAGGAGGCGGGTGGCGTGCTCCATGTACTGGGTCGGCAGGTCACGGAGGGCGCTGCAGACGGTGTGGAGGAAGCCGGTGACCTCTTGGGGGGTGCCTTCGACCACGAAGTGGGTCGCCTCCTCCTCGACGGAGCTGGTGAACTCGTGGGGCCGCCTGCCGAGGTGCGTCGTCACGAGGGCTTCGACGAGGTGGGCGGCGCCGAGGGTGGGGGCGGTTTCGTCCCGCAGCCCGGTGCCGAAGGAGAGGACCGCGGTGAGGGGGCCCGGGGCTGGGGCGGCCTGCCACAGGACGGTGACCCCGTCGGCACTGGTGCGCTGCATGACGGCGACGATAGCCGCAGGTCAGGTGCGGTTGGCCGAGGGGGCCGCCGGAAGGGGCCCGGGGGGTCTGCTGTCGATCCGGCCTGATCGACAAGACGCCCCCTAGGGGTGGTCGACGAGCGGGAGCAGTTCGACCGCGGGGCGGGGGCGGGTGTGCTCGCGCTGTTCGAGGCCGAAGGTGGTGAAGGCGGTGCGCGGGGGCTGGGGGTAGGCCTCTTTGCCGGTGAGGGTGTTGAGGATGGCGGCGCTGCGCCAGGCGGCGAGGCCCAGGTCGGGGGCGCCGACGCCGTGGGTGTGGCGTTCGCCGTTCTGGACGAAGATGCTGCCGCTGACGGAGGGGTCGAGGATCATCCGGTAGCGGTCGTCGATGCGGGGGCGGCCGGAGGAGTCCTTGCGCAGGTAGGGGTCGAGGCCTGCGAGGAGGCGGGTGAGGGATCGTTCCTTGTAGCCGGTGGCGAGGACGACGGCGTCGGTGATGAGGCGGGAGCGGGCGCCCTGTTCGGCGTGTTCGAGGTGGAGCTCGACCTTGGTGGTGGCGACGCGTCCGGCGGTGCGGACGGTGACTCCGGGGGTGAGGACGGCGTCGGGCCAGCCGCCGTGGAGGGTGCGGCGGTAGAGCTCGTCGTGGATGGCGGCGATGGTGGCGGTGTCGATGCCCTTGTGGAGCTGCCATTGGGCGGGGACGAGGTGGTCGCGTACGGGTTCGGGGAGGGAGTGGAAGTAGCGGGTGTAGTCGGGGGTGAAGTGTTCGAGGCCGAGCTTCGAGTACTCCATGGGGGCGAAGGAGGGGGTGCGGGCGAGCCAGGTGAGCCGTTCGCGGCCGGTGGGGCGGGCGCGGAGCAGGTCGAGGAAGACTTCGGCCCCGGACTGCCCCGAGCCGATGACGGTGACGTGTTCGGCGCCGAGGATGCGCTGGCGGTTGTCCAGGTAGTCGGCCGAGTGGATGACGGGGACGGTGGGGGCTTCGGCGAGGGGGCGCAGGGGTTCGGGGATGTGGGGGGCGGTGCCGATGCCGAGGGCGAGGTTGCGGGTGTAGGTGCGGCCGAGGGCTTCGGCTTCGCCTGCGGGGTCGAGTTGGGTGTAGTCGACTTCGAAGAGGTCGCGTTCGGGGTTCCAGCGGACGGCGTCGACCTGGTGGCCGAAGTGGAGGCCGGGGAGGCGGCCGGCGACCCAGCGGCAGTAGGCGTCGTATTCGGCGCGGTGGATGTGGAACTGCTCGGCGAAGTAGAAGGGGTAGAGCCGTTCCTTGTGCTTGAGGTAGCTGAGGAAGCTCCAGGGGCTGGCGGGGTCGGCGAGGGTGACGAGGTCGGCGAGGAAGGGGACTTGGAGGGTGGCGCCTTCGATGAGGAGTCCGGGGTGCCAGCGGAAGTCGCGGCGCTGCTCGTAGAAGACGGTGGCGAGTTCGCCCGCTCCTTGGTGGGGGAGGCCGTGGGCGAGGGCGGCGAGGGACAGGTTGGACGGTCCGATGCCGATTCCGACGAGGTCGTGGGGTGCATCGAGCTGGGCGGTCATCGGTGGGTGCTGCCTTCCAGGTGGGCGATGAGGGTGTCCAGGTCTCCCGCCGTGGTGTGCGGGTTGAGCAGGGTGGCTTTGAGCCACAGGCGGCCGTCGGCGTGGGTGCGGCCGAGGACGGCGCGGCCTTGGTGGAGGAGGGCACGGCGCTGGGTGGCGAGTTCGTCGTCGGTGGCGTGGGTGGGCCGGAAGAGGACGGTGCTGATGGTGGGTGCCGAGTGGAGTTCGAAGCCGGGGTGGGCGTCGAGTCGCTGGGCGAGGTGGTGTGCGAGTTCGCAGGTGCGGTCGATGAGGTGGGTGAGGCCGTCACGGCCGAGTGAGCGCAGGGTTGCGGCGATCTTGAGGGCGTCGGGGCGGCGGGTGGTGCGCAGGGAGCGGCCGAGGAGGTCGGGCAGTCCGGCTTCGGTGTCGTCGGGGGCGTTGAGGTAGTCGGCCTGGTGGGCGAGGGGGGCCAGGAGCGCGGTGTCGGGGACGGTGAGGAGTCCTGCGGCGACGGGCTGCCAGCCGAGTTTGTGCAGGTCGACGGTGAGGGAGTGGGCGCGGCCAAGGCCTGCGAGTTTGTGCCGGTGGCGGGGGCTGAGGGCGAGGAGTCCGCCGTAGGCGGCGTCGACGTGGAGGTCGGCGCGGTGGTGGTCGCAGAGGTCGGCGATGGCGGGGAGGGGGTCGATGAGTCCGGCGTCGGTGGTGCCGGCGGTGGCGGTGACGAGGGTGGGGCCGGGGGTGGCGGCGAGGGCTTCGGCGAGGCGGGCGGGGTCGAGGACGCCGGTGGGCGTGGGGAGTTCGGTGGCCGGGGGCAGGCCGAGGAGCCAGGCGGCGCGGGGAACGGAGTGGTGGGCGTTGGCTCCGTGCAGCACGGTGAGGCGGGGGCCGTGGCGTTCGCGGGCGAGGAGCAGGGCGAGTTGGTTGGCTTCGGTGCCGCCGGTGGTGACGAGGGCGTCGGGGTGGGGGGTGTCGTAGAACTCGGCGGCCAGGGTACGGATGAGTTCGGCTTCGAGGGTGGAGGCGGCGGGGGCCTGGTCCCAGGAGTCGAGGGAGGGGTTGAGGGCGTTGGCGGCGAGGTCCGCGGCGGCGGCGACGGCGAGCGGCGGGCAGTGCAGGTGGGCGGCGCAGAGGGGGTGGGCGGGGTCCGCGGCGCCGGCGGCGAGGGCGTGGACGAGGGTGCGCAGGGCTTCGTGGTCGCCGGTTCCGTGGTCGGGCAGTACGTCGCCCAGTGCGGCTCTGACGCGGGCGCTGACGGCGTCGGGGCCGCCGGCGGGGAGGGGGCCGCGGCGTTCGGCGGCGCCGGTGCGGAGGGCGTCGAGGACGGTGTCGAGGAGGGGGCGCAGGGCGTGGGGGCCGTGCGCTCCGCCGGCGAGCGCGGTGCCGTGCGGCGCTGTCATGGGTACTTCCGGCCGGCCGGGATGCCGGGTGCCGTGCGGCGCTGTCAACGGGACCTCCGGGGGCTGGCCGGGGTGTGCCTGGCGGCGCTGTCGTCCCGGTGCTGGCCTGGGTGCGGCGGGGGGCACCCTGCCAGTACAACGATCAGACCCGAATGGGGTAACCGCCGGGGTTTGTTCCGAATCGCCGAGGCCTGGGGGCCGGTGCCGGGGGCGGGGTGGGGCGCCGTCCGGGACTGCATGATGTATGGCGCCCCGGGCCGAGTGGCCCGTACGGGCTCCTACCGCGCAACACATCACGTTCTACGTCCCGGACAGCGCCCACCCCGCCCCCGTCACCGGCCGCGCGACCCCGGCGCCCCCGCCGGGGTCGGGGCTGGGCCCGGCCCCCGTTCCGCCGAGCCGCCACGCAGGGCTAACGGCGGATGCGGATCGCGCGCGACAGGTCGTCCAGTTGGTCGACGAGCTTGCGGCGCAGGAGCGGGATGATGCCGGGGTCGGCGAGGCAGGCCTGGCCGGCCTTGAGGTTGGCCTCGTCGACCGCGTAGACGGGGAAGGCGTAGCGGCCCGCGGCTTCGCCGATGGCGGGGCCGCGGCGGGCGCCGAGGGCGACGGCGTCGGGGTAGTAGCGGGTCACGTACTCGGCGGTGAGGTCGCTCTGTTCGGGCTGCCAGAAGCCCTGGGCGGTGGCGCTGAACAGGTAGTTGGACAGGCTGTCGTCGTTGAAGAGGCGGTTCCAGGCGGCGGCTTTGGCCTCCGGGGTGGGGAGGGCGGCGCGGCAGCGTGCGGCGCCTTCTTCTCCGGTGGCGCTGGGGTCGGCGGCGAGGGCGGCGTCGATGTCGGTCTCGCCGACGGCGCCGAGGACGGCGAGGCGGCCGAGGATGCGCCAGCGCAGTTCGGGGTCGAGTGCGGGCCCCCCGGGGACGGTGTCGTCGGCGAGCCAGGCGGCGATGGTGTCGGGCTGGGTGGCGCTGCCCACGAGAGTGCGTACGGCGGTCAGCCGCATGCCTGGCTCCGAGCCGTCCTCGGTGCGCCGCAGGAGGTCGCGGGCGATGGCGGTGAGGGTGGCGAGCGCGGCCGTGCGGTTCCCGGGGGCGAGGTAGCGGACGGCGATCTCGGTGCGGGCGAACGCGAGGACGCCCTGGACGATGGCGAGGTCGCGTTCGGCGGGCAGGTGCGCTTCGGCGGCGTTCAGGTAGTCCTGCGGGGCGAGTTCGCCGTCGCGGACCATGTCGCGCAGGCAGTTCCAGACGACGGCGCGGGTGAGGGCTTCGGGGATGCCGGAGAGGCCGCGCAGGACCGTTTCGAGGGAGGTTCCGTCGAGGCGGATCTTGGCGTAGGTGAGGTCGGCGTCGTTGAGGAGGAGCAGTGCGGGGCGTGCGCCGCTCGTCGAGACCACCTCGTCGGAGGGGACGTCGAGGTCGAAGAGTTCGCGCAGTTCCAGGTTGCGGCTGTCCACGGGGTCGCGGTCGTAGACGCCGACGGCGATGTGGTGGGGGCGGCTGCCGTCGCGGTCGACGGTGAGGGTCCAGCCGGCGGTGCCTTCGGGAGCGTCCTCGATGCGCGGGGTGAGGGTGTCGATGCCGGTGGTGCGCAGCCATGCGTCGGCCCAGCCGCGGACGTCGCGTTCGGTGTGGGCGGCGAGGGAGTCGATGAAGTCGGCGAGGGAGGCGTTGGCGAACCTGTGGCGGGCGAAGTGGGTGTTGATGCCGGCCAGGAAGTCCTTCTCGCCGAGCCAGGCAACGAGTTGGCGCAGGGCGGAGGCGCCCTTGGCGTAGGAGATGCCGTCGAAGTTGAGGAGCGCGGAGGCGGTGTCGGGGACGTCTTCGGGGGCGACGGGGTGGGTGGAGGGGCGCTGGTCCGCTTCGTAGCCCCAGGGTTTGCGGGTGACGCCGAAGGCGGTCCAGGTGTCGGTGAAGCGGGTGGCTTCGGTGAGGGTCTGGTAGCCCATGTATTCGGCGAAGGACTCGTTGAGCCAGATGTCGGCGAACCAGGCGAGGGTGACGAGGTCGCCGAACCACATGTGGGCCATCTCGTGGGCGATGACCATGGCGCGGGACTCGCGTTCGGTGTCCGTGACGGCGGAGCGGTAGATGAATTCGTCGCGGAAGGTGACGAGGCCGGGGTTCTCCATGGCGCCGGCGTTGAATTCCGGGACGAAGGCCTGGTCGTAGGAGTCGAAGGGGTAGGGCTCGGTGAACTTGACCTGGTAGCGGTCGAAACAGGCCGTGGTGATGGAGAGGATCTCGTCGGCGTCGGCGTCCATGTGGGGCGCGAGGGACTGGCGGCAGTGGATGCCGAAGGGCAGGCCGGCGTGTTCGGTGGTCACGCTGTGCCAGGGGCCTGCGGCGACGGCGGCGAGGTAGGTGGAGATGACGGGTGTGGGGGCGGACTGCCAGATGCCGGCCCCGTCGGTGTCGCGGTCGGCGAGGCGGGTGGTGACGCCGTTGGCGAGGACGGTCCAGTGCGCGGGGACGGTCACGGTGAACTGGAAGACGGCCTTGAGGTCGGGCTGGTCGAAGGCGGCCAGGACGCGCTGGACGTCGTCGAGGAACATCTGACTGTAGACGTAGGTCTCGCCGTCGGCGGGGTCGGTGAAGCGGTGCAGGCCTTCGCCGGTGCGGGAGTAGCGCATGCGGGCGTGGACGCGCAGCTCGTGGTCGCCCGGCGCGAGGGCGAGCGGGAGGCGGTTGTCGTCGAGGGTCGCCGGATCGAGGGGGTGGCCGTCGAGGGTGGCGGAGCGCAGTTCTTCGGGCTTCAGCTCCACGAAGGTCTCGCCGGCGGAGCGGGCGGTGAACCGGATGGTGGTGGTGGAGTCGAAGGTGTCGTCGCCGGTGGTGAGGTCGAGGCCGACGACGTAGTCGTGGACGTCGAGGAGCTGGGCTCGGAGCTGCGCTTCGTTGCGCGTCAGTGCGGACATGGGGCCCATGCTGCCCCAGTGGGCGGCCGGACCCCGAGCGTCTACTCTTCGCCGGCGGCGATCGTCTCGTGGTGGCGGATGACCTCGGCGATGATGAAGTTGAGGAGCTTCTCGGCGAAGGCGGGATCGAGCTTGGCGTTCTCGGCGAGCTGGCGGAGCCGGGCGATCTGGCTGGCCTCGCGGCCCGGGTCGGCGGGGGGCAGCTGGTGGCGTGCCTTGAGGTGGCCGACCTGCTGGGTGCACTTGAAGCGCTCGGCGAGCATGTGGACCACGGCCGCGTCGATGTTGTCGATGCTGTCCCGCAGGCGGGCGAGCTCGGCGGTGACGCTCTCGTCGATGCCGTCGGCGGCGGGGCCCTGGCCGTTGCCCGTGCCGTTGTCGAGGTCGCTGATGTTCATGGTTCCCGAGAATACGTGGCGCGGGCCCGCAGGTCGCGGGGGTAGTCGGCCTGTGAGACGGCGGCCGGGTCACCGGGGTGGGACCGCGGTGGCGGCCGGCCGCCTTCCGGGCCGGGGCCTGCGGTGAGGTGGCCGCCGCGGGCCTTTCGGGAGGGCAGGAGGCGGAACCAGGGAGCGGCGTGCGGGTAGGTGCGGGCCCAGAACGTCGAGGGGGTCACCGGTCGCTCCCGGCTCTGCCGATGGCCCCCGGGCTCCGGCCCGGACCCGGTGCGGTGACCGTCGCGGCGGTGCGGGCGCCCGTGTGGGCCCGCCCTGCGGCGGGCCGCTGCGCCGCGGCTGCCCGGGGCTCCGCCCCGAACTCCGCGCCTGGCACGCCGGCGGGGCCGGCTCCGGCCGGGCGCGGCGCGGGGTGGTGCGGGATGCGGTCACGCCGTTGTGGCGGCCGGGCCGCCCGCCCGGGCCATGCGGCCATCCCGACGCCGGGTGGGTCGTGACGGACGTGGGAGGGAGACGTAGAGCTCGCCGGCGATCTCGGCGTTGGTCATGCCGCGGGCGAGGCGGCGTACGACGTCGCGTCCGCCGGTGGGAGGAGGGAGCCGCCGACGGCTGCCGCCCGTACGGCTTCAACCAGCGTGGCCGGGTCTGCGTCCTTGAGGGGAGCCGGCTGCTTCGCCGTGGAGCGCCGCGCGGACGTACTCGTCGAGGCCGAAGGTGGTGACGATGACGATGCGTGGCCGGTCGCTGGCGGACAGGCGCCGGGTGGTCTCGGAGCCGTCGAGTCCCGGCATGCGGATGACGGGGAGCAGGACGTCGGGGCGATGCTCGGCGACGGCTGCGGGGGCTGGCCTCTCCGTCGACGCCGTCGGCGAGGACCTCGATGTCCGACCGGCTTTCGAGGATCGTCCGGAAGCCGGTTGCGATCATCTCCCGGTCGTCCGCGACGACCGCGCTGATCGCCGTGCGCCGCCTGCCCCGCGTCGCCCGCTGCCTCAGGTTCCCTCCCGTGGGACCGGCGCGTGGGTCGGCCCGCAACCGCACGGCGGGCCGGCGGGGAGGGTGCCGCGGGGCCCGGGCGGCGGCGGTGGCGGTGGTGGGTGCGCCTCGTCCTCCCGGCCGGTTCGTGCCGGGCCGGGAGGACGAGGGTGGGTGCGGGTGGGGGCTACAGGGTGGCCGCGGCGCTCTTGATCTGGGCGGCGAAGGTGGAGACCTCGGTGTAGACGCCCGGGTAGTCGGGGCGGGCGCAGCCGATGCCCCAGCTGACGATGCCGACCTGGATCCAGGCTCCGGCGTTGTCGCGGCGGAACATGGGGCCGCCGGAGTCGCCCTGGCAGGTGTCGACGCCGCCCTGGTCGATGAAGCCGGCGCAGATCTCCTCGCCGGGGACGAGGTCGCTGTAGGCGGCGTTGCAGGCGGCGTCGGAGACGAAGGGGACGGTGGCCTTCATGAGGTAGCGCTGCTGCCCGCCGCCCTCGCGGGTGGCGCCCCAGCCGGCGACGGTGAAGGTGCCGTTGTCGTAGTCCTTGGTCTCGGCGATTTTGAGGGTGGGCAGGTTGATGGGCTTGGCGAGCTTGATCAGGGCCCAGTCCTTGCCGGTGCCGTTGTAGCCGGGCGCGCGCAGGACCTTGGTGGACTTGACCTTGATGGCGCTGGAGCTGTTGAGGTCGACGACTCCGGCCGTGGCGGTGATGGAGGTGTTGTTGCCGGAGCCGTTCACGCAGTGGGCGGCGGTGAGGACGATCTGCTGGGTGTAGAGGGCGCCGCCGCAGCCCATGGAGAGGCGCACCATGAAGGGGAACTCGCCCTGGGCGGCTCGGGTGCCGCCGACGACGGGTGCGGTGCCGGCGGTGGCGGTGCCGGGCTGGAGGCTGACGGCCGCGAGGGCGACGGCGCCGACGGCGAGGGTGCGCTTCATGAATCGCACGAGGCTGGACACAGTCAACACACTGCCTTTCGTGGGGGGTTGGGCCGTGCGTGTCATCGGGGAATGACGGGTCCATGACACAACAGGAGCACGGCGGCCAACAAGAACGCAGTTTCGGCCAACTCCCCCCAGCGCGACAGGGATTGCGGTAAGGAGCACCCGATGAAGGAGAACGGCGGGCGGGAAGGGATCATCGAGCACGGATTTCCGCACCTCGCGACCGTGCGCGCCTCGATCACCGCGCTCTTCCGGCGCCTGTCGGCCGACGGGGTCCGCGCCTACGCCACGAGCTTCTCCCCCGCCGACGCGGCCTTCGACGCCTCCGACGACCTGCACCTGGGTGCGCAGCGGGTGGCCTCGGCGATGGTGCGCGCGCTACGGCTGCCCGATGCGCGGATGGTGGTCGCCTTCCGGCCGATGGAGGAGGCGGCCACGGTGGAACTGGCCGCGGGGCCCGAGTACTTCGTCGAGGTCAACGACCGTTTCCGCACCCGCCGGCGGGACCTGGCGGCGGCCCTGTCGCACGAGGTCGCCCATGTGCTGCTGCACCGGCTGGAACTCGCCTTCCCCGATCCGGCGGAGAACGAGATCCTCACCGACACCGCCGCCGCCTACCTGGGGGCGGGCTGGCTGCTGCTCGACGCCTACCGGGAGGACGCGCTCACCCACCAGAGGTTCGGCTACCTGACGCCGGAGGAGTTCGGCTACGTCCTCGCCAAGCGGGCGGCGCTGTTCGGCGAGGACCCGTCCCCGTGGTTCACCAGCCCGCAGGCGTACGAGGCCTACGTGCGCGGGAGCGCGCTGGCGGCCCGGGACCACCGCCGGGCTCCGCTCGCCGCCGCCGGCCCGGGGGCGCGGCGGCGGTACGCGAGGGCGCGGCGCACCGGGGCCACCCCGGCGGACGGGTCGGCGTACCGCTTCGAGCGCGAAGGGTCCGGCGCGGGGCTGCGCGTCAGTTTCCCGTGCCCCGTGTGCGAGCAGCGGGTGCGGGTGCCGGTGCGCGGACGGCTGCGGGCGCGATGCGGACTGTGCCGCTCGCTGCTCGACTGCGACACGTAGTCCCGGTCCGCCCGCATATGGCTTGATCATTCACCGGTCGGTCGCGAAAAGTTTCCTACCGGCCAGTAGACATGGGTGCGGTTCTCGCCAACTCTGGTCACGTCCATGCCAATTCGTGACCGAGGAGCGCCCCCCATGCGCAGTTCCCGCCGCATCCGCACGCCCCGTACCGCCGCCGTCGGCGTGGCCGCAGCGGCCGCCGTCCTGACGCTCGTTCCGGCCACCGCGGCCCAGGCGGCCCCCGTCGCCGCGCCCGCGCCCGTCTCCGCACCGGCGACCACGCCCGCGTCCGCGTACGCGTCCGCCTCCGCGCCGGGCGGGAACGCGGCGATACTCGGCATCGACTACGCCACCTGGCAGCGGGAGGTGGCCGCCGCCGTCGACGCGGCGCGTCCGGCCATCGAGCAGCGCATCGCGAACTCGCCCGCCGGCGAAAAGCCGGCCCTCGTCCTCGACATCGACAACACCTCGCTGGAGACGGACTTCCACTGGTTCTGGACCTACCCGACCCCCGCGATCACCAAGGTGCGCGCACTGACCCAGTACGCCCACGCGCGCGGCGTCGCCGTCTTCTTCGTCACGGCCCGCCCGGGGATCATCCACTCCCTGACCGAGTACAACCTCAAGGCCGTCGGCTACCCGGTGTCCGGGCTCTACGTCCGCGACCTGCCCGACCTCTTCGAGGAGGTCAGCACCTACAAGACGGCCAAGCGCGCGGAGATCGAGGCGCGCGGCTACACGATCATCGCGAACATCGGGAACAGCCCGACCGACCTGGTCGGCGGCCACGCCGAGCGCACCGTGAAGCTCCCGGACTACAACGGCCAGCTCTCCTGACGCACCCGCGGGGAGGGTACGGCTCCCCCTCGCGCGCGGCCTTCGAGCGGCCTTCGCGTGATGTCACGTGACTTCGCGCACAACAGATGGCCCGACCGCGGTTCAGCGGGTGGACCCAGCGGGTAGTCATACCTCAACGCACCGACGAAGACTCGGGCCCGACCCCTCGCCAGGGGGCCGGGCCCGCTTCCGTTCCCGGCTTCCGCAGGCGCGGCGGGCCCGTCCGGCCCGTGCCGACCGGTCGCGGACCCGCCCCGCGCCGCCTTTCTGCAGCGACCGGCCGGAAAGGGGTCGCCGAGGCCGACGAAGGGCAGGCCCTGCCGGTCCTGCGCGCCTTCCTCCACTCCTGGGGGGCGGGGGCAGGGTCACGCACGGTGTGCCGGTCGGCTGCCGGGGGGCGAGCAGGCGGCTCGGCGGCGCGCCGGGCTCGCCCAAGTAGGCGTTCGCCTGCCTCCTGCCGCACCCGGGCCGCGGCCCGTTCACCCTGCTCCCGGACCGGACTCCGGGCCCGACCGGCGCGGCGCGAAGGGCGGCCCCGGCGACGCCGCCCCCGCCGCACCGGAGCGGCAGCCGGCTGCGGCCTGAGCCGGGGGCCGGCTCCCCCACCCTCACCGCGGCAGTGGACCCGGCCCTGGAGAAGCCCGGCCCGGAGCAACCGGCCACCCCCAGGGCGTGTCCGCAAAGTGGCGCCGGCCGCCCGAAGGGCGGGCCCCGGCGTCCGGTGCCATGGACTCTCCCCGGGCCCGCAGGGCCGAGGGGAAGCCCCGAAGGGCCGAGGGCCGCCCGAGTACCGGACCCACCCCGGCGCGCCCGACACCGCGGCAAGGCACGCTGCCGGGCCCCGCCGGCCAGGCGGGACTTGGACGACACGAGCTAGCGCGAGCCGTACACCGGTAGCGGGGGGTCGGCCGCGGCCAGGAGCTTGACCGCCGCCTCGCCCGCCTCCGCGGGAGTCCACCTCGCGCCGCGGTCCGCCGTGGGGCCCGGCCGCCAGCCCTCCATGACGGTGATCCGGCCGCCTTCGGCCTCGAAGACCCGTCCGGTGACCCCGGCCGAAGCGTCCGCGCCGAGCCACACCACGAGCGGTGACACGTTCTGGGGTGCCATGGCGTCGAAGCCGCCGCCCTCGGGAGCGGCCATGGTCTGCGCGAAGGCCTGTTCCGTCATGCGCGTCCGCGCGGCCGGGGCGATGGCGTTGACCTGGACCCCGTACCGGCCCATCTCGGCCGCCGCGACCAGCGTCAGGCCGAGGATGCCCGCCTTGGCGGCGCTGTAGTTGCCCTGCCCGACGGACCCCAGCAGGCCCGCCCCGGAGGAGGTGTTGACGACCCGGGCGGCCACCGGGCGGCCGGCCTTCGCCTCCGCCCGCCACCACGCGGCCGCCGACCGCAGCGGCAGGAAGTGCCCCTTCAGATGGACCCGCACGACCGCGTCCCAGTCGTCCTCGTCCAGGTTCACCAGCATCCGGTCCCGCAGGAACCCCGCGTTGTTGACCAGCGTGTCGAGGCGGCCGAAGGCGTCGACGGCGGCCCGCACCAGGGAGTCCGCACCCTGCGCTGTCGCGATGTCCCCGCCGTGCGCCACGGCTTCGCCGCCGAGGTCCTCGATCTCCCGGACCACCTGCGCCGCCGGGCTCTCCGGTCCGGGCAGCCCGTCCAGCCCCACGCCCAGGTCGTTGACGACGACCTTCGCCCCTTCCGCGGCGAAGCCCAGCGCATGGGCCCGGCCCAGCCCCCGCCCCGCGCCCGTCACGATCACGACCCGGCCCTCGCACAGTCCCGCCATCTCAGCCCTCCTTGTTGACAGTTGCCGCATCCAGGAACGCCGGGCGCTCCCCGCCGCCGTGCACCAGCAGGCCGGCCCCGCTCACGTACCGCGCCCGGTCGGAGGCGAGGAAGACCGCCGCGTCGCCCACGTCGGCCGGTTCGGCGAGCCGCCCCAGTGGGACGGTCGCGCCGACCGCTTCGATCCCGGCCGCGTCGCCGTAGTGCAGGTGCGCGAGTTCGGTCCGCACCATGCCGAGGACCAGCGAGTTCACCCGTATCTCGGGTGCCCACTCGACGGCCATGGACCGGGCCAGGTTCTCCAGGCCCGCCTTGGCCGCCCCGTACGCCGCCGTCCCCGGCGAGGGGCGGGTCCCGCTGACGCTGCCGATCATCACCACCGAGCCGCGGCTCCGCTTCAGCCAGGGGCGGGCTGCCAGGGAGGCCGTCATCGGGGCGACGAGGTTGAGTTCGACGACCCGTGCGTGGCGTTCGGCGTCGCCTTCGCCGAGGAGGCGGTACGGGGTCCCGCCTGCGTTGTTGACCAGGCAGTCGAGCCGCCCGTACCGCCCGGCGACCGTGTCGAAGAAGTCCCGTACGGCGCCCGTGTCTCGCAGGTCGAGCGCGGTGAAGGACGCCTCGCGGCCGCCCGCCGACACCGGCCGGTCGGGGGGCCTGCGTGCGCAGACGGCGACCTCCGCGCCGGCCGCGAGGAACGACCGGGCGATCCCGGCGCCGACGCCCCTGGTTCCGCCGGTGACGACGACAACCCTCCCGTCGAGCTCCATCGGCTGCTACCTTCCTCACCTAACAAATGTTTGGTGGAAAGGTAGCTGATCCTCTCATGGGTGTCTCCACCTCCGGCCCGGACAAGGGCGTCGCACTGGTCACGGTCGACTTCCCGCCCGTCAACGCGCTGCCCGTGCAGGGCTGGTACGACCTGGCCGACGCCCTGCGGACCGCGGGGCGGGACCCCGGGGTCCGGTGCGTGGTCCTCGCCGCCGAGGGCCGCGGCTTCAACGCGGGCGTCGACATCAAGGAGATGCAGCGCGACACCGGCCACGCGACCCTCATCGGCGCCAACCGGGGCTGCTACGAGGCGTTCGCCGCCGTCTACGAGTGCGAGGTGCCCGTCGTCGCGGCCGTGAACGGGTTCTGCCTGGGCGGCGGCATCGGCCTGGTCGGCAACGCCGACGCGATCGTCGCCTCCGACGACGCCGTCTTCGGTCTGCCCGAGCTCGACCGGGGCGCCCTGGGCGCCGCCACCCATCTGGCCCGGCTGGTCCCCCAGCATCTGATGCGCGCCCTCTACTACACCTCGCGCACCGTGACCGCCGCCGAACTGCACGCCCACGGCTCGGTCTGGAAGGTGGTCCCGCCCGAGGCACTGCGCGGCGCCGCCCTGGAGCTGGCCGCCGAGATCGCGACGAAGGACGGCTGCCTGATCCGCCTCGCGAAGGCGGCCATCAACGGGATCGACCCCGTGGACGTGCGCCGCAGCTACCGCTTCGAGCAGGGCTTCACCTTCGAGGCCAACCTCAGCGGGGTGGCCGACCGGGTCCGCGACACCTTCGGGAAGGGAGAGCGCGCATGAGCGACAAGACCATGACGGTCGAAGAGGTGGTCGGGCAGCTGCGCAGCGGGATGACCCTCGGGATCGGCGGCTGGGGGTCCCGGCGCAAGCCCATGGCCCTGATCAGAGCGCTGCTCCGGTCCGAGATCACCGATCTCACCGTGATCTCGTACGGTGGCCCCGACGTCGGCCTGCTGGCGGCCGCGGGCCGGATCCGCCGGCTCGTCGCCCCCTTCGCCACCCTCGACTCCATCGCGCTGGAGCCGCATTTCCGGGCCGCCCGCGAACGGGCCGCCTTCGCGCTCACCGAGTACGACGAGGCCATGTTCATGTGGGGCCTGCACGCCGCTGCCAACCGGCTGCCCTTCCTCCCGGTCCGCGCCGGCCTCGGCTCCGACGTGATGCGGGTCAACCCGGAACTGCGCACGGTCACCTCGCCCTACGACGACGGCGAGGAGCTCGTCGCCGTCCCCGCCCTGCGCATGGACGCCGCCCTGGTCCACCTCAACCGCGCCGACCGCCTCGGCAACGCCCAGTACCTGGGCCCGGATCCGTACTTCGACGACCTGTTCTGCGAGGCCGCCGACGCCGCCTACGTCTCCTGCGAGCAGCTCGTCGGGACCGCCGAGCTCACCAAGGCCGGCCCCCCGCAGTCCCTCGTGGTCAGCCGGCACTCCGTCACCGGAGTGGTGGAGACCCCGAACGGCGCGCACTTCACCTCCTGCGCCCCCGACTACGGCCGGGACGAGGCCTTCCAGAAGCTCTACGCGCGCACCCCCTGGCCCGAGTTCTCGGAACGGTTCCTGTCCGGGGCGGGCGAGCACGACTACCAGTCGACCGTCCGGGCCTGGCACGAGGAGCAGCAGTGACCACGACGACCGCCGGCTCCGCCACCTCCGCCACCCGTGCCGAGTACTGCGTGATCGCGTGCGCCGAGGCATGGCGCGGCGACGGCGAGGTGCTCGCCAGCCCGATGGGCCTGGTCCCCTCCTTCGGGGCCCGGCTCGCGAAGCGGACCTTCTCCCCCGACCTGCTGCTGACGGACGGCGAGGCCATGCTCGTCGGGCTCGACGGCACGCCCGAGGGCTGGCTCCCCTACCGGCGCCACCTGACCATGGTCACCGGCGGCAGGCGGCACGTGATGATGGGCGCGAGCCAGATCGACCGGTTCGGCAACCAGAACATCTCCTGCATCGGCGACTGGGAGCGGCCGGCCCGCCAGCTGCTCGGCGTGCGCGGGGCGCCGGTCAACACCCTCAACCATCCCGTGAGTTACTGGATCCCCAAGCACTCGACGCGGGTCTTCGTCGAGCGCGTCGACATGGTCAGCGGCGTCGGCTACGACCGCGCCGCCGAGGCGGGGGTGACCCGTTTCCACCGGCTGCCCCGGGTGGTCAGCGATCTGGGCGTCTTCGACTTCGCCGGCCCCGGGAACGCGATGCGGCTGGCTTCCCTGCACCCCGGGGTCACCGTCGAGCAGGTCCGGGCGGCGACCGGCTTCGAGCTGGCGCTGCCCGAGGAGGTCCCGTACACGCGGGAGCCGACCGAGGCGGAACTGCGGCTGATCCGCGAGGTCATCGACCCCAAGGGTCTGCGCGACCGGGAAGTGCGGGGCTGATCCGTGGAGACGGCGTTCACGAGACTGGTCGGGGTCGAACACCCCATCGTGCAGACGGGCATGGGCTGGGTCGCCGGCCCCCGCCTGGTGTCGGCCGCGGCGCGCGCCGGCGCCCTGGGCGTCCTGGCCTCCGCGACGATGACCACGGACCAGCTGCGGGCGGCGGTCCACGAGGTGCGGTCCCGCGTCCCGGAGGGGACCCCCTTCGGCGTCAACCTGCGTGCGGACGCCGGGGACGCGCCCGAGCGGGTCCGGCTGATCATCGACGAGGGGGTCCGGGTCGCGTCCTTCGCCCTTGCGCCCTCCAGGGAGCTGATCGGCCGGCTGAAGGATGCGGGTGTGGTCGTCATCCCGTCGGTCGGGGCGCGGCGGCACGCCGAGAAGGTGGCCGCCTGGGGCGCCGATGCGGTGATCGTGCAGGGCGGCGAGGGCGGCGGTCACACCGGTGACGTGGCCACGACGGTGCTGCTGCCCCAGGTGGTGGACGCGGTGGACATCCCGGTCGTCGCGGCGGGCGGCTTCAGTGACGGCCGCGGCCTGGTCGCGGCCCTGGCGTACGGGGCGGCGGCCATCGCCATGGGCACCCGGTTCCTGCTGACCTCGGACTCGACCGTGCCGGACGCGGTGAAGGCCGAGTACCTGAAGGCGACGGTCCGGGACGTCACCGTGACCACGGCCGTCGACGGGCTCCCGCACCGCATGCTCCGTACGGAGCTGGTCGACTCCCTGGAGCGCGCCGGCCGTACCCGGGCGCTGGTCCGGGCGGTCCGGCACGCGGCGGGCTTCCGGAAGGTGTCCGGTCTGAGCTGGCCGCAGATGGTCCGCGACGGCCTGGCGATGAAACACGGCAAGGAGCTGTCCTGGAGCCAGGTCCTGCTCGCCGCGAACACTCCGATGCTCCTCAAGGCGTCCATGGTCGAGGGCCGTACGGACCTCGGCGTCATGGCATCGGGCCAGGTCGCGGGGGTGATCGACGATCTCCCGTCCTGCGCGGAGCTCGTCCGTCGTGTCATGGCCGAGGCCCACACCGTGCTGGACCGTCTGCACGGGCCCGACGGACCGCAGTCGCTCGACGCCCTGCCACCACCAGGGTGATCCCCCTTCTCCGTCACAGGAGTCGCCCCCATGAGCCGTGTCAGAATCCGCAGAGCGGCCGCGGCGGCCGTCGCCGCCCTCGCCCTCACCACCCTGCCGACCGCCGCGCACGCGGCGGCACCCGGAGCCGGGGTCAGCGCCCGGCACCATCACCAGCAGCAGCAAGCTGAAACGATTCGTCAGATCGTCCTCCAGGGCGCGGTCAACGTCCGCGACCTGGGCGGCTACCGCACCTGGACCGGTGGCCAGGTCCGCCACGGGCTCGTCTACCGCTCCGACGCCCTGGGCAAGCTGACCGACGCGGACGTCACCACCGTCTCCGGTCTCGGCCTCACGAAGGTCGTCGACTTCCGCATCCCGACGGAGGTCCAGTACGACGGCGCCGACCGGCTGCCATCCGGACTCTCCCCGACCGCACGCCCGGTCAGCGACCTCGGCCTCTACGGGACGCTCGTCGCAGCGATCGGCAGCGGGGACCCGGTCGCGCAGGAGCAGATGCTCGGCGGGGGCCGCGCCGAGGCCTACATGCGCGACATCTACCGCACCTTCGTGACCAGCCCCGAGAACCGGGCGCAGTTCGCGGCGACCCTGCGGGAGCTCGCGGACGGCCGGCAGGGTCCGGTCCTGTACCACTGCACGTCCGGCAAGGACCGGACGGGCTGGATGAGTTACGTGCTGCTGCGCGCCCTCGCCGTCCCCGAGGACACCGCCGAGCGCGACTACCTGGCGTCGAACACCTTCCGCGCCGCCTACGACGCCAGGGTGCGGGCGGGCCTGAAGCAGTCGGGGCGGATGCAGAACCCGGACCTGCTGATCCCGCTCCAAGAGGTACGCCAGGACTACCTGGACTCGGCAACGGCGCAACTGGAGGCCGACTACGGCAGCTTCTACGGCTACCTGACCCAGGGCCTCGGCCTGGACCTGCGAGCGCTGGCGAAACTCCAGAGCAAGCTGGTCCGCTAGCGGAAACAGCGGAAACCGCGGAAACGGCGAAGCCGGGCAGCGCGTGGTGCGCTGCCCGGCTTCGCCGTGCGTACGGGTGGGGCCGGTACGGGTCAGACCGCGCGGCGGCGGCCCTGGCCGCCGGTGCCGACCCGGCTGCGGGCGGAGGCCGCCGCGGCGCCGCCGCCGGAGCCGACCGCGCCGCGTCGGCCGCGCTCGCCGGATCCGGTGGCCGAGCCGCCCTGGCCGCCCTGGCCGCCGCGACGGGCCTGGCCCGAACCGGAGCCCGTAGGGGCCTGCCCGGATCCAGCGCCGGAACGGCGTCCGCGGCCGCCGGCCGCCGGGGCGCCGGCGGTGACGGTGGCGGTGGTGGCGCGGCCGCCGCCCGAACCCGAGCGGCGGCGCGAGCCGGAGCCCGAACCGGAGCCGGACCCGCTGCGCGCCTTCGGCGCGGGCTGCTGCGGAACCTCCAGCACCACCGGGATGCCCGAGGGCTCCTTGGCGCCGGTCAGCCGGGCCAGCTCCTGGTCGGAGGACTTGATCTGCGCGGTGCGCGGGGAGATCCCGGCGTCCGACATCAGCCGGGTCATGTCCCGCTTCTGGTCGGGCAGGACGAGGGTGACCACGCTGCCGGACTCGCCGGCCCGGGCGGTACGGCCGCCGCGGTGCAGGTAGTCCTTGTGGTCGCTGGGCGGGTCGATGTTGACGACCAGGTCGAGGTCGTCGATGTGGATGCCGCGCGCGGCGACGTTCGTCGCGATCAGCGCGGTGACCTCGCCCGTCTTGAACCAGTCCAGGGTGCGGTTGCGCTGCGGCTGCGAGCGGCCGCCGTGCAGGCCGGAGGCGCGCACGCCGTCGGCGAGGAGCTTCTTGACCATGCGGTCCACACCGCGCTTGGTGTCCACGAACATGATCACCCGGCCGTCGCGAGCGGCTATACGCGTCGCCACGGCCTTCTTGTCGGTCTCGTCCATGACGTACAGGACGTGGTGCTCCATGGTGGTGACCGCGCCGGCCGACGGGTCGACGGAGTGGCCGACCGGGTCGGTCAGGAACATCTTGACGAGCTTGTCGATGTTCTTGTCGAGGGTGGCCGAGAAGAGCATGGTCTGGCCGCCGGGCGCGACCTGCTTGAGCAGCGCGGTGACCTGCGGCATGAAGCCCATGTCGGTCATCTGGTCGGCCTCGTCCAGGACGGTGATCGACACCTGCGAGAGGTCCGCGTCACCGCGGTCGATGAGGTCCTTCAGACGGCCGGGGGTGGCGACGAGCACCTCGGCGCCGCGGCGCAGGGCGCCCGACTGCCGGTTGATCGACATGCCGCCGACGACGGTGGCGATGCGCAGGTTGACGGCCGTGGCGTACGGGGCCAGGGAGTCGGTCACCTGCTGCGCGAGCTCGCGGGTCGGTACGAGGACCATCGCGAGCGGTGCCTTCGGCTGCGCCCGGCGGCCGGCGGTACGGGCCAGCAGCGCCAGGCCGAAGGCCAGCGTCTTGCCGGAGCCGGTGCGGCCGCGGCCGAGGAGGTCGCGTCCGGCGAGCGAGTTCGGCAGGGTCGCGGCCTGGATGGGGAACGGCTCGGTGACGCCCTGGGCGGCGAGGGTCTTCAGCAGCGCCTCGGGCATGCCCATGTCCTCGAACGCGGCGACCGCCGGCAGCGCCGGGACGGCCGGCTCGGGCATGGTGAATTCCTGGGGCCGGGGGGCGGGGGCGGACTTCTGCCGTCCCGCACCAGCCTTCGGACGCCCCTGGGCCGCTCCTCGTCCCCGGGTGGGGCGGCGGCTGGGTCGTGCGGAGCTGGAGCTGGTCATGCGAGAAAGCCCTCCTGAAACCGGCAGGTAAAACAAAGTTCGAGACAGCAGACAAGCCGGGGCCCGCACCTCTCGGTGCGGACCCCGGCATGCTGAAGGAATTAGGCGGGGAGGATGTTCTCCGCCTGGGGGCCCTTCTGGCCCTGCGTCACGTCGAAGGACACGCGCTGGCCCTCGGTGAGCTCACGGAAGCCCTGGGTGGCGATGTTCGAGTAGTGGGCGAAGACGTCCGGACCGCCACCGTCCTGCTCGATGAAGCCGAAGCCCTTTTCCGAGTTGAACCACTTCACGGTGCCAAGTGCCATTTTAAATCTCCTGAATAGGCGGCAAAGGGCCCCATCCGGAGATTCCGGCAAAAAAACAATAAAAGCGCCTGAGGAACATTCCCGTCAGGCGCACATAAAGTTCATGGGTACCACAACTGCAACGGCCACTAAGCTAGCACATCTTGGCCCCGGCGTGCAGACGGGCGGGTGTGACCTACACCCCCGCGCTACGGGAATGCCCTGGAACGCGCGGTGTGTCCGGGGCGGGCGGCGCGTCCGCCACCCGCCCCGGACACGGACTACAGGCGTTCGATGATCGTCACGTTGGCCTGGCCGCCGCCCTCGCACATCGTCTGGAGGCCGTAGCGGCCGCCCGTGCGTTCCAGCTCGTGCAGGAGCGTCGTCATCAGCTTGACGCCGGTCGCGCCGAGCGGGTGGCCGAGGGCGATGGCGCCGCCGTTGACGTTGACGCGTTCGGGGTCGGCGCCGGTCTCCTTCAGCCAGGCCAGGACCACCGGGGCGAACGCCTCGTTGATCTCCACCAGGTCGATGTCGGCCAGGGCCATGCCGGTCTTCTTCAGGGCGTACGCCGTCGCCGGGACGGGCGCGGAGAGCATGCGGATGGGGTCCTCGCCCCGTACCGACAGGTGGTGGATGCGGGCCCGCGGCCGCAGGCCGTGCTCGTGGACGGCGCGCTCGGAGGCGATCAGCAGGGCCGCGGCGCCGTCGGACACCTGGGAGGAGACCGCGGCGGTGATGGTGCCGCCCTCCACGACGGGCTTCAGCGCCGCCATCTTCTCCAGGGTGGTGTCCCGGCGCGGTCCCTCGTCCACGGCCACGTCCCCGTAGGCCACGGTCTCGCGGGCGAAGCGGCCCTCGTCGATCGCGCGTACCGCCCTCTGGTGGGAGCGGAGCGCGAACTCCTCCATCTCGCGGCGCGAGATCCCCCACTTCTGGGCGATGAGCTGGGCACCGTGGAACTGGTTGACCGGTGCGTCGCCGTACCGGGCGCGCCAGCCGGCGGATCCCGCGTAGGGGCCCTCGGTGAGGCCGAGGGGTTCGGCCGCCTGCCGTGAGGCGAAGGCGATCGGGATCATCGACATGTTCTGGGTACCGCCGGCGACCACGAGGTCCTGGGTGCCGGAGAGCACGCCCTGAGCGGCGAAGTGCACGGCCTGCTGGGAGGAGCCGCACTGGCGGTCGACGGTGACGCCGGGGACCTCTTCGGGCAGGCCGGCGGCGAGCCAGGCCGTGCGTGCGATGTCCCCGGCCTGCGGGCCGACCGTGTCGAGGCAGCCGAAGACCACGTCCTCCACGGCGGCCGGGTCCACACCGGACCGTTCGACGAGTTCCTTGAGGACGTGCGCGCCGAGGTCGGCCGGGTGGACGGCGGACAGGCCGCCTCCGCGCCGCCCGACGGGGCTCCGTACGGCGTCGACTATGTAGGCCTCGGGCATGTCGGGACTCCTCGGACGGTCGGATCTGTCATGTGGGGCGCAGGGCGATCCCGTCCAGGACCATCGACAGGTACTGGCGGGCGATCTCGTCGGGGCTGTGCTGCCCGCCCGGCCGGTACCAGGACGCCGCCACCCACACCGTGTCGCGCACGAAGCGGTAGGTGAGGCGGATGTCGAGGTCGGCCCGGAAGGCCTTGGCGGCGACCCCCCGTTCCAGCGTCCCCAGCCAGGCCTTCTCGAACTTCTGCTGCGAGTCGGACAGGTAGTGGAAGCGGGGCTGGGCGGAGAGGGTGCGGGATTCCTTCTGGTAGATCGCGACGGCGGCGCGGTGCCGGTCGATCTCGCGGAAGGACTCGGTGACGAGGGCCTCGATGGTCTCCCTGGGGCCGAGTCCGGCGGCGAGGACGGCGTCGTAGCCCTCCCACAGCTCGGTCAGGAAGGCGGAGAGGATCTCGTCGAGCATCGATTCCTTGGAATCGAAGTGGTAGTAGAGGCTGCCGGCGAGCATCCCGGCCGCGTCGGCGATCTTGCGGACCGTGGTGGCGTTGTAGCCCTGCGCGGCGAAGACCTCGGCCGCGGTGTCGAGGAGCTCGCGGCGCCGCTCGGGCGAGGACGTCACCTGCGGCTTCTTCTTCGCTGTCGGCTTGGCTTCGCGCTGGGCTTCCGGCTCGGTGTCCGGCTTGTTCGTGGGCACGCGCCCATTGTCGGACACCCCCTCACGGGTGCTGACTGCTGACGGACACCGTCTCGCCCGTCATGTACGACGAATAGCCGCTGGCCAGGAAGACGATGACGTTGGCGACCTCCCAGGGCTCGGCGTGCCGGCCGAAGGCCTCGCGGGCGGTGAGTTCGGCCAGGAGTTCCTCGCTGGTGACCTTCACCAGGTGGGGGTGCATGGCCAGGCTCGGCGCCACCGCGTTGACCCGTACGCCGAAGTCCGCGGCCTCCAGGGCCGCGCAGCGGGTGAGCGCCATGACCCCGGCCTTGGCCGCGGCGTAGTGGGCCTGGCCGGTCTGGGCGCGCCAGCCGATGACGGAGGCGTTGTTGACGACGACTCCGCCCGCCCCGGAGGCCTTGAAGGAGCGCAGTGCGGCGCGGGTGCAGCGGAAGGTGCCGTTCAGGGTGACGTCGAGGACGCGGGTCCACTGTTCGTCGGTCATGTCGACGAGGGCGGCGGTGCCGCCGAGTCCGGCGTTGTTGACGACGATGTCGAGGCTGCCGTGGGTCTGCTCGGCGAGCGCGAAAAGGGCCCTCACCTGGGCCTCGTCGGTGACGTCGCAGGGCAGGGAAGTGACGCGGCCGGCCCCGAACTCGGCCGTGAGCGCGTCCTCGGTCTCCTTCAGCCGGCGGGCGTGCGCGTCGCCGATGACGATGCGGGCGCCCTCCTCCAGGAAGCGGCGGGCGGTGGCCCCGCCGATCCCGGCGCCCGCGGCGGCGGTGATGACGGCGGTGCGGTCCTGCAGCAGGTGGTGGCCGGCGGTGTACCGGGGCTCGTTCATGCGAACTCCTCGACGCTGCTCATCGCCGTACGATAACCTACCAAACACTTGTTAGGGAAGTGGCGGCGTACGGCGTTCCAGGAGGTGGGCACCTGATGGACCTGACCCAGACGGCGGAGGTGGAGGCCTTCCGGGCCGCGGCGCGCGCCTGGCTGGCCGACCACGTACCCGCCTCCCCCCTGCCCTCCCTGGAGACGCGCGAGGGCTTCGCCGCGCACCGCGCATGGGAGGAGCGGCTGCACGCGGACCGCTGGTCGGTGGTGTCCTGGCCCGAGGAGTACGGCGGCCGGGGCGTCGACATCGTGCGGTGGCTGGTCTTCGAGGAGGAGTACTGGGCGGCCGGCGCGCCCGGCCGGGTCTCGCAGAACGGCATCAGCCTCCTCGCACCGACGCTCTTCGACCACGCGACGCCCGAGCAGCGGGCGCGCGTGCTGCCGCCGATGGCCGGCGGCGAGGTGGTCTGGGCGCAGGCCTGGTCGGAGCCGGAGTCGGGCTCCGACCTGGCCTCGCTGACGTCGCGGGCGGTCCGCACGGAGGGCGGCTGGCTGCTGTCCGGGCAGAAGACCTGGTCCTCACGGGCGGCCTTCGCGGACCGGGCCTTCGGCATCTTCCGCACCGACCCGGACGCCCCCGCACCGCACCAGGGGCTCACGTACCTGATGTTCGACCTGCGGGCGCCCGGCGTCACGGTGCGGCCCATCGGCCGCCTCGACGGCAAGCCGGCCTTCGCGGAGCTCTTCCTGGACGAGGTCTTCGTGCCCGACGAGGACGTGATCGGGGAGCCGGGGCAGGGCTGGCGGATCGCGATGTCGACCACGGGCAACGAGCGGGGCCTGACCCTGCGCTCCCCCGGCCGGTTCCTGGCGGCGGCGGACCGGCTGACCGCCCTGTGGCGGGAGCAGGGGGATCCGGCCGACACCGCACTGCGCGACCGGGTGGCCGACGCGGTGGTGGGGGCGCGCGCCTACGAGCTGTTCACCTGGGCCGGCGCCTCCCGGTTCGCCGCGGGCGGGGCCCTCGGCGCGGAGTCCAGCCTGAACAAGGTGTTCTGGTCGGAGTACGACATCGCCCTCCACGAGACGGCGCTGGACCTGCTGGGCGCGGACGCCGAGCTCGCGGACGGGGAGTGGGCCGAGCCGTGGATCTTCTCGCTGGCCGGACCGATCTACGCGGGGACGAACGAGATCCAGCGCGACATCATCGCCGAGCGGCTGCTCGGCCTCCCGAAGGGCCGCCGCTGATGCGCTTCCTGCCGACCGACGAGCAGTCGGACTTCGCCCGTACGCTGCGCTCCCTGCTGGGCGCGGCGCAGGTCCCGGCGGCCGTACGGGCCTGGGCGGACGGGGACTGCCGGCCCGGGCTGGCACTGCGGTCCCGGCTCGCGGGGACGGGCCTGTTCGCGCTGGCCGCGCCCGAGGCGTACGAGGGGGCCGGCCTGCTCCCGCTGGAGCTGTCGCTGGGGTTCGTGGAGCTGGGCCGGGCGGGGGTGCCGGGGCCGGTGGTGGAGAGCGCCGCCGTATCGGTACTGCTGTCGGAGCTGGGGGACGAGGCGCTCGCCAAGCGGTTCCTGCCTGGCCTGGCCGCGGGCGAGGCGTGGGCCACGCTGACGCTGCCGGGCGGGAGCGGCGGGGGGCCGTACGCCCTGGACGCGGACGCGGCGACGTACTGCTTCACCGTGTCGGGGGCGGCCGAGCTGCGGCCGGCCGCCGCGGGCGCCACCCTGCGGTCGACGGATCCGGCCCGGCGCCTGTCGCGCCTCGCGGCCGCCGGGGGCGAGCCGCTCGCGGCGGGACCGGCGGTGGCGCGGGCGGCCCGGGCGGCCGGGCTCTGGGCGCGGCTGCTGACGGCGGCCCAGTGCCTGGGCGTGGCCGAGGCCCTGCTGCAGCGGACGGTCGGATACGTGAAGCAGCGCACGCAGTTCGGGGCGCCGATCGGCTCCTTCCAGGCGGTCAAGCACCGGCTGGCGGACACCCTCGTGGCCCTGGAGTTCGCGCGGCCGCTGGTGTGGGCGGCGGCGCTGTCACTGGCCCCGGGCGACGTGGCGGCGGCGAAGCTGCGCTGCGGGGAGGCGGCGTACCGCGCGGCCATGACGGCGCTCCAGCTCCACGGCGCGGTCGGCTACACCGAGGAGCTGGACCTGTCGCTGTGGCTGCGCAAGGCACGCCCGCTGCGGGACGCGTGGGGCACGCCGTCGGCGTGCCGGGCGGAGGTCCTGCGGTCGCTCACACCCGGGCGACGTTGAGGCTGACCACGTAACGCTCCTCGACCGTGCCGTCGGGGAAGTGCGGGGCCAGCCGCTCCCGTTCCGCGGCGAAGTATTCGCGGGTGCCGGCCTCGCCCAGCGTCAGGAAGGCGGAGTGGCTGGCGAGGTTGGCGAGGTGCGCGTCCAGCGGAACGCGCCGCGACCAGCGCACGGAGCGGGTGGCGAAACCGCCGAGCCCCTGGGGCAGCGTACGGAAGCCGTTGCCCTCGGCCGCCCCGAAGAACTCCGCCAAGCGGGCCTCCTGCTCGGCGATCCAGGGGACGGTGAGGTCCGCGTCGTTCCACCAGATGGCGAGCGCACCGCCGGGGCGCAGCACGCGGCGGGCCTCGGGGACGGAGCGGGCCGGGTCGGTCCAGTGCCAGGCCTGGGCGTAGGTGAGGAGGTCGAACGCGCCGGTGGCCAGCGGCAGTCGGTTCCCGTCGCCGCGCACGACCGGGATTCCGGGGTGCGCCCGGCGCAGCTGCGCAGCCATCCCGTCCCCGGGTTCCACGGCGACGACCTCGGCTCCGCGCTCGTGCAGCAGGGCGGTGGCGATCCCGGTGCCCGCGCCGACATCCGCGACGCGCGACCCGGCGAGCGGGCGACCGGCGAGCTCCTCGACGGCGTCGAAGAGGGCCGACGGGTATCCGGGCCGGTGGGCGGCGTAGGAGGCGGCTGCGGCGTCGAAGGAACGGGCGCGTGTCGTCATGCGTCCATTGTTTTCGATCACACGTACAAAGCAACAAGATCGAGGTATCAGTACATGCGCAGGACCATCACCGCCATGACGCTGTGCGCCGGGGCGGCGCTGCTGCTCACCGGCTGCGGGAGCGCGGAGCCGGAGCCGGCCCCCGAGGGCGGCAAGCAGCAGCCGCAGCCTGCCGCCTCGCGGGGCGAGGGCCAGGGCCCCGCGCCGGCCCCGGCGGCCGGCGGTGGCGCGAAGCACGAGGTGACCCTGGAGGTCGGCGGTACGGGCAGGACGGCCGTCATGTACAGCGGCATCGGCAGCGGCTTCGAGCAGCAGACGCTGCCGTGGTCGAAGTCCGGCACCGCCGAACTCACCGCCGCGGAGCAGAAGGTGGGCTACCTGGTGAACGTGGTCCCGGGCACGATCACGGGCGCCGACGGCAAGCTCCAGCAGGCCCCCTGCACGATCAAGGTCGACGGCAAGGTGGTCGCGGAGAGCGACGGCGTCACGAACACGAAGGGCTGCTCCTACAAGATCAAGTAGCCCGCCTCGACGGGCCGCCTCGACGGGCCGTCTCGACGGCTCTTCCCGCGTCGCTGTCAGCCCGGGGAGCGGCGCAGGGAGAGCCGGAGCAGGAGGGCGGCCTGGATCAGGAGGAGCGCGCCGGTGCCGGCCGCCTGCCACAGCGGCCGGTCCGGGCGGCCGCCCGGGGACCACGCGGGGCCGCCGGGGTCCACCGTGACCGTCAGCCGTGCGCCGACCGCGAGGTCCATCGTCACCGGGCCGGGCAGGTCGCGGCCCGCCTCGGTGCGCAGGCGCAGCGACGGGGACGTGGCCGAGCCGCCCTCCGCCATCGTCCGCTGCGCGACCACCGCCACCTCCTCCCGGCCGCGGTCGTGGAGGACGTGCCGGTCCCAGGTGATCCCGCCGAGGACCGCCACCCCGACCGCGGTGAGCGCCACGGCGGTGCGAGCGACGAATTCGGCGTCCGTGCCGTGCGGTACGGCCGCGCCGGCGACGAAGACGGCCAGCAGGACCGGGACCCAGAGGCCCTCCGGACCGCGCAGCAGCCAGATCGCACCGAACTCCACTGCCAGGAGCAGGCAGTTGCGCAGGACCGCTCCGGGCAGTCTCCGTATCCGATCAGCCATGGCCACATCATGCCGGGGCGGGGCTGTGTCGTGTCCTGCGGGTCAGGCCGTCGTCATCCCACCGTCGACCGTGAACTCGGCGCCCGTGACGTACGAGGACGCGTCCGAGCAGAGGAAGAGGACGAGTTCGGCGACCTCCTCCGGCCTCCCGATCCGCCCCAGGGGCAGGTGCGACCAGTCCCGGTCCTCGACCGCACCGGCCACCATCGGGGTGTCGATGGCCCCCGGGTGCACCGAGTTCACCCGGATCCGGTCCCCGGCGAGGTCCAGCGCCGCGGACCGGGTCAGCCCGCGCAGCCCGAACTTGGTGGAGCCGTAGGCCGCGTGGCCCGGTATCCCGACCAGTCCGGCGGTGGAGGAGACGTTGACGACGGAGCCTCCCCCACCCGCCCGCAGCACCGGGGCCACGGCCTGGATGCCGAGGAAGGGCCCCAGCAGGTTGACCCGCAGGAGGGCCTCGAAGTCGTCGAGCCGCTGCTCCTCCACATGGGCCGTGCGCCACAGGGCGGCGTTGTTGACCAGCGCCGACACCGTGCCGAAGGCGCGGACCGCCTGGGCGACCACCGTCGCCCAGCTCGCCGGGTCGGCCACGTCGTGGCGGACGTACAGCCCCCGGCCGCCCAGCTCGGCGGCGACGGCCCTGCCTTCTTCCTCCCGGATGTCGGTGACCACGACCCGCGCGCCGGCCTCGGCGAAGAGCCGGGCCCCGGCGGCCCCCTGGCCGCGCCCGGCGCCGGTGACGATGACGACCTTCCCGTCGAGCCCGGTGTGCGCCATGGAGCCCCCTCCACCTTTATGCCTAATAGGCATACATCTAGCAGTCGCAACCAGCGGACGGAAGGGCGCCGCAGGCACCTCGCCGACCTGGGCCTACCCGGCGGTGACCCCCAAGTGGACGAGCGGTAATACACCTCGAAGCGCGATCTGGCGGCGGTCATGCTCGACGACATCGACGAGCCGGCCAAGGGGGCAGCCGTGAGCTCAGTCAGTCGATCGGCTTGCCGTTGTACTTGCCGTCGACGCAGACCCACGAGCCCTTGGTGGACTCGTACTCCACGGTTCCGCCCTCCTCCGTGCACATCTGCCCGTCGATCGCGGGCACGGCGGCCTGCGCGGCAGGGGCCGTGACGGCAAGAACGGCGAAAAGCGCGGCAGCAGTGAGTCCGAGAAGTCGTGCACGCATCGGAACCTCCAACCAGGACGAGCGACACGGTCGTCACCAGCGTCGCGCCGCCCCGTGCCCGGGCGCCCACCCTGTTACTCCATTCGGGTGACGACCGCGTCCCCGTCATTGCACGGGAGGCCCTCCCGCGGGACGTGCTCCAGCGGCGTTCACCCGAATGCGGGCGCAGGCTGGCGGCATGAACATCAAGCCCACCGTGGTCGTAGGACCACCGGATGACGACGGTCTGCGAAAAGTCGTGATCGACGGCAAGAGCAAGGGCAAGGTGTGGAGCCACCACGAACTGCAGAAGATCCTGCGTCGCGCCGGCGTGGCACCTGAGGCCGACATCGATTGGCACGGCGGAAATTGCACCGTGTGGCCGGCCCACTCCTGGGGTCGACGCATGACCGGCGCCGTCATGGCAGCCGGTTTCCTGGCGACCGCCGGCATGTGCGCCTGGATAGGGATCAACGACTCCTTCGACGCCCTCACCTTTGCCGGTCGCGTGACAGGATTCGTCTTCCTGCTTATGGCCGTCGTGGAATTGATCGCCTTCGCCGCCGGGTTCGACTACTGGCGCAAGCAGAAGATGCAGTACTCGGGCCCGGCCCTTCTCTTCGGAGCGCTGATCGAATTCTTCGTCGCCGCGGTGCTGCTCCTGATGTTCTTCGCCAGCAAGGGCAGACCGTCGTACGCGCTGTGCCTGCTGCTCTGGTCAGGCCTCATCGCCTGCGCTTCATGGTCCCTTTGGATTCTCTACCGCCGCCGCGTGTGGAAGGCGCTCCGCTATCCCGGCCGCATCGCGGTCGGGGCGATCATCTCCACCGTCCTCGTCATGACCAACTTGGCGTACACCCAGATCTACCTCCCGTCCATCTCCCGCACACTGGTGCAGGGCACGGCCGACATCGGATCGCCCAGCCTGAACCAGGCAGGGACGAAGATGTACCTGCGGGTCCGCCTGCACCTGAAGAACTCCGGCGAGGTCCCGGTCCACATCCTCGGCAGCATCTACTGGATCCACGTCAGGCTGGCGAGCGATCCGAAGGACAAGTACAAGCTGCTCAAACCTGGCGAGCTGGTCAAGCCGCCGGGGCAGGAGCTGAGCCCCGGGGAGGAGATTTCGGAGGACGTGGTCGTCGAAATCGAAAAACCCGAGGACGTCAACTACGAGGCGATCACGGCCCAGGTGGAGGCTTACGCGTTCAGGCAGGACAGAATGAGACTGGATGCCGAATACGAGATGTCCGGCACATGGCGAGGGAAGCTCGCGAAGGAGGGAAAGGACGACGACCCTCCGAGCCCCATAGGGGACGGCAGGGAATACTTCCGATACCAGTCCGGCATATCCCAGAGCAGTGAGCTCCTGAATTTGACGCGCGGTCGGGAGCGTGTGACGGTCTGGTGGTTGTACCGTCCTCTTCCGGTCGTGTATGTCCAAGTCGCGAGTCCCGATGACAAGAGGGTCTTCAACCTCAAGGATCCCGAGGAGCAGAGGCAGGCTGTCGATCGCTACGGTCTGGCATTCGTACGCGGCTCCATGGCCCAGACGCCGTACCCGCAACTCCTCAGGGAGGCCCAGGTACGACGCCCGAAGTGACCGGGGCCCGCGGCCTTCGGCATACCCTCACCCCCATGACGAGCAGCGCCATCAGCCTCCGCAAGGTCGAGGAGTCGGCTCCGGCCCTCGTGAACCTCTACAAGAGCGCCGGGATATCCCTGCGCAAGTACGGCCTGGAGGGCGGACGCGCCGCCGTCTACCTGGTCCTGGACTACTCGGGGTCGATGCGCCCCTACTACCAGGACGGCAGCGTGCAGGCCCTCGCGGACCGGGTGCTCGGCCTGTCCGCGCACCTCGACGACGACGCCCGCGTGCCGGTGGTCTTCTTCTCCACCGAGGTCGACGCGGTGGAGGAGATCTCCCTGGCCGGGCACGAGGGCCGGGTCACCGAGATCGCGTCCCGCCTGGGCCACATGGGCAAGACCGCCTACCACGCGGCAATGGACGCGGTCATCGACCACTACCTGGACTCGGGCTCGACGACCCCCGCCCTGGTCGTCTTCCAGACCGACGGCGGGCCGATCAACAAGCTCGCGGCCGAGAAGTACCTGTGCAAGGCCGCCCGGCTGCCGCTCTTCTGGCAGTTCGTGGGCTTCGGAAACACGCGCAGCACCCAGTTCGACTTCCTGCGCCGGCTGGACGAGCTGCCCGTGCCCGCAAAGCGGGCCGTGGACAACGCGGGCTACTTCCACGCCGGTGAGGACCCCCGCGCGGTGGCGGACGGCGAACTGTACGACCGCCTCGTCGGGGAGTTCCCCGCCTGGCTGGCGGCGGCACGCGGTGCGGGCATCGTGCGCGCCTGACCCCGGCCCGCCGGTGCCCGCGCTTTGATGGACGTATGACGCACACCAGTTGGGCAGTCTTCGAGAAGGCGGAACCCGATTTCGCGGCGACCGTCCAGGCCCGCTTCGCGCAGTACCCCCACCACGTCCTGGCCACCCTCCGCAAGGACGGCTCCCCCCGGGTGGCCGGGCTGAACGTCGACATCCGGGGCGGGGAGCTGTGGCTCGGCATGATGGCCGGCTCGATGAAGGCCAAGGACCTCCAGCGCGACCCGCGCTTCGCCCTGCACACCAATCCGGGCGAGGGCGAGACCATGCCGGACGGCGACGTACGGATCTCCGGGCGTGCGGTGGAGCTCGTGGACCCGCCCGAACTCCACCGCTACGCGGAGGAGACGGAGACCCCGCACCCCTTCCACCTCTTCTACGCCGACCTGACCGAGGTCGTCCACATCGGCATCGAGGGCGACGACCTGGTGGTGCGGTCGTGGGCACCGGACCACGGCCTGCGCACCCAGCGCCGGGGCAACGACGACGAACCGCCGCGCGAGGACCCGGCGCCGGAGGACGAGCCCGGAGGCGGCGGGGTCCCCGCCGCGGGCGATTAGGGCCGGGCGAGTAGGGCCGAAGAAGCGGCCGGAGCCGGTTGCGTTGGCTTCGGCCGCCCCTCGCCGTCCGGCGGCGCAGCCACCAGGCGCGGGCGCCGGCCGGGCCGCTGAACATGAGCGGGGTGAACCGGCCCCGGTTGAGGCGGTCGATGGGAGGCGCCCACCAGGTCACCATGAGGCCGAGCAGCCCGGTCACGGCGACGGCGATCAGGCCGACGGCCCGAGCTTGACCAGCGGCCGGCGGCCACGGGTGCTCTGCTTCTACCGGCAGCCGTCCCGGAGCGACGCCCCTTCAGCGGCTACGACCGGGACGCCAGCCTGATCGCCGTCAACGATGACGAGGTCGCGGTCTTCTGGAACTTCCAGAACACCTAGCGGGCCTTCACGCCCAAGATGAACGCGGACCACACGCCGGCCGGGAACACCAGGACCGGGCCGATGCCGGCCTGCTTGCTGTCGCGGACGGGGACCAGGCCGGGGAGGAGATCATCGGACACCTCTACGCAGCTGCCGCCGTCCCCGTTGCTGTACGAGGACTTGCGCCAGGTCAGACCGTCCGCGTCTGCGCACACGTCGCGTACTCCTCCGCCACCGACTCGACCAGGCTCAGGGACACCTCCGGCGACAGCGCAGCAGCCCTGGCAAGATCGTACGACTTCCAGTGGCGCTGAACCAGGGCCGGATAGTCGAGCAACTGCCCCGCGTAAGGGCCCTCGGTGTACGCCACGTCCGGCGCTTCGGCAAACTGCATGAGGGTCATCATCGAGCCCACTGCCCCGTGAGCCCCGGCAGCGAACGGCACGACCTGCACCATGATCCGGTGTGCACGGGCGTAGGAAGCAATGTGCCGTAGCTGAGCTGCCATCACTGCAGGGCCCCCGACTGCCGTCCGCAGGACCGTCTCGTGGAGGACCACCCACATCTCAGGGGCCTCGGGATCGCCGAGGAGTCGTGCCCGTTCAGTGCGTGCCGCAACCAGGGCATCAACACGCTCGGCGAGTGCGGTGGGGCTCGTGGCCCGGATCACCGCTCGGGCGTAGGCCTCGGTCTGGAGCAACCCGGGAACCAGAGTGGGAGCGTACTCGTAGATCGCCGTCGCCAGCCCCTCCAACTTGGCCGCGTCGGCGAAGTACTCGCTGTGCTTGGACTTGAACGCCCTGGCCAGACGGAAGAAGTAGTCTCCCGTGTTGAGCTCCCTGTCGATGAGCTTGGCGATCTCCGGGCCCAGTCGACGGCGCCCGCTCTCCATCATCCCGACCGACGCCCCCGTGGCGAAGATCCGCTCGCCCAGCCCCTCCTGGGTCAACCCCGCCGCCTCGCGCTTCCCCCGCAGTTCCTCACGGGCGCCGCACCGGCGGGTTCAGCGGAACGCATTGATGCGACTACACAACGCCACGGCGCCCGCCACCCCTGGTCGGGGACGTGGCGGGCGCCGTGTCGGGTGTTCCGTACGCCGTTGTACGGACCGTATGAGGGGTCCCGCCCTTCGCGGAGCGGGGGTGCTTCCCGGCGGCCCGGACTCCGCACCGCCGGTCGGAGGCCGGCGCAGCCGGGCGAAGCCCGGGAGGCCGCCTGCGGCCGAGCGGTGCGAGCACGGCGTCAAGAAGGAGTCGTGGCGGGCGCCGTGTCGGGTGTTCCGTACGCCGTTGTACGGACCGTATGAGGGGTCCCGCCCTTCGCGGAGCGGGGGTGCTTGCCGGGCGGCCCGGACTCCGCACCGCCGGTCGCAGGCCGCCTGCGGCCGAGCGGTGCGCTGCGGGTGTTACACCGTCAGCGAGCGGTCCGTCGGCTTGACCGGGTACGGGAGGGTGCTGCTGCCGGTCAAGAAGCGGTCCACGCCGCGGGCGGCCGAGCGGCCCTCCGCGATGGCCCAGACGATCAGCGACTGGCCGCGGCCCGCGTCGCCGGCGACGAAGACGCCGTCGACGTTGGTCGCGTAGGAGGCGTCGCGGTCGATGTTGCCGCGGGCGTCCAGGTCCACGCCGAACTGCTGGACCAGGCCGTTCGCCTGGTCGGTGCCCGTGAAGCCCATCGCCAGGGTCACCAGCTGCGCGGGGAGGACGCGCTCGGTGCCGGGCTTCTGGACGAGCTTGCCGTCGACGAACTCGACCTCGACCAGGTGCAGGGCCTTGACGTTACCGTCCTCGTCGCCCTCGAAGTGGGTGGTGGAGACGGAGTAGACCCGCTCGCCGCCCTCCTCGTGGGCCGAGGTGACCTTGTAGAGCATCGGGAACGTCGGCCACGGCTGGTTGGCGTTCCGCTCCTCGCCCGGCTTCGGCATGATCTCCAGCTGCGTGACCGAGGCCGCGCCCTGGCGGTGGGCGGTGCCCACGCAGTCCGCGCCGGTGTCGCCGCCGCCGATGACGACCACGTGCTTGCCCTCGGCGGTGATGGGGGGCGCCATGAAGTCGCCCTCCTGCACCTTGTTCGCGAGCGGCAGGTACTCCATGGCGAAGTGGATGCCGTTCAGCTCGCGGCCCGGGACCGGCAGGTCGCGCGAGACGGTGGCGCCGGCCGCGACGACCACCGCGTCGAACCGCTTGCGCAGGTCGGTGGCCGTGATGTCACGGCCGACCTCGATGCCGGTGCGGAACTTGGTGCCCTCCGCGCGCATCTGCTCGATGCGGCGGTTGATGTGCACCTTCTCCATCTTGAACTCGGGGATGCCGTAGCGGAGCAGGCCGCCGATGCGGTCCGCGCGCTCGTACACGACCACGGTGTGGCCGGCCCGGGTCAGCTGCTGGGCGGCGGCCAGGCCGGCCGGGCCCGAGCCGATCACGGCGACGGTCTTGCCGGACAGGCGCTCCGGGGCCTGCGGGGTGACGTCCCCGTTGTCCCACGCCTTGTCGATGATCGAGACCTCGACGTTCTTGATGGTGACGGCCGGCTGGTTGATGCCGAGCACGCACGCCGACTCGCACGGGGCCGGGCACAGGCGTCCCGTGAACTCCGGGAAGTTGTTCGTCGCGTGCAGCCGCTCCGACGCCGCCGCCCAGTCGTCGCGGTAGGCGAAGTCGTTCCACTCGGGGATCAGGTTCCCCAGCGGGCAGCCGTTGTGGCAGAACGGGATGCCGCAGTCCATGCAGCGGCCGGCCTGCTTGCTGATGATCGGCAGCAGCGAGCCCGGGACGTAGACCTCGTTCCAGTCCTTCAGCCGGTCGGCGACGGGACGGGAGCAGGCGGTCTCGCGCGTGGTGGTGAGGAAGCCCTTCGGGTCAGCCATTGGTCGCCGCCTCCATCATCTTCTCCGTGGTCTCGGATTCCGAGAGTCCGGCGAGCTCAGCGGCGTCCTTGGCGGCGAGCACTGCCTTGTACGTGGTCGGGATGATCTTGCTGAAGCGGTCCACCGCGACGGACCAGTCAGCCAGGAGCTTCGCGGCCACGGTCGAGCCGGTCTCCTCCTCGTGGCGGCGCACCACATCGTGCAGCCACTGCTTGTCCGCGTCGGACAGGGCCTCGACGGCGCCCGCGTTGCCGACGTTGACGTTGTGCGGGTCGAGGTCGATGACGTACGCGACGCCGCCCGACATGCCGGCCGCGAAGTTGCGGCCCGTCTCGCCCAGGACGACCGCCGTGCCGCCGGTCATGTACTCGCAGCCGTGGTCGCCCACCCCCTCCGAGACGACCAGGGCGCCGGAGTTGCGGACGCAGAAGCGCTCGCCGGTGCGGCCGCGCAGGAACATCTCACCGCCGGTGGCTCCGTAGCCGATGGTGTTGCCGGCGATGGTGGAGTACTCGGCGAGGTGGTCGGCGCCGCGGTCCGGGCGGACCACGATGCGGCCGCCGGAGAGGCCCTTGCCGACGTAGTCGTTGGCGTCGCCCTCCAGGCGGAGGGTGACTCCCTTCGGGACGAAGGCGCCGAAGGACTGGCCGGCGCTGCCGGTGAACGTCAGGTCGATGGTGTTGTCGGGCAGGCCCGCACCGCCGAACTTCTTGGTGACGTGGTGGCCGAGCATCGTGCCGACGGTCCGGTTGATGTTCCGGATGGCGACCTGGGCGCGGACCGGCTGGGCGGCCTCGACGGACTCGGCGTTCAGCGCGTCGGCGGCGAGCTCGATGAGCTCGTTGTCGAGGGCCTTCTCCAGACCGTGGTCCTGCTCGATCAGGGCGTGGCGCACCGCGCCCTCGGGCAGCTCGGGCACGTAGAAGAGCGGCTCCAGGTCGAGGCCCTGCGCCTTCCAGTGCGTGACGGCCTTGGTGGTGTCGAGGAGCTCGGCGTGGCCGACGGCCTCCTCGATGGTGCGGAAGCCCAGCTCGGCGAGGATTTCGCGCACCTCCTCCGCGATGAACTCGAAGAAGTTCACGACGAACTCGGGCTTGCCGGAGAAGCGGTCCCGCAGGACCGGGTTCTGCGTGGCGATGCCGACCGGGCAGGTGTCCAGGTGGCAGACGCGCATCATGACGCAGCCGGAGACGACGAGCGGGGCGGTCGCGAAACCGAACTCCTCGGCGCCGAGCAGCGCGGCGATGACGACGTCGCGGCCGGTCTTGAGCTGGCCGTCGGTCTGGACGACGATGCGGTCGCGCAGGCCGTTGAGCAGCAGGGTCTGCTGGGTCTCGGCGAGGCCGAGCTCCCAGGGGCCGCCCGCGTGCTTGAGCGAGGTGAGCGGGGAGGCGCCCGTACCGCCGTCGTGGCCGGAGATGAGGACGACGTCCGCGTGGGCCTTGGAGACACCGGCGGCGACCGTGCCCACGCCGACCTCGGACACGAGCTTCACGTGGATGCGCGCGGCCGGATTGGCGTTCTTGAGGTCGTGGATCAGCTGGGCCAGGTCCTCGATGGAGTAGATGTCGTGGTGCGGCGGCGGGGAGATCAGGCCGACGCCCGGGGTGGAGTGCCGGGTCTTGGCGACCCACGGGTAGACCTTGTGGCCGGGCAGCTGGCCGCCCTCGCCGGGCTTGGCGCCCTGCGCCATCTTGATCTGGATGTCGTCCGCGTTGACCAGGTACTCGCTGGTGACACCGAAGCGGCCGGAGGCGACCTGCTTGATGGAGGAGCGGCGCGCCGGGTCGTACAGGCGCTCCGGGTCCTCGCCGCCCTCACCGGTGTTGGACTTGGCGCCCAGCTGGTTCATGGCGATGGCGAGGGTCTCGTGCGCCTCCTTGGAGATGGAGCCGTACGACATGGCGCCGGTGGAGAAGCGCTTGACGATCTCGGAGACCGGTTCGACCTCGTCGATGGAGATCGACGGGCGGTCGGACTTGAAGCCGAAGAGGCCGCGGAGCGTCATCAGGCGCTCGGACTGCTCGTTCACGCGGTCCGTGTACTGCCGGAAGATGTCGTACCGGCGGTTGCGGGTGGCGTGCTGGAGGCGGAAGACCGTCTCCGGGTCGAACAGGTGCGGCTCGCCCTCGCGGCGCCACTGGTACTCGCCGCCGATCTCCAGCGCGCGGTGCGTGGCCGCGACGCCGGAGACGGGGTACGCCTTGGCGTGGCGGGCGGCCACCTCCTTGGCGATGACGTCCAGGCCGGCGCCGCCGATCTTGGTGGCGGTGCCGTTGAAGTAGGTCTCGACGAACTCGTCGTTGAGGCCGACGGCCTCGAAGACCTGGGCGCCGCGGTAGGAGGCGACGGTGGAGATGCCCATCTTGGACATGACCTTCAGGACGCCCTTGCCGAGCGCGTAGATCAGGTTCTTGATGGCCTGCTCCGGCTCCAGGCCGGACAGGAAGGTACCGGCGCGCAGCAGGTCCTCGACGGACTCCATGGCCAGGTACGGGTTGACCGCGGCGGCGCCGTAGCCGATGAGCAGGGCGACGTGGTGGACCTCGCGGACGTCGCCGGCCTCGACCAGCAGGCCCACCTGGGTGCGCTGCTTGGTGGCGATGAGGTGGTGGTGCACGGCGGCGGTGAGCAGCAGCGACGGGATGGGCGCGTGCTCGGCGTCCGAGTGGCGGTCCGAGAGGACGATCAGGCGGGCGCCGTTGGCGATGGCCGCGTCGGCCTCGGCGCGGATGTCCTCGATCCGGGCGGCGAGCGCCTCGCCGCCGCCGGAGACCCGGTAGAGGCCGGAGAGCGTGGCGGCCTTCATGCCCGGCATGTCGCCGTCGGCGTTGATGTGGATGAGCTTGGCCAGCTCGTCGTTGTCGATCACCGGGAAGGGCAGGGTGACGCTGCGGCAGGACGCGGCGGTCGGCTCCAGCAGGTTGGACTGCGGGCCGATCGAGGACAGCAGCGAGGTGACGAGCTCCTCGCGGATGGCGTCCAGCGGCGGGTTGGTGACCTGCGCGAACAGCTGGGTGAAGTAGTCGAAGAGCAGCCGGGGGCGCTCGGACAGGGCGGCGATCGGGGAGTCCGTGCCCATGGAGCCGAGGGGCTCGCCGGCGGTACGGGCCATCGGCGCGAGGATGACGCGCAGCTCTTCCTCGGTGTAGCCGAAGGTCTGCTGGCGGCGGGTGACCGAGGCGTGCGTGTGCACGATGTGCTCGCGCTCGGGCAGGTCCGTCAGCTCGATCTCGCCGGTCTCCAGCCATTCGGCGTAGGGGGCGGCGGAGGCGAGCTCGTTCTTGATCTCGTCGTCCTCGACGATCCGCTTCTGGGCGGTGTCGACGAGGAACATCCTGCCGGGCTGGAGGCGGCCCTTGCGGACGACCTTGGCCGGGTCGATGTCGAGGACGCCGACCTCGGAGCCCAGGACGACGAGGCCGTCGTCGGTGACCCAGTAGCGGCCGGGGCGCAGTCCGTTGCGGTCGAGGACCGCGCCGACCTGGGTGCCGTCGGTGAAGGTGACGCAGGCCGGGCCGTCCCAGGGCTCCATCAGCGTGGAGTGGTACTGGTAGAAGGCGCGGCGGGCCGGGTCCATGGAGGTGTGGTTCTCCCACGCCTCCGGGATCATCATCAGCACGCTGTGCGGCAGCGACCGGCCGCCGAGGTGGAGCAGCTCCAGGACCTCGTCGAAGGAGGCCGAGTCGGAGGCGTCCGGGGTGCAGATGGGGAAGATGCGGTCGAGCGCGCCCTCGCCGAAGGCGGCGGACGCGAGCTGGGACTCGCGGGCCTTCATCCAGTTGCGGTTGCCCTTGACCGTGTTGATCTCGCCGTTGTGCGCGACGAAGCGGTACGGGTGGGCGAGCGGCCACGACGGGAAGGTGTTCGTGGAGAAGCGCGAGTGGACCAGGGCGAGCGCCGAGGCGAAGCGGCGGTCGGAGAGGTCCGGGAAGAAGGGCTCCAGCTGGCCGGTGGTCAGCATCCCCTTGTAGACGATGGTGCGGGCGGAGAGCGACGGGAAGTACACGCCGGCCTCGCGCTCGGCGCGCTTGCGCAGCACGAACGCCTTGCGGTCCAGCTCGATGCCGGTCGTCCCGTTGCTCACGAAGAGCTGGCGGAAGGCGGGCATGGTGGCGCGGGCGCCGTTGCCGAGCAGGTCGGGGGTGACCGGGACCTCGCGCCAGCCGAGGACCGTGAGGTTCTCCTCGGCGGCGATGGCCTCGATCTGCTCCGCGGCGACGGCCTGTGCGGTGCCGTCGGCGGGGAGGAAGGCGATGCCGACGGCGTACGCGCCGGCCTCGGGGAGCTCGAATCCGGCGACCTCGCGCAGGAAGGCGTCCGGCACCTGGGACAGGATTCCCGCGCCGTCGCCGGAGTCCGGCTCGGAGCCGGTGGCGCCACGGTGCTCGAGGTTCCGCAAAACGGTCAGGGCCTGCTCAACGAGGGTGTGGGTGGCCTCGCCGGTGAGGTTCGCCACGAATCCGACGCCGCAGGCGTCCTTCTCGTTGCGCGGGTCGTACATGCCCTGCTGGGCGGGGCGACCGTCCATGGGCGACCAGGCGGTGTTCAGGCCGGTCGCGGAGTGCGTGGATGCGGAACGCATCGGCTCTCCCGTCGTCGTCGTGGCATATGTGCATAGCCGAGGGACGACGTTGGCCCTCTGCGAAATTTCGTGCAGATTACATGATGACGACAATCCCGAGAAGCGGATATGCCATTCCAGCATGCGGACACTGCGCGAGGCAGGAAGAAGGGACTTTCGCGGCGCTCTACGGGCGGACCGAGGGGGTAACGCGAGGTAACCCGGCTGCCGCGGCGTATCGCGTGGGGCGAAGGTCCCGGTACAGGGCGGGCATCATTGCCCACCCGGAGTCCTGGTGTGATGCCCGGCGGACACGGGATCGAAACCGCCGAGTAACGGACTACTTATGTTGCCTCCTGCATAGTGTCTCACTCCCAGGCGGGTCAGCCTATGGCTGCACCGATCCAGGTTCCCAGGACGTACGTCACACCGGCGGCCGCGCCGCCGAGCAGCAGCTGGCGCAGGCCGCTGTACCACCACGACCGGGCGGTGACCCGGGCGACGACCGCGCCGCAGGCGAAGAGCCCGGCCAGCGCGAGCAGCACCGCCGGCCACAGGGCCGTGGCGCCGAGCAGGTAGGGCAGTACGGGGAGCAGGGCGCCCAGCGCGAAGGACCCGAAGGACGAGACGGCGGCGACCAGCGGCGACGGCAGGTCGTCGGGGTCGATGCCGAGCTCCTCGCGGGCGTGGATCTCCAGCGCCTGCTCGGGGTCGCGGGAGAGCTGCATGGCGACCTCGCGGGCGAGCGCCGGCTCCACGCCGCGGGACACGTAGAGCTCGGCCAGCTCCTCCATCTCGTCGACGGGGTGCTTGCGCAGCTGCTGCCGCTCGATGTCGAGCTCGGCGAGGACCAGCTCGCGCTGCGAGGCCACGGAGGTGTACTCGCCGGCGGCCATCGAGAAGGCTCCGGCGGCGAGGCCGGCGAGGCCCGTGATCACCACGGTCTGCGGGGCGACGGCTCCGCCGGCCACGCCGGTCATGAGGGCGAGGTTGGAGACGAGCCCGTCCATCGCACCGAAGACGGCCGGCCGCAGCCATCCACCGTTGACGTCGCGGTGGGTGTGGTTGTCGCGATGGGCGGTGTGCAGCGGTGCTTCGGTGTCGATGATGGACATGCCTGGTATCTCCCCTTGTCTCCCCATTGGTGCGAACGGACGCCGTGACGCGTCCCGCTCCCCCTGAACACCTCGAAACTACGCACGATTTTCGTGGTCCGCCAGCAAGGAAGGCCGTACTTACCTGCGGTTTTACGGGTCGGCGACCGGGTGACCCCGATGTTCCCGGGGTGTTTCGCGGCGCGCGACAAACCGTATGACATGGCACAAATCCCCCAAGGGCTCATGATGAGCCCATCCACGTGGGAGAGGCGCGCCATGGAGCCGGTGAAGCAGGTTGCATGCAATCCGCAGGTCCTCCTCGAACGGGCCAGGGGCGCTCTTCTGGGACTCGCGGTGGGCGACGCGCTCGGCGCCCCCGCGGAGAACATGAAGCCGTCGCAGATCCGGGCGAAATGGGGCCGCATCGAGGGCTTCGTGACGGATGACCCGGTGGGCACGGACGACACCGAGTACGCGATCTTCTCGGGGCTGCTCCTGGCCCGCCACGGCTCGGCGCTCACCGTCTCCCACGTCGAGCGGGCGTGGCACCACTGGATCGCGGACCTCGACGAGGGCCCATTCCGCGGTGCGGGGTTCTCCGAGCGCGGCACGCTGGAGAACCTCCGCCGGGGCCTGGCGGCGCCCATCTCGGCCCAGCACCGGCACGCGTGGTCGGACGGACTGGCCATGCGGGCCGCGCCGTTCGGCGTGTTCGCGGCGGGGCGGCCGGCCGAGGCGGCGCGACTGGTCGCCATCGACGGCACGGTCAGCCACGACGGCGAGGGCATCTACGGCGGCCAGGCGGTCGCGGCGGGCGTGGCGGCGGCCATGGCGGGCGGCAGCCCGGCGTCCGTCGTCTCCGCCGCCCTCTCGGTCATCCCGTCGGACTCCTGGACGGCCCGCTCCCTGCGCCGGGCGGTCACCGCCGCCCCGCGCGGGGAACGGGCGGTGCGTTCGGCGGTGGTCATCGGCGGCTACCCGTGGACGGACCTGGCGCCGGAGGCGGTGGGCCTGGCCTTCGGCGCGTTCGCCGCCTCCGGCGGAGACTTCGCCACCTCCGTCCTCACCGCCGTGAACATGGGCCGCGACGCGGACACCACCGCCGCTGTGTCGGGCGCCCTGGCCGGCGCGATGGCGGGTGCCACGGCGATCCCCACCGCCTGGGGCTCGGCGATCGGGCCGGTACGCGGCAGCTGCCTCCCGTCGATGCGGGGCTACCACGTCCTGGACATCGCGGACCTCCTCACCCCGGAATACGAGGCCGCCCGATGACCCAGACCCCTCTCAACGAACCCGCCCCCTTGCAGGAACCCGCCCCGCCGCCGCCCTCGGCGACAGACCCGGCGCCCCCCGCGGAACGCGGGCCGGACGAGCGGTCGCAGGCCGTACCGACCAGGGCCGGCAACGGCGCGGACCCGGGCCTGAGAGCCCAGCCACAGCTCGTACCGGCAAACCCGGCGGGCCTCGCGGGAGCGAGGCCGCAGCCCCCGACGGGCGACCCGGCGGCCCCCGCGGAACGCGGGCCGGACGGGCGACTGCGGCACCCCGGCCCGGGGTCCGACGCAGGCGAGGGCCTGGGCCCGGGGGCGCGGACACGGCCCGTACCGATCAGCCTGACGGCAGGCCACGGTGCCGGGTCCCAGCCGGTGGCGGCCGGCCTCCCGCGCCGGGGCGCTCCGTCGGACCGGGCCGCCTCCGCGCCGACGGCGGACGGGCGGCCGCAGGCCGTACCGGCTGCGGAGGCCCGGGCCGGCGCCGTGGCGGCGGGCTCGGGCGGACGGTTGCTGCCCGTGCCGGCCGGCACGCCGCTGCGGGCGGTGGCGGACGCCCGGCCCGCCGGGCTTGCGGCGCCGGACGAGGCCGCTCCGCTGCGGGCCGTCATCCGGTCCTTGCCGGCGCCGCACCCCGCGGACACCCGGCCGGCGCAATCGGCGACCCACGACCGCCGCCCCATCGAAGGCCTCCTCCTCGGGCTCGCCGCAGGCGACGCGGCCGGCTGGCCCGCGGCCCGCCACCGCGCCAGCCGGATGCCCGAGTGGACCCGCCGCCTCACCCGTGAGCTCGACACCTTCGCCGAACAGAACGCCACCACCACCCTCCCCGTCCCCATCGCCCTCAACCAGCCCCCCGAGCCGCTGCGCCTCGGCCCCTCCGACGACGCCGAGTGGGCGGCCTTCGTGGCCGAGTCCGTCCTCACCGCCGCCGGTGTCCTCCTCAGCGACCTCTCCCGCTCCCGCCGCATGCGCGCCGCCATCGACCTCGCCTGGAACGCCCTCGCCTCCGAAGTCGCCGCGGCAGCGGAACGCGCACCCGAAGTCGAGTCCGCCGTGCTGCCCCTGCGGGCGCGGATCTCCGTACGCGCCGGCCTCGGCAACCTCGCCACCGGCCTGCGCCCGCCCGCCACCGGCCACGACAACCCGCACTACTTCGACGACGCCGCCTGCATCCGCGCCTGCGTCCTCGCCGTCGTCCACCCCGGCGACGCCGAGGCAGCCGCCGACCTCGCCGAGTTCGACGCCCGCTACACCCAGGACGGCGACGGCGTGCACGGCGCCCGCGCCATGGCGGCCGCCGTCGCCACCGCCCTCACCACCGCCGATGTCGACGCCGCCGTGGACGCCGCCCTCGCCCAGCTCCCCGCGGCCACCGAGATCGGCCGCAACGCCCGCCACGCCGTCGGACTGGCCCGCGCCCACGCGGACGGCGGCGCCTTCGCCATCGTCCCGACCCTCGAACACGAGATCGTGGACCACGTGTACAGCTACGGCATCGCCGCCGCCGAGACCGTCCCCGTGGCCCTCGCCCTCGCGACCGCCGCCCGCGGAAGGACGACCGAGGCCGTACCGGCCGCCGCGTGCCTGTCCCGCGTCGCGGACTCCGCCCCCGCCCTCGCCGGCGCGCTCACCGGGGTGATCGGCGGCGGCGACTCGATCCCCGCCGCCTGGCGCGAGGCCTGCCGCACCCTCTCCGGCTGCGCGCTCCCCCGCCTCGCCGGCACCGACCTCGTGCAACTGGCCGCGCTCCTCGCCGGCACCGAGCTCACCTCGCCCAAGGCCGCCCCTCCGGAGCGGAGGCCGCACGTGTGATCGGCGACTTTCAGCCCCGCGACGACGCTCAGGACGTGTCGACCACGCCCGCGCGGGCCCGCCCGGGGCAAGGTGGTAGACCTCCCGCACGCACTGGCTGCGACCAGGGTTTCCGGACAAGGAGAGTGGAATGACGCTCACGTTGGAGGACCGGGCCTGCGGGGCCCTCGTCGGCGCCGCCGTCGGTGACGCGCTCGGCGGCCCCGTGGAGGGCTGGACACCGGACCAGATCGTCGAACGGCACGGCGGCCGCGTCCACGGCATCGTCGGCCCGTGGCACGAGAACTGGCGCACGGCCCGCCCCATCGCCCCGTACCACAAGGGCGACGGGCACGTCACGGACGACACCTTGATGACCCACGCGCTGGTCCGGGTCTACGAGACCGTACGGGACCACCTCGACGCCTACGCCGTCGCCGAGCACCTGGTCCCCGACCTGATGTCCACCCCGCGCTGGATCCCCGAGCTGGAGGCGGAGGCACTGCCGTTGCAGCGGGTCTTCCTCGCGGAGAAGTGGATGGTGACCCGCCTGCACTACGCGCACGTCGACCCCCGCGAGGCCGGCACCGGCAACATCGTCAACTGCGGTGCGGCCATGTACATGGCTCCAGTGGGCATCGCCAACGCGGGCAACCCGGCGGGGGCCTACGCGGAGGCCCTCGACATCGCCGGCGCGCACCAGTCCTCGTACGGGCGGGAGGCGGCGGGGGTGTTCGCGGCGGCCGTGGCGGCGGCGTGCATGCCGGGGGCGACGGCCGCGAGCGTGGTGGACACGGCGCTGTCCCTGGCGAAGGACGGCACGCGGGCGGCGATCGCGGCCGTCCGCGAAGCGGCTCGCGCCCACCGGGACTTCGAGTCGGCGCTCGCGCCGCTGCGGGCGGCGGTGGCCCCGTACGACTCGGTCGGCCCGGACTACCGCAGCCCGTCGCTCGACGCCCGCCGCCCGTCCCGCCTCCATGCCATCGAGGAACTCCCGATCGCGCTGGGGATGCTGCTCGTCGCGGACGGCCGGTACGAGGGGGCCGTGCTCGGGGCGGTCAACTACGGGCGGGACTGCGACTCCATCGCCACCATGGCGGGGGCGATCGCCGGAGCCCTGGGCGGCGAGGCGGCGGTCCCGGCCGTCTGGGCGAAGCAGGTCGCCGAGGCCAGCCGCCTGGACCTGCACGCCCCGGCCGTGGCGCTGGCCGCGGTGACCCGGGAGATCTTCGCCCACGACCGTGCCCGCCGCCGCGCCCACGAATCGGCCTTCGCCACGATCGCCACCCCCCGATGACCCCTTCCCCGCCCTGCGGCCCCTCCCTCCCCACCGGCCCCACGACGCCCCGGAGGGCGGGTCCCGGCACGCCGGAGCCGCCACACGCCGCCGCTACCCGTCAGGCGGCCGACGCCCGTCCCCCTTCCACCAGCCGGTTCCCGGGCGAGGGGGAGACGCCGTCCACCGGGCCGAAGGCTGCCCGCCGGGCGGCCGGAGCGGGCGTCGACGCTCGCGACCGCCCCAGTGCCCCCGGCACAGCCGCCGGCCAGCACCCGGCCGACGGCTCGGCCTCCGCCCACCCGAAGCCCGGCCCCGGCTCAGCACCCCCGACGGCGGGCCCCGGCACGCCGGAGCCACCACTCGCCCCTCGGGAACCCGCCGCCGGGCCCGAGCCCCGCGCAGCAACCGGTCCGCACCCGGCTACCGCGGGCACCGCGAGGGCGGCCCTTGTCGGCGTACCCGCCGCCGGGCCCGTGGCGGACCCGGCGGCGGCCGACAGGCACTCGGCCGGACCATCGGCGGATGGGTCCCGCGCCCGCGGCGGCGGGGGCGACGGTGTGCGGCTGACCTGGGCCCAGCCCGAGGATCTCGTGGGGCACGAGCTGCGCCAGGCGGCCGAGGACGGCCGCGACGCCGGCCCCGCCCTGCGGGCGTGGTCCGCCGCGGGGGGGCACCCGGCGCCCGAGCGCGCCGGGGCCTCGCCGGCCCCGGCGCCCCCGCACCTGCGTGCGCTGGCGGCCCGTCTGCTGGACGAACTCGCCCACCTGCCCTCCCCGTCGTCCGCCGACGAGCCGACCTCCTGGGACGCCATCGTCGCGGCCTGCCCCCCGCCACCCGCCGACCCGCCGCGCCCCCGCCCCGGCCGTGAGCCCGCGGATCCGGACCCGGAAGCCGAGGGCAGGACGCAGCCCGCACACCCCGGACGCGCCACCGCCGACCCGGGGCCCCGGGCGCGCAGCCAGGACCCCCGAACACTGCCGCAAGGCCCCCGCCCCGGCCGTGGGGCCGCAGGCTCGGACCCGGAAGCCGAGGGCGAGGCACGCCCCGGGCGCGCCACCGCCGACCCGGGGCGCCCTGTCCGCGGCCAGGAGTCCCGAGCGCTGCCGCAGGGCACGAGACCGGTGGCCGGGCCCGCGCCGGGGTGCCGGGCGCGGGCCTCATCCGCGGAGGGACCCGCGCGGGTCCCTCCGCGCGGGACCTGCCCCGACCCGTACCAGCTCCCGGGCGGGCTGTGGGGGCGGCTGGAGGCCGCGTGGGTCGGGCGGGCCGTCGGGTGCCTGCTCGGCAAGCCCGTCGAGAAGCTGCCCCTCGACGGGATCCGGGCGCTGGCCCGCGCCGCGGGCAACTGGCCGCTGGACGACTGGTTCACCGCTCGCGGAGTCCCCGCGGAGCTGCTGGCCGCGTACCCCTGGAACCGCCGCTCCGCCCCCACCTCCCTCGCCGAGAACATCGACGGCATGCCCGAGGACGACGACCTCAACTACCCGCTGCTGAACCTGCGCCTGCTCCAGCGCTTCGGCAAGGGCTTCACCACCGCCGACGTCGCCCGCCTGTGGCTCGACGAGCTGCCCGCCGGTCGGACCTTCACCGCCGAGCGCGTCGCGTACCGCAACCTCCTGCTCGGCCTGGAGCCCCCCGCCACGGCCACCCACCACAACCCCTTCCGCGAGTGGATCGGCGCCCTCATCCGCGCCGACGTGCACGGCTGGACCAACCCCGGCGACCCGCACGCCGCCGCGGCCCAGGCCTATCGGGACGCCGCCCTGACGCACACCGGCAACGGCGTCTACGCCGCCCTCTTCGTCGCCGCCGCCACCGCCACCGCGGCCACCGGCCGAGCGGACGTCCACACCGCGCTGCGGGCCGGACTGGCCGCCGTACCGCCCCGTTCCCGGCTCGCCGAGGCGATCCGCTTCGGGATCCGGGCGGCCACCGAGGACGCCGACTTCGAATCCGTAGTCGACCGGCTGCACGCCCGCTACGGGCACTACCACTGGGTCCACGCCGTCCCGAACACCGCCCTGATCGCCGCCGCCCTCACCCACGCCGACGGGGACTTCACCCGTTCCGTCTGCCGAACCGTGTCCGGCGGCTGGGACACCGACTCCAACGGGGCCACCGCCGGCGCCCTCGCGGGGCTGCTCGCCGGCTCCCCGGAACGGATCCCCCACCGCTGGACCGCCCCCCTCAAGAACCGCCTCGCCACCACCGTCCCCGGCTTCGACGGCATCGGTTTCGACACCCTCGCCCACCTCACCGCACAGGAGGCAGCACGCTCATGACGGCCATCGCCGTGCTCGGCAGCACCAACATGGACCTCGTCGCCTACGTCCCCAAGGCCCCCCTCCCCGGGGAGACGGTGACCGGCCGCGCCTTCCGGACCGTCCCCGGCGGCAAGGGCGCCAACCAGGCCGTCGCCGCCGCCCGCTCCGGCGGGAAGGTGGTGATGATCGGCGCGGTCGGGGCCGACGAGTTCGGCGTACGGCTGCGCTCCGCGCTCACCGCCGCCGGCGTCGAGACGGCGGGCCTGCGCACCGTCGAGGGCGCCAGCGGCACCGCGCACATCACCGTGGACGACGAGGGCGGCAACCGCATCGTCGTCATCCCGGGCGCGAACGGCAGCGTCACCGGCCTGGAAGCGGGGGACGAGGCCCGGATCGCCGCCGCCGGCGCCCTCCTCCTCCAGCTCGAACTGCCGCTGCCCGCCGTACTCGCCGGCGCCCGTGCCGCCCGAGCGCACGGCGTCCGTACGGTGCTCACCCCGGCCCCGGCGCAGCCCCTGCCCGCCGAACTCCTCGCCGCCACCGACCTCCTGGTGCCCAACGAGCACGAGGCGGCCACCCTGACCGGCCTGACCGATCCGCGGCAGGCCGCCGAGGCACTGCTGACCACCGTGTCCGAGGTGGTGATCACCCTCGGCGCGGCGGGGGTCCTCCACGCGGCGCGCGGCCAGGACCCGCTGACCGTGCCCGCGCCCCGGGTCCGGGCCGTGGACACCACCGCCGCCGGGGACACCTTCGTCGGGGCCCTGGCGGTGGCCCTGGGCGAGGGCCGGCCGATGCCCGAGGCACTGCGCTGGGCCTCGGCGGCGGCCGCGCTCTCCGTGCAGCGCCACGGCGCCCAGGATTCGATGCCCACGCGCGCCGAGACGGACTCCTTCGCCCTGGCCGGGTGGGAGGCGGAGCACGGGCAGGCGGCCCCGGCCGCCGCCTCCGGCCCCGGCGACGCCGAGGCCGAGGCCGGAGCCGCCTCGTGACGTACTCCGCCGGGGCCGGGAGTGTGCCGGGGCGGTCCCCGCAGGGCGCCGAACGCACCGCCGCCGCACTGTCGGACCCCGAGCACCGTTCGGCGCCCGAGGAGACGCCCCGGCGCGCGCCCGGCCCCGCCGAAGCCCCCGCCCCCACCGGAGCCCCCGGCACGGGCACCGCACCCCAACCCGCCGACGCCCGGCCAGGGCCACGGGCAGGGCAAGGGCATGGACCCGGGCCGCTGCGCGGGCTGCGGGTGCTGGACCTCGCGACCCTCTTCGCCGGGCCGCTCGCCGCGACCCTGCTCGGTGATTTCGGCGCCGAGGTCGTCAAGGTCGAACACCCGGCCGTCCCCGACCCCTCCCGCGGTCACGGCCCCGCCAAGGACGGGATCGGCCTGTGGTGGAAGCTGCTCGGCCGGAACAAGCGGACCATCACCCTCGATCTGTCCACCCCCGGCGGCCGGGACACCCTGCTGCGGCTCGCCGCCACCGCCGACGTGGTCATCGAGAACTTCCGCCCCGGCACCCTGGAGCGGTGGGGCCTGGGCTGGCCCGAGCTGTCCGCCGCCAACCCGCGCCTGGTCCTGGCCCGCGTCACGGCCTTCGGCCAGCAGGGCCCGTACGCCCACCGCCCCGGCTTCGGCACCCTCGCCGAGGCCATGAGCGGCTTCGCCGCAGTCACCGGGGAGCCGGACGGCCCGCCGACCCTGCCGCCCTTCGGGCTCGCCGATTCGATCGCCGCGCTGACCTGCGCGTATGCCGTGATGACGGCGCTCGCCGGGCGCGACCGCACCGGGCACGGGCAGGTCGTGGACCTGGCCATCATCGAGCCGATCCTCACCGTGCTCGGCCCGCAGCCGCTCTGGTACGACCAGCTGGGCTACGTCCAGCCGCGCACCGGCAACCGCTCCGCCAACAACGCCCCCCGCAACACCTACCGCAGCGCCGACGGCCGCTGGCTGGCGGTCTCCGCCTCCGCCCAGTCGATCGCCGAGCGCGTGATGCGGCTGGTCGGCCGGCCGGACCTGATCGCCCAGCCGTGGTTCGCCACCGGTGACGGGAGGGCCCGGCACGCCGACGTCCTCGACGAGGCGGTCGGCGGCTGGATCGCCCGCCGCAAGGCGGAGGAGGTCGTCGGCGCCTTCGAGGACGCCGAGGCGGCCGTCGCGCTGGTCTACGACGTCCGCGACGTGATGGCCGACCCGCAGTTCGCGGCCCTCGACACGGTGACCGAGATCGAGGATCCGGAGCTGGGCCCCCTGCGGATGCAGAACATCCTCTTCCGGCTGTCCGATACCCCCGGCGGGATCCGCTGGGCCGGCCGCCCGCACGGCGCGGACACGGCCAAGGTGCTGGCCGAGCTCGGACTGACCGGCTCCGAGATCACCGCGCTGCGAACCGAGGGGGCACTGTGATCCTGACCTGGCTGTACGCGCCCGGCGACCGCCCCGCGGTGGTCGCGAAGGCTCTGGCCTGCGGGGCCGACGCCGTCATCGTCGACCTGGAGGACGCGGTGGCGGCCTCCCGCAAGGAGTACGCCCGTGCCGCCACCGTCGAGCTGCTCGCCGAGCGGCCCGCGGTCCCCGTCCACGTCCGCGTCAATGCCCTCGACTCCCCGTGGGGCGGCGCCGACCTCACCGCGCTCGCCGGGCTGCGCGGGCTCGCGGGACTGCGGCTGCCCAAGATCAGTGCCCCGGAGCAGATCGCCGCGGCCGCCGACCGCGCGGGAGGGGTGAGCCTGCACGCCCTGCTGGAGTCGGCGCTGGGCGTGGAGCGCGCGTACGAGATCGCCCGCGCGCACCCGGCCCTGCGCGGGCTCTCCCTCGGCGAGGCGGACCTGCGGGCGGACCTGGCGGTCGGCGCGGAGGAGGGACTGGACTGGTGCCGCTCCCGGGTGGTGGTCGCGGCGCGCGCCGCCGGTCTGGCGCCCCCGGCCCAGTCGGTGTTCCCCGACATCCGGGACCTGGAGGCGCTGGCGGTCTCCTGCGCGCGCGGCCGGTCCCTCGGCTTCCTCGGCCGGGCCGCGATCCACCCGCGCCAGCTCCCGGTGATCGAGCGGGCCTACCTCCCGGCGCCCGAGGAGGTGAGCGCCGCGGTGGAGGTGCTCAGCGCGGCTCGGGCCGCGCCCGGCGCGCTGGCCCTGCCCGACGGCCGGTTCGTGGATCCGGCGGTCGTGGCGTCGGCGCACCGCACCCTCGCGCTGGCCGCGCGGAACCCGGTCCATTGAGAACCCGCCGTCCGCGCCGGCGCGGACACCGCCACCCCGGCGGAAGCCAGAACGCTTGCCGGGTGCGGCGCCGTGACGGGGGCGGCGGCGCCGCCGTCAGGCCTTGTCGGCCTCCGGGGCCTCGGCGTCGACGGCCGGCTGGCGCAGGTCGGCCTTGACGGCGCCCTCCCGTACCTCGGCGTCGGCGCGCGGGGCGCGGGTCGGCAGGGAGTCCTTCGGCACGGAGCCGGACTCGGACTCGGACTCGGACTCGGCCGTGCCGTCCGTCCTGTCCTCGGCCTTGTCGTCGGACGTGCCCTCCTCGGCCTCGGACTTGCCCTTGCCGTCCTTGCCGCCGGGGGCGTCGGGCTCGACGACCTCCTCGCGGCCCGGCCGCAGCTTCGCGGAGAGCACGAAGTAGACGACGGCGAGCACGAAGACGACGATCGAGGTCCAGACGTTCAGCCGGACGCCCAGGATGTGGTGCGCCTCGTCGACGCGCATGTACTCGATCCAGCCGCGGCCGACGCAGTACGCGGCCACGTACAGGGCGAACGCCCGGCCGTGCCCGAGCTTGAAGCGGCGGTCGGCCCAGATGACCAGGAAGGCGACGCCGATGCACCACAGCGACTCGTACAGGAAGGTCGGGTGATAGGTCCCGGCGTCCCGGTTCGGGCCGGCGCTGATCTCGACCGCCCACGGCAGGTCGGTGGCCCGGCCGTAGAGCTCCTGGTTGAACCAGTTGCCCCAGCGGCCGCAGGCCTGGGCCAGGGCGATGCCGGGGGCGAGGGCGTCGGCCCAGGCCGGCAGCGGGATGCCGCGCAGCCGGCAGCCGATCCAGGCACCCACCGCGCCGAGCGCGATGGCGCCCCAGATGCCGAGGCCGCCCTCCCAGATCTTGAAGGCGTCGACCCAGTTGCGGCCCTCGCCGAAGTAAAGCTGGTAGTCGGTGATCACGTGGTAGAGGCGACCGCCGACCAGCCCGAACGGCACCGCCCACACGGCGATGTCCGCGACCGTGCCCGGCTTTCCGCCGCGCGCGATCCAGCGCTTGTTGCCGAGCCAGACGGCGACGAAGACGCCGATGATGATGCAGAACGCGTAGCCGCGGAGCGGGATCGGTCCGAGATGGATCACGCCGGTCGACGGACTGGGGATGTAAGCAATGTCCATGGCAGACCTGACGCTACCCTGCCGGACGGTGCATACCGCAACCCGCCCGGCAGGGTCGAAACCAAATCCAGACATGGATCGGCGGAAGTCAGTCCCCCGAGGACCCGGTCCCGGTGCCGTTGCCCGACCTGGTGCCGGAACCGATCACGGAGCCGTTCGCGGTGCCCTTCGAGGCCGTCGACGCCGTCCTCGACGCCGAAGGTGAGGCCTTCGCCCCGCCCTTCCCGGTGTCCTTGCCCGCGTCCTTCCCGGTGTCCTTGCCGGACTCCTTGCCCGTCTCCTTCTCCGCGCCCTTGGCCCCGGCTCCCCCGGAGCCCTTGGCGCCCGCCTCCACCTGCTCCTTCAGCTTCTGCGGGGTCAGCGGGGCGGCCTGGTCGGAGAAGATGTCCTTGCCGTCGAGCAGCACGGTCGGCGTGCCGCGGAACTTCCCTGCGGCGAAGGCCTCGTGCGACTTGGCCACCCAGCTGTTGTGCGTGCCGTCCTCGACGCACTTGCGGAACTCGGGTGTGTCCAGCCCCTCGACCTTGCCCGCCAATTCCAGCAGCTTGGCGTTCTTGCCGTAGGCGTCGTCGACCTCCTGCGGCTGGTTCTGGAAGAGGACGTCGTGGTACTCGGCGAACTTTCCGGCGTCCTGCGCGCAGGCCGCCGCGTTGGCGCCCTTCAGGGAGCCGCTGCCGCCCATGTTCCCGTCGATGAGCGTGACCAGGTGGTAGTCCACCTTGAGCAGGCCCTTGGCCTCCAGCTCGTGGACGGTGTCCCGGTAGCTGTCCTCGAAGGACTTGCAGGCCGGGCAGCGGAAGTCCTCCCACACGGTGAGGGTGGACTTCGCCTCGGGCTTGCCCGTCCGGATGGCGAGGGCGTCCTTGCCGGTGGCGCCGGAGGGGGCGACCACCGGGCCCGCCGAGTCGGACTTGTCGCCCTTGCCGGCATTGGCCGCGATCACGCCCACGACCGTCGCCAGGCCCAGTACGCCGACCACCGCCGCCGCGACGATCAGGGTCCGCCGGCGCTTGTCCCGGGTCTTCTGCCGCTCACGCTCCGCTTGGAGTCGCTCCCGGGCCGATCGTTTCGTCGCATCGCGGTTCGCACCGTCGTTCTTCTCGCTCACGCTCCGCCAAACGAAGCAGGGAGGCACTCGCGTGCCTCCCTGCCGACCATTCCACCCGATCGGACTACAGAACCCGATCGGGTGTCCGGTTTGCCTCAGCCCCTGCGGACGCCCCGCGCGAGCTCGCCGGCCAGCGCCCGTACGGCGTCGAGCCCGGCCGGCAGGTCGGGCGCGTCCAGCAGCAGCTTCACGAAGGCCGAGCCGACGATCACGCCGTCGGCGAAGCCCGCGACCTCCTTGGCCTGGGCGGCGTTGGAGACGCCGAGGCCCACGCAGACGGGGAGCTCGGTCGTGGCCCGGGTGCGGCGGACCAGGTCCTGGGCCTGGTTGCCGACCGATTCGCGGGTTCCGGTGACGCCCATCAGCGAGGCGGCGTAGACGAAGCCGGAGCCGACCGCCGTGATGGTGGCCAGGCGCTCGTCCTTGCTGCTGGGGGCCACGACGAAGACGGTCGCCAGACCGTGCTTCTCCGCGTGCTCGCGCCACAGCGCGGACTCCTGGACCGGCAGGTCCGGCAGGATGCAGCCGGCCCCGCCCGCGGCCGCCAGCTCGGCCGTGAACCGCTCGACGCCGTAGCGGTCGATGGGGTTCCAGTAGGTCATCACCAGGATCGGGGCGCCGGTCGCCTCGTGGGCCTCGCGGACCGTGCGGAACACGTCGGCGATCTTGACGCCGCCGCGCAGGGCGATGTCGTCGGCGGTCTGGATGACCGGCCCGTCCAGGACCGGGTCGCTGTGCGGCAGGCCGATCTCGACGACGTCCGCGCCACCGGCGATGACGGCCTTGACCGCCTCGATGCCGCCGTCGACGGTCGGGAAGCCCGCGGGGAGGTAGGCGACGAGGGCCGCGCGGTCCTCGGACTTCGCCTTGGCGAGGGTGGCGCCCAGCAGCTCGATGTTGCCGCGCCCGTGCGTGGAACTCACTTGTCGTCCCCCTCGGAGAACTCGTTGTCGGCGACTTCACCGTCGGTGTCGTACAGGCCGAAGTAGCGGGCGGCCGTGTCCATGTCCTTGTCTCCGCGGCCGGACAGGTTGACGACCAGCAGGCCGTCCTTGCCCAGTTCCCGGCCCAGGTCCAGGGCGCCGGCGAGGGCGTGCGCCGACTCGATCGCCGGGATGATCCCCTCGGTGCGCGACAGCAGGCGCAGGGCCTGCATGGCGGCGTCGTCGGTGACCGCGCGGTACTCGCCGCGGCCGGTGTCCTTGAGGTAGGAGTGCTCCGGGCCGATGCCCGGGTAGTCCAGGCCCGCCGAGATGGAGTACGGCTCGGTGATCTGGCCCTCCTCGTCCTGGAGGACGTAGGAGCGGGAGCCGTGCAGGATGCCGGGCTCGCCGGCGGTCAGCGTGGCCGCGTGCTCGCCGGTCTCGACGCCGTGCCCGGCGGGCTCGAAGCCGACCAGGCGGACGTCCGCGTCCGGGATGAAGGCGTGGAAGAGGCCGATGGCGTTGGAGCCGCCGCCGACGCAGGCCGCGACGGCGTCGGGCAGCCGGCCGGCGCGCTCCAGGATCTGGCGGCGCGCCTCGACACCGATGACCCGGTGGAAGTCGCGGACCATCGCCGGGAAGGGGTGCGGGCCGGCGACGGTGCCGAAGAGGTAGTGGGTGCGGTCCACGTTGGCGACCCAGTCGCGGAACGCCTCGTTGATCGCGTCCTTCAGGGTCCGCGAGCCGGACTTCACCGCGATGACCTCGGCGCCCAGCATGCGCATGCGGGCGACGTTCAGCGCCTGGCGCTGCGTGTCGACCTCGCCCATGTAGATGGTGCATTCGAGGCCGAACAGGGCGCAGGCGGTGGCGGTGGCCACGCCGTGCTGGCCGGCGCCGGTCTCGGCGATCACGCGGGTCTTGCCCATGCGCTTGGTGAGCAGCGCCTGGCCCAGCACGTTGTTGATCTTGTGCGAGCCGGTGTGGTTGAGGTCCTCGCGCTTGAGGAAGATCCGCGCGCCGCCCGCGTGCTCGGCGAAGCGGGGCACCTCGGTGAGGGCGCTCGGGCGGCCGGTGTAGTTGACCATGAGGTCGTTGAGCTCGGCCGCGAAGGACGGGTCGCCCTTGGCCTTGTCGTACTCGACGGCGACCTCGTCCACGGCGGCGACGAGCGCCTCCGGGATGAACTTTCCGCCGAAGTCGCCGAAGTAGCCCTCGGCGTTGGGGACGTGACCCTCCGGGTCCGGGATGAAGAACTCGCTGGACATGATCCAGTGCTCCTACGGGTGCGAGATGCGGCGGGTGGTTTCACCGTATTGCGCCGCCCGCCCGTGCCGCGGGACACCCCGCTGGGGGATGTCGGCGTACGTGCGGAGCGGCCCGCTCCTGGAGCCGGTCGGCCCGGGCAGCAGGCCGTACGGGACCGCCTCGCGACGCGGTACGTCTCGCGTACCGGGCCGCGGCAGCCCTCGTTACGGCGCGTCTCCGCGGCGCCATCGCATGCCGTTGACCTGGCCGGGCTCGGAGCCGATCACGTACCGGACCCGCCGCCCGTGGACACGCCGGGCCGGGGCGCGGCAGCCGCGGGGGCGGCAGCCGCGCGCCAGGGGCGCGTACGCCGTCGGCACGCGCCGCGTGCGGACGGAGGGGCGGTCGTGGGCCATGGGACGGGTCAGCTCCGTCCGTGGCGCAGGGCGGGGTGGGCCCCGGCGGCGACGAGGTCGGCGACGGCCGCCTTCGGGTCGCGGCCGGTGACCAGGGACTCCCCGACGAGGACGGCGTCGGCGCCCTCGTTGGCGTAGGCGATCAGGTCGTGCGGTCCGCGGATGCCGGACTCGGCGACCTTGACGATGTGGGGCGGGATCTCGCCGACGACGCGCTCGAAGGTGGAGCGGTCGACCTTGAGGTCCTTGAGGTTGCGGGCGTTGACACCGATGATCTTGGCGCCGGCGGCCACCGCACGCTCCACCTCCTCCTCGTCGTGGACCTCGACGAGCGGGGTGAGGCCGATGGACTCGGCCCGCTCGATGAGGGAGACGAGGGCCTCCTGCTCCAGGGCGGCGACGATCAGCAGCGCGAGGTCGGCGCCGTAGGCGCGGGCCTCCCAGAGCTGGTACGCCGTGACGATGAAGTCCTTGCGCAGGATCGGGATGTCCACGCGGGCGCGGACGGCCTCCAGGTCGGCCAGCGAGCCGCCGAACCGGCGCTGTTCGGTGAGGACGGAGATGACCGCCGCACCGCCTGCCTCGTAGTCCGCGGCGAGCCCGGCCGGATCCGCGATCGCGGCCAGCGCACCCTTGGAGGGGCTGGAGCGCTTGACCTCGCAGATCACCTTGACGCCGTCGCCGCGCAGGGCCGCGACGCCGTCCTTGGCCTGGGGCGCCTTGGCGGCACGCTCCTTGAGCTCGTCGAGGCTCACGCGGGCCTGCCGTTCGGCAAGGTCTTCGCGGACCCCTTCGATGATCTCGTCGAGCACACTCACGCGAGCGGCCCCCTTCCGGGTCGATGACGGTCGGCCGCCCTGCAGACACGTACCACTGCAAGGTCGGCAATCAAATGGTATCCGGCGGAGGCGTCGCCCTCCGCACCCGGTTGACGGCGTCCCAGTAACTGGACATTCGGAATACGCCCTTCATCCCCGCTGTACACGGGGCTCAGGGCGCCAGCGCCGACCCGAAAGAGAAATTTCGGACAACGGCGAAAACCAGTAGCACCGCGCCCACCGCCCACCAGTGGCCGGGACGCAGGACGATCCTCGGGACCGGCCCGCCGCGCAAGGCGCGAACCAGCCACAGGGCCATGAAACCCGCGAAGACGAAGTAGCCGACGACGGCGAGGGCGTTCGACCCGAAAGCGGCGGCCAGGTCCCCGTGGGCGAACGCGTGCGCGCTGCGCAGCCCGCCGCAGCCCGGGCACAGGATGCCCGTCAGCCGCAGCAGCGGGCAGACCGGGTAGTGGCCCGGCTCATTGGGGTCCACGGTGCCCACGTACGTGAACGCCGCGCCGGCGGCCGCCAGGTAGAGCGCCGGGGCGGCGAGCCGCCCGGCCCGGGACGCCCGCTCGGCGGGCACCGAGGATACGGCGGGCACCGCAGGTACGGCAGGCACCGCAGGTACGGCGTGCCCGGCCGGCGGACCGGGCACGGCGTCGGGGGTGCTGGAGGCGTCCACCTGCTGATTCTCTCCGCTCACGACAAAAGGCGCAGCCCGGCGGGGCCGCGCCTTTCGGCTCTCTTCCAGGACCGGCGCAGACGGCGCGCTCAGGCCTTGGCAGGAACCTTGTTCGCGGCGATGACCTCGGCGAGGTCCTTGTGGGCGGCCTTCGGCGCGCCCATGCCCGCGGCCTTCATCGCCAGGCCGACGACACCGCCGAGCGCGACGACGACGAGACCGGCCCAGAAGCCCAGCGGGTTCGCGAGCACCATGAAGGCGCCGGAGATGCAGAAACCGATGAAGGCGATGATGACACCGGTCCAGGCGGCCGGGGTGTGTCCGTGGCTAGTGCCCGCCATGAGTTGCTCCTCGTTGCTCTGTCGCGCTGCTGTGTCGAACGTGCGGTCTGTGCGAACGCTCGGTGACATTGTCCCGCACCGGACGGCTTCGCCGTCCAGGGGGGTCGGCTCAGGGGCCGGGTCAGCGGGTCCGGTCGCCGCCCGGGTCCGCGGTCGGGTCCGCGGTCGGGTCCTCGCCGCGGTCCAGAGCCTTCCACAGATCTTCCGGCCGGTCGGGATCCACCGCCGCGACGGCCCGCGGACGTGGGCTGCCGTCACGCTCGTAGCGGCCTCCCATCGAGGGCCAGCCGCTGCCGAAGCGCAGCGCCAGCAGTCCGGCGGCCAGGATCAGGACCGCGCCGGCGGCCGTGACGTACGGCCACGTCGTCTGGGTCAGGCCGGCCACGTGGGCCGCGCTGTCCGCGGTCGTACGGACGGCCTGCGCGTCCAGGGCGCTGCGGCCGTCGGAGCCGAAGAGGGCCGACAGCGCCGCGCCGAGGCCGCTGAGGGCGAGCAGGCCCGACACCAGCAGCCGGCTCTTGCCCCGTACCGCGAAAACGGCGACCAGCGCGGCCAGGCCCACGATGGCCAGAGCCGCCGGGAGGCCGGTCACGGCCCGCCCGTCGGCGCTGAGCCGGAGCGAGTCGCTGCCGATGGCGGCGGTGCCCCGGGCCCAGACCCGGCCGGAGGCGAGCAGGACGACGGTGGCGCCGAGCGCGCCGAGCAGCAGCGCCGCGGCCACGCTGCGGCGGCTGCTGCGGCTGTCGGCGGCCTCGGGCCCGGGCTCGGCGGAGGCATCGGATCGGGGCGGGGGTACGGCACTCACGTACCCCACTATCCCCTACGCCCTCAGGAGCCGCTCAGGCGGTTCGCCGCTGCCACCGCGCGCAGCACGGCGGCGGCCTTGTTGCGGCACTCGTTGTCCTCCAGTTCGGGCACCGAGTCGGCGACGACACCGGCGCCGGCCTGCACGTACGCCGTGCCGTCGCGCAGCAGGGCCGTACGGATGGCGATGGCCGTGTCGGAGTCGCCGGCGAAGTCCAGGTAGCCCACGCAGCCGCCGTAGAGTCCGCGGCGGGAGGGCTCCAGCTCCTCGATGATCTGCATGGCGCGCGGCTTGGGCGCCCCGGAGAGGGTGCCGGCCGGGAAGCAGGCGGTGAGCACGTCGAATGCGGTCTTCCCCCCGGCCACGCGCCCCGTCACGGTGGAGACGATGTGCATGACGTGCGAGTAGCGCTCGATCGACATGAAGTCGACGACCTCCACCGATCCCGGCTCGCAGACCCGGCCGAGGTCGTTGCGGCCCAGGTCGACGAGCATCAGGTGCTCGGCGCGCTCCTTGGGGTCGGCCAGCAGCTCCTCGGCGAGGTCGTTGTCCTCCTGCGGGGTCGCGCCCCGGTGGCGGGTGCCGGCGATGGGGTGGACCATGGCCCGCCCGTCCTCGACCTTGACCAGCGCCTCGGGGCTGGAGCCGACGACGTCGAAGCCGTTCTCGAAGCGGAAGAGGTACATGTACGGGGACGGGTTGGTGGCGCGCAGCACCCGGTAGACGTCCAGCGCGGAGGCCTCGCAGGAGGTCTCGAACCGCTGCGAGGGCACCACCTGGAAGGCCTCGCCGGCCCGGATCCGCTCCTTGATGTCCTCGACGGCCGCCTGGTACTTCTCGCCGCCCCACAGGGCGGAGAACTCCGGCAGCTCGGAGGCGGGCAGCGGGGCCGGCACGTAGGGCGCGGGCCGGGCCAGGTCCGCCTCCATGGCGTCGAGGCGGGCCACGGCGTCCGCGTGGGCCTCGTCGACCCCGGAGTCGAGGTCGTTGTGGTTGATGGCGTTGGCGATGAGCTGGACGGTGCCGTCCCAGTGGTCCAGCACCGCGAGGTCGGAGGTGAGCAGCATCGTCAGCTCGGGCAGCTCCAGGTCGTCGCTGCCGTGCTCGCCGATGCGCTCCAGGCGGCGCACGATGTCGTAGCCGAGGTAGCCGACCATGCCGCCGGTGAAGGGGGGCATGCCGCCCGCCAGGTCGCGGGGCGTGTGCAGGGCCTCGACGGTGGCGCGCAGGGCGTCGAGCGGGTCGCCGTCGGTGGGTACGCCGACGGGCGGGGTGCCGATCCAGTGCGCGCGGCCGTCCCGGACGGTCAGGGTCGCGTCGCTGCGGACCCCGACGAAGGAGTACCGGGACCAGGACCGGCCGTTCTCCGCGGACTCCAGGAGGAAGGTGCCGGGGCGTTCGGCGGCCAGCTTGCGGTAGAGCCCGACGGGCGTGTCCCCGTCGGCGAGCAGCTTGCGGCTCACGGGGATGACGCGGCGGTCGGCCGCGAGCTTGCGGAACGTCTCAAGATCCATTGCGTGGGGACCCCTGCCTAGTCGGCTGCGCGGAGGAGGACATCGTCGTCGAAGCAGGTGCGGGCACCGGTGTGGCAGGCGGCTCCGACCTGGTCGACCTTGACGAGCACGGTGTCGGCGTCGCAGTCGAGGGCGACGGACTTGACGTGCTGGAAGTGGCCGGAAGTATCCCCCTTCACCCAATACTCCTGGCGGCTGCGCGACCAGTACGTGCAGCGGCCGGTGGTCAGGGTGCGGTGCAGGGCCTCGTCGTCCATCCACCCGAGCATGAGCACCTCACCGGTGTCGTACTGCTGGGCGATGGCCGGTACCAGCCCGTCGGCGGAGCGCTTGAGGCGCGCGGCGACGGCGGGGTCGAGGTTGCCGGGGCGGGGGGACGTACTCATGGAGCCATTGTGCCGGGCGAGGACGGGCGGAATGATCCATGTCCGCCTGATGGGCGGGCGTCCGGCGCGATCCGGTCGTAGGCTGGCTGGCATGTCTACCCATGCGAAGCGTGAACGCCTGCTGTTGGCGGACCTGTTGGAGGCGGCCGGCCCGGAGGCCCCCACGCTGTGCGACGGCTGGACCTGTCGCGAGCTGGCCGCGCACGTGGTCGTCCGGGAACGGCGGCCCGACGCGGCGGGCGGGCTCCTGCTGAACGTCCTGAAGGCCCGCTTGGACAAGGCGATGGAGGAGTACGCGGCCAAGCCGTACGAGGAGCTCATCCAGCTGATCCGGACCGGGCCGCCGCGGATGTCGGTGTACGCGCTGAAGCAGATCGACGAGGCGGCGAACGCGGTGGAGTTCTACGTCCACGCCGAGGACGTCCGCCGGGCCCAGCCCGACTGGTCCCCGCGTGAGCTGGACCCGGTGTTCTCGGACTCTCTGTGGTCCCGCCTGGAGAAGCTGGCCCGCCTGACAGGCCGCCGCTCGCCGGTGGGCCTGGTACTGCGCCGCCCGGACGGGCGAACGGCGGTGGCGCACAAGGGCGTGCCGGTGGTGACGGTGACGGGCGAGCCGGGGGAACTGACGCTGTTCTGCTTCGGCCGCCAGGCGTCTGCCGCGGTGTCGCTGGACGGCGAGAAGGACGCGATCGCCATGCTCACCGCTGCCGCCCTGGGCATCTAGCCCCCGCCTGCGGGCCGGTGCCCCGGGTACGGGCCGGTGCCTTGGGGGGCGCTGCCCCTGCTCCCCTCCGGCTGCGGGCCGGTGGCCGGTGGCCGCGCCTCAAAGGCCGGCGGGGCTGGGGTGTGCCCCCCGGGTCGGGGTCGGGACAGGGGGGTGGAGGTGCGGGGCCGCCGGGGGGTGTCTCCTCGGCTCGCGCGGGACTGACCTTCTCGGCCGTACCCGCCGGTGCGCGCTCGTCCTGCGGGGACACCCCCCACCGACCCCACA
>NZ_JBEZYV010000028.1:0-97578 GCF_040638905.1 Streptomyces virginiae | reverse complement strand
TCGCCATCATCCTGATCCTCGTCGTCGGCATCGCCATCGACCTGCTCATCTTCAGCCCCCTCGAACGCCACGTACTGCGCAGCCGCGGCCTGCTGGTGAAGAGCTGAGCCGCATGTCGCCCGTACTGCTGGTCATCGCCCACGGCAGCCGCGATCCGCGGCACGCCGCGACCGTGCACGCCCTCACCCGGCGGGCGCGGGCGCTGCGGCCCGGACTGCGGGTGGAGACGGCCTTCCTGGACTTCAACGCCCCGCGGGTCGAGCAGGTGCTGTCGGCCCTGCACGCCGACGGCGTCCGCGACGTGGTGGCCCTGCCGCTGCTGCTGACGCGGGCCTTCCACGCGAAGGCCGACATCCCGGCCGCGCTGTCCGAGGCGCTGACCCGCCTGCCGGGCCTCTCGGTCTCGGTGGCGGACGTCCTCGGCCCGTCGCCGCTGCTCGTCGACGCCCTCGAACGCCGGCTGTCCGAAGCCGGCCTCACCCCGGCGGACCGCGCCACCACCGCGGTGGTGCTCGCGTCCGCCGGTTCCACGGACCCGGAGGCGATCGCAGTGATCGCTGAAATCGCGCGGGAGTGGCGGCACACCGGCTGGTGCGCCGTGCGGCCTGCGTTCGCCTCCGCTGCTCTTCCCCGTACGGAGGACGCCGTACGGGCCCTGCGGGCCGAGGGCTTCGCCCGGGTGGCGGTGGCCCCGTACGTCATCGCCCCCGGCCGGCTCCCGGACCGCATCACGGCCGGCGCCGAGGCCGCGGGCGCCGACGTGGTGGCCGACGTCCTGGGCGCCGCCCCGGAACTGGCCCTCCTGCTGCTGCGCCGCTACGACGCGGCGGCCGCGGCGCCCGCCCGCCTCCCGGCCCTGACGGCCTAGGCGCGGGCCGCGGCCTCGTCGGCCAGGGCCGTCAGGTCCGCGATGGACATCGCGCCGGGCGGCAGGCCCTCCCGCGCGAAGATGTTCGCCGCGTGTCGCAGGACGTCGTTGACCGGGGTGGGCACCCCGTGCAGACGGCCCAGCAGCGAGATCTCCCCGTTGAGGTAGTCGGCCTCCACCGAGCCGGTGCCGCGCGCCAGGCTCTGCCAGGAGGAGCCGCCCCGTACGCCCGGCGGCTGTTCGACCTTCCCGTCGCGGGCCTGCGCCTGCTCGGCGTCCGAGGCGTAGGCGATGCCGGCCGCTCTGAAGGCGGCCTTGGCCTCGCGGGCGGCCCGCGCCAGGAGTGCCGCCTTCGCCGGGTCGGGGTCCGGGCCGGTCGTGGCCTGGATCGCGTTGCCGAGGTTGCCCAGCAGCTTCGCGTACTTCCACCGCATGACGTCCTCGACCACCGGGGCCTCGAAGCCGGCCTTGGCGAGGTCCGCCGCGACGGCCCGGACGAGCGCGTCCGTTCCGCCCGCGGCCCGGCCCAGGTGCAGGATGCCGGTCAGCGGTGTGCACAGCGCGGAGACGACGCCCGGCTCCAGGAAGGTGGCGGGCAGCCAGACGCACACCCCGTACACGCGCGCGAACCGCCGTAGCGCCAGACGCTCGCTCTCCACGCCGTTCTGCGCGCAGAGCACCGGCAGCCGCTGTGCGGCCGTACCGCCGCCCGCGACCTCCGCGTCGCCCCACGCGTCGAGCGCCGAGATGGCGTCCTGGGTCTTCACGGTCAGCAACAGCACGTCGTCGGGGCGCAGTTCGCCCATCTCGTCCGGTCCCGTGACCACGCTGAGCCGGTGTACGCGGCGTCCGTCCGCCGTCGTGAGCCGCAGCCCCTCGGCCCGCAGGGCCTCCGCGTGCGCGCCGCGCGCGGCGAGGACGACCTCGCCGCCCGCCTCCGCGAGCCGTCCGCCGATGGTGGCGCCCACGGCGCCCGCGCCGATGATGATGTACCGCATGCCGATGAGCCTGGCACACCCCGCCGGCCCCGTCGCTCCCGGGGCCGATTGCCGGTGCCCCGCTCCCCTGGGGCCAGGATGCTCCCATGGGTGTGGACGGAGACGGCGTGGCCGAGGCGGTCGCGCGCGAGATGCTGTTGATGAGCCCGGGCGTGCGCACGTCGAGGGCCCTGACGGACGGGCTCCTCGATCCGGAGTTCACCGAGGTGGGCGCTTCGGGACGCAGGTGGGACCGGCGGGCGATGCTCGCGGCGCTGCCGGAGCTGGAGGGCGGCGCCGAGGACGGTCCGCGGTACGAGCCCGCCGGCATGACCGGCGTCGAACTGGCCCCGGGGGTCGTGCACCTCACGTACGAGACCGTGATCGACGGGCGGCGGGCGCGCCGGAGTTCGATCTGGCGGAAGGCCGACGACGGGTCCGGATGGCGGATGTACTACCACCAGGCCACCCCGGTGCCGGGCGAGTAGACACCGGATCAGGGGCCGGTCAGCTCCACGAGCTTGGCGACGGTGTTCCAGTTGCGGGTGGTGACGTCGATGCCCTTGACGACGGCGGGCCTGGCGAGGGCCTCGGCCAGTTTGGAGCGGCCCAGGCCTTCGGGGGCGTAGAGGTAGAGGACGCGGTCGCCGAGCCGGTACTCCTCGGGAAGGAAGGCGGCCCCGTCGAGCGCGGCGAAGCGCTCCGCGCTCGGCTGCTCGGAGAAGAAGGTGGCGTGGAGCTGTTTGCCCTCCAGTTCCGCGGCCGGGAAGGGGCACGCCTCCGCGACGGCGCGCAGGTACGTTCCGTCCAGCACCAGGCACGCGACCCGGAAGCCGAAGTGTGCCTCGATGGCGGCCTCCAGCTCCCGGGCGAGCGCCACCGGGTCGGTCTTCGCGCTGCTGAAGACGGCGTTGCCGCTCTGCAGGTACGTCTGCACGTCGCCGTGCCCGAGCCCTTCCAGCAGGGAGCGGAGCTCCGCCATCGGGACCTTCTTGCTGCCGCCGACATTGATCCCGCGCAGCAGCGCCGCGTACTTCTTGGCCGTCGCCGCCGTGTCCTTCTTCGTCATGGGGGCACCCTAAGGGCTGTCCCGTACTCCCCGGACGCCCGGATACGCCCAGTATCAGGACGCTCCTCCGCCTTGCGATGCCCCGCGTCTGACGCCGCGCGCTGATCCACCGGGGATTACGGGACAGCCCTTCAGGGGTGGTGTCTATGACAGTTCGGCCTCGATGAGGTCGGCGGCCTGGCGGGTGCCGCCCTCGGTGGCCATCCGGGCCCGGATCTCCTCGGCCCGGGCGGCGACGGCGGGGTCGGCGGTGAGGGAGAGGACCGCCTCGCGGAGGGTGGCCGCGTCGGCGTCGTCCATCGGGACGTGTCGTGCCACGCCCAGGGACGCCAGCATGTCGGCGTTGCCGAACTGGTCGACGGCCTGGGGGACGGCGACCATCGGGGTGGCGGTGGCGAGCCCCTCCTGGCTGCCGCCGGCGCCGGCATGGGTGATGAAGGCATCGGCCTGGCGCAGGATGTCCAGCTGGGGGACCCAGCGGTGGACCTCGACGTTGGCGGGGACCTCGCCGAGGTCCGCCTCGTCGGTGAACCTGCCGATCTGCAGGACGACGTACCAGTCGGGCAGGTCGGCGAAGGCGTCGATGCAGGCGCGGTAGAAGGCGGGCTGCTTGGTGAAGGCCGAGCCGAGCGAGACGAGCACGACCTTTCGGCCCTCGGCGGCCGGGGGCCGGCTCCAGGTGCCCTGGGTGGCGCTGCGGTCGCCCTGGCAGGCGCCGACGAAGGTGTACACGCTCTCGTCGACGCGGTCGGCGTGGGGCTGGAGGGCCCTGGGGATCAGGACGAGGCTGCGGCGCGGGCGGCCTTGGAAGCGGTCGACCTGGTCGGGCAGGCCGTTCTCGGTGAGCCAGGCGGCGAACTTCGCGTAGTACGCCTGCCCGCGCTCGGAGGCCTTCAGCTCGGCGAACATCGGCTCGGCGACTTCCTGTTCGTATCCCTCCCAGGCGACGAGGTTCGGGGAGAGGGAAACGGCGGGGACGCCCCAGCGGTGGGCGAGGACGGGCGCCGGGTAGGAGGTGATGTCGTGGATGACGAGGTCCGGTTCGTCGCCGTCGAAGGCGGCGGCGAGCTGCGGGAGGGCCTGGACGGCGTCGTTCAGGAAGGGCTCCAGGTTGTCGATGAGTTCGGTGCCCCAGGCCTCCGGCTCGTCGTCGGTGGGGAGGGTGGAGGTGTAGACGACGGGGGTGGCGCCGGTCTCTGCGACCTTCTCGGCGAAGGCGGCGGGGATGGCGTAGCTGACGCGGTGGCCGCGGGCCACGAGCTCGCGGATCACCTCGATGCTCGGGTTCACGTGGCCGTGGGCGGCGATGGAGAACATGGCGATGTGGGCGGCCTTGGCTGAGGTCATGATTCGACTCTAACGAGACGATACGTCTCGTGCAACTCATTCACGCCGCCCGCGGCCGGTCCGGGGGCGCGGCCCGACCGGAGGAGCCGGCCTGCTCGGCGGAGCCGGCCTGATGGGCGGCGCGGCAGGGCGCCATCACGCGCTCGATGTCGGCGGTGAGCGAGTCGAGCCAGGTCTGGGCGGCGAAGAACTCCGACGGGGCAACCACCTCCGGATCCCGCACCCGGCCGCCCGGTCCGGCCGCCGGCTCGGCGGACGCCGCCACGCCGCCGTCCGACCCGTGGTCCGGCGGGGCCGTGGCGGCCCGCTGCGCCGCAGCCCGCATCCTGGCGGCCACACCGTCCGCCCGGCCGCTGAGCCGCTCCCCGTTGCCCGGCCCGAGGTCCGGGCCGGCGCGGGCGAGCAGCCTCCGGGAGCCCCAGAGCACGTGATGGCCCGTGATCATGGCCGCCTGCCAGTCGGGGGCACCGGCCACCGGCGCCCGCGGCTCGCTCTGGCGCTGCGCGTACGCGCTCTCCGCCAGCGAGAGCGCGAGCTGGAGCGCCCGGTCGTCCGGGGCGGTGTCCCGCCTCCCGGCGACCACCGCGGCCGTGGTCCTCTCCACCGTCTCGGCCTCCCGCGCCAGCAGTACCGCGACCGCGCGGTGCAGCTCGGACTGCGCTCCCCGCGGCCAGGCCAGCAGCCCGAACACCACGCCGATCATGCTGCCGATGATCACGTCCATGAGTCGGACCCCGGCCAGCCGCCAGGTCACGGGCGCCAGTTGCGCGAAGACGAAGGACACGACGAGGGTGAACATGCCCTGGGCCCAGCCCACCCCTCGGACCGGCCCCACCGTGAAGGCGACGAGCATCACGATCGGCAGGACGACGGCGTAGACATGGGTGTGGCCGCCGACCAGGGCCAGGATGCCGGCGGCCAGGAGCGCGCCGAGCAGGGTCCCGGCGAGCGCCTGGCGGACGGTCGCCCTGGTCTGGGCGACCGTGGTCCGGGTCAGGCTGAGGACGGCCAGCATCGCCCAGAAGCCGTGGGGCAGCGACTCCACGCCGGCGACGGTGCGGACGGCCGCGAGCGCGAGGCTGATCCGGACGGCGTTCTGGAAGTACACGGAGCGCGGCCCGGCGTGCGCCGCCAACCGGTGCCACCACAGGCGGGGCGCGAGCCGGCCCGCGTACCAGAACCGGCCCGAGTCGGTGCCGGGCGGCGGCGGTGGGGCGCGCCTGCCCCGGACCGCCAGCTCGGCCGCGGTCGCGAAGGCCGCGGCGGCGTCCGCCACCTCCAGCAGCGCCGCCCGGCGGCGGCCGCGCACCTCGGTCACGGGCTGCGGCTCCCGCTCGGCCGCCTCCCTCACCTCTTCCCGCAGTCGCCGCAGGGCGCTGGCCTCGTCGGTCGCGCGGCCCGTCCCGGCCAGCAGGGCTCCGGTCTCGGCGGCGGACCGGCCGACGGCCTCCAGCAGCTCCAGTCCGGTCTTCAGCGGCGACTGTCCGGCGGGGGGCGGGGGCAGGTTCACCAGCCGCCCGAGCAGCGTGCGCGCTCCCAGGCCGGTGTGGGCGAGGGCGCGGTCGCGCAGGCCGGGCCCGGCGGGGCGTTCGGCCTCCTCCACGTGGAGGGGGCGCAGCGACTCGCCGATCTTCCGTGCGCTCTCCACCTCGGCCGCGGGCAGCGTGTACGGGGCGCGGCCCAGCTCGGCGGCGAAGCGGGCGGCTGCGTCGGCCGCCCCGGCGGCCAGCTCCCGGTAGGTGGTGCCGCGCGGTTCGGGCAGGAGGAACTTCTCGGCGAGGACGAGCAGGACCAGACCGAAGGTCGCGCCTCCGAGCCGTTCGCCGAGGGTGTCGGGGAGGTAGGGCGGGAAGCACGGCAGGATGTAGAGCAGCTGCAGCCCGGGGGCGGCGCCAGCCGCCCGGGGTCCGGCCGCGGCCGCGAAGGCGATGGCGAAGCCGATGACCAGCATGCCGGCCACGGCGGCCCAGGTCCGTACCGCGAGGTAGGTGCCGGCGGTCAGCAGCACCCACACCGCCGGCAGGGTCCTGACGAGGACGGCCGCCCGCTGCTCGCCGGTGCCGGGGATGCGGGAGAGGGCGGCCATCGAGACCACCGCGAAGAGGGCGTACGTGGCCGCGACGGGCCGGTCCAGCCCGTACAGGCACACGTAGAACGCGCCGCACGCGCAGAGGGTGGTGCGGATCGCGCGTCGCACCACGCGGCTGGGGCCGCGGCCTGCGCTCACGTCTTTTTCGGCACCCACCACTCCAGCATCGGGCCGGCCGCCGGACGCCACCACCGGCCGGCCGGGCTTGCCGCACCGGCGCGACGGAAGGTTTAATGCATGAACAAGCATTTATTAATGATGTCAACGAGGAGGTGTCCGGTCGTGGCACGCCCACGCGGCGTCGAGGACGCGGTGATCCTGCAGGCGGCGGCCAGGGTCATGGGCCGGGTGGGGCCGACGGGGCTCACCCTGGCGGCCGTGGCGCGGGAGGTGGGCCTGGTGCCCGGCACGCTGGTGCAGCGCTTCGGGTCCAAGCGCGGTCTGCTGCTGGCGCTGGCCGACCGGTCCGCGAAGGAGGCGGGCGGGGCGGCCGGGCGCGTACGGGATGCCGGGACGTCCGCGCTCGACGCCCTGGCCGCGCTGACGTCGCGGAATCTGGCCGGGATGGACACGCCGGAGAGCTTCGCCCACCACCTGGCCTTCCTGTGTACGGACCTCACCGATCCGCAGCTGTACGAACGCGCGCTGGCCGTACACCGGGCCCAGCGACGGGCGATCGAGGAACTGCTGGCGGAGGCCGCCGACGCGGGTGAACTCCGCGCCGGGACCGATGTCGCGGCCCTGGCCGGCACCGTGCAGGCGATCACCGCCGGCGCGGGCCTGGCGTGGGCCGTCGAACGCCGCGGCACCCTCGCGCAGCGGCTGCGCCGGGAACTCGACGCCGTACTGCTCGCCCATCTGCCGCCGCGCCACCCCCACGGACCGGAGGAATGATGACGACCGACACACGCCCGCCGGCCGGAAGGCCCCTGGCCGGAAAGGTGGCCCTGGTCGCCGGCGGCACCCGCGGCGGCGGACGGGGCATCGCCGTCGAACTCGGCTCCGCCGGCGCGACGGTGTACGTCACCGGGCGCAGCAGCGGCGCCCGCCGCTCGGACCTGGACCGCCCGGAGACGATCGAGGACACGGCGGCGCGGATCACGGCCGCGGGCGGCGTGGGCGTCCCCGTCCGCACCGACCACAGCCGCCCCGAGGAGGTCCGGGCCCTGATCGAGCGGATCGCAGCCGAACAGGACGGGCGGCTCGACGTCCTGGTCAACTCGGTGTGGGGCGGAGATCCGCTGACCGACTGGGAACACCCCCTGTGGGAGCAGGACTTGGAGGCCGGCCTGCGGCTGCTGCGGCAGGCCGTGGAGACCCATGTGATCACGAGCCGGTACGCGCTGCCGCTCATGGTCGCCCGCGGGAGCGGCCTGGTGGTCGAGGTCACCGACGGCAACACCGCCCGCTACCGCGGCTCCTTCTTCTACGACCTGGCGAAGTCGGCGGTGATCCGCCTCGCCTTCGCGCAGGCCGCCGAGCTGAGGCAGCACGGCGTCGCCGCCGTGGCGATCACGCCCGGGTTCCTTCGGTCGGAGGCCGTGCTCGACCACTTCGGCGTCACCGAGGCCGACTGGCGCGACGGCGTGGCGCAGGACCCGGACTTCGCCCACTCCGAATCCCCCGCCTACCTGGGCCGGGCGGTCGCGGCACTGGCCGCCGACCCGCAGATCATGTCCAAGACCGGCCGGGCCCTGGCCACTTGGGGCTTGTACCAGGAGTACGGCTTCACCGACGCCGACGGCACCCGGCCCGACTTCGCCGCCCACTGGGCGAAGAACCTGCAGGCGCGGTACGGGCCGCTCGGCGACCCCCTCTGACCGGGCCGTCCCGGCCGGCCCGTTCGGGCGGTGGTAGAACAGCGGCATGGACGAAGCGCGGGCGAGGGACGTACTGGGGGCGGCGGGCTTCACCAGGGCCGGGGCCGCGCGGCCCGCGCTGCTCGCGTTCGGTGAGAACGCCGTGTTCGCCGTCGGCGACCTGGTGGTCAAGGTGGGCCGGGAGGCCGCGCTGCTGGAGCGGGCCGCACGCGAACTGGCGGTGGCCGACTGGTTCGCCGCGTCCGGTGTCCCCGCGGTCCGGGCGGCCGAGCCGAAGCCCCGCCTGGTGGGCGGGCATCCGCTGACCCTGTGGCACCGGCTCCCGGAGGCGGTGCGCCCCGCGGGGCCCGAGGACCTGGCGGTGCTGCTGCGGGCCGTCCACGCCCTGCCCGAAGCGCCGTTCGCCCTGCCGCCGCGGGACCTGCTGGGCGGGGTCGAACGCTGGCTGCGGCTGGCGGGGGACGCCGTCGACCCGGCCGACGCGGCGTACCTGCGCTCCCGCCGGGACGCCTGCGCGGCCGAGGTGGCGGCCCTGTCCCCGCACCTGGCGCCGGGCCCGGTCCACGGCGACGCCCTGCCCCGCAACGTCCACGTGGGCCCGGACGGCCCGGTCCTGGTCGACCTGGAGACCGTATCGGCCGACCTGCGCGAACACGACCTGGTGGTGATGGCCCTGTCACGCGACCGGTACGGCATGCCCGCCGGGGAGTACGAGGCCTTCGCAGCGGCGTACGGCTGGGACGTCCGCGACTGGGAGGGCTGCGCGGTCCTGCGCGGCGCCCGCGAAACGGCCGGCTGCGCCTGGGTCGCCCAGCACGCACCCGGCAACCCGGCCGCCCGGAGCGAGTTCCACCGCCGCGTGACCTCGCTGCGGACCGGCGACCCGCGCACGCGGTGGCACTCCTTCTAAAGGGTGGTGGGCAGGTCGCCGACCTGCGAACATCTTTGGATGATCACACTCTCCGACGACCTCGGACACCTTTCGTACGTCGTCACCGGCGACGGACCGCCCGTCGTACTCGTGCACGCCGGGATCGCCGACCACCACATGTGGGACGCGGTCGTGCCGGCCCTCGCGGAACGGCACACCGTCATCCGCTACGACCTGCGCGGCTTCGGACAGTCCGCTCCGCCGAGCGGCCCGTTCACCGAGACCGACGATCTGCGCCGGCTCCTGGACCATCTCGGCCACGAGCGCGTCCGGCTCGTCGGCGCTTCCTGGGGCGGTCGCGTGGCCATGGACTTCACCCTCACCCATCCGGACCGGGTGCACTCCCTCGCGGTGCTGGCCGCGCCGTGGCCGGGGTACGGCTGGGGCGCCGAGATGATCGCGTACGACGAGGCGGAGACCGAGGCGCTGGCCGCGGGCGACCTCGACGCCGCCGTCGCCACGAACCTGGACATGTGGGTGCGCGGGCCGGCCCGCACGTGGGACGACGTCGCCACCGGACTGGCCGACCGGCTCCGCGAGCCGATCCGCACGTCCCTGGTGAACCAGGACGTCGTCGGCGAGCACTCCCAGGGTGTCGTGCGGGGCGAGCTGTCCGGCATCACGGTCCCCACCCTGGTCGGGATCGGCAAGCTCGACGTCGCCGACTTCCAGGACATCGCGCGGCGCTACGCAGCCGAGATCCCCGGCGCCACCCTGGTCGAGTTCCCGACCGCCGCCCACCTCATCGCGCTGGACGCCCCCACCGAACTCGCGGCGGCACTGGCCCCGTTCCTCGCCCGTTAGGGAGTGTCCGCACAGTAGCGTCGGCCGCCCGGAGCGCAGGCGGGACTTCGCGGACACGGCCTGGGTCGTCTCTTTTCGGATCTCGTCGGCCGAGCCCGCCCGTGCCTTGGGGCAGGGCGGGTCCGGTCAGGCCGGGACCAGGTCGCGCAGGGGCCAGGCCGTGTCGATCACCGCGTCCGGCGCGCCCTGGCGGCGCAGGTAGGACTGGAAGTCCCGGGCCCAGCGGGCGTGCCAGGTGCCTTGGCGGGCGTGCAGGTCGGCCGGGGTCAGCTCGGCCACCTGCGGATGCCGTTCGGCTATCGCGCGGGCCACGTGGACCGCGGCCAGCGCGTCCGCGCCGGCGTCGTGCGCCTCCTCCAGCGTGACCCCGTACACCCCGCAGACCGCCTCCAGGGTCCGCTTGCCGCGCCGGAAGCGGTCCACGGCCCGGTCGATGGTGAGCGGGTCCACCACCGGACCGGTCTCATCTCCGCCCAGCCGGTCGGCCAGCGAAGGCAGCCCGTGCCGGGCCAGTTCGGCGCTCAGCAGGGTGAGGTCGAAGGCCGCGTTGTACGCGACGACCACCGCTCCCGTACGCCAGTGCGCGACCAGCGCCTCCGCGACCTCGTCGGCGACCTCCCGGACCGGGCGTCCCTCCGCGACCGCCCGCTCGGTGCTGATCCCGTGGATGGCCGAGGCCCCCTCCGGGATCGGTATCCCCGGATCCGCGAGCCAGCCGCGCCGTTGGTGCACCGCACCGCCGCGCACCTCGACCACGGCCGCCGTCACGATCCTCGACTCGCCGGGCTCCGTGCCGGTCGTCTCCAGGTCGAACCCGATCAGCACCCTGCCGTGCCAGCCCCCCGTACCGCGCTGGTCCTCCACCCCGTGTCCCTCCCCCGTACGCCTTCGGTCAACGGGTTTCAGCCTGCCACGGACCACTGACAAGCCCGACGACGGGACCCTCCGGCGGAGGGCACGGCGCTCACGACACCGGACGGGAGTCCTCCCACATCGACTCGAACTCCTCCCGGTACGTCGCGAACAGCCCGTGGTCCGCGTCCTTGGGCACCCCCCGGCCGCCGCCCCGCAGTACCAGCACCGGCGATTCCATGCCCCGCGCCCGCCGCAGGTACGACTGGACCACCGCGATGCCCGAGGACTGGCCCTCGACCAGATAGGCGGTGAAGCGCGGCGTCTCGTCGAAGACGTGGATCTCGAAGCGCGAGGGGTCCCGCAGCCCCGCCCGGACCCGCCGCACGTGCAGGATGTTCATCTCCACCGAGCGGCTCAGCTCCCCCTTGCGCAGCCCCAGCTCCCGCTCGCGCCGTTTGACCGCGCTGCTCGCCGGGTTCAGGAACAGCAGCCGCACCCGGCAGCCCGCCTCCGTCAGCCGGACGAGTCTTCGCCCCGAGAAGTTCTGCACCAGCAGGTTGAGTCCTATCCCGATGGCGTCGAGCCGTCGCGCACCCCCGAAGAGGTCCTCCGCCGGAAGGTTGCGCTGGAGCCGCACCCGGTCCGGGTGGACGGAGACGACGTCCGCGTACCGGTCGCCCACCAGGTCCTCGACGGCGTCGATCGGCAGCCGGTCCGCGGCGGGACTGCCGGAGCCCCCGCCCAGTACCTCCAGCAGCCGCGCCGAGGCCCGTTCCGCCTGCTCCAGCACGGGCCGCGACAGGGCCCGGTTGCGGGAGACGACGTTGCGCGTGACCTCCAGCTCGTCCAGGGCCAGCTCGATCTCGCGCCGGTCGTCGAAGTAGGGCTCGAAGCAGGGCCAGTGCTGGACCATCAACTCCCGCAGCTGCGGCAGGGTCAGGAAGCTCAGCACGTTGTCGTCGGCGGAGTCGAGCAGATAGCCCTTGCGCCGGCTGACCTCGCGCACGGCGACGGCCCGCTGCACCCACTCCTGCCCGGCGGGACCGGCGGCCGCGACGACCCAGTCGTCCCCGGCGTGCACCGGTTCGTAGATCGGCCGCAGCACCGCGCCGACCACCGACCGCAGCCGCTGTTCGATCAGGTTGAGCCAGATGTAGGCCCGGCCCGCCCGCTGCGCCCGCGTACGGACCTCGCTCCAGGCCTCCGCGCCCCAGTCCAGTTCGGCGCCGGCCCGCGCGCTCCCGGCCTCCGCCGGCCCGCCCGCCAGGGAGACCGCCCCTGCCGGGAGCCCCGTCGGCGCCCCGCCGGGGACACCACCTGGGGCGTCCGCCGGGCCACCCTCGTGACTGCTGTCACCAGGGGGCAGCTCCAGACCTCCCGAGCTCACCCGTGCACCGCCTTCTGCGTCTGGACGCCCGTCTCCAGTGATCACGGAAGGGTATCCCGCGCGCGCGGCCCGGTGCAGCCCGATGGCCCGCACACGGACCGCCGATCGACCCATTATCCGATGCGCGGACAGTCCGCTGACCCGACTGTCAGGTCTGCGGGTCACCCGGTAGGACCACTCCCAAGTCCGCGCTTGGGGCCCCTCTTTCGGGGAAGATCTGCCAGTGACGCGGTCCAAGCCGGATCATCCGGGACGTCTTTCGACACCGAGGGAAGAGTCGTTGTCTATGCAGGTCTGGCCAGGACAGGCGTATCCCCTCGGCGCCACGTACGACGGCGCCGGGACCAACTTCGCCGTCTACTCCGAGGCCGCACGGCGCATCGAGCTGTGCCTCCTCCACGACGACGGGTCCGAGACCGCCGTCGAGCTGCGGGAGACGGACGCCTTCGTCCGCCACGCGTACCTGCCCGGGATCATGCCGGGGCAGCGCTACGGCTTCCGCGTGCACGGCCCCTACGAACCGGAGCGCGGGCGCCGCTGCAACGCGGCGAAGCTGCTGCTGGACCCGTACGCGCGGGCCATCAGCGGCAGGGTGAACTGGAACGAGGCGGTGTACGGCTACCACTTCGGCCGCCCCGACTCCCGCAACGACCTGGACTCCGCCCCGCACACCATGAGCTCGGTGGTGGTGAACCCGTACTTCGACTGGGCCAACGACCGGCCGCCGCGCCACGAGTACCACCACACCGTGCTGTACGAGGCCCACGTCAAGGGCCTGACCATGCGTCATCCGGACCTGCCCGAGGAGCTGCGCGGGACCTACGGGGCGCTCGCGCACCCGGCGGTCATCGGCCACCTCGCCAAGCTCGGGGTCACGGCGCTGGAGCTGATGCCGGTGCACCAGTTCGTCAACGACCACCGGCTGGTCAACGACGGGCTGAGCAACTACTGGGGCTACAACACGATCGGCTTCTTCGCCCCGCACAACGGCTACGCCTCGGGTGACCGCGGCCAGCAGGTGCTGGAGTTCAAGTCGGCCGTGCGGGCGCTGCACGAGGCGGGGATCGAGGTGATCCTCGACGTCGTCTACAACCACACCGCCGAAGGCAACCACCTGGGGCCGACGCTGTCCTTCCGGGGGCTGGACAACGCCTCGTACTACCGGCTGTCGGACGATCCGCGGCACTACATGGACACCACGGGCACCGGAAACTCCCTCCTGATGCGCTCCCCGCACGTGCTGCAGCTGATCATGGACTCCCTGCGCTACTGGGTCACCGAGATGCACGTGGACGGCTTCCGCTTCGATCTCGCGGCGACGCTGGCCCGGCAGTTCCACGAGGTGGACCGGCTGTCGTCGTTCTTCGACCTGGTCCAGCAGGACCCGGTGGTCAGCCAGGTGAAGCTGATCGCGGAACCGTGGGACCTGGGCGAGGGCGGCTACCAGGTGGGCAACTTCCCGCCGCTGTGGACGGAGTGGAACGGCAAGTACCGTGACACGGTAAGGGACTTGTGGCGCGGGCAGCCGCGGACGCTGGCGGAGTTCGCGGGACGGCTGACCGGCTCCTCGGACCTCTACCAGGACGACGGGCGGCGCCCGCTGGCGTCCATCAACTTCACCACCTGCCACGACGGCTTCACCCTGAACGACCTCGTCTCGTACAACGAGAAGCACAACGAGGCCAACCGGGAGGGCAACCGGGACGGAGAGAGCCACAACCGGTCCTGGAACTGCGGGGTGGAGGGACCGACCGAGGATCCGGAGGTCCTGGCGCTGCGCGAGCGGCAGATGCGCAACTTCACGGCCACCCTCCTGCTGTCCCAGGGCGTGCCCATGCTCAGCCACGGCGACGAGTTCGGCCGCACCCAGGGCGGCAACAACAACGCCTACTGCCAGGACAACGAACTGTCGTGGGTGAACTGGCCGGAGCCCGGCAAACCGGCTCCGTCGCTGCTGGAGTTCACCCGGCGGATGGTGTGGCTCCGGCGCGACCACCCGGTGTTCCGGCGGCGCCGGTTCTTCCACGGCCGGCCGGTGGAGGGCACGCACGACGAGCTCTCCGACATCGCCTGGTTCACCCCGCACGGCGAGGAGATGCGGGCGCGCGACTGGCAGGCGCAGCACGCGCGGGCGCTGACCGTGTTCCTCAACGGGGAGGCGATCTCCGAGCCGGGCAGCCGCGGGGAGCGGATCACCGACGACTCGTTCCTGCTGATGTTCAACGCGGGTGCCGAGCCGCAGGACTTCACCGTTCCGCCGGGGCACGGCGCGCAGTGGCGGCTGGTGGTGGACACCTCCCGGGCCGACGTACTGCCACCCGGCACCGGGCCGCAGTACGCGGCCGGCGACCGGGTGGCGCTGACGGGGCGGTGCCTGGTGGTGCTTCAGCGGCCGGCGTAGGCGGGGTCCTGAGCCGGATGCCGGCCCGGCTCGGCCGGCGGGTCCGGCTCGGCCGGCGGGTCGGCGGGCGTACGGGCGGCGGGCACCCGGGTGACGAGGGCGAGGGTCAGGCAGAGCGCGGCCGCCCCCACGGCCACGGCGAAGGCCCCGCCGGGGCCGTAGCGCTCGGCGAGGCGCCCGGAGACGACGAGGGCCACGGCCTGCCCGGCCACCAGGCTGCTGGCGGCGAAGGCCATGGCGGTGGCGAGCCGGGCCGGTTCCACGGCCCGCTCGGTCAGCGCGAACGCGGTGATCAGGTGGGGTGCGTAGGCGGCCCCGAGCACGGTGACGACCGCGTACAGCGGCCACAGGCCGTCGGTGACCAGCAGGGGCGCCGAGAGCACGAGGGCTGCGCCGGTCGCCACCCGCCAGCGCAGCCGCAGGCCGAAGCGGGCGGGCAGCGCGCCGAGCGCGAGGCCGACGGCGGCACTGACGACGCCCATCGCGGAGTAGACGACGGCGGCCTGGTCCGGGACGCCGAGGCGGATGGTGAGTGCGGTGATGCCGGCCTGGCAGGCGCCGAACATCACGCCCTGGAGGGCGAGGGAGCCCCGTACGGCGTGGACCACGGCGGGCGGCCGGACCCGGCTGCCCGCCCGCCGTTCCGGCGCAGGGGCCCCGGGGGTGACGGAGGCGGTCGGGTGCAGGGCGAAGGCGCTGGCGAAGACGGCGACGAGCCCGACCGCACCGGCCAGGGCGAAGGCCGGGTGCGCGACCAGCGCGGCGAGCCCGACCAGGGCGGGCCCGAAGACGAAGGAGACCTCGTCGAGGGTGCCTTCGAGGGCGTGGACGGCGCCCACGACGCCCTCGTCGGCCTTGGCGCGGTGCGCCAGGGCGACCGAGCGGGTGCGCGCGAGCGGCCCGATCAGCGGCACGGAGGCACCGGTGAGGGCGCCGACCGCGGCGAGCGGGAGCGTCGCGAGGTGGGTGAGCGCACCGGCGACCAGAGCGGCGGTGGCGACGGCGTTGACCGCGGCGGCGGCCAGGACGACGGGCCGCTGGCCGTGCCGGTCGGCGAGCCGGCCGAGGACGGGCCCGCAGAGGACCTGGCCGGTGGAGAGGGCCCCTCCGACGATGCCGGCGGTGGCCAGGGAGCCGCTGGTCTGGGCGACCAGCAGGAAGCTTCCGAACTGGGACATCGCGACGGGCAGTCGGGCGAGGAAGGAGACGAGCGGAAGGAGGGGCCCGGTCAGGGCGATGACTCTTCGATAAGTGTCGACGGTTGCAACCACTTGATCGACACTAACCCGGCGCAGTCACTCGGATGCATTGGGTCATGGCACGGAATCCGGCAGGTTGGGTACGTACGTTCTCATGAGCCAGCCGCGCCCGACCCCCGCATCGGAACCTGATGTTCCGAATCCTGTCACTCCGGCGTCGACCTACCGCCTCCAACTGTGCCCGGAATTCCCCTTCGCGGCGGCCGAGGCGGCCGTGCCGTACCTCGCCTCGCTCGGCGTGTCGCACCTTCACCTCTCCCCCGTCCTGGAGGCGGTGCCCGGATCGACCCACGGGTACGACGTCACCGACCACTCCCGCGTACGGGCCGAGCTCGGCGGCGAGGCCGGTCTGCGGGCCCTGGCCGGGGCCGCCCGGGCGCACGGTCTCGACCTGGTCCTCGACATCGTGCCCAACCACATGGCGGTACCGACGCCGCTGCGGCTGAACCGGCCGCTGTGGGAGGTGCTGCGGGACGGGCCGGGTTCGCCGTACGCACGCTGGTTCGACATCGACTGGGACGCGGGCGGCGGGCGGGTGGCGCTCCCGCTGCTCCCCGGCCCGGTGGACTCCTGCGACCTGCGGGTCGACGGCGGGGTGCTGCGCCACGGGGAGCAGGAGTTCCCGCTGCGGGAGGGGACCGCGGGCCTGCCGCTACCGGAGCTGCTCGCCGCGCAGTGGTACCGGCCCACCTGGTGGCGGGAGACCGCGACCACGCTCAACTACCGCCGTTTCTTCACCATTTCGGAACTGATCGGGGTCCGGGTGGAGGACCCGGACGTGTTCACTGCCACCCACGCGAAGGTGCTGGAGCTGGTCCGCGACGGTGTCGCGCAGGGCCTGCGGATCGACCACGTGGACGGCCTGGCGGACCCGGAGGAGTACCTCGGCCGGCTGCGGGCCGCGGCGGGCGACGGCTGCTGGGTGGTGGTCGAGAAGATCCTGGCCCGGCACGAGCGGCTGCCGGCGCGGTGGCCGGTGGCCGGGACCACCGGGTACGACGCTCTGCACCGGGTCGACGGGGTGTTCACCGATCCGGCGGGCGCCGCCGAACTGGCCGCCCGGTACGCGGAGTCCACCGGGCTGCCCCAGTGGCCGGAGACGGCCCGCGCCTGTGCGCGGGAGGTGCTGACCGGCGACCTGGCCGCCGAACTGGGGGTGCTGGAGCGCCGGGCCGGCCCGGAACTGGCCGCCGCCGTACGCGAACTGCTGATCGCCTTTCCCGTCTACCGGCCCTATCCCGGCGAACCGGAGCTGCCGCCGCAGGCGCTGGAGCGGGCGGCCGAGCTGGCCGACCCGGCCGCGGTGGCCGGCGTACGGGAGCTGCTGCTGCGGGACCCGGCCTTCGCCGCCCGCTTCGCCCAGACCTCGGCCGCCCTGCGCGCCAAGTCCCTGGAGGACCGGGCCTTCTACCGGTACGCGCCCCTGCTGTCGGCCACCGAGGTGGGCGGGGAGCCAGGGCGTCCGGCGGTGTCGCCCGAGGAGTTCCACGCGTACTGCGCCGCACAGGCGCGGGACTGGCCCCGGACCGGCACGGTGCTGTCCACGCACGACACCAAGCGCAGCGCGGACGTCAGGGCCCGGATCTCGACGCTGTCCCAGGCGCCGGAGCTGATGGCCGGCCCCGACGGCCCGGCCGACGGCGAGAGCGCCCGTGACCCCCACCTGTCCTGGGTGGCCCGGCAGACCGCGTTCGGGCTCGGACGGGCCCCCGAGGCGGTACCGCGCCTGGCCGACGCCCTGCTCAAGGGAGCGCGCGAGGCCGCCCTGCACACCAGCTGGACCGACCGGAACGAGGAGTACGAGACGGGCGTCCCGGGCTACGTCCCGGCCCCGCTGGACCTCCCGGCGGAGCTCGCGGAGGCGGCCCGCGCGAACCTGCTCGGCATGGCGCTGCTGCACCTCGCGATGCCGGGCGTCCCGGAGGTCTACCAGGGGGCGGAGACCGAGTACCGGGCGCTGGTCGACCCGGACAACCGGCGCCCGGCGCACTTCCCGCGCGAGGCGCTGGCGCGGCTGGACGCGGGGGCCGCCCCGCGGGGCCCGGCCGAGGAGAAGCTGGCTTTCACGGCGGCGCTGCTGCGGCTGCGCCGGGACCGGCCGGAACTCTTCCGGGGCTACGCCCCCGTCGCGGCCCGGGGTCCGGCGGCGGACCACCTGGTGGCCTTCACCCGGTCGCCGGGCCTGCTGGTGGCGGCCACCCGGCTGTCCCACCGGCTGGCGGCGGCGGGCGGCTGGCGCGACACCCGCGTGGACCTGCCGCCGGGCACGTGGACGCCGGTCCCCGCCGCCCGGGGCCGCCGCATCGAGCACAGCGGTTCAGCCGAGGTGACGGCCCTGCTGGACGACCGCCCGGTCGGTGTCTGGCTCCGCCGCTGAGCGCCCGCCGGGGGCCGGTCCCGTGGCGGTCGAGGCTGCGAGCAGCTCCGCGAAGGCCGCGGCGGCGCCGGTCAGCGGGACCCGGGAGACGACCGCCAGGCTCCGGTGCCACGCCGGGTCCAGGGAGAGCAGGACAGTCGAGGCCCACCGGCTCACGGTCACCTTCACGGCCAGACCGAGGCCGTCGAACGAGCGGTCGCCAACAACCGCACCCAGCGCCGCAACACGGCTCTGCCCCACCGCATCGCACACCCGGTGTCCGCCGTACCGACCCCGCGAGGTCGGGCGGCCGCCGGCCAGCTCGCCCTGAGCTGACAAGCCCCTCCCGTCATCGGGGGTGGAGGATCCGCAGCTGTTTCACCGGCAGTTCCATCTCGGGCCCCTGACTGTCCGGATCAGGCGCGCATGGCCGCGTACGCTCCGAGCCACCCTGCCGCCAGCCGATCACCGCGGGTGAAGACGGCCGCGCCGCAGCGCCCGGCCGACGAGTCGGCCGGGTCGGCCGGTGGAAGGAGCAGTGTGGTCTCCTCACCGTCGGCGACGTGCACGGTGGTGGTCACACCGTTCCACAGGCGGATCGCCGATCCGGGCGGGGCCCAGACCCGGACCGTGTCCTCCTGGAGGGCGAGGCGCGTGCCGGTCGCGCGCTCCGCGAGGAGGGCGCGGTAGCGGTCCGGGGAGAGTGCGCAGTCGCTCGGCGGAGTCGTGCCGTTCCAGTCGGGCGCGTCGACGCCGCGGGCCCGGGCCGCGTTCCACATGCGCGGGACCAGGCCGGGCGCGAGCGGGGCCGTGGCCATGCGCTCGCACATCCAGAGGAGGCGTCCGGCCCCTCGGTCGACCCCCAGCGTGCGCCAGCGGATGCGGAGCGAGAGGTCGGCGGCGACGACGGCCACCCAGGGGTGGACCGTGCCGAGTGGACCCTGCGCGCCGAGCCAGGCCAGGTAGCGCTGGGCCTCCTCCAGGATGCCGGTCATGGAGTCCACGGGGATGCCGAGGACATAGGCGGGGCGGCCGCGGAAGAGGCGCGGACGGGTCACTGCAAGGAGCAGGACCGCGCGGGCGAGATCCCCGGCCTGCGGCCGCTGCTCGTCCTCGGCCGGCGCCGGTTCCTTCGCCGGGCCCAGCCCCCAGGGGTCGTCCGGCTCGTCGTCCGCGTGCTCGGCCTCACGCAGGACTCGGCGCAGGGCGGTCTTCGCACGCTCGGTGAACGGCGCCTGTTCGAGTACGGGCAGGCGGGTGCTGAGCAGAGTCGCGAGCAACTGCTCTGCCGTGAGCGGGTCTTCGGGTACCGGGGCCTGACGCAGTGCCGTCGCCAGATCGTCGGCGACGCCGGCATCGACCATGAAGCGACTGGTCAGCCGCCCCAGCGCGCTGGGCTCCAGGCGGACCTCGTGGGCGGCGTCCCGCAGACAGCCCACCTCGGCGAGGAACTGTGCCGCCTCGTGGAGGGGCTCCACGCTGTCGTGCCCCTGGTGGGCGGCGAACGTGCCGGCCCACCACCGCTCCGCCTCGTCGAGGGTCGAAACGCGCTCCTGCACGGCCTCGGCGAGCAGGTGGTCGGCCAGGTGTTCGTCCAGTCTCGACCGCACGCTGTATCCGGCGGCCAACCGGGCCTGCCAGTGGGCTCGTTCCGCCGGGTCGGTGAGCAGGAACGCCCAGCCCTCGCGCTCTCCGGCTCCGATGCGCCCGGCGCGTCCGAACATCTGCTGGACCATCGACACCTCGATGCGGTCCAGACCGATGGTGGTGTCGCTGACGATCACCGCGCGGGCGGGGAGGTTGACCCCCGCCGCGACCGTGGAGGTGGCGACGAGGATCTCCGCCTCGCGGGCACGGAAGGCATGCTCGGCCTCCCGTTTGTACGGCCAGTCCCGGTAGTGCAGCCGCACCCCCGCCTTGGTGCACAGCCGCTCCACGGCTTCGGCGTCGTCGGCGTCCACGCCGGCGGTGGGCACGCCCCGGTCGGCGGCCATCGCGAGCGCCGTGGTCCGGACGCGGCGCTTGCTGCCGCAGAAGACGAGGACGCTGCCACCGTCCCCGGTGACCTGACGGGCGATGCGCACGGCGGCCCCGGTTCGGGCGGCGGCCCGCTTCGCCCAGTCCGTCTCGTCGACCGGGGGCAGGAGGGGCAGTTGCCAGGTGAGCCGCGTGGGCCGCCAGGTGGTGCGCACCAGGCGGGCGCCCAGCCACTGGGCGACTTCGTCCGCGTTGGCGACCGTCGCTGACAGGCCTACGATCCGGATGGCCGCGCTGTCCTCCCGTACGCGGGCGAGCAGCGCCTCCAGTACGGCTCCGCGGGTCGGATCGCCGAGCAGGTGGATCTCGTCGACCACCAGGCAGCCGACCTCCGCGAGCGCGTCCCGCAGCGAACCCGCACGGCAGATCGCCTCGAACTTCTCGGTGGTGGCCACCCACACGTCGGCCGACCGGATCAACTCCGTGTCCACGGCGGCCTCACCGGTCAGACGCACCACCCGCAGCCCACGGCGGCGCCACAGCTGGAGCTCGCGGTCGAGCTCGTCGGTGAGCGAGCGCTGCGGCACCAGCCAAGCCGCCTTGCGTCCGCGGGCGTGCGCCTCCAGCGCTGCGACCATCCCGATCGGGGTCTTTCCCGCGCCCGTCGGCGCGACCACGACCAGATGCCCGGTGCCCTCGAGCACCACCGGGACGGCAGCGGCCTGCACGGGGTTGAACGACGGGTGCGGCAGCAGCCCGGCCCACTCGGCCGGCACCAGCTCCCCGACAGGCACATACGCGTCGCCGTCGCCGTCCGGCAGCTCCTCCAGCGCGTCCCACTGGGCGGCGAAGGCGTCCCGAGCCGCCACCGCCCAGGGCCCCGGGGCGGGGGCCGCTCCGTCCGGCCCCACCGCGACCAGCTCCGCACGGCCGCCGGTGTCGGTGACCGTACCGACCTGACCGGCCTCCTCCCAGTAGCGGCTGACCCGGTACGGGACGTCCCGCCCCTTCAGCCAGGCCCTCAGCGCCTCGTACTCCTGGCCTTCGGGGAGGATCACCCGCACGTCCTCGGCCGCCGTGAGCACAGCGTCGGCCGGGCGCCACGCGGGATCGGCGACCTTCCACCAGGACAAGGCCCTCTGCTCGGTCCCGTCGGGCACGACCAGGTCCTCCGGCCACGCAGGGCCGCGGTCCGCGCGTACCCCGGGACCTCTGACGATCACGGTGACGGTGCCCCCCGGCCCGTCCGGGGACGCCCCGAGGGGCACGGGCGCCCGACGGCGTCGGGCCGTCTGCCCGGCCTGGCGGGGCACGGTGTCGGTCAGCTGGTCGTACCGCTTCACCCCGAGCTCCGCGAGGGTGAAGGCGGCGGGACAGGCGGGGCAGACAAGGGCCGTGTACTGGTAGGTGCGCCCCTGGGACTCGTACGGTCTGCGCAGGGCGTGCAGCTCACCGCCGCACACGGGACAGCGGCGGTCGACGGTCTCCTCGTAGGTCCACCCCGGCTCCGCGAACCGCGCCGGAAGCTCTCCGCCCAGCGTGACTCCCCACCGCTCCTGTGCCAGGTCGGTGACCGATCCCTTCACGCCGGCCTCGTCAATGCGCATGGTGTGACTGTGACATCCCGTGATCATCCTCCGCAGCCGGTTTGGGAGGTTTCCCCGCCCACGGCCGGTGCCGCGGGTGTCTGTGCCGGCCGCGGCACGCGGCCTCCCGGGAGGCTTCGACATAGCCTTGGCCAGGGGTTTCCCCGCAGCTCCGGGGAACTGCGGGGCCCGTACAGCAGTAGGCGGCGGGCCCGGCGGGCATGGCATCCCTTGTGACTCTCCTCCGTGACATGTGCTACCCCACACCGCAGGAGCTCGGGCTGGCCGCCCGTGCGCTGGCGGACGAACACCCCGGCGAGGTCCGGCTCCGCCAGGCCGGCACCTCGCGGGCCGGGCAGCCGATCTGGGTGCTGTCGGTCGCCGCGACGGCGGCGGCCGGCCCGGTCGGCACGGCGGGCGGGGACGCCCGCAGCGTCCTCGTCGTCGCCGGAGCGCACGCCAACGAGCCCGTCGGCGGCGCCACTGCGCTCTCGCTCGCCCGCCGGCTGCTGCGCGACCCGGCGCCCCGGGCCGGGTGCGGCTGGCACTTCCTGCTCTGCGCCGACCCGGACGGCGCGGACCTGCACCGCACGCCCCGCCCGTACTCGCTCCTGGACTACCACCGGTACTTCTTCCGGCCGCCCGGTCCCGAACAGCCCGAATGGGCGCCGTCCTTACTGCCCGCGGACCGGCTGCCGCCGGAGACGCTGGCGCTGACCGCGCTCATCGACGAGCTGCGGCCCGTCCTCCAGGCCTCCCTGCACGCCACCGATCTCGGCGGTACCTGGGTGCAGCTCACCCGGGACATACCCGGCCTCGCCGAGCCGTTCGCCACATCGGCCGCCGAGCTGCGCATCCCGGTGGAGAACGGTGCCTCCGACGCCGCCGGCTGGCCCTCGCCCGGGCCCGGGATCTTCGTGATCCCGCAACCGGGCAGCGAGGCCGCCGGGGCGTTCCACCCGGAGGACACCCGGCTGAGCACCTGGTACCACGCCCACCGCTACGCCGGCACCACCGCGATCGTCGAAGTCCCCATGTGGGCCTCCGACCTGGTGGACGATCCGGCCCCGCACCCCGATCCGCGCGGCGCCCTGCGGATGCTGGCGGGGCGGCTCACGGCGGACGCCGCGCTCGTCGGCGCGGCCCGGGAGCGGGCCCGGGACGCAGGACGGGACGGCGAACGGGACGGTGACCGGGACCGCGACCGGGACGGGCCGCACCCGGGCGGCTACGAGGACCCGGCGGCGGCCCCGCTGCTGCGCGCGGTGGACTGGACGCTCGCGCTGATCCCCCGGATCACCGTCGAGTGGACCGGTGCCGGCGCCCCCACGGAGGCCACGGCTGCGTACATCGCCAGCATCGACGCCTTCGGGCGGCGGCTGTCGCTGCGCGCGGCGGCGATGCTGCTGCGGGTCCTGCGCGCCGAGGGGCATCCGGCGGCGCCCGGGCTGGACCGGCTGGTCACCGGGTGGTGCGAGGAGTTCGCGGCCCGGTTCGGGGCCCGCTGGATCCCGGTGGCCACCCAGGTGGAACACCAGTCCCGTACCGTCCTGGCCGCCTACGAAAGGCTCGTGGCGGCCGACCGCGCCACGGGCAGGGCGTAGCGGAACTTGGGGTGCGCGGCGGCGCCGAGGCGGTCGTAGAAGCGGATCGCCCCCTCGTTCCAGTCGGGGGTCTGCCACTGGACCTGCTCCAGGCCCAGCTCGCGGGCCAGCTCCGTCACGCCGTCCATCAGGGCGGTGCCGAGACCCTGGCCGCGGGCCGCCGCGGCCAGGTAGAGGCAGTCCATGTGCAGGTGGTCCCGCGCGTCCCAGAACGCGAACTCGGCCGAGCAGGCGGCGTATCCGGCGACGACGCCGTCGGAGGTCTCGGCGAGCAGCACCCACAGCCGGGAGTCCTCGGCGAACAGCCGCGGGCCGAGCCGGCTCGCGAGGTCCACGGGGCGGGGGGCCGACTTCTCGTACGCGACGTGCTCGTGGACGAGTTCGACCAGCCGGGGCAGGTCCCCGACGCGGGCACGGCGGATGACAGGCGTGTGTTCCATGACCCCATCCTGCGCGGTCGGTCCCGCCGGCCGGAGTGCGGGGGCGGGCCGGGCGGCGCCGAGATACGCGCCGCCGGCCCCGGTGCTCAGCCCGCCGAGAGCCGGAAGCTCATGTTCCCGAAGCTGACCTGGTCCCCGTCGCGGACGACCGCGGAGCCCGTCACCCGGCGTCCGTTGACGGTGGTCCCGTTGGTGGAGCCGAGGTCCTTGAGCACCCACACCCCGTCGCGCAGGCTCAGTTCCGCGTGCATCCGGGAGACGGTCTCGTGGCTGAGCCGCAGCCCGTTGCCGGGGTCGCGGCCGATCCGCAGGGCCGCCGCGCTCGGATGCGGCAGCAGCAGCTTGGGCAGCCGCTCGGCCGTCCAGGCCCGCCGGACACCGGCGGACACCGCCGAGACCCGGCCGACCCAGCCGAACAGCCGACGGGTCCACGGGCTTTCGGCGGCCTCCCTGGTCTGGAGGTCCGCGGTCAGGACCGCGAGGTCCTCGGAACGGCGGGCCACGAGGGCGAGTTCCATGCGGCGCAGGAAGGTGTCGTGGGACAGCTTGCCGAGGGCCGCGCCCTCCCTGAGCTGGCCCAGCGCACGGTCTCGCTCGGCGTCCGACAGCCGCGGCGCGGGGAAGGCAGGAAGTTCGAAACTCGACGTCACAGGGTGATTGTCGGCCCGTTGGGGGCGGAGTGTCCAGAACTCCCCCGCCAGGCCCGGAATGATGTGCACGATAAGCATGCTGGACACCGCCGACAGACGAGGGGACCGCCCGTGCAGTTCGAGGTGTGGGCGCCGCTGACCGGCCGGGTCGCGCTGCGGCTCGACGACGCGACGTACGACATGGGACGCGATCCGGACCGGGACGGCTGGTGGACCGTACAGGCCCCCGCCGGGGACGGCAGCCGCTATGGCTTCCTCCTGGACGGGGACACCGCCCCGCGGCCCGACCCTCGCGGCCGGCGGCTGCCGGACGGCCCCGACGGGCTGTCGGCCGTCGTCGACTTCGAGGCCCTCGCCCCCCGGCACGCCCCGTCGCCGGGCGTCCCGCTCCAGGACGCGGTCCTGTACGAGCTCCACGTCGGCACCTTCACCCCCGAGGGCACCTTCGACGCGGCCGCGGCCCGGCTCGGCCACCTCACCGCCCTCGGCGTCACGCACGTGGAACTGATGCCGGTGTGCTCCTTCGCCGGCCGCCACGGCTGGGGCTACGACGGGGTCGCGCCCTGGGCGGTGCACGAGCCGTACGGCGGCCCGGCCGGCCTGGCCCGGTTCACGGCCGCCGCGCACGCCGCCGGGCTGGGGGTGGTCCTCGACGTGGTGCACAACCACCTCGGCCCCTCCGGCAACCACCTCCCGGCCTTCGGCCCGTACTTCACCGACACCCACCACACCCCGTGGGGCTCGGCGGTGAACCTGGACGCGCCCGGCTCCGACGAGGTGCGCGCGTACCTCGTCGACAGCGCCCTGGCCTGGCTGCGCGACTACGGCATCGACGGGCTGCGGCTCGACGCCGTGCACGCGCTGGCCGACGGGCGGGCGCTCACCTTCCTGGAGGAACTGTCCGCGGCCGTCGACGGGCTCGCCGCGGAGACCGGCCGGCCGCTGTTCCTGATCGCCGAGTCCGACCGGTGCGACCCGCGCACCACCACCCCGCGGACCGCTGGGGGCCTGGGCCTGCAGGCCCAGTGGAACGACGACTTCCACCACGCCCTGCACTGCGCGCTGACCGGCGAATCCCAGGCCTACTACGCCGACTTCGCCGAAGCTCCGCTGGCCGCCCTGGCCAAGACCCTGACCCGGGTCTTCTTCCACGACGGGACCTGGTCGTCCTTCCGTGGCCGCACGCACGGCCGGCCGGTGGACCACCGCCGCACCCCGGCCCACCGGTTCGTCGGCTACACCCAGACCCATGACCAGATCGGCAACCGGGCGCTCGGCGACCGGCTCTCGGCCTCCCTCTCCCCCGGACTGCTGGCCTGTGCGGCGACGGTGGCACTGACCGGGCCCTTCGTACCGATGCTGTTCATGGGCGAGGAGTGGGGCGCGCGCACTCCGTGGCAATACTTCACCGACCACCCCGATCCGGAGCTCGCCGAGGCGGTGCGGTCCGGCCGGCGCCGCGAGTTCGCGGCGCACGGCTGGAAGGCCGAGGAGATCCCCGACCCGCAGGACCCGGCCACCCGGGACCGTTCCCGTCTGGACTGGTCGGAGCCTGAACAGCCGCTCCACGCCCGCCTGCTGGACTGGTACCGCACCCTGGTCGCGCTCCGCCGCACCCACCCGGACCTGCGCGACCCGGACCTGGCGGCGGTCCGGGTCGCCCACGACGAGGAGCGGCGCTGGCTCACCTTCCGGCGGGGCGACGTACGGGTGGCCGTGAACCTCTCCGCCGAGCCGGTGACGATCGCCCTGGGCCGCAACGGGGTACGGGTGCTGGCGTCCTGGGAGCCGCTCGAACACCCCGGCCCGGACGGGCGGATCCACCTGCCGGGCGAGTCGGCGGTGGTCCTCGGCCCCTGAGCGCGCGGGGCTATTCGACGACGGCGAGCTCGCGCGGGGCCTCGTTGAGGCGGCGGCCGCCGTCCTCGGTGACGGTCACGATGTCCTCGATGCGGACGCCGAACCGGCCCGGCAGGTACACGCCCGGCTCCACGGAGAAGCACATGCCGGGGACCAGGGGCTGTTCCTCGCCCTCGACCATGTACGGGGGCTCGTGGGTGGTGACGCCGATGCCGTGGCCGGTGCGGTGGACGAAGCGGTCGCCGTAGCCGAATTCGGTGATCACGGCCCGTGCCGCCCGGTCCACCTCCTGGCAGGCGACGCCCGGCCGGACCGCCGCCACACCGGCCTGCTGGGCCTCGCGGACGATGTCGTGGACCCGCTGCTCCTCGGCGGTGGGCTCGCCCACGTGCACCGTGCGGGAGATGTCGGAGCCGTAGCCGAAGCGCAGGCCGCCGAAGTCGAGGACCACCATGTCGCCGTGGCGGATCACACGGTCGCCGGCCTCGTGGTGCGGATTGGCCCCGTTGGGGCCTGAGCCGACGACGGTGAAGTCGACCTGCGAGTGGCCGTGCGTGCGCAGCAGGGCGGCGAGGTCTGCGGCGACGTCGGCCTCCCGGCGGCCGGCGAAGGGGAGGTGGAGGATCTGCGCGTAGGCGGCGTCCGCGGCGGCCCCCGCGGCGGCCAGGCGCTCCAGCTCCCGCGGGTCCTTCACGGCGCGGAGCATGGGCAGGCAGTTCGTCAGCGGCGCGTAGGAGGTACCCGGCAACTCCTGCTGCAGGCCGAGGAGATGCAGGGCCCAGGTGTTGTCGCTCACCCCGAAGCGGCCGCGCAAGTCCAGCAGCGGGGCGGTCAGGGCGTACGGGTCCTTCCCGTCGGCCCAGTCCCGCAGGGTCAGCGCGGCGGCTGCGGGGGCCTTGGCCGCGTCGGGTGCCTCCAGGGCGGGCACGACGAGCACCGGGTCCTTCCCGGCGGCCAGGACGAGGAGGGTCAGCCGTTCGGTCTCGGCGGTGGGCCGGTATCCGGTGAGGTGGGTGAGGTCGGGGCCGGGGGCGATGAGCAGCCCGGCGAGCCCCGCGTCGGCGGCGCTCCGCGCGGCAGCGGTCATGCGGGCGGCGTAGTCGGCCGCGGTGAAGGGGGCGGGGCCGGCGGCGTCGGTGTCATCGGTCATACGGGGGATCCTGCCGTGAGCCGTGCGGCCAGGGCAGCGGCCGCGCCGGTCGGGGCGCCGGGCGAGAGCAGTTCCGTACGGTGCACCAGGCGCGGGGCGGACAGCGGTACGGCCACTCCCGCGCCGGCGGCCCCGGCGATGCGGCGCGGCAGGAGCGCCAGGCCGTGCCCGGCGGCGGCCAGCGCGCAGAGGGCGTGCACGTCGGTGCCCTCGTAGCGGACGGAGGCGCGGGCGGCGGTGAGCGGCAGGCCGACGCCGGGGGCGTCGATCCAGCGGGCGTCGGCTAGGTCGTCCAGGCGGACGGCGGACCGCCCGGCGAAGGGGTGCCCGGCGGGCAGTAGCACGGCCAGTTCCTCCTCCCCGGCGCCCCTCACGGTGAGCGGTGCCACGTCGGGCAGTCGCAGCGGGTCGCTCGGGGCGGCCGGGCCGTCGACCAGCCCGAGGTCGCAGCCGCCGGTGGCCACGGCGGCGGGCACCTCGGCCGGGGGCAGCACGCGCAGGGTGACCCCGGTGGCGGGCAGGGCGGCGAGCAGTCGCGGGCCCACGGCGAGCGGGGACGCGGCGAGCGTGACGCTCCCGGGCGGGGCGGCGGCCAGCCGCAGTACGTCGGCCCGCGCGGCGTCGAGCCGCAGCAGCAGCGGCCCGGCGTGCTCCAGCAGCCGCACCCCGGCCGGGGTCGGTGCGACGGGCCGGCGGGTCAGGAGCTCCGCCCGCAGGTCCCCTTCCAGCGCGGCGATGTGCTGGGAGACGGCGGACTGGGTGTAGCCCAGCTCGCGGGCGGCGCCGGAGAAGGAGGCCAGCCGGGCCACGGTGACGAAGGTGCGGAGCAGGTGCGGATCCATGGTCATCAGGATTGCTTATGACAGGTGCACGAACAATCGTTGGCGCTGAAGCAGGGGCGGTCACAAGATGGTCCACATGACCACCGAACACACCGCGCACGCGGGGGTGGCGCGGATCGCCCTGGTAGGCGACCGCTCCCCGCACGTGAAGTCCCACACCCGGATCCCGCTCCTCCTCGACGCCCTCGCCACCCGTGAGGGGCTCGTCCTCGACGCCTACTGGATCCCCACCGCCGACGCCGCGGCCGAGGCAGCCGCCGGGACCCTGGCCGGCTTCGACGCCGTGTGGGTGCTGCCGGGCAGCCCGTACGCCAGCGAGGCCGGGGCACTGGCCGCGATCCGGGTGGCCCGCGAGGAGGGCATCCCCTTCCTCGGGACGTGCGGCGGCTTCCAGCACACGCTGCTGGAGTACGCCCGGACGGTGTGCGGGCTGGCGGGCGTCGCGCACGCCGAGAACGACCCCGGGGCGGCGGACCCGCTGATCGCCCCGCTCGCGTGCTCGCTCGTCGGCCACGAGGGGCTGGTGCGGGCCGAGCCCGGGTCGCTCGCCGAGGCCGCGCTCGGCGCGGAGCGGTCCATGGAGCGCTACCACTGCAACTACGGGCCCGCCCCGCGGCACCTGCCGGCCCTCACCGCGCACGGGCTGCGGCTGTCGGGCCACGACGAGGACGGGCAGGTGCGCATCGCGGAGCTGCCCGGGCACCCCTTCTTCCTGGCCACGCTCTTCCAGCCGGAGCTCCAGGGGGACGGGACCAGGCCCCACCCGATCATCAGGGCGCTCGCCGTCGCGGCCGTCGCGCACGCCGCCGGACGGTCCGGCGGGGTCACGGCCAGGCTCGCCGCCACCCTGGCCTCGAGCCGCTCGGCCGGATAACGCGTCGCAGGACCACCCGGCAGATCGGCTATGCTGTGCATGCACATCGAACGGGTGGTCCGCCTCCCTTCGTGGTGGGTGTAGCTCAGTTGGTAGAGCACCTGGTTGTGGTCCAGGTGGCCGCGGGTTCAAGTCCCGTCACTCACCCTGTTCCCCTGGGGCACGAGGTCTCCTCGCGCCCCAGGGGTTTTTTCATGCCCCGCGGCCGGGCCTAGGGGCGGAGGAAGGCCTCCACCTCGGTGACGAAGGCCACGGGGGTCTCGTGCGGCGGGTAGTGCCCGGCGCCGGGGAGGGTGTGGACGCGGCAGTTGGGGTACCAGACCTGCCAGGTGGCGCGCATCACGTCGGCGGTGAGCGCGAGGTCGTACTCTCCGACCAGGACGAGTACCGGGACGGTGTTGCCCTTCACGGCGGCGGACAGGTCCAGGGACTGCCAGCTCGCGAGGTAGTCGGCGAAGGCCTCCGGCCGGGCGACCTCCAGGGAGTGGGTGACCATCGCGTCGATCCAGCGGCGGCTCGCCCGGTTTCCGGTGACGAGGTCGAGGATGGCGCGCCGGTTCTCGCGGCTCTCGGCGGCGCCGAAGAAGAGCGCGTGGGTGGCGTCGTCCATCGCGTACGGCGCGGCCGGGACCGGGTTGACCCCGACGAGCTTCTCGATCCGCTGGGGGGCGCGGACGAGGACCTGCTGGGCGGCCTTGCCGCCCATGGAGTGGCCGAGCAGGGAGAAGGTGTCCCAGCCGAGCTGGTCGGCGAGTTCGAGGACGTCGTCGGCGATCTCGGGGAGGGTGTGGCGGCCGGTGACGTCGCGGCGTTCGCCGTAGCCCCGGTAGTCGAGGAAGGCGTACGAGAACCCCTCGGGGTCGAAGTGGTCCAGCACGGAGCCCCAGTTGGCGGACGTACCGAACCAGTCGTGCAGCACGATGACGCGGACGGGACCGGTACCGATCCGGCGGTGGGCGATGGCCATGCGTTCTCCCTCGGTGACGGAGGTGGTGACAACCGACGCCGTACGTCATGCCCATCGCGCCTACCATCACACCGTGAGCCCGACATCGCACACGGACCGGCTGGTCATGGGGGGTTTCTCCCGCGCCGACGGGGCCCGGCACCCCCATCACCCGAGCAGCTACGAGATCACCGATCCCGCCGAGGCCGCCGAGGTCCGGGCCGTCCGGGAGCTGGGCCGGGCGCGCGCCGCCGCGGCCGGCGAGGTGCTGTTCACCTGTGCCTGCGGGGACGACGACGGGACCCGCCACCCCACCCCGGAGTCGAACCGGCTGCTGGACCCGCTGTCCCCCGACGGGATCCCGGCCCGCCACCGGGCCCGCTGGGCGGCGGCGGCACCGGGCGCGCTGCGGGAGTACGCCGGGGCCCTCGCGGCGGGCGCCGAGGATCCCGCGGCGCCGCGCGGGGTGCCGCTGAGCGTGGCCTTCGGCTGGCTGGGCGCCGTACGCGAGGAGCCGCGCGACGCGGCGTGGCTGCTCGCCGAACGGGCCCCGCTGCGCCTGCTGGCCGGGGCCGACACCGCCGAACTCGCGTGGGCGGTGCGGGAGTCGGACCGCGCCGGGCTGGAGGGTGCCGTCCGGTTCTTCGCGGGCGAGGAGTTCACCTCCCGCCATCCCAAGCGGCGCCGGGTCCCGGACACGGCCCGCGACCTGCTGCTCCGGCACGCCCGCAGCCACCGCCCCGCGGACCTGGCGGTCTTGGAACGGCGGCTGCTGCGCACACCGCAGGACCGGATCAGGCGGTCCTGATGGCGGGGTCGGAGACGCCCGGGGCGCCGGTCTCCACGTGTCCCGCGAAGCGCCGCAGGAAGGTGGTGTCGAGGTCGGAGACGACCTTGACGTCGTACCAGCGGCCCGTCGCACCCAGGTTGACGGTGTGGGTGACCCTGCCGCCGGCCGGGACCCGGAAGGTCTGGGCCGCGCCGCCGTAGGCGTTGGCCACGGTGAGGTTGACCGCTGCCGTGCCGGAGTTGGTCATCGTCAGGTCCAGGTTGCCGGTGGAGCTCACGTGGCGGGCCGTGACCTCCGGGCCGGCCTTCTTCGCCGGGCCCTTCCAGGTGCGCAGGAAGCCGTTGGGACCCCACACCGTCAGGTTGATCTGGTTGCCGGTGGAGCTGCTGGTGGACCAGGTGTCGGCAAGCGTCTTGCCCGCCTCGACCGTGTAGGGCCACGGGCCGTCCGTGCGGTTGCCCGAGGTGCTGTGGAAGTGGGCGCCCAGGGTCGGGCCGGAGGCGAAGGTGAGGGTGAACTTGCCGGTGGAGACGGTGCGGGAGCCGTCCACGTACGGGACGTAGCCGAGCGCGCGGGTCGGCTTGGCCCCGGCCTCCTGCGGGGGCAGCGCGCCCGTCGCCGGCGGCGTGGGGTGGTAGGACGGGTGGCGGTCCTTGTCCGGCGGGACGTACGCGGCCGTGGACGGCAGCGCGGCGGGGGCGGCATCGGCCCTGGTGAAGTCGAAGGCCGAGGTCAGGTCGCCGCAGACGGCACGGCGCCACGGGGAGATGTTCGGCTCGTGCACCCCGAAGCGCTTCTCCATGAAGCGGATCACCGAGGTGTGGTCGAAGGTTTCGGAGCAGACGTAGCCGCCCTTGCTCCACGGAGAGACCACGATCATCGGGACGCGCGGACCCAGCCCGTACGGTCCGGCGGCGTAACCGCCGCCGCCCGCGTACAGGTCCTTCGACACGTCGGCGGTGGACAGGCCCCAGGCGGAGGAGGCCGGCGGGTACGGCGGGACCACGTGGTCGAAGAAGCCGTCGTTCTCGTCGTAGGTGATGAACAGGGCGGTCTTCGCCCACACCGCAGGGTTCGCCGTCAGCGCGTCCAGGACCTGCGAGATGTACCAGGCGCCGAAGTTCGTCGGCCAGTTCGAGTGCTCGCTGAACGCCTCGGGGGCGGCGATCCAGGAGACCTGGGGCAGGGTGCCGTTCACCACGTCGGCGCGGAGCCGGTCGAAGTAGCCCTCGCCCGCCTTGACGTCGGTGCCGGTGCGCGCCTTCTCGTACAGGGGGCTGCCGGGCCGGGCATTGCGGTAGGTGTTGAAGTACAGCAGCGAGTTGTCGCCGTAGTTGCCGCGGAAGGCGTCGTTGATCCAGCCCCAGGAGCCGGCGGCGTTCAGGCCGTCGCCGATGTCCTGGTAGACCTTCCAGGAGATCCCGGCGGACTCCAGGCGCTCGGGGTAGGTCTTCCACCCGTAGCCGGCCTCCTGGTTGCCGAGGACCGGGCCGCCGCCCAGGCCGTCGTTTCCGGTGTGGCCCGTCCACATGTAGTAGCGGTTGGGGTCCGTGGCGCCGATGAAGGAGCAGTGGTAGGCGTCGCACACCGTGAAGGCGTCTGCGAGGGCGTAGTGGAACGGGATGTCGTTCCGCGTCATGTACGACATGGTCGTGGCCGTCTTGGCAGGGACCCACTTGTCGTACTTGCCGTTGTTGTACGCCTGGTGGCCGCCGGCCCAGTCGTGGTCGAGGCCCTCCAGGAACTGCATTCCGAGGTCCGCGATCTGCGGATGGAAGGGCAGGACGTCCTTGGTGCCGTTCGACTGGTGGAAGATCGTCCTGCCGTTGTCCTGGATCACCGGGCGCGGGTCGCCGAAGCCCCGGACACCCTTCATCGCGCCGAAGTAGTGGTCGAAGGACCGGTTCTCCTGCATCAGGACGACGACGTGCTCGATGTCCTGGATCGTTCCGGTGGTGCCCTGCGCCGAGATGGCGGCGGCCCGCGCGATGCTGCCGTTCAGCATCGCGACGGCGGCCGTGCCGCCGGCTATCTGCAGGAACCTGCGACGGTTGAGCTCTGCCATGGGGTGACGACCTCTGGGGGTGAGGGGGGAGTCGAGGGGCGCCCCAAGGACAGCGGTCCCGGGGTACCGGACGGAGATGCCTTCGTGACACGGCGCCGTACACCTGGAGAACGGACGGCGTTCCGTACGCGGTCCCGCGCGCCCCGCGGCCCGCCGGTTCCGCACCGCTGGGAGGGTACGGCGAAGCACCCGCTCACAACAGACGGCGTGAACGGGCCACATGGCCGGAAGCGCGCGTTCCTACTCATCCGGACCGTGCACCGGTCCTCCGAGAACTGAGCATCCGTACTCAGGCCCCGGCGCACCCGCCCCGCCATCGTGTGGACATGTTCATCGAGCCGTGTGACCCGCCCCGCAGCGCCGGTCCGACCGCCGTCGGCAGCTTCCTGCCCGACGAGGTGCTGTCCTCGCAGGCCCTCCAGGAGGAGGTGGCGCGCCGCAGTGGCCTGGCGCTGCCGCCGAGGCTGCTGACGCAGGCCACCGGGATCGTCTCCCGCCGGGTCGCGGCCGAGGGCGTGTACGCCTCCACGCTCGCCGTGGGCGCCGCCCGGCGGGCGCTGGACTCCGCCTCGCTCTCCCCCCTCGACATCGACCTGCTGCTCTTCGCCTCCGCCTCGCGCGACATGGTCGAGCCGGCGACCGCGCACATCGTGCAGGCGGAGCTGGGCTCGCGGGCCCACGCCCTGGACGTCACCAACGCCTGCAACAGCTTCGTGAACGGCATCGACCTCGCCCGCTCGATGATCCTCGCCGGACGGGCCCGGCGGGCCCTGGTGGTGACCGGCGAGACCCCGAGCCGGGCGGTGCGCAAGGACCCGTCCGGACCGGCGGAGCTGCGCGACGGGTTCGCCGGCTACACCTTCGGCGACGCCGGCGCGGCCGTCGTGGTCGAGGCCGTGGAGCGCGGCGGCATCCTCGACGTGGACACCGAGACCCACTCGGAGCACTGGGAGGTCGGGGGCATACCCGGCGGCGGTTCACGGCACCCGCGCGGGGACGCGTACACCTACTTCCGCGGCGACGGGCACGAACTGCGCGGCGTCTTCGAGAAGGTGGGCACCGCCGTCATCGACCGGACGCTGCACCGCTCGGGGTTGTCCTGGGACGGCTTCGCGAAGGTGCTGGTGCACCAGGTGACCGTGCCCTACCTGGAGCGGTTCGCCGAACTGACCGGGGTGCCCGCCGACAAGCTGGTGGTGACCGTGCCGGAGCTGGGCAACGTCGCGAGCGCGAGCATCGGGGTGCAGCTGGACCGTGTGTTCCCGCGGCTGGCGCCGGGCGAACGGGTGCTGTTCGTCGGCCTGGGCGGCGGCATCAGCATCATGACGATGGTCTGGGAGAAGTCGTGAACCGGATGTGGGTCGTGGTGCCCGCGCACGAGGAGGAGGCGCGGCTGGCGGACACCCTGCGGGCGCTCGCCGCGCAGCGGGACCGGGACTTCACCCTGCTCGTCGTCGACAACGCCTCGGCGGACGGCACGGGCGCCGTCGCCCGGGAGTTCGCGGCCGGCGCGCCTTTCCCGGTGGAGGTGATCGAGGAACCCGAGAAGGGTGTCGGCTCCGCCGTGGACACCGGTTTCCGGTACGCGATCGGCCGGGGTGCGGCGCTCCTCGCCCGCACCGACGCCGACTGCCTGCCCCGGCCCGGCTGGACGGCGGCCGCACGGAACGCGCTCACCCGCCGCCCCGGACTGGTGTGCGGGCGGATCGTGGCCCGGCGCGACGAGCACGGCCCGCTGGGCCGGGCCGGTTTCGGGGTGCTGGTGGCGCTCGCCGCGCTCTTCGGCCGGCTGCGGCCGCGGCACGCCCGCCGCCACGGCTACCGGGCGCCCTACCGCATGCACGCCGGGAACAACATGGCGATCACCGCCGAGTTGTACCTGGCCGTCGGCGGCATGCCGCGGCGCCCCTCGCCGACCGACCGGCTGTTCCTCAACGCCGTGCGCCGGCACACCGACCGGATCGTCCACTGCCGGGAGATGGTCGTGGAGAACTCGACGCGGCGCCTGCGGGCCTACGGGCTCGCCGGCACCGCCCGCTGGTACCTGGACCAGGGCAGCGGACCGCACGGAACGGACGACCCCCGCTGATGCTGGACCGACTCGACCACGCGCTGCGCAGCCGCCCCGAGCGGCCCGCCGTGCTCACCGCCACCCGCACCGGCGCGCCCCGGGTGCGGGCCACCCGGGGCGAACTCGCCGAGCTGGCGGACGCCTTCGCCGCCGCCCTGCACGCGCGCGGGCTGCGCGCCGGGGACACCGTCGGGGTCGCCGTGCGCCCCGGGCCGCGGGCCCTCGCCGTCCTGCTCGCGCTGTGGCGGCTCGGGCTGCGCGGGGCCGTCCTGGACCCGGGCGCCGGGCCCGACGTCCTGCGGGCCCGCCTCGCGCTGGCCCGGCCCGCGCTGGTGCTGGCCGACGCGGCCGCGCAGGCGGTGGCGGGCTGGGCCCGGCCGCTGGCCCGCCGGGCCGGGCTCGCGCTGCCCGACCTGGCCGGCCTGGGGCCGGTGGCCTCGGTCGGGCCCCGGCTGCCGGGGTGCGCGCCCGCGCTGGACCTGGGGGCGCCCCGGCTCGGCGTGCCCGCGCACGCCGCCGCGGACGGCGACGCCGACGCGGTGATCGTGTTCACCTCCGGGACCACCTCCCGGCCGCGTGCCGTGGTGCACACCCGGGCGAGCCTGTCGGCCGGCATGGCCACGGTCTCGTCCCTCTTCGACGCCCGCGGGGACGAGCCGGTACTCGGCGGTACCTTCTTCGTCCTCGTCCCCTCCCTGACCCGCGGCGCCGCCGTGGCCCTGCCGGCCGGCAGCGCCCGCGTACTGGCACGGCAGTTGCACCGGCTGCGGCCCTCCGAGAGCTATCTGACCCCGCCCCGGCTGCGGGACGCGCTGGGCGCCGGCGCCCGCTTCCACGGCCGTGTGTGGACGGGCTCCGCGCCGGCCGGCGCCGACCTGCTGGAACGCGTACGGGGCGCGGGCGCGGCCGAGGCCTGGGGCGTCTACGCGCTCACCGAGCTGTTCCCCGCCGCCGCGGTCGAGTCCCGGGAGAAGTCCGCCTTCGACGGGGACGGGGACCTGGTCGGGGCGCCGCTGCCCGGGGTACGGACCGAGCGGGACGACGACGGACAGCTGCTGCTGGCCGGGCCGGCGGCCCGCCACCGCTACCTCGGCGAGGACCCCGATCCGTGGGTGCGTACGGGCGACCGGGCGCGGCTGGACGCCGGGGGCCGGATCGTCCTGGAGGGCCGGTGCAAGGACATGGTGCTGCGCCGGGCCGAGAACATCTACCCGGGCCTGTACGAGCCCGCCCTGCACGTGCCGGGGGTGGAGCTGGCCGTGCTCGTCGGGATCCCGGCGGGCGACGGCGACGAACGGCTCGTCGCCGTCGTGCAGCCGCAGCGCGGCGCGGACGAACCGGCCCTGCGCGCGGCCCTGTCGAAGCCGGTCGCCCGGATGGGCACGGCCCGCCCGGACGAGGTGCTCCTCGCGCGGATCCCGCTGTCGGGACGCTCGCGCAAGCCGGACCGGGCGGCGACGGCCGCCCTGGCGGCGCAGCGCCTGGGCCAGGTGTGATCCCTGGACCCGGCGGTTCCCCCCGGGCCTGGTGTGCCCCCCGGAGGCGCCGTGACGCCAGCAGCCCGCACCACCCGCCGGCCCCGGACCACCAGGCCGGGCCCGGGCCCGAGGCCTCCGGGCCGGAGCCGGACCGCCGGGCCGGGGCCGGCTTGGCCGCCGGGCAGGTGCCGGGCCCGAGGCCGCCAGGCCGGGGCCCGGCCACCAGGCCGAGGCCCGGGCCACCGGGCCCGGAAGCCCGTACGTGGCGCAGGCTCCCCGGCGTTGCCGCCGCGCAGGCGCTGACCGCCGGTGCGGTCGGCCCCGGGTCCGGGGCCGCACGCCCGAAGCCCCCTGCCTTCCCCCGATCCGCCCGTCCCATGGAGGTACAGCCCTGATGAGTCCCACGTCCCACGCCCGGGCGCGGCGCCGCGACCGCCGGGTCTACCTGGGCGGCCACCCCCTGCTGTTCGGGCTGCTCGCCGCCACCCGCGGCCGGCCCGTTCGCCGGCTCGGCCGGACCGTGCTGGTGCACGGCACCGACTCCTACCGGGAGGCCCTGACCCGGCTGCCGCTCGACCGGACCGCCCAGGGCACCACGGGCGCCGCGGCGCGCGCCGCGCTGGGTGGCGACGGGGGTGTGCTCTTCGACCAGGAGGGCTCCGGCCACCGGTCGGACCGGCGGGACCTGGCGGGGCAGCTCTCCGCGGCCGGGGTGGCGCGGCTGCGGGAGCGGTGGCGGCCGCTGCTCGCACGGCGCCTCGCGCCGCTCGCCGAGGGCGGCGAGGTCGACCTCGTCGAGCTGGCCCGCGAGCTGTCGGGGACGGTGGTGTGCGCCCTGCTGGGCTCCGGCGCCGACCCGTGCGAAGTCGCACGGGCCGCCGCCGAGGCGGCGGCCGCCACCGTACGCAGTCACCTGCCCGGGCCGCGCCGCCCACGCGCCGAGGCCGCCGCGGCCCGGGCCGCCGGAGTGCTGGGCGACCTCCTGGACAGTGTCCGCGCGACGGCGCCGGCCGCTGCGAGTGCGCGCTCGGCGGCGTCCGGTGCACGCGACGGTGAGGCGGGGAAAGACGGCCGTGCGGCGGACCGGCGGGGTCCGACGCGGCACGGGTGCGGGCCGGACCCCGCCCGGCAGCAGGGAATTCGCCTACACGGCCCGGGCCGCGCCGACGGCGCACTCGCGGCGATGGTGGCGGTGGCAGCGGTGAACACCACGGTGGCCGCGCTGCCGCGGGCGGTGGCCTGGTGCGCCGACGCCGGACTGTGGGACCAGGCGGCCGACGAGGCGCTGCGCCCGGCACTGGCGGACGAGCTGCTGCGGGTCACGGCCGCCTCGCCGCTGCTGCCGCGCGTGGCCGCCGCGGACGGCACGCTCGGCGGCTGCCCGGTGCGGGGCGGCGACCGGCTGCTGCTGGTCGCCCGGCATGCCGCCGGGGCGCACCGGCGCGATCCGGACGCCCGCCGCCCGGCCGAACCGGCCCAGTCGCGGCTGGTGTTCGGGGCCGGGGGGCACGCGTGCCCCGGAGCCCGGCTGGCGTCCGTCCAGCTGGCCGACGTACTGGCGGCGCTGGCCCCGTACCGGCCGGTGGTGACACGGGCCCGGGTGGACCGGGGTGCGGCGCTGCCGGGCTGGCGGACGCTGTGCGTACGGGCGGCATCGTGATCGCGGTCACGGGCGCGAGCGGCTTCTGCGGCGGGCACGTGGCGCGCGCCGCGGCGGCGGCCGGTGCCCGGGTGGTGGGGGTCGGGCGCAGACCGGGCCCGGTGGGCGAGCACCGGTTCTGGGACGCGACCGCGGGCGACCCGGACCTCACCGGGGTGGACGTGGTGGTCCACTGCGCGGCGGCGGTCGGCGACCCCTCCCCCGGCTCGGCGGCGGAGGCGCTGATGCACGAGGTCAACGTCATCGGCACCGAGCGGTTGCTGCGGGCCGCGGCGGGCCGGCCGGTGGTGTGGGTGAGCAGTGCCAGTGTCTACGACCCGCGGCTGGACCGCTCCCTCGTCGGCGAGGAACACCCGCGCGCCGGGCAGTTGAACGCCTACGGCCGCACGAAGGCGGCGGGCGAGACCCTGGCCCTGGCCGCCGGGGCGGTGGTGCTGCGCCCGCGGGCCGTGTACGGGCCGGGCGACACCACGCTGCTGCCGCGGCTGCTGTCACGGGTCCGGGCGGGCACCCTGCTGCTGCCGGGCCCGGACGTGCGGCTGAGCCTGACGGCCGTGGAGAACCTGGCGGAGGCCGCTCTCGCGGCCGCGGCCTGGCCGCCGGGGGCGTACAACGTGGCCGACGGCCGGCCGTACGGCCGTGACGCCGCGGTCCGCGCGGTGCTGGACGCCCACGGCGTCCGCGCCCGGATCCGGCACCTGCCGCTGCGGGCGGCCCGCGCCGCGGCCCGGGTCTCGGAGGCCCTGGCGACCGCCGAGCCGGCCCTCAGCCGGTACGCGGTGGACCAGCTGGCCCACCCCGTGGTCCTGGACCTGGCCCGCGCCCGCTCCCGGGGCTGGCTGCCCCGCCGCACCCTGGCGGACCACCTGGGAGACGTGGTGTCGGCCGGGACCGGGGCGGTCAGCCGCTGACGGGGGTCGGGGTCTGCCGCGCCTTGTCGATGAGCACGTCGAGCAGCGCGAGCAGGGACGCGCGGACGTCCGTGCGCGAGCGGGCGTCGAGCATGAGGACGGGCGTGTCGGGATCCCGCAGGTGCAGGGCCGCCCCGATCTCCTCGGCGGTGTAGGGCTGTTCGCCGTGGAAGCAGTTCGCGCCGACCACGAAGGGCAGGCCGCGGCTCTCGAAGAAGTCGACGGCCGGGAAGCTGCGGTCGAGGCGGCGCGTGTCGACCAGCACGATCGCCCCGAGGGCGCCGCCCAGGAGGTCGTCCCACATGAACCAGAAGCGCTCCTGGCCGGGGGTGCCGAACAGGTAGAGGACGATGCCGGCGTCGGTGAGCGTGATCCGGCCGAAGTCCATCGCCACGGTGGTGAGGTTTTTGGACTCGATGCCTTCGAGGTCGTCGACGCCGACGCCCGCGGCCGTCAGCCGCTCCTCCGTCCGCAGCGGCTCGATCTCGGAGATCGTCTCCACCAGGGTGGTCTTGCCGACTCCGAACCCACCGGCGATGAGGATCTTGACCGGGGCCGGTTCCCGGGAGGCGGGTGTGGCGGGTGTGTCATATCCGGGCAAGGCTGTCCCTGATTCTCATGAGCAGGTTGACGTCGGTGGTGTCGGAGGCCGCCAGGGGCGGCCGGTGGGTGATCAGGCCGCGGTCGGCGAGTTCCCCGAGGAGCAGCGTCATCGGGGTGAGGCGGATGTTCATTCGCGCCGCGATTTCCGCGACCGCGCGCCCGCCCGGCGGCGCGCACAGGTCGAGGATTTCCTGCCACTCGGTGGGGAGTGCCCCGTGCGCGTCGTCGGCGACCGCCGCCGTGATGGTGGTGTCCATGGTCAGGACGGTGTGCGCAGCGGCCGTACGGCCGTCGGTGAGGGCGTACAGCCGCGTACGGCGGCGGCTTGCGGGCTGCGGCTCGTCCTGCGGCATTACGGGTTCGGCACCTGGCCGCGCTCGGGGGTGCCCAGCCACTCGCCGAGCGCCTGCGCGGTGCGTACGGCCTCGCCGCCCAGCTCGCCGAGGCGGGCCTTGCGGGAGGTCACCACGATGAGCGTGCTGCCCTCCCCGCATCCGACGATGCAGAGGTACCGGTCGTCCATCTCGACGAGCTGGCGGATGACGCGGCCGCCGTCGATCTCACGGGATATCGCCTTCATCGTGGAGGCGATGCCGGAGGCGGCGGCCGCCATCCGCTCGGCCTGGGGCTGGTCCAGCAGGTAGGCGCTGAGCCGGATGCCGTCGTTGGACAGGAGCACGGCTCCCTGGATGCCGGCGATCCTGCTCAGGTTGTTGTCGAGGACGCTGTAGATCGCGTCGTTGGATGCCGCGTTGTTCGATGAGGTGGTCATGGCTGATCCCGTCGGAGCTCTTCTTCCACTGTCTGGGTCCCCTGTTCGTAGTCCGCCCAGGCGTCGGCGACCTCTTCGGGTGTCGCTGTGTCCTGGGGAACCCTTGTTTCCGGCGCGTGGGGCGCGCGCAGTTGGTCGGCGAGGTGGGTCTGCGGTACGCGCTCGGGGAGGGCCGGCCGCGCGGGGGCGGCCGCCGCGGCCGGCCGGACCGCGGGTACGGCGGCAGGTGCGGCGGCCGGTGCGGGCCGGGGCGTCTTCGTACGGCGGCTGGGCAGTCCGGCGCTCGTGTGCACCACCGGTCCTGGCTCTCGGCCCTCGGCGGGGACCGGCCCTCCGGGGTCCGACGACACGGGCACGTCCGCGGCGGGCGCGTCCGCGGCGGACTCGGCCGCAGCGGAGTCCGGCTCCGCGGCCGGGGCCGGGACCACCGGTTCGCGGCGGGCGGGCCCACCCGGGGCCACCCCCACCGTCGGCAGCAGCAGTTCGGCCGGGAGGACCACCACCGCGCAAGTCCCTCCGTACACCGAGCGGCGCAGGGTCACCGTGGCCCCGAGCTGGTCGGCGAGGTGGCCCACGACGAAGAGGCCGAGCCGGTGCGCGTTCTGCGCCAGGACGGAGTACGGCGGTGCCTGGTGCAGGCGGCCGTTCATCTCCTCGTACCGCTCGGGGCTCACCCGCGGCCCGCGGTCCTCGATCTCGACCGTCAGCCCGTCGGCGACGAGTTCGGCGCGGATGACCACCTTGGACTTGGGCGGGGAGAACCGGGTGGCGTTGTCCAGCAGTTCGGCCAGCAGGTGGCTGATCCGGCTGACGGCGCTCGGCTCCACGCTGGTCTCGTCGAGGGCCTGCCGCTCGATGCGCCGGAAGTCCTCGACCTCCGCGGCGGCTTCGCGCAGCAGGTCGGCGACGCGCATGGGCTCGGTGTGCGGGTCGGGGACCTCGCCGCCCGCCAGGATGAGGAGGTTCTCGATCTGCCGCCGCATGCCGACCGTCAGCTGGTCGGACCGCATCAACTGGGCGAGCAGCGCCTCGTCGTGGCCGAAGGTGTCCTGGATGTCCTCGGTGAGACTGAGCTGGCGGCTGACGAGGTTGCCTGTGCGCGAGGCGATGCCCGAGGCGAACAGGCCGAACCCGTGGCGCTCGGCGGCCAGCCGGCGGTGTCCGTCGACCGATACGGCGACGGCCCGGGCGAACGCGTCGCTGATGCGTCCGACCTCGTCCCGGTCCCCGCTGACCGCCGGCAGGGCCTCGGGGTCCACGGTCTGTCCGCGCTGGAGCCGGGCGACGACGTCGGGGAGGGTCTCCTCGGCCACGGTGACCGTGCGCTCGTGCAGTTCGCGCAGGCGGCGCAGGACCGACCGGGTGGTGAGGACGACCACGATCACGACGGCCAGCAGTCCGCCGCCGCTGCCGGCGATCAGCCAGGCGACCTCGGTCTGCAGCTGCGCGGCCTTGGCCTCGCCGCGGGTGAGCACCGAGCGCGCCAGGTCGATGTTGAGGGTGGTCATCTGCACGGAGAAGTTGGCGTGGGCGGACTTCCAGTCGCCGACCTCTGCGGGCACCCTGATGCCCGAGACGGTGTCCTGGTGCCCGGAGAGGACCGCGTTCTCGATGCGCGTCTTGGTCTGCCAGTCCGCGGAGCCGACGACCCGTTCGTAGAAGCGCTCGTCGCCTTCCGCGAGGTGCGGCACGATCAGCGCCTCGTGCAGGTAGCGCTGGGCTCCCAGGGAACTGACGAACTGGTCGTAGCCGACGAAGCCCAGTTCCCCGGACGGCCCGGCGAGCGCCAGGACGGTGTCCTCGCGCGCGACCATCTCGGTGGCCTGGAGCATCGACACCACGGGGCGGCTCGCCTGGGCGAGTTCGGCGTCCTCGGCGTGGCTGAACTCCTGCTGGTAGACCTGGATGACCTTGCCGATCACCTCGGAGTAGTAGGCGAGCGTGCTGTCGGCGGCGCCGCTGCGGGTGTCGGCGCGCTGGCGGTGGGCGGCCAGCTTCTCGAGCTGCCGGGTCACTTCGGCGAAGGACCTCGACGGGTCGTCCGCGAGCCGGCCGAATTCGGCCGCGGCCGAGTCCGTCGCGGCGCGCCGTACGCGCAGTTCGCCCTCGGCCCCCTCGGTGCCCGCCCACTGGGCCGCGGTCGCCGTCCGCTCCGCCTGCATGTCGACCATGAGCGTGTACAGCGGTGCGCCGATCCGCTCGGCGGCCTCCACGTCGGCCCGCAGCCGCGCCGACTGCTCCAGCAACCGGTCGGCGGTCACCGTGACTTGGGTTCCCATCGCCACGGTGGGGACCACTGCCAGCCAGATGAGGAGGGTGCGCAGGCGCACGCTGCGCCACCGACGCGTCGTCGACCGCCCTCGTACGCCTTCGGGTTGTATGGGAGACATCGGTCCTCGGGAGCGGGGGCGACTGGGGACGTCAGGGGTGGCCGAACAGCCTGACCGGGCAGGGCACTGCTGAGGGGACGGTCACAACCGGTGTCATGGTGACGGGATGTGAGGGGGCGATCATAACCAGACAGACCGAGGAAACGGATAGGTGTCTTCGAAGGTCGAACATGCTATTGCCGGTGGATCACCCCAGGCCAGAGACCGGATCGGAACCGAACCGCGACGTCCTCGACACCATGGCCGTACGGTTCCGGCCAGCCGACCCTCCGGTCGCACCGGACAGGGGGCGGGGTGACGATGGAAAGGCGGCCCCGCCTGCGGCGCGCGGCGCGCGGCCTTCCAGATCCCTCCCGGTAAGGAAGTCTCATGAACCGGCGCACACGGCTCCTCGTCCTCGGTCCCCTCGTGGCCGCCTCGTTCGTCGCCGCCCCCACCGCCCTCGCGGCGGCCCCGCACTCCGCTCCCGCCGCGGTCCCGGCCGCGACGTGTTCGACCTCCGGGGTCCTCGACAACGGGAAGGTGCACCTGTCGGGCGGCGGCTTCACCCCGGGGCCGGCCTACGTGTACGGGTCGGCCGGCTTCGGCGGGACGGTCGAGATAGCCCAGAACGGCGGCTTCCAGGTCATGAACGTGCCGCCGGGCCAGTACAGCGTCCGCCAGGGCGGCGAACTGACCCAGTGCAGCGGCTGAGCACGCGCACCCTCCGGGCCCGGACACGACACCGGGCCCTCCCGGCCCCGTGCGGGAGCGGGAGGGCCCGGCTGTTCTCCTGAGGCGCCCCGGGGTCAGCCCGCGTCGGGGGCCGGGGTCAGGCGCAGCGAGATGCTGTTGATGCAGTAGCGCTGGTCGGTGGGGGTCGGGTAGCCCTCGCCCTCGAAGACGTGACCGAGGTGGGAGCCGCACTTGGCGCAGCGGACCTCGGTGCGGACCATGCCGTGCGAGGTGTCGGCGAGCAGTTCGACGGCGTCGGTGTCCTTCGGGTCGAAGAAGGAGGGCCAGCCGCAGTGCGACTCGAACTTCTCCGAGGAGCGGAACAGCTCGGCCCCGCAGCCGCGACAGGAGTAGACGCCCTCCGTCTTGGTGTCGGTGTACTCACCGCGGAAGGCCGGCTCGGTGCCGGCGAGGCGCAGCACCTGGTACTCGGACGGGGTCAGCTCCGCCTGCCACTGCTCGTCCGTCTTCTCGACCTCGTACGACATGACTCTCCCGCTCCCTCGTTCCGTCAGCTCGACAGGCGCGCGAGGATGGCCGGACCGAGGTCCGTGACGTCGCCCGCGCCCATGGTGAGAACGAGATCACCGGGCTTGGCCATTCCCGCGATGACGTCCGCGACGGCCGCCTTGTCGTGCTCGGCGGTGACGTCGGCGCCCGCCGCCCGGGCCGCGGCGATGATGATCTCGCTGGTGACGCCGGGGACCGGGTCCTCGCGGGCGGGGTAGATGTCCAGGACCACGGAGGCGTCGGCGAGTGCCAGGGCCTGGCCCATCTCCTTGCCGAGCTCCTGGGTGCGGGAGAACAGGTGCGGCTGGAACACCACCAGGATCCGGGAGTCGCCGGCGGCCCCGCGGATGGCCTCCAGGTCGGCGGTCATCTCGGTGGGGTGGTGCGCGTAGGAGTCGATGACCTGGACGCCGGCGGCCTCGCCCTTGAGCTGGAGGCGGCGCTTGACGCCGGTGTACTTGCCGAGGGCGGAGGCCAGGTTGTGGGCCGGGATGCCCAGGGCGACGCCCGCGGCGAGCGCCGCCACGGCGTTGTGGGCGTAGTGGCGGCCGGGGACGGAGACGGTGAAGGTGAGCATCCGGCCGTCCAGGACCACGGTGACCTCGCTGGTCAGGCCGCGCGGGGTGATCTTGGTGATGCGGACGTCGGCGTCCTCCTCCTCGCCGTACGTGACGACGGTGAGGCCCTCGCGGCCCGCGACGCGGCGGGCGATCTCGGCGGCGCCCTCCTGGCCGTGGGCGACGACCAGGGTGCCGCCGGGGACGACCTTGCCGACGAAGGTCTCGAAGGACTCGTAGATCTCCTCGATCGACGCGTAGTTCGCGTGGTGGTCGAGCTCCGCGTTGAGGATGATCGCGACCTGCGGGGAGTACTTGTGGAAGGTGCGGTCGCTCTCGTCGGCCTCGGCCACGAAGATGTCGCCCTCGCCGTGGTGGGCGTTGGAGCCCGGGGCGTCCAGGTCGCCGCCGATGGCGTACGAGGGGTCCAGGCCCAGGGCCGAGAGGGAGACCGCCAGCATGGAGGTGGTGGTCGTCTTGCCGTGGGTGCCGGCGACGGCGATCGGGCGCAGCCCGTCCATCAGGGCGGCGAGGGCGTCGGAGCGGTGCACGACGGGCACGCCGAACTCGGCGGCGCGGGCCAGCTCGGGGTTGTCGGCGCGGATGGCGCTGGAGACGACCACGCAGGTGGAGTCTGCGGCGAGGTTCTCGGCGGCGTGTCCGCCGTGGACCGTGACGCCGTGGGCGCGCAGCGCGTCGGCGGTCTCGGAGTCGCCCCGGGCGTCGCTGCCGGCGACCCGGCCGCCGCGCTGGGCCAGGATCTTCGCGATGCCGGACATGCCGGCGCCGCCGATGCCGATGAAGTGGGGCCGTTCCATGGCGGTCGGCAGGCCGGGCTTCATTCAGGTCGCTCCAGGATCGAGTGCGGTGCTTGTGTGCGTCGGGCTCTGGGGCCCAAGCCTATTCGTTGTGGGCGAAGAGCTTGAGCACGGGAACGCCGACCTTGTGGCGCGCGCGGGAGGCCCAGTCCCGGTGGAAGAACTCCTCCACGAAGTGCGGGGCGGTCAGGACGATCACCTCGTCGGCGCCGGTCTCGTCGACCACGGACTGCAGCTTGTCGAGCGGGTGGTTCTCGATGATCTGCCCGACGGCCTTGGCGCCCTTCTGGCGCAGGGCGTTCAGGGAGTGCGCGAGGGCGTGCGCGGCGGGGCCGAGCGCGTCCTCGCCCTCCGGTTCGTCACCCTCACGGATGGCTTCGGGGAGTTCACCGAGCGCTACGTCGTCGATGGCGCGCAGCAGTCGGTCCTGGTCGCCCCGGGGTTGCATGAGGACGACGAAGGAGACCGTGTCGTCTCCGTGGAGGCTGGTGACGAAGTCCACGTCCACCGTGGTCAGCGGCTGCTCGATCATCAATACGCTCGTGAACACGGACGCCCTCTCCTTCATGGGCCGAGGCCGGCCGGCCCCTGCGGAAACCATCCTGCCCCGCTGTCGCACGGGGCCTGCGCAGGTATATGTGCCCAGCGGAAGCAAAGCGGAACGGGAAATTCCGCCCCTTGTCAGATCCGACGGTAGCTCGTGAACAGGAACCCGGCCTCTTCCAGTACGCAGGCGGGCGCGAGCCGGTGCGGAACCGTGACGGAAGGCCCTCCGGCGATGCGCTGGGCGCCGCCCGCCGTGAGGGTCGGGGAGATCGTCAGGCACAGCTCGTCCAGTACGTCGGCGGCCACGAACTGGCCCAGCAGCCGGGGCCCGCCCTCGGTGAGCTGGCGGCGCAGCCCCCGGTCGGCGAGTTCCCGTACGGCCCGGGCCGCGTCCACGGCGGCGCCGTCGCCGGCCACCACCACCTCGGCCCCGGCGCGCACCGCCTCGGCCACCCGGTCGGAGGGCGCGGCGGCGCCGGTGACCACCAGGGTCGGCACCAGCGGGGAGGTGAACAGCGGCAGCGAGAAGTCCAGGTCGAGGCCGGCGGTGATCACCGCGATGGCGGGGGCGGGGCCCTGCCCGGCGGCCTCGCGGCGGGCCGCGAAGGCCTCCCGGGCGCGGGCCGGGCGGTAGCCCTCCTGGCGAACCGTTTCCGCGCCGACGACCACCACATCGGCCAGCGCCCGCAGGGTGCCGAAGATCCGCATGTCGGTCTCGCCGGAGATGGGCTGTGAGCGGCCGTCGTGCTGGGCGGCGCCGTCGAGGGTGGAGACCATGTTGGCCCGGAGCCAGTGGCCGTCCGCCGCCAGTTCGGGGTACGCGTAGGCGTCCGCGAGCTCGTCGAGCGACCACTCCCGGTCGGCCCCGTCCCGCGTCCGGGCTGGTGTCTGATCGGTCACAGGGAACAGGCGTCGCATCGGTGCAGTGTGCCACGCCCCGTAGAGTTAAGGGCTGTGTCGACATCACTCACCACCTCCGGTTACACCTCAGGCCGGCCCCCGATGGCCGACGCCGGGCCGCAGGCCCTGTGCGCGCGCGAGCCGCGGGTGCCCGCCGAACGGCTGGTGGCCGAGATGGTGCCGCCGCCGCGGTTCGACTCCGTCCGCTTCGACACCTACGACCCCGACCCGGCCCAGCCGAGCCAGGCCGAGGCCGTCACCGTGCTGAGCGGTTTCGCCGCCGGCCTGGGCGGGGCGCACGCGAGCGGCGCCGGCAAGAAGCGCTGGTTCTCCAAGAAGCCGGCCGCCCCCGCCGGCCCGCGCGGGGTCTACCTCGACGGCGGCTACGGCGTCGGCAAGACCCACCTGCTCGCCTCGCTGTGGCACGCCACGCCGGCCGAGCCCGCGCTCAAGGCCTTCGGCACCTTCGTGGAGCTCACGAACCTGGTCGGCGCGCTCGGCTTCCAGCAGACCGTGCAGACCCTGGGCGGGCACAGGCTGCTGTGCATCGACGAGTTCGAGCTGGACGACCCGGGCGACACCGTGCTGGTGTCCTCGCTGCTCAGCCGTCTCGTCGAGCAGGGCGTGGCGCTGGCCGCCACCTCCAACACGCTGCCCGGCAAGCTCGGCGAGGGCCGCTTCGCCGCCGCGGACTTCCTGCGGGAGATCCAGGGGCTGTCGGCGCACTTCCGGCCGCTGCGGATCGACGGCCAGGACTACCGCCACCGCGGGCTGCCGGAGGCACCGGCGCCGTTCTCCGACGAGCAGGTCACCAAGGCCGCGTACGCGACCGAGGGCGCGAGCCTGGACGACTTCCCCGGCCTGCTGGAGCACCTGGCCCGGGTGCACCCGAGCCGGTACGGCGCCCTGACCGACGGGATCACGGCCGTCTGCCTGACCGACGTCGGCCCGGTGCCGGACCAGTCGACCGCGCTGCGGCTGGTGGTCCTGGCCGACCGGCTGTACGACCGCGAGGTCCCGGTGCTGGCGTCCGGCGTCCCGTTCGACGGGCTGTTCAGTGAGGAGATGCTGAACGGCGGCTATCGGAAGAAGTACTTCCGCGCCATATCGCGGCTCACCGCGCTGGCGCGCGACGCGAAACCCCTGGTGTCCCAGTAGGTTTGGGAAGGCCGGGCCCCTTCCGGGGGCCCGGCCGTTCCCACTTCTACGAAGGGATCCATCATGGCCGCCACACGCAACGCCCACGCCGTATGGGAAGGCGACCTGTTCGAGGGCAAGGGCGTCGTCACCCTCGACTCGTCCGGCCTCGGCAGCTACCCGGTCTCCTGGCCCGCGCGCACCGACGAGGCGGCGAACGGACGGACCAGCCCGGAGGAGCTCATCGCCGCCGCGCACTCCAGCTGCTTCAACATGGCGTTCTCGAACGTGCTGGCGAAGGCGGGCAACCCGCCGGCCAAGCTGACCACTTCGGCAGCCGTCACGTTCGTACCCGGCAAGGGCATCACCGGCATCCACCTCACCACCGAGGGTGAGGTGCCGGGCCTGGACGAGGACGGCTTCGTCGCCGCGGCCGAGGACGCCAAGAAGAACTGCCCGGTCAGCCAGGCCCTGACCGGTACGACGATCACCCTGAGCGCCAAGCTCGTCTGACCGCTCCCGCTCCGGCGGGGGGCGCGGGCCGCACGACGCGGCCCGCACACCCCCGTCAGACGTTCGCCAGCTGCGGGATCAGGCGCATCGCGTTGTCGTGGTAGATCCCCCGCAGCTGCTCCGGCGTGAAGGCCGGGTCCGCTTCCAGTGCGGGCAGCGCCAGGTCCATGACCGTGTCCGCGGGGGCGGCGGGCCAGTCCGTGCCGAAGAGGACGTGGTCGGCCGGCACGTGCTCCAGCAGGGTCGCCGCGGGCGCCATGGGACCCGCGGTGTCGTAGTAGAAGCGGCTCAGGTGGTCGCGGACGGCCGCGGGTTCCACGCTCGGTTCGCAGAACCGGCCCAGTGCCTGCAGGCGCGTGGCGATGTACGGGAGGAAGCCGCCGGCGTGCGGCAGGACCACGGAGAGGTCCGGGAAGCGGTCCAGCGTCCTCCTGCTGATCATGTTCACGGCGGCCCGGGTGGTGTCCAGCAGGAAGTCGCACATGAAGTTCGGGATGCCCGGAACCGTCGGCGCACCGGGCGGGCCGCCCGGGAGGTTGTGCGGGTGGGTGTCCACCACGGCCGAGCGTTCGTTCAGCTCGTGGAAGAGCCGGTCGTAGGCGGGGTCCCCGAGGTAGACGCCCCCGTAGTTGGCGGTCACGTTGACGCCTGCGGCGCCGAGCTGCCCGAGCCCTCGGCGCACGGCCCACGACGACGCCTCCTGGTCGTCCAGGAAGAGCGGCACGTAGTACGAGAACCTCCCCGGGTGCGAGGTCGCCACCTCGATCATCGACCGCAGCGTGATGTTGATCGCCTCGCGCAGCTGCGCCGACGACTGGTAGCGCGCCGGCAGCATCGGCTTGAGGACGGCGGTGGTGATGCCCGCGTCGTCCATGAACCGGATCGACGCCTCGGTGTCGATCCGGGCCCACGGGGGCAGCTGCTCCGGCGTGATCAGCCCGTGCTGCACCGCCCACTCGCGCCACTCCGGCGCGCAGTAGTGATGGTGCATGTCGATCTTCGAATGGACCGTGCCCGCCGTGTCCGCGGCCGGCGCGGAGGGACCCCGGGCGATCCGGATGACCTCGCTGGTGCCCACCGCCGCGATGCGCAGTCCGCCCGCCGGCGCGCCCAGGAGCCGCACGGGGGTACTCACGGAGTCCGTCATGCCAATCCACCGCCCTTCGGGTCCGGTTGCTCTCCGGAGGCCACGGAAGCCAGGGCCGGCTCGCCCGGGTCACCGTCCGGGCGCGAGGGTTCCAGGACGATCCTCAGGTGCTCCAGCCCCCGGAAGGCCGCGACCGGGCCCTTGAGCCAGGCGCCCCGGGTCTCCTCCAGGTCCACCGGCCGCATGTCGGGGAACTCCCGCAGCAGGCAGGACAGCGCGATCTCGAGTTCGAGCCGCGCCAGCGGCGCCCCCAGGCAGTAGTGGGTGCCGTGGCCGAAGCCCAGGTGCGTGCCCTGCAGCCCCTCGCGCGTCACGTCCAGCTCGTCGGGCGCGTCGAACCTCTCCGGGTCCCGGTTGGCCGAGGAGATCGCGATCTGCACCAGGGAGCCCCTGGGGATCACCGTGTCCCGGATCCGGGCCTCCTGGGCCGCGTACCGGAAGGTGGAGGTCTCCACCGACCCCTCGAAGCGCAGCATCTCCTCGACCGCCCCCGGGATGAGCCGCGGGTCCTCGCGGAGCCTGGCCGCCTGGTCGGGGTGGAGCAGCAGGTTGAGGACGGAGTTGCCGATCTGGTACGCGGTGGTCTTGTGGCCGGCGAAGAACAGGACCCACAGCGACGCGACCAGTTCGGGGTCCTCCAGGCGTTCCTCCGCCTGGAGGAGGTCGCTGAGGAAGGTGTCCGACGGATGGTCGCGGGTGTCCGAGATGAGCCGTTCCAGCCGGTGCTGGAGCCGCTCCTCGGCCGCCTTCAGCTCCGCCCTTCGGCCGGGGTCGAACCGGGAGCGGGTGACCACCGCGAACTGCTCCAGGATCTCCGGGCGGTCCTCCTGCGGGATGCCCATCAGTTCGCACAGGACCGCGACGGGCAGGGGGAACGCGAACGAGGTCATCAGATCGACCGTGCCGGCCCTGCGGCACTCGCCGAGGATCGTCTCCGCGATCTCGGTGATCCGCGGACGCATCTGCTCCACCCGCCGGGGGGTGAAGGCGCTCCGCAGGATGCGGCGCAGCCGCGTGTGCCGCGGCGGGTCCGCGAAGAGCACGTTGTCGTCGAGCGCGTCGAAGAAGCTGCCGTACACCGCGTGGTAGGTGTCGATGGCGCCGCGCATGTCCTTGCTGAACCGGGGGTCCGACAGGGCGTCGCGGGCGTCGTCGTGGCGGGTGATCAGATAGGTGTCGATCCCGTGGGGAGGGGTCAGCCGGCACACCGGGTCCTGCTCGCGCAGCGCCGCGTACAGGGGGTGGGGGCACTGCCGGTACTCCGGCGCGCCCCTGGAGACGGCCGACACGATGTCCCGCAGTTCTCCGTCGCCGCTCGGTGCCGCGTCCCGCTGCGCCATGTTCCGCACCCTCCGTCGTACTCGCCGCCGTGGCTGTGGCCGTGGCCGTCGCAACGGCCGTCTGCGGACTCACCGGTTCCCCGTGCCGGTGCGCCGCGAAACGGCCCGGCTCCCGATCGGGTGAGCCGCCGGCTCCCGGGGCGCGGCCGTTCGCATGCGGGCGCCCGGCCACCGGTCGGCCGGGCGGCGCAGGGTCTGCCGTCGGCCGATCGGCGGTCGCCCGTCCGTGCCGTGTACGGGGCGGCGCCGGGCGGGCGCGGCGGACCGCGGGAAGGGCTGCTGTGCCACCAGCCAGCCCGTCACGAGGAGCCCGCGCATGGTCCGACGTCTCGCCCCCGCCCTCACCGCAGCCGCCTCGCTCGCCCTGGCGGCCGTCGCCGCGCCGCAGGCCTCCGCCGACCACGGCCCGGACGTCGGACGGGCCCTGGCCGACCGCGCGGCCGCGTACAGCGCGACCGCCAGGTACCAGGTGCACGCCAACGCGGTGGCGGCCGGCTACGTCCCCGACAAGTACTGCGTCTTCGACAAGGCGGGGCGGACCGGCGCACTCGGCTACCCGCACTTCAACCACTCGTACGACAACTCCGTCGACCCGAGGAAGCCCGCCGCGCTGTACTACGAGGACGACGGGCGCGGCGGCAAGCGTCTCGTCGGGGTCCAGTGGCTGGTCTACGACCGCGACCAGAAGCTGACCACGGACGACGACCGCCCGACGATGTTCGGCACCGCGTTCAAGGGCCCCAAGCCCGGCAACTTCCCCGGCCAGCCGGTCCACTACGCCCTGCACCTGTGGCTGTGGAAGAAGAACCCCCGCGGCCTGCACGAGACCTTCAACCCCGCGGTGGCCTGCCTGCCCGGCACCACCCGCCCCTGAGGGGGCGTCCCCGCCCGCCGTGCCTGGCCGTGCCACCCCGGAGCCGCCGATGTCCGTCACCCGACGCAGCCTGCTCGCCGCCGGCACGATCGCCTTCAGCGGAGCGCTGGGCGCGCTGTTCGCCGGCGGCTCCCCCGCCTCGGCCCGGGCCGCCGCCCGGGCCGGTGGCGGGTACGGGCCGCTGCTCCCCGACCCGCGCGGTCTCCTCGACCTGCCCGCCGGGTTCACCTACCGGGTGCTGTCGCGCGCGGGCGACCCGCTGCGCTCCGGTGAGGGCACCGTCCCCGCCAACTGCGACGGCATGGCCGCCTTCGACGCCGGGGGCGGCCGGGTGCGGCTGGTGCGCAACCACGAGAACCGCGCCACCGCCGCCCTGCGGGTCCCCGCCGTGGCGGGGCTCACGTACGACCCCGGGGCGCTCGGCGGCTGCACCGCTCTGGACCTCGCCGCGGACGGGCGCGTGACCGGCGAGCGGGTCGCCCTCGCCGGCACCGCCGTCAACTGCGCGGGCGGCCGCACCCCCTGGCACACCTGGTTGAGCTGCGAGGAGGCCGAGGACCGCGCCGGCAGCGCCGGCTACACCCGCGACCACGGCTACGTCTTCGAGGTGGACCCCGCCCGGCCGCACCGCTCGGGCGCGGTCCCGCTGACCGCGATGGGCCGCTTCGCGCACGAGGCCGTCGCCGTCGACCCGTACCGCGGGGTGGTGTACGAGACGGAGGACGCCTTCGTCCGGCCCTTCGGGCTGTTCTACCGGTTCCTGCCGGAGCGGCCGCTCGGCGGCGTCGGCTCGCTGCGGGCCGGCGGCGTCCTGGAGGCCCTGCGGGTTCCGGGGCTGGCGGACCTGGCGGTGGTGGACGAGCCCGGCGCGGAGTTTCCGGTGGAGTGGGTGCCCGTACCGGACCCCTCGGCCGCCGGCACCCCGATCCGGCACCAGGACTTCGGCCGGGGCGGCATCACCCACGCGCAGAAGCTGGAGGGCTGCTACTGGGGAGGCCGCAGCGTCCACTTCGTGTCCAGCTACGCCCGCCGGGTCGAGGGCGCGCCCGCCGACCACCACGGACAGGTGTGGTCCTACGATCCGCGCCGCGCCCGGCTCCGGCTCGACGTGCTCTTCGGGCCGGCCGCCGACGTACAGCTGCCCGGGGACTCCCCCGACAACATCTGCCTGGCCCCGGATGGCGGGCTGATGGTGTGCGAGGACGGCGGCGGTGCGCAGTACGTGTTCGGGGTCACGGCGGGCGGCCAGGTCTATCCGGTGGCCCGCAACGCCGAGGACATCGGCCGGCCGGGGGCCCCGGAGTGGGGGGAGTTCGCCGGGGTCACCTTCTCCCCCGACGGGCGGACGATGTACGTCAACGCCTACGCCCCGGGCACCACCTTCGCGGTGACGGGCCCCTGGCGGCGCTGACCAGGGGTCCCGCGGCACGACGGGAGTGCCGCTGACGCCCACTTGTCACATAGTCATATATTTTGCGTGCGTGACCATTTCTGTGCGCAAGGTGGCGGCCGCGGCCGCACTCAGTGCCGCCCTCACCGCCTCCCTCGCGGGCTGCGGGGGCGGCTCCGGCTCCACGGACGCCGGCCGCGAAGCCCGTATGGGCACGCCCCCGGCGTCCGCCCCCGCGTCCCCGGCGGCCTCCGTCCCCGGCGCCTCGGCCGCCTCCCAGAGCCCCTTGCCGGGCGCCCCGCCCGCAGGCGCCCCCGGCAGGGCTCCGACCCTGGCCCCCGGTCCCAACGGCCTGACTCCGGTCTTCGAGCGTGCGAGGCAGCACGCGGACAAGACCGTGGCGCTGACCTTCGACGCCGACATGACCTCCGACCAGGGGCCGCGCGCCGCGGGCGGGGAGCGCTTCGACAACCCCGAGCTGATCTCGGCGCTGCGCACCCTCAAGGTGCCCTCGACGATCTTCATGACGGGCCGCTGGGCCGAGGAGTATCCGGACCAGGCCAAGTCCATCGGGACCGACCCGAACTTCGAGATCGCCAACCACTCGTACAGCCACCACGCCTTCAAGTCCCCGTGCTACGGGCTGCCCGCGCTCGACGGCGCGGCCGCCCGGGCCGACGTGGACCGGGCCTTCGCCGCCTTCCGGCAGGCCGGCGCCGTCAACACCGTCCCCTACTTCCGCTTCCCCGGCGGCTGCTACGACGACCCGGCGCTGCGGGCCCTGTCCACGGCCAAGGTCACGGCGGTCCAGTGGGACGTGGTCAGCGGGGACGCCTTCGCGAAGGACCCGGACGCGGTGGCCGAACAGGTCCTCGCCGGGGTGAAGCCCGGCTCGGTGGTGGTGATGCACTGCACGCGCAGCGCCGCCCCGGTCACCGAGGAGGCCATCCGGAAGATCGTCCCGGAACTGCGCAAGCGCGGCTACCGGTTCGTGAAGGTCTCCGAGCTGATCGGGACGTAGTGCGGGCGCGGCGCTCAGCCGGAGCAGGCGGTGCGCTGCGCCTCCTGCCACTCGCACACCGGGCACAGCACCCTGCCCGGCGTCGCGACCCCGTACTCGGTGGGCTTGCCGCACTCCACGCAGTCGGCGAACGGCGGTCCGGCCACGCGCCCGGCCGGGGCGGCAGGAGCGGGACAGTACGAGGCGGTCTCGTCGGGCTGGTCCATGCGCACGAGCCTACCGGTGCCGTCCGGCGGGACTCAGCCCCGCCGGACGGCGGCCAGGCAGGCCGCCGTGCCCGAGCGCGCCCCCGCAACCAGGGCCGACACCGCGCCGCGGGCCGGGGAGGGCGCACACCACTGCCGCCGTTGCCGCCCTCGACCCGGACGAGGGCGCCGGGCGGCACCTCCAGCGGGACTCCCCACAGGACCCAAGGCCCGCGGCGTCCGTAGCGGCGGCCCACACCGGTGAGCTTCAGTGCGCGGCCGCCGGCTCGGTGACCTCGCTCGGGCGGACGATGACGAAGCCCTCGCCGCTCAGCTTCAGCTGGACGGCCTCGCCGGAGCCGCCGCGGATCATCGAGCCGACCGACTGGGAGCGGTGCAGGCCGGTCTCCAGCCGGGCGCTCCAGCCGACCACCGCGTCCGTGTCGACGAAGACCGGGGACTGCGCGGTCACCGGGATGATGATCGGGTTGCCGTCGCAGACGACGGCGAGCTTGCCGGTGCCGGTGAAGACGCTGTTGAAGAGACCGCCGCCGGTCATGCCGGCGCCCTTCACCATCTTGATCTCGTAGGACAGGGTCGGGTCGAAGCAGAGCACGTTGCGGCCGTTGACGGTGAGGGCGTCACCCGGTTCGAAGTCGATGATGAAGCAGTTGCCCGCCTGGTGGGCGAACCAGGCCTCGCCCTGGCCGCGTACGGACATGAGCGCCAGGCCCTCGCCCGTGACGGCGCGCTTGAGCATGCCGCCTATGCCCTGGCCCTTGCGCTCGAACTGCAGGTCGCCGCGGAAGGCCACCATCGATCCCTGACGGGCCAGCATCTCCCCGTTGACGCCGTACCGCACGGACTTGGCGTTCTGCAGGCTCATGCCGGGGGCGACGGCGGCCTGGGCCAGGTTCTCGGACGCGAAAAGATCACTCTTCATGGCATTGATCCTCACCCGGGCCCGCCACCCGGGGCATCCTCCTCAAGGCGGAGCCTGGCATCCTTGGCGGGATGAGCAGCCAGCACACGAACGACACCCCGGCCGTACCGGCGGTCGGGGCCGACAGCGCCTTCCGGCGGGAGCACGTACTGCGCGACGAGGCCCCGCAGTTCGTCCTGCCGCTGGTGGTGCGCATCGAGAAGGCGGAGCCGCCCGCCCGGACCGACGCCTTGGAGACCGCGGCGCGGGCGGTGCTGGTGCTGCTCACCGACGAGCGGGCGCGGGGCGAGGGCGAGTGGGCACGGGCGGTCCGCGACTGGCAGGACGCACGGATCCGCAAGGTGGTCCGGCGGGCGCGCGGGGCGGAGTGGCGCAAGGCGCAGACCCTGCCGGGCGTCACGGTCCACGGCGACGCCGCAGAGGTCCGGGTCTTCCCGCCGGTGCCCCTCGACGGCTGGCCCAAGGAGCTGGCCAAGCTCCAGGTGTCGGGCACCGACCTCGACGACCCCGAACCGGTCCCCGCGGCCGGCGGCCCCGGCCTGCCGGTGCTGTGGCTCAACCCCGACCTCGACATGTCGGCGGGCAAGGCGATGGCCCAGGCCGGGCACGCGGCGCAGCTGGCGTGGTGGGAGCTGACGCGTGCGGAGCGGGCCGCCTGGCAGGAGTCGGGCTTCCGCCTGGCCGTACGGACCGCAGCGCGCGAGCGGTGGGCCGGGCTGAGCGGGAGCGGGCTGCCGGTGGTCCGCGACGCCGGGTTCACCGAGATCGCCCCCGGCAGCGCGACCGTCGTCGCGGACCATCCGGCGCTCCGCGCCCGGCTCTGACGGCCGCCCGGCGGCAGGGGCGCGCGCGGCGGCAGGGCACGCGCGGCGGGAACCTCAAATGTTGCTCTGAACGTCCCCTCGTGCGGATTGGCGCGACTGCGTCGGGGCCATGACATCCGCACACGGTACGAAGAGAGGGGGCGAGGGGACATGAAGCCCATGGCACACCTGGGGGTGGGCATCGGCTGGCGGCCGGAGATCGCGGACGCCGTCGAGCGGCTGGACGGCCTGGACTGGGTCGAGGTGGTGGCCGAGAACATCTGCCCGGGCCACCTGCCCGAGCCGCTCCGGCGGCTGCGCGAGCGCGGCACGCGGATCGTGCCGCACGGCGTCTCGCTCGGCCTCGGCGGCGCCGACCGCCCGGACCCCGAGAAGCTGGCGGCGCTCGCCGAGCGGGCGGTGGCGCTGGGGGCGCCGCTCGTCACCGAGCACATCGCCTTCGTACGGACCTCCTCGCCGCTGCTGGAGGCCGGGCACCTGCTGCCGGTGCCGCGCACCCGCGACGCGCTGGACGTGCTGTGCGAGAACGTGACGATCGCGCAGGACGCGCTGCCGGTGCCGCTGGCGCTGGAGAACATCGCCGCGCTGTTCTCGTGGCCGGGTGAGGAGCTGACCGAGGGGCAGTTCCTCACGGAGCTGGTCGAGCGGACCGGGGTCCGGCTGCTCATCGACGTGGCCAACCTGCACACCAACCGGGTCAACCGGGGCGAGGACCCGGCCGCCGTCCTCGACGCGATCCCGCTGGAGGCGCTGGCGTACGTGCACGTGGCGGGCGGCGTCGAGCGGGGCGGTGTCTGGCACGACACCCACGCGCACCCCGTACCGCCGGTGGTGCTCGACCTGCTGGCCGAGCTTCGCTCCCGGGTGGAGCCGGCGGGCGTCCTGCTGGAGCGCGACGACGACTTCCCGACCGAGGCGGAGCTGGCGGGCGAACTGGCCGCGATCCGCGAGGTGGTGACGGCCCGCGGCGCGGCACCGCAGCCGGCGGCACCGGAGCCGGCTGCGACGCAGCCGATGACGACGCTGCCGGTGGCGACGGACGCCGGGCAGGCGGCCGCGACGGAGCCCGAGCGGGGGGCCTGCGAGGCAGCCCGGATCCGGGTGGCGCTCGGGCAGGCCGCCCTGCTCTCCGCGCTCGTGGCCGGGACACCCGTGCCCGAGGGCTTCGACCGCGCGCGCATCCGCACGCAGGTGCGGGCACTGGCCGCCAAGCGGGCCGACGTGGTCGCCAAGGTGGCTCCGGAGCTGCCCGGGATCCTCGGCGGCCGCGACCCGTACCGCGAGGCCTTCCTGGCGTACGCCAAGCGCCGGCCCATGACCGCCGGGTACCGCCGGGACGCGCTGGACTTCGCCGAACACCTGCTGATCCAGGACCTGCCTGCCGACCCGGCCGCGCGGCGCCGGCTCACCGCCTGGTGGCGGGAACGAGCGGGGGCCAGGCCGCCGCGCCGCGTCGTGCGCTGGGCCCGGGCGCTCGCGGGGAGGGCAGCGTGAACATCCTCGCCGTCGCGATCTGGATCGCCGTCATCGTCTCCTGCGTCCTGCTCGTGCGCGGGCTGCGCGGGGCCCGGCCCACGCCGACCGGCCCGTCGGCGGGCCTCCACGACCTGTCCGAGACCGCGTTCGTGGTGGGCGGCCCCGGCACCGTCGTGGACACCGCGCTCGTCTCGATGCTCGGGGACGGCCGGCTGGTCGTCGGCGGTCCCGGCATCGTCCAGGTACGCCCCGGGGCGCGGGCCGCCGACCCCGCCGAACGCGCCGTGCTCCAGGCGCACGCCGGAGCCCCCTCGGGGTGGCTCTACCAGGTGCGCTACTCCGCCATGTGCGACCCGGCCGTCCAGGAGATCGGGGACGCCCTGGCCGCCCGCGGCCTGATCGCCCCGCCCGGCACCGGCCGGACCTGGCGCCGCTGGGGACTGGTCCAGGCCGTCGTGTGCGTGGTCTGGCTGGTGGCGTCGGTCCCCCTGACAGTCGTGGGCTTCGCCCTCGACTCCGGCCCCCGCGTGCCGTTCATCGTGATGGTGGCGCCGGCACTGTTCGCGGGCATCGTCGTGGGCCTGTTCTGCACGGCCCGGGCCCGCAACCGGGTCACCCCGGCCGGGCTTCGGGCGCTGCTCGCCATGCGCTCCGGGTACGGGAACGACCGCACGCCGCACGTACAGACCGCGCTCTTCGGCCTGCGCGGCCTGCGGGACCCGTTCCTGCGCCAGCAGCTGGTGCCCGCCGCGCGCGGCACCCGGCTGGCGGCGGCCCAGTCGGGGGCGCGCTCCCACCACCACTCGCACACGCCGTCTTCCGACTCCTCGGCCGAGCTGCTGCCGGTGCTGTGGTGCGCCACGAGCGACGGGGGCGGCGGGAGCGGCGGTTCGGGCTGCGGATCCTCCGGCGGCGGTTGCGGAGGCAGCAGCTCCAGTTGCTCGGGCGGCAGCGGTTCGAGCTGCGGCGGCAGCTCCTCCGGTTCCAGCTGTTCGAGTTCGAGCAGCTCCAGCTGTTCCAGCAGTTCCAGCAGTTCCTGATACGGCGTCCGGGTCACGGCCGCCGACACCGGCCGGTGATCCTTTACAAGGGTGGCACCGCCTGCCTCTCATCGGTCCATCAGATGAGAGGCAGGGGCCGTCATGCGCACGAGAACCGCACGCCACGAAGCCGTCGCGGCCGTCCTCCTCCTCGCCCTGGGCGCGCCCACCGCCGCGGCCGCTCCCGTCCCACGGGCTCCGGCCGCCGCAAGCGCGGAGGACACCGCCGCCGAGAGCGCCGGCGCCGCGCTCGTCGCCCGACGCGCGGCCCTCGCGGCGGCCTCCCGGGACGGGGGCCGCGGCGCCGGTCTCGACTTCCGTACCTGCCCCGCCGCCGAGGCCCTGCCGTCGGACGTCCGGTGCGCCACCCTGCGCGTCCCGCTCGACTACGCCCGTCCCGACGGCCCGCAGATCTCCCTCACCGTCAGCCGGGCCGCCGCCACCGGGGCCCGCGGCGCCGCCCGCCAGGGCGCGCTCGTGCAGAACCCGGGCGGCCCCGGCGCCTCCGGAATGCACTTCCCGCTCGTCGCCGGCCTCCCCGGCTGGGAGCGGATCGCCGCAGCCTACGACCTCGTGGGCTACGCCCCGCGCGGAGTCGGACGCTCGGCCCCGCTGTCCTGCCGGGACCCGGCCGCCGGCGCGAAGGGCCCCACCCAGGAGCCGGTCCACCCCTCCGCCGCGTACAAGATGCAACGCCTCGCGCAGGCCCGGGAGTACGCCCGCGGCTGTGCCCGCCGGGCCGGAGCGGCCCTGCCGCACTACACCACCCTGAACAACGCCCGTGACCTGCACGTGCTGCGCGCCGCGCTCGGCGAGGACAAGCTGACCTTCATGGGTGCCTCGTACGGCACCTACCTCGGCGCCGTCTACGCCACCCTGTACCCGGGCCACGTCCGCCGGATGGTCCTCGACTCGGCGGTCGATCCCGATCCGCGCCGTGTCTGGTACCGCAACAACCTCGACCAGTCACGCGGGTTCGAGGCGCGCTGGCACGACTTCCGGGCCTGGGTGGCCCGGCACCACGCCACGTACGGGCTCGGCACCACCCCGGCGGCCGTGCAGGCCGGCTACGAGCGGGTGCGCGACGCGGTGTCCCGCACCCCCGCCGGCGGGACCGTCGGGACGGGCGAACTGCGGGCCGCCTTCCTCCAGGCCGCGTACTACGACGACGTCTGGCCGGAACGGGCCGCGGCCCTGGCTGCGTTCCTGCGCGGCGATCCCTCGGTGCTGGCCGCCCAGGCCGCTCCCGACCCGGCGGCGGCGGCCGAGACCGAGAACGCGACGGCCGTCTACACGGCGGTGCTGTGCAACGACGCCCCCTGGCCCGCGGACTGGGGCACCTGGGACCGCGACCACACCGAGCTGGCCCGTACCGCGCCCTTCGAGACCTGGGCCAACGCCTTCCTCAACCTGCCGTGCGCCTCCTGGCCGGTGCGCGGCCGGCAGTCGCCGGTGCCGGTCGGGTCCCAGCCCGAGCGGCTGCCGCGGACCCTCGTGGTCGCGGCGGAACGGGACGGCGCGACCCCGTACCCGGGTGCGCTGGAACTCCAGCGGCGGCTCGGTACGGAGGCGTCATTGGTGACGGAGACGGGGGCCGGCTCCCACGGTGTGGCCGGCGGACGCAACGGGTGCGTGGACCGGCACGTGGAGCGGTATCTGCTGACGGGCGCCACCCCGGGGTGGCGCGTCCGTTGCGCGCCGCATCCGGAGCCCGCACCGGTGTCGCTGGACGACCGGGCAGCGAGCGCCCGCAGGGCACTGCTGCCGCCTGTCGTCTGAACTTCCGGGCGGGATCTCCGGCTGCGTCGTTTCGGGGGCTGGGCCTCCCGATCCACCGGAGGCACTCACCTGACGGTGTGGTCGTCCTCCGGTCCTTCCCCCCAGGGGAGGTATCAGGCGAGCCCGGCCACCAGGTCGGCGACGGACTTGCGGCGCCCGGTGTAGAAGGGCACCTCTTCACGGACGTGCATACGGGCCTCGGAGGCACGCAGGTGACGCATGAGGTCGACGATGCGGTACAGCTCGTCCGCCTCGAAGGCCAGCAGCCACTCGTAGTCGCCCAGCGAGAACGAGGCGACGGTGTTGGCACGCACGTCAGGGTAGCCGCGGGCCATCTTGCCGTGGTCGGCGAGCATGCGGCGGCGGTCCTCGTCGGGCAGCAGGTACCAGTCGTAGCTGCGGACGAAGGGGTAGACGCTGACGTAGTCGCGGGCGACCTCGTCGGCCAGGAAGGCGGGGATGTGCGACTTGTTGAACTCGGCCGGGCGGTGCAGGGCCATGTTCGACCACACCGGCTCCATCGCGCGGCCCAGCTTGGTACGGCGGAACAGGTTGTACGCGGTCTGCAGCTCGTCCGCGGTCTCCGCGTGCCACCAGATCATGATGTCGGCGTCGGCACGCAGGCCGGAGACGTCATAGGTGCCGCGGACGGTGATGTCCTTGGCAGCCAGCTGGTCGAACAGCTCCTGGACCTCGTCGGCGAAACCGGCGCGGTCCTCCGGCAGGACGTCCTTCAGCTTGAAGACGGACCACAGGGTGTAGCGGATGACCTCGTTGAGGTCCTTCGCCTTCTTCCCCGCGTTGGGAATCTTCTCTGGTGCAGTCATGTTCCTATTGTCCCGTGCGCTGATCAGTGGTCGGCGCCAGGGGTGCCGTACGCGCAGCGAGCGCGGCGATCACCGCGTCCGCGGCCCGGCCGGCGCTCGCGATGCAGGCCGGAATGCCCACGCCGTCGTAGAGCGCGCCGCACACCGCGAGGCCGGGCAGGGCCTCGACGGCGCCGCGGATCCGGGCGACCCGGCCGAGGTGGCCGACCGGGTACTGGGGCAGCCCGCCGTCCCAGCGGGTGACGGTGGAGGCGACCGGCCGGGCCGTCAGGCCCACGGCCTCGCCGAGGTCGGCGAGGGACACCTCGACGAGTTCGCCGTCCTCGCGCTCCAAGTCGCGCTCGTCGGCGTACCGGCCCACGGAGGTGCGCAGCAGGAACAGGTCGGGATCGGTGCCCGCCCAGGCCCACTTGTTGCTGGAGAAGGTGGACGCCTTGATGGTCCGGCCGTCGACGGGCGGTACGAGGAAGCCGCTGGCGCCGCCGCCGGAGACGGCCCCGGGCAGGTCGCTGCGCCGGAAGGCCATGGTGACCAGTGCCATCGAGGCGTATTCGACCTGGTGCAGTTCGGCGGCGGCGGTCGGCGCGAGGGTGTCCAGCAGTCGGGCGGCGGGCCCGGCCGGGACGGCCAGGACGACACCGTCGGCTTCGACGGTCTCCTCGGCGGCCACGACGCGCCAGCCTTCAGCCGTACGAAGGACCTCGCGGACGGGGGCGCCGGTGACGATGCGCGCTCCGGCCGCGCGGCAGGACTCGGCCACGGCGATGGGGAGGCGTCCGATGCCTCCGTCGATGCCGGCGAAGACGGGGCCGGCCTGCTGCGGCCGGCTCTGCTCCCTGCGCTGGATCTCCCGTACGCCGTCGCCCAGCAGGGCGTGGGTGCGGGCGGCCTCGAAGAGCTGGGGCACGGCCGCCCGCATGGAGATGCGGTAGGCGTCGCCCGCGTACACCCCGCCGAGCAGCGGTTCCACCAGTCGGTCGACGACCTCCCGGCCGAGGCGGGCGGCCACGTACTCGCCGACGGCGACGTCCTCACCGATCTCGGTGGGCGGCAGTGTCCGCTCGGCCTCGATGCGGGCCATGCCCTCGGCGGAGAGGACTCCGGAGGCGGCGAGCGGTCCGAGGTCGCCGGGGACGCCCATGACGTGGCCGCGCGGCATCGGCCGCAGCGCGCCGCGGGTCCACAGGTGGGCGGTGGCGGTGGCGGGCGGCTGCACCGCGTCGGCCAGGCCGACGGCCTCGGCGAGGGCCACGGCCTCGGGGCGGCGGGCGAGCACGGACTCGGCGCCGAGGTCGACGCGGGCCCCGGCGAGCTCGCCGGAGTACAGCTTGCCGCCGAGCCTCTGCCCGGCCTCCAGCAGCGTAACGCGGGCGCCTTCGGCGAGCAGCCGGTGGGCCGCCGCGAGGCCCGCGATGCCGCCGCCGATGACGACCACGTGGCCCGGGGAGCCGCTGGAGCGGGTGGGGCTCACCGGCCGATCCGTACGCATGTCCGCTTCGTGCATGGACACATCGTCTCAGACCGATCACCGAGGCCGGACCGTGACCGCATCGGGACCGGCCCGGAACCGCGTGTGCGAAACCCGCGACGGGACCCTGTACGTCGAAACGGCAACACCAGCCGATCATCGGGGGTTTACAAGATGCGTGCTCATGCGGCGGCGGCCCTGGCGGCCCTGTCCCTGGCCGGGGCTCTGACGCTCACCGGCTGCGGTGCGGGCGGCCAGGGGGCCGCTAACGACAAGGCGGCGGTCGCGCCGCCCGCGGCGGACGGGAAGACCCGGGAGGGAGCGGCGGGCGCCGCGGCGGCGCCGGCCCCGGCGGGGTCCGGGGGGTCATCCGGCAAGAACGACGGGGCGCCGGTCGCGGTCCGCCCGAACGTCATCCGTACGGCGACGCTCGGCATCGAGACGGCGGACGTCCAGAAGACGCTCGCCGCGGCCCGTACCGCGGCCGACGGCGCGGGCGGGTACGTCGGCAACGAGTCGACCGAGCGCGGCAAGGACGGCCGGATGACCTCGACGGTGACCCTGCGGGTGCCCGGCGAGCGCTACGACGCCGTCCTCGGCGCCATGGAGGGCAGCGGGAAGCTGCTGCACCGCAAGGTCGACGCGCAGGACGTCACCGAGAAGGTCGCCGACATCGGCAGCCGCGTCTCCTCGCAGCAGGCGAGCGTGGCGCGGGTGCGGGAGATGATGGGCAAGGCCTCGGCACTGAGCGAGGTGGTGATGCTGGAGGGCGAGCTGAGCCGGCGTCAGTCGGACCTGGAGTCGCTGCTGGCGCAGCAGACGGCGCTGAAGGACCAGACCTCGATGGGCACGATCACGCTGCAGGTCTCGGAGCCGGCGCCGGCCGCGGTGGAGGAGAAGAAGAAGGAGGAGCCGACCTTCCTCGGTGCGCTGAGCGGGGGCTGGGACGTCTTCACGCGGATCCTGCGCTACCTGATGGTGGCGCTGGGCGCGTTGCTGCCGTTCCTGCTGACGGCCGCGGTGGTGGCGCTGCTGGTCCGGGGGTACCGGCGGCGGCGTCCGGCGCGGCCGAAGACGGGCCCGGCCCCGAAGCGGCCGCCGGTGCCCGCGGCGCGGACGGCGCCCTCGGCGCCGGCCACGACTCCCGCTCCGGCCACGGCTCCGGCTGCGACTGCGACTGCGGCTCCGGACACCGAGGCCGACGTGCAGGACTGAACGCGCGTTCGCCCGTAGCGTGTTCACCAGTCGACGGCGGTGAAGGGGCGGTACGGGCGATGGCGACGGAACGACTGGTGGTGGTCGGGGGCGACGCGGCGGGGATGTCCGCCGCGTCGCAGGCCCGCAGGCTGCAGGGACCGCAGGAGCTGGAGATCGTCGCCTTCGAGCGCGGCCGCTTCACCTCGTACTCGGCCTGCGGCATCCCGTACTGGGTCGGCGGTCTGGTCGCCGAGCGCGACGACCTGATCGCCCGCACCCCCGAGGAGCACCGGGCCCGGGACATCGACCTGCGCACCCGCACCGAGGTGGTGGAGCTCGATCTGCCCGGGTCCCGGGTCCGCGCCCGCGATCTGGACGGCGGATCCGAATCCTGGACGCACTACGACAAGCTCGTCCTGGCCACGGGCGCCCGGCCCGTACGCCCGCGCCTGCCGGGCATCGGCGCGCACGGGGTGCACGGCATCCAGACCCTGGACGACGGCCAGCGCCTCATGGACGCGCTGGAGCGCACGCGGGGTCGGCGGGCGGTCGTGGTCGGCGCGGGCTACATCGGCGTGGAGATGGCCGAGGCCTTGGTGCTGCGGGGCTACGAGGTGACCGTCCTGCACCGGGGCGAGCAGCCGATGGCCACGCTGGACCCCGACATGGGCGGCCTGGTGCACACCGCGATGAACCGCATGGGGATCCGTACGGTCGCGCGCGCCGAGGTCACCAAGATCCTCGCCGACGAGGAGGGCCGGGCCCGCGCGGTGGCCACGGCGGCCGGCGAGGAGTACCCGGCGGACGTGGTGGTGCTCGGCATCGGCGTGGAGCCGCGGACGGCACTGGCCCGCGCCGCCGGCCTCCCGCTCGGCCCCTCGGGCGGGATCCTCACCGACCTGTCGATGCGCGTGCGCGGTCACCAGGACGTCTGGGCGGGCGGCGACTGCGTGGAGGTCCTCGACCTGGTCGCGGGCCGCACCCGGCACATCCCGCTGGGCACCCACGCCAACAAGCACGGCCAGGTCATCGGCTCGGGCGTGGGCGGCGGCTACGCGACCTTCCCCGGGGTGGTCGGCACGGCCGTCAGCAAGGTCTGCGACCTGGAGATCGCCCGTACGGGGCTGCGCGAGCGGGACGCGCTGGAGGCGGGCCTGCGCTTCGTGACGGCCACCATCACCTCCACCAACACGGCGGGCTACTACCCGGGCGCGGCGGAGATGACGGTGAAGATGCTGGCGGAACGCCGTACGGGCCGGCTCCTCGGCGTCCAGATCGTCGGCGGAGCCGGCTCCGCGAAGCGGGTGGACATCGCGGCGGTGGCCCTGACGGCGGGCATGACGGTGGAGCAGGTGGTCTCGCTCGACCTCGGCTACGCCCCGCCGTTCTCCCCGGTCTGGGACCCGGTCCTGGTGGCGGCCCGCAAGGCGGTCTCCGCGGTCCGCGCGGCGGGCGTCTGACCGCTCCGCGCGAGGCGCAGCTCCGAGCGGACCAGTTCCAGGAGGCGGCCCGTCCGGTTACGGCCGCCCCGGGGACCCTCCTCGCGCCTGAACGTGCGGTTTCCTGCTCAGCGGGCCGTCTTGGTGTGGACGTAGTCCACCAGGCGGGTCAGCGCCTCGGGGTCGGTCGTCGGCAGGACGCCGTGGCCGAGGTTGAAGACGTGGCCCTCCAGGCCGGCGGCCGCCGCGAGGACCTCGTCCGTCTTGGCCTCGACCGCCTCCGTGGTGGAGAACAGCACGGCCGGGTCCAGGTTGCCCTGGAGGGCCTTGCCAGGGCCGACGCGGCGGGCCGCCTCGTCGAGCGCGACCCGGTAGTCGACGCCCACGACGTCCGCACCGGCCTCGCCCATCAGGCCGAGGAGTTCGCCCGTGCCCACGCCGAAGTGGATCCGGGGGACGCCGTAGGAGGCGACGGACTGCAGGACCTTCGCCGAGGCGGGCATGACGGAGCGGCGGTAGTCCGCCGGGGCGAGCGCGCCGACCCAGGAGTCGAAGAGCTGGACCGCGGAGGCGCCGGCCTCGATCTGGACCTTCAGAAAGGCGGAGGTGATCTCCGCGAGGCGGTCCAGCAGGTCGGCCCAGAGCTGCGGGTCCCCGTACATCAGGGCCTTGGTGTGCTCGTGGTTCTTCGAGGGGCCGCCCTCGACGAGGTAACTCGCGAGGGTGAAAGGCGCGCCCGCGAAACCGATCAACGGCGTGGAGCCCAGTTCACCCGTGAGCATGCCGATCGCCTCGGTGACGTAGGTGACGTCCCCAGGGGTGAGGTCGCGCAGCTGTGCGAGGTCCTCGCGGCGGCGGATCGGCTGGGCGACGACGGGGCCGACGCCCGGCTTGATGTCCAGGTCGACGCCGATGGCCTTGAGCGGGACCACGATGTCGGAGAAGAAGATCGCCGCGTCGACGTTGTGGCGCCGCACCGGCTGCATGGTGATCTCGGTGACCAGGTCGGGCCGCATGCAGGACTCGAGCATCGCGGTGCCCTCGCGGACCTTGCGGTACTCGGGGAGGGAGCGCCCGGCCTGCCGCATGAACCACACCGGCGTGTGAGGTACCGGCTCCCGCCGGCACGCCTTCAGGAAGGCGGAATCGTACGTCTGGCTCGGCTGGCCCTTGGGGCTGTCGTTGGCGCTCACGACCCAAATCTTCGCACGTATGAAGAAGTGCCCGGCCCGGCACGGGTGTCCCTGCGCCGTACGGGCTCACATACCGCCTAGTCTTCCCCGCATGGCTGCGGCTCAGGGACGATTTTCAGATGGCGCCGACGGTACGGACAGTGCGAAGGAGAGCTCCGTCCCACTCCCGTTCCGCCGGGCGGTCGAGGGTTTGAAGAAGGCCCGGCTGCGCCCGGGGGTCGAGATCGACCCGACGAAGCCGCCCCAGCGGCTGGCGCCGTACGCCTACGCGCTGGAGGCCGCGGTGGTGGACGGGGAGGACGACCTGGCCGACGGCCGGCTGATCCTGCTCCATGACCCCGCCGGGCACGACGCCTGGCACGGGACCTTCCGGCTCGTGACGCTCGTACGGGCGGAGCTGGAGCCCGAGATGGCCGCCGACCCGCTGCTGCCGGAGGTGTGCTGGTCCTGGCTGACGGGGGCCCTGGAAGCGCGCGGGCTGCCCTACGGGGAGGCCGGCGGGACGGTGACCATGGCGAGCTCGCACTACTTCGGCGGGCTCGCGGAGCGGCGGCCCGCGACGCAGATCGAGATCAGGGCCTCCTGGACGCCGCGCGAGGGCGTGGGCGGCGTCCCGGACACCGCGGCGCACCTGTCGGCCTGGTGCGAGCTGATCTGCCAGATCGCGGGGCTGCCGCCGGTGGGTCCGACGGACACGGCGACGGGCGTGGTCTCCCTGCCACAGCGGCGCGGTCCGCACCACCCGTAGGCACAGGGCCGTACGGCCGCCTCCGCTCGGGGAACGACCGGTCGAACGCCGCAAGCGGGTGTCACAACGCGGCCTCCGTTGTGGGCTTCTGATCACCCGATGATCGATCGTGCGTCCGAATTGCCCGAATTGTTACTCACCAAATCGTGATCATTCCCTAAAGCCGGGCGGGTGACGTGCCGAAGGAGTCAGTGACCATCCGCACGGTTCGCACCGGCTTCCTTCCCCGAGCCGGCCGTCCCGCCACTCCCCCAGGAGGCCTAGGTGTCCGTTCTTCTCGAGCAGCCCGCAAGCCTGGTCGCCTACCGCCCGAACAAGCCGACGGCCATGGTCGTCGTGGCCGACCCGCGCGTCCGCTCCACCGTGACCCGCCATCTGTGGGCCCTCGGCGTGCGCGACGTGATCGAGGCGTCGTCCATCGCGGAGGCCCGCCCCCGCGTCGGCAGCCCGCGCGACATCTGCGTGGCCGACGTGCACCTGCCCGACGGTTCCGGTCTCACCCTGCTCTCCGAGACCCGTGCCGCAGGCTGGCCCAACGGGCTGGCCCTGTCCGCCGCCGACGACATCGGCGCCGTGCGCAACGCCCTCGCGGGCGGTGTGAAGGGCTACGTCGTCACCGGTACGCGGACCAACATCGGGCTCCCCACCCGGCCCGGTGCCGCCCCCATCGGCGCGGCCGCCGCCCGTATGCACCGCCGCCCCCCGGGTGCCCCGAGCCACCCGGGCGGCTACCGCGAGCTCTCCGGCCGCGAGGTCGAGGTCCTGCGCCTCGTCGCGGAGGGCCAGTCCAACAAGGCCATCGGCGTCTCGATGGGCCTGTCCGCCCTGACCGTCAAGTCCCACCTCGCCCGCATCGCCCGCAAGCTGGGCACCGGTGACCGCGCGGGAATGGTCGCCGTGGCACTGCGCACCGGGATCATCCACTGAACGCGGGCCGCGACCCCCGGATAGACGTCCGGGAGACCCCCGGAAAACACCCCGCGTACTGATCGCGCCCGTCGACGGAACGTTCCGGCGACGGGCGCGTCGTATACACGGATACCCTTGACCGGTGACCGACGCCCAAGAGACCGCAGCAGACCTGCGCACCACCACCGGGGGCGGCCCCCCGGACGACGTCGTTGTTCCGCCCGGTGGGGTGCCGATCCCATTGTTGGAGCCCCGCGAGGGGATTCCCCCGGTGGTCGCCGACGCGGACGCCCTCGCCGAAGTGGTCGCGGCCTTCGCCGCGGGCACCGGCCCCGTCGCCGTGGACGCCGAGCGCGCCTCCGGATACCGCTACGGCCAGCGGGCCTACCTGGTGCAGCTGCGCCGCGAGGGTGCCGGGTCCGCGCTGATCGACCCGGTGGGCTGCCCCGACCTGTCCGCCCTGGGCGAGGCGCTCTCCGGCACCGAGTGGATCCTGCACGCCGCCACCCAGGACCTCCCCTGCCTGCGCGAAATAGGCATGGTTCCGACCTCGCTGTTCGACACCGAGCTGGCGGGCCGGCTCGCCGGCTTCCCGCGGGTCGGTCTCGGCGCGATGGTCGAGAGCGTTCTCGGCTACGCCCTGGAGAAGGGCCACTCCGCCGTCGACTGGTCCACCCGCCCGCTGCCCGAGCCGTGGCTGCGCTACGCCGCTCTGGATGTGGAGCTGCTGGTGGACCTGCGGGACGCGTTGGAGAAGGATCTGGACCGCCAGGGCAAGCTCGAGTGGGCCCGGCAGGAGTTCGACGCGATCGCCGCCGCGCCGCCGGCCGCGCCGCGCAAGGACCCCTGGCGCCGCACGTCCGGCATGCACAAGGTGCGCCGCCGCCGGCAGATGGCGGTCGTACGGGAGCTGTGGGAGTCCCGGGACCGCATCGCGCAGCGGCGTGACGTGTCGCCCGGCAAGGTGCTGGGCGACGCCGCGATCGTCGAGGCCGCGCTGGCCCTGCCCGCGAACGTGCACACCCTGTCGGCCCTGCCCGGCTACGGGCAGCGCATGGGCCGCCGTCAGCTCGACCAGTGGATGGCCGCCGTGGACCGGGCGAAGGCGCTGCCCGAGAGCGAGCTGCCGCAGCCGGGTGCGACCCCGGCGGGCCCGCCCCCGCCGCGTTCCTGGGCCGACAAGGACCCGGCGGCCGCGGCCCGGCTGGCCGCCGCCCGCACGGCCGTCTCGGCGCTGGCGGAGGAGCTGAACCTGCCCCAGGAGAACCTGATCACCCCGGACACGGTCCGCCGCCTGTGCTGGGAGCCGCCGCAGCGGCTGGACGCCGACGCGGTGTCGCAATCCCTGGCCCTCTACGGCGCCCGCCCGTGGCAGATCGAACAGGTGACCCCGGTCCTGGTCACGGCCCTGTCGGCCACCGCGTAGGACCTCGCCGCCGTGCCCCGGTCCGCGACGCACGGACCGGGGCACGACCGGATCAGAGCGGTTGCTCGGTGTAGTCGCCGTCCGCGTCCATGGAGAAGGTCCCGTTCGTGTGGCCGTCGATCTCGGTGTGCTTGAGCCACTTCCGGGACAGGTGGTGTACGTGCTTGGCCACCCGCTCCCAGGGGATCTGGTGGCCCGCGCAGGCGACTTTGAAGTGCATCTTCTTCGAACCCGGGATTGCCTTGTAGAGCTCGGTCACCGACAGGAAGGGAACGGTGCCCGGAGCGCTGTTCACCGTCTTGTCGTGCTCGCCGACGACGATGAGCACCGGCACCTTGTGGCCGAGGACGTTGTCCACCTTGGCGCCGGCCTTGTTCCAGCCCCACCAGAAGGGGTTGCGGTAGCGCAGCACGCCGGAGGGCACGCCGGACACCGGCGGCCCCCAGTTGCGGCCCACCACGTCACTCTCCATGATCGCCGCCCACACGGTGTCGACCATGCCCTCCTCACGCTGCTCGTCGCCGCAGCCGAGTTCCCTGTCCCAGGCGTCCTCGAAACCGTCCCGGCCGGTGATGTTCATCGGGAAGGTCCACAGGGAGGCCGGCGGGGGCAGCGCGTCCGGCCGGTCCCACTTGGTGCCGGGCTTGCTCGCGGGTCCGTCCGGCCGGAAGACGGGGGCGAGGAGGAACAGGCTGGAGACGTTGTCCGGGTATTGGATGGCGTACGGGCCCAGCGCCACCGCGGCGGCGGACCAGCCGAAGAGGGCGACCTGCTCCACACCGCGCTCGGCCTTGATGTATTCGACGACGCTGTGGACCTCGGCCCAGTCGCTCTCGGAGTCGCCGAGGTGCTTGGCGTACGAGGGGGTGCAAGGGGCCGCCAGCGGGTGGCCGTCGAGCAGGAGCTTCGCCTGCTGGGCGGCTGTGGTGTTGCACGGTTCGTTCATGACCGCCGGGCGCGGTGAGCGGCCGTGGCCCTGGAGGTCCATGGCGAAGACGTCGAAGCCCGCCTTGGCGAGGAACTGCATCCAGTTGTACTCGCCGGTGCCCAGGTCCGCGCCGGGCAGCACGGGGACGCTGCGGCCGTGCAGCATCAGGACGGCCGTGCGCTGGGTGGGATTCTTCGTGCCGTCGCGCTCCCGGACGAAGAGGTTGATCACCTCGCCCTCGTTGACGGGGAGTCTGGAGGCGTGCTTGACCTCGTGGTCGACCGCCTTGATCAGCATGGCGGGGGTCTCCGTTCAGGTCGGCCGGGTCCGGGACGGGCGCCCCGTACCCGGCCAGAATCAGCAGGCGCGTGCGCCCGATGCCATCGACGGGGCCGCCCCGGCCGGGTGTCCGACCCGTTCGGGGAGCGCGGGGCGCTCCGATCGGACGGGCGCGAGGAGGGGGCGCGCACGGGGTGCGGAGTGTGACCTTCGCCGCTCCTCGGGGAGGGGGTGTGCACATTGGTTACCCGCAAGTAGCATGGTCGGGTGAGCGGGCGCTCAGCAACATGTGCCGAGTGCGCCCCCGCGCAGCAGTGCCATCCCGCACCTGGAGGAGAGCCAACGTGCCTCGTACCGTCAGGGACGTCGTCTTCGTCGACGGCGTCCGCACCCCGTTCGGCAAGGCGGGCCCGAAGGGCATCTACCACGAGACCCGCGCCGACGACCTCGTCGTGAAGGCGATCCGGGAGCTGCTGCGCCGCAACCCGGACCTGGACCCCAAGAAGATCGACGAGGTCGCCATCGCCGCGACCACGCAGATCGGCGACCAGGGCCTGACGCTGGGCCGCACGGCCGGCATCCTCGCGGGCCTCCCGCAGTCCGTCCCGGGCTACTCCATCGACCGCATGTGCGCCGGCGCGCTGACCGCCGTGACCGCCGTCGCGGGCGGTGTGGCCTTCGGTGCGTACGACGTCGCCCTCGCCGGCGGTGTCGAGCACATGGGCCGCCACCCCATGGGCGAGGGCGTCGACCCGAACCCGCGCTTCGTCTCCGAGAAGCTGGTCGACGAGTCCGCCCTGTTCATGGGCATGACCGCCGAGAACCTCCACGACCGGTACCCGGCGATCACCAAGCTCCGCGCCGACGAGTACGCCGTGCGCTCGCAGGAGAAGGCCGCCAAGGCGTACGCCGACGGCAAGATCCAGCAGGACCTGGTCCCGATCTCGGTGCGCAACACCAACGCGGAGGTCGGTGAGACGGGCTGGGGCCTGGTCACCACCGACGAGCCGATGCGCCCGGGCACCACGCTGGAGAACCTGTCCGGCCTGAAGACCCCGTTCCGTACGCACGGCCGGGTCACCGCGGGCAACGCCGCCGGTCTCAACGACGGTGCCACCGCCGCGATCATCGCGTCCGAGGACTTCGCCCGCGAGAACAACCTCCCGGTCAAGATGCGCCTCGTGTCGTACTCCTTCGCGGGTGTCGAGCCGGAGGTCATGGGCTACGGCCCGATCCCGGCCACCGAGAAGGCTTTGGCCCAGGCCGGTCTGACGATCGACGACATCGGTCTCTTCGAGATCAACGAGGCCTTCGCGGTCCAGGTCCTCGCGTTCCTGGAGCACTACGGCATCGCCGACGACGACGCCCGCGTGAACCAGTACGGCGGCGCCATCGCCTTCGGCCACCCGCTGGCCTCCTCCGGCGTGCGTCTGATGACGCAGCTGGCCCGCCAGTTCGAGGAGCAGCCGCACGTCCGCTACGGCCTGACCACCATGTGCGTCGGCTTCGGCATGGGCGCCACGGTCATCTGGGAGAACCCGAACTTCAACGCCGAGGGAGACTCCAAGTGAGCACCACCGCTGAGCTCCTGAAGGGCGCGGCCGAGCTGTTCCCGGACGAGGTCGTCACGTCCGCGCACGTCCGCCACCTGGACCTGCCGTTCGGCGCCGGGCGCTTCGCGCTCATCACGCTGGACAACGGCTTCGACCACACCAAGCCGACCACCTTCGGCCCGCAGTCCCTCGCCAACCTGAACGCGGCGATCGACCAGGTCGAGCAGGAGGCCACCGCCGGCACCATCGTCGGCGCGGGCATCACCGGCAAGCCGTTCATCTTCGCGGTCGGCGCCGACCTCAAGGGCGTCGAGCTGCTGAAGAAGCACGACGAGGCGCTCGCCATCGGCAAGGGCGGCCACGACGTCTTCAAGCGCCTCTCCGCGCTGGCGGTCCCCACCTTCGCGTACTACAACGGCGCGGCGATGGGCGGCGGCGTCGAGGTCGGTCTGCACTGCAGCTACCGCACCGTCTCGAAGGCCATCCCGGCGTTCTCGCTGCCCGAGGTCTTCCTCGGCCTGGTTCCGGGCTGGGGCGGCTGCGCCATCCTCCCGAACCTGATCGGCGCCGAGCGCGCAATCTCGGTCATCATCGAGAACTCGCTAAACCAGAATCGCCAGCTCAAGGGCAAGCAGGTCTTCGAGCTCGGCATCGCCGACGCGATCTTCGAGGGCGCGGACTTCCTGGAGCAGTCGCTCCTGTGGACCGCGAACGTCCTGGGCGGCACCACCGAGGTCGTCCGCCCGGAGATCGACCGCGGCGAGGCCTGGGACGCGGCCGTCGCCAAGGGCCGCTCCATCGCGGACTCCAAGGTGCACGGCGCCGCTCCGGCCGCCTACCGCGCGCTGGACATCATCGCCGCGGCCAAGGACGGCGACCTGCAGGCCGGCTTCGACGCCGAGGACACGGCCCTGGCCGACCTCATCATGGGCGGCGAGCTGCGCTCGGGCATCTACGCCTTCAACCTGGTCCAGAAGCGCGCCAAGCGCCCGGCCGGCGCCCCGGACAAGTCGCTGGCCCGTCCGGTCACCAAGGTCGGCGTCGTCGGCGCGGGCCTGATGGCCTCGCAGCTGGCGCTGCTCTTCCTGCGCCGCCTCGAAGTGCCGGTGGTCCTCACCGACATCGACCAGGAGCGCGTGGACAAGGGCGTGGGCTACGTCCACGCCGAGATCCAGAAGCTGCTCGGCAAGGGCCGCATCAACCAGGACAAGGCCAACCGCCTGACCGCCCTGGTGACCGGTGTCCTGGACAAGGCCGAGGGCTTCGCGGACGCGGACTTCATCATCGAGGCCGTGTTCGAGGAGATGTCCGTCAAGCAGAAGGTGTTCGCGGAGGTCGAGGCGGTCGCCCCGGCGCACGCGATCCTCGCCACCAACACCTCCTCGCTGTCGGTGTCGGAGATGGCCTCGAAGCTCCAGCACCCGGAGCGCGTGGTCGGCTTCCACTTCTTCAACCCGGTCGCGATCCTCCCGCTCCTGGAGATCGTGCGCGGCGAGCAGACCGACGACGCCTCGCTGGCCACGGCCTTCGGTGTCGCCAAGAAGCTGAAGAAGACCGCGGTCCTCACCAAGGACGCCCCGGCGTTCGTCGTGAACCGCATCCTGACCCGCTTCATGGGCGAGATCCAGAACGTGATCGACGAGGGCACCCCGGTCGCGACGGCGGAGAAGGCCATCGAGCCGCTCGGCCTGCCGATGTCCCCGCTGGTGCTGCTGGAACTCGTGGGCCCGGCGATCGGTCTGCACGTCTCCGAGACCCTGAACCGTTCCTTCCCGGAGCGTTTCACCGTCTCCCCGAACCTCAAGCGCGTGGTCGAGGCGGGCAAGCGCGGCTTCTACGTCTACTCCGCAGAGAACAACTTCAAGCCGGAGCTGGACCCCGAGGTCGCCGCGCTCCTGGTGCAGGGCGACTCGGTCCTGACGGAGGAGCAGGTCCGCGACCGCGTCCTGGACGCGGTGGCGCAGGAGATCGGTCTGATGCTGGAGGAGGGTGTCGTGGCCGAGGCCCAGGACATCGACCTCTGCCTCATCACCGGTGCCGGCTGGCCCTTCCACCTGGGCGGCATCACGCCGTACCTGGACCGTGAGGGCGTCTCGGAGCGCGTGAACGGCAAGAAGTTCCTCGCCCCCGGCATCGCGAGCGTCCCGGCGTAGTCCGGGTCGCAGGCGGCTGTTCGACGGCCGGGCCCGCTCCTCCCGGGGGGCGGGATCCGGCCGTTCGAATACCTGTCTAAGATTCACCCCCATGACGGAAACGCACGCGCGGCCCAGGCGCCGCCGACGCCGCATTCTGCGGATCACCCTGCTGCTGGTCGCCGTGCTGATCCTGGGCGCGGCCGGGGCGGGCTGGTGGACGTACAGCCATCTCAACGGCAACATCGACAGCGTCGACCTGGACCAGGCGATCGGGGACAACCGGCCCGCCAAGGTGGTCGCGAACGCGCAGAACATCCTGGTGCTCGGCTCGGACTCGCGGGCCGGGGCCAACGCGGACCTCGACCACGGCGCGGTCAGCGGGGCCCGCTCGGACACCGCGATGCTGGTGCACATACCCGAGGGCCGGGCGAAGGCCACCGCGGTGAGCATCCCCCGCGACACCCTGATCACCCGGCCCGAGTGCAAGGACCGGGACGGCAAGTCCGTTCCGTCCGCGAAGCGGGTCATGTTCAACTCCGTCTACTCGCTGGCCGGCCCGGCCTGCGTGGTCAACACCGTCGAACAGATGTCCGGCGTGCGCGTGGACCACTTCGTCGAGGTGGACTTCGCCGGCTTCAAGGGCCTGGTGGATGCGCTGGGCGGGGTCACCGTGACCCTGGACAAGCCGATGAGCGGCGCCAAGGGCGGTCTGAAGCTCGACGCGGGCACGCACCGGCTGAACGGGGCCGACTCGCTCAAGTTCGTCCGTACCCGGTACGGCTACGGCGACGGCAGCGACCTCGGACGCATAGGCCTGCAGCAGCAGTTCATGCTGGCGATGCTGTCGGAGGTCAAGAAGCAGGACGCCCTGGGCAACCCGGCGCGGCTCTACAAGCTCGCGGACGCCGGCACCAAGTCGCTGACCACGGACTCCGACCTGGCCTCGCTCACCGCGCTGTCCGACTTCGCGCAGAGCATGAAGGGCGTGAATCCGGAGACGATGGAGACCATCATGCTGCCGGTCGCCTACGACAAGGTGGACCGCAACCGCGTGGTGGTGGCCGAGCCGCAGGCGACCGAGCTGTGGGAGGCGTTGCGCACGGACCAGCAGATACCGGCCTCGGCGAAGAAGTCTCCCGCCAAGGCCGGCTGAATCCGCCCGTTGCCCGGTGCCGCGTGTCAGGCGCCCGGTGCCGGGGGCTTCGGTGTGGTGCCGGGCGTACTCGTGGCGACTCCGGGGCCTTCGGTCTCCTGCCGGCTCAGGCGGCTGTGCCATACGCCGTAGAAGGAGTAGACGACGAAGCCGCCGGCCATCCAGATGCCGAACCGGGCCCAGGTCTCGGTCGGCAGGTTGAGCATCAGCCACAGCGAGGCCGCGATCGACAGGATCGGGACCACCGGCACCCAGGGGGTGCGGAAGGCCCGGTGGAGGTCGGGGCGGGTCCGGCGCAGGATGATCACGCCGAGCGCGACGACCACGAAGGCGAAGAGCGTACCGATGTTCACCAGTTCGGCGAGTTCCCCGAGGCTGATGAAGCCAGCGAGTACGGCGATGAACACGCCGAGCAGGATGGTCGCCCGGTAAGGGGTCCGGTATTTCGGGTGGGTGACGGAGAAGAAGCGCGGCAGCAGTCCGTCACGGCTCATCGCGAAGAACACCCGGGTCTGGCCGAGCAGCAGGATCATGCACACGGTGATCAGACCGACCGACGCCCCGAGACTGATGGCACCGGCGAAGAAGGGCTGGTCCACGGATTTGAAGGCTTCGGCGAGCGGGGCGGACGGCGACATCTCCGTGTACTTCTGCATGCCGGTGACCACCAGCGTCACGGCGACGTAGAGCACGGTGCAGATCAACAGCGAGCCGATGATGCCGCGCGGCATGTCCCGCTGGGGGTTCCTGGTCTCCTCGGCGGCGGTGGCCACGACGTCGAAGCCGATGAAGGCGAAGAAGACCAGCGAGGCCGCGGTGAAGATGCCCATGATGCCGAAGTTGGTGGGCGCGTACCCGAACAGCACCTGGATCAGCGGCGCGTCCCAGCCGCCACCACCCGCGGGCTGCGGCTGGGCCGGCGGGATGAACGGCGAGTAGTTCTCGGCCTTGATGAAGAACAGGCCTGCGACGATGACCAGCAGCACGACGGTGACCTTGATGGCCACGACGATCGCCGTGATCCTCGCCGACAACTTCGTCCCGACGATCAGGATCGCGGTCAACGCCAGGACCAGCAGGAAGGCCAACAGGTCGAAGGCCCCTCCCTCCTCGCGTCCGGACAGCGCGACGGGCAGGTCCCAGCCGATGTTGGTGTGCATCAGGTGGCGCACGTACCCGGACCAGCCGACCGCCACGACGGCGGTGCCGAGGGCGAACTCCAGGACCAGGTCCCAGCCGATGATCCAGGCGGGCACCTCGCCGAGGGAGGCGAACGAGAACGTGTACGCCGATCCGGCCACCGGGACGGTGGACGCGAACTCGGCGTAGCAGAGCGCCGCGAGGGCGCAGACGATGCCCGCGGCCACGAAGGCGAGGGCGGTGGCGGGTCCGGCGTTGTTCCGGGCCGCGATGCCCGTGAGGACGAAGATGCCGGTGCCGATGATGACACCCACACCGAACACCGTCAGGTCCCAGGCGGAGAGCGACTTGCGGAGCGCGTGTTCCGGCTCCTCCGTGTCGCGGATGGACTGCTCCACCGTCTTGGTGCGGAAGGGGCTGTTCATATCCCTACTCACCGACGCACCTCCGAAAGGTGTCGACGCACGCGAACGGGCCGGGAGGCCCACTCCTCAAGAGTGATCTCCCGGCCCGTGACGTGCAACCGCGCGGCGATCTAGTGGCGGTACCCGTCCTAGTCGACGGTGGCGGCCGGCTCGCTGTCGTAGCGGCCGTCCAGCTTGGCGACCAGGCCGGTGACCTGCCGGGCGATGTCCGGTGCGGTCAGGCCGATCTCCGCCAGGATCTCCTTGCGCAGGGCGTGGTCGAGGAAGCGCTGCGGGATGCCGAAGTCGCGCAGGGGTACGTCGACACCCGCGTCGCGCAGGGCCTGCGAGACGGCGGAGCCCACGCCGCCGGCGCGGCCGTTGTCCTCGACGGTGACGACCACGCGGTGCCGGTCCGCGAGCGGGGCCATGGCCTCGTCCACGGGCTTGACCCAGCGGGGGTCCACGACGGTCGTCGAGATGCCCTGCTTGTCGAGCAGGTCGGCGATCTCCAGGCACATCGGGGCGAGGGCGCCGACCGAGACGAGCAGTACGTCCCCAAGGGGTCCCCCCAGGCCCGAAGGGCCGAGGGGGTGGGTGACCTCGGCGCGCGGGGCGCGCAGCACGTCCATGCCGCCGATCCGGCCGACGGCCGGGACGGCGGGGCCGACGACGCCCTTGGAGAAGCGGACCACGGTCGGGGCGTCCTTGACCTCGACGGCCTCGCGGAGCTGTGCGCGCAGCTGCTCGGCGTCGCGCGGTGCGGCCAGGCGCAGGCCGGGAACGACCTGGAGGATGGACATGTCCCACATGCCGTTGTGGGAGGCGCCGTCGTCGCCGGTGACACCGGCGCGGTCCAGGACGAAGGTGACGCCGCACTTGTGCAGGGCGACGTCCATCAGGACCTGGTCGAAGGCGCGGTTGAGGAAGGTCGCGTACACCGCGAAGACGGGGTGGACGCCACCGGTGGCGAGGCCGGCCGCGGAGGTCGCGCCGTGCTGCTCGGCGATGCCGACGTCGTAGATGCGGTCCGGGAAGGCCTCGGCGAACTTGTTGAGGCCGACCGGGTGGAGCATGGCCGCGGTGATGCCGACGATGTCCGATCGCTCGTGGCCGATCTTGACCATCTCGTCGGCGAAGACGGAGGTCCAGCTGGCGGCGGCGGTCTTGACCGGCAGGCCGGTGTCGGGGTGGATCACACCGACGGCGTGGAAACGGTCCGCCTCGTGCTCCAGGGCCGGGGTGTAGCCGCGGCCCTTCTGGGTGAGGCAGTGCACGATGACCGGGCCGCTGAAGCGCTTGGCGCGCTGCAGGGCGGACTCCAGGGCCTCGATGTCGTGGCCGTCGATGGGGCCGATGTACTTCAGGCCCAGGTCCTCGAACATGCCCTGCGGGGCGATGAAGTCCTTGAGGCCCTTCTTCGCGCCGTGCAGGGTCTCGAAGAGCGGCTTGCCGACGACCGGGGTGCGCTCCAGGAGTTCCTTGCCGCGGGCGAGGAAGCGCTCGTAGCCGTCGGTGGTGCGCAGGGTGGCCAGGTGGTTGGCGAGGCCGCCGATGGTGGGGCCGTAGGAGCGCTCGTTGTCGTTGACGACGATGACGAGCGGGCGGTCCTTGGCGGCGGCGATGTTGTTCAGCGCCTCCCAGGCCATACCGCCGGTCAGGGCGCCGTCGCCGATGACGGCGGCGACGTGGTGGTCCTCGCGCCCCAGCACCTCGTTGGCCTTGGCGAGGCCGTCGGCCCAGCCGAGGACGGTGGAGGCGTGCGAGTTCTCGATCACGTCGTGGTCGGACTCGGCGCGTGAGGGGTAGCCGGACAGACCGTTCTTGGTGCGCAGGCCGGCGAAGTCCTGGCGCCCCGTGAGGAGCTTGTGGACGTAGGCCTGGTGGCCGGTGTCGAAGAGGACCTTGTCCTTGGGCGATTCGAAGACCCGGTGCAGGGCGATCGTCAGTTCGACCACGCCGAGGTTGGGGCCGAGGTGCCCGCCGGTCTTGGAGACGGCGTCGACGAGGAAGGACCTGATCTCGGCCGCGAGCTGGATCAGCTCCTCCTGGCTGAGCCGGTCCAGATCGCGCGGTCCCTTGATGCGGGTCAGCAGCACCCGTGCCTCCTTGCAGTTGCTTGCTGGTCTGTCGAGTCTAATGTTCCGTTCGCGGGCGCGGTCATCGGGCCGTCCCTGTGGGGTCACACCTTTGTCATACATGTACGCACCACCCCACGGCCACACATCGCATACGGGCGCATACCCGCACAGGAGTGCCCGCTTTTCTACGCACGGATGCCCGGCGCCACTTGAGGTGGCGCCGGGCACTGTGACCGTTCTTACCGCCGCGACCGGTACCGGCGGGCGGTCGGGCGCGCGGTCAGGCGCGTCCGGCCGTCTTCTGGGTCTTGCGGGTGACCGAGTCGATCACCACGGTGGCCAGCAGGACCGCACCGGTGATCATGTACTGGATCGGCGTCGCGATGCCTTCCAGTGCCAGACCGTACTGGATCGAGACGATGACCATGACACCGAGGAGGGCGTTCCAGGTCCGGCCGCGGCCGCCGAAGAGGCTGGTGCCGCCGATGACGGCCGCCGCGATCACGTTCATCAGCAGGTCGCCGGCGCCGGCGCTCTGGTTGGCCGCCGCGATCTTGGAGGCCCAGAACAGGCCGCCGATGGCGGCGAAGGTGCTGGAGATCGCGAAGACCGTGATCCGGATCCGGGTGACGTTGATGCCCGCGCGGCGGGAGGCCTCGACGCTGCCACCCAGCGCGAAAACGTTTCGCCCGAAGGTCGTGCGGCGCAGCAGGAAGTCCGTGACGACCAGGGCCAGCAGGAAGAGCACCACCGCGAGCGGCAGGCCCTTGTACTGGTTGAACAGCACGGCGGGACCGAACGCGCACAGGGCGAGCAGGCCGGTGCGCAGCAGGATCTCGGTGAGCGGCCGGGAGGGCATCCCGGCCGTCTCGCGACGCCTCGCGTCGAGGAAGGCCGCGAGGAAGTAGCCGGCCACCGCGAGCGCGGCCAGCCCGTAGGCGACGGCCACGTCCGAGAAGAAGTACGTGGTCAGCTGGCCGACCACGCCGTCGGAGTCGATGTTGATCGTGCCGTTGCTGCCGAGGATCTGCAGCATCGCGCCGAGCCAGAAGAGCAGGCCCGACAGGGTGACGGCGAAGGCCGGGGCGCCCACCTTGGCGAAGAAGAAGCCGTGGATGCAGCCGATCAGGGCGCCTCCCACCACGGCCGCGAGGATGGCCAGCCATTCGTTCATGCCGTGGGTGACGGCGAGGACGGCGACGATGGCGCCCGAGACACCGCTGACCGAGCCGACCGAGAGGTCGATCTCGCCGAGCAGCAGCACGAAGATGATGCCGATGGCGATCATGCCGGTGCCGGTCATCGTGATCGCGATGTTGGTCAGGTTCTCCGGGGAGAGGAAGTTCGAGTTCAGCCCCTGGAAGATGGACCAGATGACGATCAGGCCGATGACGACCGGGAGGGAGCCCAGGTCGCCGGCCTTCATCTTGCGCTTGAACTCGCCCACGTACCCGGCGAGGCCCTCCTCGCGGACGAGCAGGCGGGGGTCCACGGCCGGGATCGCGTCGTGCGCGGCCGCGGGGTTGACCGGGTCGACGTGGCCCTTGTCCAGTGGATCGGTGGCAGGGTTCTGGGTGCTCACTTGCCGGCCTCCGAGGTGCGGGCCGCCCGGCGGGTCACGGCGTTGTCCGTGGCACCGGTGATGGCGGAGATGATCTCTTCCTGCGAGGTGTCGGCGACGTTGAAGACACCGTTGTTGCGGCCCAGCCGCAGGACCGCCACCTTGTCGGCGACGGCCTTCACATCGGCCATGTTGTGGCTGATGAGGATGACGGCGTGGCCCCGCTCGCGCAGCCGCTCCACGAGGTCGAGCACCTGAGCGGTCTGCTCGACGCCGAGGGCGGCGGTGGGCTCGTCGAGGATGACGAGCTGGGGCTCGCCCAGCATGGAGCGGGCGATCGCCACGGTCTGGCGCTGACCGCCCGACAGCGAGGCGATGGGGATCCGGACACTGGGGATCCGGATGGACAGCGTGGTCAGGAGCTCGCGGGCGCGGCGCTCCATCTCCACCTCGTCGAGGACGCCGAACTTCTTGAGCTCACGGCCGAGGAACAGGTTGCCGACGACATCGATGTTGTCGCACAGCGCCAGGTCCTGGTAGACCGTCGCGATGCCCAGGTTCTGGGCGTCGTGGGGCTTGCCGATGGAGACCGGACGCCCTTCCCACTCGATGACGCCGTCATCGATGGGGTGCACGCCGGCGATCGTCTTGACCAGCGTGGACTTGCCGGCACCGTTGTCGCCGACGAGGGCGACCACTTCACCGGAGTGGATCTCGAGTTCTACGTCGGTCAGGGCCTGAACGGCGCCGAACCGCTTCGAGACCCCTCGCAACGCCAGCACGGGCGCAGCGGACACATGAACCATCTCCTTCGCCGCCTGACCGGCGGGGATGTCGTGCAGAAGAGCAGGAGCGGGGCGAATGGGGGAACGTTTCTGCCCGGCGCCCCGCCGGGTGGCGGGGTGAGGAGGGGCGGGACGCCGGTCAGGTGTGTGGGGCCGCCTCGTGGGCAGGCGGCGGGGGCCTTACTTCAGGCCGAGGGCGGCGCAGGCGGCCGCGTACTTGTCGGTGCAGATCTCGTCGACCGTGTAGACGCCGTCCTTGACGACGGTGTCCTTGATGTTGCCCTTGGTCAGCGAGACGACGGGGATCAGCACGGAGGGGACGCCCTTGGTGGTGGGGCTGTCGACCGTGGAGGTGGTGCCTTCGGGCTTCCCGCCCTTGGCGAGGGCGACGGCCATCTTCGCGGCGGCCTCGGCCTCGGGGGCGTACGGCTTGTAGACGCTCATGAACTGCTCGCCCGCCACGATGCGCTGCACACCGGCGAGTTCGGCGTCCTGGCCGGTGACCGGCGGCAGGGGGTTGACGCCGGCGGCCTTGAGGGCGGTGATGATGCCGCCGGCCATGCCGTCGTTGGCGGAGTAGACGCCGACGATCTTGTCCTTGCCGAGCGCGGAGAGCGCGGCCGCCATGTTGGTGTTGGCGTTCTCCGGCTTCCACTCGACGGTGTCGTACTCCTTGCCGACGTTCACCTTGCCGTCGAGCTCGGAGTGCGCGCCGGACTTGAAGAGCTTGGCGTTCGGGTCGGTGACCGAACCGTTCATCATGACGATCTGGCCGTCCTTGGCCTTGTCGCCCAGCGCCTCCAGCAGGGCCTTGCCCTGGACCTTGCCGACCTCTTCGTTGTCGAAGGAGGTGTAGGCGTCGATCGGACCCTCGGCCAGGCGGTCGTAGGAGACGACCGGGATGCCGGCGTCCTTGGCCTTCTTGACCGAGCCGGCGATGGCCTTGGAGTCCACCGCGTCGATGATCAGGACGTCCACCTTGTTGGTGATCATCGTGTCGACCTGGGAGTTCTGCGTGGTCGCGTCCTGCTTGGCGTTGGCGTAGACGACCTCGCCCTTGCCGCCGGTGAGCTCGGCGACCTTCTTCTCGATGAGCGGCTTGTCGAACTTCTCGTAACGCGCGGTCTGGTTCTCCGGCAGGAGCAGCCCGACCTTGATCGCGTCGCCCTTGGCAGCGCCGGAGGACTCCTTCGTCTTGTCGCCGGCCTCCTTGGCACTGCCACAAGCGGCGAGGGAAACGGCCATGGCGCCGGCGGCAACGGCTACGGCAGCTCTGCGCATACGCGTGTTCATTACTTGAACCTCCCTGACGAGGCCGCTACGCCGCGGCCGAGGTGGATGTGAGTCAACCCCGGCCGCGTTTTGCCGTCAAGGAGTGAATTCTTAACGAGATGACAACGGTGCCATTCGTTATCTACCTGAAGGCAAGACGGCTGGAGCTCGCACTCCACTTCCATGATCTGACAAAAGTGTCGAATCGCCCATCTCACTCAACACCAGCGCCAGTGCGCCCAGCACCTCGGCGCGCCCGCCCAGGGACCCCGTCAGCACCGACAACTGCCGGGCCGCACTGGGAATCGCGTACCTCCCCACTGATTCACGGATGGGCGCCAGGACGAGTTCACCGGCCTCCGCCAGCGAGCCGCCCAGCACCACACGGCTGGGGTTGAGGAGGTTGCACAGGCTGGCCACTCCGCTGCCGATGTGGCGGCCGACGTCGCTGATCACCCGGCGGCAGCCGGGGTCCCCCTCGCGGGCCAGCTCGACCACCCGCTCCATCGTCAACTCCGGTCCGTGCGTGCCCTGGAGCAGCGGCAGGACGTACCGGGCCGCGGCGAAGGTCTCCAGGCAGCCGCGGTTGCCGCAGCGGCAGACCGGGCCCGATTCGTCCAGCGTGATGTGCCCGATCTCGCCCGCCGTGCCGCCCGGTCCGCGGTAGATCTGGCCGTTGATGACCAGGCCGGCGCCGACGCCGCTGGCCACCTTGATGTAGGCCAGGTCCTTCACTCCCCGCCCGCTCCCCCAAACGAGTTCACCGAGGGCGCCGAGGTTCGCGTCGTTGTCCACGTAGACGGGCACGCCGAGGCGCTGTGAGAGCTCCTGGCGGGGGTTGATCCCCGCCCAGCCCGGCAGGATCGCGGTCGAGCCCAGGGTGCCGGACTCCACGTCGATCGGGCCGGGGACGCCGAGGCCGACGCCGATGACCTTGTCCAGTCCGACCCCTATGCCGTCGATCAGCCGGCCGACCAGGGCTTCCGCCCGGTCGAAGCCGTCCGCCCAGGAGGCGTCGACGTCCAGCGGTTCGGACTCCTCGGCCAGCACCTGGTGGGCGAGGTTGCCGACGGCCACCCTCAGGTGGGTGTGGCCGAAGTCGACGCCGATCACGATGCCCGCGTCACCGCTCAGCGACACGCTCCGCGCCCGCCGGCCGCCGGCCGAGGTGTCGGTGACCTCGACGGTCCCGCCGTCCTTCAGCTCCCGGACGATGTTGGAGACCGTGGCCGCCGACAGTCCGGTGGTACGGGCGATCTCCGCCTGGGTCAGCGACCCCGCGAGCCGCACCGCCCGTACGACCCGTTCGAGATTCGCGCGGTGCAGTGACGACTGCGATCCGGGAGTCTGCACGACTCATCCACTCCTGCCCATTAGCGACGGCCAGCCGTCGCCCCCCGGCCGGGACACGCCTCGGCTACGCGCTCCGAGACCCCGGCGTCTCTCCAACTTGTGAACCTTAAGTCGAGCCTTTGCGCATCCGCACGTCAAGAGGCTGACACGACACGAATCGGACCAATCGGCTGGAAGAGGGAGGGATTCGCCCACCGGATCGCGTTATGGTCGCCGAGGCGCCGGTCCCCCGCGGCCCTTCCGGCCGGACCGGCGCCTGCCATGACGGTGTGACCCGCCGTCGACCAACCGGCTGACCCGCCGACCGGGCCGATCGGCCGCCCTTCCCCCGAGCCGCACGGCAGCGGCGTACCACTGCCCGCGCGCTCCCGCTGCGTCCATCGCGCATTCCCCCTTCCGCGTGACCGGACGGCTGTGTCCGTGACCGCTCGGCTCCGCGAGGCAGCCGCGGCGGGGAAAGTACCCGCGGGAGATGAATTGAACACGTTCAGTCCGACTGGCGGTATGGGTCGGGGTCTTCGCCGGCCGGGCCGACGCGCCGGTCCGCCGTGCCCGGAGGGGGATCGCGCATGCAGCGGAAACGGTCGTACGGCCGCGTCCTGGTGGTCTCGACGCTGGTGGGGTGCCTGGAGGTCGCGCTCGCCGTCGTGGTGGTCCTGCTGTACGTGCGCACGCAGCCGCCGCCGGACACTCCCCCCGACTACGGCCGCATCACGGGGGCCCCGGCCGCCGCCGCACCCCTCGTCGGCGTCGCCTCGTTCCTGCTCTCGCTGGTCTTCGTGCTGCCCGCGGTCGCGCTGGCCGACCTCCTCGCCCGGGGGCTCGGCGGGCGCGTGGCGTGGTGGCCGGCCCCGCTGTGGTGGCGGCCCTGCCGGCGCCGCCCGTCCTGATCTTCGCGACCTACAACGACGCGCAGACGCGCCCCACGCTGGTCTTCTGGGCCTCGGCCACGGCCTCGATCTCCCTGGGCGCGCTGATCGCCCTGCCCCGGGGCGAGGGGCTGACCCGCCGGGTGGCGGTGTGGGGCTCGGCGGTGGTGGCGGGGACGGGCCTGGTCGGCGCACTGGGACTCGCCGTCGGTCTGCTGCCCGCCTACGAGCCGCCTCGGATCGGGCCGCGGACCATGACCGGCAGCTGGATCGACCACACGGGCAACACCCTCGCCTTCACCCCGGACGGCCGGGTCACCGCCTCGGGCGTCGGCGGGCGCAGCGCCTTCGACCACCCCGGCGGCGGCCCGTCGCCGAGCTGCTCGGGCTCCGGTACCTGGGCCTACGGGAGCGGCCGTGGCGTCTGGGCGCAGAGGGTCCGCGTGGACGTCCCGGGGTGCACCTGGCCCGCCTGGAGCGTCGGCGGCACCGCCCGGCAGCCCCGGATCCAGCAGGAGATCGGCGACCCGGATTCCAGGAGGCTGTACCAGCTGCGGAAGGTCTCGGACCGCACCTGACGCCGGGCCGGGCCGCTACTTCAGCGTCGCCGAGGTGAGGCCCGCCTGGATCTGCCGCTGGAAGGAGAGGTAGACCACCAGCATCGGGATCATCGCGATGGTCACACCGGCGAAGAGCACGGGCAGGTCGGTCTCGTAGCCCTGCTGCTGCTGGAGCTGGATCAGGCCCTGGGTGAGCAGGTAGCGCTCGGGGTCCGACCCGGTCTGGGGCTGCATCAGCACGGAGGGCAGGATGTACTGGTTCCACTGGCCCAGGACGTTGAAGATCCCGACGCTGATCAGGCCGGGCTTGGCCATCGGCACCATCACCTGGAAGAAGATCCGGGTGTCGGAGGCGCCGTCGATCACCGCCGCCTCGTGCACCGCCGTCGGCAGCGTGCGGAAGAACGAGTGCATGAAGAAGACGGTGAACGGCATCGAGTACGCCACGTAGACGAGGATCAGGCCCTGGTACGTGTTCAGCATGTCGAACCGCTTGACCATGAAGAACAGCGGGACGAGCGCGAGGAAGACGGGGAACATCGCCCCGCTGACGAAGAAGTAGTAGATGAACCGGTTGCCCGGGAAGGGGTAGCGGGCCAGGACGTACGCCGCCATCGAGCCGAGCAGCATCGTCAGCGGCACGGAGAACACCATCACCACGAGGGTGTTGGCGAAGTAGTCGCCGATGCCCTTGTCCCAGGCCCTGCCGAACGCGTCGAAGTTCCAGTTCGCCGGCCAGCTGAGGGCGGAGCCGCCGATCTGCGCGTCGGTCTTGAAGGAGCCGAGCGCCAGCCAGATCAGCGGCAGCACGATCAGTACGGCCCAGACGACGAGGAAGCCGTGGGAGAAGACGTTGAGGACCATGCCCTCGGAGCGTCCGCCGCCCCGTTCCCCGCCGGGGCCGGCTCCCCCGGACCGCTCCGCAGCGGATTCGCCCGGAGCCTTGATCACTGTGGTCATGACGGTCTCCCGCTCAGAACTCGATGCGCTCGCGGCGGGTGGCGCGCAGCGTGATGACGGAAAGGATCATGGTGAGGACGAGCATGACCACGCCCATGGCGCAGGCGTACCCGCTCTTGCCGAAGTAGAGGAAGTTCCTCATCAGGACCGTGGCCATGACCTCGCTGTGGTGGTCGGGGCCGCCGCCGAACTGGCCCGAGGTCATGGTCGACACCAGGACGAACATGTCCATGGCGGCGATGCCCAGGTAGACCGCGGAGGTCTGCACGGAGTCCCACAGCAGGGGCAGGGTGACCTTGAAGAAGGTCTGGGCGCGCCCCGCCCCGTCGAGGAGGGCCGCCTCGTAGATGTCCTTGGGGACGGATTGCATGGCGGCGGAGAACAGGACGAGGTAGAAGCCCACGCCGTGCCAGACCACCACGAGGAGCAGGCACCACAGGACGAGCCTCGGCTCGTTCAGCCATTCGATGGGATGGAGCCGGTCGACGACACCGAGCCGGATGAGGACGCCGTTGAGCAGACCCCCCTCGTCGGTGCGGTACACGGCGCCGAAGAGCACGGCGAGGATCGCGAGGGAAAGAACCTGCGGGAAGAAGTAGACGACCTTGTACAGGCGCGAGCCGGCCACGCCCTGCACCCCGCCGGCCCCGCCCCGTCCGCCCGCGTTCACCATGAAGGCGAAGAAGAGGGCGAGCAGGATGGTGACCACGGGGACGAACACCAGGAGCAGCAGGTTGTTCCAGAGGGCTCCGCGGAAGACCTCGTCCTTCATCAGGGCGGAGTAGTTCTCGACGCCGACGAAGTCGAAGGTCGGCGACTGGCCCGTCCAGTTGGTGAAGGAGTAGCCGAACGTCTGTACGTACGGCCAGATGACGAAGGTCAGATACAGCGCGAGGGGTGCGAGGAGGAAGCCGGCGACGAAGCCGGCCCGTCCCCTGCCCTGGACTACTTGGCTCATGGTGTCCGTCCCTGGTGTGCCGGTGACCGGTGGGGCGCGTTGTCAGCTGCGACGGTTGTTCTTGGCGTTGGGATCCTGCGCCGCCTTGTTGACCGCCGCCTGGGCCCGCTTGATCCACTCCTTCGGCTGAATCCGCTTGGCCATGAGCTCGTTGGAGGCGTCCTGGATCGCCGTGTCCATCTCGCTGTACCAGTCGGGATAAAGGTAGTTGAAGGTGTTCGTTCCCGCCGCCTTGAGGGCGGTGACCGCCGACTGGGTGCCGGGCCGCAGTTTCACGCCCGGGTCCACGCCGTCCTTGACCACGGTGAGCGAGTTGGCCTGCTGGGCGAAGATGGTCGACCATTCGCGCGACAGCATCGAACGGATGAACTCCAGGCCGCCGGCTTTGTTGGCGGCCTTCTCCGGGACGATGAAGGGTTCGCCGGCGCCGGCCCGGATCGCCTCGAAGGGCAGCTTGCTGTCGGCGAGCGGGGGGACCGGCAGGAACTGCATGTCGAAGTCTTCGGGCGTCTGCTTGAGCTGCTCGTTCTCCAGCCAGGAGCCGGAGGGGATGAAGGCGGCCTTGTACTGGTTCCAGGCGGTCTGGGACTCGGTGTGGGTCAGGCCGTTCGTGCCCGGGAGGAGCAGGTCCTTCTCGACGACCTCGTAGACCGCCTCGACGGCGGCGAGGGCGGCCGCGTTGCCCTCGAAGGCGTTCGGCTCCAGGTTGTCGACGGCCTTCATGGCCTCCAGACCGCCCTTCTTGGCGATCAGGTCCATGATGACGACGTTGATGTAGTACGGGTACTTGCCCTGGTGGGCGAGGCCGCCGAGGCCGGCCTCCTTCGCCTTCGCGCACACCGCGAGGAACTCGTCCCAGGTCTTGGGCGGCGCCCAGCCCTTCTCCTTGAAGAGCTTCCCGGAGTACCAGAAGCCGTAGACCGTGTAGACGTAGTTCAGCGAGACGAACTTGCCGCCCTGCGTGCCCTGTTCGACGGTGCCCGCGATGAGCGTGTCGCGGACGGTCTTGGCGGGGTCGTCGAGCGAGGGCGCGTCGAGCACCGGGGTGAGGTCGGCGAGCTGGTTGCTCTTGAAGAGCACGTCCAGCTTGATCCTCTGGGCGCCGGAGTTGTCGACGACGTCCGGCGGGTTGCCGCCGTTGAAGCGGGTCTGGAGCTTTCCGGTGATCTCCTGGGTGCCGAGGTGGGAGCTGGTGGTGCCCCACTTCTTGTCGAAGGCGGCCTCCCAGGCCTTCGCGTAGTCGTCGCCGAAGCCGCCCTTGAAGACGACGACGTCCATCGTGCCGCCCTTGGCGACGCCGAAGGGGTTCTCCTTGGACACGACCCCCTTGTCGGGGCCCTTCGTGGTGTCCCCCCCGCCGGAGGCGCAGGCGGACAGGAAGCTCATCGTCGGCACGCTGATCAGTCCGAGCGCTGCGGAACGCTTGATCAGATCACGGCGGCCGAAGCCCTCACCAGTGGATCCCATGCTCATGTCCTCGCCTTCGTCAGGAGTGTGAAGGAGGCCGGAAATCGCGGCAGTTGCCGTGCATGCGGGCATCACCGCAGGTCCCCCGGCATCCCCCGGCCCGGAGCCGCTCGTCACGCAGTGGCCCCGGACGGGCACAGGTATAGTCCACTTCCGCTCGGCTGAGCAAGATCGTGCACAAGGATCGTCCCCGGCTTTTCCGAGTTGAGACCTGTCCGTCACCTGAGACCGCCGCCGCAAAAAAAGCGGAAGGGCCGCACCCCCTTGAGAGGGGTACGGCCCTATGGTGCCGACAGAGGGCGGATCGCTCCGCCTGGCGCGCCCTTAGCCGCGGATGAGGTTCCGCAGGACGTACTGCATGATGCCGCCGTTGCGGTAGTAGTCGGCCTCACCCGGCGTGTCGATGCGGACGACCGCGTCGAACTCCACACCGGTGTCGGTGGTCACCTTGACGGTGCGCGGGGTGGTGCCGTTGTTCAGCTCCTCCACACCGGTGAAGGAGAAGGTCTCCTCGCCGGTGAGGCCCAGCGAGGCCGCGGTGGCGCCCTCGGGGAACTGCAGGGGCAGGACGCCCATGCCGATCAGGTTGGAGCGGTGGATGCGCTCGTAGGACTCGGCGATGACGGCCTTGACGCCGAGCAGCGCGGTGCCCTTGGCGGCCCAGTCGCGGGACGAGCCGGAGCCGTACTCCTTGCCGGCCAGGATGACCAGCGGGATGCCGGCGGCCTGGTAGTTCTGCGAGGCGTCGTAGATGAAGGAGACCGGGGCGCCCTCGACGGTGAAGTCGCGGGTGAAGCCGCCCTCGGTGCCCGGCGCGATCTGGTTGCGCAGGCGGATGTTCGCGAACGTACCGCGGATCATGACCTCGTGGTTGCCGCGGCGGGAACCGTACGAGTTGAAGTCGCGGCGCTCGACGCCGTGCTCGGTGAGGTACTTGCCGGCCGGGGTGTCTGCCTTGATCGCACCCGCCGGGGAGATGTGGTCGGTGGTGACCGAGTCGCCCAGCTTCGCCAGCACGCGGGCGCCGGTGATGTCGGAGACCGGGGTGGTCTCCATCGTCATGCCCTCGAAGTAAGGGGGCTTGCGGACGTAGGTGGACTGCGGGTCCCACTCGAAGGTGTTGCCGGTCGGGATCGACAGCGCCTGCCACTGGGCGTCGCCCGCGAAGACGTCGCTGTAGGACTTGCTGAACATGTCCTCGCCGATGGCGTTCGCCACGACGTCGTTGACCTCGGCCTCCGAGGGCCAGATGTCCTTGAGGAAGACCGGCTTGCCCTCGGTGTCAATGCCGATGGCCTCGGTGGTGATGTCCACCTTCATGGAGCCCGCGATGGCGTACGCGACGACCAGCGGCGGGGAGGCCAGGTAGTTCATCTTGACGTCGGGGTTGATCCGGCCCTCGAAGTTGCGGTTGCCGGAGAGCACCGAGGTGACCGCGAGGTCGTGCTCGTTGATCGCCTTCGAGATCTCCTCGTCCAGCGGACCGGAGTTGCCGATGCAGGTGGTGCAGCCGTACCCGACGAGGTTGAAGCCCATCTTGTCGAGGTACGGGGTCAGGCCGGCCTTGTCGAAGTAGTCGGTGACGACCTTCGAGCCCGGGGCCAGGGTGGTCTTGACCCACGGCTTGCGGGTCAGGCCCTTCTCGACCGCCTTCTTGGCCACGAGGGCCGCGGCCACCATGACGTAGGGGTTCGAGGTGTTGGTGCAGGAGGTGATCGCGGCGACGGTGACGGCGCCGTGGTCGATCTCGAAGGAGGTGCCGTCGGCCAGGGTGACCGGGGTGGGCTTGGACGGGGCGCCGTTCGGGTGGTTCGCCGGCGCGTCGGAGGCCGGGAAGGACTCCTTGCCCGCCTCGTCCACGTCGTCGACGTAGTTGCGCACGTCCTGGGCGAACTGCTCGGCGGCGTTGGCGAGGACGATGCGGTCCTGCGGGCGCTTCGGGCCGGCGATGGAGGGGACGACCGTGGAGAGGTCGAGCTCCAGCTTCTCGGAGAAGTCCGGCTCGGCGGCCGGGTCCAGCCACAGGCCCTGCTCCTTGGCGTACGCCTCGACGAGCGCGACCTGCTGGGCGTCGCGGCCCGTCAGGCGCAGGTACTTCAGGGTCTCGCCGTCGATCGGGAAGATCGCGGCGGTGGAGCCGAACTCCGGCGACATGTTGCCGATGGTGGCGCGGTTCGCGAGGGAGGTGGCGGCGACGCCCTCACCGTAGAACTCGACGAACTTGCCGACGACACCGTGCTTGCGCAGCATCTCGGTGATGGTCAGCACCAGGTCGGTGGCGGTGGTGCCGGTGGGCAGCTCGCCGGTCAGCTTGAAGCCGACGACGCGCGGGATCAGCATGGAGACCGGCTGGCCGAGCATCGCGGCCTCGGCCTCGATGCCGCCGACGCCCCAGCCCAGCACGCCGAGGCCGTTGACCATGGTGGTGTGCGAGTCGGTGCCGACGAGGGTGTCGGGGTACGCCTGGCCGTTACGGACCATGATCGTGCGGGCCAGGTGCTCGATGTTGACCTGGTGGACGATGCCGGTGCCCGGGGGGACGACCTTGAAGTCGTCGAAGGCGGTCTGGCCCCAGCGCAGGAACTGGTAGCGCTCCTTGTTGCGGCCGTACTCCAGCTCGACGTTCTGCGCGAAGGCGTCCTTCGTGCCGAACTTGTCGGCGATGACCGAGTGGTCGATGACCATCTCGGCGGGCGAGAGCGGGTTGATCTTCGCCGGGTCGCCACCGAGGGCCTTCACGGCCTCGCGCATCGTGGCGAGGTCCACGACGCAGGGGACGCCGGTGAAGTCCTGCATGATCACGCGGGCCGGCGTGAACTGGATCTCCTGGCTGGGCTGGGCCTGGGAGTCCCAGCCACCCAGCGCCCGGATGTGGTCGGCGGTGATGTTCGCGCCGTCCTCGGTGCGGAGCAGGTTCTCCAGCAGCACCTTCAGGCTGTAGGGCAGGCGGGCGGAGCCCTCGACCTTGTCCAGCCGGAAGATCTCGTACGACTCGTCGCCCACCTGCAGCGTGCTGCGGGCGTCGAAGCTGTTCGCCGACACGACAGTCTCCTTCATGCATGAATTCGCGCGTATAACCGCATCCTGCCGCCACGCCCCTTGGCCAATCCGCTGAGGTAAGGCTAAGTTAGGTAACCCTTACCAGCGGGGGCGGCTGCGGTACGCCTTCGGCAGATATCTCGATGTCGAGATAACTCTAGTACATGTCCGGGTGCGACGACGAGGCACGCACCCGCGCCCGGAGGGGCGAGGGGCCGGGAGGGGCACTTCGGCATGCCCTGATCCCACTTCCAGGGGGCAGCTCGGATGCGTGCGGACGGGCACGGACCCGGCATTGAACGTGTTCAGATTTTCTGTCAGGATGCGTCCAGCCCTCGGGGGAGGGCCCTACGAAAGGACGCCGTCCATGACGAGCTCACTGCTCAGACCGCGGGGTCGGACCCGTACGGGCACAAGGGCGTCCGGCGGGGCGGCGGCGGGGAGCACCGCCCCGACCCGGATCCTGGACTGGCGGCACCCCCGGGTCGCCGCACTGGTGCGCGAGCTGGGCACGGGGCCGGCGGACGCGGCGGGGTCGGTGGGCGGGGCGGACGCCGGGCGGCAGGTCGAGTCCCTGCACCGCGTCCATACGTGGATCTCCCGGGCCGTCCGGCCGGTGTACTCCGTGCAGGACGGGCGGCCGGTCTCGGAGGTGCTGCGCCGGGGCCGGGGGTCGTGCAGCCAGCGGCTGGCCGTGCTGGAGGCGGTGGCACGCGCGTACGGGGTGCCCACGCGGGTGCACGGCCTGCTGGTGGACGGCTCGTTCTGGTACCCGCGGTTCCCGCGGCTGCGCCGGATCGTCCCGGACCAGGTACTGCTGGCCTGGCCGGAGTTCCGGCTCGGAAGCCCGGCGGGGGCGGCCGGGGCTCCCGCGTCCTGGCTGACGGTGTCCGAACTCCTCGGCGGGCTGCGCCCGGTGGCCGCCGAGCAGGGCGGGGGCTTCACCAACGCCGGATCGGAGACCCTCTTCGAGGCGCTGTCGCGGACGGCGATCGACTGGGGCGCCGCACCGGCCGCCTGCCCGAGCACGGGTCCCGGAGCGGGGGCCGCAGCGGGCGCGGCGTGCGACCTGTCGGCATACGTCCTGACCGACCTCGGCCACTACGACTCGCGCGACGAACTCTTCGCGCGGCACGGCCAGACCTTGTGCGGCCTGGCCAGGCTGGTGGCGGAACCGGTCCTGGGGCGCCGCGGAGCGGCGTAGGCGGTACGGCGCGGCCCGGGCGCTTCGGCGTTCGCTCGGCGAGGGCGTGGCGAGGGCGTGGGCGCGGGCGCAGGCGCAAGCGACGATGTCGGCGGGCCCTTCGGGGGTACGTATCACCTCGAACCGGATACATGCGGCAGGCGGGTACTCGTCGGGCGAGTACTCGTCCGACACCAGCGGGCGCGGGCGATATTCCCGCCCGACTGCGCGAGCTACGCCCACTGCGCGAACTACGCCAATTGCGCGGCCGACTGCCGCGGCAGGCCTCCACGCACGCACAGCGTTCGGTCGCCGAGGCGCCGGGCCGGGGGACCCCGGGGCCCGCAGCCGCACCACGCGTACGGCGGCGCCCCGCCAGGAACCTGACGGTCAGTAACACGCGGGAGCGCGCGACGACACGCCGTCCAACACACCCGTCTGCCACACCCGACGCAGGAGTCATCTCATATCTGAGATACGGTTCCCCCATGGCAGACGACTACCTCGTACGCATCGGCAAGCTCATCCGTGACGCCCGTCAGCACCGGGGCTGGACACAGAGTCAGCTCGCCGACGCTCTCGGCACCAGCCAGAGCGCAGTGAACCGGATCGAGCGCGGCAACCAGAACATCAGCCTTGAGATGATCGCCCGAATCGGTGAAGCTCTCGACAGCGAGATCGTCTCCCTGGGCTACGCCGGCCCGATGCACCTGCGCGTAGTGGGCGGCCGCCGGCTGTCCGGCGCCATCGACGTCAAGACGAGCAAGAACGCGTGCGTCGCCCTGCTCTGCGCCTCGCTGCTCAACAAGGGCCGTACGGTACTTCGGCGGGTGGCCCGCATCGAGGAGGTCTACCGCCTGCTGGAGGTCCTGAACTCCATCGGCGTCCGCAGCCGCTGGATCAACGACGGTGTGGACCTGGAGCTGGTACCGCCGGCCCGCCTCGACATGGAGGCCATGGACGCGGACGCGGCCCGCCGGACCCGGAGCATCATCATGTTCCTGGGCCCGCTGCTGCACCGGATGGAGACCTTCCGTCTGCCGTACGCGGGCGGCTGCGACCTCGGCACCCGCACCATCGAGCCGCACATGATCGCCCTGCGCCGCTTCGGCCTGGACATCACCGCGACCGAGGGCATCTACCACGCGAAGGTCGCGGCGGGGGTCTCCCCCGACCGCCCCATCGTGCTGACCGAGCGCGGGGACACCGTCACCGAGAACGCGCTGCTGGCGGCCGCCCGGCACGACGGTGTCACCGTCATCCGCAACGCCTCGTCCAACTACATGGTCCAGGACCTGTGCTTCTTCCTGGAGGCGCTGGGCGTCAAGGTCGAGGGCGTCGGCACCACCACCCTCACCGTCCACGGCGTCCCGAACATCGACGTGGACGTGGACTACTCCCCTTCCGAGGACCCGGTCGAGGCGATGAGCCTGCTGGCCGCCGCGGTCGTCACGGAGTCGGAGCTGACGATCCGCCGGGTACCGATCGAGTTCATGGAGATCGAGCTCGCGGTGCTGGAGGAGATGGGCCTCGACCACGACCGCTCGGCGGAGTACACGGCGGACAACGGCCGCACCCGGCTCGTGGACCTGACGGTCCGCCCCTCGAAGCTCGAGGCTCCGATCGACAAGATCCACCCGATGCCCTTCCCGGGGCTGAACATCGACAACGTCCCCTTCTTCGCGGCCATCGCCGCCGTCGCCCAGGGCCAGACCCTCATCCACGACTGGGTGTACGACAACCGCGCCATCTATCTGACGGACCTGAACCGCCTGGGCGGCCGCCTCCAGCTGCTGGACCCCCACCGCGTCCTGGTCGAGGGCCCCACCCGCTGGCGCGCCGCGGAGATGATGTGCCCGCCGGCCCTGCGCCCGGCGGTGGTCGTCCTCCTCGCGATGATGGCGGCCGAGGGCACCTCGGTGCTGCGCAACGTCTACGTGATCAACCGCGGCTACGAGGAACTGGCCGAACGCCTCAACTCGGTGGGCGCCCAGATCGAGATCTTCCGCGACATTTAAGTACGCCGCAGGTCAGGACGGACTCACGTCCTGCTGGGCCGCCTGTGGGCCGTCGCCGGTGTCTCCGCCCCGCGGAAGACCCCGTCGACGGCCCTTCGCGCTCGCGCCCGGCTGCCGGGCATGAGGTGCGTACAGCCCCGCCCTCCCCCACGGGATGCCGGACGACCGGCGTTGCTCACCTATGGTTTCGAAGTTCGATCATCAGACGGTGTGAGCAGCGAGGGGGCGCGAGCGTGCGCGGAGGGAAAGTCGCAGTGGGGGCCGCGGGGCTGGCTCTGCTGCTTGTGGGGTGCGCCGGCGACGCATCGGGGCCGGAGTCGGAGTTGCTCGGCAAGGACACCGGTATCCGGTACGACAAGTCCCAGGTGCCGACGGTCCAGAACATGACGTGCGACCGCAAGCGCGGCTCGATCCGGTACGGGCTCAACGCCCACGAGGACGAGTCCCTGCCCGAGTTCAAAGGGGAGAACGGCTCCGAGGACTACGTCTGCCACGGACCGGACAGGATCAGTCTTGCCATCGGAGGGCGGACGGTGGCGGTCCCTCACATCGCGGCCGAGTACGACCTCTACGGAGCCGTTCCGGACCCGCTCACGACCGTCAAGACCGTGTACAGCAAATCTTTGGCGGAGGACGCCGAGCGCACCCTGGTCGGCGAGGCGCAGACGGTCACCACCAAGACGGCCGCGATCACCTGCCAGAAGAACGTCTGGGAGACCTTCCCCATGACCACCTGCCTGTGGGCGAACCACGGCGCGGTCGGCGCGGTCGACTTCTTCCCGCCCGCGGGCCGGCACCCCGAGCTTGCGGAAGCAGTCGCGAGGACCAAGGAACTCATAGCGACCGGCCTGGTCGGAAGAGCCGGGAACTCCTGAGCTGCTGAAACACGGGAGGCGCGTCGGGCCTTCGGAGCCGTGTGCCTCTCAGTCGGTGGCGTCGGGCGAGAGCACCGTGGATGCGGCGGCTGATCCGCGCAGGCGGCCCACCAACTGTCGCCGCCGGCGTCGCTGACCCGCACGGTCCACGCCGGGGGGGGGTGGGGAGCAGGGGGCTGCACAGGTGCACTCGCCCCGCGGAAGCCGTGCCGACGCGGTGGTTGCCCGCCGCGCACTCCCGCTTCTCTCGGGGTTCCACGGGCACCATTGAAGCGTTGGCGCGCGCAGCCTCGCCGCCATGACCAGACCATGCCCGCGTCCGGGGCGCGAGCCCGCGGTCGTCGTACACCGTCTCGAATTTCTGCATTAACCCGTACAAGCTTCAACTTGCCGAGTATCTTGCTCGCCATCCCAAGTGTCCCCTCCATCCAGGAGCCACCGATGGCCATGCGTCCGCCCGGCATCAAGAACACCCTCAACAGGCGTTACGGGGGCGCCCTCGCCGCCGTCACCGCCGTGCTGCTGATTGGCGCGTGCGACCCGAGCGCCACCGGCGCCGTCGCCCCGAGTGCGAGCACGAGCGTCGCCACCACGGTCGGCGCCACCCCCTCGGCGGCGCCCACCTCCCCGAGCCCGAGCGCCAGCCCCACGGCGAGCGCCGACCCCACCACCGCTGCACCGGCCCCCCGGCCCACGACGCAGGCCCCTGCCGCCACCAAGCCCGCCCCCGCACCTCCCGCTCCGACGCGAACCCGTACGGCGGCACCGGCTCCCGAGCCCACCAAGGCCCAGGAAATCAGCACCTGTTACCCGCTCTCCAACGCGGGGAACTGCTACAGAGCCGGCCAGATATGCAGAAAGGCCGACATCGGAAGTTCCGGACGCGACGCCAACGGCCGCGCGATCCACTGCCGTCAGGACAGCAGCGTCGGTCAGCGCTGGGGCTACTGACCCGTTCCCCCTCACGCCTGAAGCACAGGTCACAGCAGCTAGAGTCACGGTATGGGGGATTTCGCGAGCAGGGGCCGCACGGTGCTGTGCAAGTGGTGCAACCGGCAGATACCGCAGGAGCGGCGCTGGTTCCCGCGCCAGTACTGCAACCGCCGGCACAAGTGGAAGCACCGCATCACGGAAACGGTCGGCAGCATCCTCGACAGCGCCTAGTGCTGTGACCGGGAAGGTTCGCCGGGTTGCTCGTTGTGCTGGTTGGAAATGAGTTCTCCAAGCAGCGTGGGGAGGCGGGATGGCGAAA
>NZ_JBEZYV010000027.1:0-98311 GCF_040638905.1 Streptomyces virginiae | reverse complement strand
ATCCGCAGCGAAAGAGGCCTCCGCTGGGGCGGCAGACCCCTACCCACCGCGGCCTGACCACCCAACCCGGCGAACCTTCCCGGTCACAGCACTAGGTCGTGCCGTCAAAGTCCCGCCTGGCCGGTGGGGCCTGCCCCGCCCTTCGGACGGCCGACGCCACTTTGACGGCACTCCCTGGGCTCCGAGACCCGGCCGCACCCCGAGGGGGTGTCCTGTCGATCGGGCCGGATCAGGGAACGGCGCATGGCGCCATGGGGCCTCCCCGGGACCTCAGGGCCGAGGGCGGGGCCGAGGACGACGCGGCGAGGCGCGGTGCCTTGCGCCGCGAGCCCGCATGACGGCCAGGCGCCCCCTAGGTGCCCAGCAGGGCCCGGATGGGGTGCCAGAGCTCCTGTGCCCGGTCGGGTGCGCCGCGCCACAGCAGGCCGTCAGGATGGTGCAGGACGGCCGTCACCTCGTCGGGTGTGGGCGGCTGCGCGTTGCCCCGCAGGTACACGGCCCGCATGCCGAGGTTCCGCAGCCTGGTCAGGGCGCGGGCCCGGTTCGCGGCGTGCACCAGCACGCGGACATTTCCGCCCTCACCGGACGGCCTCGGCAGCGTGAGCGCAACGACCACGCTGCCGCCTGGCAATCTGACGAAACCTCCACCGGGCATGGCTGCCATCTCCCCCGTCAATAAGAACCTCGTACCGGGGCATCTAAACGCGATCGGCCGCCGCCCGCTAGAGGGCGACGGCCGATCATGCTTTGACCTGCAGATTTACCGGATTACTTCTTCGAGGGGCCAACCTCGACGGTCATGACCTCACCGTCGTAGGTCTCCTTCAGGATCTTGATCTTGGTGTTGGTGTCAGTGACCTTCACCGATCCGGTCGGGTTCTCGTCGGAGTAGTACTTGCCCGGGGTGCGGTCGTCGAAGACCAGGTTCGCGGGCTTCGGCTTCAGGAACAGCGACTCGCCGTTCTTGTGCAGCGTGAACGCGTCCGTGGAGTACGCGCTGAAGGCCGCGTCGTACGGCTGGATCTTGTTCCGCAGCAGGGTGCCGTCCGCCCACTTCATGGGCTTGGCGTTGGCGTCGATCGGCAGGATCAGGCCCTGGCCCGGGTGGACGCTGGTGTTGTTGTCCTTCTGGCTGGTGTCCCACTGCCAGATGAGCAGACCGTCCTGGTACGGGTAGTGCTCGACCCAGTCCGGCTTGGTGTTGCCGAAGCCGAAGTTGTACGGGCCCACCTTGAGGGTGGAGTCGTACGACACGTAGCGGCGGTTCTCGGCCAGGTAGTACTGCGCGTACTCCTTGGTGAAGCCGGCGCCGATCCGCGAGAAGCCCTTGCCGGTCCAGCCGTTGTCGCCGTTCTCGGCGCCGTCGGTGAACAGCGCGGAGCCGTCCGCGGTGATGGTGAGGGCGTCGGCCGTGAAGCCCTTGCCGCCCGCGCCGCCGTCCGTCTGGTAGCGGAAGCGGAGGTCGACCTTCTTGCCCGCGTAGGCGTCGAGCGGGAAGTTGAGGTTCTTCCAGGCGCCCGAGACACCGGTGAGCGACGGGCTGCCGGAGGCATCGGCCGGGATGGCCGTGCCGTCGGCGGTGCCGGCGAGGGCCGTCCAGGTGGCGCCGCCGTCCGTGGACACCTCGGTGTAGAGGTAGTCGTAGTCGGCCTCGATGTCCCACCAGCCCTTGAGGGACAGGGCGGCGGACGACTTGCCCGTCAGGTCGACGGAGCGGGTGAGGGTGTTCTTGAGGTCGTCACCCATGTTGCTCCACCACTGGGTGGAACCCTCGGCGGGCGCGACGACGTCCGTCTGGACCTTCTTCTTCGGCAGTTCGACGACCAGGGCCTGCTTGTCCTTGGTGTTGAACTCCGACACACCGAGCTTGTGGGTGGACTTCGTCGCGGCCTTGGCCGTGTCGTAGTTCAGCCAGCCCAGCTGGAGCTTGTCCCAGGCGGTCATGTCGCCCGGCATGTCGCCTATGGAGTCCTTGCCGGTGCCGAGCCAGGAGCCGGCCGACATCAGGGACCAGAAGCCGACGCCGTTCTCGCCGCCACCGCTGGTGTCGTAGAGGTCGGGCAGGCCGAGGTCGTGGCCGTACTCGTGGGCGAAGACACCGAGGCCGCCGTTCTCGGGCTGCATGGTGTAGTCGCCGACCCAGATGCCGGAGTTGCCGATCTGGGTGCCGCCGGCCTTGTTGTTGTCCGGGCCGGTCTTGCCCGCGGCGGTGCCGTAGGCGTACCAGCGGTGCGCCCACAGGGCGTCGGGGCCCTGCACGCCGCCGCCGGCCGACTCGTCCTCGCCCGCGTGGACGATCTGGAAGTGGTCGATGTAACCGTCGGGCTCGTTGAAGTTGCCGTCGCCGTCGAAGTCGTAGCGGTCCCACAGGTCGTACTGGGCCAGCTTCGCCTTGATCTCGGCGTCGGTCTTCCCGGCCTTCTTCTGCGCCTCGACCCACGCCGTGACGCCGTCCTTGACGGTGTCCCAGACGTTGGAGCAGTTGGACTGGCCGCAGTAGTTGGAGCCGTAACGGGCCTCGTTGTACGGGACCTTGACCCAGTCGGCGACCTCGCCCTCGACCGAGTAGCGGCCCGAGGAGGTCTTCTCGTAGTACGTCTTCAGGGAGTGCTTGCCCTCGCCGCTGGCGAAGTACAGGTCCTGGAAGTACTCACGGCTGAAGTCCTTGCGCCAGGCCGTGCTGTTGTCCTTGGCACGGTCGGGCTGCGCGATCGTGTTGTGCATCGGACCGGGCGTGCCACCGTACTTCGGCACGGCCGGCTTGGGGCCGGGACCGTCCGGGTCGTGCATGGTCGTGCTGTCGACCTGGTCGCCGAACTCGACGAGGATCGTGAAGATCTTGTCGGTCTTCTCGCGGCCGAGCTCGACGTACTTCTTGTCGTCGAGCTTGACGACCTTGGAGGCGCCGCGCTGCTCGACGCCCTTCTTGCCCTGGAGGACCTGGTCCAGGGCGGCCTTGCGCTGCTGGGCCTGCTGCTCGCTGAACGGGCCCTTGAGGTCGTGCTCGACGACCTTGGCAGGAGTGGTCGGGTCCTGCCGGTCGGCCACCGGGGCGGCCGGGGCCTTGCCCTCGGCCTGGGCCGCGGTGACGGTGAAGAAGGTTGCACTGGTCGCACATGCGGCCATGGTCACGGTGACGGCGGCAGCGCGAATCGCACGCCGTCTGGCGGAATTGCTGGTCACTTGATGTCGTTCCCCTCCCGCGGCCGCAACGTCTGAGTTCGGAACTTCTCCATAGGAGCGGGGGGTTCCGCGCGGCGCGCGTCTCAAGTGACGACATTTGACCGGAGAGACGCGAGAAAAGACAGACCTTGACTTGAACCTTACAACTGCACTATGCGGTCAGGGAGTTCCGCTATCCGGACGTTCCCCTGCCATATGGGGCGAAGGGCGCTTCCCGACCCCGATACGGGTCCGTACCGTCCCCTTTCTCCCCCTAGCCGGGCCCCTACCCGGGCGCGAAAAGTGACCCCGTGCGCCCCCTGTGCTCCGGCACCGTGTGTTAGGTCACGCTTACCGGCGGCTCGCCCCGGGCATCCCCGTCTTAGAGTCACTTGACGCGCGACGTTGGTTGAGCCGACTCCCCCTCCCCCTCACCGAGGACGGATATCGCCATGCCGCGTCCGACTGCCGCACAGCTCGCGTACGGGTCCGCCACGGTCATCGTGTCGACGATCGCCATGCTGCTGCTCTCTCAGACGAGCACCGGGCTCGGCGTCGCGGTCATCTCCGCCGCCGCGCTCGCCCTGGGTCTGCTCGTCGCCCTCACCGCGCCCGTTCCCAGGCGCCGCGGCCGCCACGCGGCCCGTACGGGCGCCGCCGCGCCGACCGCGTCCGCCGCGGGGGCGACGCAGGACGCCCGGGTGCCCGACCCCCGGACGGCATCGGCCGAACACCCCGTCCACCACTGAGACTTCGCACCCTCCGCCGGTGCACGACGCGACGCGGGCGGCCTCCCTCGGGGGGAGGCCGCCCGCGTCGCAGGCGTGCGTTGCGCGCGTGTGCGCGTGCGGTCCGCCGTGACCTGGGGCCGCCTAGGCCTGGACCACCACGGTCTTGGCCGCCTTGTCGTGCAGGCCCTGTTTGTACGGCTTGTCGACGAGGATGGAGATGATCAGCGCGATCGGCCACAGGCAGAAGCAGCAGATCAGGGTCGGCAGCCAGAGCACGGCGGCCCGGGTCAGGGACGTGCCGGAGTTCGGCACGGTGCCGTCGTTGAGCATGGCGACGCGCAGGCCCATCGCCTTCTTGCCCACCGTCTTGCCGTCCTTCTTGGTGAACCACCAGTCGTAGCCGAGGTAGGCGACGATCGAGATCAGGGTCATCAACAGACCGCTGCCGCTGTACGACTTGGTGAAGACCTCGCTGACGTCCTCGCCCCGGTCGGTCTCGACCATGTAGCGGTTCGTGCCGAAGGCCAGCTGGATGAGGAACAGCGGGACGGCGACGATCACCACGTCGATGACGCGCGCGGCGAGCCGCTTGCCGAAGTCGGCGAGCGGGGGCATGCCGGCCAGCGGGTCGGGCATGCCGTAGCCGCCGCCCCCGCCGTACGGGTCGCCTCCACCGCCGTACGGGGGCGGAGGGGGCGGATATCCCCCGCCGCCGGGGCCCGGGCCGCCCGGGGGCGGCGGTCCGCCGCTTCCGGGGGGCGGCGGTCCGTACGGCGAACCGCCCGAGGGAGGTGTCGGTTCCTCGGGCTTCTTGCGGAACGGGTCTTCCTCGGGCGGCTGGCCCGGCGGCGGCTGGTCGGTACTCATGGCCCGAGTCGAACCCGGGTCCGCCGCGCCCGCAACGGAACCGCGTCCATTCGTGGCTGGACACCCGGTAAGGGCTGTCCCGTGATCCCCGGTAATTCAGCGCGCGGCGTCGGATGCGGTGCACCGCAAGGCGCAGGAGCGTCCTGATACGGGGCCGTATCCGGGCGTTCCGACAACGCGGCGGGGTGCAGTGGCTGCCGTCGTGCGCCCGCCGGGGATTGCGGGACAGCCCTTAGCGGGCCACATACGTCTTGGCCGCCTTGTCGTGCCAGGCCTGTCGGCGCGGGCGGTTCACGAGGCACCAGAGGCTGCCGGGCAGGCCCAGGAAGGCGTACACGAGCCAGCGGCGCAGGGCGGCGCCGAAGGACGGCGGGCGCAGGGTGGCGGTGGCCAGCACGCGGACGCCCAGCAGCTTCTTGCCCGGGGTGCGGCCCCAGCGGGCGGTGGGCAGCACCTCGTAGAAGAGGCCGAAGAGGAGGACGGCCCCGAAGACCGTACCGAGGCTGCCGGCGATGGTCTGGTCGAGCAGCCAGACGGTGGTGGTGCGGCCGCTCGCCCGGGCCGCGTCGACCTTGGCCTGGACGTGGGCGGTGGCCCCGGGCAGGAGGGGCAGGGCGACGGCGGCGGCCACGGCGCCGAACACGAGGGAGTCCAGGGCCCGGGCGAGGGTGCGGCGCACCAGCCCGGCGGGGCGCACGGCCCGTTCCGCCATCTGCTCGAAGACGGCCCGGGGGGTTCCGGCGCGGCCGGTACGGGCGCCCGGGCGGGCCTCCTCGGATCCGCGCGGCTCCCAGCCCCGGGCCTCCGGCTCCGCCGGGGCGGCGTCCGCGGCGGGCTGCGGCACCTTCGGGCGGACGCCGTCGGGCCGGGGCTCCCACACCTCGGGCCGGGCGGGCGCGGGGGCGCGCTCGGCAGCCGGGGCGGGCGTGGGAGCGGGGGCCGGGACGGGGGCCGGGGCGGGGGCGGGGGCGGGGGTGGGGGCCGCCTCGGGCCAGGAGGAGGTGACCCCGGAAGGGCCGGTGCCGCCCGCTCCGGGGGCGTCGGGCCATGCGGGGGCCGCCGGGGCCACCGGGGCCTGCGCGGCCGGGGAGCGCGCCGACAGGATGCCCTCGGAGGACTGCGCGGGGCGTCTCGCGGGCGCCGCCGCGGAGGACGGCGTACGGGCCAGGGAGATCCCCGCGGGCCGGGCCGGCGGCTGCCCGGGCCCGGGCGTGGGAGCAGCCGCGGGCTCGGGCGCGAGGGCGGGTGCGGGCGCGGGCACAGAAGCAGGCGCGGGCTCGTGGGCGGGGGCGGGGGCGGGCTCCGCATCGGCGTCCTGCGGGCTGCCCCACGACACCCGGCGGTCGCGGGGCCCGCCGAAGCCGGCCTGGTGCACGGGGTCGGCCTGCCACACCGCCGGTACCGGCGCTGCCACGGGCGCCGGCGCCGCAGCCGGCGCGGGCTCCGGCGCGGGCTCCGGCAGCGCCTCGGTCACGGAGGTCTCGTCCAGGAAGACCGGCCCCGTCTCGTCGGCGCGGACGGCGGGCGCGGCGAGGGGAGCCTGGGCGGTGAGCGGGCGGACCGGAGCGGGGGCGGGCGCGGGAACGGGCGCGGGCGCGGGGACGGGCGCGGGCGCGGGGACGGGCGCGTGCGCCGCCGGGGCAGGGCGGCTCGTACCCGGGACCCAGGCCGCGCCGTTCCAGTACCGGATGTACCCCGGGATGGACGGATCCGGGTAGTAGCCCTCGCGGGCCGCGTGCTCGCCGTCACCAGGGGAGGCCGTCATGTCCCCAACTCCGATCGTGGCTTGAGGCTTGTGCAAGGGGAGGACCATAGCCAAGAACCGTGGGCCGACAGGTCCGGTAACGGGAGAATCCAAGCCATTGAGCGAACGTCACTCCATACGACGGTTTTCGGTCAGCCGACAGGAATCGGCCAATCTTGCGCTCGTCGCGGGCAGTCGCGTCATACCCGGGCACACGGGAGCTCTCTGCGGGTGTGGGGCGCCATCCGGCGCCACGCACCGAACCGAAGTGAGGCAGTCATGCACCACCCCGTCATCGAGCGCGAGCTGGAACTGCAGCTGGTCCTGTCACCCGAGCGCAGCATCGCCGTGCCCGCACGCCTGCTCTACCTCACGGAAGACCCGTACGCCGTCCACGTCACCTTCCACGCCGGCTCGGACGCCCCTGTCCACTGGACCTTCGCCCGCGAGCTGCTCGTTGAGGGCGTGTTCCGCCCGTGCGGTCACGGCGACGTCCGGATCTGGCCCACGAAGGTCGACAACGAGGCCGTGCTCTGCATGGCGCTCAGCTCGCCCGACGGCGACGCCCTCCTGGAGGCCCCGGCGCTGTCCGTGTCGGCCTGGCTGGAGCGGACCCTGCGCGTCGTCCCGCCCGGCAGCGAGTCCGAGCGGCTCGGTCTGGACGCGGCGCTGGCCGAGTTGCTCGCCCCGACCCCGGCCGACGACCTGTGGCTGCGCGACCCGTGGCCGTCGGGCGAGTCGGCGGACGGGGACCTGTGATGACGAACGGCCCCTGGACGCCGCGCGGTCCGCGCAATCCGCGCGGGCGCCGGATCGCGCGCACCCTGCGGAATCCGAGCGGCCTGCGCCTCGTACGGTCAGAAGAGCTTGCCGGGGTTGAGGAGCGCCAGTGGATCGAAAGCCTGCTTGACGGCGCGCTGCATCTCCAGTCCGACCGGGCCGAGTTCACGGGCGAGCCATTCCTTCTTCAGCACGCCGACGCCGTGTTCGCCGGTGATGGTCCCGCCGAGGGAGAGGCCGAGTCCCATGATCTCGCCGAAGGACTCGCGGGCCCGCCGCGTCTCGTCCTCGTCGGCGGGGTCGAAGCAGACGATCGGGTGGGTGTTGCCGTCGCCGGCGTGGGCGCAGACGCCGATGAGGAGGCCCTGGGCGCGGGCGATGGCGGCGGTCCCGTCGAGCATCTCCCCGAGCCGGGAGCGCGGCACGCACACGTCGTCGATCATCGTGGCGGGCCGGAGCGCCTCCAGGGCGGGGAAGGCCATCCGGCGGGCCTGGAGCAGCAGTTCCGACTCCGCCTGGTCCTCGGCGGGCACGACGGCGGTGGCTCCGGCGGCGGTGCACAGCTCCCCCACGGCGGCGAGGTCCTCGGGGGCGTGCGGGGTGTCGAAGGCGGCGAGCAGCAGCGCCTCGGTGGCCTCGGGCAGTCCCATCCTGCCGAGGGCGTTGACGGCGTGGAGGGTCGTACGGTCCATCAGCTCCAGCAGCGAGGGGGTCAGCCCGGCCTCCATGACGGCGCACACGGCCTCGCAGGCGGCTGCGACGGAGGGGAACTCGGCGGCCAGGACCAGTTGCCGGGGCGGCGCCGGCCTGAGGGCGAGGACGGCTTGGACGACGATCCCGAGGCTGCCCTCGGAGCCGACGAAGAGCCGGGTGAGGTCATATCCGGCGACGCCCTTGGCGGTGCGCCGGCCCGTGCGCAGCAGGCGCCCGTCCGCGAGGACGACGTCGAGGCCGAGGACGTATTCGGCGGTGACGCCGTACTTGACGCAGCACAGGCCGCCCGAGGCGGTGCCGATGTTGCCGCCGATGGTGCACTGCTCCCAGCTGGAGGGGTCGGGCGGGTAGTACAGGCCCCGTTCGGCGACGGCCCGTGAGAGGACGGCGTTGACGACGCCCGGTTCGACGACGGCGATCCGGTCGACGGCGCTGATCTCCAGGATCCGGTCCATCTTCACCAGGGACAGCACGATGCAGCCGTCGGTGGCGTTGGCGCCGCCCGACAGGCCCGTCCGGGCGCCCTGCGGGACCACGGGGATCCGTAGGGCGGTGGCGGTGCGCATGACGTGCTGGACCTGTTCGACGGTCCGGGGCAGGACGACGACCGCCGGGGTGCCGGCGGCGCAGAAGCTGGCCATGTCGGTGGCGTAGGAGGCGGTCACCTGGGGGTCGGTGAGCAGGGCGTCGGCGGGGAGGCCTTCGAGGAGGCTCGCTCGCAGACGTGCGGAGAGGTCATCATCCATGGGGCCAGCGTGGCAGCCGGGGCCATCGGTGTGAACACGGCCGCGCACGTCTTCGGACACCCCGGCATGCTCTTCATATTGACGCACAGTGACCCCATGGACCGTATCGACGAGGATTCGCAGACGCCGGCGCCGCCCGTGACCTTCACCGGCCGCAAGACGCTCGTGGCCGCCGGGGTGGCGGTGGTCCTGATCGCCGGGGCCCTGTTGATCCGCCCGGCCCGGACCGCTGACGACGCGCGCCCGCCGGGGCCGAGCGAACGCGCCGCCGCGGCGGTGGCCATGGGTGCGCCCGCTTCGGCGACGGACGTGGTGGCGCTGGTGGCGGACCGGGAGAAGTGGGTGGCGTCGCACGCCGACGACGACGCCTCCTGGGCCGTGCTGGGCTCCGCCTACCTCGAACAGGCGCGGCGGACGGCGGACTCGGCCTGGTACCCGAAGGCGGAGAAGGCCCTGAAGCGGTCGCTGGAGGTGCGCCCGGTGGAGAAGGGCAACTTCGACGCGATGACGGGCATGGGCGCGCTGGCCAATGCCCGTCGGGACTTCGGGACCGCCCGGAAGTGGGGCGAGCTGGTACGGGCGCAGGCGCCGCGGCGGTGGACGGCGTACCCGGTGCTGGTGGACGCGTACACGGGGCTCGGCGACTACAAGGGCGCCCAGAAGGCGATGGAGCTGCTGCTGGAGCTGCGGCCGGGGCTGGTGGCGCACATCAGGGCCTCGCAGGTCTACCGGGACCGCGGCTGGCGCGAGGACGCGGTGGTGTCGATGGAGTCCGCGGCGGCCGCGGCGCAGGCGCCCGCGGAGAAGGCGTACGCGCTGTTCCGGCTCGGCGAGCTGTCCTGGGAGCGGGGTGACGCCGCGGAGGCGCTGCGGCAGTACGAGGGGGCGCTGCGGACGGATCCGGCACAGGCGGAGGCCCTGGCCGGCCGGGCCCGCGCGCTGGCGGCGCTGGGGCGCGGCGGGGAGGCGGTGCGGGACTACCGGATGGCGCTGGGGCGGACCCCGGTGCCGCAGCTGGCCCGGGAGCTGGGCGAGCTGCTGGAGTCGCTGGGCCGGGAGCAGGAGGCGCGCGCGCAGTACGACGCGCTGGCGACGATGGCGGTCCGGGACGGCGCGAACGGGGTGGACGCCGACGTGGTCCTGGGCCTGTACGAGGCGGACCACGGGGATCCGGCGGCGGCGGTGCGCCGGCTGTCGCAGGAGTGGGAGCGGCACAAGAGCATGCAGGCGGCGGACGCGCTGGGGTGGGCGCTGCACCGGGCGGGCGACCACACGGCGGCTCTGGAGTACGCGAAGAAGGCGACGGAACCGGGGCTGCGCAGCGCCGACTTCGCCTACCACCGGGCGATGATCGAGCGGGCCCTGGGCGACGAGGCGGGGGCGCGGCGACACCTGCAGGAGGCGCTGCGGACGAACCCGTACTTCTCGCCGGTGCGCGGGCCGCTGGCGAAGGAGGCGCTGGCGTCGATCGGGCAGCCGCCGCCGGGCGGCCCGGAGCACCTGCAGCCGGTCACGCCGTGGGTCGAGCCGGAGCTTCCGAAGCCCGACCCGAAGCCGGAGCCGAAGCCCGCTGCCAAGGCGGACCCGAAGCCCTCACCGACCGCCCGCTGACGAAACCCCGGCCCGCAGTCCGGCGGGCGCAGCCGGTCGGTGTGGCGCGGCCGCTCGTGCGGCCCGGTGTGCGAAAGGGCAGCGCGCCGCGTTTTGGCCCACTCCCCTCCGGAGGGCACCACGCGGCGCGCGCCCGACCCCGCGCACCGGGGCCGACGGCAGCCCTGGAGCGTGTCGTGCGGACCCCGTCGGCCGGGCCCGCGGTGCAGAGCGACGCGGGCCCGGCCGGGCCCGATCGGCACGCCCCAGGCCCCCGGCGCCGGCCGGGGGCCTGGAGGCACGTGCGCGACCTCAGAGGTTGCCGCGCTTCTCCTGCTCGCGCTCGATGGCCTCGAACAGCGCCTTGAAGTTGCCCTTGCCGAAGCCCATCGAGCCGTGGCGCTCGATGATCTCGAAGAAGACCGTCGGGCGGTCCTGCACCGGCTTGGTGAAGATCTGCAGCAGGTAGCCGTCCTCGTCGCGGTCGGCGAGGATCTTCAGCTCGCGCAGCTCGTCGATCGGCACGCGGGTGTCGCCGACCCACTCGCCGAGGGTGTCGTAGTAGGTGTCCGGGACGGAGAGGAACTGGACGCCGGCGGCGCGCATCGAGCGGACCGTGGAGACGATGTCGTTCGAGGCCAGCGCGATGTGCTGGACGCCGGGGCCGTTGTAGAACTCCAGGTACTCGTCGATCTGCGACTTCTTCTTCGCGATCGCCGGCTCGTTGATCGGGAACTTGACCTTCTTGGTGCCGTCCGCGACCACCTTGGACATCAGCGCCGAGTACTCGGTCGCGATGTCGTCGCCCACGAACTCCTTCATGTTCGTGAAGCCCATGACCTTGTTGTAGAAGGCGACCCACTCGTTCATGCGGCCGAGTTCCACGTTGCCGACGCAGTGGTCGATGGCCTGGAAGGTGCGCTTGGCCGGGGCCTCGACCATCGGCTCGACGGCGGCGTAGCCCGGCAGGTAGGGGCCGGTGTAGTCGCCGCGCTCCACCAGGGTGTGGCGGGTCTGGCCGTAGGTCGCGATGGCGGCCAGTACGACCGTGCCGTGCTCGTCCTTGACCTCGTAGGGCTCGTCCAGGCCGCGGGCGCCCTGCTCGACGGCGTAGGCGTACGCCGCGCGGACGTCCGGCACCTCGATGGCGAGGTCGATCACGCCGTCGCCGTGCTCGGCGACGTGCTCGGCGAGGAAGCGGCCGTGGTCGGTCGTCGCCTTGATGACCGAGGTCAGCACGAAGCGGGCGGAGCCGTTGGTCAGGACGTAGCTGGCCGTCTCGCGGCTGCCGTTCTCCGGTCCGGAGTAGGCGACGAGCTTCATGCCGAAGGCGGTCGAGTAGTAGTGCGCGGCCTGCTTGGCGTTGCCGACGGCGAAGACGACCGCGTCCATGCCCTTCACCGGGAAGGGGTCTGCCTCACGCGCGGTGTGCGGGGTGGTGTCGAGGGTCTCAGTCATGAGCGCAGAGTCCCGCCGATCCACAAGCTGCGCAATAGTTTCCTGAATGACTGTACAAACTGCCCAGCATCGCCGGAGGATGATTGAAGCATCTGTGCACTATGACCACCCACGAGCATGCGTGGGTGTCCGGAGGCTTTCATGGGCATCGACGATCTCGACGGCCGGCTCATCGTCCTGCTGGCCCGCGAGCCCCGGATCGGGGTGCTGGAGGCCTCGCGCCGGCTGGGCGTGGCCCGCGGGACGGTGCAGGCGCGTCTGGACCGGCTCCAGTCGAGCGGGGTCATCCGCGGGTTCGGCCCGCAGGTCGATCCCACGGCCCTCGGGTATCCCGTGACCGCCTTCGCCACGCTGGAGATCAAGCAGGGGCAGGGAGCCGACGTACGGGCCCACCTGGACGGGGTCCCGGAGGTGCTGGAGCTGCACACCACCACCGGTCACGGGGACATGCTGTGCCGGCTGGTGGCCCGCTCCAACGCCGACCTCCAGCGGGTGATCGACCGCGTCGTCGGCTTCGACGGGATCGTCAGGGCCTCGACGGCGATCGTGATGGAGAACCCGGTGCCGTTCCGGATCATCCCGCTGGTGGAGCAGGCCGCGGAGGACGACACCCGCGCCCAGTGATGCAAAGAGTTCTGTGCAAACAAATGCTTGCAGAGAAATCTTTGCATCACTAGAGTCGAGGCATGCCCGAGAGCCGTCCCCAGAGCCGCCCCGAGAGCCGTCCCGAGAACGCGCCCGCCGAGGGGCGGGAGCCCGTGGAGCCCACCCTCCGCATGCTCGACGCCCGCGCCCTGCGCGGCCTCGCCCACCCCCTGCGGATGCAGCTGCTGGCCGACCTGCGCCGGAAGGGCCCGGCCACGGCCTCCCAACTCGCCGAGCGTTTCGGGGAGTCCAGCGGATCCACCAGCTACCACTTGCGCCAGCTCGCCGCGCACGGCTTCGTCGAGGACGCGGTCGGGCACGGCAAGGGCCGGGAGCGCTGGTGGCAGGCCGCGCACGAGGGCACCGGCTTCGACGGATCGCTGATCCACGACGCCGACCCGGCCACGAGCAGCGCGGCCGCGGTCTTCCTGCAGGCCGTCGCCGCGAACCACACCCAGGAGGTCTCCGCCTGGATCTCCGAGGCCCAGACCCGGCTGGGCCGCTGGGAACCCGGCGCCGACCTCAGCGACTTCACCCTGCGGCTGACGCCCGGGCAGAGCGAGGAACTGGTCGGCCGGCTGCACGACGTGGTCAACGCCTACCGGGACCTGCCCGAGGCGGAGGACACCCGGACCGTCCGCATCCACACGCACGTCCTCCCGCGCGCCGCGTCCGAGTAGCGGCCCGCACCCGCCCTCCCCCCGCGCCCGCCGCCCCGCCCTCCCGCCGCGCCCGGCCTCCGCCGCACCCTGCCCGCCGCACCGCGCACCGGTCACCGGCACACCGGCACACCGCGCGACCACCACCGCACCGAAGGAGTTCGCCGTGCCCTCCGTCGACCATGCCCGCAGCCGGGCCTTACGCCCCACGAGCCGGCGCCCGCTGGCCGCCGTACTGGCCGCCAACACGGTCTCCATAGCCGGTAGTTCGCTCACCCTGATCGGCGTGCCGTGGTTCGTGCTCCAGACCACGGGCAGCGCCGGCCGGGCCGGCGTCGTCGCCTTCTGCGCCACCCTGCCCGTCATCGTGGCCGCCCTGGTCGGCGGACCGGTCATCGACCGGATCGGCCGCCGCCGCGTCTCCGCCGCCTCCGACCTGATCTGCGGCCTGTCGGTCGGCGCGATCCCGCTGCTGCACCACCTGGGCGTGCTGGAGTTCTGGATGCTGTGCGCGCTGATGGCCGTCGGCGGCCTCGTGCACACCCCCGGGCTGACCGCCCGCGGCGTGCTCCTGCCCAACCTCGCCGAGCACGCCGGCACCACCCTCTCCCGGGCCGCGAGCCTCTACGACGCGGTCTCGCGCGGGGCACGGATGGTCGGGGCGGCCGTGGCCGGCGTATTGATCGCGGCGTTCGGCGCCGAGACCGTACTGCTGCTGGACGCGGCCACCTTCGGGGTGTCGGCGCTGCTCGTCTGCGCCTTCCTGCACGGGGTTCCCGCGGCCGAGCCGCAACGCGCCTCCGGCAAGGTCTCGTTCGCGGCCTATCGCGCCGAACTCGCCGAGGGCTGGGCGTTCCTGACCCGTTCCCGGCTGCTGCTGGGCATCACCGTGATGGTCATGATGACCAACGGCCTGGACCAGGGCTGGTCCTCGGTCCTGCTGCCCGTGCACGGCCGGGACGCCCTCGGCGGCGCCACCACGATCGGCCTGATGATCTCCCTCTTCGGCGGCTTCGCGCTGCTGGGCGCCCTGCTCTACGGGGTGTGGGGCGAGCGGTTCCCGCGCCGGGCGGTGTTCGCGGCGGCCTTCCTGGTGTCCGGCGCGACCCGGTACGCGGTGGCCGCCCTCACCGACACGACGCTGCCGCTCGCGGTGACGATGGCGCTGGCCGGCCTGGGTGCGGGCATGCTGAACCCGATCCTGTCCACGGTCCTGTACGAGCGGGTCCCCGAGGAACTGCGCAGCCGTGTCGCGGGGGTGACCACGGCGGGCTGCGAGCTGACCATGCCGCTGGGCGGACTCGCCGCGGGCCTGCTCGTCGACGGCCTCGGGGTCGGCACGGCGCTGCTGCTCTTCGGCGGCACGTACCTGCTCACGACGCTCGCCCCGCTGGTCTTCCCGGCCTGGCGCGGGATGGAGCGCGAGCCGGATGTCAGCAGGACGGGGCAGGCTCTCCCCGGTTCAGCGCGCGAAGAGCGTTCACCGCGTCCGTCAGCGAAGTGACGGGCACCAGCTGCAGCCCCTCGGGCAGCTCCGACTGCGCGTCCGCGCACTCGTCCTTCGGTACGAGGAACACGCTGGCCCCGTCGCGCCGCGCGGCCTGGGTCTTCAGGGCCACACCGCCGACGGCGCCGACCTTGCCGTCGGCGGTGATGGTGCCCGTACCGGCGATGGTGCGGCCGCCGGTGAGGTCGCCGCCGCTGCCGTCGCCGTCGAGCTTGTCGACGATGCCGAGGGAGAAGAGGAGCCCGGCGCTCGGACCGCCGACGTCGGCGAGGTTGAGGCCGACCTTCACGTCCTTGGGATCCTTGTGGAGGAAGCCGAGGGCGGCATCGGCGGCGGCCGACTGGGACTTGGCCATTTCCTCCAGATTGTGCTTCTCGATCTCCTCGTCGCTTCCACCGGAGGAGTAGACCGCCTCCCTGGGCAGGACCGCCTGATCGGTCTTGAACCAGTGGCCGACGAGCTCGGGCAGCTTCATCGTCGAGGACGGCCCGGTGGCCCGGATGGTGGTCATCCGCAGTTGGCCGCTGGTGTCCCTGACCGGGGCCCCTGAGACGCTGATGACGGGCTTGCCCTGGTCGGAGCCCAGAACGTCGGCCGTGAGCCCGGGCACGGCGACCACGAAGGGCAGCGGCGCGAAGGCCGCGGCGGCGAACAGCCCGAGCACGGGCACGGCGCAGACGGCCAGGGCGGCGGGACGCGGCAGACGTGTGAGACGAGAGAGCACCCGCCCAATCTATCCGCCCACGCCCCCTACCAGCCCCGCCGCACAACTCCGGCCCGCCGCACGATCCAGCCCCGCCGGCGTTTGAGGCGCGGGGGCCCGGGGGCAGCGCCCCCGGCAACGGCGCCGCACCCGGCAGCGAACAGCACCCACCCCTGTCCGCCGGGCCCGCGGCCTAGCGAAGGGCGTCGGCGACCTCCCGCGCCGCGTCCACCACGCGCGGCCCCACCCGCTCCGGCACGGCGTCGGCCAGCATGACGACGCCGACGCTGCCCTCCAGCCCGCTGATGCCCACCAGCGGCGCCGCAGCCCCGCTGGCGCCCGCTTCGAGCTCGCCGTGGGTCAGCGTGTACCCCGGTTCGATGAGGGAGCCCTGACGGGCGGCCAGAATGGCCCGCCCTGCGGCCCCGCGGTCCAGCGGGTGCCGGAACCCGGCCCGGTAGGCCACGTGGTAGTCCGTCCAGGTCGGCTCCACGACGGCGACGGCGAGCGCCTCGGTGCCGTCGACGAGGGTCAGGTGCGCGGTGGCGCCTATGTCCTCGGCGAGGGACCGCAGAGCGGGCAGGGCGGCCTCGCGCACCAGCGGGTGCACCTGCCGGCCCAGCCGCAGCACCCCGAGCCCGACCCTGGCCCGGCCGCCGAGGTCACGGCGGACCAGGGCGTGCTGTTCGAGGGTGGCCAGGAGCCGGTAGACCACCGTGCGGTTGACGCCGAGGCGGTTGGAGAGCTCGGTGACGGTCAGACCGTGGTCGGTGTCGGCGAGCAGTTTGAGGACTCTGAGCCCTCTGTCGAGAGTCTGGGAGGTTTCCGCGGTCACGACGCCTCTCCCTCTTTCGGTGAGCGGCGGTGACTCTCGCGGTGGCACACCGCCGGTCCCGCGGCGGCGCACAGGAGAGGCCGCCGGTAGCGGCCATTGCACCGGCTGCGCTCCCGCGGCGGCGCTGCCACGGTGCGTTCGATGCGGGGAATGTAGCGAGCAGGTCCGCTCAGCGGAAGGGCTCGTCCAGAATCCGGGCGCGTGCTACCTGTTTGTGCCGTTTCCTGATCGCCTCAAGTGTCGTTTCGTGACAACGATTCGCACAGGTGCGGAAACGACGGGACGACGACGGGGTCCGTGCGAACCTCCGCACGGACCCCGTCACACGTACTGGGTGAAATCACCGGACTCACCGCATACGGGTCGCCCACTCCTGCACCTTCTTGATGCGCTCGCGGATCTGCCCCGCGGTCGCCTCCGCGCTCGGCGGCCCGCCGCAGACGCGGCGCAGCTCCGTGTGGATCACGCCGTGCGGCTTGCCGCTCTGGTGGACGTAGGCGCCCACCATCGTGTTGAGCGACTTGCGTAGTTCCAGCAGTTCCTTGTGGGAAACCACGGGCCGCCGTTCGGCCGGCAGCTCCAGCAGGTCCGCCTCCGTGTCGGGCTTGCGCCTGCTGTGCGCGATCTGCCGGGACTGCCGCTTCTGCAGCAGCATCTGCACCTGGTCCGGTTCCAGCAGCCCGGGAATGCCGAGGTAGTCCTGCTCCTCCTCGCTGCCCGGGTGCGCCTGCATGCCGAACTCCGCGCCGTCGTACAGCACCCGGTCGAAGACGGCGTCGGACTCCAGCGCCTCGAAGGACATCTGCTCGTCCTCGCCGGTGTCCTCGTCCTCCTGCCGGTTCGCCTCGTCCATCTCCTTCTCGGACTCGGCGTACGGGTCCTCCTCGCCCTGCTTCTTCGGCTTGTCGAGGACGTGGTCGCGCTCGACCTCCATCTCGTTGGCGAAGCCGAGGAGGTAGGGGATGGTCGGGAGGAACACGGACGCCGTCTCGCCGCGCCTGCGCGAACGCACGAAGCGTCCGACGGCCTGTGCGAAGAACAGCGGGGTGGAGATCGTCGTCGCGTACACGCCGACCGCGAGGCGCGGTACGTCGACGCCTTCGGACACCATGCGGACCGCGACCATCCAGCGGTCGTCGTTCGCGCTGAAGGTGTCGATGTTCTTCGACGCCCCGGTGTCGTCGGACAGCACCAGGGTCGGCCTGGTCCCGGTGATCTCCCGGATGAGCTTGGCGTACGCGCGGGCCGAGTCCTGGTCGGAGGCGATGACGAGCCCCCCCGCGTCCGGGATGCCCTTGCGGACCTCGGTGAGCCGCCGGTCGGCGGCGCGCAGCACGTTCGGCATCCAGTCGCCGCGCGGGTCCAGGGCGGTGCGCCAGGCCTGCGAGATGGCGTCCTTGGTCATCGGCTCGCCGAGCCGGGCGGCGATCTCGTCGCCGGCCTTGGTCCGCCAGCGCATGTTGCCGCTGTAGGAAAGGAAGATGACCGGCCGGACGACGCCGTCGCCGAGGGCGTTGCCGTAGCCGTAGGTGTAGTCGGCGGAGGACCGCCGGATCCCGTCGTTGCCCTCTTCGTAGGTCACGAACGGAATGGGGTTGGTGTCGGACCGGAAGGGCGTACCGGTCAGCGCGAGCCTGCGGGTCGCCGGGTCGAACGCCTCCAGGCAGGCCTCGCCCCAGGACTTCGAGTCACCGGCGTGGTGGATCTCGTCGAGGATCACCAGGGTCTTGCGCTGCTCGCAGCGGTTGCGGTGGAGCATGGGGCGCACGCCGACACCGGCGTAGGTGACGGCGACCCCGTGGTAGTCCTTGCTGAGCGGCCCCGCCGAGTACTCGGGGTCGAGCCGGATGCCTATCCGGGCGGCGGCCTCGGCCCACTGCTTCTTCAGGTGCTCGGTGGGCGCGACGACGGTCACCTGCTGCACCACGTGGTGGTGCAGCAGCCAGGAGGCGAGGGTGAGGGCGAAGGTGGTCTTGCCTGCGCCCGGGGTCGCGACGGCGAGGAAATCCCGGGGCTGGTTCTGGATATAGCGGTCCAGCGCTCCCTGCTGCCAGGCGCGCAGCTTGCTGGCGGTGCCCCACGGGGCACGGCCGGGGAAGGCTGGTGAGAGGTGGTGGGAGGCGGTAGTAGTCACGGTCTCCGGTTCGTGCTCTCGGCGTACTCGGTACGGGGCAGGCGGTCGTACGTAGGACAACCGGGCCACCCTACCGGGGCGGGCCCGCCCCTTGCGGAGGGACAGGCCCGTGACCTCGGGCGGTGCGGCGAGCGTCACATGGAGCGCAGCCGGGCGGCGATCGCCGCGATCTCCGCGATCTCCGTCTCGTGCCCGGCCGCCACGTCGATGACCAGGGCGTAGGCGCGTTCCTGGTCCACGTCGGCGAGGTCGACGCCGTTGACGGCGGGGAGGGTCGCGGCCGCCGGCGACGAGGGGGTGGTGGGTGGCGATGCCGTGCAGCAGCGCGGCGGCCTGCCCGTACGGGTCCTCGTACGGGTCCTCGTTCGGGTCCTTCGTACGCCGGCGTCCCGGATGTGCGGGCGCGCGGCCGGTGCACCGCCAGGTCCGGCAGGCCGGGGGCGCGCGGCTCGACGGGCCGACCCCGGCCGGGCGGGCGTGGCGGGGTAGGGCGTGGCGGCGTAGGGGGTGCAGGCCGGATCAGGGAGCGGGTTCTGGCGGCACGGGCCCTGACCCGGCCCGCAGGCCGAGGGAAGGATCGCGAGGACAACGCGGCGAGGCGCGGCACCAGGGACCGCGAGCCCGGACCTCGGCGGGGGGGAGGCGAGGGGGAGGTGAGGGGGAGGTGCCGGCGGGGCCCGGTGGTGTCCACTGGCCGAGCCTCCGCAGGAGGGGGCATGGGGGTCGGCGGGCCGTCCGGCCGCTTGCGCGACCTCGTCCCGCTCGGCCCGCACGCGGGCCCGCACGGCCTGCCGTACGACGTCCTCGGGCGGGCACCCTGTGGCATCGGCCAGATCGCCAAGCCCGGCGAACTCGGCGAACTCGGCGAACTCGGTGCCAGGGGAACCCGACGGTGATCCCGTTCATGGCGCCGGATGCAGCCGCCGATCGGGGGGCGCGGCACCCGTGCTTCCGGGGCTCAGCCCTCGGCGGGCTCCAGCCGGGTCGCGACCCACGCTCCCACCAGTGCCACGCACGCCATCGGCAGGAACACCACCGCGAAGGCGGCGGGGTGCGAGGCACCCGCCCCGGCGGCGGTCACGGCGTGCGCGGCCCCGACCGCCCCGCCGCCGAGCGCGGCGAAGGCGGCGCCGCCGGCGGCCAGCAGGACTACGTTGGCGAGGGCGTCGGAGATCTGCAGGGCGGCGGAGTTGGCACCGACCTCCTGCGGCGGGGACAGCTTCAGCAGCAGCACGCTCGTGGAGCCGATCACCAGGCCCATCCCGAGGCATCCCACGGCCCAGACCGGCGCCAGCGTCCACACGGGGACGGACTCGACGAGCACGGCGGGCGCGGCGGCGATGGCCAGAGCCACCAGCACCATGCCGATGACCATCAGCCGTTCCCGGTACGGGGCCGTCCGGCCCTGCGACTGCACCCAGGAGCCACCCGCCCAGGTCACCCCGCCCAGCGCGAGAGAGAAGCCGGCCATGGTCGGGCTCAGCCCCCGCTGGGTGACGAGCATCAGCGGTACGAAGCTCTCGGCGGCGACGAACGCCCCCGCGGCGACCCCGCGCAGCAGCACCACGGACGGCAGCCCGCGCCGGGCCAGGTAGGTCCCGCGCGGCAGCAGCCCCAGCACGGCGGGCACCAGCAGGGCCGCGCCGGCGATGCCGGGTACGAGCGAGAGCCACCGCAGGTCCTGGGCGGCGTACTGGAGCAGGCCCGCGCCGACGGAGATCCCGAGCGCCAGCCGGATGCGCCGCCGGTCGAAGGCGCGGGGCTCGCCGTCGACGGGACCGGAGGCGGTCCGGCGTATGGCGGGCAGTGCGACGACGAGCGGTACGACGACGAGCACGGGTATGCCGAGGAACACCCACCGCCAGCCGAGGTGCTCGGTGACCGTGCCGGCGGCGAGCGGTCCGACGATGGAGGGGACGACCCAGCTGGCGGCGAAGGCGGCCATGATCGCGGGCCGCAGCCGCTCCTCGTAGGCCCGGCTGACGACGACGTACAGCGCGACGATGACGAGCCCGCCGCCGAAGCCCTGTACGGCGCGGCCGCAGACGAACACCCACATCGCGCCGGCAGTCCCGGAGACCAGGAGTCCCGAGGCGAAGGCGGCGATCCCGACGGTCAGCGGCTTGAGCGGACCGTGCCGGTCGGCCCATTGGCCGGCCAGGACCATGCCGAAGAGGCTGGTCGTGAAGTAGGAGGAGAAGGCGAAGGCGTAGAGCCCGATCCCGTCGAGCTCGCGGGCGGCGACGGGCATGGCCGTGCCGACGGCGGTCGCCTCGAAGGCGATGAGGAAGACGACCGAGATGATCCCGATGCTGAGCGTCCGGTACGCGGGGCCCATGACACCGCTGTCCCGCGGCGGGGTGGGGAGGGCTGCGGTTCTCTGCGGCACGCGGGGTTCGAGGGCGCTCATCGGCCCAGCGTAAGGTGCACAGCCCCGTTTCGACCCTGTCCGTTCGACCGATCCCGCCCTCCGCCCCGGGTCCTAGGCCTGTGAACCACAGCCGCACGCCAACCCTGTTGCGGCCCGACCCGCCTCCTCTCCGGCCCGGCGCCGGCCCCCGTACGGTCGAGGACACCACCACAGCCGCACGCCGGAACCCCGGCCACGCCCTGGAGGGCGAAGGCCGCTCGGCGGCAGGCGCACCCCGAGCGGCCTTCGCCTTCACTGCCGCCGCCGCGCTATGTGTCGCAGCCGGCCTGCTGCCGCGCCGACTCCATGAACGTCTGCATCAGCGCGGCGAATGCGGGGCGCCGCTCCTCCTGTTTCAGCCCGTCCGGCACGGCATCGATGAACAACGTGAGGTCGAAGGCTTCAGCTGACCCCGTACACCCGAGGACAACAGCGGCCCCGCTGTCCCACAGCTTGCTGTTGCCGGCGTAGGGCAGCACCTCGGGTCGGTGCTTCTCCACCTCGGAACCCCAAGTGACCTCCTGTCCCGCAGGCCTGCGCTCCGCCGAAGCGGTCAAGCGCGGCTTGCCGTCGACCTCGATGTTGCAAGTGGCCTTGGTTCGGCCTGCGGTCAGGCGGAGGTCTCCCGGGGAGTCGACTCGCACCTCGTCACCGGTACCCACGAAGGGAGCGAGTTCGGCCGGAGTGAACACCCCGAAGCAGGTGGACGAGGGCAGCTCGGGCGAGGCCGACTCCTTGCCGTCGGAGCAGCCGGCCAGCATCGCGGTTCCCACGGCCACAGCGACCAGCGCACACGGGATGCGCACCCGGGACATCAGGATCCGCCGTTCATCGTCGCCACGAGGCCGCGACCCACCGAATGCGCGTTCGCCGCCTCGGTGGAGGCGACACCTGCATAGGAGTTGACCGTACGTTCGGACAATCCCGACCCACGCGCCGCGATGCGCACCGAATCAGCGGCGGCGGTCGACGCGGCCGTCTGCGACCTCGTGAAGTCCGTTCCCGCCTGCTGATTGCTGCCCTCCACTTTCTTCGCGGCGTCCTCCTTCGCCCCCTCGACCACGCTCGCGGTGATGTCCTCCTGCAGTGCTCCCACCACGTCCCCGGCGAGGGGTACCAGTTCCAGGTACTTTCCGCCTGCAGCACTGATGCCGCGATTGACCCACTTGGCGTTTTCCTCGACGCCCTTGACGTACTCCTCCGCCTTATGCGCATTCGCCCCGAACGTGCCCTCGGCTCGGGCCTGGGAGAGCATGCCGGCGATCTCTCCGCCCGGATGCACCGCGACCTTGATCGCCGCGTCGACGTCGTCGTACTCGCCCTGATGGGCGAACACGTCACTGACCAGGGCAGTGGTGAAAGTCCGCTGCGCCGTGGTCATCGCGCCGTAGGCGTCCGGATCCTGTCCCACCGCCCCGATGAACCTGGCCATGCCAGCCTTGTCGAACTCGGCCATCACACCGTTGGCCTTGATCGTGCGGCTGTTGTTGTCCGCCGCCGCCTGGATGTCCGGCATGTACTCCGCCGCCATTTGGCCGAAGTGACCGGACAGGCCGTTCAGCGGCCCCTCCGGGTCCCCCGGCTTCGCATCCACCAGCTCCGGCTTGTCGCCGACCTTCTCGACGATCCGTTCCATGACGGCCGTCATCGCCTCCGTGTGCGGCACGGGCTTCGCGTCCTCGTCGCCCGGGCTGCGGCCCGACACCGCCGCCAGCAGGGCGTCGCCGAGGGCTTGTTGGGCCGGGCGGAGGTCGCCGGTGCGGGTGATGTCGAAGCCGTCCATGTACGGTTTCTTGTCGAGCATGTAGTCGACCATGCCGCGGTCCTTGCCGTGCTGCCCGCCAACCGGCTTGTCGTCCTTCGTGACGATGCCGTCCTTGTTGCTGTCCTCGCGGACCGGCTCGTTGAAGAAGGCCGTCGCCGCGTCCGGGTTGTTGCCCAGCGCCTCCATGAGCCCGGTCAGCGGGTAGAAGCCGCGGCCGCCCTCCGGGCCCTGGTTCAGGACGGTCTCCAGGCCGATCGGCGTGTGGAACTCCCAGGCCTGCGGGTCCTTGCGGTCCATGGCGATCATGTCGCGGCCGACCGAAGTCAGGAACTCGGTGTCGTACTTCCCCTCGCGCAGCAGCGCGCCGAGTGCCTGGTAGCCGTAGATCTGCCGGACACCGCCGAAGACGGCCATCTCCTTGTGCCCGGCCTTCATCAGCTGGGCCGTCCAGGCCGCGTCCAGGTGGCCCGGTACGTCCTTGTGGGTGGCCAGGCCGAGCATCGCGCCCATGTCGCTCTGGATGTTCGCGACCATCAGCGCCCGGTCCTTGCCGGCGGCGCCCAGGCTCGTCGCGTCCAGGGACATCGCGGAGTACATCTGCAGCGTGCCCTCGGCCCCGATGGTCCGGAACAGGCCCGTCGAGAACTCGGGGTCCTCGCGGTTGTCGTCCAGCAGCTCCTCCAGCTCGCGCAGCGCCTCGACGTTGCGGGCGGTGCCGCCGGCGCCGGTGACCTTCTTCATCAGGTCGGCGGCGCGGGCCGCCTGCTCGGCGTCGAGGGTGGTGAACTTCGGCCCGCTGAAGTCGTGTTCGTCCGTCACGTTCGCCCGGAGTACGCGGACCAGGGAGTCGTCGGCGTCCTGGGCGTTCTCGACGGCCCGGTTGACCTGGGACTGCCAGACGTTGCGGTTCGCGTTGAGGGTCTGCTGGTAGTCGGGGTCGTGGCGGGCCGCGTTCCGCTCGGCCTCGGTGGGGAGGGGGACGGCGCTGACCCGACCGGTGGCGTCGATCCGGAAGCCGGCCGCCGGGGCCTCCGCGGCGAGCCGCTTCAGCTCGTCCTGGGCGGCCTTGAGGGTGGCGTGGGCGTCGGCGAGGACCTGGTGCATCCCCTTGGCCGCCTTGGCCGCGTCCTCGAACTCCTTCGCCGTCTTGTCGACGAACCCGCGCGCCACCCCGGCGGTGACCCCGCTCCACTCGGCCTTGTCGGACTTCGCCTTCATGCCGTTGCGGGCGGCCTCGGCCATCTCGTCGAGCTTGCCGGCCATGGCCGTCCAGTCGGTGACCGCGGTCCGGAGCTTGTCCAGGGGTGCGTTCAGCACGTTCTCGTACGTCAGCATGCGGGTGCCTTGCCTACTTCAGGTACGTGTCGATGGCGGACGCCGTGAAGTCGGCGTGGAGCTGCTGCTCGTCCTTCGCGTGGGAGGAGAGCGAGTAGTTCAGGCCGTTGGAGATGTTGGCGCAGGCGGCCACGAGGGTCTTCACCTGGGTCTCCCAGAGGGTGTTGGCCTTGGCCAGGGCGGCCCCGCTCGCGAAGCCTTCCCTGGTCAGGGCCCCGGCGGCCTCGGTGGTCGCGGTGGCGGCGTGCTTGCCGTCGGTCTGGAGGCGGGTGTGCAGCTTGTACGCCTCGGAGCCGACGGCTCCGATCTGGTCCTGGTCGAGGGCGAGGTCGGCGGCGCCGGTCCCGCCTCCGGGGGCGGGGGCCTGGTTGAGCCGCATGGCGGCGTTGGAGCCGGCCGTGGCGCGAGCCGCCGACCATTCCTCGTCGAACGACATCGCGTGAACCTCCGAGTGGGAGCCGGTCAGGTCAGGGGCGGATCAACGATTGCGGCGCACGATGACGGCGGTAACGGCTCCGCCGATGAGCACGCAGACCCCGAGCCCGAGCCCGACCCAGAGCAGGGAGCTGCCGCCCTTCTTCTCCTCGGCGGTCTGGGGGGCGGGGGTAGGTGCGGCCGGGGGGGCTGCTGAAGGCGACTTGGTCGCGGCCTGGGATGCGGCCAGATCGGGCAGCGGATAGACGTCCGCCGGCCCCGGGTCCCCAGGCGTCTGCAACGCGACCCGTGGCCGGACGACGCCGTAGCCGACGTAGTCGTTGCGCTGAGTCCCGTCGACGGGCTTGCCGGCGGTGTTCAGCAGAACGCGTAGGACTTGGTTATTGGTCCACTCGGGGTGGGCAGACCAGAGCAGCGCGGCGGACGCGGAGGCGAGGGCGGAGGCGTCACTAGTGCCGTTGGTTTTGCAGATTCCCGTCTTGCCCTTGCAAGCCGTAACGATGTCCTTCCCAGGTGCGGCCACATCCACCTGCGGACCATGCTGAGACTCGCTTGTTGGCTCGCCCTCGGGGTCCACTGCTCCGACACCCACTACGCCCGGAGTCCCAGCGGGGTACTGAACCTCGTTCGTCGAGTTTCCGTAGTTCCCCACCGCAGCAAAGATGATTTTGCCCTTGGAGAGGGCGTACTTCACGGCAGCAGCACGCCCTTGATCCTGCTCAGCCGTACTGTGCAGGCCCATGGAGATGTTGATCACCCTGGCATCCGAGTCGGCGGCGTATCGAATGGCCTCCACCATGGACGGCGTCGATGCCGCCTCCAGCATGTCGGGGATGCGGATCGGGAGGATCTTTACACCTGGCGCGAGACCATAGCCACCGTCTCCCGTCGGATGCTTCCCCGTTGCAGCAATCATCGCGGCAATGCCAGTGCCATGGCCGAAGTAGTCGTTGTCTCTACCAACCTCGGCATCAGCTACAGGAAAGGCCCTACCGGGAAGAACCTGGCCTTCGAGCTCCGGGATCTGGTTGACACCGGTGTCAATGACAGCAACGGTGATGCCCTTGCCCGTGCTGATCTTCCAGATCTCGTCTGCCTTCATGGCGTCGAGATGCCACTGCTGCGATCGGATGGTCTCCGCGTGGGCCGGGGTCGCGGCGACCCCGGCCAGCAGGAGGCCCACCAGAGCCGCGGTCGCCTTGCGCATGTGCATCTCGTGCAACTTCCGTTCTGGTCAGTCGATCACAGGCGGGGCAACACGGCGGGTGCCCTGCCAGGTCTCTTCGTCCTCGGTCAGGTAGTCGGGACGTTCGCTTCCCTGGCCGTCCCGACTCCTGCCCGGAGTCTGCGTAGCCGCGTGCCCCACGGGGCCCGCACCGTTGCGCACGAGGCCCGAACCGCCCTGGGTGAACGGCTGGCCCGCCGCAATCGGGCGCCCAACCGCACCGGCCTGACGCCCGCCCATGACGCCCCCCGGCTCCGAAGCCAGTCGTCGGCCGGCGGGAAGGCCTCCTTGGCTGCCGCCGTAGTGGCCGCCAGCGCCGTGGCCCAGACCGCCGCCCATGGGACGGCCGGCCTGCGATCCCTCGCCGATGACCGTACCGCGCGGAATGCCCGAGCTCGGGCCGGTGGACGTCACAGGACGGCCGCCCGTGATGCCGGCGTCACGCGGGGGCAGCCCGGGCGTTCCAATGACCTTGCCGCCGGGAATGCCGGGACCGCCCGTACCCGGGTACGGGCCGATGCCGGGGCCGGTGGCAAAGGGCCCAGGTCCGCCCTTTAGCCCGCCTACTGGCGGAATGGCCACGGGCGGAACGAAGGGGCCGGGAGCGACGGGGCCCGTGGTCGGCGGGAGAGAAGGAGGCGTGGTCACCGGCGGCGTGGTCGTGGGCGGAAGCGTACCGACGGTGTCGAGGTCGACGTCCACATTGCGATCCGGTGCAGACGGGACGGAGACCGACGGGGCCGTGTTGTCCGGCCGCGGCTGCTGCCCAGGCACCGAACCAGATTCACTCGAGCGCACTCCACCGGATTCACCAGAAGAGGCGTAGGCGGAGGTGGCAGAGCTCCCACCCCCGTAGCCTGCACCTCCTTCACTGGCACGCGCGACGTCCTGACTTCCGTCACGGACGACCGGCACGAGAACCTGAGGCGGCGGCGGGAACGTCGGGATCTCCGCCTTGCCCATCTGCACGGCGGACTGGTCGTACGCCCCAGCCAGCTTGTTCATCGCATCTACGGCCCGCGCGTGGTCTCCGCTCAGCTTCGACCATGCCTCCTGGCCGAGCTGCACCGCGCCAGGGTCGTTGTGGTACTCGCGGGACGTCGCCAGGTTCTCCCTGAGCTTCGCGTCGGCAGCCGCGTCGTACGGGGGGAAGTTCCCCCCACCGTCCTTCGACGGCTTGACCTCGCGCATGACCTGCGCCGCCTCGGCCATGTACTTGCCGCCAGCGGTGCTGTAGTCGGCCAGCAGCAGCGTCGCGCTGCCCGCCTGGCTCACCCAGTTCTGAAAGGCCGTAGCGCCTTCGCCTTCCCAGCCCTTGACCTTGTGGTCCTTGAGCTGGGTCCCGATCTTCTTGATCGTCTTGGCCGCATCCGTCAGCTTCGTGCCCAGCGCCGCCACCTTCGCCGGATCGAGCGACTCGATCATCGCGTGCAGCTGTGCGTGCGTGTATCCCTCGAAATCCGTCATCCGAGCGGAGCCCCCTTCTTCGTCACGTTCGGCTGCGGGCTGTCGCTCTTCTTCTCCGCGTACGGGTCGCGGTCCTCGACGTAGTGGTCGTGGGCCTGCTTGGCGATGACGACCATGCGTCGCTTCTGCTCCTCGTCCACTTCCGCGTAACCGCCGTTAGCGGACTGGACCGCGATGCCCAGACCCTCGATCTGCTCTGCCAACCCCTTCGACAGCTTCTGCAGCTCCGTATGGACGGTCTTGTACGCCTCGTACAGCTTGTCCGCCTCGGGGAAGCCCGTTCCCAGGGCGCCCGCCGGGAGGGTGTCGTCGGCCAGCTTGCCGTGGTGCGCCGGGGACTCCTGAAGAGATGTCAGGAGGCCGTCCACCAAGGTCTTGTAGCCCTTCAGGTCGTCGTACTCGACCCGCAGGGCCGCCGCCCTGGCCTGCGCGTCCGCCTGGGCTCTGATCGATGCCGCGACGTCCCCCGACAGGCCTAGCGCCAGAACCCCGCCGTTGTCCTCTGCCACGATGGCCTCCCCGACTCCCCGTCCCCGTTCGCACCCGTTCGCACGTGCGCGCGCACACTCTCGGCGATCACTCTATCGACCGGCACCGACAGGCCCAAGTCCAGGGTTGCACGTGCAATGCGGGTCACACGGTCACGAGTTGGGCGCCCCCACCGCCGCCGAGGGCCTGATCGGGAGCCTGTTGACCGGGCGGCCCGTGGCTGCGCGGACCGCCGAGGCGATCGCCGCCGGGGTCGTCACCACCGGGACCGCGCTCGCCGCCTTCGCGCCGAAGGGGGCCACCACGTCGCGTTCCTCGACCAGTTTGACGATGCGGACCGTCGGGGCGTCCAGCGCCGTCGGCAGGGCGTAGCCCGTCAGGTCGGGGTGGCGGACCAGGCCGGCGACCGTGCGGAGGTTCTCCGTCAGGGCCGCGCCCACGCCCTGGGTGACGCCCGCTTCGATACGGGCCTCCAGCTGGCGGGGGTTGAGGACGCGGCCCACGTCCTGGGCCACCGCGAGCTCCACCACCCGTACCGAGCCCAGCTCGATGTCCACGTCCACCACCGCGCGGATCGCGCAGAAGGCGAGGCCCACGAACGCGTCGCCCTGACCGTCCGCGTCCAGCGGTTCCGTCGGGTGGGGGCGGCACTGGGCGGTCGCCCAGAGTTCCTTGCCCGCCATGGCCTCCGAGACCGTCATCGAGAACGCGCCGTCGTAGGAGGTGATGCGGCCGTCCTGGATCTGCAGGAGTTCCGTCGACATGCCCAGCTTGTGGGCCATCGGCTGCAGGAGCTGGGTGCGGACCATCTTGGCGGCCCGTTCCACCGCGCCGCCCGACACCCACGTGTGGCGGCCGTGCGCCGCCGGGCCGGCCGGCGGCTGGTCGGTGTCCACCGGGGCCACCGCCACCTCGTCGACGCCCAGGACCTCCTGGACGATCTGGCGGGCCAGGGTGGCGAAGCCCTGCCCGGTGTCGACGGCCGCGCAGATGACGGTCGCAGCGCCGCCCACCACCTTCACGGTGGCGGTGGAGACCTCGTCGGTCCCCTCGGCGCCGAGCATGTGCACCATGCCGACCCCGTAGCCGACGCCGCGCCGCACGGCGCCCGGCTCGCCCGCGCCCTCCGGGCCGCCGGGCAGCAGCCACTCGTCCTCGGGTGCGTCCTTCGGGAGGGCGGGCAGCTCGAAGTCGCGCACCGCGCGCAGCAGTTCCGCCACCGGCGCCGGGCAGGTCACCGTCTGGCCGGTGGGGAGCAGGTCTCCGGTCGCCAGGACGTTGCGCATGCGCAGTTCCGCGCCGTCGATGCCGAGGGCGGCCGCGAGCTTGTCCATCTGGCCCTCGTAGGCGGCGCACACCTGCATCGCGCCCTCACCGCGGACGTGGCCCGACGGCGGGTTGTTGGTGCGTACCACCCAGCCCTCGACGAAGGCGTGCGGGACGACGTACGGGCCGCAGGCGAAGGCCACCGCCGCCGCCAGGGATTCCGCGGAGGCGTCGGCGTACGCGCCCGCGTCCATCAGGATCTGCGCCTCCACCTTGACCAGGCGGCCCTCCGCGTCCGCGTGGTGGCGGTAGCGCAGCAGGGTCGGGTGGCGGTGGGTGTGGCCGAGGAAGGACTCCTCGCGGGTGGCGGCCAGCTTCACCGGGCAGCCGGTGCGCAGGGCGAGGAGGCCCAGCGGGAGCTGGAAGGCTGCGTCCTCGCGGTCGGCCGTCGCGCCCGGCACGCCGGTGACGACGACGCGTACGCGGTCGGGTTCCAGGCCGAAGCAGGCGGCGGCCAGGTCGCGGTCGGTGTGCGGGTCGGTGGAGGCGGTGTAGAGGTCGACGCCGCCGTCGGGGCGGGGCACGGCCAGCCCGGCCTCGGCGCCGATGGGCGCGGGGTCCTGGCGGCCGATCCGGTACAGGCCCTCGACGACGACCTCGCCGGTGGCCTCCGGGTCGCCGTAGCGCAGCGGGATGTGCCGGATCAGGTTGCCGTCGGGGTGCAGGGCGGCGGCGCCGAAGGACTGCTCGGGGTCGGTGACCGGGTCGAGGAGCTCGTACTCGACGGCGATCGCGGCCGCGGCGAGCCGTGCCGTGTCGGGGTGGTCGGCGGCGACGGCGGCGATGGGCTCGCCGTGGTGGCGTACGACGTCGTGCGCGAACACCGGCCGGTCGGCGATCCGGCGGCCGTGGGTGGTCGCGCCGGGTACGTCGGCGTGGGTGACGACGGCGCGCACGCCGGGCATCTCGGCGGCGGCCGTGGTGTCGATGGAGACGATCCGGGCGTGGGCGTGCGGGGAGCGCAGCACGGCGGCCCACAGCAGCCCCTCGGCCCACAGGTCGGCGGCATAGGGGAAGGTGCCCTCGGTCTTGGCGCGGGTGTCGGCGGCCTCGACGGAGGCGCCGATGCCGCGCGGAACCTGCGGTCCGTCCGGTTCCGGCGTCGTCGTCAGCGCGGTCATCGTGGTGTTGACCGTCGTCGCGGTCGCCGCGTCCTGCCCGCTCACGCCGTGCCTCCGTGGTGGATGCCGCCCTCGCCGGGCGCTGCCTGGTGCGGGATGCGCGCCTCGGGCGCACCCTGGGCCTGCGCCTGTGCCTGGTCCTGGGCCTGCGCCTCCGCGGACGCTGCCGAGGTGCCCTCCCGCTCGGCCACGACCTCGCGCACGGCCTCGACGACCCCCGCGTAGCCGGAGCACCGGCAGAGGTTGCCGCACAGGGCCTGGCGGGTCTCCAGCTCGCTGGGGGCGTGGTTGCCCTCCAGCAGGTCGTGGATGGTCATGGCCATCCCGGGCACGCAGAATCCGCACTGCACCGCACCCGACCTGCACAACGCCTGCTGGACGTCCGAGAGTTCCCCGCCCGCCGCGAGCCCCTCGACGGTGCGGACCTCGCTGCCGGCCGCCGTCGCCGCCGGGACCAGGCAGGAGGCGACGAGCCGGCCGTCGACCTGCACGGCGCAGGCGCCGCACTCGCCCTGGGAGCAGCCGTCCTTGGCGCCGGCGAGGCCGAGGCGCTCGCGCAGCACGTAGAGGAGGGACTCCCCGATCCAGGCCCCGGTGACCGGGCGGTCGGCGCCGTTGACGCGCAGGACGTAGGAGGCCTGCGGGTGCTCGTGGTGGACGGCGGCGGCGGGATGCCCTTCTTCCTCGTACGGCGGCACATCGGCCGGGACCCCTTCGCCGGTTGCCTCCACCGGGAGCTCCGCCGGGCTGTCGGCGGTGTCCGCGAGCGGCGTGGTGCCGGCCGGGATCTCCTCCGGGGACGGGGCGGCCTCGGCCGGCGCCTGCCCTTCGGCGTCGGCGTGGTCCGGTGCTGGCTCGCGGCCCGGTAGCGCAAAGCCGTGGCCGTCCGTCGCGGCGGCCTGCGCCTCGGCGGCGCCGCCGGTCTGGGCCGGCCCGGACCCCGGCGCCTGGCCGAAGGCCGCGAAGCCGTGCCCGTCGGTGTCCGCAGGACGCGCCGACTGACCGGAATGGCCGGAATGGCCGGGGTGTTCGGAGTACTCGGTGTGCTCGGTGTGCCCGGTGTGCTCGGAATGCCCCGAGTGCCCGAAGAGGTCGGCGTGCGCGCCGTGTTCGGCGTGCACGGGCCGAGCGGGCCGGGCGGGGTGCTCCGGCTCCGCCGGCTGCGCGTGCGCGGTGTCCGCGACCGGCGTCTCGGTGCGTGCTCCGCCGAAGAGGTCCACACCGCCGGCCGCCACGGCCGGCTCCTGCGTCGCGGCTCCCGGACGGGACCGCTCCCCCGCGAGCGCCGTGGCCGCCGGGCCGTGCGCGGCCTCGGTGTCGGTGTCGGTGTCGGCGTAGGTGGCGGTGTCGGTGTCGGTGTCGGTGTCGTGCGGTGCCTGGTGCGCGGGCTCGGCCTCGTGCAGCGCGGTGCCCACGCCGGGGCCGCCCAGCACCCGCGGCCCGCGGCCCGGGGCGCCCACACCGGGCCCGCCGAGCAGCCGTCCCGCGGCGTGCGCCGTGGCGGCGGCAGCGGCGGCCGCTGCCGCCGCCTCGTCCGTGCCGGGCAGGACGCCCGCGTCCTGCCCGTGCGCCCGGCCGGGGTCGCGGCCCTGGTCGGGGTCGGCGGTCGGCTGCTGCGTCAGGTAGGCCCACGGGGCCGGGGCGCCGCCCGGCAGGGTCGCCGGGGCCTGGCTCCAGTCCGCGTCCAGGCCGCCCGTGCGGTAGTCGCCGCCCTGCTGCTGCGCGAAGTCGGGCACGGCCCACTGGCCGGTCGTCGAAGGCGCTTCCTCGGGCTCGTGCACGGCCTCGGGGAACCGCCACTCCGCCGTCTCACCGGGATCGTGCGCCTGCTCGGACTCGGGCTCCGCCTCGGCGAACGCGGCCGCCACCGACGCCGGGATGGGGATCGAGGCGGGAATCGGCCCGCCCACCGAACCGGAACCGGAGCCCGTCCCGGGCCCCGCCCCCGCGGAGCCGGCGCCCGAAGCACCCGAGGCACCCGCCTCCGGCCACTGCACCGGCAGCGCCCATGTGCCCGTGGCCGCCGGGTCCGTGCTCGCCGAGCCCAGCGGCACGATCATCGGCGGCGGCACGTAGCCGTGTCCGGGCGCCGCGAGCGGCTCACCGGTGCCGAGCGCGTCCAGCATGTCCTGCGGCAGTTTCACGAAGGCCGTGGCGTCCGAGTCGTACTCGCCGCCCTGCGGGACCGGTTCCCAGCCCCAGCCCGCCGTGCCGTTCCCCTGGGTCACGTTCTCGTTCTCGTTCTCGCTCATGAGGTCAGCGCCCTTCCGAGGGCCCTCCGTGCCAGTACGGCCACCGTCCGCCGCAGGTGCAGTACGCCCGGAGCCACCGGTTCCCCCTGGTCGGGGACGCAGGCGGCCGCGACGTACTCGCCGAAGGCCTCCAGCGCCTCGGGGGCCAGGCTCCGCCCGCCGTCCCAGTCGATCAGCGAGGCCACCCACTGCTCGGCCTCCAGGGGGCGCAGCGGCATCGGGGCCACGGCGCCGATCGCGCAGCGCACACCCCGGCGCGCCGGGTCCAGTACGAGCCCCACGGACGCCACCGCGCGCCCGGGCCCGGTACGCCCGGTGGCCTTGAGGAACACCTGCGGGGCGTGCAGCAGCGGCACCCGCACGAAGCCGATGAGCTCGCCGGGCCGCAGCATCTCCCGCCCGGCCAGCAGGTGCGAGACCGGGATCTCGCGCTGCCCGCCCGGGCCGACGATGACCAGTACGGCCTCCAGCGCGGCCAGCACGGGCAGCGCGTCCCCCGTGGGCGCGGCGGTGGCGATGTTCCCGCCCAGGGTGCCGGCGTTGCGGATCTGCGGGGGCCCGGCGGCGCGCGCGGCGGCCGCGAGCGCGGGGATCAGGGCGGCGAAGTCCGGCCGGCCCATCCGGGCGTGGGTGAGGCCTGCGCCGAGCAGCGCGTGGCCGTCCTGGTACTGCCAGCCGCGGATCTCGTTGATCCGGCCCAGGCCGACCAGAGCGGCGGGCCGCAGCAGCCCGGCGTTGACCGCGGCCATGAGGTCGGTGCCGCCCGCGACGGGAACGGCGGCGGGCATGGCGGTGAGCGCCGCGACGGCCTCGTCGAGCGAGGCCGGCAGCGTCACGGACTGCGCCGCCTGCTGCCCCTGAGCCCCCTGAGGTGAATCAGGTGCGTGCGGTGCGTGCGGTGCGTGCGTGGTCAACCCAGCTGCCCCTTCCCGATGTCCCGGTCCTGGCGCTCACGCCTGTCCGCCGTACGGTACGTGCTCACCGCCGGGACGTGGCAACTCTGGCACATCTTCCGGGCCGCCCGGCGCGAGGGTCCTCCTGGTGCACCCGCCCCTCCCGCGCCCCGCGCTCCCCGCCGCCGCGGAGCCCCGCCCGGCCGTCCGGTGCCTGCCGCCACGTCCCGTACGAGGCGGGGTGACGGCTTGGCCGGACCCCTTCCCCCTCGCCCCCGAACGTCCGATTTTCCCCGTATAGCAGCAAATCCAGCCAGAGTTCCGGACCCGTTCCCTTTCCGTTCAGGTCGCGCCCGCGCCCCCGTGTCACACGTTCGGGGGCGCGCCCTCGATCGGGCGGCCCCGGACGCCGGGCCGCCGCTGGCACGGCAACGGGCCGCCCGGCGGCCGGTAGCCGACGCCGAGCGCGTCCAACCGCGCGTAGTGCGGGGCCATTCGCTCCTCGAAGTCCGCGTAGTCGCGCTCCGGCGGCTCCGGCAGCCACGACCACACCACCTCCGCGAAGGCCGCCAGCCGCGGGAACACCTGGTAGTCCACCCGCCCCTGGTCCTGCGTCACCTCGGTCCACATGTTGGCCTGGGCGCCCAGCACATGGGCCGCGGCCCGCGGTGACAGCTTCGGCGGCACCGGCTCGAAGCGGTACACGTCCTCCAGCGAGCGCACGTACCCGATGGGCATCGGCTCGTCCCCGCCGCCCGCCTGACGGTGGTCCAGGTACACCTGCTGCTCGGGGCACATCACCACGTCGTGCCCGGCCTCGGCGGCGGCGATGCCGCCCGCGTAGCCGCGCCACGAGGACACGGCCGCACCCGGCGCGAGCCCGCCCTCCAGGATCTCGTCCCACCCGATCAGCCGCCGCCCGCGCTCGGCGAGCCAGCCGTCGAAGTGCCGGACGAACCAGGACTGCAGCCCGTCCTCCCCGTCCACGCCCAGCTCGCGGATCCGCTCCTGCGCGGCGGCGGAGGCCTTCCACTGCACCTTGGGGCACTCGTCGCCGCCCACGTGCACGAAGGGCGAGACCTCCACCGGGAACAGCTCCAGCAGCTCCTCGAAGACCCCCTCGTAGAAGCGCAGCACGGCCTCGGTCGGCGCGAGCACGTTCTCGCAGATGCCCCAGTCGTCCCACACGCCGAGCGCCGCGGTGTCGACGACGTCGGTGTTGCCCAGCTCCGGGTACGCGGCGATCGCGGCCTGCGAGTGGCCGGGGACGTCGATCTCCGGGACCACCCTGACGTGCCGCTCGGCGGCGTACGCGACGATCTCGCGGATGTCGTCCTGCGTGTAGAAGCCGCCGTGCGGGGTCTCGTTCCACAGCGGCGAGGCCCGGTGCCCCCACCGGCTGCGCTCCCGCCACGCCCCGACCTCCGTGAGGCGCGGGTGGCGCTTGATCTCGACCCGCCAGCCCTGGTCGTCCGTCAGGTGCAGGTGGAGGACGTTGAGCTTGTGGGCGGCGAGGAGGTCGATGTAGCGCAGCACCCCGTCCTTGGGCATGAAGTGCCGGGCCACGTCGAGCATCAGCCCGCGCCAGCCGAAGCGGGGGCCGTCCACGACGGTGCCGTACGGCAGGCTCCACGCCCGCGGCCCGCCCGGCAGGGGCGCCCTGCGGTACGCCTGGGGTCCGAGCAGCTGGCGCAGGGTCTGGGCGCCCCAGAACAGTCCGGCCGCCGTCGCTCCCGCCAGCTCCACGCCGTCCGGGCCGACGTCGAGCCGGTACGCCTCGGGTCCCAGGCCGCCGACGGCGCCGGGGGCGAGGCACAGGCGCAGCTCGGCGGACCGGCCGGGTTCGGCCGGGGGCAGCTCCCAGCCGGTGGCCGCGCCCAGCTCGCGCCGCAGCCACCGTGCGGTGGTCCCGCATCCCGGGACCGCGGACAGGGCCGGTTCGGGGCCGAAGGTGTGGCGGCGTCCGCCCTCGTGGGGGACGGCGACGCGGGGTGCGGGGATCAGGCCCGTGCGGATCAGGTCCATGCGTCAGCCCTTCGCGGCAGCCTGTTGCACCCTGCGCAACGCGCGTTCCGCCGGGTGCTCGTCGCGCCGACCCTAACGCCCCCCGCAGGCACGGCAAAGGCCCCCGGACGCACCGTGGTGCGCCGAGGGCCTCGGTCCCGCGAAGGGGAAGGTGAAGCAGGCCGGAACTACTTGTCCTTGCCGCCCTTGTCCTTGTCCCCGCCGGGGCCCATGGACTCGTAGATCTCCTTGCACATGGGGCAGACCGGGTACTTCTTCGGGTCCCGGCCCGGTACCCAGACCTTGCCGCAGAGCGCGACGACGGGGGTGCCGTCGAGCGCGCTCGCCATGATCTTGTCCTTCTGGACGTAGTGGGCGAAGCGCTCGTGGTCGCCGTCACCGTGCGACACCTGCGGCGTCGGCTCTACGAGGGTCCCCGTGCCAGTCCCGCGCTCGGGCTCAAGAGTGCTCATGCAACCCAGGGTACTTAACCCCGCGCCAGTCAGTTGAGCGACGGGTCGTCCGGATAGGTGGCGACCATCGCGAGTTCGCTGCGCTGGCGGCGCAGCACCGACCGCCACAGCCGCTCCGGGTCCGGCGAGGACACGTCACCCGGCTCCGACTCCACCACGTACCAGGCGCCCTCGCCCAGCTCCTCCTCCAGCTGGCCCGGACCCCAGCCGGAGTAGCCGGCGAAGATGCGCAGGCCCCCGAGGGCCGAGGCCAGCAGCTCCGGCGGCGCCTCCAGGTCGACCAGTCCGATCGCCCCGTGCACCCGGCGCCAGCCGAGCGGCCCCTCCTCACCCGGGATGACGGCCAGCCCCAGGGCCGAGTCCAGTGCCACCGGCCCGCCCTGGAACACCACGCCCGGGGCTCCGGCGAGCGGCGCCCAGGGCAGCAGGACGTCGCCGACGCCCACCGGGGTCGGCCGGTTGAGGACCACGCCGAGGGAGCCCTGCTCGTCGTGGTCGAGCAGCAGCACCACCGCGCGGTCGAAGTTCGGGTCCGCGAGGGCTGGGGTGGCCACGAGCAGCCGCCCTGTGAGGGAGGACACCTCGGTCATGCCGCCATGATCCCGCACATCTGCCGTTTCCGGGGAGCGGGCGGGGAGATCTGATCGCGCGCAGCTCAGGGCGCACAGCGGCAGCGGGGAGCGCGTACGGACAGAGCGGGCGGAACGCAACACTCCGCCATGCGGTGGATACGGAGGGTGTTGTGCCGAATTCATGACAGTCCTACGGCCACGTCGGCCTTACGAACAGGGGGGTGGTGGCCCTTACCCTTTTCCCTGGCCCCCTGCCCACCCCTCTCCGGAACGCGAGATTCATGACCGGCATCAGTGACGATGTACTGCTTGTCCACGGCGGCACCCCGCTCGAGGGCGAGATCCGTGTCCGCGGTGCGAAGAACCTCGTGCCCAAGGCCATGGTCGCCGCTCTGCTCGGCAGCGGACCCAGCCGGCTGCGCAACGTTCCCGACATCCGTGACGTGCGTGTCGTACGCGGGCTGCTCCAGCTGCACGGGGTGACGGTCCGCCCCGGCGAGGAGCCGGGCGAGCTGGTGCTCGACCCCACCCACGTCGAGAGCGCGAACGTCGCCGACATCGACGCCCACGCGGGCTCTTCGCGCATCCCGATCCTCTTCTGCGGTCCTCTGCTGCACCGCCTCGGCCACGCCTTCATCCCGGGCCTCGGCGGCTGTGACATCGGCGGCCGGCCGATCGACTTCCACTTCGACGTGCTCCGCCAGTTCGGCGCGACCATCGAGAAGCGCGAGGGCGGCCAGTACCTGGAGGCCCCGCAGCGGCTGCGCGGCTGCAAGATCCGCCTGCCCTACCCCTCCGTCGGCTCGACCGAGCAGGTGCTGCTGACGGCCGTTCTGGCCGAGGGCGTCACCGAGCTCAGCAACGCCGCCGTGGAGCCGGAGATCGAGGACCTCATCTGCGTGCTGCAGAAGATGGGCGCCATCATCTCCATGGACACCGACCGCACCATCCGGATCACCGGTGTGGAGCGTCTCGGCGGCTACAACCACAAGGCCCTCCCGGACCGTCTGGAGGCCGCGTCCTGGGCTTCCGCGGCGCTCGCCACCGGCGGCAACATCTACGTGCGCGGCGCCCAGCAGCGCTCGATGATGACTTTCCTGAACACGTATCGGAAGGTCGGCGGCGCCTTCGAGATCGACGACGACGGCATCCGCTTCTGGCACCCGGGCGGCCCGCTCAACGCCATCGCGCTGGAGACGGACGTGCACCCCGGCTTCCAGACCGACTGGCAGCAGCCGCTCGTCGTGGCCCTGACGCAGGCCTCCGGCCTCTCGATCGTCCACGAGACGGTCTACGAGTCCCGGCTCGGCTTCACCTCGGCGCTCAACCAGATGGGTGCTCACATCCAGCTGTACCGCGAGTGCCTGGGCGGCTCGGCCTGCCGCTTCGGCCAGCGCAACTTCCTGCACTCGGCGGTCGTCTCCGGCCCGACCAAGCTGCAGGGCGCCGACCTGGTCATCCCCGACCTGCGCGGCGGGTTCTCGTACCTGATCGCGGCGCTGGCCGCCGAGGGCACCTCGCGGGTCCACGGCATCGACCTGATCAACCGGGGCTACGAGAACTTCATGGAGAAGCTCGTGGAGCTCGGTGCGAAGGTCGAGCTCCCGGGCCGCGACCTCGTCTAGCGCCTCCCGGCGTACGCCCGTACACCCGTACGGACACCGAAAGCCCCCCGGGCCCCCACAAGGGCCCGGGGGGCTTTCGCATGCCCGCCCGCGGGCCGGAGAGCCCCGGGCGGCACCCGATGCGCCCCGGAGGCCCCTGACGGGCCCTGACGCGGCCTCACAGGGCTGCCGGGCCCCGTCGGTCGGGGAGACGGCGCCGGGCGGCCCCGCCGGCCCCGGACAGGCAGAAGGGCGGCCTCCCCGCCCGGGGTGGCCGCCCTTCACCGTTCTACGTACTACTGCTGCGTTCAGCCGTGCTCGACGTCTCCGAAGACCTGCGCGGCCTCCGGCGCCGGGGCGGGACTTACTTGCCCTTGGCGGCTTCCTTGAGCTTGGAGCCCGCGGAGACCTTCACGCTGTAGCCGGCCGGGATCTGGATGGGGTCGCCGGTCTGCGGGTTGCGCGCGGTGCGAGCGGCACGGTGGGTGCGCTCGAAGGTCAGGAAGCCGGGGATGGTGACCTTCTCGTCGCCCTTGGCGACAATCTCGCCGACGGTCTCGGCGAGCGCGGCCAGAACGGCGTCGGCGTCCTTGCGGGTCACCTCGGCGCGCTCGGACAGAGCGGCCACCAGCTCACTGCGGTTCATGTTGTACTCCCGTGTTCAACTTGCCTTAGAGGCGTGAGATCGAAGCCGATGCTGCCAGGGCCCTAGGACAGTCCCCGGACCCGGGTCTGAACGTCAGACCCTCTCGCCCGGTTACGCATCCTGCCCCCACCAGCGGCGGGAAAGCCAATCCGGCACCCGCCGGGGTCACACGAAAAGCGCCACAGTCACGCCCCGGTGACGCTCCGTCCGCACCCGTGGGATGCGAACAGCGGAGCTCGTTGGCATCCCCGCAACCCTAGAGGCGGCCCGACGGGCCCGCATCTCGCGACGCGCCGGGGATCAGGGAGCCGTGAGGCCCGTCACAGCCCCGTTCTGCGCGGCCGAGGCGGCCTTGCGGACGGCGCCCGCCACCGCGCCGGCGACCTTGTCGTTGAACACCGACGGAATGATGTAGTTGGCGTTCAGCTCGTCCTCGCCGACGACGTCCGCGAGCGCGGTCGCGGCGGCGAGCATCATGCTGGTGTCCACCGTGCGGGACTGGGCGTCCAGCAGGCCGCGGAAGACACCCGGGAAGACCAGGACGTTGTTGATCTGGTTCGGGAAGTCGGAGCGGCCGGTGGCGACCACGGCGGCCGTCTGGCGGGCCACTGCCGGGTCCACCTCGGGATCGGGGTTCGCGAGCGCGAACACGATGGCGCCTTCCGCCATGGCGGCGACGTCCTCCCCGGACAGCACGTTCGGGGCCGAGACGCCGATGAACACGTCGGCGCCCACCACGGCCTCCTTCAGAGTGCCGGTGTAGCCCTCGGGGTTGGTGTTGTCGGCGATCCAGCGCAGCGGGGAGTCCGCCGCCGCGTCGACGAGGTCCGGGCGGCCCGCGTGCACGACGCCGTGGATGTCGGCGCTGACGGCGTTCTTCACACCCGCCGCGAGGAGCAGCTTGAGGATGGCGGTACCGGCCGCGCCGGCGCCCGACATGACGACCTTGACGTCCTCAACCGCCTTGCCCACCACGCGCAGTGCGTTGGTGAGGGCCGCGAGCACGACGATCGCGGTGCCGTGCTGGTCGTCGTGGAAGACGGGGATGTCGAGGGCCTCGCGCAGCCGGGCCTCGATCTCGAAGCAGCGCGGCGCGGAGATGTCCTCCAGGTTGATGCCGGCGAAGCCCGGCGCGATGGCCTTGACGATCGCGACGATCTCGTCGGAATCCTGGGTGTCGAGGCAGATCGGCCAGGCGTCGATGCCGGCGAAGCGCTTGAAGAGGGCCGCCTTGCCCTCCATGACGGGCAGCGCGGCCATCGGGCCGATGTTGCCCAGGCCCAGCACGGCGGAGCCGTCCGTCACGACTGCGACGGAGTTGCGCTTGATGGTCAGGCGGCGCGCGTCCTCGGGGTTCTCGGCGATGGCGGTGCACACGCGGGCGACGCCCGGCGTGTAGATCATCGAGAGGTCGTCGCGGTTGCGGATGGGGTGCTTCGACGACATCTCGATCTTGCCGCCGAGGTGCATCAGGAACGTACGGTCGGAGACCTTGCCGAGGCTGACGCCCTCGATGCCGCGCAGCTTCTCCACGATCTCGTCCGCGTGCGCGGTGGAGGTCGCGGCGATGGTGACGTCGATCCGCAGCTTCTCGTGGCCGGACGCGGTGACGTCGAGACCGGTGACCGAGCCGCCGGAGGACTCCACGGCGGTGGTGAGCTGGGAGACCGCGGTGCCGCTCGCGGGCACTTCCAGCCGGACCGTCATCGAATACGAGACGCTGGGCGCCGTTGCCATGGCCGTGTTCCTCTTCTGTCCCTGGTTCGCTTAACACACAGGGCCCACGCTCCACAGCAGGTGCGGCAGGACCTGTTGTCCGATCGTCCCACCTACCAGCCGGTACAAGGTAACCAGCTACAAATTTCGGAAAGACTCTTCCACCATACGAGATACCGGGGAGCTTCGGGAAGGTGGGGTCATACGAAACAGGTCCGCGCCCCCCACGGGTGGGGAGCGCGGACCTGGTTTTTGCTACGTTTATGACACCGACCCGCCATGCTCGCCTCGCGGCAAGTGGTCGCTCTGAGCGACGAAGGTTGGGCCCGGGGGCTTGGATCGAGTCGGTGCCGTACCCAGGCTAACAAAGGATCGCCGAATGTGATCCCCCTGCTCGCGGTCCGTTCCGGGGACCACGCCCCTGGCCGCGGACCATACGGCCGTACGCGGCCCCGAGCCCGCCCGGACACCCCTGTCACCTAAGGCAGCAGCAGCTCCGGCACGCCGTCCGCGTCCGGCTTGTCCCCTTCGGCCGAGACCACCGTCAGCTGCTGCGTCGCACGCGTCAGCGCCACGTACAGCACCCGCAGGCCCGCCGGGGACTCCTCCGCGATCTCCGCCGGGGAGACGACCACCGTGGCGTCGTACTCCAGGCCCTTGGCCTCCAGGCTGCCCAGCGCCACGGCCCGTTCGCCCAGGTCCGCGAGCCAGCCCGCGGCCTCCGCGCGGCGGTCCATGGCCACGACCACGCCGACGGTGCCGTCCACCTGCTCCAGCAGCCGCCGGGTCTCCTCCCGCACCACGGCGCCCAGCTCGCCCTCGGCGGCCGTGAACCGCGGCTGAAGTCCCGTGGAGCGCACCGCCGACGGCGGCTCCGTCCCGGGCATCGCCAGCCGCAGCACCCGGGAGGCGACCTCGGCGACCTCGGCCGGGTTGCGGTAGTTCACCGTGAGCGTGAAGCGCCGGCGCGGCCGGGACCCGAGGGCCTCGTCGCGGGCGGCGGCCGCCTCCTCCGGGTCGGTCCAGGAGGACTGCGCCGGGTCGCCGACGACCGTCCAGGTGCCGTGCCGGCCCCGGCGGCCCACCATCCGCCACTGCATCGGCGTCAGGTCCTGGGCCTCGTCGACGATGACGTGCGCGTACTCGGTGCGCTCCGCCGCGAGCCGTTCGGCCCGCTCCCACTGGGTCTCCTCGCGGGTCGGCATCAGCTCCTCCAGCCCGCTGAGCTGGTCAAGGGGGTCCAGCTCCCGCTTCCGCTTCGGCCGGGCCGGGGCGCCGAGGAGCTGCTGCAGCTCGTCGAGGAGCGCCACGTCGTGCACCGACAGGGGGCCCTTGCCGTCCGGGCCCACCCGGCGCAGCGAGCGGGCCAGCCGGCGGGTCTCGCGCGGGTTCAGGTCGCGGCGCGACCAGCGGCCGAGCTTGCGCTCGTCGGCCATCGCGGCGAGCACCCGGCGCGGGGTCAGCTCGGGCCACCACGCGTTCAGGAAGCCGATGAAGGAGTCCTCGGTGGAGATGTCCTCGTCGAAGGCGGACCGCAGCTCGGCGGCGAGTTCCGGGTCGCTGTGCCGGCCGGAGGCGCCGGTCTTCGCGTACAGGGCGTCGAGCAGCAGCTTGCGGGCGCGCGGGCGCAGCAGGTTCACGGGCGCGGTGCCGCCGAGCACGTTCTGCCGGATCCGGTTCAGCTCGTCGGCCTCCAGCTCCTCGCGGCGGCCGAAGGCCACCACGCGCAGCCGGTCGGGCGCGGGGCCCTGCCGGTCGCCGAGCTCCAGGGTGCCCCGTACGGCCTTGCGCAGGACTGACCGCATCCGGGAGGAGCCCTTGATCCGGGCCACGGCCGGGTCGTCGTACGTGGTCGCCTCGGCGCCGTCGACCAGCGAGCCGAGCGCCCGGATGGCGACCTGGCCCTCCTCGCCGAGGGAGGGCAGCACGCCCTCGGTGTAGGCGACGAGCAGCGGGGTCGGGGAGACGATCAGGATGCCGCCGGAGTAGCGGCGGCGGTCCTGGTAGAGCAGGTACGCGGCGCGGTGCAGGGCGACGGCGGTCTTGCCGGTGCCGGGACCGCCGGCGACCTCGGCGACGGAGGCGGCGGGAGCCCGGATGACCATGTCCTGCTCGGCCTGGATGGAGGAGACGATGTCGCGCATGGAGTGCGTACGGGCCCGCCCGAGCGCGGCCATGAGCGCACCGTCGCCGATGGCGGGGAGCTCGCGGCCGTCGAGGAAGGCGGTGACCTCGGGGCGCATCAGGTCGTCCTCGACGCCCAGCACCTTGCGGCCCTTGGAGCGGATGACGCGGCGGCGCACGACGCGGCCGGGCTCCTTGGGGGTGGAGCGGTAGAACGGCGCGGCGGCCGGTGCGCGCCAGTCGATGACGAGCGGCGCGTAGTCGGAGTCCAGGACCCCGATGCGGCCGATGTGGAGGGTCTCGGCGACATCGGCCGTGAGGTCCTCGCGGATCGCCGCGTCGGCGGGCTCGACGGAGGTGTACGCGCCGTCCGGGCCGCGTTCGCCGTCCTTGCCGAGCAGCAGGTCGATGCGGCCGAAGAGGAAGTCCTCGAACTCGTTGTTGAGCCGGTTCAGGTGGACGCCGGCCCGGAAGACCTGCGCGTCGCGCTCGGCCAGGGCTCCGGGAGTGCCGACCTGGCCGCGCTGGGCGGCGTCGTTCATGAGGAACTCGGCCTCGTGGATCTTCTCCTCGAGGCGTCGGTACACCTGGTCGAGATGCGTCTGCTCGACCGCGATCTCCCGATCGCGGACGGAATCCGCCGTGCTGTCGACAGCGGCATTCTGCGCGGCCACCAAGGCCCCCTTCTGACGTGCATGGGCGACCGTCAACCGTACGCGAAGCGGCCCCCTGTCCGCACGCCCGTTCCGGAACGGGTCTCGCTCAGTGGTACGCCGGCTACCGGGATCCGGACGCCGTGAGCCTGCGGCGGTGGCGGGCGACGCGTTCGCGGTTGCCGCACAGCTCGCTGGAGCACCACCGGCGCCGGTGGCCGCGGGAGGTGTCCAGGTAGACGCGGGTGCAGCCGTCGCCCGCGCAGGCCCGCAGCAGGGCCCGGTCGCCGGGGTCGGTCAGCAGCTCGACGGCGTCGCGGGCGACGGCGGCGAGCAGCGCACCGCATTCCACGCCGCCGCACAACTCCCGCACGAGGTGCCCTTCTTGGTCCCGTACGGCGCACAGGCCCGGGGGTGGTCCGGCGGCCAGCGCGTTGACCCGGGCCAGGGCGCTCTCGTCCGGTTCACTGCCGGCCAGCTCCGCCCGTACGAGTGCCTCCACGTCCGCGCGCAGGGCGCGGAAGGCCTCGGCCCAGTCGGCGCCCACCCGGACCAGCGGCGTCCGGTCGGGCACGAGCCCCGCCCCGGCGAGCCACAGCCGCAGCTCGTCGCCGTCCGGGATCCCCTCGCGCGGGGCGAAGGTGGCCACCAGGTCCAGGCAGACCCGCCCGGAGTCGAACCGCATGTCCGTCACCGCCTCGCGTCGTGGGGCGCCTCCCCAGAGTGCCCGTACGCTGCCCGCTGGGGAAGCCCCCGAACCGGTGCGTCCACCCCAGCCTCGCCGGCGTTCGAGGCGCGGGTCCGGGCGGAGTACGGCGCCCGGCGCAGCCGGGTTTCCTGGGGCGCCCGCCCCGGACCCCGCTCCTCGAACGCCGGAGGGCTGAATTGGCCGGGCTGCGGCCGAGTCACCGGCGGTGCGGCCCGCTCAAGGGGCCGGCGGGTCGTCGTGCAGGATGCGCTGGAAGAGGCAGTGGTCGCGCCAGGCGCCGTTGATGTGCAGGTAGCGCGGCGCGAGTCCGTACTGCTCGAAGCCCGCCTTCGCCAGCACCCGCTGCGAGGCCAGGTTGTCGACCAGGGTGCCGGCCTCCACCCGGTGCAGCCGCAGCTCGTCGCGGGCGATCCGGCAGACCTCCTCGGCGCCGGCCGCGGCCAGCCCCTTGCCGCGGCAGGTCTCGTCGACCCAGTAGCCGAGACCGCCGCTGCTCAGCGGCCCGTGCTGGATGTTGCCGAGGTTGATGGTCCCCAGCGCCGTGCCGCTCGCGGCGTCGACGAACACGAACGGCAGCAGCCGCCCGGCCTGCCGTGACTCCATCTGCCGAGCGATCCGCTCCCGCTGCCCCTGCTCCGTGTAGAAGGCGTCCGGCCGGACCGGGTCGTACGGCGCCAAGTACGCCCGGTTCCGCGCGAACGCCTCGGCCAGCGCGGCGGCGTCGTCCGGCGCGACGCCCCTCATCTCCACCCCATCAATGATCATCATCCCGGCACGCTAGCCCAGGACTCCCCTGGCCGTCACCGCGTCATGGGGGAGCCCCCCGTACTTGTCCTCGCCGCCCGCGTCCAGCGACAGCCGGTACCCGCGCTTGACCACCGTCTGGATGAGGTTCGGCGCCCCCAGCGCCGCCCGCAGCCGGGCCATGGCCGTCTCCACGGCGTGCTCGTCGCTCCCCGCGCCCGGCAGCGCCCGCAGCAGTTCCGCGCGGGCCACCACCCAGCCGGGCCGCCGGGCGAGGGCCCGCAGCAGGGCCATCCCGGCGGGCGGCACCGCCCGCAGTTCGTCGTCGACGAGCACCGCGTGCCCGCGGATCTCCATCCGGTGTCCGGCCACCGGCAGGACCCGGGCCCGGCCGGGCAGCTCCCGGCAGAGCAGCTGCACCAGCGGGCCCAGCCGGAACCGCTCCGGCTGCACCGTGTCCACGCCGAGCGCCTGCAGCGGGACCGCGGTCACCGGTCCGACGCACGCGGACAGCAGGCTGCCGCGCAGCGCGTCCAGCACGGCCTCCCGCATCCCGCGTTCCTCGGCGCGGGACAGCAGCGAGGCCGCCGCCGGGGCGGAGGTGAAGCTGACGGCGTCGACCCCGCCGACGGCGATGGCGTCCAGCAGCCGGTCCAGCGGCGCGAGGTCCTCCGGGGCCATCCACCGGTACACCGGGACGACCACCACGTCGGCCCCGCCGGCCCGCAGCGCCTCGACGAAGCCGGGCAGCGGCTCCCCGTGCAGCTGGAGTGCGATCCGCCGGCCGGCGACCCCGGCCGCCAGCAGCCGCTCCAGTACCTCGGCGAGGGACTCCGACTGCGGGGACCACTCCTCCACGAGTCCGGCGGCCCGGATGGCGCCCTTCACCTTCGGCCCGCGCGCCAGCAGTTCGGTGGAGCGCAGCGTCGCCAGGAGCTCCTCGCCGACCCCCCACCCGTCGGCGGCCTCGACCCACCCCCGGAAGCCGATCGCGGTGGTGGCGACGACCACGTCCGGGGGGCGGGCGATCAGTTCCTTGGTGGCGGCGAGCAGTTCGGTGTCGTCGGCGAGCGGCACGATCCGCAGCGCCGGCGCGTGCAGCACCGCCGCTCCGCGCCGCCGCAGCAGCGCGATGAGCTCGTCCGCCCGCCGGGCGGCGGTGACCCCGACGGTGAAGCCCGCGAGCGGGCCGGTGTTCCTGTCGTCCATCGTGACCTGCCTACTGACGCATGTGGGGGCGGTACGGGTGGACCGAGCCTGCCAACTCGGCATGTCGGACTCGGTTCACCCGTATTTCGCCCCGGTTACACCGACGTGAGCTGCGGTTTCGCCGGGGCCTCGGCCGCCTCGGCCGTCACCGCCGCCGGGCGGCGAAGGTATACCGCCCACGTCACCGCGCAGCACAGGGCGTAGAAGCCCAGGAAGGTGACGAAGGCCGACGTGCCGGATCCGGAGGTGCGGAACGCCTCCCGGAAGACGAGGTTGATGCCCAGTCCGCCGAGCGCGCCGACCGCGCCGATCAGCCCCATGGAGGCCCCGGAGAGCCGTCGGCCGTACGCCGCGGCGCTCTCGCCGCTCATCCCGCGCGCCAGTGCCTTCGCCTGGAAGATGCCCGGGATCATCTTGTACGTCGAGCCGTTGCCGAGTCCGCTCAGGACGAAGAGGGCGACGAACCCGACGAGGAAGACCGGCAGCGAGGCCCGCTGCGAGGCGAAGACGACCACTCCGGTCGCCGCGGCCATCGCCACGAACGTGCCGAGGGTGATCCGCGCCCCGCCGTACCGGTCCGCCAGCGCCCCGCCCACCGGCCTGATCAGCGAGCCGAGCAGAGGTCCGATGAAGGTCAGCGAGGCGGCCTGGAGCGGGGTGCGCCCGAACTGGGTCTGGAGGACCAGTCCGAAGGCGAAGCTGTAGCCGATGAAGGACCCGAAGGTCCCGACGTAGAGGAACGCCATGATCCAGGTGTGCGCGTCCTTCAGGGCCTCGCGGACCGCGCCGGTGTCGTTGCGCACGGGCGCCAGGTTGTCCATCCGTACGGCCGCCAGCACCGCCGCGATCACGATCAGCGGGATGTAGGCGCCCAGCAGCAGCCGCGGGTGGCCGGCTCCGGCGGTGGCGATGACCAGCAGCCCGGCCAGCTGGACGACGGGGACGCCGATGTTGCCGCCGCCGGCGTTCAGGCCGAGCGCCCAGCCCTTCTTCCGCAGCGGGAAGAAGGCGTTGATGTTGGTCATGGAGGAGGCGAAGTTGCCGCCGCCGACGCCGGTGAGGGCGGCGACGAGCAGGAAGGTCCCGTACGAGGTCCCCGGCTCCATCACCACGATCGCGGCGACCGTCGGCGCGAGCAGCAGCAGGGCGCTGACGACGGTCCAGTTCCGGCCGCCGAAACGGGCGACGGCGAAGGTGTAGGGCACGCGCACCAGGGCGCCCACGCACGTCGCGGTCGCGATCAGGAAGAACTTCCCGGCCGGGTCGATGCCGTACTGGGGCCCCATGAAGAGGACCATCACCGACCACAGGGACCAGATGGAGAAGCCGATGTGCTCGGAGAGCACGGAGTACAGCAGGTTGCGGCGGGCGATCCGCTCCCCGGTCTCCTTCCAGAATGTCTCGTCCTCGGGATCCCACCGCTCGATCCAACGGCCCCGCCTACGCGGTGCGGTCGTACCGGTCATCACGCCTCCACAGCTGTCGCGTCCGTGGTGACGACGGTAGGAAGGGCGCGTTTCGGCCCCGGTCCCCGCCGGGTGACCGGCGGGAAACCTTGCTCTCACCCGCCGCGCGGACGGTGTGTGAGCGGGGCCGGCAGCCAGCTCCCGGCCGCCGGGGCGAGCCAGCCCCGCTCGGCCGCCAGCGCGGCGGCCGCGGCGTGCAGGGCGTCCAGGCCGGGGTGGGCGAAGCCCTTGCGCCACACCATCGACAGCGGCGACAGCGGCACCGGGTCGGTCAGCGGCAGCTTCACGCATCCCGGCATGTCCAGGAATCCGACGGTCGCCAGTACCGGGTTGCCGGTCTTGACCATGACCCGGCGGAACTCCTCCTTGCCGACGGCGACCGGCGCGGGCGGGGCCATGAGGATCCCGCGCCCGGTGAACAGTTCGCGGGCGAGGCCCGTCCATTCCAGCGTCCGGGGGTTCCCGGCGCCCGCGTACACGGTCTCCCCGGCCAGCGCGTCCAGCGGTACGGACTCCCGCGCGGCCAGGGCGTGCCCTTCGGGCAGCAGCACGGCGAGCGGCTCGTAGCGTACGGGCCGCTGCGCGAGCGGCGCCCGCAGTACGGGGTCGAGGCCGTCGGCGTACCCGAAGGCGACATCGAGCCGGCCGGCCGCGACCTCGGCGGCGGCGTGCGTGAGCCCGCTCTCGAAGCGGGCCATCAGCTCGCAGTCCGGGGCGAGTTCGCGGGCCCGCTCCAGCACGGTGCGCGCGGTGCCGGGCCCGTCGGTGTTCAGGTCGACGAGGAGCGGCCGGGGCGCGGCGCCGGCCGCAGTCCCGGCTCCGAACGCGCCCGCCAGCTCCGCGTGCGCGGCCAGCACGCGCCGGGCCAGGGGCAGCAGTCGGTGCCCGTCGGCGGTCAGCTCGACGGCGCGCGTGGTGCGGACGAACAAGGTGGCCGCCAGGGCCTGTTCCAGCCGCCGGACGTCCCTGCTCAGCGCCTGCTGGGCGACGTACAGGCGGGCGGCGGCACGGGTGAAGTGCAGCTCCTCGGCAACGGCGACGAACCCGCGCAGCAGCCGGGGTTCCACATCACGGGGCATCACCCCCGGAGACTAACAACAGGAGCGGGTGAATGCCCTCGGAACAGGTGTTGGACGGCGGCAGGCGCCCCGGCCGAGGGTGGTGCCATGCCCCTCATGACCGTCACCGGCAGCACGCTCGTCATCACCGCTCCCTCCTCCTCCCCCACCCCCACCGCCCCTCGCCGTGCCGCCGTGCGGGCCGCCGCCGGGCGGGGACCCGGCCCCTACCGCCGGCTGTTCGCGCTGCCCGGCACCCGGGGGTTCACCGCCGGAAACCTCATCGCCCGCCTTCCGATGGGCATGTTCGGCGTCAGCGCGGTCATGATGATCGCCGGCCAGCGCGGCTCGTACGCCCTCGCCGGCGCGGTCACGGCGACCGGACTGGCGGCCACGGCAGTGGTGGCGCCCCTGACCGCCCGCCTGATCGACCGCCACGGCCAGGCCCGGATCGCGGTGCCCGCCACCCTGATCGCGGTCCTCGGCTCACTGTCCCTGATCGCGTGCGTGCGCACCGGCGCCCCGGCCTGGACCCTCTTCGCCTCGTACGCCGTGACCGCCACCACCCCCAACATCGGCGGCATGTCCCGCGCGCGCTGGACACACCTGCTGCGCGACTCCCCGGCCGCCCACCACACGGCGATGTCCTTCGAACAGGCCGCGGACGAGCTGTGCTTCATGCTGGGGCCGGTCCTGGCGGCCTTCCTGTGCGGTGTGGTCTTCCCGGAGGCGGGCACCCTCGCCGGGGCGGCCCTGCTGCTCACCGGCATGCTGGTCTTCACCTCCTGCCGCGCCACCCAGCCCCCCGTGACGGCGGCGCCGCGACGCGGCTCGCCGCTGCGCGCCCTGGGCCCGCTGCTGCCGCTGTTCCTCGTCACCGGCGTGGTCTTCGGCTCGATGGAGGTCGCCTCGATCGCCTACCTCGACTTCCAGGGCCTGGGCGCCGCCTCCGGCCTGGTCCTGGCCCTCCAGGCGGCGGGCTCCTGCGCGGCCGGCCTGCTCTACGGCACCGTGCGCGCCCGCTCACTGAAGGCCTGCGTGTGCGCTCTGGCCGTCCTCATGACCCTGCCCTGGGCCGCGGCGGCCACCGGCTCCGTGCCCGCCCTGGCCTGCGCCCTCGTGCTGGCCGGCATGGCCACGGCCCCGACGATGGTCACCGCGATGTCGCAGGTCCACGCCCGCACCCCGCAGGGGCGGCTCAACGAGGGCATGACCCTGGCGGTCACCGCCATCTTCGCGGGAATCGCGGTCGGCTCGGCGAGCACGGGCTCGGTCGTGGAGGGCGCGGGCCCGGTCGCCGCCTACGCGGTACCGGCGGCGGCCGCGCTGGTCGCACTGGCCATCGCGCTGACCGCACCGGCTGGATCGCGGCGCCCCACGCCCTGAACCTCGACAAGGTCCCGTGCTGCTTGACCCCGGACACCGCGCAGGCATGACGAAGGCCCCGCAGCCGAGTGGCTGCGGGGCCTTCGCCCACATGGGATGAGTGGAGATGGCGGGAATCGAACCCGCGTCCAACGGTGCAGAAGCAGGGCTTCTCCGAGCGCAGTCCGCTGCGCTTTTCTCGGCCCCGGAGATCACACGGACAAGTCTCCGACGGGCTCAGTCACTGTTTGGTTTCCCTCCAACCCCCGTGACCGGGGCTAGAGGTTTAGATCCCTAGTTGACGCCAGGATCCGGACCGGGACCACTTCCGGGCTGACGCTCCTCACAGAGGCTTCAGCTCACTGTTATTAGGCAGCGAGGGTGAAGCGGGAGTTATCGCTCTTGGAGTTGGCGATTATTTTTTGCGACATGTGGTTAGCGAGATCATTGCCGCTTCCTCGGCTCGCTTCCCCTGCATCGACATCCGCTGTCGAAACCGATCATCCCCATGTTTCACGCTTTTCAGTTATGTACCGCACAAGCTGCTCCCACCGCGAGCGGCGGGTGCTGACGCCATGGTACGCGAAGTGGACCACCGCGTGCCAGGAGATTAAACCGTACCGCGCTGCTTGCGGCGGATCGCCGAGATCGCACGGTTCGTCTCGCGGGTGTCCTGCTTCTCCCGCAGCGTCTGCCGCTTGTCGTACTCCTTCTTGCCCTTCGCCAGCGCGATCTCGACCTTCGCCCGGCCGTCCTTGAAGTACAGGGAGAGGGGCACGATCGTGTGACCCGACTCGTCGGCCTTGCGCGCCAGCTTGTCGATCTCCTCCCGGTGCATCAGGAGCTTCCGCTTGCGCCGGGCACTGTGGTTGGTCCAGGTGCCCTGGCTGTACTCCGGCACGTGCACGTTGTAGAGCCAGGCCTCCCGGCCCTCCACCGACACGAAGCCGTCCACCAGCGAGGCACGGCCCTGGCGCATGGACTTGACCTCGGTACCGGTGAGCACGAGACCGCACTCGTAGGTGTCGATGATCGCGTAGTCGTGCCGAGCCTTCTTGTTCTGGGCGATCAGCTTGCGCCCTTTTTCCTTAGCCATAGTGCGGTCATTTTCGCACTACGGACCCACCCCGAGGCCACCCAATACCGCGACGGCCCGATCCTCGGCCCGGTCGCCCGCCGGTACGTCCGGGGTGATGCCGCCGCCGTCGAGGCTGCGGCCCGCCGGTGTGCGGTACGTGCCCACCGTCAGCTCGGCCACCGAGCCGTCCGGGAGCTCGGTCGGCATCTGCACCGAGCCCTTGCCGAAGGTCCTGCTGCCCACCGCCAGCGCCCGGCCCCGGTCCTGGAGCGCGCCCGTCACCAGCTCGGCGGCGCTCATCGTGCCGCCGTCGACGAGGGCGACCAGCGGGCGCGTCGTGTCCCCGCCCGGGGTCGCGTTCAGGACGCGCTGCTCGCCCCGTACGTCGTAGGTCGCCACGAGCCCGCCGTCCAGGAAGGCGGAGGCGGTCGTGACGGCCTCGTCGACCAGCCCGCCCCGGTTGCCGCGCAGGTCCAGCATGACCCCACCGCCGGGCGGGGCCGCGCGGACTGCCGCCCTGACGCGCTCGCCGGAGCCGCGGGTGAAGGAGCTCACCTTGATGACGGTGACGTCGCCGGCGAGCCGCCGCACGGTCACCGGCTCGGTGCGCAGCCGCTGGCGCAGGACGGTCTCGGTGAGGTCGGCGCCGTCCCGGCTGAGTTTCAGCACGACGGGGGTGCCGGCGGTGCCGCGGAGCAGGGCGACCACGTCGGCCACGGCCAGCCCCGTCACGGCGTGACCGTCGACGCTCAGCAGCCGGTCCCCGGCGCGCAGGCCGGCCCGGGCGGCGGGGCTGCCGGGCTGGACCCGGTCGAGGGTGATCACGCCGTCGCGGGCGCGCCCGGCCCAGACCCCGACGCCGGTCCAGTGCCCGTCGAGGCCCTCGGCGAAGGCGGCGTACTCGCCCTGGTCGTAGACGGTGCCCCAGCGGTCGCCGCTGCGGCTGACCACTTCCTGCGCGGCCTTCTTGCCGGACTTGCCCTCGGCGACGGCCTCGGCGGCGGCCCGGGCGACCGCCTCGCGGTCCGCGGTGCCCTCCGCGCGCGGGGCCCCGGGCGCGGGGGCGTCCGTACGGGCGGCGGCCGCGACGCCGTCCTCGGGGACCCAGCACCCGGTGAACGCGCCGACGGCGACGACGGCGGCGAAGGCTAACGTCAAAACGGCCCCGCGACGTGGGTCGCGGGGCCGGAGACAGAAGGCGGGCAGACCCGGCATGGCGCCGAGTCTAGGACAAGCCCCGCGCAGGCAGGGACGGTTGGCCGGACCGCTTGCGGGGCGCTTGTCACACCTTCAGGTACTTGCGCAGAGCGATGAAGGCGGCCATGGAGGGCATCAGGAGGCCGATGAACAGCACGTACGGGAGCTTGGCCAGCACCGATCCCCAGCCCATGAAGTCGATGAGCTGGATCTTGTCGCGCAGGCCGACGCCGTGGTCGATCACGAAGTACTGGCCGGAGACGAGCATGACGCAGGCGAAGAGCGCGCCGATGAGCCCGGCGACGGCGGCCTCCATGATGAAGGGGACCTGGATGTAGAAGCTGGAGGCACCCACCAGCCGCATGATCCCGGTCTCCCGCCTGCGGCTGAACGCCGAGACGCGCACGGTGTTGACGATCAGCAGCAGCGCCACGATCAGCATGATCGCCATGATGCCCACGGCGGCCATGTTGAGGTAGTTGAGGATCCGGAAGAGGTCGTCGATCGCCTGGCGCTGGTCGTCCACGGTGTGGATGCCGTCGCGGCCGGCGAAGGCGGAGGTGACCACCTTGTACTTCTCCGGGTTCTTGAGCTTGACCCGGAAGGACTCCTGCATCTGGTCGGGGGTGATGGAGGAGGCCAGGGCGGTGTGGCCGTACTGCTCCTGGTAGTGCTTGTACGCCTCGTCGGCCGACTCGTAGGTCACCGACTTGACCAGGGACATCGCCTTGAGCTCGGACTCGATCTGCTTCTTCTGCTCGTCGGTCACGGCGCCCTTGCGGCAGGTGGCGACGCCTCCCGCGCCGCCTCCCCCGCTGTTGGCGGCCTCGCCGGCCTCCTGGGCGTCCTGCTTGTTGCAGAGGTAGATCGAGACGTTGGCCTTGTCGTACCAGTAGCCCTTCATCCTGCTCACCTGCTCGCTCATGAGCAGGGAGCCGCCGAACAGGGCGAGGGACAGGGCCACGGAGATGATGACCGCGAAGGTCATGGTGAGATTGCGGCGGAGGCCGACGCCGATCTCGGACATGACGAACTGGGCGCGCATGACTCTCAAGGGCCTTTCAGTGCTGGTAGCCGTAGACGCCGCGCGACTGGTCGCGTACGAGTCGGCCCTGTTCGAGTTCGATGACGCGCTTGCGCATCTGGTCGACGATCTGCTGGTCGTGCGTCGCCATGATCACGGTGGTACCGGTCCGGTTGATCCGGTCCAGCAGCTTCATGATCCCGACGGAGGTCTGCGGGTCGAGGTTGCCGGTGGGCTCGTCCGCGATCAGCAGGGCCGGGCGGTTGACGAAGGCGCGGGCGATGGCCACGCGCTGCTGCTCACCGCCGGAGAGCTCGCCGGGCATGCGCTCTTCCTTGCCGCCCAGGCCGACCAGTTCCAGGACCTGCGGGACGGCCTTGCGGATCTCGCCCCGGGGCTTGCCGATGACCTCCTGCGCGAAGGCGACGTTCTCGGCCACCGTCTTGTTGGGCAGCAGGCGGAAGTCCTGGAAGACGGTCCCCAACTGGCGCCGCATCTGCGGGACCTTCCAGTTGGAGAGCTTGGCGAGGTCCTTGCCCAGGACGTGCACCTGGCCGTGGCTCGCCCGCTCCTCGCGCAGGATGAGGCGCAGGAAGGTGGACTTGCCGGAGCCGGACGAGCCGACCAGGAAGACGAACTCGCCCTTCGCGATGTCGAGGGAGACTTCTCTGAGTGCGGGACGGCTCTGCTTCGGGTAGGACTTGGAGACGCTGTCGAATCGGATCACGGGTGCACCACGGTCGCCGGGAGTAGGTGTGCGTGACCATACGCGAACGGGCGCGAGGTGTGGACCCGGCATCCGGAGTTGTCCGCTTTATCCCCCGGTCCGGGAGGGTCCGGACCGCGGGAGTCCGGACGGGCCGCGCCGAATGTCGGCGAAGCTGGCACAGTGGTAGGGGGAACGGTCCGGTTCCCCGCGCCGTTATAGACAGTAGGAAAGACCGAGGGGCGAGAGGAGGAGCGCATGACATATGACCGGCTCGTGTGCGCGAACTGCGCCGCACCCGTCAGCCAGGGCCGCTGCCCGGTGTGCCGGGCGAACCGGGAGCGCCTCCAGCAGGAGGGCCCCTTCTCCGGCCTGAACCCCGTGGCACTCATCGTGCTCATGGTGGTCCTCGTGGCAGCTCTGGTCCTGGTGGCCCAGCAGACCGCCTAGCGGGCGCTTTGCGGGCAGGGCCCGGCGCCGGTGCTCGTCGGTGCCCGCGCCGCGTACCGATCACATACAGCGGAAGGGCCCGGACACCTGAAGGTGTCCGGGCCCTTTCCGCGTTCTTCCGGGGAGCGTCCCGGCGTCCTACGCGGTCTGCTCCTGCTGCTTGCGCCAGCGGATGCCGGCCTCCAGGAAGCCGTCGATCTCGCCGTCGAGGACCGCCTGCGGGTTGCCGACCTCGAACTCCGTGCGCAGGTCCTTGACCATCTGGTACGGGTGCAGGACGTAGGAGCGCATCTGGTTGCCCCAGGAGCTGCCGCCGTCCTTGAGGGCGTCCATCCTGGCCTGCTCCTCCTGGCGGCGCCGCTCCAGCAGCTTGGCCTGGAGGACGTTCATGGCGCTGGCCTTGTTCTGGATCTGCGAGCGCTCGTTCTGGCAGGAGACGACGATGCCGGTCGGGATGTGCGTGATGCGCACGGCCGAGTCGGTGGTGTTGACGCCCTGGCCGCCGGGGCCGGAGGCGCGGTAGACGTCGATGCGCAGCTCGGACTCGTCGATCTCGACGTGGTCGCTGGTCTCGACGACAGGGAGCACCTCGACGCCCGCGAAGGAGGTCTGGCGGCGGCCCTGGTTGTCGAAGGGCGAGATGCGCACGAGGCGGTGGGTGCCCTGCTCGACGGAGAGGGTGCCGTAGGCGTACGGGGCCTTGACGACGAAGGTGGTCGACTTGATGCCGGCCTCTTCCGCGTACGAGGTCTCGTAGATCTCCGTGGAGTAGCCGTGGCGCTCGGCCCAGCGCAGGTACATGCGCTGGAGGCGCTCGGCGAAGTCGGAGGCGTCGACGCCTCCGGCCTCGGCACGGATGTTGACCAGGGCCTCGCGCTCGGCGTACTCGCCGGAGAGCAGGGTCCGGACCTCCATCTCGTCCAGTGCCTTGCGGACGGACGTCAGCTCGGTCTCGGCCTCGGCGAGGGTGTCCGCGTCGTCCATCTCCTGGGCGAGCTCGAAGAGCACCGCCAGGTCGTCGATGCGTCCGCGCAGGGTCTCGGCCTTGCGGACCTCGGCCTGGAGGTGCGAAAGCTTGCTCGTGATCTTCTGGGCGGCTTCCGGGTCGTCCCACAGGGACGGCGCGGCGGCCTGCTCCTCGAGCACGGCGATATCTGCCCTCAGCTTGTCGAGGTCCAGGACGGCCTCGATCGACCCCATGGTCGAGGAGAGGGACTTCAGCTCTTCGGAAACATCGACGACTGCCACGGGTCCAGCGTAGCCGGTCCTCGGGCAAGCCCGTCCGGGCAGGCCGGATCACCCGTTCTGATGAAGGTTCGGACGGGCGTACGCTCACCGTATGACCGTTCTCCTCGTCAAGCGCCGCCATGTGGACTACATGCGCGTCACGACGACGAGCTGTCAGCCGCCGGACCTCACCCAAGCCTGATCCACCCCGATCCGACTTGGTCCTGTAACGCGGCCCAGCGGTCCCGGCGCCAACCCTGCCGGCGACCCCGCCCCACCCGCGGCCCCGCCACCTCTGGGGAACAGGACCCCGTGACATCCGAAACGGAGCCGTCATGCCGTCCGCGCACTCTCTCCCCGTCCTGGACCTCTCCCAGGCCGACGACCCGGCCCAGCGGGCCGACTTCCTGAAGCAGCTGCACGCAGCGGCCAGGGACACCGGCTTCCTGCACCTGACCGGGCACGGCGTCACCGCCGCCGAGAGCGCCCGCATCCTGGAGGTGACCCGGACCTTCTTCGCCCTCCCGGAGGCCGACCGGCTCGCCGTGAGCAATCTGAACTCCCCGCACTTCCGCGGCTACACCCGGATCGGGCACGAGCTGACCGGCGGGGCCTCCGACTGGCGCGACCAGCTGGACGTGGGTGCGGAGCGGCCGGCACCCGTGGTGGGCCCGGACGACCCGGCGTACCTGTGGCTGGAGGGCCCGAACCAGTGGCCCGCCGCCCTCCCCGAACTCCGTACGGTGGTCCTCGACTGGCAGTCCCGCCTGGCGGCGGTGGCGCACCGCCTGCTCCAGGAGCTGCTGGTCTCGATCGGCGCCCCGGCCGACTTCTTCGACGACGCCTTCGCCGACCGGCCCCATCTGCACACCAAGCTGATCCGCTACCCGGGGTCCGCCCCGTCCGGCGCCGACCAGGGGGTCGGGGCGCACAAGGACTACGGCTTCCTCACGCTCCTGCTGCAGGACTCGGTGGGCGGCCTCCAAGTGGTCCGGGACGGCGGCTACGTGGACGTTCCGCCCATGCCGGGGGCCTTCGTGGTGAACCTGGGCGAGCTGCTGGAGATCGCGACCGAGGGCTACCTGACCGCGACCGACCACCGGGTGGTCAGCCCGCCGGGTGCGGTGGAGCGGTTCTCGGTGCCGTTCTTCTACAACCCGCGGCTGGACGCGGTGGTGGAGACCGTGCCGGGCGACTACCTGCGCTCGGCGCCCGGGGTGGCGCACGACGCGTCGAACCCGCTGCACGCCGAGTACGGCCGCAACGAGTTGAAGGGCTGGGTCCGCGCCCACCCCGCCGTGGCGCGGCGCTGGCACCCGGAGCTGGTCGCGGCGTAGCCCGTACGCGGCGGCCAGGGCGGGGCGCGTCCGCTGCGCGGGGCTTCCCGAGCTCCGCCCGGACCCCGGTCCTCACACGCCGGCGGGGCCGGGAGATCCAGCCCCGCCGGCGTTCGAGGCGCGGGGGCGGGCCCCCCGACCGCGGCGCCGCACCGGCGCTACGGCACCCGGGGAACGGACTGCTGCTTGTTGTCCCGTCGGGGACTGGGCTCGTCGCTGCCGGAGAGGGCCAGCCAGCTGCCCAGGCCGACGGCGGCGACCAGGGCCACCGCGACCGCCGACAGGGTCAGGCGCCGCTTGCGGGCGGCCTCGGCCCGGTGTCGGGCCGAGCCGGGCCGGTGGCCGCCGGCCGGCCGCGGCACGCGGGCCGTGCCCAGCGCCCCGCCGGCCAGCTCGTCCGGCCCCGGCACCCGCATCGAGGTGTGGGTGTCCCGGTTGGAGTCGGTCGCCGACCCCGGTACGAGCGGGACCACGCCCCGCCGCCGCACCGGGTCGGCGGACGGTTCCTCCGAGACCTCCGGCTCCGCCTCCGCGTCGTCCGGCTCGTCCACGTCGAGCGGCGGCATCCCGGCCAGCATCGGCAGCAGGTCCCGCAGCCGGACCGACAGCTCCGAGGCCCGCAGCCGCGAGGCCGGCGCCTTGGCCAGGCACTGCACGATCAGCTGCCACAGCTCGTCGGGGATCCCCGGCAGCGGGACGACGGTCTCCGTCACGTGCCGCCGCAGGACCGCGCCCGGGTGGCCGCCGCCGAAGGGGGTGAACCCGGCCAGGAGCTCGTACAGGACGGTGGCCAGGGCGTAGATGTCCACCGCCGCCCGCGGGGGCAGGCCCTCCACGATCTCCGGGGCCAGGTAGTCCGGGGTGCCGATGATGCGGGTCGTCGGGGCCGTGGCCCGGCCCGCGGAGGCCCGCCGGGGGGAGTCGATCAGCTTGGCGACGCCGAAGTCGGTCAGCAGGGCCGGGTGCGAGCCGCCCGGGCCGAGCGGGCCCTGCATGTCCAGCAGGACGTTCTCCGGCTTGACGTCCCGGTGCACGACCCCCGCCGCGTGCGCCGCGGCCAGCGCGTCGGCCACGTCCGCGACGATCGCCACGGCCGCCTCGGGGGCGAGCCTGCGCTCGCGGTCGAGCCGCGTGCGCAGGTCCGTACCGCGTACGAGGTCCATGACGAGGGCGAGGTCGTTGCCGTCCACGACGAGGTCGCGGACGGAGACGACGTGCGGATGCTCCAGGCCGAGCAGGGCGCTGCGCTCCTGGACGAAGCGTCCGACCAGTTCCTGGTCGGACGCGAGGTCCTCGCGCAGCAGTTTCACGGCGACGGGCCCGTCAGGCCCCTCGCCCAGCCACACCGTGCCCGCGCTGCCGCGTCCCAGGATCTGGTGCGCGGTGTACCGGCTGCCGATTTTCCGTGCCACGACTGCTCCCTCAGTGGCTGGCGTACGCCCCAAAGCTACGCGGCCGCGTGGGCTTCGGAGGCCAGCAGGGGGGCCCGATTCGCGACGACCTTCACTTCTGCGGGCGAAATCACGTCCTGGATGTCGACAAATCCACGAAGTCGGCGCTACGGGGCCCTCCTCAGGGAGCGGAGGAGCCGGAAGAGCCCGAGGAGCCCGCCGAGTCGCCGATGGTGGTGACCCAGTCGACGATGCCGGTGCCCCAGGTCCACACCTGGTCCCACCATCCCTTGCCCGTGCCGATCCACTCCTGCAGCGGGGTCAGCTCCCAGACGAGCCAGCCGGCCACGAAGAACACCAGGATCAGCACCAGGCAGCCCTTGAGGCAGCCGAGGCCGGGAATCCGCACCGGGTTGGCGCTGCGGCGGCGCGGCTCGCGCGGCTCCCGGCGGGCCGGCGGCTGCGGCGGGGCCTGCGGGGGCTGCTGCGGCTGGCGGTACTGCGGCTGCTGCTGTTGGGGCTGCTGCGGCTGCTGGTACTGCTGGGGCTGGCGCTGCTGCGGCTGGTAGTGCTGCGGCGGGGGCGGCGGTGCGTACTGCTGCTGCGGAGGCTGCTGCTGCGGCTGGCGGTACCGGGGCTGCTGCGGCTGCTGGTACTGCTGCTGCGGCGGCCCCTGCCGGTACTGCGGCGGCTGCTGTGGGGGCCTGTGTTGCGGCGGCGGGGGCGCCTGGCGCTGCGGGCGGCGGCGCAGCGGGTCGTCCTCCGGGTCGAGGTACTGCATCTGCGTCTGCTCGTTGCGGTCGCGGGCGGCCCGCATCTGCGTCTGCCACGGGTGCGGCGCGTCGGGCTGCTGCACGGGCGGCATGACCGAGGTCGGGTCGGCCCCGGAGCCTGCCGTTCCCCCTGGCCCTCCGGGCCGGGGAGAGCCCATGGGCAGCACAGAGGTGGCGTCGGCCGCGCCGACCGGCGGCATGACGCTGGTCATGGCGTTCGGGTCGTAGGCGCCCGCCGGTGAGCCCGCCCCGGACGGCAGCACCTGGGTCGGGTCCGCGGCGCCGGGGGTCTCGGGGACCGGGGCCGGCGAGGGGTCGGGCGCGAGGAGGGCGCCCACCCCGAGCGCGGCCTCCACCTCGGCGCCCGTGGAGTGCACGCCGATGCCGGCGGCGACCACGCGCAGGCCGCGGGCCAGGTTCGCGGCGCTGGGGCGCTCGTCGGGCTCCTTGCGCAGGCAGCGCTCGATGACCGTCCACAGCGGCTCGGGCACGGTCGAGGGGCGCTGCGGCTCCTCGCTGAGGTGGCGGTGGAGCACTTCGAGCGCGGTGCCGCCGGCGAACGGCGGGCGGCCGGTGAGCAGCTCGTAGAGCAGGATGCCGGCGCCGTAGATGTCGACGGCGGAGGTCTGCGGGCGGCCCTCGGCAGACTCGGGGGCGACGTAGGCCGGGGTGCCGACGAACTCGTGGGTGCGGGTCAGGCCCGGGGAGTCGGCCAGGCGGGCGATGCCGAAGTCGGTCAGCATCGGCTTCATCTGCCCGCCGCGCTCGTCGAGCAGCACGTTGGCCGGCTTGAGGTCGCGGTGCACCACGCCGTCGGCGTGGCTGGCGGCGAGCGCGTCCGCGATCTGGGCGGTCAGCAGGCTCGCGGCGACGGGAGTGAAGGGGCCGTTCTCACGCAGGTAGCGGTGCAGGTCCGGGCCGTCGATCAGGTCCATGACCAGGGCCAGCAGGTCGCCCTCGACGACGAGGTCGCGGGTGCGCACGATGTTGGGGTGGGTCAGGCGCAGCAGGACGGAGCGCTCCCGCAGGAAGCGCATGACGATGTCGGCGTCCTGGGCCAGCTCCTCCTTGAGGACCTTGATCGCCACGGTCTCGCCGGGCTGGCCCGCCACGGCCGCCTCCGCGCCGGCGGTCTCCCGCTGGCGGGCACGCCAGACGGTGCCCGTGGCGCCGCGCCCGAGCGGCTCCTCGAGCAGGTACTTACTGCCGACTGGCCGCACGTCTCGCGCTCCCCTGCTGTCGTCTGCTGTGGTCGTTCCGTCGAGTGGTTTTTCCGGCCCACTCTAGGGGGTGTCCCCCGGGAAGACGCCGGTCCGCGGAGGTTGGTTGCCGCACATATGTACGGAGGGTGACGTTTTCGGGGTATGCCGGAGGCGATTTTCCCCTTCTTTGCCCCGCTCGTGGTCCGGTTGCGGTCGGGCCCCGGCCCGGCCCGCGGCAGATCAAGATCATTCATTGCCGGGTGCCGGGCGTGTTGTCGGCGACAGGTGCGAGGATGCACCCGTACGGACGGCACGGGACGGGAGCCCCGCCTTCCGGGCAGACCTGACCGGACGACGCGTCCGTGCCGGGCGGGGGGCGATCGGGCAGTCATGTCACGACGTTCCCCTGCCGGGCGCACACACCGCGCACCGCGCAGAAGGGACCGCTGACGGCGATGCAGATCCGGCTGACCGTCCTCGGGTCGCGCAGCGGCCACCAGACCGCGACCGCCCCCGCGAGTTGTGACGTGCTCGTCACCGCGCCCGTCGGCACGGCGCTGGCCGCGGTCGCCTCCGGGCTCGCGGCCACCGTCGGCGGCCCCGACACCGGGGGCACGGTCGTGCTGTACGCGGGCTCCGAGCGCCTCGACCTCCAGCGGCGGGTGCTGGGCGAGCCGCCCCTGGTGGACGGCGCGGTGCTGGCGCTGCACTCCCCGATGCCGGACGTGCTGCCCGAGGACGGCCTCGGCGCACCCCAGCTGCACGTCGTGGCCGGACCCGACGCGGGCGGGGTGCACCTGCTGCACGACGGGCAGATCCGCATCGGCCGGTCCGGCGACGCCGACGTGCCGCTGGACGACCCCGACGTGTCCCGGATGCACTGCGCGGTGACGGTGGCCCGCGGCGGCCGGGTCGCCGTCGCCGACCTGGACTCCACGAACGGCACCACCCTCGACGGCTCCCCGGTCGGGACCCAGCCGGTCGCCCTGCCCCCGGGGGCCCTGCTGCGGGTCGGCGAGTCCACCCTGCGGCTGGCGCCCGCGGGCACGCCCGCGCTGCCGGTGACCCCGGACCAGGAGGGCCACCTGGCCCTCCCCGCACCCGCCGGCCCCGACGCGCCCGGCGGCCCCACGGGGAGCGTCCCTGACGGCCCGGACACGGCGGCGGGTGCCCGCGGCCCGGCTGCCCCCGGCACCGGGCCGTACGGGCCGCCCGGCCCGCACGCGCATTCCGCCGTCCGCGGCGGGGCGCCGGGCGCCTCCGGCACGGCCGCGGGGACCGCCGGGCCCTACGGACCGGCCGGCGCGGCCCACCCGGGCGCCCCCGAGCCCGCAGGCGGCCCCGGCACGTCCGGGCCGGACGGGGCCCGGACCGGATCGGGCCGCCGCAAGGGCCTCGGCGCGTGGGCCCGCAAATGGGTGCGCGGGGAGGACGTCGCGCAGGCCGTCGAGACCGTCGCCACCGCCGCCGCACCCCACCCCGACGACCCGGCCGCGCTGCTGCTGGCCGCGATGGGCCCCACGGGGCGTCTGTGGTCCCGTACGCCCGGGCGGGCCGGTCACGCCGCGCTGCTGGAAGTCGGGCTCGGCGCAGGGAGCCGGGTGTCCCTGCCCGCCGTCGGCGCCCTCGGCATCGCCGGCCCGCGGGCGCGGCTGTCCGGGTCGGCCCGCTGGGTGGTCGCACAGCTCGCGGGGCTGCACGCTCCGGGGCAGCTGGAGATCGTGCTCCTCAGCGCCGACCGGGCCCGGCCGCTCGCCGACCGGCGGCGCGACTGGGCCTGGCTGGGCTGGCTGCCCCACGTACGGCCGGGGCACGGCCAGGACTGCCGCCTGCTCCTCGCGTACGACCGCGACCAGGCCGCCGCCCGCACGGCCGAGCTCACCCGCCGCCTCGACGACGGCCCGCTCGGCGCGCACTGGGCGAGCGCCTCCCCCGAACGGGTCCGGGAGGCGGCCGACGCCTACGAGGGCCCCTACACGCTCCTCGTCCTCGACGGCGATCCCGGGACCGGCGCGCTGCGCGACATCACCGGCCGGCTCGCCTCGCACGGCCCGGCCGCCGGGATCCACGTCCTGGCGCTCGCCGAGGCCCCGGCGGCCACCCCCGCCTCCCCGGTCGCCGACACGTACGAGAGCGCCTGCGCGGCCACCCCCGCCTTCCGGGACTGCGGTGCGGTCGCCCTGCTCAGCGGGGACGTCGCCACGGCCGTACGGACCTTCGCGGTCCGCGGCGGCCTGCCGGTCCCGTCCGGGGGCACCGCGGTCTGCGACGCCGTCTCCACCGCCTGGGCCGAGCGGTTCGCCCGGGCAATGGCACCCCTGCGGCCCACCGACGGCGCGGTCGGCGGGCCGAGCCGTCCCACGGCCGCCGCGCTGCCCGCCACGGCGCGGCTGCTGGACGAGCTGGGGCTGGCCCGGGCCACCCCGGCCTCCCTGATGGCCCGCTGGGCGGCCGCGACCGACCAGGGGCAGGGCCAGGGCGGCCTGGCCGAGGTCGTGCTGGGCAGCGGGCGGCGCGGTCCCGTGGGCACCGAGCTGGTCCACGACGGCCCGCACCTGATCGTCGAGGGGCCCGCCGGGAGCGGCCGTACCGAGCTGCTGCGGTCGGTGGCGGCGTCGCTGTCCGCGGGTGCCCGCCCGGACCGCCTCGGGCTGGTCCTCCTGGACGGGGCGGGCGGCGAGCGCGGCGACGGGCTGCTGCCCTGCACCGAACTCCCGCACGTCTCCGCCCACCTGGTGGCCTCCGATCCGCTGCGCATGCGGGAGTTCGCGCAGGCGCTGGGCGCGGAGCTCAAGCGGCGCGCCGAGCTGCTGGACGGCGTGCCCTTCGCCGAGTGGCACGCGCAGCGCGAGGTGTCCGGCCGGATGGTCGCGCCCCGCCGGCCCGCCCCGGGCGAGGTCCGCGGCGACGGCCCGTCCTCCGGCTCGCCGGGCCACGGCGAGCCCGTACGGACGGGAACGCTCCGGCTGCGCGCCGCTGCCACCCGTACGGATCCGGTCGGGCCTAGCCCGCTGCCGCGCCTGGTGGTGCTGGTGGACGACCTCGACGCGCTGGTCGCGCCCGGTCTGGGCAGCGCGGGCCGCCCCGCCGCCGGTTCGGTGGTGCGGGCGCTGGAGGCGGTGGCCCGTGACGGCGCCCGGCTGGGCGTGCACCTGGTGGCGAGCACCTCACGTCCGGACCGTACGGCCGGCACCGGCCCGGCCCGGCTGGCCGCCCTGCGGGTCGAGCTCGAAGCCCCGGACCAGCCGGGGCCCGGCCGCGGTGTGCTGCGCTTCGCGGACGGCCGTACGGTGCCGTTCCAGGCGGGCCGGGTCACCGGACGGATCCCGCGGACGGCGACCCTGCGGCCGACGGTGGTCCCGGTGGAGTGGGAGCGGATGGGCGATCCGCCGGCCCGCCGGCCGGTGCGCGAGCTGGGCAACGGCCCGACCGACCTCGCGCTGCTGGCCAGCGCGCTGGACCGGGCCGCGCACCTGGTCTCGGCGATACCCGTGCTGTTCCCCCCGGCTCCCTGAGGACCGGCCCGAGATCCCGGTGGATCAGCGCGCGGCGTCGGATGCGGTGCACCGCGCGGGGGACCGTCCTGATACCGGGCGCATCCGGGCGTTCCGACAACGCGGCGAGGTGCCGCGGCTGTCGTCGTGCGCCCGCCGGGAACCACGGGACAGCCCTTGGGGGCTTCCCGCCGGTCAGGCCGCGCCCGGCGGGAAGCGGCGGACCGGCGTGACCGACGGACCGGCGTGACCGGCGGGGCATCCCCGCAGCCCCGCGCCTGGGGCACGCGCTCTGCCCGTCTCCGGCGCCCGTGCTCGCGCCCGTCCCCGGGGCGCGGTATTCACCCGGCCCCGGGACGCGGTATTGCGGGGTCGCGCGGGTCGGCGTAGACCTTGTGGTCCGGGACACACCACGGGTATCGGGGGCAGAGCCATGCGCGAGCACGGAACGGGCCGTACGCATCTCAAGTGGGCGGCGCTCGCCGCCGCGGGCGCGCTGGCGCTCACCGCCTGCGGGGGCGGCGCCGACAAGGAGCCGTCGCCGCCTCGGGGCGGCACGGCCTCGCCCGCGGTGGAGTTACCGAAACTGGACGGGGAGAAGCTCCAGGTCGCGGCGGTCTGGACGGGCCCCGAGCAGGAGAACTTCACCAAGGTCCTCAAGGAGTTCGAGAAGCGGACGGGGGCCACCGTCACCTTCGTCCCGGCCCAGGACCCGATCGTCACCTTCCTCGGCACGAAGATCGCCGGCGGGGCTCCGCCGGACGTCGCGCTGCTGCCGCAGGTCGGGGCGCTGGTCTCGGCGGTCCAGAACAAGTGGGCGCAGCCGGTGGGCCCGCAGGCGCAGGCGCAGCTCGACAAGAACTACTCGGCGGGCTGGAAGTCGCTGGGCGCGGTCGGCGGCACCCAGTACGGCGTCTACTACAAGGCTGCCAACAAGTCGCTGATCTGGTACAACGCGAAGGCGTTCGAGGCGGCGGGCGTCAAGCCGCCCAAGACCTGGAAGGAACTGATCACCGCGGCGGACACCCTGTCGGCGTCGGGCACCCCGGCGGTCTCGGTCGCGGGCGCGGACGGCTGGACCCTGACGGACTGGTTCGAGAACATCTACCTCTCCCAGGCGGGCCCGGAGAAGTACGACCAGCTGGCCAAGCACCAGATCAAGTGGACGGACGACAGCGTCAAGCAGGCCCTGACCACGCTCGCCGAACTGTTCGGGCGCAAGGACTTCCTGGCAGGCGGGACGAGCGGCGCACTGGCCACCGAGTTCCCGAAATCGGTGACGCAGACCTTCACCGGCGGCGACCGGCCGGCGGCCGCGATGGTCTTCGAGGGCGACTTCGTCGCGGTGAACATCGCGCAGACCGAGGCGAAGGTCGGCGAGGACGCCCTGGTCTTCCCCTTCCCGGCGGTCGGCGCGAAGGCGCCGGTGGTCTCGGGCGGTGACGTGGCCGTCGCGCTGAAGCCCTCGAAGGGCGCCCAGGCGCTGCTGACCTTCCTGGCGTCGGCGGACGCGGCCGAGATCCAGGCACGCGAGGGCGGCTTCGTCTCCCCGAACAAGGCGGTCGACCCGGCGGCGTACCCGAACGACATCCAGCGGGGCATCGCCAAGGCGCTGATCGCGGCGGGTGACGACTTCCGCTTCGACATGTCCGACCAGGCACCGGCGGCCTTCGGCGGCACCCCGGGCGCGGGCGAGTGGAAGGCGCTCCAGGACTTCCTGGCGAACCCGTCGGACGTGGCGGGCACCCAGGCGAAACTGGAGGCGGACGCGGCCAAGGCCTACGGGAACTGATCCCGTGACGGCCCCCGCCGCACACGGTCGCTCCTCCGCACACGGCGACGGCCCCGCGCACGGTCCCGCGCGGGGGCTCTCCGCCGAGGCGCGGCGCCGCCGCCTCGTGGCGGCGGCGTTCCTCCTGCCGGCCCTGGTACTGCTCGGCGCACTCGTCGTGCACCCCATCGGCTACTCGCTCTACCGCAGCTTCTTCGACCGCTCCGGCGACGTGTTCGTCGGCGGTGACAACTACCGCGAGATCCTCACCGACGACAGCATCCGCACCGCCCTGGAGAACACGGCGGTGTGGGTGGTGCTGGCCCCGGCCACGGCCACCGCGCTGGGGCTGATCTTCGCGGTGCTCACCGAACGGGTGCGCTGGGGGACGGCGTTCAAGCTGCTGGTGTTCATGCCGATGGCGATCTCGATGCTGGCGGCGGGCATCATCTTCCGGCTCGTCTACGACCACGACCCCGACCGGGGCGTCGCCAACGCGGTCTGGGTCGGCGTCCACGACACCTTCGCGCAGTCCTCGGCCTTCCCCAAGGCCCGCCCCGGCCGCGACTCGCCGCTGGCGGACGCCGGCGGGGGCGCCTTCGTGACCCGCGAACCGGCCCGCGCGGGCAGCCCGGTGCTGCTCCCGCTGGTCGGCGTGGCCCCTGAGGCGCTGCCGGAGGGAACCCGTACGGCGGGCGCACCGCAGCCCGAGCCGGGGAAGGTCACCGGCACCGTCTGGCAGGACTTCACCCGTGGCGGGGGCGGCGCGGCGAACGTGGTCGACCCGAGCGAGCAGGGCTTCTCCGGGATGCGGATCGAGGCGGTCAAGGACGGCCGGGTGGTCGACACGGCGACGGCCCGCGCCGACGGCACCTTCACCCTGTCCCCGAAGGCCGACGGGGCACTGCTGCGGCTGCCCGCGGCCAACTTCCGGGAGGCGTACGGCGGGGTGGAGTGGCTCGGTCCGGCGCTGGTCACCCCGGCGGTCATCGGGGCGTACGTATGGATGTGGGCCGGTTTCGCGATGGTGCTGATCGGGGCCGGGCTGGCGGCCGTACCGCGCGAGCTGCTGGAGGCGGCGCGGGTGGACGGGGCGAACGAGTGGCAGGTGTTCCGGCGGATCACCGTCCCGCTGCTGGCGCCCCTGCTGGCTGTCGTGCTCGTCACGCTCGTCATCAACGTCATGAAGATCTTCGACCTCGTCTTCGTGATCGCACCCGGTGCGGTCCAGGACGACGCGAACGTGCTCGCGCTGCAGTTGTACCGGACGTCCTTCGGCACCGACGCCGATCCGGGGCTGGGCAGCGCCATCGCCGTGCTGCTGCTGGTGCTGGTGGTTCCGGTGATGCTTGTGAACATCCGCCGCCTGCGGAAGGAGGGGACCCGATGACCCGTACCGAAGCGGCGCCGTCCACGCGGCCGGCGACAGGGGCCGGGCGCTCCGCGGGCAGTCCGGCGGGCCGGGCCGCGGGCCGGCTGGCCGGCGGGGCCGTGCGCGTCTTCCTGGTCCTGGCGGCGCTCTTCTGGCTGCTGCCCACCCTGGGCCTGCTCGTCTCCTCCCTCGTCTCCCCGACCCACCTGAACGACGGCGGCTGGTGGCAGGTGTTCGGCGCGCCCTCGCGGCTGACCGCCGACAACTACGAGCGGCTGCTGGCCAACGACACCATCACCGGTTCCCTGCTGAACACCTTCGCTATCGCGGTGCCGGCCACCCTGCTCGTGCTGACCCTCGGCGCGTTCGCCGGATACGCCTTCGCCTGGCTGGAGTTCCCCGGCCGGGACTGGCTCTTCCTCGTCGTCGTCGGGCTGCTCGTCGTACCGGTGCAGGTGGCGCTGATCCCGGTGTCGGAACTCTTCGGCACCATCGGCCTGTTCGAGACCACGGCGGGCGTGGTGCTCTTCCACACCGCCTTCGGTCTGCCCTTCGCCGTGTTCCTGCTGCGCAACTTCTTCGCGGAGATCCCGCGCGAGCTGCTGGAGGCGGCCCGTCTCGACGGGGCGGGTGAACTGCGGCTGTTCACCCGGGTGGTGCTGCCGCTGGGCGGCCCGGCGATCGCCTCACTCGGCATCTTCCAGTTCCTGTGGGTGTGGAACGACATGCTGGTGGCGCTGGTCTTCGCCGACTCGGCCAACCCGCCGATCACGGTCGCGCTCCAGCAGCAGGTACGGCAGTTCGGGAACAACATCGACGTCCTGGCGCCCGGCGCGTTCCTGTCGATGGTGGTCCCGCTCGTCGTCTTCTTCGCGTTCCAGCGGCAGTTCGTCACGGGGGTGATGGCCGGCGCGGTCAAGTAGGCCCCGCGCCCCGCCGCTGACGTGCAGCGTTGACGCTGCGCAACCCGAATGCCGCACACCGCGTAACCCGATCGCCACGCCGGTGGTTCCTGGGCAATATGCCCGCGCCGACCCCTGGATGTGCCGTGCCCCGGTTCAGCGTCATCGTGCCCGCGTACAAGGTCCAGGCCTATCTCCAGGAGACACTGGACTCGGTCCTGACGCAGTCCTACCCGGACCTGGAACTGATCGCCGTCGACGACGCCTCCCCCGACGCCTGCGGTTCGATCATCGACGAGTGCGCGGCCCGCGACGCCCGGGTGACCGCGGTGCACCTGGCGCACAACGTGGGGCTGGGGCCGGCACGGAACGCGGGCCTGGCCCGGGCCACCGGCGACTACGTGATCTTCCTCGACGGCGACGACACCCTCACCCCGGGCGCCCTGCAGGCCGTCACCGACCGGCTGAAGGCCACCGGCTCCCCCGACGTCCTGGTCTACGACTACGCGCGCGCCTACTGGTCCGGGGACGTCGAACGCAACCGGCTCTCGCACCGGCTGTCCGAGGAGGGCCCGGCCAGCTTCAGGCTCGCCGACCGGCCCGCCCTGCTCGCCATGCTGATGGTGGTGTGGAACAAGGCGTACCGCCGGGAGTACGTCGAGCGCGAGGGCCTCTCCTTCCCGCCGGGGCTCTACGAGGACACCCCCTGGACCTACCCGGCGCTGCTGGCCGCGGAGTCCGTCGCCGTCCTGGACCGCGTCTGCGTGCACTACCGCCAACGGCGCACCGGATCGATCACGACCACCCGCACCGCCCGCCACCTGGAGATCTTCGACCAGTACGACCGGGTCTTCGGGTACCTCGCCGGGCGGCCCGAGCTGGAGCGCTGGCGCTCCACCCTGCACCGCCGGATGGCCGAGCACTTCTGCGCCGTCCACGCCGACCCGCGCCGCCTCCCCCGCGAGAGCCGCGCCGAGTTCTTCGCCCGGGCTTCCGCCCTGCTGCGCCGCTACCGCGCCCCGGGCGGCCGCAGTTCGCTGCCGCTGTCCCTGTCGCGGACCGACCGGATCCGGCACGCCTTGATGCGGCTGGGCGCCCGCCGCAGCTACCGGCTGCTGTCGGCGCTGCGCTCGGCGGGGCTGGCGCTGGGCCGGGCCGCCTCGGCCCTGGGGCGGGGCCTGCGCGAGTCCTCGCTGCGGCTGCACTACCGGATCCAGCGGCTGCTGCCCCTGCGCCCGGAGCTCGCGGTCTTCTCCGCGTACTGGCACGGCGGCTACGCCTGCAACCCCGCGGCGATCGAGGCCAAACTGCGCGAACTGGCGCCCCGGATGCGGACGGCGTGGATCTGCGACCCGGCGCACACCTCGACGCTCCCGCGGGAGACGGTGGCGCTGCGCCCCGGTTCGGCGGCGTACTGGAGCGCCCTGGCCCGGGCCGGGTACCTGGTCACGAACGTCAACTTCGACCGCGCGCTGGTCAAGCGGCGCGGCCAGGTCCTCCTCCAGACGCAGCACGGCACCCCGCTCAAGCGGGTCGGCCTCGACCTCCAGGACCGGCCGGCGGCCACCCCGACCCGGGACTTCGCGGGCCTGCTGCGCGGCGCCGACCAGTGGGACTACCTGCTCTCCGCGAACCGGCACTCCACCCTGGTGTGGGAGAAGGCGGTCCCGTCCTCCTACACCACCCTCGAATACGGCTACCCGCGCAACGACGTCTTCCACCGGGCGACCCGCACGGAGGTCCTGGAGCTGCGCGAGCGGCTGGGGATCCCGGCGGGCTCGACGGCGATCCTGTACGCGCCCACCCACCGCGACTACCGCCGCAGCCGGCCGGACCACCTGGACTTCGAGCGGCTCCTGCAGGACCTGGGCCCGCGCTTCACGCTGCTGGTCCGCACGCACCTGACGTACGCGGACGCCGACCGCCCGTGGGATCCCCACCCTCGCCTCGTGGACGTCTCCTCGTACCCGTCGGTGGAGGAGCTGTGCCTCGCCTCCGACGCCCTGGTCACGGACTACTCGTCCCTGATGTTCGACTACGCGGCGCTGGACCGGCCGATCGTGATCCACGCGGACGACTGGGAGGCCTACGAGGCGGCCCGGGGCACGTACTTCGACCTGCGGTCGTGTCCGCCGGGCGCGATCGCCCGCACCCAGGACGAGCTGGTGGACATCTTCACCACCGGCCACTGGCAGGGCTCCCGCTCCGCCCAACTGCGCTCGGCCTTCCGCGCCCGCTTCTGCTCCTACGACGACGGCCACGCGGCGGAACGCGTGGTCCGCCGGGTCTTCCTGGGCCACCGGACCCCGACCCCACCGGTGATCCCCCTGCCGGACCGCACCCCCACCCCGTCGGCCCCCGCGCCGTCCCGCAGCCCGGAGGCGGCCCTGGCCCACGTCCGGCCGTAGGACGAGGACGGGCACGTCCGGCCGTTCGGCGTTCACGGCGCGGGGCCGGAGCCGCGGGGCGGGGCCCGTCAGGCGGTGCCGGAGGCCGACTTCAGGCCGGCGACCACCTGGTGGGCCAGGGTGTCCAGGTGGGCGGGCGTCACCGCGTCGCGGACGACGACCTGGCGCCAGTAGAGCGGGCCGATCAGCAGGTCCAGGGCGTGGTCGGGGCTGATGTCCGCCGGGAGTTCGCCGCGGGCGACGGCGTCCGCGACGATGCCGTGGGCCATGCGGTGCTGGCCGTCCAGGAGGGCGCCGCGGACCGCGTCCGCGATCTCCGGGTTGCGGGAGGCCTCGACCAGGAGGTCCGGGATCACCGCGGAGGCCACCGGGTGCCGCAGCACGTGTGACATGACCTCCAGCAGGGCGCGTACGTCGCCGTACAGCGAGCCGGTCGCCGGCACCGGCAGGCCGTCCGCCGCGAAGGCGCCGACCAGGTCGAGCACCAGGTGCAGCTTGGACTTCCAGCGCCGGTACACGGCGGTCTTCCCGACCCCGGCACGCCGTGCGATGCCCTCGATGGACATTCGGGAGAACCCGACCGCGGCCAGCTCCTCCAGCACCGCGTTGCGGATCGCCTCCGTCACGTCCTCACGCAGGACGGCGGCGCCGGCGGGGGCGCGGCGGGCGGAGGCGGAGGGGGCGCGGTCCGTGGTCATGCACAGAGCATAGCCGCGGCCCGTCACGACGATACGGTTGCGTTCCGTCGATCAACCCCCTAGCCTCGCCGTAGCGACGATACGGACCCGTCCCGACCCACGTCGAAAGCGAACCAGTGACCACCGCGACCGCATCCACGACCGCGCCCGCCACCTCCGCGGAGATCGCGCAGCTGGCCGCCGCCCACGACCTCACGCTCAGCGGCGCCCGCCCGACGCTCCCCCGCTACATCGAGCAGCTCTGGCAGCGCCGCCACTTCGTCACCGCCTACGCCAACGCCCGCATGCAGGCCACCTACAGCACGGCCAAGCTCGGCCAGGTCTGGCACCTGGTGACCCCGCTGCTCAACGCGGCGGTCTACTACTTCATCTTCGGCATCGTGCTGAAGGCCAGCCACGGCGTGCCGGACTACGTCCCCTTCCTGATCACCGGCATCTTCGTCTGGGACTTCATCAGCAGCTCCGTCAACGCCGGCACCCGCGCCGTCCACAGCAACCTCGGCCTGGTCCGCGCACTGCACTTCCCGCGCGCGAGCCTGCCCCTCTCCACCGTCGTGCAGCTCTTCCAGCAGCTGCTCGTCTCCATGGCCGCACTGGTGATCCTGCTGCTGGCCTTCGGCCAAAGGCCCGGCACGGCCTGGCTCCTGGCCGTACCGACGCTCCTGCTGACGGCCCTCTTCGCCGCCGGCTGCGCCATGATCATGGCGCGCATCGGCAGCAAGAGCCCCGACGTCAGCCAGCTGATGCCGTTCGTCCTGCGTACGTGGATGTACGCCTCGGGCGTCATGTGGTCCATCGACCAGATGCTCAGCACGAACCACCTGCCGCACTGGGCGCTGACGGCCCTCAAGGCCAACCCCCCGGCCGTCTACATCGACCTGATGCGCTTCGCGCTGATCGACAGCTTCCCCGCCCACGCGCTCCCGCACCACGTGTGGCTGCTGGCCGCCGGCTGGGCGCTGCTCGCGGGCGTCGGCGGGTTCATCTACTTCTGGAAGGCAGAGGAGGCGTACGGACGTGGCTGACACCGCGACGAAGACCAGTACGGACGGTACGGCCAGGACGGCCAGGACCGGCACCCGGGTCCCCACCGTGATCGCGGACGGGGTCCACGTCATCTACGAGGTCCACGGAACCGGCGCCCGCAAGGGCGGCGCCACGTCGGCGCTCAGCCGCATCTTCTCCCGCGGAGCCGCCCCCGGCATGCGGGAGGTGCACGCGGTCAAGGGCGTCTCCTTCACCGCCTACGAGGGCGAGGCCATCGGCCTCATCGGCTCCAACGGCTCGGGCAAGTCCACCCTCCTCAAAGCCGTCGCCGGCCTCCAGCCGGTGGCCCGCGGGCGGATCTTCTCGCACGGCCAGCCGTCCCTGCTGGGCGTGAACGCCGCCCTGATGAACGACCTGACGGGCGAACGGAACGTCATCCTAGGCGGCCTCGCGATGGGGATGTCCCGCCAGCAGATCCGCGAGCGCTACCAGGACATCGTCGACTTCTCCGGCATCAACGAGAAGGACGACTTCATCTCCCTGCCGATGCGGACGTACTCCTCCGGCATGGGCGCCCGGCTGCGGTTCTCCATCGCCGCCGCCAAGGACCACGACGTCCTGATGATCGACGAGGCACTGGCCACGGGCGACGCGGCCTTCCAGCGGCGCAGCCAGGCCCGCATCGAGCAGCTCCGGGAGCGGGCCGGCACCGTCTTCCTGGTCAGCCACGCCGTCCACACGGTCCGCGAGACCTGCGATCGCGCGATCTGGCTGGACTCGGGCGTCCTGCGCATGGACGGCCCGGCAGACGAAGTCTGCGCCGCCTACGAGAACTCCAGCCGCGCCGGCGCTTGAAGCGCGGGGACCCGGGGCAGCGCCCCCGCAACGGCGCCGCACCCGCGGACCACACGAACGGGCCGGGCGCGGGACCGAAATGGTCCCGCGCCCGGCCCGTTCGGCTACGCCGAGACGATCAGCTGTGCGCGCGCAGCAGCGACCGCATGGTCCGCATCGCCACCGACAGGTTCGCCAGGTCGAAGGCGTCCGAGCCCCGGATCTCCTCCAGGGTCGTCCGGGCCCGCCCGATGATCGCCGCGTTCTTCTCCTCCCACGCCTTGAAGCGCTCCTCGGGAGTCGAGGTGCCGTTGCCCACGGACAGCACGTCCGCGGTCAGGGCCGCGTGCGCCGCGAACAGGTCCTCACGGATGGACGCGCGGGCCATGGACTGCCAGCGGTCGGCCCGCGGCAGCTCGATGATCCGGTCCATCAGCTGCGTGATGTCCAGTCGGTCGGCGAGGTCGTAGTACACCTCGGCGACACCCAGCGGGTCCACGCCCGTCCGGTCCGCGATCGCGACGATGTCCAGCGTCGGGAAGGCCGAGGAGAAGCCGGCGACCTTCGCCGCCAGCTCCTCCGGCACGCCCTCGCCGGTCAGCTCGTCCATGACCAGCTGGTACCACTCCAGGTCCGCACCGCGCACCAGCTTCGGCAGCTCCGCCCACACCCCGGCCACCCGCTCGCCGAAGAAGGCGATGGTCTCGGTGATCTGGAGCGGCTGCGGCCGGTTGTTGAGCAGCCAGCGCGTACCGCGCTCGACCAGGCGGCGCGAGTGCAGGCGCACCCGGGTCTGGACGTCCGCGGCCACCTTGTTGTCGAGCGCCTCCACGGCGTCCCACACCTCGGCGAGGCCGAAGATCTCACGGGCCGCGAGCTGCGCCCGGACGATCTCCTCCGTGGAGGCCCCGGTCTCCTCGCGCAGGCGGTGCAGGAAGGTCGAGCCACCGGTGTTGACGGTGTCGTTGACCAGGACCGTCGTGATGATCTCGCGGCGCAGCGCGTGCGCGTCGATCTGCTCGGAGAACTTGTCGCCCAGGGCCGCCGGGAAGTACGCGAAGAGCAGGCGGCGCAGGTACGGGTCGTCCGGCAGCTCGGTGGCGATGAGCTCGTCCGCCGTCGTGATCTTCGTGTACGCGAACAGCACCGCCAGCTCCGGCTGGGTCAGCCCCTTGCCGTTGTTCAGCAGTTCGCGGATCTGCCGGTCGGTGGGCAGGAACTCAAGCTCGCGGTTGAGCAGTCCGGCGTTCTCCAGGCGGCGCATGAAGCGCTGCTGGGCGTGGAGCAGGCTGGGGGCCTGGGCCGAGCCGTTGGCCAGCGCGGTGTTCTGCGCGTAGTTGTTGCGCAGCACCAGGCGGCCGACCTCGTCGGTCATCTGCGCGAGCAGCTTGTTGCGCTGCTTGACGGTCATGTCACCGTCGGTGACGACCGCGTTGAGCAGGATCTTGATGTTCACCTCGTGGTCGGAGGTGTCCACGCCGGCGCTGTTGTCGATGGCGTCGGTGTTGACCTTGCCGCCCTCGCCGCCGGCGCCGCTGCGGGCGAACTCGATGCGGCCGAGCTGCGTCAGGCCCAGGTTGCCGCCCTCGCCGATGACCTGCGCCCGCACGTCGCAGCCGTTGACGCGGATGGCGTCGTTGGCCTTGTCGCCGACGTCGGCGTGCGTCTCGGACGTCGCCTTGACGTACGTACCGATGCCGCCGTTCCACAGCAGGTCCACCGGGGACTGCAGGATCGCCTTCATCAGGTCGGCCGGGGTCATCTTGGTGACGCCCGTCTCGATGCCCAGGGCCTCTCGGACGTGCGCGTTGACCGGGATGGACTTCGCGCTGCGCGGGTGGATGCCACCGCCCGTGGAGAGCAGCGAGGTGTCGTAGTCGGCCCACGAGGAGCGCGGCAGTTCGAACAGCCGGCGGCGCTCCGCGTACGAGACCGCCGCGTCCGGGGTCGGGTCGATGAAGATGTGCCGGTGGTCGAAGGCGGCCACCAGGCGGATGTGCTCGGAGAGCAGCATGCCGTTGCCGAAGACGTCACCGGACATGTCGCCGACGCCGACGACGGTGAAGTCCTGGGTCTGGGTGTCGTGGCCGAGCTCGCGGAAGTGCCGCTTGACGGACTCCCACGCGCCGCGGGCGGTGATGCCCATGCCCTTGTGGTCGTAGCCTGCCGAGCCGCCCGACGCGAAGGCGTCGCCGAGCCAGAAGCCGTAGGACTCCGCCACGCCGTTGGCGATGTCGGAGAACGTCGCGGTGCCCTTGTCCGCGGCGACGACGAGGTAGGTGTCGTCCTCGTCGTGACGGACCACGCTCCGCGGCGGCACGACCTCGCCGGCGACCATGTTGTCGGTGATGTCGAGCAGCGCCGAGATGAAGATCTTGTACGAGGCGATGCCCTCGGCGAGCCAGGCGTCGCGGTCCACCGACGGGTCGGGGAGGTTCTTTGCGACGAAGCCGCCCTTGGCGCCGACCGGCACGATGACGGTGTTCTTGACCATCTGCGCCTTGACCAGGCCGAGGATCTCCGTACGGAAGTCCTCGCGGCGGTCGGACCAGCGCAGGCCGCCTCGGGCGACCTTGCCGAAGCGCAGGTGGACGCCCTCGACGCGCGGGGAGTACACCCAGATCTCGTACGCCGGGCGCGGCGCCGGCAGGTCCGGGATGGCCTGCGGGTCGAACTTCATCGACACGTAGGCGTGCTGCTCGCCCTGGGAGTCGAGCTGGAAGAAGTTCGTGCGCAGGGTCGCCTTGATGAGGGTGAGGAAGGCCCGCAGGATGCGGTCCTCGTCGAGCGAGGCGACCTGGTCCAGGGCCCCGTCGAGCTCCTCCAGCATGGCGTCCACGAGTTCGCTGCCGGCGGCCTGGCGGACGGGCGACATCCGGGCCTCGAAGAGCGAGACCAGCAGCCGGGTGGTGTGGACGTTGTTGCGGAGGGTGTCCTCCATGTAGTCCTGGCTGAAGGTGGAGCCGGCCTGGCGCAGGTACTTGGCGTACGCGCGCAGGACGACGGCCTGCCGCCAGGTCAGGCCGGCGCTCAGCACGAGGGAGTTGAAGTTGTCGTTCTCGGCCTGGCCGTTCCAGACGGCCGCGAAGGCGTCCTGGAAGCGCTCGCGGGCGTCGTCACCGAGGTCGCCCGCCGAGAGCCGCAGACCGAAGTCGTAGATCCACGCGTTCGTGCGGTCCGCGCAGCGCAGCTCGTACGGGCGCTCGTCGGTGACCTCGACGCCGAGGCGCTGGAGCACCGGCAGGACGGCGGACAGGGAGACCTGCTCACCGGCGCGGTAGATCTTGAAGCGGCGCTCGCCGGGGCCGGCGCCGACCGGCTCGTACAGCGACAGCGCGAAGTCCTTGTCGCTGCCGCGCAGCTTCTCCAGGTGCACGAGGTCGGCGACGGCGGCGCGCGGCGAGTGGTCGGCCTTGTAGCCCTCGGAGAAGGCGGTGCCGTAGCGCCGCAGCAGCTCAGCGGCGCGCTCCTCGCCGAGCTCGGCGTTGAGGGCCTGGTCGAAGCCGTCGGCCCAGGAGCGGGCCGCCTCGACGAGACGGCCCTCGATGCGCTCGACGTCACCGTCGGTCAGCACGGGCAGCTCGGTGCCCTGCGGGACGCGGATGACGAAGTGGATGCGGGAGAGGATCGACTCGGTGTTCCAGGCGGTGAAGTCGACGCTGATGCCGCCGAGCTCCTCGCGCAGGATGTCCATCAGGCGCAGCCGCACACCGGTGGTGAAGCGGTCGCGCGGCAGGTAGACCAGCGCGGAGTAGTAGCGCCCGTACTCGTCCTGGCGCAGGTACAGCCGCAGCCGGCGGCGTTCCTGGAGGTAGAGGACCGAGGTGACGATGGACTGGAGCTGGTCGACCGGGGTCTGGAACAGCTCGTCGCGCGGGTAGGTCTCCAGGATCTGCGTCAGGTCGCGGCCGTCGTGGCTGGCCGGCGAGAAGCCGGCCCGCTCCAGGACCTCGGCTACCTTGCGGCGGATGACCGGCACGCGGCGCACGGACTCGGTGTACGCGGCGGAGGAGAACAGGCCGAGGAAGCGGCGCTCGCCGATGACGTTGCCGTCGGCGTCGAACTTCTTGACGCCCACGTAGTCGAGGTACGAGGGGCGGTGCACGGTGGAGCGGCTGTTGGCCTTGGTCAGCACCAGCAGGCGGTGCTCGCGGGCCTTGGCGCGGGCGTCGGCCGGCAGCCGGTTGAACGACGGCGAGACAGGGTGGCCGTCGTCCTTGCCGCTGTGGTGCGGGTCGGAGCGCAGGATGCCGAGGCCGGTGCCGGGCACGGCGGACAGGGAGTCGCCGTCGACGAGGTTGTACTCGCGGTAGCCGAGGAAGGTGAAGTGGTCGTCGGCGAGCCAGCGCAGCAGCTCACGGGCCTCTTCGAGCTCGTACTCGCGCAGGTCCGGGGCGGTGGGCTCGTCGGGCAGGCCCTCGGCGATGCGCAGCGCGGCGTCGCGCATCTTCTCCCAGTCCTCGACGGACTCGCGTACGTCGGACAGGACGCGCAGCAGGTCGGCGTTGATCTGCTTGAGGTCGGCGCGGTCGGTCTCGCGGTCGATCTCGACGTGGATCCAGGACTCGACGAGGGAGTCGTGGGGGCGCGCGGTGCGGGGGCCGTGGGCGTCGCAGTCGGGGCCGAGGATCTCGATCAGCTTGCCGGTGACGTCACGGCGGACGACGACCTGCGGGTGGATCACGACGTGGATGCCGCGGCCCTGGCGGGACAGCTCGTTCGTCACGGAGTCCACGAGGAAGGGCATGTCGTCGGTGACGACCTCGACGACGGAGTGGCTGGAGGTCCAGCCGTTCTCCTCCACCGTGGGGGTGTGCACGCGCACGCTCGCGGTGCCCTGCGGCCGGTTCTCGGCCAGTCGGTAGTGGGAGAGCGCGGCTCCGAATACATCCTCCGGGTCCCGGTCCGTGAGGTCCTCGGGCGCCGTGTGCAGGTAGTAGCGCTGGAGGTAGGAGAGGACCGCGTCCCGGTCCGGACGCTCTCCCTGCTCGGACCCAGTCGGAAGTAGCCCCCCGGCCGGGCTGTGCTCAGCTACCCGGGCCGCCCGTGCGAGCAGCTCGGCCTTTGCTTCGTCCAGCTTGGTCTGCATGTCCTCTGGCTCCTGTCGCGCGCCATTGCGTGACGTAGGTGAAGGAAGGAATGACATAGCGCCGCGAGGCGGGGTGTCCGTTCCGAATCGACGCTATGCCGTCGTGAGAGCCGACCGGGAGGGAATGAGCCAAGATCGGCTGGCGCTCCCGGTGGCGGGGATCAGCGATGGCCCGGGCACTGTCGTGCGCCGGGCGCAGGCCGGAGGCTCCAGTGCCCCCGAGGGATATCGCGCTGATCACGGGTACAAGGCTATCCCGACCTACCCCCAAGTCGTCATTCGCTGCATCTGTACAAATCTTGGGGTGGAACTTTGACACTCTGGCCAGCGACGTGGCAGGCCGTCCGTGCAGCGGCCTGGCCAGTCGCTATTCGGCCAGCTCGCGAGCTGTCAGAACGGCCTCGGCCAGGCTGTCCACGACGGGCACTCCGGCTGATTCCAGACTGCGGCGGCTGTGCGAACCGCCCGTGTAGAGGACCGCGCGGGCGCCCACGTGGGCGGCCGCGAGGGCGTCGTCCACCGCGTCTCCGATGAGGACCGTACGGTCGGCGGTCACGCCCGTCGCGTCGAGGGCCTGCAGGTGGCGTACGAGATGTCCCGCCTTGGAGGTGTGGGAGGGGCCGGTCCGCCCGTCGACGCGCACGAAGTGCCCGTCGATGCCGTGGGCCCGTACCAGCGGCACGAGTTTGTCGTGGGGCGCGAGGGAGAGCAGGGACTGGGTGAGCCCGTCGTGCTGCCAGTCCCGGAGCAGTTCCCGGGCGCCGTCGGCGAGCCCGGAGTCCGCCGCGGCGGCCCAGTAGTGGCGGTGGAACGTCTCGTCCATGACGAGCCACTCCTCCTCGGTGGGCAGCCGTCCCATGAGGCGCTCGTAGAACTTGGGCACCGGTACCACATACAGCTCGCGGTACGTCTCCAGGGTGATCGGCGCCAAGCCGAGCTCGGCGAAGGAGGCGTTCGTCGCGATGATCACGGCGTCGATGTCGTGGAGGAGCGTGCCGTTCCAGTCCCACACGATGTGGTGCGTGTGGGTCATTTCAGCAGCCCCGGGATCTCCTGCACGCCGAACCACAGCAGCTCGTGGTCCTCGGCCCCGTCGACGGTGAACCGCGCGTCCTCGTCCCCGCCGTCGGCGGCGGGCAGGGCCAGCGCGGCGGCGGCGACGTCCTCGGCGGCGTCGACGGCGTCCACGTGCACCGCGGCAGCCACGGTCAGGCGCACGGCGGCGGCGAGGCTCACCTGGCCGAGGGTGGCCTCGTCGACCCCCGGGGTGGCGGTGGCGGCCTTGTCGTCCACGTCGAGGGCGACCACGACGCGTCGGCGGGGTGCGCCGGGGTCGGCGGCGAGCAGCCGCAGCGAGGCGGCCGCCGCCCGGCCCAGGGCCGCGTACTCCAGCTCCTCGATGTCGTCCGAGACGTACCACTCGCGCAGCCCGGGGGTGACGGCGTACGCCCGCAGCGGGGCGGGGCCCAGCTCACCCGCCTTGTGCACCTCGGCGAGCGCGGGGAGGGTCAGGGGGACGTACACACGCATGGCCGGCTGCTTTCGGTAGTCGGAAAACGCACCCAGGATACGACTCGGAGGGGGTCGGCAGGGGTCCGGCAGGGTGACGGCCGCCGTACCCCATCGGGCTGCCGGGGCGCGCCGGGCGCCCGTCCACCCGCTGACCCGGCGCCCGGCCCGGCCCGCGCGGGGGCGGCGGGGCGGGCACTCGGATAGGTGAACCGGGCGGGCGGCGGGCCGGCGCTCGGCCGTGGTTGCGGAGCGTGTTCGGGCGACCGTAGAAGGTCTCCATCAAGTTACCGCCCGGTACCGCTCCGGGCCCGGCCTGTTCGGGGGCAGAACGCGATGGACACCACGACGCAAGGCACGATCGGCAGCAACGGCGGCCGCCGCCGGCCCGCGGGCCGCTCCGGTACCCGCCCCGCCGGGCGGCGCGACCAGCGACGCCCGGCGGGTCCCGCGGGGCCGGTTGCTCCCGCGGGCACCAGGGGCCCGGCGGGCCCGCACCACTGGTTCGCCGAACGCCTCCTGGCCGTGGTCAGCGGCCTGCGCCCGGTCCACTCTCTCCTGGGCCACACCGTCGGCCCCGCCTACCAGCAGCTGGTCACCCTGGCGCCCGCGGACCCGCTGCGCGAGCGCCTGCGCCCGGTCGTCCGCCGCTGCGGCCGCTTCATCCCCGGCCCGGGCGTCATCGAGGCCTTCGCCCGCATCGCCACCGGCGACCGCATGACGGCGATGGCCTTCCGCCTGGAACAGGGCCCGGACCTCCGCTGGCGCTGCGCGGCGGTGGAAATCCGCGGCCCGCTCCCATAGATCACACCGTCTCCAGCCCCGCCGCCCCTCCAGCCCCGCCGGCGCTTGAGGCGCGGGGGCCCGGGGGCAGCGCCCCCGCCACGGCGCCGCACCCGGCACCACACCGCCACCCCGGCGGAGCCACACGGCAGAACGGCCGGGGCCTGACACCCGTACGGTGTCCGGCCCCGGCCGACAGCTCGACCCGGCAGCGGGCTACTTCTTGCGGCGACGCCCACCCGCGGCCTTCTGCGCCTTGCGGCGCTCGGCCCGCGTCATCCCGTCACCGGCGGCGTCGCTGTCGAAGTCGCCCTCGATCACGCCGCCCTCCCCGTCGACCGTCGGGGCGGAGAAGTGCAGCCGGTCCGGACGCTGCGGCGCGTCCAGCCCCTTCGCCCGGATCTCCGGACGCGCGGCCGGCACCGGCTCCTTCGTCAGCGACGGCGCCGCGTCCTGTACCGGAAGCTCCTCGACCTGCTGCTCGACCTGGACCTCCAGGTTGAACAGGTAGCCGACGGACTCCTCCTTGATGCCTTCCTGCATGGCGTTGAACATGTCGAAGCCCTCGCGCTGGTACTCGACCAGCGGGTCCTTCTGGGCCATCGCCCGCAGGCCGATGCCCTCCTGCAGGTAGTCCATCTCGTACAGGTGCTCACGCCACTTGCGGTCCAGCACCGACAGGACCACGCGCCGCTCCAGCTCGCGCATGATCTCGGAGCCGAGGGCCTTCTCGCGGGCCTCGTACTGCTCGTGGATGTCGTCCTTGACGGACTCCGCGATGAACTCGGCGGTGATGCCGGCGCGGTCGCCCGCGGCCTCCTCCAGCTCCTCGATGGTGACCTTCACCGGGTAGAGCTGCCGGAAGGCGCCCCACAGGCGCTCCAGGTCCCACTCCTCGGCGAAGCCCTCGACCGTCTCGGCCGCGATGTACGCGTCGATCGTGTCGTCCATCATGAAGCGCACCTGCTCCTGCAGGTCCTCGCCCTCCAGGACGCGGCGGCGCTCACGGTAGATGACCTCGCGCTGGCTGTTGAGCACCTCGTCGTACTTCAGGACGTTCTTGCGCGTCTCGAAGTTCTGGGTCTCGACCTGCGACTGGGCCGACGCGATCGCACGCGTCACCATCTTGTTCTCGATCGGCACGTCGTCCGGCACGTTCGCCATCGCCATGACGCGCTCGACCATCTGCGCCTTGAACAGGCGCATCAGGTCGTCACCCAGCGACAGGTAGAAGCGGGACTCGCCCGGGTCGCCCTGTCGGCCGGAGCGGCCGCGCAGCTGGTTGTCGATACGGCGCGACTCGTGGCGCTCGGTGCCCAGCACGTACAGCCCGCCGAGCCCCTTGACCTCCTCGAACTCCGCCTTCACGGCCGCCTCGGCCCGAGTGAGCGCCTCGGGCAGGGCGTGCGCCCACTCCTCGATGTGCTCCTCGGGGTCCAGGCCGCGCTGGCGCAGCTCCGCCTCGGCGAGGTCGTCCGGGTTCCCGCCGAGCTTGATGTCGGTACCGCGGCCGGCCATGTTGGTGGCGACGGTGACCGCGCCGCGACGGCCGGCCTGGGCGACGATCGTCGCCTCACGGTCGTGCTGCTTGGCGTTGAGCACCTCGTGCGGGATGCCGCGCTTGGAGAGCTGCTGGGAGAGGTACTCGGACTTCTCGACCGACGTCGTACCGACGAGGATGGGCTGGCCCGTCTCGTGCTTCTCCGCGATGTCGTCGACGACGGCGGCGAACTTGGCGACCTCGGTCCGGTAGATCAGGTCTGGCTGGTCCTTGCGGACCATGGCGCGGTTGGTCGGGATCGGGACCACGCCGAGCTTGTAGATCTGGTGGAACTCGGCGGCCTCGGTCATGGCCGTACCGGTCATGCCCGACAGCTTCGAGTACAGGCGGAAGAAGTTCTGCAGGGTGATCGTGGCGAGGGTCTGGTTCTCGTCCTTGATGTCCACCCCTTCCTTCGCCTCGATCGCCTGGTGCATGCCCTCGTTGTAGCGGCGGCCGGCGAGGATACGGCCGGTGTGCTCGTCGACGATCATGACTTCGCCGTCGATGACGACGTAGTCCTTGTCCTTCTTGAACAGTTCCTTCGCCTTGATGGCGTTGTTCAGGTAGCCGACGAGCGGGGTGTTCACCGACTCGTAGAGGTTCTCGATGCCGAGCCAGTCCTCGACCTTGGCGACACCGGCCTCGTGGATGCCGACGGTCCGCTTCTTCTCGTCGACCTCGTAGTCGCCGGTCTCCTCGATGCCCTTGAGCGGCTGTCCGGCCTCGCCCCTGGCCAGACGGGTGACCAGCTTGGCGAAGTCCGCGTACCACTTCGTGGCCTGGTCCGCGGGGCCCGAGATGATCAGCGGGGTGCGGGCCTCGTCGACGAGGATCGAGTCGACCTCGTCGACCACGGCGAAGTTGTGGCCGCGCTGGACGAGCTCGTCCTGCGACCATGCCATGTTGTCGCGCAGGTAGTCGAAGCCGAACTCGTTGTTCGTGCCGTACGTGATGTCGCAGCTGTACTGCTCGCGACGCTGCGCCGGCGACATGTTCGCCAGGATGCAGCCGACGGACAGGCCCAGGAACTTGTGGACGCGGCCCATCATCTCGGAGTCGCGCTCGGCCAGGTAGTCGTTCACCGTGATCAGGTGGACGCCCTTGCCGGACAGCGCGTTCAGGTACGCCGGCAGCGTGCCGACGAGGGTCTTGCCCTCACCGGTCTTCATCTCGGCGACGTGGCCGAGGTGCAGCGCCGCGCCACCCATGATCTGGACGTCGTAGTGGCGCTGGCCGAGGACGCGCTTGGCCGCCTCGCGCACCGTCGCGAAGGCCTCGGGAAGCAGGTCGTCCAGGCTCTCACCGTCCTGGTAGCGCTGCTTGTACTCGTCCGTGAGCGCCCGCAACTCGGCGTCGGAGAGGTTGACGAAGTCCTCTTCGATGGAGTTGACCTGGTCCGCGATGCGGTGCAGTTTGCGCAGGATCTTGCCTTCGCCTGCACGCATGAGCTTGTTGAAGACGGACACCGAGGTTTGTCTCCTTGCCGGTCGGGCCTGGGCACTGTACGTACACGGGCACGGCAGGTGGGCCCCACCGCAACGGCCATCGTAAGCGAGGACTCGGCCGCGTCGGGAGGTCCGCCGTTCCCAGAGGGCACGGGTGCCCGTATTGAGAACGTCCGGGGGACACCGAAGGTGCCGCATCGCCCGGCCGGATTCCCGAAAAGTGTTCGCTCCGGGCATCGCGGCCGCAGCACAATCCACGCATGGAGCCCACCACACTGACCACCGAACGCCTCGTGCTCAGGCCGTTCGCCCCCGAGGACGCCGCCGAGGTGTACGCCGCCTGCCAGGACCCCGAGATCCAGCGCTGGAACGAGGTCCCCTCGCCTTACGGGCGCGCGCACGCCGACACCTGGGTGAACGAGACCGTGCCGGCGGGCTGGCGCGGGGACACCGGGTACAGCTTCGCGGTCCGGCTCGGGGCCGGGGGCCCGCTGGTGGCGGCCGTGGGCGTGCATCCGCGCGGCGAGTCCGTGTTCGAGATCGGCTTCTGGGCGGTGAAGGAGCACCGGGGCCGCGGCTACGTGACCGAGGCGGTCGGCGCCGCAGCCCGCTGGGCCTTCGCCGAGCTGGGCGCCGGCCGCCTGGAGTGGCGGGCCGACGTCGGCAACGCGGCCTCCCGGGCCGTCGCCGACAAGGCCGGCTTCCGGATGGAGGGGACCCTGCGCGCCGGGATCTCCCACCGCGGCACCCTCCGTGACTGCCGGGTCGGCGCCCTGCTCCCCTCCGACCTGGGCCTGCCCTCCCACCTGCCGTACCTGCCGGCGCCCACGGTCCAAGCCGGGCCGCTGCCGGGCGGGCCCGTTGTCAGTGGCCGCCCCTAAGCTCGCCGCATGACCAGCCTGCCGCCGCCGACCGTGTCCCTGTCCGCCGACGAGGCCCGCCGGATCGCCCTGCGCGCGCAGGGCTTCCTCGGCGCCCCCGACCGGCGCGGCGGGGTCCGGGGAGTCCTGCGCCACCTGGGCGCCGTCCAGCTCGACACCATCTCGGTGCTGGCCCGCTCGCACGAGCTGATCCCGTACGCACGGCTCGGCGCGGTCGGCCGGGACGCCGTGGAGAAGGCCTACTGGACCGAGCGGCACGCCTTCGAGTACTGGTCGCACGCGGCCTGCATCCTGCCCATCGAGGAATGGCCGCATTTCGCCTTCCGCCGCCGGGCACGCCGGGCGCGCGGCCACCGCTGGCACGTCCTGCAGGACAAGGACCGCTCGACGCGGGCGGTCCTGGACCGGCTGAGGGCGGACGGTCCGCTGACCTCCACCGAGCTGGGCGGCGCCAAGAACGGCGGCGAGTGGTTCGAATGGTCCGAGACCAAGATCGCGGTGGAGTGGCTCCTCGACACCGGCGAGGTGGTGTGCAGCGAGCGCCGCGGCTGGAAGCGGGTCTACGACCTCCCCGAGCGGGCCGTGCCCGACGCCCTGCTCCACGACGACCTGGACGACCGCGAATGCCTGCGCCGCCTGGTGGCCCTGGCCGGCCGGTCCCTCGGTGTCGGCACCCGCGCCGACATCGCGGACTACCACCGGCTCAAGGGGGAGGAGTTCGACGCGGTGGCCGCGGACTCCGGGCTGGTCCCGGTGGAGGTCGAAGGCTGGGCCAAGCCCGCCTGGGCGGACCCGGCGGCCCTCGCGACGGCCCCCCGGGGCCGCCACCGCACGACGCTGTTGTCGCCCTTCGACTCCCTGGTCTGGGACCGTCCGCGCACGGAGCGGATCTTCGGCTTCACGCACCGCCTGGAGGCGTACGTCCCCAAGCCCAAGCGGATACACGGGTACTTCGCGATGCCGCTGCTGGCGGGCGGCCGGCTCCAGGGCCGCGTCGACCCGGCCCGCGAGGGCCGCACGTTGGTCGCGCGGCAGCTCTCGCTGACCTCCCCCGCGGCCTCGCCCGCGATGGCTCGGGCCCTGCGGGAGGCGGCGGAGTGGGTCGGCTGCGACGCGGTCCGCGTGGAGCGGGCGCAGAGCGCCGCCGAGGCAGCGGCGGTGACGGCCGAACTGACCGCACTGGGCGCCTGACCGGGCCGCCCCCACGGGGGCGAGCGGGCGGCCGGCTAGCGGATCTCCAGGATCTTCTCCCGCATCGCGTAGACCACGGCCTCCATCCTGGAGTGCAGCTGGAGCTTCTCCAGGATGTTGCGGACGTGGTTCTTCACGGTGTTCTCGGAGATGAACAACTCCTTCGCGATGTCGCGGTTGTTCATGCCGGTGGCCACCAGCTTCAGGACCTCCAGCTCCCGGTCCGTCAGCCTCGGCGCCGGCACCAGCCGCCGCTCGTCGGTCCGCTGGATCATCGACTTGAACTCGGTGAGGAGCTTCGACGCCATCGACGGGCTGATCTGCGACTGGCCGTCGGCCACCGCGCGGATCGCCGTGGCCACTTCGTCCGTGGAGATCTCCTTCAGGAGGTACCCGGTCGCGCCCGCCTTGATCGCGTCGTAGAGGTCCGCCTCCTCGTCGCTGATCGTCAGCATGATGATCTTCGCGGAGGGCGCCACCTCCTTGATCGAGGTGCACGCCTCGATACCGCCGCGCCGGGGCATCCGCACGTCCATGAGCACGATGTCCGGCAGCAGGTCGGCCGCCTTGTCCACCGCCTCCGCGCCGTCCCCGGCCTCGCCGACGACCTGGATGTCCTCCTCCTGCGCGAGGACGATCTCCAGTCCTCGGCGGAAGAGCGCGTGGTCGTCGACCACGAGCACCCTGATGGGCTCCCCGGCCGACGGGCCGGCGGTTCCTCCCGAGGGGTCCGCCCCGCGGCGGTCCCCGCCGTCGTCCGCGCGTACCGGACCGAAGCTGTCCGCCATCGTGCCTCCCCCTGCATGTGCTGAGCTGCCGGGCCAACCGGACACGTTCCGCAGCCGGTTGACTGCCCGCCATGATTCCATGCCCGCACCACGGCGCGGGGGATGCCGGCGGACCTCCTGGCGCATACCGGTCATGCAGGTGCCCCCGCGGAGGCGCCGAAGCGTCCCGCGGGGGCAGCGAACGGTCTGCTCAGCCGCCGAGCGCGCCACCCGCGCCGCCCCGCGGCTCCTCCGAGCTGGAGGCCCCGTCGGGGTTCACATGGATGACGCCGTAGTCATAGGCGTGACGCCGGTAGACGACACTGGGCAGCTTCGTCTCGGAGTCGACGAACAGATAGAAGTCGTGGCCGACCAGCTCCATCTCGTACAGAGCCTGGTCGAGCGACATGGGCGCGGCCGAGTGGGTCTTCTCGCGGACGATCAGCGGGCCTTCGCCCTGCACTTCGATGGGTCCGATCCGGGTGACCGGAACTCCGTCCGCCTTCTCCTCGGTGACCGGTTGGCCGCTGCCGTTGAGCGACGCGACGCCCGGCACGACGTCGGCGACCTCTGCCGCCGGGATCCGGCCGCTGCCACGGCGGGTGTAGCGCTTGTCGTGCTGCTTGCGCAGCCGGGCCTCCAGCTTGTCCTGAGCCAGGTCCAGCGCCGCGTACGGGTCGGCGGCGGCCGCCTCGGCCCGGATCACCGGGCCCCGCGAATGCAGGGTGATCTCCACGCGGTCGGAACGGTCGGCCTGGCGCGGGTTGTGCTCCTTGGACACCTCGACGTCCAAGCTGATCACCTTGGCGTCGAGCTTCTGGATCCGCTCCGGATTCAGCTTCTCGGCCACGTGCTTGCGGAACCGCTCGGGCACCTCTGTCTTGCGGCCCTTGACGACGATGTCCACGCAGAACTCCGTTCCCGGATAGCTCCGCCCGACGGGGCGAAGCGTCTCCCTTTCGCACCAGACTCCGGTGAAGGCCGGAGCCTCGGACTTGGCGACTTTCACCTCCTCCTCCCCCATCGGCAAGATCTAAATCCCACCGACTTCGGAGCGGGAGAACAGCCTCCTGAGTTCCTACAACCGAACATATCCCTCTATGACGGTTGTCGGCACCCGCTACTGGCCTGTACTTCCAGTCCAGTGGCCGTTTCCTCGTACTACCTGCAACGATGGGCCTTCCCCTCCAGTTCCAAATCTATTCACGGGTTTTCCCCGGAGGCGTTGCGGCTACCGCCCGGACGCCTCGGGGTGCCTGCCGGCCGCCCGCACGAAGGAGTCCGCCGGCGCGGCCACCACCGCCGCCCGCAGCACGCCGTCTGTGCTCACGCCCGCACCTTCCCCGGATCCGCCCCCGTATACCCCCGCCAGGCCCGCCGCGCGCACCGCCCGGGCCGCCTCGGCCAGCGTCGCCCCGGTGGTGACCACGTCGTCCACGAGTACGATCCGGGCCCCCTCCGTAAGCCGCGCCCCGTCCCGGCGCACCGCCAGCGCGCCCGCGAGGTTCTCCCGCCGCTGCCGGGCCCCCAGACCCGCCTGGTCCGCCACCGCCCGCCGCAGCGCCAGTACGGGCGCCACGCGCGCGGGAACACCGGTCCGCCGCAGCCGTCCCGCCGCTGCCAGGGCGATCCTGCGCGCCGGATCGTGGCCGCGCGCCCGCACCTGCCGGCGCGCCGACGGCACCGGCACCAGCGCCACCTCGCCCCGCCCCGACCCCGGCCCCGGCCCGCCCGCCAGGACGGCCGCCGCCAGCGCGGCGCCCAGCACTCCGGCCAGCGGGAGCGCCCCGCGCTCCTTGTGGGCCAGCAGGACGGCGCGTACGGCCCCCTCGTAGGCGGCGGATGCCTGCACCACCGGCAGCCCCTCAGGACGCGGAGACGGGCTCACCAGCCCCGCCTCGGCCCCACTGAGCGCGCCCCTGCAGTCGCCGCACACCAGCACGCGGACGGCACCGCACCCGGCGCAGTCGACCGGCAGGACCAGCCCGGCGAGCTCCTGCCACCACCCCCGCATGGCTCCCACCCTGGCGGCCCGGCGCCCGGCCCGCCACCCCTGTGGACAACGCCCGGCGCAGGGGCTGGGGCCGCGCCTCGGCAGCACCCCGGCCGGCCGCACCCCGGTCGGTCGGTCGCCGCCGTGCTCAGCCCGGGTAGACCGGCGACCCGCCGCCCGCGACCACCGTGCGCCACTGCGCCCCCGGCGGCAGCCAGACGATCCCGTCCTCCGAGAACGCCACCACCGGCTTCGGCTTCGACTCGTCCTCCGCGGCCGCGACCGCGACCTCGGACAGCCCCGTGGCCCCCGGCAGGCTCGCCGCCACCATCGAGCCGTCCGCCAGCATGTAGCGGGCCTGCTGCACACCGCCCTTCTCGCGGCCCACCACCAGAAGCCGGCCCCGCGGCGCCCAGCTCATCGTCGTCACGTTCGCCATCTGCGGGGCCGCGGGACGCAGCTCGCGCACCGACACCGCGGAGACGTCGCCCTTCGCGTCGGGCCGCTCGATCCGCCCGATGTAAAGGATCTTGCTGTTGGCGTCCTGCTCAAGCAGCAGCGCGATCCGCGCGCCGTCGGCGGACACCTTCAACGAGGCGATCCGCCGGCCGTCGAGCCCCGCCACCTGCACCCGCTCGGGCATCGCGGTCCCGCCCGGCACCCGCCACAGCCCCGGGTGCTGCGGATCCCGGTCCGCGACCCACAGGTCGCCCGAGGCGTCCCAGCTCGGCGCCGTCAGCGTCTCCGCCTTCCCGCCCCTGCCGATCGGCACCTGCGCCGGCATCGGCCCGCCCCCGGACATCGCCACCACGTACAGCCCGTGCCCGTCCTCGGAGACCACGGCCGCGCGCCGCTCGTCGTGCGAGACCGCGGCCGAGCTGACCTTGAACGGCGGGAGCGCCGCCAGCGGCCCCGGCACCGGTTCGGTGTGGGTCTGCTGGTCGTCGCTGCTCACGTCGAGCTTCATCCGGACCAGCCGCTTGTCGTTGTCGACGAAGTACTGGAAGTCGGGGATCTTGGGCCGGTTGGCGATCGCGTCCGCGCTCACCGAGGTCACCGAGCACAGGGACGACGTCTTGTCGTCGGAGGAGCGCAGCAGTTCGACCTGGTCGAGCCGCGACCCCGTCAGGTCCTTGACCGTGTACAGGAGCTGGGTGGCCATCTTCTTGCACTGCGGCTGCGCGACGTTGCCCACCTTGTCGTTGAGCGGCACGCGCAGCGTGTTCTGGCCGTCGTACGAAAGGGACTTGGTGCCCGTACGCAGTTCCGTACCCGTGGGGAAGCTGGACTCCACGACCGGCGCGAGCCACCGGGACGGCCCTGCGAGCAGCGACTGCACGGTCTGCGTGGTCGGGTCCATCCGCGAGGCGGGGTCGGTGCGCTGGCGCACGTAGACCGGGTCGGCGACGAGCGTGGCGCCCGCGAAGTAGTACTTGTTCACCGGCATGTAGATGCGCTGGAAGTCCGACTCGCTGAGCACGAGGCCGCTGGGCGGGGTCGAGATGCGCCACTGCTTGTCCTCGTCCTGGACGAGCTGCAGCTGCTCCTCGTAGTCCCCCCCGGCCTGCGGCTGGTACGCGCTGTGTTCGTCGACGGTCGCGAGCTTCTTGCCGGTCACCTTCCAGCGGGGGCCCTCTGGGTCCTTCTCGCCGCGGACCGCGACCCGGCTGAGGCCGGAGGAGAGCACGGTGACGGCCGAGCCGGGCTTCCAGGACTTCGCGGCGGCCGGCGTGAGGTACTTGCGGGCGGTCTCCAGCTGCGGGTCGTCGCTGGTCATCGCCTCCAGGAAGCCGTCGACGATCTCCGCCGGCGTGGCCTTGTCCGCGGGCGGTACGCCGAACACCCGCACCTGCGAGTCCACGCCCTGCGAGGCCTGCACCGCGCGGATCTCGCCGCTGTCGGGCATCGAGGCGCAGCCGGCCAGGAGCAGCCCGGCCGCTGGGAAGGCGTACACCCGCAACGTGCGCAGGCGTCGGCCCCTCACCCGTGCGCTCCCCCACCGCGCGTCCACGGGCTCACCGTCCATCGGCTCGATCCTCCTGTTGTGCCTGCTCGGCCGGGCGGGCCACGACCCGGGCCCCGTTCCCCGGGAGGGCCGTCGGGTCGGCGGGCACCGACATCGCGCCCGCGACCGGCGCCCGCGGCGGTATCGGCGAGCGGTCCCCGGCATCGGACGTCTGCCGCTCCGCCGCGCTGTCCGAGGCCGCCGCGGCGTCCGCCGCGGCCCTGGCCCGGTTCGCCCGGGAGTCCTCGGGCTCCAGCGGGATGGGCGAGCCGCGCAGCGGCTCGTCGGCCGTGCGCGGCAGCGTCAGCCGGAACTGCGAGCCGCCGCCCGGCTCGCCCCACGCCTGGAGCCAGCCGCCGTGCAGCCGGGCGTCCTCGACGGCGATGGACAGGCCGAGGCCGGTCCCGCCGGTCGTGCGCGCCCGCGCCGGGTCGGCCCGCCAGAAACGGTTGAAGACGCGGGTTGCCTCGCCGGGCTTCAGCCCGACGCCGTAGTCCCGTACGGCGACGGCGACGGCCCCGCCCGCGGACGCCAGTCGGACCACCACGTCGCGGCCCTCGCCGTGCTCCACGGCGTTGACGACGAGGTTGCGCAGCACCCGCTCGACGCGCCGCGAGTCGGCCTCGGCGATGACCGGCTGGGTGTCGCCGAGGACCCGGATCCGGGTGCCCTTGTGCTCGGCGAGCGGCTCGGCCCCGTCGATGACGCGGCGCACCACCTCGCGCAGGTCGATCGGCTCCGCCTCCAGGGCCGCCGCCCCGGCGTCGAAGCGGCTGATCTCCAGCAGGTCGGCGAGGAGCGACTCGAAGCGGTCGAGCTGCCCGGCGAGCAGCTCCGCGGAGCGCGCCGTCACCGGGTCGAAGTCGACGCGGGCGTCGTGGATGACGTCGGCCGCCATCCGTACCGTCGTCAGCGGCGTCCGCAGCTCGTGCGAGACGTCGGAGACGAACCGGCGCTGCATCCGGGACAGCTCCTCCAGCTGCTGGATCTTGTTCTGGAGGTTCTGCGCCATCTTGTTGAAGGCCTCGCCCAGGCGCGCGATGTCGTCCTCGCCGGTGACCTTCATCCGCTCCTGGAGCCGCCCCGCCGACAGCCGCTCGGCGATCCCGGCGGCCATCCGTACGGGGCTCACCACCTGGCGTACGACGAGCCAGGCGACGCCGCAGAGCAGGACGACGACGAACAGGCCGGCGGTCACGATGGTGACCTTGATCAGGTTGAGGGACTCCTCCTCCTGCGTGAGCGGGAAGAGGTAGTACAGGTCGTACGGGTCCCCGTTGATGTCGGTGAGCCGCTTGCCCACGACCAGCGCCGCCTCGGGCTCCTTCTGGTCGGCCCCGCTGGTGTAGCGGATCTCGGAGAAGGTCTTGAACGTGCCGGTGGCGTGGTTGACGGCCCGGCGCAGGCTGAGCGGCACGCTGGCGGTCGGATCCACGTTCCCGGAGGCACGGGCGCCCCGGACGCCCTGCGCGCCGGGCTGGAGCTGCTCCCCGGTGCCGGCCCCGAGCGCGACCACCTCGAAGGCGGTCTGCCCGCCACTGGCCAGCTGCTTGACCAGGGAGTTCATCCACGTACTGGCGTCACGGCCGACCTTGTTGTCGGTCGCGTCGGGCCCGTCCACGGTCGCGGGGGTGTTGGCCTTCTCCTGCGCCACCGCGAACCCGCCCGCGGCCTGGCTCTGCGCGGCCTCCTCCTTGGCGTCGAGGAGGCCCTTGCTGACCTGCGCGATGACGACGAATCCCAGCGCCAGGACCACGGAGAGCGAGATCAGCAGGGTGGCGGCGACCACCCGGAGCTGGATGTTGCGCCGCCACAGCCGGACAGCCGGAAGCAGCGGCCGCCGCACGAGACGTACGAACAGCCGCAGCATGCGGCCCGCCGGCGCCCCCTCCCGGAGCAGCCTGCCGGTCCACGGGCGGGAACCGCCCCGGACCCTGCCCGAGGTGCCGGACTGCACGTCAGCTGGGTCCGGCCTTGTAGCCGACACCGCGCACCGTCACGACGATCTCGGGGCGCTCCGGGTCCTTCTCGACCTTCGAGCGCAGGCGCTGCACGTGCACGTTGACCAGGCGGGTGTCCGCCGCGTGCCGGTAGCCCCAGACCTGCTCCAGCAGCACCTCACGGGTGAACACCTGCCAGGGCTTGCGCGCGAGAGCGACCAGCAGGTCGAACTCCAGCGGCGTCAGGGCGATGGACATGCCGTCCCGCTTGACCGAGTGCCCGGCCACGTCGATGACGAGGTCACCAATGGCCAGCTGCTCGGGCGCGGGCTCCTCCGACCGGCGCAGGCGGGCCCGGATACGGGCCACCAGCTCCTTCGGCTTGAACGGCTTGACGATGTAGTCGTCGGCCCCGGACTCCAGACCCACGACCACGTCCACCGTGTCGCTCTTGGCGGTGAGCATGACGATCGGCACGCCGGACTCGGCCCGGATCAGCCTGCAGACCTCTATGCCGTCCCGTCCGGGCAGCATGAGGTCCAGCAGGACCAGGTCGGGCTTCGCCTCCCGGAAGGCAGCGAGTGCCTTGTCACCGTCCGCTACGAACGACGGCTCAAAACCTTCTCCCCGCAGCACAATGCCGAGCATCTCGGCCAGCGCGGTGTCGTCGTCGACGACCAGGACGCGTCCCTTCATGTTTGACATCATCCCATTAGCCAATCGTTACCCGGCGGTGAGCTGTCCCACAGCCAAAAGGGCTGGAAATCGCCCCTCGGACCTGCGTGGACATCGGCTCGACCGGTCAGACCCGGATCCGGGCGACAATTGAAGGTACGGGCTACCGGGCATCCGGGGGGACGGCTGGTCCGTTCGGGGCCCTCACGTGGCACGATGGCAGCGACCAGCGCCCCCGCCGCAGCAGGTGGATGTGAAGGAGCGACGATGAACGACTCTCCGGGCTGGGCTACGCCCGGATCCTCTCCGTCCGACGGCGACCGGCAGGCAACCCCCGCCGGCCGGCCGGCCACCGACGGCGGCGCGCAGCAGCCCGAACAGCCCACCGGCGACCCCAAGTGGTCCGCCGAGCAGCCCCCGCCCGGCCAGTGGTCGAGCCCCGGCGCGACACCTCCCGCCGACACCCCGCCCCCTCCGGCGCAGCCCGCCGCCGGATGGGGCCAGCAGCCCGGCGCCTCGTACGGCGGCCAGTACTCCTACCCGGGCGGCCCGGGCCAGTGGGGCCGGGCCGCGGCCGCCAAGCCCGGAGTGATCCCGCTGCGCCCGCTGGGCCTCGGCGAGATCCTCGACGGCTCGGTCGCCACCATGCGCACGCACTGGCGCTCCGTCGTACCGATCACCCTGGTCGTGGCCACGGTCATCCAGGTGATCAGCGTGCTCGTGCAGAAGTTCATGCTGAGCGACCTGCCCCTCAGCTCCACCGAGGACATGACCGCCGAGGAGGCGATCGACAGCCTCGGCAGCACCCTCGCGGTGTCGGTGGTCAACCAGTTCATCCAGGTCCTCGGGACGATCGTGGTCACCGCGATGCTCACGATGATCTTCAGCCGGGCCGTCCTGGGACAGCACTCCTCGGTCTCCGAGGCCTGGCGCGACGCCCGCCCCCAGCTGCTGCGCCTGGCCGGCCTGACCCTGCTGCTGGCCCTCGGCATCATCCTCCTCGGCGCCGTGCTGGTCCTGCCGGGAGCCCTCGCGGGCAACATCGGCCTCGCCGTCGTCGGCGTCGTCGCCTGGCTGCCGCTGGTCATCTGGCTCGGGATCAGGTTCAGCCTGGCCTCCCCCGCCCTGATGCTGGAGAAGAGCACCCTCATCAAGGCCTTCGCGCGCTCCTCGAAGCTCGTCGGCGGCTCCTGGTGGCGCATCTTCGGCATCACGGTCCTCACCAGCCTGATCGCCTTCATGGTCGCGCTGATGGTCGTGGCGCCGTTCCAGATGCTCGGCCTCTTCGCCTTCGGCGGCGGCATCGACTCCCTGGAGGACGGCAGCGCCCAGTCCGCCTGGGGGCCGCTGATCTTCTCCGGGATCGGCCTGATCATCGCCCAGACGATCATCATGCCCATCCAGTCCGGCGTCACCGTCCTCCTCTACGTCGACCAGCGCATCCGCCGCGAGGGCCTCGACCTGGAGCTCGCCCGGGCGGCCGGCATCGAGAACTACGGCACGACCGGAGGCTGACCCACCGATGATGAGCACGGGGGGCCTCATCACCCGCACCGCGGCACTCCTGCCGGGCGCGGAGACACCACCGGTGACGACACCGCGCGCACCGGCCCAGGAGGCGGCGGAGCGCGAACTGTCCAAGCCGATGTACCACGAGAACGACCCGAGCCTGGTGGACCGCGCCCTGCGCGCGTTCTTCGACTGGCTGGACGACCTGTTCGGCGCCGCCTCCGCGGCGACCCCCGGAGGCGTCGTGGGCCTGGTCGCCGTCCTCCTCGTGGTCGTCCTGGCCGTCGCCGCCCTGTGGTGGCGCCTGGGCTCCCCCCGCCGCACCGCCGCCTCCGCGAACGCCCTCTTCGACGACGGCGTCCGCAGCGCGGCCGACCACCGCACCGCCGCCGAGGCCCACGCCGCCGCCGGCCGCTGGACGCAGGCCGTCCAGGAACGCATGCGCGCCGTGTTCCGCTCCCTGGAGGAACGCACCCTCCTGGACCCGCGCCCGGGCCGCACCGCCGACGAGGCGGCCGCCGAAGCCGCGCTCTCCCTGCCGGACCACGCCGCCGACCTCCGCGCCGCCGCCCGCACCTTCGACGACGTCACGTACGGCGGCCGCACCGCCGACCCCGACGCCTACGCCCGCCTGCGCACCCTCGACCTCGCCCTGGACCGCACCAAGCCGCTCCTGACAGGACGCACCGCATGACCGGCCCCAGCGACCCCGCATCCGACGGGACCGGAAGCACACGGGAGCCATCCCCCCAGGGGGCCGAACCCGCACGGCCCACCGCCGCCGGTTCCGGTGGGGCCGGGAGTGTGTCGGGGCGATCCCCGCAGGGCGCCGAACGCACCGCCGCCGCGCTGTCCGGCCCTGGGCACCGTTCGGCGCCCGAGGAGACGCCCCGGCGCGCGCCCGGCCCCGCCGGAACCGCCCCGGCCCCGAACACCGCCGCCGCCACGGCCCCGGCAGCAGGCACCGCCACCGCCACGGCCGCCGCCGAAGCCCCCGCCACAGGCCTAGCCCCCGGCACGGGACCCCGCACGGGACCCCGCACGCACCTCCGCCGAGCCACCCGCAGGGTCCGCCGCACCGCCGCCGTCCTCGCCGTCCTCGCCGCCGGCGCCGTCATCCTCGCCGCCCTGAACTCCGGCACGCGCCACGGCCACCTCGACCCCCGCTCCGCCGACCCCACCGGCAGCCGCGCCGTCGCCGCGCTCCTCAAGGAACGCGGCGTCACCACACGTGTCGTCACCACCGCCCGCGAGGCCGCCGACGCGGCCGGCCCCCGCACCACCCTCCTCGTCACCGCCCCGGACCGGCTCGGCGCCGGCCAGCGCAGCGCCATCCGCTCGGCGATCGACCTCTCCGGCGGCCGCACCGTCCTCCTCGCCCCCGGCGACCACAGCCTCTCCGACCTGTCCCCCGGAGTCCGTACCGAGGGCGACGCCGGCGCCGACGACCTCGACCCCCGCTGCACCCTGCCCGCCGCCACCTCGGCCGGCCGCGCCGGCACCGGCGGCAACCTCCGCTACACCACCGCCCTCCCCGGAGCGACCGCCTGCTACCCCAGCGGCGGCCACCCCACCCTCCTCGTCCTCCCCACCGGCACCGCCGGCGGCGACACCGTCCTCCTCGGCTCCGAGACGATCCTCCTCAACGAGAGCCTCGCCGAGCAGGGCAACGCCTCCCTCGCCCTGCAACTCCTCGGCTCCCGCCCGGACCTCGTCTGGTACCTGCCGTCCCTCGCGGACTCCGACCCCGGCACCGGCGACCAGGACAAGTCACTCCTCGAACTGGTCCCGGCCGGCTGGTCCTGGGCCCTGCTCCAGCTCTTCCTCGCCGCCGCCCTCGCCGCCCTCTGGCGCGCCCGCCGACTGGGTCCCCTCGTCACCGAGAACCTCCCCGTCGCCATCCGCGCCTCCGAGGCCACCGAGGGCCGCGCCCGCCTCTACCGCAAGGCCGCGGCCCGCGACCGCGCCGCGACCGTCCTGCGCGCCGCCGCCCGCGAACGCCTGGCCTCGCTGGTCGGCGTAGCACCCACCCAGGCCCACGAACCGGCCGCACTGGTCCCGGCCGTCTCCGCCCGCCTGACCGGCGAGCCCCGGGACGTGACCGCCCTCCTCTTCGGCACCACCCCCTCCGACGACGCGGCGCTCGTCGCGCTCGCCGACCACCTCGACGCCCTCGAAAGAGAGGTCCGCACGTCATGACGTACCCGGCCACCGAGTCCACGGCCGCGACCGCGGACAGCGCCCGCGCTTCCCTCGAAGCGCTCCGCACCGAGATCGGCAAGGCCGTGGTCGGTCAGGACTCCGCCGTCACCGGCCTCGTCGTCGCACTGCTGTGCCGCGGCCACGTCCTCCTCGAAGGCGTCCCCGGCGTCGCCAAGACCCTCCTCGTGCGGGCCCTGGCCGCGTCCCTCGAACTCGACACCAAGCGCGTCCAGTTCACCCCGGACCTGATGCCCAGCGATGTCACCGGCTCGCTCGTCTACGACGCCCGCACCGCCGAGTTCTCCTTCCAGGACGGCCCGGTCTTCACCAACCTCCTCCTCGCCGACGAGATCAACCGCACGCCCCCCAAGACGCAGTCGTCCCTCCTCGAAGCGATGGAGGAGCGCCAGGTCACCGTCGACGGCACCCCGCGCAAGCTCCCCGAGCCGTTCCTCGTCGCCGCCACCATGAACCCGGTCGAGTACGAGGGCACGTACCCGCTCCCCGAAGCCCAGCTGGACCGCTTCCTCCTCAAGCTCACCGTGCCCCTCCCCTCCCGCGAGGACGAGATCGGCGTACTGAGCCGCCACGCCGCCGGCTTCGACCCCCGCGACCTGAAGGCCGCCGGCCTCCGCCCGGTCGCCGGCCGGGCCCAGCTCGAAGCGGCCCGCGAGGCCGTCGCCCGCGTCTCGGTCTCCCCCGAAATCGCCGGCTACGTCGTCGACATCTGCCGCGCCACCCGCGAATCGCCGTCCCTCGTCCTCGGCGTCTCCCCGCGCGGCGCGACGGCCCTCCTCGCGACCGCCCGCGCCTGGGCCTGGCTCACCGGCCGTGACTACGTCACCCCCGACGACGTCAAGGCCCTCTCCCTCCCGACGCTGCGTCACCGCGTGCAGCTGCGCCCGGAGGCGGAGATGGAGGGCGTCACGGCGGACGCCGTCATCACGGCGATCCTCTCCCACGTCCCCGTCCCGCGCTGATGGCCCTCACCGGACGCGCCGCCCTGCTGGCGGCCCTCGGCAGCATCCCGGTCGGCGTCCTGGAGCCGAGCTGGGCGGGCATGCTCGCGGTCAACGGCCCGATCGCGCTGGCCTGCGCGGTCGACTACGCCCTGGCCGCGCCGGTACGCAGCCTCGTACTGGCCCGCTCCGGCGACACCTCCATCCGCCTGGGCGAACCCGCGGACGTCCACCTCACCGTCACCAACCCCGGCCGCCGCACCCTCCGCGCCCGTGTCCGCGACGCCTGGCCCCCCAGCAGCTGGACCCCGGGCACGGAAGCGGCCGCGTCCCGCCACGAGCTGGTCGTCCCGGCGGGCGAACGCCGCCGCCTGACCACCCGTCTGCGGCCCACCCGCCGCGGCGACCGCCGCGCGGACCGCGTCACGATCCGCTCGTACGGCCCGCTCGGCCTGTGGGCCCGTCAGGGCAACCACCCCGTCCCCTGGACGGTACGGGTCCTGCCTCCCTTCACCAGCCGCAAGCACCTGCCGTCCCGGCTGGCGCGGCTGCGGGAACTGGACGGCCGCACCAGCCTTCTGACCCGCGGTGAGGGAACCGAGTTCGACAGCCTGCGCGACTACGTCCCCGGCGACGAGACCCGTTCCATCGACTGGCGCGCCACGGCCCGTCAGCACAAGGTTGCCGTCCGCACCTGGCGTCCCGAGCGCGACCGGCACATCCTGATCTGCCTCGACACCGGCCGCACCTCGGCGGGCCGGGTCGGCGACGCCCCCCGCCTCGACTCCTCCATGGACGCGGCCCTGCTGCTGGCTGCCCTGGCCACCCGCGCCGGCGACCGGGTGGACCTCCTGGCCCACGACCGCCGCCCCCGCGCCCAGGTCCAGGGCCGAGCGGCAGCCGACGTCCTCCCTTCCTTCGTGAACGCGATGGCCACCCTCGAACCGGAACTGGTCGAGACGGACTCGCGCACCCTGGTGTCCACCATCCTGCGCAGCGCCCCTCGCAGGTCCCTGGTGGTCCTCCTGACGAGCCTGGACGCCGCCCCCGTCGAAGAGGGCCTGCTCCCGCTCCTGCCACGTCTCACCCAGCGCCACACGGTTCTGCTGGCCTCGGTGGCCGACCCCCACGTGGCGGCGATGGCCGCCTCCCGGGGCACCGTGGACGCGGTCTACGAAGCCGCGGCCGCCACCCAGACCCAGGCCCAGCGCCGCCGCACGTCCGACCAGCTCACCCGTCACGGCGTCCACGTGGTCGACGCCACGCCCGACACCCTGGCCCCGACCCTGGCCGACGCCTACCTGTCCCTCAAGGCGGCGGGCCGCCTGTAGTTCCGCTCCACCCGGGCAACCGCCTTGGCGCTGGATACGCTGGGCGGGTACCCACCAGGAGGGCATCATCGTTATCGAGGAAGCGGTCCCCTATGCCTTCGGGGACACCGTCACCGCCGGCCGCTGGACGCTCGACACGAGCACCCTCAAGAGCTACCCCGCCGACCGGTAACGCGCGGGGCCAGCGCCGAAATGCAATGGCCGGTAAACGCAGAAAAGCCCCGCACCAGAAGGTGCGGGGCTTTCCCACAATGATTGTTCGGCGGCGTCCTACTCTCCCACAGGGTCCCCCCTGCAGTACC
>NZ_JBEZYV010000026.1:0-105284 GCF_040638905.1 Streptomyces virginiae | reverse complement strand
TGTGACGTGCGATTGTTTCGAGTACGCGTAGTGCGTACTGCACCGAGTGGAACGGCGCGGTCGGCTCGGGCTTCAGCGCCACGGTTTCCCCCTAGCAGGTTGTTACCGCTTGCCCTACCACGATAGCCATCAAGAGGCCCATGTGGAGCGCCCGTTGGGGAGATTGATTGGCTCGATCACGTCTGTCTGCCTGGATCTACTCCAATGGCATATGCCAGGGGCATGCGCACCGTCCCGCGGTGGCGGGAATGCCCGGCGGCCGCTCACGGTTCGAGTTCTTCGTACGGTGCCGCACGGGCGTCGTGCGGACGTGGAGACGGGACGGGAGCGACGATGAGTGACACCGGGGACGAGAACGGCGTACGGAACGGCGTGCCGAGCGGGGTACCGAGCCGGCCGGCGCAGGAGCCGGCGGACGGCAGGGCCGAGGGCACGCAGGAGAGCCGTAGCGGCATCCGGGGCACCGCCCTCGGGCGGGCGCCCGTACCGCTCTCCGTCCTGGACCTCGTCACCGTCGGCGCCGGCAGCACCGCGCACGACTCGCTGCGCACCAGCGTGGCCATCGCCCGCCTCGCCGAGTCCCGCGGCTACCACCGCCACTGGGTCGCCGAGCACCACTCCATGCCCGGCGTAGCCAGCTCCTCACCGGCCGTGATCCTGGCCCACCTCGCCGCGCACACCTCTCGCATCAGGCTCGGCTCCGGCGGCGTGATGCTGCCCAACCACGCCCCGCTCGCCGTCGCCGAGCAGTTCGGCACCCTGGAGGCGCTCGCCCCGGGGCGGATCGACCTCGGGCTCGGCCGCGCCCCCGGCACCGACGGCCGCACGGCCGCCGCGCTGCGCGGGCCGGGACGCCTCGAAGAGGGCGCGGACGAGTTCCCGCGGCGGCTCGCGGAGCTCACCCGCTTCCTCGACGACGACTTCCCCGACGGGCACCCCTACGCCCGCGTGCACGCCGTACCGGGCCCGGTGCAGGGCCCGGCCGGGCGGCCGCCGCTGTGGCTGCTCGGCTCCTCCGGCTTCAGCGCGCAGCTCGCCGGCGAGCTCGGCCTGCCCTTCGCCTACGCCCACCACTTCTCCGCGGCCGGCACCCTGCCCGCGCTGGACCTCTACCGCCACAGCTTCCGGCCCTCGGCGGTCCTCGACGCCCCCTACGCCGTCATAGGGGTCTCGGCGCTCGCCGCCGACACCGACGAGGAGGCCCGCGCCCAGGTGCGTACGGGCGCGCTGTCGATGCTGCGGCTGCGCACCGGCCGCCCCGGGCTGGTCCCCACGCCCGAGGAGGCGGCCGCCTACCCCTACACCCCGCTGGAGCGGGAGTTCGTCGACGGATGGCTCGCCAACATCGTCCACGGCACCCCGGACGCGGTCGCCGACGGCCTCGACGGCCTCGCCAAGCGCACCGGCGCGGACGAGTTGATGCTCACCGCCAACGCCCACAGCGGGGCCGCCCGACTGCGTTCCTACGAGCTCGTCGCGGATGCGTACGGCATGCCCGCGCAGGCGCCGGCCGTCGACTGACCCTGCAATAACGGGGTTTGGCTGGTTCATTGCCAAAACCTTGCGGGAGCGTGTCTCAAGGCAACCTTAAACCGCTCGTCACCCGGGGTGGCGAGCGGTTTCTGATGTGCGCTCAGCTCTCTGACTTGGGGAAATGTGCCGGGAGTGGTCTAGTCCTTCTTTGGTCCGAACCATTGACGGGGTGCTGCGGTGATCGCTATCACTGCTCTCACCCGAACTTCCTGCTCTCTCCTCCCACCCCCCCGGAGGCAGTTCATGCCCATCCGTAAACCCCTCGTCGCAGCCGCCGCCACGGCCGCGCTGGCAGTCGGAGCGCTTGCCTCCTTCGCGGGATTCGGCACGGCCCAGGCCGCCGACGCCGCGGCCGGAGCGGCGGCGGGCGGTGTCCGTATCGCCTACTACGACCAGTGGAGCGTGTACGGCAACGCCTTCTATCCCAAGCACCTCGACACGCGGGGCATAGCGGGCAAGCTGGACGTCATCAACTACTCGTTCGGCAACATCCACCCCACCGAGCTGACCTGTTTCGAGGCGAACAAGGCGGCCGGCGACGACAACAACCCCAACGCCGGTGACGGCGCGGGCGACTCCTACGCCGACTACCAGAAGTCCTTCGGCGCCGCCGACAGCGTGGACGGCGTCGCCGACACGTGGAACCAGCCGATCGTGGGCGTCTTCAACCAGTTCAAGGAACTGAAGGCCAAGTACCCCCACCTGAAGATCAACATCTCGCTGGGCGGCTGGACGTACTCCAAGTACTTCCACGACGCGGCCAAGACCGACGCCTCCCGCAAGAAGTTCGTCGCCTCCTGCATCAAGCAGTACATCAAGGGCGACCTCCCCCTGGAGGGCGGCTTCGGCGGCCCCGGCACCGCGGCGGGCATCTTCGACGGCATCGACATCGACTGGGAGTACCCGGGCTCCGCCGGCGGCCACCTGGGCAACCACTACGGCCCCGAGGACAAGCAGAACTTCACCCTGCTGCTCCAGGAGTTCCGCAAGCAGCTCGACGCCGAGGGCGCGGCCAACGGCGGCAAGAAGTACATGCTGACCGCGGCCCTCCCGGCCGGCCAGGACAAGATCAAGTACATCGAGACCGACAAGATCGGCCAGTACTTGGACTACGCCAACATCATGACGTACGACATGCACGGCGCCTGGGACGGCGACGGGCCCACGTACCACCAGTCACCCCTGTACCCGTCCGCGGCCGACCCGACCGACCCGATCGCGCCGGGCACCGAGAAGTACAGCATCGACAACGCCATCGACTCCTGGATCGACGGCAACCCGGCCTACGGCATCACCGGCGGCTTCCCCGCCAACAAGCTCACCCTGGGCTACGAGTTCTACTACCGCGGCTGGAAGGGCGTGCCCGCCGGCACCACCAACGGCCTCGCCCAGACCGCGACGGGCGGCTCCGGCGCGCGGCCGCTCAGCCAGCAGGCGGGCATCGCGCACTACAAGGAGCTCGGCGGCATCGTCGACAACCCGGCCACCACCTTCTGGGACGACCGGTCGAAGTCCTCGTACTTCTACAAGGACGGCGAGTTCTTCACCGGCCTGAACCAGAAGTCCGTCCAGGCCCGGGTCGACTACGGCAAGCAGCGCGGCCTGGCCGGCGCGATGATGTACTCCCTGCTCGGCCTGGACAACAACGCCACGCTGCTGAACCAGATCTCCGACGCCCTGGGCGGCACCACGGTCCCGCCGACCACGCCTCCCACGACGCCGCCGACCACCCCGCCGACGACGCCTCCCACGACCCCGCCGACCACGGGCTGCGGCTCGACCCCGGCCTATGTCGCGGGCACGGTCTACACCGCCGGCAACGAGGTCTCCCACAACGGCCGCAAGTACAAGGCCCAGTGGTGGACGCAGAACGAGACGCCGGGCACCACCGGTGAATGGGGTGTCTGGAAGGACCTCGGCGCCTGCTGATCTCCCCCCACCCCGCGCCGAGCGACGTCTCCGCCCCACCCCTCCCGGGGTGGGGCGGAGGTGTGTGACATGGTTGCGGAATTCCGGACACCGGACCGTAGTGATGTCGTTACGCTCGGCCACAAGCCCGTTTCCCGCTTGGGGTGCCGTCTCATGGTCCTGGCCCGCGACATCGATCCCAGCGCCTCGCCGCTGGACTACTACAGCTTCGAGCTGCGCCGGCTGAGAGAAGAGGCAGGCCTGAAACAGGCGGAGCTGGGCGCCATCATCTTCTGCACCGGCTCCCTGATCGGCATGGTGGAGAACGGCCGCCGCGTCCCGACCCGTGACTTCTCCGAACGACTGGACGCCGCCCTTGGTACGGGCGGGGTGTTCTCCCGTCTGGTGGGGCTCGTCCTGAGGACTCAGCTGCCGAGCTGGTTCCAGGCGTACGCCGAGATGGAGGCGAGGGCGACGCACATCTCCTCGTTCCAGCCGCAGCTGGTGTACGGACTCCTGCAGACGGAGAGGTACGCCCGGGCGGTTCTGCATGCAGGGTGCAACCGCGACATCCCTACAGCCGGAGCGCGTACGCCTCCGACCCGGTCGGCGACCGCACCTACCGCACCTACCGCACCTACCGCACCGGCTGCCCGGGCTTCGTCTTCATCGTGTCAGGACCACCATCTCCAAGTCCGAGCCGGCTACGCGCCCTGCGCTACGGCAAGACCGTCAACGGCTGACGGCCGACGGCTGAACTGCCGCGGCCCGGCCCGGCCCGGCCGGGACACCGCTCCGCACTCCCCGTCAGACCAGGGGGCGCCGGGCCGGTTCGTCGGGCTGGGAGGGGGCCGCCGCCTCCACCCGGTGGCCGATCATGCGGGCGATCACGTCCGGGGCCACCGCGCGGGAGTACAGCCAGCCCTGGCCCGTGTCGCAGCCCACGCGCCGCAGCCGGGCCGCCTGGCCCGGGGTCTCCACGCATTCCGCGGTCACCGTGAGGCCCAGCCGGTGCGCGAGCTGGACCAGGGCTTCGACGATGGTCTCGTCGGCCGGGTTCGGGTGCGCGCCCTCGTCGTAGCGGAAGCCCCGCACGAAGGATCCGTCCAGCTTCAGCACCGAGACCGGCAGCCGGCTCAGGTAGGCCAGGTTCGAGTAGCCGGTGCCGAAGTCGTCGATGGCGATGCGGACGCCCATGTCGCTCAGCGCCTGGAGGGCCTGGAGCGGCCTCCCGGCCGAACCCATCACTGCCGACTCGGTCAGCTCCAGCTGGAGCAGCTGCGGCGCCAGGCCCGTCTCCGCGAGGATCTCCGCGACGTCGCCCACCAAGTCCGAGTCCCACACCTGCCGCACGGCGACGTTGACGGACACGAAGACCGGCATGTCGCTGGGCTGTTCGATCTGCCAGCGGCGTGCCTGCCGGCACGCGGTGCGCAGCACCCACTGCCCCAGCTGGACGATGGATCCGTCCTCCTCGGCGATACCGATGAACCGATTCGGCGTGAGCGTGCCGAACTGCGGGTGGTTCCAGCGCACCAGGGCCTCGACCCCGCGCAGCGCGCCGCTCTCCAGGTCCACCAGCGGCTGGTACTCGAGCGCGAACTCGCCCCGCTCCACGGCCGGCCGCAGGGTCGAGGACAGTGCCTGCCGGGTCATGCGGTGCGCGTTGCGCTCCGGGTCGAAGAGGGTCCAGCGGGCCTTGCCGTCCGCCTTGGCCCAGTACAGCGTCGTGTCGGCGGCCTGCATCAGGCCGGTCGCCGAGGTGCCGTCCGTGGCTCGTTCCACCACGCCGATGGACGCGGAGACCGACAGCCGCTGCCCGGCCAGGTCGAACGGCTCCTGTACGGCGGTCAGTACGCTGCGCGCCAGGTCCGCCAACTGCTCGGTGCCGGTGGAGTCCTCCACGAGGAGGGCGAACTCGTCGCCGCCGAGCCGTGCGACCAGGTGCCCGCCCGTGCGCCCGTAGCCGGACTGGTCGGCGCACTGGGTCAGCCGGGCGGCGACGGCCGTCAGCAGCCGGTCGCCGACGCGGTGGCCGAGGGTGTCGTTGACGGCCTTGAAGCCGTCGAGGTCCAGGTAGCACAGGCCGATCCGCCCGGTGCCGCCCCCGTGGTCGTAGGAGGACGCCTCCAGGGCGGCGGAGAGCCGCTCGAAGAACAGCGCCCGGTTGGGCAGCCGCGTGACCGGGTCGTGCATCTGGAGGTGGCGCAGCCGCGCCTGGAGGTCGCGCCGGTCGCTGATGTCGGAGACGGACAGCAGGACGTTCCCGGTGCCCGGCACCGGCCCCAGCGTGACCTCGGTCCACAGCGAATGCCCGTCGGGGTGCTTGAGCCGGCGGGTGCAGCGCAGCCGGGCCTGACGGCCGCGCAGGACCTCCTGGTACGCGGCCCACGTGCGGGCCTCCGCTGCCAGGTCCACCAGGTCGGCGGCGCAGCGGTGGACGAGCGCGTGCGGCTCGCTGCCGAGCAAGCCGGCGAAGGCCTGGTTGGCAGTCACGACGTAGCCCTCGCGGTCCACGACCGCCATGGCGAGGTGGGCCGCGTTGAACGCGGCCCGGTAGTCGCGCAGATCGGAATCGGCGCGATGGGATGCCGACGGCACTGCCGGCACTGACGGGTGACGCTCCGTAATGGCCGATCGGATGCTGTCGGCCGCCGAACCGGTTCCTTCTGAGGTTCCGCTCACCGTTGGCCCCGCAGTGTTCGTGAGTGTCCGTGCAGGAAAGTGTGCCGATCATAGAGGCTGCCGGGAGGCCCTATCCAGCGGCGTCACCGGTTGAGACGCGGGAGTTCGGCGTGATGACGGATCGTCGGGCCAAGATCGCTTGATCGTTTCTGCGCAGCTGTGAGCGGGAGAAGGCTCCTGCTGATCTCGGGTGATCGGTCGTGACGTTCTGTAGACACCCGCGTGAAGTCCGGGGGTCACCGTCTTGCCGCATCGCTCACTCGTGTGGGGCAGCGGAACAGGGCATTAGTAAGACAATCGCCTCAAGGTGGCTAAACAGGTACGAATCCACCACCGGAGGTCGATGTGACGCGACAGCAGACACCCGGGGGAGTGGACCGCTCTCGCGTCCGAAGTACCGCCGCGGCGCTCACTTCCCTGATGGCGCTCGCCGCCATGTCGCTCGTCGCGGGTCCCGCGGTGGCCGATCCCGGCGCCGGGCCCTGCGCGCTGACCCGTACGGGGGCGCACCACTCCCTGGGGCTGGACACCTGGAACGGGGCCTACCCCAGGCCCGAACGCACGCTCGACGCGGTCATGGTCTTCCTCTCCTTCCCCGACCACCGGAGCACCGTGACGCCCGAGCTGCTCACCCGCGACTACTTCCCCGCCACCAGCGACTTCTTCGAGCAGGCCTCGTACGGGCGGTTCCGCCTGGCCCCGCACCCGCAGAAGCAGTGGATCCGGATGCCCAAGCCGTCCACCGCGTACGGGATAAGGCGTGACTGGGCCCCCGGCGACCGGGCCGCCTACCTGCGCGACGCCGTCGCCGCCACCGACGCCCGGGTGGACTTCAGCAAGTACGACGTCGTCTACTTCGTCGCCGACCCGGACGCGCCCGGGGTGGACTCGGACGCCACGAAGGTCGTGAACTTCGACCGCCCGATCGTCGCGGACGGCGCGGAACTGCGGCGGATCGTCACCGTCTTCGAGCGCCACCCGCCGGACCGCAACGTGCTGGCCCACGAGACCGGACACGTCTTCGACCTGCCGGACCTCTACCACCGGCCCACCGACGGCAAGGGCGACTGGGACACCTACGTCGGCGACTGGGACGTCATGGGCAGCCAGTTCGGCATGTCCCCCGACCTCTTCGCCTGGCACAAGTGGAAGCTGGGCTGGCTGGACCCCTCCCAGGTGGACTGCGTGCAGTCGGGCTCGTCGCTGCACACCCTGCAGCCGCTGGGGCAGGCCCCGCCGAGCGGCGGCACGGGCGGCACCCGGCTCGCGGTCGTCCGTACGGGGCCCGGCAGCGCGATCGCCGTCGAGGCGCGGGGATCGTCCGGCAACGACGGCGACACCTGCACCGAAGGGGTCCTCGTCTACCGGGTGCGCAACGAGGCGGCGTCCGGCGGCGGCCCCATCGAGGTGCTGGACGCGCACCCGGCGACGGAAGCCTGCTGGGACCGCTCGGTGTACCCGCCGCTGGCGGACGCGCCGCTGGAGGTGGGCGAGACGTACACGGTGCCCGGGGAGCGGATCACCATCGAGGTGGCCGACCGCACCAGGTCCGGCGCGTACACGGTCAAGATCACGACGTGACGGATGACGGCATGATGCCGTGACGGTGACACTGACGGTGACATGAAGAAGGCCCCCCACTCGCGTGGGGGGCCTTCCTCCGTCTGTGCGCCGCCAGGGACTCGAACCCCGGACCCGCTGATTAAGAGTCAGCTGCTCTAACCAACTGAGCTAGCGGCGCTTGCTGACGAGGAAGACATTAGCAGGAGGATCCGCGGAACGAAAAATCGATATCCCCAGGTCCCGTCGGTGCGGCGGTCCGGGCCGCCCGCACGAAGGCCCAGAGCAGGGCGTCCGGCCCCGGGAGCCAGGGCTCCCGGGCGTCGGGGGCCACCAGCCACCGCGACGGGCCCGGGCCGGCGGCGAGCGGAGGCACGGTGACGGCGTCGCCGCGGCCGTGACACAGGGGCGCCGGGGCGGGCCGGGAGGCCCCCCATTCCTCCCATGCCAGCAGTACGGGCAGCCGGTGCGCGGTGCCCGGGGCGGCGAAGAGCAGCATCCGGCCGCGGTGCACGGCGACCGGGCCGGACCCGGGGCCCTCGGCCCACAACAGGTCCAGGACCCGGCGCCCGAGGACGAGCGGGACGTTGACGACGTCGAAGGCGCTCCCGCAGGGCAGCGTCGCCGGGAGGCCGGGGCGGGCTTCCCACAGCGCGAGGGTGCGGCGGGGGTGCGCGGAGGCCGAGGCGAGCCAGGCGGCGCCCTGCGGGGTGACGTGCGTGGCGGGCGCGGTGCGCGTGCGCTCGCCGCGGGCATGGAGGGCGGTGCGTCCGTGGGCCGTCGTCAGCGTCGTCATATGCCAAGGTCTACCCGCCGTAGCGGCCAGATCTCACGGAGTCACCGAAATCGGGACAGGGAGGCCGGGCCTGGAGTATGGTGCCCCCCGCATATGACGCACCGCGATGATCCCCGGCCCCGCCCCGCCGCCTACGTGAGGTCGGCGCGCCCGTGCTGGAGGGTCTCGCCGAATTCGATCATCTTGCGGGCGTAGTCCTCGGTCCACTCCGCCTGTTCGGCGATGGACGCGGGGGTGAGCCGGTCGAAGCGCCGCGGATCCGCCAGCTGGGCCGCGGCCAGGGCCTGGAACTCCACCGCCCGCTCCTGCGCCGCCCGGAAGGCCAGGGTCAGTTCGGTCGCACGGGCCAGCAGCTCCTGCGGGTCCTCGATCGACTCCAGGTCGAAGAAGTGCTCCGGATCCGCCGCGGCCTCCGAGGGCTCGAAGAGCAGCGGCGCCGGCCGCAGCCGCCGCTCGGTCCGCTCGGGCTCTGCCATCCCTGTCCTCCTGCTGCGCGTGCGAAAACCTTCCGGGCCACCGTCCATTGTCCAACGCCCCGCAAGAGCGCGCCCCGACGGGTTGGAACACCTGTACGGCCGGTGAGGCGCACGAGCAGCCCGGGGACCTCCGTGGCGGGGGAGTCGCTCGGGCGATCGACCGACCACCGGTATCCGCCCCGCATCGTGCTGACCGGCCGTCAACCGCACCCACGTGCGCCCCTCTGGCCGGGAGTCCGCTCAGGCGGTGACGGCCTCCGCGTCGAGCTCCGCCGCGCGCTTCGCCGCCAGCTCGGCCACGTCTGCCAGGACGGCGGCCAGCTCGCCCGCGAGCGCCTCGGGGGCCTCGAAGCCCTCGGCCCCGATCAGCTTCGGGATGCCCGGGACCGCGACGGAGTGCTCGGCGGGCAGCATGCCGAGGCGGGTCAGGACCGGCAGCAGCATCTCGGCGGCCGGGGCGCCGCCGGTGGGGCCGGCGCTGTAGCTGACGATGCCGACCGGCTTGCCCTTCCACTCGTTGTAGAGGAAGTCGATGGCGTTCTTGAAGGGCGCGGTGAAGCCGCCGTTGTACATCGGCAGGACGAAGAGGAAGGCGTCGGCGGAGTCGACCAGCGCGCTCCAGTCGCGGGTGTGCTGGTGGGCGTAGTTCCCGGTGGAGGCGTACTCGGGCTCGTCCAGGAAGGGCAGTGCGATCTCGGCGAGGTCGACGGGGGTGACGTCGAAGCCGCCGTGCGCGCGGGCCTGGGCGGTGACCCACTGGGCGAGCGGGCGGCCGGAGGAGGTGGGGCGGGTGGCGGCGGAGACGACGTGCAGGCGGGTCATGGAGTGGGCTCTCCCGATCGGTGCGGTTGTTGATGTGTCACCTAATGAAAGCGTTATGTGAGTGACGTGTCAACCAGGTAGATGATGTGTCACCGACCTGGCTAAAGTGGAAGGCATGACCCCCGCATCCGAGCCCCGCTGGCTCACCGAGGCCGAGCAGGACGCCTGGTACGCGTGGCGGCGGATGTTCCCACTGGTCAACGCGGAGATCGCACGCGACCTGAGCCAGGACAGCGGGCTCTCCGAAGCCGACTACGACGTCCTGTCCGTGCTCGGCTCCACGGAAGGCCACCGCATGCGCATCAGCGCACTGGCCGAGCTGATGCGCTGGTCGCGCAGCCGGCTGTCCCACCAGCTCACGCGCATGGAACAGCGCGGCATCGTCCGCCGCGAGGAAGTCGCCACCGACGGCCGGGGCGCCGAGGTGGTCCTCACCGAGACCGGGGTGGCCGCGATCACGGACGCCGCTCCGCTCCATGTGGAATCGGTCCGCCGCCACCTGATCGACATCCTGACCCCGGCGCAGCTCCAGGCCCTGGCCGAGGTGGGCGAAGTGCTCCGCCACCGGTTCGGCGCCGCCCGCAAGGGCAGGGACTGACCGGCGCCCGCGAACCCGCTGGCCCCGTCCGCAAAGTGGCGCCGGCCGCCCGAAGGGCCGGGGCCCGGCGTCCGGTGCCATGGGCTCTCCCCAGGCCCGCAGGGCCGAGGGGAAGCCCCGCAAGGCGGAGGGCCGCCCGGATACCGGATTACCCGCGGCGCGCCCGACACCGCGCCGCGGGGCAAGCGGGACTGCGCGGACACGCTCTACGGCCGCCAGGACACCCGGTGCTCCGCCAGGTGCGCCAGGACCGAGTGGTTCGCCTCCCAGCCGTCCGGGAACTTCACCGTCACGCCCAGCTGCACCGGCTCCGTCGACGGATGGTCGTCCAGCAGCTCCGCTATGCCCGCCCGGGCCACCACCACGCATGCGTGCCGGTGCCGCGACGCCAGCACGCACAGCCGGCCCGTCTCCAGGTGGAAGGCCGTCGCGTCCGGCCGTCCCGACAGCGGGTGCAGGACCACCGTCAGGTCGTACTCGCGGCCCTGCAGCCGGTTCGCCGTGTCCACCGTGACCCCGGAGACCCCCAGCGAGGCCAGCGCCGCGCGGACCGCGGCCGCCTGGTCCCGGTGGGCCGTGCCGACGGCGATCCGGTCCGGCGTCAGCGGAGCCGGCCCCGGGGACTGCTCGTCGGACGTCACCGCGCCCCGGTCCAGGGCCCGGCGCACCACCAGGGCCACCGCACCCACCGCCTCCGGGTCGGTGCGCGGCGTGTGCCGCGCCGGCAGCTCCAGCAGGCCCCAGCCCGCCTCGGCGGCCTCGTCCAGCACCCGGTCCGGGCCAGACCCGTCCGAGGCCACCCCGTACGACAGCTTCCGCTCGCCCGGGCCCGTACCGCTGCGGAACTGCGTGTACGGGTAGAACGCGCGGGACACCAGCGGCGCCGCCGTCGCCGGGAGCCGCCACGACACCGGCAACCGGTGCTGCGGCAGCTGCGGATTGTGGGCCAGCAGCGTGCTCACCGCCGACGCCGAAGGGTCGTAGGACAGCCCCGCCCACTGCTCCGCCCCGACCACGCTGAAAGGGTCCAGCTGCCCCGGGTCGCCCACGAACAGCGCCCGCTCGAACAGCCCGGCCACGGCCAGCAGCGCGTCGGAGCGCATCTGGTACGCCTCGTCGACGATCGCGTGCTGCCACGGCTCGACGTCCTTCACGAACGCCCACTTCGCCGCCGTGGAGACCGTGATCGGGAGTTCCGCGAGGTCCCCCGGCTTCGCCGACAGGGTCACCGACGGCAGCTCCCGCAGCGCCGGGTCGTAGGCGTCCCCGTCGCTGCTGTGCAGCCGGCCGACCTTCAGCTCCGGATCCTTGTCGGCCAGACGCAGCACCAGGTCGTCGACCTGCGCGTTCGTCTGCGCCACCACCATCAGCCGGCGCCCCGCCGCGGCCAGCTCCCGCGACGCGCGGACGACGAGCGTGGACTTGCCGGCCCCCGGCGGGGAGTCGACGACGACGCCCCGCTCCGTCCCGTGCAGGGTGTCGTGCAGGATCGCCGCGGTCGCCCGGGCGGCCGCGGCACCCGGGTCGAAGGCGGCCGGTGCGGGCACAGCGGTCACAGGATGTCCTCGTCGGTGACGGCGTCGGGAAGGTGGACGGCGGCCCCGGACCCCGGCGGGCCGCCATGGGTCCACGGCGTCCGCTCCGGGTCCGGGAGCTTCGGACCGCCGCGCGCGTCGTGCTCGAAGAGCGTCCAGCACACGCGGTCGCCCTTCTCCGGCACGGAACCCGGCTCCGGCTCCCGGCCGCGCCCCATCTTGTCGAGGAGCCGCAGCACCACCTGACCCTCCTCCTCGAAGCGGACGAACTGCGCGCTCTGCGGCCGCCCGTCCAGTGAGCGGTACACCTTCGCGCCACTGCCGTCCGCGAGCTGCGGCCGGTCCTCCGTGGACACCGTCACCAGCGGCCGCGGACTGGGCCGCTTCGACTCCGTCCACTCCATCACCACCTCGGTGACCTCGCCGGCGAAGGCCTCGCCCGCCAGCCGCCGGCCCGCCATGACCAGGGGGTCGTCCAGCGCCTCCTGCGCGTCGAGGCGCACCTGCTCGGTCTCCCGCGTGGCCAGCTTCTGCGCCGCCGTCACCGCGTCGTCACGGCGCGGCTGCGGCGGCTCGCCCGCCCGTACGCGGTCCCGGTGCCCGGTGTACGACCAGCGGTCGCGCGTCCATCGCTCCTCCGCCCGCTCGCCCCCCGGCAGCGCGCGGACCAGATCGATCGCCTCCCAGGTGGCCCACCAGGTGCTCGACATCTGGTCCACCACCAGCCGGCGCACGACCCGCTCCGCGGTCCGGACCTCTCGGTCGTCGTCCCCGGGCCCGGCCGCCAGGGCCGCGCGCGCCGCGTCGTAGCGGGCGATCGCGGGAGCCAGCAGCTTGTTGTCGAAGGCCGGGTCGGTGGCCGGACCGGCCGGCGGGCACAGCAACTGGCCGTGCTCGTCGCGGCCCAGCTCCGCACGCAGGGCCGCTTCGGCCCCCGACCCGCCGCCGGACGGCGCGATCCAGGCCAGGAGCGCGCCCAGGTGCTGGTCCTCCAGGTTGCTCTGGCCGGTCGCCCAGTGCCGCGACAGCAGGTCCGTCGCCGACAGCAGCATCGAGGACCCGGGCACCCGCGCCCGCTCGCCGAGGTGCGTGAACCAGCGGCCCAGCAGCGGCACCCGCGACGGTGCCGGATAGGGATTGTCCGGATCCTCCTCCGCGGTGCGCCGGAACCTCATCGACCGCCCCAGCAGCCGCACGTACTCGATGCCCGCCCGGCTCGGCACGATCAACTGCGGGGCGTCCACGCACAGCTCGGTCTCGACCTTGACCCGCTTGCCCGTCTCCGGGTCGGTCTCGCTGCGCTCGGCCGGCTCCACGGCATCGGCGTAGGCGTCGATGTGGGCCAGCACGTGGACCGCGAGGTCCGCGAGGAACGCCCACCGAAGGTCCCGGTCGCGGGGCTGGGGTATCACGAAGACCCGCGGCTCGTTCCGGTCGGTGCCGACCATCGCTCCCAGCGGGGCGCCGGCCTCACCGGCCGTGGTCAGCGGTACGAAGACCAGCGGGTTGTCGCTGAGATGGCGGTGGCGCACCGTCGCGAGCGGCTGGGCGCGGCCCGCGCGGACGGCCTCCAGCCGGGCCAGGGTGCTCAGCAGGGGCATTCGGGGGACTCCGGGACGTGGCGACGTGGACGGGCGGCGGCGAGTTCCAGCGCCTCGGCGCGCAACCGGGCCGCGCGGTGCAGGGCGGCGGCCGTGGGGTCCTCGGCACAGCCGGCCCCCGAAGCCGCCGCGAGGGCCTCCTCGACGGTGGTCAGCGCGCCCAGCTCACCCCGTACGGAACGGCCCAGCGCCGTCACCTCGTCGGCGGCGCGGGCCCGCTCCCGGCAGTGGAAGGCCAGCTCGCAGGCGGCCAGGCACTCGGGGGCGTAGGCGGCGTCCACCGCCGACACGGCCTCGGCCAGCTCCTCGGCTGTCCGCTCCGGGTCGAAGGTCAGCCCCTCGGGCAGCGCGGCGGCCAGCTCCTCGACCCGGGTCAGCCGCTCCAGCTGGCGCCGGGTCACCGCGCGCTCGCGGCGGATGTCGACGGGGGCGGCGGTGGGCAGGTTGGAGAAGTCCTTGGGGCACACCAGCAGCACGGTGTGCCCGACCTCGGCGCCGGCCAGCTTCTCGGCGGTCCGCTCCAGGGCCAGGACGTAGACGGCGGCCTGGCGGGCCGCCGCGCCCACCTTCGCGGCGTCCGCGGCCGCGTCGATCATGGGGAACGACTTGATCTCCACCACGGTCCAGCGGCCGTCGGGGTGCACGACGACGGCGTCCGGCTCCAGATAGGCCGGCGAACCGGCCACCTCCAGGGCCAGCATCGGGTGGTCCAGCAGGGTCCAGTCCTTCGCCGCGGTCGCCTCGCGCAGGGCGAGCGCGGTCCGGGCGGCGCGGCCCTCGGGCCCGGCCGCCGTGAGGTCGGGGACGCGGGCGCCGGGCCCCGGCGGCTCGGCGGCCGGATCGAGGTGCCCGTGGACCAGCCGCAGCAGCTCGGCTCCGCCGTCGCCCTTGACCTTCGCCTCGAAGGAGTTCCCGCGGACGATGGCGAACTGCGACTGCCCGAAGGCGGCCGGCGACCCGAGGGCCGTGGCGAGGGCGTTCTTGTCCACACCGGCGCCGTCGAGCAGTGCGCGTCTGCCGCACCCGGGGTTGGCGGCGAGGGCCGCCAGCGCCCGGGCGTCGAGCGGTCGGGGCTGCACGGCGGGGCCTCGCAGGCCGGCGAGCCGCTGACGCAGCGTGGTGGGCTGCGTGGGGCTGCTGGGCGGGTAAGAGCTCACCCGCGGAAGTGTCCCATCCGCCACTGACAATCGTGTGCGGAGCGCGGAAACGGGCCGGTGAGAGAGTCGGCGGGGGGCGTGATGGATGATGGACGCACGAGGAAAACATCGTAAAAACGTACAATCCTGCACCGATCGGGAGATTCGCATGGCCCCCCGCATCCTGCTGGCCCGCCACGGCCAGACGGCGTGGTCCCAGCTCGGCAAGCACACCGGACGCACGGACGTGCCGCTGCTGGAGGAGGGCAAGCAGGGGGCGAAACTGCTCGGCGAACGCCTCGCCCGCGACCCCTGGAAGGGCCTGCCGGGCCTTGAGGTGCGCACCAGCCCGCTGGTCCGCGCGAGCGAGAGCTGCGAGCTGGCGGGCTTCGGGGTGCGGGCGGAGCCGTGGGACTCCCTGATGGAATGGGACTACGGCGACTACGAGGGCATGACCCCCGCCGAGATCCAGGCGGTCCGGCCGGGCTGGCTGATCTGGCGCGACGGCGTCCCGGGCGGCGAGTCGGTCGCCGACGTCTCGGCACGCGCCGACGAGGTGGTGGCGTGGGCGCGCTCGGCGGAGCGGGACGTGCTGGTGTTCGCCCACGGCCATATCCTGCGCACGCTCGCCGCGCGCTGGCTGGGCTTCGACGCGTCCTTCGGCGCCCGCATCCGTCTGGAACCGACGTCCCTGTCGGTCCTGGGCTGGGCCTACGGGGCCCCGGCACTGGAACGCTGGAACGACACGGGCCACCTGGACGTGTAGCACTGGGCTCGGCTGACCGGGCCGGTGGTGCTGGGGCTCTGCCCCAGACCCCGCGCCTCAATCGCCGGCGGGGCTGGGTGTGGCTGCGCGTGCCGTTCCCTCGGCGGGGCGGGCGGGTCCGGACCGTTTTCCGCGGGTCGGGATCCGGGTGCGGTGCGGGCGGGTCCGCGGGGCCCTTCCCGCGGCGGGGCGGGCGGGTTCGAGTCGTCCTGCGGGCGGTCTGCGGGTCGGGATACGGGCCTGGTGGGGGCGGGTCCGCGGGGCCGGGGAGGGGTGTCTCCTCGGCTCGGCGCGTGCGAGCGATCGCGGCTGTGCCCGGTGGTTGCGCGCTCGTCCTGCGGGGACACCCCTTCCCGTCCCCGCTTCCCCAGCGTCGGGTCCGGCTCCCCGGAACCCTCCAGTCGGGCCGGGGGCGTTTTCGGGGCACTGTCGGAGCCCTGCCGTGGGGCGGGGACACGGCGGAGTGTCCCCGCAGGACGAGGCGCGACCACCGGGTACCACCGCGACGGCCCGTTGGCGCCGAGCCGAGGAGACACTCCGGCGGGGCACCGCCCCACACCACCAAGCCCCGCCGGCGATTTAGGCGCGGGGCCCGGGGCAGCGCCCCAGCACCACCCACCTGCCGCAGCCGAACCGCAGGGCCCGGGGCGAAGCCCCAGCATCACCGGCCAGCCGCAGCCGACCCGCAGGGCCACGGCAGCGCCCCAGCACCACCCACCCGCCGCAGCCGAACCGCGCTACGCGGACGCGTGCCGGGTCAGGAACGCGCCCACGCGGGGGGACCGCTGGTGGGGGACGAGGGCCGCGGCCGTCCCCGCGAGCATCGACCGCACCCGCGTCGACTGCACCTCGCCCATCAGGTCCAGCACCCGCCCGCCCGCCCAGGCGGCCTCGTCGGGCGCGTCCGCCCGGGCAAGGTCACCGGCCAGCTCGGCGGTGTACAGCGCCACGTTCCGGGCGAAGTGCGGATCCTGCAGGTCCGCCGCCCGCCGCGCGTGGCGCGCCGCACGGGCGTGCTCCCCGAGCGCCGACCAGCAGCGCGCCTCCAGCGACTCCAGCTCGGCCTCGCCGAAGAAGGACATCCATTCGGGGTCGGCCTCCGCCGGTCCCCGGGAGAACTCCCGGTGGGCCCGCGTCAGTGACTCCTCGCAGGCCTTGCGGTCGTCGAGCCCCGCCCACCCGCCGGCCTCCCGCAGGGCGAGCAGCGCCAGCAGCCGCGGCGAGCCGAGGCTGGACGCGGCGCGCCGGCCCGCCTGGGCCGCCCGTACCGCCTCGCGCGAGCGACCGGTGTCCCGGGCCAAGAAGGACATGTTGCTGAAGGCGTGCGCCTCCAGGCCCGAGTCCCTGGCCACCCGGGCCGTGGCCAGCGCCTCCGCGTAGTGCGAGCGGGCGTCGTCGAAGCGGCCGGAGTCGTGGGCCAGCCAGCCGACCGAGACGGCCAGTTCGCCGGCGCCCGAGTGCAGCCTGTCCTCGGTGGACTGCCGCGTGGCACCGGCGTCGAGCAGGGCGTAGGCGGTGCGCAGGGGTTCGGAGGCCTTGCGGTAGAGGGCGTCCGCCCCGTGCCGGTCGTCCAGCAGCCGGATCCGGCGTACGGCGTCCTCGACGGCGGCCGCCTCGGACTCGCCGGCGCGCGAGGGCGGCCGGCGGGTGTCGCCGAGCAGGGTGAGGCTGAGCGTCGCGGCCGCCACGGTCGCGGAGCCGCCCGCCATGAACGCGCGACGCAGCACGTCGCTCTCCTTGGCACTGGAAGGGGAACGGGGGACGGGGACGGGCGCGGGGTGCGGGCCGCGCTGCGCCGAGCGTCCGCGGACGCTCTCGCGGGGGGAGAAGCCCAGGTCGGCCAGGGTGTGGCCGGGGAACATATGGAGGAAGACCCGCTCGTACGCGTAGTTGGGGCAGCGGATCTCGCCCGACTCGACCCGGCCGACGTAGCGCGCGTCGCAGGAAACCGTTTCTCCGATTTCCTTCGCCGCCCGGCGCACCAGGGCCGCGAACTCAGCAGGGGAGTGCTGCCCGCGCAGCCGCCGGAACGTGGAGTTGGGTGAGTGGGGGAACGCCGCCATGGACGTGACCTCTCTGGCAAGGAACGCAGCGCCGGTGCGGTGGCTGGTGCAGTTGGGCCCGGCGCGCATGAACGTACCGCCAGCGACGGGGTGTTCACGCGATGTTTAGCTACAAAACGGATATCTCACCCGCGATCCGCCATGAACTGCCATCCTTTGCGGCGTCTTGGTGCCGCACCCGTTGACGTTCCCGTGCGTTGAACTCATGCGGATACGGATCGAGGAGGGGTTCCCCTTGGTGGAGGCCGGCATGGAGAGCACTGGAGCGAGCACCGCACCCGGACCCGGCGCGGCCCCGGGCCTGGACCTTGACCTGGTGACCGTGCCCGCCCGCCAGGGGCTGGAGGCGGTGGACATCATCCGTCGCGCGGCCGGCCGGTCCGGCCCGATGGGGCCCGTTCTGCACGACGGGTCCGGCGACACCCTCGGCTTCCTCGTCCCGCCCGGCACCGCCGACGCCTGGGACCTTCCGGGTAGCGCGTGTACGCAGTCCGACGGGCGGGGGATGCGCTTCGGCGACGCCGTCTCGCCCACCGCGGGCGCCACGGGCTGGCTGCTCCCGCCGGAGGCCGTCGGGCCGGTCACCGACCCCGAGGTGCTGCGTGCGGCGCTCGGCGAGGCGGCCCGGCTGATCGAGGCCGCGGACAACTGCCGCTGACCGCTCCCGGCCGGCCGCCCCGCACAATGGGATGGTGGCGGGCAAGGACAGGAACAAGGGCAGGCAGCGCGGGCGGGGCGGCGCGGAGGCGGTCGTCGGGCAGGTGGACGGCGGTCGGGCGGAGCTGGAGCCGGACCGCGAGCGCCCCGGCGCCTGGATCCTGCTGATCGACGGCGCCCCGCAGTCGCACGTCGACCTGGGCGATCCCGCGTACCTGGACTTCTCCTACCAGCGGCGGATCGGCCACCTCATCGATCTCGTCGCGCCCGCCCGAAGGCCCCTGAACGTGGTGCACCTGGGAGGCGGCGCCTTCACCCTCGCCCGGTACACGGCCGCGTCCCGCCCCCGCTCCGCCCAGCAGGTCGTGGAGATCGACGCCGCCCTGGTGGCCTTCGTACGGGAGCACCTGCCGCTGGATCCGCAGGCGCGGGTCCGGGTCCGGGCGGTGGACGCGCGGGCCGGTCTGTCCAAGGTGCCGGACGGCTGGGCGGACCTGGTGATCGCGGACGTGTTCAGCGGGGCGCGCACCCCGGCGCACCTGACGAGCACCGAGTTCCTGGACGACGTACGCCGGGCGCTGGCGCCCACCGGGTGGTACGTCGCGAACCTCGCGGACGGGCCGCCGCTGACGCACCTGCGCGCTCAGATCGCGACGGCGGCGTCCCGGTTCACGGAGCTGGCGCTGGCCGCGGATCCGGTGGTGTGGCGGGGGAAGCGTTTCGGCAATGCCGTGCTGGTGGCGGCCGACCGGGAGCTGCCCGTCGCGGACTTCACCCGCCGGGTCGCGAGCGACCCCCATCCGGGCCGGGTCGAGCACGGCCGGGCGCTGGCGGACTTCGCGGGCGGCGCGGCTCCGGTCGCCGACGCCTCGGCGGTGGCCTCGCCGCAGCCGCCGCCCTCCGTTTTCCGGTAGGAGCCGTCATGAGGGATCGTGCGGTCCTTCACGGCGTTCCGCCGCCCCCCCTCAGGGGTCGACGATCTCGACCATCGGCGGGTGGTCGTGCCAGGTGCAGAACACCGACACCTCACGGCCGTCCCGGGTGAAGGTGACCCGGATCCAGAAGTCCTGCTTCCACACCTGCATCCGCCAGCCGGCCGCCGGCGTCGCCGAGACCAGCTCGGCGGAGGAACCGCCGAGGGAGAAGGTGACCCTGCCGCCGGAGACCGGATACGCCTGTACCTTCCCGGAGTCCTGGCCACCCGCCTGCTGCCGGCCGTCCGGGGAGGCGGAGGGCGGCTGCGACGGCCTCTCGGGGGAGGCTGCGGCGGTCGGCGACGCGGACGGGCCGGGTGACTCCGACGGCGAGGCGGACGGGGACGGCGACGGCGACGGCGACCCCTGAGGCTGCGCGCCCCGGGTCGAGGAGGACAGCGGCTGGGTGGCCAGGGGCACCGCGAGCGGCGGATCGTAGGCCGTGCCCGACATGACGGTGTGGACGCCCCACCAGCACAGCGTCACCGCCGCCCCGGTCGCGAGCATCCACGCCATGGCATGCACAAGTCCTCTTCGCATCAAGGCACATACTGCACCACGGGTCACAAGAGTGGCCCGACACCCCGTGGGGTCGCCCGAATGGACTACGGTGCGGGCCATGGCAAGTGTGCTCGTGGTCGAGGACGACCAGTTCGTACGTTCCGCCCTCATCCGGCACCTGACCGAGGCCTCGCACACCGTGCGGAGCGTCGGTACGGCCCTGGAGGCCCTGCGCGAGGTCGCGCACCACCGCTTCGACGTGGTCATCCTCGACCTCGGCCTGCCCGACCTGGACGGATCCGAGGCGCTCAAGATGCTGCGCGGCATCACCGACGTCCCCGTGATCATCGCCACCGCGCGCGACGACGAGGCGGAGATCGTCCGGCTGCTCAACGACGGCGCCGACGACTACCTGACCAAGCCCTTCTCCGTCGAACACCTCTCCGCCCGGATGGCCGCCGTCCTGCGCCGCGCCCGGGCCGCCGCCGGGGCCGAACCGCCCTCGCGCGTCCTGCGCGTCGGCGGCCTCGCCATCGACCCGCTGCGCCGCCAGGCCGAACTCGACGGGGCGGTACTGGACCTCACCCGCCGCGAGTTCGACCTGCTGGCCTTCCTCGCCGGCCGGCCGGGCGTGGTCGTGGCCCGGCGCGAACTGCTCGCCGAGGTCTGGCAGCAGTCGTACGGGGACGACCAGACCATCGACGTCCACCTGTCCTGGTTGCGCCGCAAGCTCGGCGAGACCGCCGCCCGGCCGCGGTACCTGCACACCCTGCGCGGGGTCGGCGTGAAGTTGGAGCCACCGCAGTGATGCCGCGGTGAGATGGGCCCTGGTCAAGGTGTGCCTCGCCGTCACGGCCATGGTGGTGGTGGCCTTCGCCGTACCGCTCGGGCTCGTCGTCCAGGAGATGGCCAGCGACCGGGCGTTCTCCAACGCCGAGCGGCAGGCCGCCAGCATCGGGCCGACCCTGTCGATCACCACCGACCCGGTGCAGCTGCGCAAGGCGGTGGAGTCCACGCAGATGGGCGCCGCCCGGCGGATGGCCGTACACGTACCCGCGATCGGCGACAGCGTCCCCGTGAACATCGGCGAGGGCCGGGCCGGCGAGCGCGCCGTCGCGGAGACCCGTCGGATGGGGCGGGCCACGACGGCCAAGGTGTCCGGCGGAGGCTCCGCGCTGCTCCAGCCGACCGCACTGGGCTCCGGCGACATCGCCGTGGTGGAGATCTTCGTACCGGAGAGCGAGGTCAGCAACGGCGTCGCCACGGCCTGGCTGGTCCTCGCGGGCGTCGGACTGGCCCTGATCGTCGGCTCGGTCGCGGTCGCCGACCGGCTCGGCGCCCGGCTGGTCCGGCCGGCCGAGCGGCTCGCGGACGCCGCGCACCAGCTCGGTGAGGGACGGCTCGGGGCGCGGGTGCCCGAGGCCGGACCGAAGGAACTGCGCTCGGCGGCCCTCGCGTTCAACGCGATGGCCGACCAGGTCGTCGAGCTGCTCGCCAACGAACGCGAACTGGCCGCCGACCTGTCGCACCGGCTGCGCACCCCGCTGACCGTACTGCGGCTCAACACGGCCTCACTCGGGGACGGCCCGGCCGCCGAGCAGACCCGGGCGGCGGTGGAGCAGCTGGAACGCGAGGTCGACACGATCATCCGCACGGCCCGGGAGCAGCGACCGGCCACCGGCCTGGTCGGAGCGGGTGCGGGTGCGGGATGCGACGCCTCCGAGGTGATCCGCGACCGGATGGACTTCTGGTCGGCGCTCGCGGAGGACGAAGGCCGCGAGGTGCGGCTGGCGGGGGTGGACCGTACGGTACGGATCCCCGTGGCGCGGCCCGAACTGGCCGCCGCCCTCGACGCCATGCTCGGCAACGTCTTCCGGCACACCCCCGAGGGCACCCCCTTCGCGGTGGACGTCCACGACGCGGGCGACGCGGTGATCGTGCTCGTCTCCGACGCGGGCCCCGGCATCTCCGACCCCGACGCCGCCCTGCGCCGCGGCAACGACGGCGGCCGGGACGGGTCCACGGGCCTCGGCCTGGACATCGTGCGCCGGGTCGCGGAGTCGACCGGGGGCGACGTACGGCTGGGGCGTTCGATCCTCGGCGGCACCGAGGTCCGGGTGTGGATCGGCCTGGACGGCCGGAGCGCGGGCGGCCCCGGCGCGGGGCGGACCGGCCGAGGCCGACGCGGCAACCGACGTAACCGGGGGCGCGCCACGCCGTGACCGGGGGCGCGCCTAGCAGGCGGGATGTCCTCGTCTCGGTACGGTCCGCGGCATGGACACCCTCATCTTCGGCGGGCTCCTCGCCACGCTGATCGCCATGTACCGGGAGACGTCCCGGATGGTCGTGCTCGGGGCGTGGTGGCTCATGCTCATCGCCGTCTTCCTGCTGATGGCGCACCACACCACCAGCAGCCTGGCCCTGACGCTGAGCTACTGACCATGGCCGCGATCGAGAGCCTCATCCCGGAGACCGCGCCCGACGCCGCGCCGCCGGGCAAGGTCCAGTACTGGTTCGCCTGCCTCTTCGCCATCGGCTGGACGGGTGTGGTCTGCGTCGGCCTCTTCCAGCAGTTCAGGGCGTGGGAGCACCCGTGCCCGCTCTGCGTCGTGCAGCGGATGTTCATGCTGCTGGCGGCGATGGGAGCGGCGTACATCGTCCGGACGGGGCTGCTGCGCGGCTCGGTGACGGGCCGCCACTACATGACGGGCTGGGGCCTGGCGCTGGTCGCGGCGGCCGGAGGCTCCTTCGCGTCCTGGCGGCAGACGACGCTGCACATCCTGCCTGGTGCCAAGGGGTACGGGAGCGAGGTGCTCGGCCTGCACCTGTACGTGTGGGCCCTGATCCTCTTCCAGGCCTCGGTGCTCGTCATCGGCATCGTCCTGGCCACCGCGCACACGACGGCGGACCGCAGCGTCCCGGCGACCGGGCCGGGGCTGCTGCGGACGGCGGGGCTGTTCGCGCTGTGGTTCCTGGGCGTCGTCATCGCCGTGAACATGGTGGTCGTCTTCCTGGAGGAGGGTTATCACTGGTTCCTCCCCGAACACCCGGACCGGTACCGGTTCTTCGACGAAATCGGGATGCCGGGCTGAGGCCTGTCCCGTAATCCCCGGTGGCTCGGCGCGCGGCGTCGGACGCGGTGCACCGCGAGGCGGAGGAGCGTCCTGACACGGGGCCGTATCCGGGCGTTCCGCCAACGCGGCGGGGCGCCGTGGCCGTCGTCGTGCGCCCGCCGGGGATTAGGGCCCAGCGATGCCCGCCCGGGCCCCCGTACCGACCGGAAGGAAGCAGCAGATGCGCTACGCAGTCCTCGGCACCGGGATCGTTGGCCGTACGGTGGCCGCCCGGCTCGACTCCCTGGGCCACCAGGTCGTCATCGGGACCCGGGACCCCGACGCCACCCTCGGCCGCGCCGAGTACTCGGACTGGCAGGAGGTCCACCCGGAGATCGGGCTGGCCGGCTTCGCGGAGGCCGCGCGGGAGGGCGAGGTCCTGGTCAACGCCACCGGCGGGAAGGTCAGCGTCGCGGCGCTGACGGAGGCGGACGCCGCGCACCTGGACGGCAGGATCCTCATCGACATCGCGAACCCGCTGGACTTCTCCGGCGGCTTCCCGCCGGGCCTGGACCCGGTGGACGACGACAGCTTGGGCGAGCTGATCCAGCGGAGGTTCCCGGGTCTGCGGGTGGTCAAGACGCTGAACACGATGAACTGCCAGATCATGGTGGACCCGGCGCGGATCGCCGGCGAGCACCACGTGTTCGTCTCGGGGGAGGACGCGGACGCCAAGAAGGTGGTGCGTGAGCTGCTGTACTCCTTCGGGTGGCCGGAGGGGAGCGTCCTCGACCTCGGCGGCATCGAGACGGCCCGGGGCACGGAGATGCTGCTGCCGGTCTGGCTCCGCCTGATGGGCGCGCTCGGCCACACGGACTTCAACTTCCACATCCAGGGCGCCTGACGGGCGGGGCGCAGCCGGGACCGACCGCACGGCCCGTACGGGGGCGCAAATGTTGCCGCGCCCCCGGCCCGCGCCGAGTGTGGGCGTGAGGGAAGGAGCCACGCATGAGGGTCATGCTCAGGGCGCACATGGACACGGTCGCCACCAACGAGTCCATCAGGACCGGCGGCCTGCCCCAGGCCATCCAGCAGCTGATGCAGCGGGTGAAGCCGGAGGCGGCCTACTTCGGTTTGCACGAGGGCGTGCGCTCCTGCTGGATCGTCTTCGACCTCCAGGACAGCTCGCTGATGCCGTCGCTGATGGAGGACTTGTTCCTGGAGTTCAACGCCGAGGTCGAGGTCGCCCCGGTCATGAACGCCGAGGACCTGGCGAAGGGCCTGGCGGCGATGCAGTCCTCGCCGTAGGCGGCGTCGAGCCAGTGGTTCGACGCGCCGGACCTTACGCTGCAGTCCCCGCCGCTTTCGCGCGGCGGGGACTGCAGACTGTCTGGCGACGTGAAGTCCGGCCATTTAGGAATTGAGGCCGAGGATTTCTGTCACGCTTTATAAGAGCTGGCCAAGAATAACAGTCACTTCGGCTCCTCGGGAACGCTTCCTCCTTGGAGGAATTTCAGCTTGCTGAGAGCCAATGCATAGGCTCCGCCCAAGATGAATGTCGCTGCGTATTGCGCCCACGTGGTGTCCTGAAGGACCCGGTTGGTCGTGACGAGAACGACGCCCCACACGAGAGTGAATGCAATCTTGGCCATGGCGTTCCTGTCTTAGGCGAGCGCCGCGAGGCAGCCAGTGGCCCCTGCGACAACGGTCTTGGCGGCTATGTCCCTTGCGACGTCCTTGCTCACGAAGCGCCCGATGATCAGGGCGCCTGCTCCGCCGATGGCGCCCTTGACCAGGCACTCCCTCACCATGTCGTTCATCTTGGTGTGGGTCATCAGGTACTCGCAGTCCCGCTTGCTCTTGGACATGATGCACATGGAACGGGCCTCTTCGAGAGGGTTCACCTGCGCGGACTGGACCACGGGACGCGGGCCGGAGTCGGCGTGTGCGACACCTACCCCGCCGGCCATGATGACGCTGGCGGCAATGGCTACCGACAGGACACCCGAAGCGACGTTCTTCATTTTTAAATTTCCCCGATTCGTCAATGCTTTGGCGCGGAACTGGTCAGGATCCGCGCCTTAGGTCAAGGTGAATGTACCCCTCCGCCTCGTTGTGGAGAACCCCATTTGAGGAAAGCCTGAGCTTGATCCACTGAATGGTTCGAGTGGCCTTGAGTGAATTTTCGCCAATCCTGCGTGATGTGGCTTGATGCTATTCATGAGGACCCGAACTTCGGTACGGGGTTATCGTGTCCGCCTCGCCGGGGCGAGGGTCGCGGAGGCGGTGACCGCGCTGCAGGAGACCGCGAGGGCGGCCCGGTGGCCGTGGGCGGCCGCCAGGGGGCCCGCAAGGGCCGCGGCCAGGGCCTGGCCGAGGATGCGGCCGCTGCAGATCACGGTCATGGCCTCGCCCATCCGCTCCGCCGGGCAGGACCGTTCCACCAGCCCGAACAGCGCCGTCAGGTGCGGGGCCGCGGCCAGGCCGATGCCCGCGACGGCGAACGCGGCCGCCCACAGGCCGGACACCGCGAGCAACGGCAGGGTGAGCAGCGCCTGGAGGGCGATCGTCCACCGCAACCGCACGGCTCAGGTCCGCCGAGCCGGGCCGGGTGACCGTGATGAAACGACGATCGAGCTGGTCACGGCCATGGCGGCCCGGACGAGCCCGGACGCGCCGCGCTCGCCCAGCGACGCGGCGAGTTGACGCCCGTGTTGTCCCCGCTCCACGCGGCCCCACGCGGCCCCCTGCGGCACGGCCATCGTGAACAGCGGTGCCAGCCCGGAGGGCCGCAGCCGTACGCCGGCGCGCGTGTCCGGGGGCCCGGCGGCCGGGCCGGGAGCGGTCGGGTGCACCGCGAACAGGGGGCGAGCCGAGCACCGCCTTGGTCCCCGCCGGCGAGCCGTGCCCAGCGTGCCCCTGGCGAGCGCCCGACCTGCGGGACGGTGAGACCGGCCGCGGCGGCGAGAGCCGGACGGCGGCTGGCGGCAGCCCGCCGAGGACGGCCGCGACGAGGGCGAGGAGGACGGCGGCGTTCGCGGCGCAGGCGAGGAGCAGTACGGGGCGGTGCCCGCGCAGGTCGGCGAGCCGGCCGATGACGGGGCCGCCGAGGGCCTGGCCGAGCCGGAGCGCGGCGGCAACGGGGCCCGCGGCGCCGATGCCGTCCCGTCCGGTGATGAGCAGGAGCGTTCCGACGGGGCGGCGGCGCTGCGGGGAGCCGGGCGAGGAACCGTAGAGGTGGAGCCCTGCGAAAGCCCTCCCGCGGCCCGGCGGTCAGCCCGGCTCGCCCGAGGTCAGGCGCTTGGCCTGGGTCCGTCCCACTTCGGCGGCGCGGTGCAGGTAGTCGGCGATGACGGCGAGTTCGGAGTCGGAGTAGCTCTCCAGTACGGCGCCGAAGGCGCGGCCCGGGGTGTCCCACGCCGCGCCGATGCGCCGGCGTGCCTCGGGGGAGAGGGCGACGAGGGAGCGGCGGCGGTCGTTCGGGTCGGCCTGCCGTTCGACGATGCCCGCTTTGACCATCCGGTCGACGAGGCGGGTGGCCGAGCCCGAGGTCAGGCCGGTGAGGCGGGCGATGTCGCCGGTGCTGACGGGGCCGGGCTCCATGTCGAGGAGGGCGACGCACTGCATGTCGGTGGGATGCAGGCCGACCGAGTCGGCCATGGCCTGATTGAAGAGGGAGTAGTCGGCGTAGTGCCGCTGGCTCTCGGTGACGATGCGCGCGAGCAGCTCGGCGCGGGTCCACTCATCACCCGTACGAGGGGAATTGGTTGACATCGGATTCTCCGTGCTCCAGATTTATCTGTGTGACGCAGAGGATGTGTAATGCAGAATCTGTGTCGAGTAACCATCCTAGCGTCACTCAGCACCACCACTCCAGAAAGAGGAACCAGTCATGTCCATTCTTGTGACCGGCGGCCGCGGCGCCGTCGCCCGCGGTCTCGGCGGCCTGCTCGCCGCTCGCGGCGTCCCGTACCGCCTGGGCTCCCGTGAGAGGGACACCCCCGGTGCGGTCCACTGCGACCTCACCGATCCGGCGACGTTTCCCGGCGCCCTCGCCGGCACCCGTTCCGTCTTCCTCTACGCCGAGGCGTCCGGCATCGAAGCCTTCGTCAAGGAGGCCGTCACGGCAGGAGTGGAGCACGTCGTGCTCCTGTCCTCTTCCTCGGTACTCGCTCCGCACGCCGCCGACAGCCCGCTGTCGGCCTCCCACCTCGTCGTCGAGCAGGCCCTCTCGGCCTCCCCGCTGCGCACCACACTGCTGCGGCCGGGGTCCTTCGCAAGCAACGCCCGAGGCTGGGCCTGGTCGCTGAAGTCGGGCCGGCCGGTCCGACTGCCCTACCCCGGCGCCTACTGCGACCCCGTGCACGAGGCCGACCTCGCCGAATCGGCCCTCGCGGTCCTCACCGACCCGGCCCTGGCCGGCCGCGCGTACACGCTGACCGGCCCGCAGTCGCTGACTTTCGCGGCCCAGATCTCGATACTCGGCGAAGTCCTCGGCCGGTCCATACCCTTCGAGGCCGTCTCGGCCGAGCAGTGGAAGGCCGAGGTGGACGGCTACATCCCCGGCCCCTACGCCGACGCGCTCCTGGAGTACTGGGCGTCCGCCGACGGACTCCCGGTCGAGATCACCGGCGCCGTCGAGCAGCTCACAGGCCACCCGGCCCGCACGTTCAGGACCTGGGCCGAGGACCACGCCGACGTCTTCGCGTGACGCTACATGGCCCCCTTGCGGGCCAGGCGGGCGTACCAGTGGGCGCTGGAGCGCAGCGTGCGGACCTGGGTGTCGTAGTCGACGTGCACGATGCCGAAGCGCTTGCTGTATCCGTAGGACCACTCGAAGTTGTCCAGCAGCGACCAGAGGTAGTAGCCGCCCACGGGGGCGCCGTCCGCCAGCGCGCGGTGGATGGCGGCGAGGTGGGTCTCCAGGTAGGCGATGCGCTGCGGGTCGTGCAGGTCGGGGGCGTAGGCCGCGCCGTTCTCGGTGACCATCAGCGGCAGGCCGGGTGCCTCGCGGGTGAAGCGCATCAACAGGTCGTACAGGCCGGTCGGGTCGATCGACCAGCCCATGTCGGTCTGTTCGCCCGGGGGCTGGTGGAAGGCCACCGCGTCCGCGGCGGGCCAGGGGGAGTGGGAGGTGGCGCCGTGGCCGTCGGCGCGCGGGCCGTTCCCGTCCGGGGCCGCCGACACCACCGCCGGGGTGTAGTAGTTCACGCCGAGGAAGTCCAGCGGCTGGCGGATCAGCGCCTCGTCGCCGGTGCGGACGAACGACCAGTCCGTCAGGGCGGCGGTGTCCGCGAGCAGGTCCTGCGGGTAGGCGCCGTGCAGCAGGGGGCCGGTGAAGATCCGGTTGGCGAGCGCGTCGATACGGCGGGCCGCGTCCAGGTCGGCCGCCGAGTCGGTCAGCGGCCGTACCGCGCTGGGGTTGAGCGCGATACCGACCCGGGTACGGGCCGGCAGGGCCGTCGCGGCCAGGCCGTGGGCCAGGTTGAGGTGGTGGGCGGCGCGCAGCGAGTCGGCGGGCGAGGTGCGGCCGGGGGCGTGCACGCCGGAGGCGTAGCCGAGGAAGGCGCTGCACCAGGGCTCGTTGAGGGTGGTCCAGAGCTCCACACGGTCGGCGAGAGCCTCCGCGACCTGCCCGGCGTACTGGGCGAAGGCGTAGGCGGTCTCCCGCTCCGGCCAGCCGCCGGCGTCCTCCAGCTCCTGCGGGAGGTCCCAGTGGTAGAGGGTCACGCAGGGCTGGATGCCGTGGGAGAGCAGCTCGTCGACCAGCGCGTCGTAGAAGCCGATCCCGCCGGCGAGGACGCGCGGCCAGGACACCGAGAACCGATAGGCGCCCAGGCCCAGTTCGGCCATGAGCGCGACGTCCTCGCGCCACAGCCGGTGGTGGTCGACCGCGACGTCGCCGGTGTGGCCGCCGTACACCTTGCCCGGGGTGCGGCAGAAGGTGTCCCAGATGGACGGGCCGCGCAGGGCGGCCGCGCCCTCGATCTGGAAGGCCGCCGTGGCCGTGCCCCACAGGAACCCGTCGGGGAAGCGGAGTTCCCCGGCCTGATCCGTCGCCTTCGGCGCGTGCGACCCGGTCGGCGTGTGCGACGTGCCCGTCGCGTGTGTCGGGGTGTCAGTCATCCCTTTACAGCTCCCTGCATGATGCCGCCGACGATCTGGCGGCCGAAGACGAGGAACACCAGCAGCAGCGGGAGCGTGCCCAGCAGCGCACCCGCCATGATCACGGACTGGTCGGGGATGTAACCCCGGCCCAGCCCGGTCAGGGCCACCTGTACCGTCGGGCTGCCGTTCTGGGTCAGCGCGACGATCGGCCAGAAGAAGTCGTTCCAGGACATGACGAAGGTCAGCATCCCCAGCACCGCCATAGCCGGCCGGGCCGCCGGGAAGACCACGTGCCACATGACCCGCAGGGAGCTCGCCCCGTCCGTGCGGGCCGCCTCCACCAGTTCCGTCGGCAGCGCGTGCACCAGGTACTGGCGCATGAAGAACACCCCGAAGGCGCACACCAGGGACGGCAGCACCACCGCCTGGAGCCGGTCGGTCCACGACAGCTTCGCGATCAGCATGTACAGCGGCACCACGCTCAGCTGCGGCGGGATCAGCATCGTCCCCACCACCAGAGCCATCAGCATCCGGCGTCCGCGGAAGCGGAGTTTGGCGAAGGCGAAGCCGGCCAGCGTGGAGAACAGGACCGTCCCGACGGTGACCGTGCCCGCCACGATCACCGTGTTCAGCAGGGCCGTGCCCATGTTGGCGTCGGTCCAGGCGATCTGCAGGTTGCGTCCCAGGTTCCCGCCGAACCAGAACGGCGGCGGGGTCTGGGCCAGCCGCGTGTTGGTGCGCGAGGCCGCGATCGCCGTCCACAGGAGCGGGAAGAGCGAACCGGCGGTGAAGAGGCCGAGCACCACATAGGTGAGCCGGCCCGCGCGCAGCGTTCTCATCGCGAGTCCCCCCGTCCGCGCAGCAGCCGCGCTGCTCCGGCGATCAGCAGCAGGATCAGGAACATCGCCCAGGCGATCGCCGAGGCCCGCCCCAGGTGCAGGTTCACCCAGCCCTGCTCGTACAGGTACAGCCCGAGCGTCTGGAACTGGTGGTCCGAGCCGCCCGTCGCGCCCGCCCCACCGTTGAACAGCAGCGGCTCACCGAACAGCTGGGTCGCCCCGATCGTCGACACCACACAGGTGAAGAGGATCGTCGGCCGCAGCGAGGGCACGGTGACGTGCAGGAACTGCTGCCAGCGCGAGGCCCCGTCCAGCGCGGCCGACTCGTACAGCTCACCCGGCACGGCCTGCATGGCCGCCAGGTAGATCAGCGCGTTGTAGCCCGTCCACCGCCAGATCACGATGGTGGACACCGCCAGCTGGGAGGCGAAGGTGCCGTTCTGCCAGTCCACCGCCCCGAAACCGGCCGCCGAGAGCACCCAGTTGATCATCCCGTAGTCCCGGCCGAAGAGCAGCACGAAGACGAGGGTGGCCGCCGCCACCGAGGTGGCGTACGGAGTGAGCACGGCGACCCGGAAGAACGCCGAGCCCCGCAGCCGGTAGTTGAGCAGATGGGCCACGCCCAGCGCGATCGCCAGCTGCGGCACCGTCGAGAGCAGGCCGATGGTGACGGTGTTGCGCAGCGCGTTCCAGAAGAACTCGTCGTCCCACAGCCGGGTGAAGTTGCGCAGCCCCACCCACGTCATGCTGTCCGGATCGGTCAGCTCCACCTGGTGCAACGCCGCCCAGCCCGTGTACAGCAGCGGGAACAACCCGAAGACTGCGAAGAAGAGGAAGAAGGGTGCCACGAAGGCGTACGGGCTCCAGCGCAGGTCCCAGCGGTAGCGGCGCGAGCGCCACACCTGGCCCGGCCGGCCCCGGCCGCCCCCCTCCGCCGCCGGCCGTTCCGGGGCGGCGGCGGAGGGGGACAGGAGTGCCGTCTCGTCCGTCACCGGCGCCTCACTGGTCCAGGGCGTTGTCGATGGCCTTCACCGCGGCCTCCCAGCCCTCCTGCGGGCTGCGGCCCTTCTGGTCGACCTGCAGCATCCCGATGTCCGCCAGGTTCTGCGCGATCACGAGGTCCTTCGGGCCGACCACCGTCACCGGCACCCCCTGGGCCGCCTTCGAGAAGATCTCACCGATCGGGGCCCCGCCGAAGTACTCGTGCTTCGCCCCCGACACCGCCGGCAGCTTGTACGCGGCGCTCGCGCTCGGGAAGCTGCCCCGCTTCTCGAAGAGCTTCGCCTGCTGCTCCGGAGCCGTCAGCCAGGCCGCCAGCTTCGCGGCCTCCTCGGCGTGCTTGCCGGCCTTCGGGACCACCAGGAAGGAACCGCCCCAGTTGCTGGGCTTCGGCGCCTGCGCCACGTCCCACTTGTCCTTGCCCGACGGACCCGCCTTGTCCTGGATGTAGCCGAGCATCCAGGCCGGGCAGGAGACCGTTGCGAAGGCGCCGTTGGCGAAGCCCTGGTCCCAGCCGGGGGTGAACTGCTGGAGCTTGGCGCTGAGCCCCTCGGTGGCGAAGGACGCCGCCAGGTCGAAGGCCCCGCGCACCGCCGGGTTCGTCTTGTAGACGACCTTGCCCTGCTCGTCGTAGAACCGCTGGGCGCTGCTGCCCGTCACCGCGGCCATGACCCCCGACGCCGAGTCCACGAAGGCCTTGCCGTCACCGGCCTTCGCCTTGTACGCCTTGCCCGTCTCCAGGTACTTGTTCCAGTCGCCCGCCCACAGCGCGCCGACCGCCTCCCGGTCCGAGGGCAGCCCGGCCGCCTCGAACAGGTCCTTGCGGTAGCAGATGCCCTGCGGGCCTATGTCGGTGCCGAGGCCGACGGTGGCCCCGCCCTTCGCCGCGGGCGCCGTGCCCTGCGCCCACTTCCACGGCAGGTAAGCGGCCTTGTCCACGCCGGGCGCCTTGCCCAGGTCCACCAGCTTGTCGGACTGGGTCGCGGTGATCTCGGCGATGTTGTTGACCTCGACGGCCTGGATGTCGGCGAGCCCGCTGCCCGTCCCCAGGTGCGTGAGGAGCTGGGGGTAGTAGTTCTCGTTGCGCTCGATGGAGGTCTGCTCGATGCGGATCCCCGGGTTCTGCGCCATGTACTCGTCGTAGAGCCCGGCCTCCTGGAGGCCGAAGGCCCCGAAGACGCCGACGGTCAGGGTGGTCCCTCCCTTTCGGTCGGCCGAGGAGCCCGACTTCGGGTCCGTTTCGGGGTCCTGCGCGCATCCTCCGAGCAGCAGCGCGGCGGCGCCCATCGAGGCGACCGCCGTGACGAGGGTTCTCCGGGCCCGTGCTCGGGCCGGGGGTTGGGCTCGCATGGTTCCTCCCTGAAGGGTGGGCGACAACGTGGGGGTGTCGTGTGACACAGTGTGGGAGCGCTCCCACACTAGTCAAGGGGTAGATTCACAACCGGGAGGAAGCCATGAACGGGAACGGGCGCAGCGGGGGACGGCCGACCCTGGAAGAGGTCGCGGTGCGCGCCGGAGTCGGGCGCGGCACGGTGTCCCGGGTCATCAACGGGTCCTCCAAGGTCAGCGAGCAGACGAGGGCCGCCGTCGAGGCGGCCGTGACCGAGCTGGGGTACGTGCCGAACCGCGCGGCCCGTGCCCTCGCGGCCAACCGCAACGACGCCATCGCCCTCGTGATCCCCGAGCCCGAGGCACGGTTCTTCGCCGAGCCGTACTTCTCCGAAGTGGTCCGGGGTGTCGGGGCCGCCCTCGCGGAGACCGACATCCAGCTCGTCCTCACCCTGGCCGGCAGCGACCGTGAGCGCCGCCGCCTCGCGCAGTACCTCTCCGGGCACCGCGTCGACGGCGTGCTGCTGGTCTCCGTCCACGCCGGGGACCCGCTCCCGGAGCTGCTGGCCGAGCTGGGCATCCCGACGGTGATCAGCGGCCGCCGCTCCGCCGCCGAGACGCTGCCCTGCGTGGACTCCGACAACCTGGCGGGCGCCGCCGAGGCGGTGCGCCACCTGCTCGACCGGGGCCGCCGTACGATCGCCACGATCACCGGCCCGCTGGACGTGTACGGGGCTCACTGCCGGCTAGACGGCTACCGGCAGGCCCTGGCCGCCGCCGGCCGGCCCGTCGACGAGCGGCTGGTCGCGGTCGCCGACTTCACCGAGGAGGGCGGCCGCCGGGCCATGCGCGAGCTGCTGGAACGCAGCCCCTCGCTCGACGCGGTCTTCGCCTCCTCGGACGTGATGGCGGCCGGCGCCCGGCGGGAGCTGCGTGCCGCCGGGCGCCGCATCCCGCAGGACGTGGCACTGGTCGGCTTCGACGACTCGGTGGTGGCCCGGCACATGGACCCGCCGCTGACCAGCGTCCGCCAGCCCATCGAGGAGATGGGCCGGACCATGGCGAGGATGCTGCTGGAGCGCGTCGCGGGAAGAGGGGGGAGCAGCGGGAGCACGGGCGGGCCGGCGGTCGTCCTGCCGAACAGACTGGTGGTCCGGGAGTCGTCCTGACCTCCTCGGGCCCGGGACATGCAGAAGGCCCCGGTCCGCTTCCGCGTACCGGGGCCTTCCCGCAGGGTGAGTGACGGGACTTGAACCCGCGGCCACCTGGACCACAACCAGGTGCTCTACCAACTGAGCTACACCCACCATGTCCGGTCGAAACCGACCGGCCGAAGAAAAGGGTACAGGGTCCGGGAGGGTGCTCGCTCCACCCTTTTCCGGCACCCCTCTCCGGAGGGCCCGCGCAGGGGGCTACGCGCCCGGCGCCGTGTGCTTGGCCGCGATGCTGCGCGCCGTGTCGGAGTCGGGCCCGGGCTGCGGCACGAAGACCGCCTCCCGGTAGTAGCGCAGCTCGGTGATGGAGTCCTTGATGTCCGCCAGCGCCCGGTGGTTGCCGTTCTTCGGGGGACTGTTGAAGTACGCCCGCGGGTACCAGCGGCGTGCCAGCTCCTTGACCGAGGACACGTCCACGATCCGGTAGTGCAGGTAGCTCTCCAGCGCGGCCATGTCGCGCAGCAGGAAGCCGCGGTCGGTGCCGACCGAGTTCCCGCAGAGCGGCGCCTTGCGCGGTTCCTTCACGTGCTCCCGCACGTACGCCAGGACCTGCGCCTCGGCGTCCGCGAGGGTCGTCCCGCCGGCCAGCTCGTCGAGCAGGCCGGAGGCGGTGTGCATCGCGCGCACCACGTCGGGCATGGTCTCCAGCGCGGCGTCCGGCGGGCGGATCACGATGTCCACGCCCTCGCCGAGCACGTTGAGCTCCGAGTCGGTGACCAGTGCGGCCACCTCGATAAGTGCGTCGTCCGTCAACGAGAGCCCGGTCATCTCGCAGTCGATCCACACCATGCGATCGTTCATGTGTCCCACCTTATGCGGTCCCTTGCGGAGCGGACCGCACATGCGGAAGGTCCCCCGTCGGCGGTGACCGACGGAGGACCTTCGCTGCCGTACCCGTTGTGGGATTACGCGTGTTCCCGCAGGACCCTGCCAGGGGCGTACAGCTCCGTCACCGTGGGACCCGCCGCGGCCAGGGCCGCCGCCGCCCGGTGGGGCTGCGGAGTGCGCTGGTGCGGAACCGGCCCGCTCGAGATCTCCGAGACCTGCGCCACGTCGGCCTGCGGGCGGCGTGCCCGGTAGGCGGAGCGGTACGCGGCCGGGGAGGACCCCAGCTGCCGCCGGAAGTGACCGCGCAGGGCGACCGGCGAGCGGAACCCGCAGCGTCCGGCGACCTCGTCGACCGAGTAGTCGGAGGTCTCCAGCAGCCGCTGGGCCTGGAGCACCCGCTGCGTGATCAGCCACTGGAGCGGCGCGCTGCCGGTGAGCGAACGGAACCGCCGGTCGAAGGTGCGCCTGCTCATGTAGGCGCGGGCGGCGAGGGTCTCCACGTCGAACTGCTCGTGGAGGTGTTCCAGCGCCCAGGCGACGACCTCGGCCAGCGGGTCGGCGCCGATCTCCTCCGGCAGCGACCGGTCGAGGTAGCGCTCCTGGCCGCCCGTGCGGCGCGGCGGCACGACGAGCCTGCGGGCCAGGGCCCCGGCCGCCTCGCTGCCGTGGTCGGTGCGCACGATGTGCAGGCACAGGTCGATTCCGGCCGCCGTGCCCGCGGACGTGAGCACATCGCCGTCGTCGACGAACAGTTCGCGCGGGTCGACGTGGACGGACGGGTAGCGCTTGGCCAGCGTCGGCGCGTACATCCAGTGCGTCGTCGCGGGCCGGCCGTCCAGCAGGCCTGCGGCCGCGAGCACGAAGGCCCCGGTGCACAGTCCGACGATCCGGGCCCCCTCCTCGTGCGCCAGACGCAGTGCGTCGAGCGCCTCCGGAGGCGGCGGTGAAGTGATGGAGCGCCAGGCGGGAACGACGACCGTGCCTGCCCGGGCGATCGCCTCCAACCCGTACGGCGCGGTCAGTTCGAGTCCGCCGGTGGTCCTGAGCGGACCGTCCTCACCGGCGCACACGAGCAGTCGATAGCGTGGAACTCCCGCGTCCTGCCGGTCAATGCCGAACACGGATAGTGGAATGGAGCTCTCGAAGATCGGTCCGCCGCTGAAGAGCAGCACCGCGACGATCTCCCTGCGGCGACGCCCCGCGAGCTTCCGGCCGGCGTCTGCGACGACGGCGGTGGAATCCTGGCTCATGGCGCTAAGCCCCCCTTGGGTGTCGCGACTCCTTGGTCTGGTCGCACCTGCACGTTTCCCCTCGGCCTTGCACGTGGATCCCCCGCCGTAAATACATGATCGAATCTACTGCGTCCCGTGGTGTCGGCGTGACAAGTTCAGCACGCAGCGCTATGTCGACTTCTCAACTTGGCGAAAAGCATTCGATCAGGAAGCGTTCCACTCCGCTACCCGGGTGGGAAGCGCGGATCGCGGCTGTGGCCAGTACCTGTAGGGCCAAAACGCCCCCCGGTGAATGTCGTCGCTGGTGGTGGGGGGGTCGGGGGGACATTCCGGCAAGGAAGGCGCCCTGCCGGGAAGTTGGCTGAAAACGAGCGGGTGTGGGTGTGCGAATGAGTCAGTCGTGCGGGGGCGCGGAGTCGGAGGTGCGGCAGCCCCGGCGGCCCGGGGTGCCACCGCGTGAGTGCCGCCGGCGGTGTGCGGGCGCGGGCCGCTCTTCCGTGCGGACGCGGGCCGCGGCCCGCTCCGAGTGCCGAAGGAGGACCAGGCAGGCGGCCGTGACGACGAACAGGCCGAGGGTGGCCACCGCGGCGCCGCCCAGGGAGGTTCCGTAGACGACGAGGACCACCGGGACGAGCAGGCAGCTGAAGGCGGCCCAGCGCACGACGTCACCCGCGGGATCGTCGTGCGGGCGGCCGGAAGGCTGCACGGACGGGTGAAGCGGCTGGCGCGCAGAAGCGGCGAAGTGCGCGCTCGGGTCGGGGAAGTGGACGGACTGGGTCGGCTGAGCTGGCTGATCGGGGTCAACCGGATGGCCGGGCACGGCGTACTCCCTGCGGGCTCTTCCTGAACGGTCGGACGCATGTCCAACGCCGCCCGGCGGGGCTCGGTCACTGCGCGCACGGGTGGCAACTCCCCGTTCCGTCACTGGCTGTAGGGGACAGCGGCCATTGCCAAGGCGCGCTCGCTCCGGCATGCTCCCTGGGACGCTCTCCAAGTGCGGCAAGCCCTGTGCAGGACAGGAGTGTCGCCGTACCCTGGGGGGTATGGGCTTGGGAAGATGCTTCCCGGACAGAGCTCCGTCACACTGCGTCGCCGACATCGCCCCTGTTCCTTCCTCCAAGGACCTCTTCGCCGAGACACCCATGGCCGGTCACGAATTCTCCGAACCCGCGGACCGCAAGCGCAAACGGCTCGCCGACCCCGCGTCGGCCGCCGAGCTGCGCGCGGTGGAACAGACACGCTCGCCCTGCGACCCGGCCTTCCGGCACGGCGTCGTTGTGGGATTCGACGGATCCACCTCCAGTGAGCGCGCGCTCGCCTATGCGATCGGGATGGCCCGCCGCTCCGGATCAGGTCTGATCATCGTCCATGTCGCCAACCGGCTGCCCACCACCGTGTGGGCCGGCTGTGAGCCGCCCGTCTTCGTCGACGTCCCGGACCACCGCACCGAGGTGCTCGGGCTGGAGCTCGCGTGCGCCGACTACCTGGCGGAAGTGCCGTGGATCCTGGTCGAGCGCGGCGGTGACATCTGCCACGAGCTGGAGGAGGTCGGCCGGGAGTATTCGGCCGACGCCATCGTGGTCGGCTCCACGCACGGGATCGTCGGCCGCATCTTCGGCTCGGTGGCCGGCCGCCTCGCCAAGCGGGCGCAGCGACCCGTTGTTGTCATTCCGTGACCGTCTGTTAAGGCGATTGTGCGGTTGTGCCCCCGTGTAAAGGGTAGATAAGTGCTGCTGGGACGCAGCAAACAACTGCAGATCGAAGGGAGCCCGCCGTGGACAATGGTGTCTCTGCGGGAAGCACGGCCTCGACTTCGACCCTCGGGAACATCGCCCTGGGTCTGACCCTTCTCGCATTCGGTATCGGCCACACCGGCGTCATCGACGGCGTGTCCGCTGCCGGCTCCGTGTCGCTCGCGATGTACGTCGGCGGCGCCGCCCTCTTCCTCCTCGGCCTCCTGGAGTACCGCGGCGGCAACGGATTCGAGGGCACCGCGTTCGCGGGCCTCGGCATCTTCTGGTTCACGTGGGCCAAGGGGGCCGGCGGTTCGGTCTCCGACGAGGCCGCCGGAACGTTTCTTGTCCTGTTCGCCATGCTCGCGCTGACCCTCACGGTCGCCGCCGCGAGCGGCCTGTTCAGCCAGGGCGTCTACGCCCTGCTGACCCTTTCCCTCGTCCTGCTGGCCGTAGCCTCCTTCATGGACAGCGGGGCTCTGGCCAAGGCGGGCGGCTGGGTCGCCGCCGTCTGCGGACTGCTGGCCTGGTACGGGGCCACCGCGGCCCTGGCCCACTGGCCGATGGCCGTCGGCAAGGCCCGGCGCAGCGGCGCGGTCGCCGCGAGCTGACCGGCACGCGGAGAGCCCCCGTGCGCGGTGCGCACGGGGGCTCTCCCGTGTCCGGTGACGGCCGGGGCTGCTACTCGACGGTGACCGACTTCGCCAGGTTGCGCGGCTTGTCGATGTCCCGGCCCATGGCCAGCGCCGTGTGGTACGCCAGCAGCTGGAGCGGGATGCCCATGAGGATCGGGTCCAGCTCGTCCTCGTTCTTCGGGACCACGATGGTGTGGTCCGCCTTCTCCTGCTCGCGGTGGGCGACGGCGAGGATCCGGCCGCTGCGGGCCTTGATCTCCTCCAGCGCCGCGCGGTTCTTCTCCAGCAGGTCATCGTCCGGGACGATCGCGACCGTCGGCAGCGAGGGCTCGATCAGGGCCAGCGGGCCGTGCTTGAGCTCGGAGGCCGGGTAGGCCTCGGCGTGGATGTAGGAGATCTCCTTCAGCTTGAGGGAGGCCTCCAGCGCCACCGGGTAACCGCGCACCCGGCCGATGAACATCATCGACTTGGCCTCGGCGAACTCGGCCGCGAGCTTCTTGATGTCCTCTTCGCCGTCGAGGATCTCCTGGATCTGCTCGGGCAGCTTGCGCAGGCCCTCGATGATCCGCTTGCCGTCGGTGACCGACAGGTCCCGGATGCGGCCCAGGTGCACGGCGAGCAGCGCGAAGGCCACGACCGTGTTGGTGAAGCACTTGGTGGAGACGACGCAGACCTCGGGGCCGGCGTGCACGTACACGCCGCCGTCGGCCTCGCGGGCGATCGCGGAGCCGACCACGTTGACGACGCCGAGGACGCGGGCGCCCTTGCGCTTGAGCTCCTGCACCGCCGCGAGCACGTCGTAGGTCTCACCCGACTGGGAGACCGCGATGTACAGGGTGTCGGGGTCCACTACCGGGTTGCGGTAGCGGAACTCGGAGGCCGGCTCGGCGTCCGCGGGGATGCGGGCCATGCCCTCGATGAGGCCGGCGCCGATCAGGCCCGCGTGGTACGAGGTGCCGCAGCCGAGGATCTTGACGCGGCGGATGCCGCGCGCCTCGCGCGGGTCCAGGTTCAGGCCGCCCAGGTGGACCGTGTTGAAACGGTCGTCGATCCGGCCGCGCAGCACGCGGTCGACCGCGTCGGGCTGCTCGGAGATCTCCTTGTGCATGTACGTGTCGTGGCCGCCCATGTCGTAGGAGGCGGCCTCCCACTCCACGGTCTCGGGCGTGGCGGTCGTGGTGGTCCCGCTGGTGGTGTAGGTGCGGAAGTCGTCGGCCTTCAGGGTGGCCATCTCGCCGTCGTTGAGGGTGACGACCTGGCGGGTGTGGGCGATCAGCGCGGCGACGTCGGAGGCGACGAGCATCTCCTTCTCGCCGATGCCGAGGATGACCGGAGAGCCGTTGCGGGCGACCACGATGCGGTCGGCGAAGTCGGCGTGCATCACGGCGATGCCGTAGGTGCCCTCGATGACCTTGAGCGCCTCGCGGACCTTCTCCTCGAGGGTGTCGGCCTGGGAGCGGGCGATCAGGTGGGTGATCACCTCGGTGTCGGTCTCGGAGGCGAAGACCACGCCCTCGGCCTCCAGCTTCGCGCGCAGCTCGGAGGCGTTGTCGACGATGCCGTTGTGGACGACGGCGACCTTGTTCTCGGGGTCCAGGTGCGGGTGCGAGTTCACGTCGCTCGGGGCGCCGTGCGTGGCCCAGCGGGTGTGGGCGATGCCGGTGGTGCCGGCGAAGCGCTTGGGGACGCGGGACTCCAGCTCGCGGACCCGGCCCTTGGCCTTGACCGCCTTCAGGGCGGGGGCCTTCGGGCTGTTCACGACGATGCCCGCGGAGTCGTATCCGCGGTACTCCAGCCGCTGCAGGCCCTCCAGCAGCAGCGGTGCCACGTCACGCTTGCCGATGTAACCGACGATTCCGCACATACGGTTTTGCCCCTCCTGAAGTTCGGTTCGTGTACCCGTCACCCGCCCGCGGCCGCGCCGGCCGCGGCCGGTCAGCCGTAGACGATGCGGCGCAGCTGCCGGAGCGAGAGCTCCGGGGGTGCCACGGCGCGGTGCGGCAGCTCCGCCGCGATCCGCTCGAAGATCTCCGCGTTCACGGCTCCGCCGGCCTGCAGTTCGCGGTGGCGGCGGCGGACGAAGTCCTCCGTCGTCTCGTCGAAGTAGGCGAGCACGTCGAGGACCACCCGGGCCGCTTCGCCCCGCTGCAGCGAGGTGCTGCGCACCAGGTGTTCGACGAGATCGTCATAGGACGGGCGGCGGTCGAGCACCCGTAGATATTGACTGCTCCAGCCGTCCAACGCAAAGATCCTGCCCGATTCCGGGCAGGATCTTCCTGGTCTGGACCAGCGGAATGGATGCATCCGGTCAGAATCTACGCAAAACGGCCTGCTTGGCAGCCGTGAACTCGTCGGCCGTCAGCACCCCCGTCTGGTGCAGCTCCCCCAGCTCCCGCAACCGCCGCAGCAGGGCGTCGTGGTCCTCCGCGACGCCGGCGGCCGGCGCGGCGAGCTCCTTCGGCGGGGCGTCCTCGACGGCCCGGTCCTGCGCCGGCGCCGCCGGGTGCGGCAGCCGCAGCGCCACCGCCGCGGCGACCAGCGCCATCAGCGGGTCCTTCTTGAAACCGAACAGCTCCACCGTGTGCGGGTCGTACTTGGGCGCGGCCGACTGCGGGGCGCCCGCCAGACCGAAGCGGAGCCAGCCGTTCTCGAGCCCCTTGGCCGGGGCCCACTCCACCGTCCGCAGGTCCGTGATCCGGAACTCGCGCGGCCCCCCGGAGCGCTTGGCCTCCTCGGTCGTCCAGTTCCACTCCAGCGCGACCCGGTCGCCGTCGAAGGTGACGGTCCCGTCGCCCGCGCCCACCGCTATCGGCACGCTGGGGCCGGGCAGCAGATAGGTCTCCGACGGACCCGGATCCACCTGCTCCAGCAACAGGGCGTTGCGCACCTCGTCCACGAAGTACTCCGCGACCCCCGTCCGGTCCGGCTCCACGCTCAGCCGGTAGGGGTCGGAGGCCTCCGGCAGCCGTCCGCCCGTCACCTGGGTCAGCGGGTCGGCCCCCTCCCGCAGCCGCAGGCGCAGCCGTCCCGCCTTGCGGCCCGGCTCGTAACTGATCCCCGCGAGCGCGCGCAACGGCACGACGACTTCGCCCAGGGTCTGCCGCAGCAGGCCCACCCCCTTGTCGCGGCCGGGCACGATGCGCACCGCGTCGCCGTCGAACGTCCAGGTTCCGTCCTTCTGGATGATTTCCGCCATTCGGCGATTCTCCCACCGCGCAGGACGGGCCAGTTGGCCTATACCTGGCACATGAGAGTCCTGCGACGCGCGCTCGGCACCCTCCTCGTCCTCGGGGCCGTCTCCTGCACCGTCGCCCACGGCGACGACGCGAGCGCCGGCGACGACCCGCCCGCGGCCCTCGCCCCCTTCGAACGGCTCCTGCCGGCCCCGCTCTCCGCGCGCGCCGAGGGCCCCGGCTACGCCTTCGGGCCCGGGACGGTCATCCGTACGGGGCCGGGCGCGGGCGAGGAGGCCCGCCGGGAGGTCCGCCGGGTGGGAGAGCTCCTCGCGGAGCAGCTGCGCGGGCCGAGCGGTCTGCCGCTGCCGGTAGTCGACGGGGCGAGGGGCGACGGGATCCGGCTCAGGATCGACGGGCGGGGCGGGGAGGCGGACGAGCTGGGCGACGAGGGCTACCGGCTGGAGTCCGGGCCCAGCGGCGTCGACCTCGTCGCACGGACTCCGGCGGGCCTGTTCCGGGCGGCCCAGACCCTGCGTCAGCTGGTGCCGGTGGCCGGGCCCGGGACGGTACCGGGCGGCACGGTCTCCGACCGGCCGCGGTTCGCCTACCGCGGCGCGATGGTCGACATCGCACGGCACTTCTTCACGGTGGAACAGGTGAAGAGGTACGTGGACCAGCTCGCCCAGTACAAGGTCAACACGCTGCACGTGCACCTCACCGACGACCAGGGCTGGCGCCTGGCGATCGACTCCTGGCCGCGGCTGGCGCAGTACGGCGGCGCGAGCGAGGTCGGCGGCGGGCCCGGCGGGCACTGGACGAAGGACGAGTACCGCGAGCTGGTGGCCTACGCGGGCGAGCGGTACGTGGACGTCGTCCCGGAGATCGACATGCCGGGGCACACGAACGCGGCGCTGGCCTCCTACGCCGAGCTGAACTGCGACGGGAAGGCCCCCCGGCGGTACACCGGGACCAAGGTCGGCTTCAGCTCCCTGTGCGTCGGCAAGGAGCGGACGTACGAGTTCGTCGACGAGGTGCTCGGGGAGCTGGCCGCGCTGACGCCCGGCCGCTACCTGCACATCGGCGGCGACGAGGCGCACGCGACGCCGGCGGCGGACTACGCGGCCTTCATGGACCGGGCGCAGGAGGTGGTGGGCCGCCACGGGAAGACGGTGGTGGCTTGGCACCAGCTGGCGTCGGCCCGGCCGGCGGCCGGCGCGGTGCTCCAGTACTGGGGCCACGACAAGACCTCCGCCGCGGACCGGTCGGCCGTGGCGGCGGCCGCGAAGGCCGGGCACCCGCTGATCCTGTCCCCGGCGGACCGGGTGTATCTGGACATGAAGTACGAGGCGGCGACGAAGCCGGGCCTGGCGTGGGCGGGCCACGTCCCGGTGGCGCGGTCCTACTCCTGGAACCCGGGGGCCTACCTGGCCGGGGTGCCGGAGTCCGCGGTGCTCGGGGTGGAGGCCCCGCTGTGGACGGAGAACGTCGCGACGCGGGCGGAGTGGGAGCTGATGGCGTTCCCGCGGGTGCTGGGCCTGGCGGAGCTGGGCTGGTCCCCGGCGGCCGCCCTCGACTGGACCTCGTACAGCCGCCGCCTGGCGGCCCAGGCTCCCCGCCTGGACGCGCAGGACATCGGCTACTTCCGGGCCCCGGACGTTCCGTGGGTGCGGTGAGCGCAAGGTCCTCGCGGAAGGTCCCCGCGCGGACGGGGCGAGGGCGTGACCGCGAAGAGGGCCGTCTGACTTCGCGGTCACGCCGTCACACCGGCGGGGCGGGGCAGGTGTCGAGGGACCGTATCGACACCTGCCCCGCCCCGTGTCTCACCGTCGGGCGAAGGGCGCGACGGGGTTCTTGAGGTTGCCGATCAGCTGGAGGGCGGCGGACGGGTCGGAGAGGTCGACCATCTGCTTGTTGTTGCGCAGCTGGAGGCGGTTGAGGCAGGACAGCTGGAACTCCTCCGCGAAGAAGTCGTAGCGCTCGAACTTCTCGGCGAGGGCCGGCATGGACTCCTGGTAGTCGTGGGCGCAGTCGGCCACGGCCCGCCAGAAGGTCTCCTCCGTGCAGATGCCCTCGGTGACGAGGATGGAGGACAGGAAGCGGAAGAAGCAGTCGAAGACGTCCGTGAAGATCGACAGCAGCTTCATGTCCTCCGGGACGTCCGCCCGGATCCGCTCGACCGCGGGCGGCAGCACCGCGTCCGCGTCCATGATGACGATCTCCTCGGCGATGTCCTTGAAGATCGCGCGCTGTACGACGCCGTCCTTGATGACCAGGATGGTGTTCTCGCCGTGCGGCATGTACGCGAGGTCGTACTGGTAGAAGCAGTGCACCAGCGGCAGCAGGTAGGCCCGCAGGTAGGGCTTGAGCCACTCGGCCGGAGTGAGGCCGGACTCCTCGATCAGGGCGCCCACGAACGACTTGCCCTCGGCGTCCACGTGGAGGAGGGAGGCCATGGTGGCCAGGCGCTCGCCGTCCCCGAGGGAGTTCACGGGGGACTCGCGCCACAGGGCCGCCAGCATCTTGCGGTACGGCGAGTAGCGGTCGGTGGCGCGCTCGTACTGCAGGTGCCGGTAGCCGATCGCCGCGCGCTCGCGGATGATCGAGAAGTCGACGGACCGCAGGACCTCGTCGGACTCGATCAGCTGGTGCAGCCAGTCGTTGATGGCGGGAGTGGCCTCCATGTAGGCGGCCGAGAGGCCCCGCATGAAGCCCATGTTCAGGACGGAGATGGCCGTCTTGACGTAGTGCTTGGTCGGGGTGGTGGTGTTGAAGAACGTACGGATCGACTGCTGCGGGAGGTAGGCGTCCTCGCCCTCGCCGAGCAGCACCAGCCGGCGGTTCGCGATCTCCGCGGCGAAGGTGATCGTGGTCTTGTTCCACCACTGCCAGGGGTGGACCGGGAAGAGCAGGTAGTCCGCCGGGTCCAGGTCCAGGGTGCGCAGTTTCGCCGCGAACAGGTCGACCGCCGCGTCGCCCAGCTCGGCGCGCATGAAGCTGTCGTGCTCCAGGCCGGCGCCCGCCGTGAAGGTGGCGACGTCCTTGTGCGCGGCGGCCCAGATCAGGTGCACCGGGCTCGCGGCCTCCGGGGCGTAGGCGTGGTACTCGTGCACGCCGAAGCCGAGCCGGCCGTTGTTGGCGACGAAGCAGGGGTGGCCCTCGGTCATGCCGGTCTCGATGTCCTGGAAGGAGGACTTCGCCAGCACGTCGGCGGAGATCTGCGGCTTGGTGTACTTGAACGCCGAACCCGCCAGGGTGGAGGAGATCTCCTCCAGGTAGACCGGCAGGACCTCCGCGCTCAGCCCCAGGGTCTGCTGGAACTCGATGTGGAAGTCGAGGGCGTCCAGCGGCAGCGACTCGCCGTCGCGCAGCCGGGTGATGGCGGCCTCGTCCACCGACCAGTGGTCCAGGACCTGCCGGGTGGCTTCGAAGTGGTACTCCACCGCGCCGTCGTCGGAGACGACCGAGTAGCGGTCGCCGCCGAGGGAGACGGGGGTCAGGAGGCGCTCGTGCGCGAACTCGGCGATGGCCTTGCGGACCAGGGCGCGGTTGGCGCGGGCCCACAGCTCGGGGGAGAGGTGGGAGACGGCGTCGGAGAGGCTCATATCGACACCCCCTGGGCGATGCCGGTGGCGGCCTCGAACTGCGCGCGGGTGCAGAAGCTCAGCAGCGCTTCCTTCTCCGGCTTGGTGACCTGGCGCTCCGGGACGAAGCCGACGGCCGCGTTCAGGGCGTGCACGGCGGTGTTTGCGACGTCCGGCTCGACGACGACGCGGACGGTCGCCGGGTCGGCGAAGATCGCGGCCATGACGGTGGTGATGACCGCGCGGGTGAACCCGTGCAGCGGCCGGTCGCTGGGCGCGACGAGGAAGTGCATGCCGACGTCGCCGGGCCGGGCCTCGTACAGGCCGACCAGCTCCAGCTCGCTCGGGTCGTACGTCTCCATCAGGAAGGCCGGGCGGCCGTCGTGCAGGCCGATGTAGGCCTGGTGGTGCTCGTGGGCCGTGATGCGCATGTACTCGCGCTCGACGTCCGGCAGCGAGGCGTCCTGCATCATCCAGAACGAGGCCTTGGGGTGCGTGACCCAGCCGTGGAGCAGTTCCGCGTCGGTGAAGGGGTCCAGCGGGCGGATCGCGAAGTCCCCGAGGACGGCATCCGTCCGGGAGTAGAGGGTGTCGGTGGTGCTCATGCGTGGGTGCCTTCCGGGGCGGCGAACTGCTGGAACGCGATGGACTTCTCGACCTTGTAGTACTCGCGGCCGAGCAGCTCACTGACGATGTACGCGTTGCGGTACGCGGCCATGCCCAGGTCGGGGGAGGTCAGGGAGTGGTTGTGGGTGGTGCCGTTCTGGAGGTACACCTCGCGGCCGGCGGTGTCGACGCTGTAGTTGCGGGCGGCGTCGAGGCGGCCGCGGCCGTCGAAGTTCAGGCGGTCCCGGACCGGGTTCAGGAAGTCGGGGGTGCGGTACTTGTAGCCGGTGGCGAGGACCAGGCCCTCGGTGGTGAGGGAGAAGTCCCGCTCCTGCTCCTCCTGGCGCAGCCCGAGGGTGTAGGTGCCCGTGGTGGTGTCGTAGGCCGTGCTGTTCAGCGAGGTGTTGGTCAGCAGGGTCGTCGGCACCGCGCCCGGCATGCTGATCTTCTTCTGGTAGAGCAGGTCGAAGATGGCGTTGATCAGGTCGCCGTCGATGCCCTTGAAGAGGTTCTTCTGCTGGGTCTCCAGCCGGTAGCGGGTGTCCTCCGGGAGGGCGTGGAAGTAGTCCACGTACTCGGGAGAGGTCATCTCCAGCGTCAGCTTGGTGTACTCCAGCGGGAAGAAGCGCGGGGAGCGCGTGACCCAGTTGAGCTGGTAGCCGTACACGTCGATCTCGGTGAGGAGGTCGTAGTAGATCTCCGCCGCGCTCTGGCCGGAGCCGATCAGGGTGATGGACTTCTTCTTCTGCAGCTCCGCCTTGTTCGGCATGTAGGCGGAGTTGTGCAGGAAGTCGCCGCCGAGGCCGGCGCAGGCCTCGGGGACGTACGGCGAGGTGCCGGTGCCCAGGACCAGGCGGCGGGCGCGGTGCGTCCGGCCCTTGTCGGTGCGGACCTCGTACAGGCCGGCGGCCTCGTCGTAGGCGACTTCGGTGACGGAGGTCGAGTACAGGACGTTGTCGAGCCGGTCGGCGGCCCAGCGGCAGTAGTCGTTGTACTCGGCGCGCAGCGGGTAGAAGTTCTCCCGGATGTAGAAGGAGTACAGCCGGTCCTGGTCCTTCAGGTAGTTCAGGAAGGAGAAGGGCGACGTCGGGTCGGCGAGGGTGACCAGGTCCGACATGAAGGGCGTCTGGAGGTGCGCGCCGTCCAGGAACATCCCCGCGTGCCACTCGAAGTGCGGCTTCGACTCGATGAACAGGCCGCTCAGCTCGTCGATCGGCGCGGTCAGGCAGGCCAGTCCCAGGTTGAAGGGACCGAGGCCGATGCCGATGAAGTCGTGGGGCTCAGTGGTGGACGGCAAGGGATTCTCCCAGGAACTGCTCGGCGTGTGCGGCGAGGAGGTCGAGGACGGCTGCGATGTCGGCCGTCGTGGTCTGCGGGTTGAGGAGGGTGAACTTCAGGTACTGCTTCCCGTCCACCTTCGTGCCGGCCACGACGGCCTCGCCGGAGGCGAAGAGCGCCTTGCGGGCGTGGAGCTGGGCCTCGTCGAGGAGTTCCGCGGGGACGTCGTCGCCGGGCACGAAGCGGAAGACGAGGGTGGAGATCTGCGGCTCCACGACGACCTCGAAGCGCGGGTCGGCGGTGATGACGTCGTAGCCGGCGGCGGCGAGGTCGATGACCTCGTCGAAGAGCGAGCCGACGCCGTCGGCGCCCATGATGCGCAGCGTCATCCAGAGCTTGAGGGCGTCGAAGCGGCGCGTGGTCTGGATGGACTTGTCGACCTGGTTGGGGATCCGCTCCTCGGCCATGCGCCGCGGGTTGAGGTAGTCCGCGTGGTACGTGGCGTGCTTGAGGGTGTCGCGGTCGCGGACCAGCATCGCGCTGGAGCTGACGGGCTGGAAGAACGACTTGTGGTAGTCGACCGTGACCGAGTCGGCGTGCTCGATGCCGTCGAGGAGGTGCCGGCGGGTGGGGGAGACCAGCAGTCCGCAGCCGTAGGCGGCGTCCACGTGCATCCACGCGGAGTGCTCGGCGGTCAGGCGGGCGATCTCGGGGAGCGGGTCGATGGACCCGAAGTCCGTGGTGCCGGCGGTGGCGACGACGGCCATGGGGAAGAGGCCCTCGGCGGCGCAGTTCTCCAGCTCCAGCGCGAGGACGGAGGTGTCCATGCGGCGGTTGCGGTCGACGGGTACGGAGATGACGGCCTCGTAGCCCAGACCGAGCATGGCGGCCGACTTCTGCACGCTGAAGTGGCTGGCGTCGGAGGTGAAGATGCGCAGCTTCGGGAGGAGTTCGGCCTTGGTCAGGCCGATCCCGGCGTCCATGGCGCGCTTCATGACGGTGCGGCAGGCCTCGTCGCGGGCCAGCAGCAGGGCGTGGAAGTTGGACTGGCTTCCGCCGGAGGTGAAGATTCCGTCCGCGTTCTCCCCGAGGCCGATGCGGCGCGTGGTCCAGTCGATGAGGCGGCGCTCGATGAGCGTGCCGCCGATGGACTGGTCCCAGGTGTCGAGGGAGGAGTTGACGGCGGCCATGACGGCCTCGCCGACCACCGCGGGGATGACGACCGGGCAGTTGAGGTGGCCCAGGTAGCGCGGGTGGTGGAAGTAGACGGCGTCGCGGAGGTAGACGTCCTCCAGCTCGGCCAGTGCGGCGGAGGAGTCGCCGAGCGGGGTGTCGAGGTCGATCCCGTTGATGACCGGGGCGAGTTCGTCGACGGATATGCCGGTGTGGGGCCGTTCGGTGGTGGCGAGCTTGGCGGCGACTCGGTCGACGCCCTCGGTGACAGAACGGCGGTAGATATCCGCGGTCGTCTCGTTCAGCAGATGCTGGCGCATCAACTTTCCTCCGGGCAGGGGGGGAGAAGGGGAGAGTGGGGTGTGTGATGTTTAGGTTAGCCTAACCTAAACGGAATGCCCAAATGGAGACGGGCCCCGGTCGACAACCAGGGCCCGCCTCGAACTGCTGTGGACCGAACGGGAGCTGACTACAGCTCGGAAGCGGGGTCCTCGCTGGGAGCCTTGCCCTCGTACGCCTCGGTGAGGAGCTGCTCCTCGCTCGCGCCGAGCCGCCAGTAGCCGGTGAAGCGCACCGAGCGGCGGTCGACGGATCGTTCCTGCACGAAGTGGCGGCGCACCGCGCGCACCGTGCCCGCCTCGCCCGCCAGCCATACGTACGGGGCCCGCGCGGCCGGCGGTTGCGCCGAGCGGAGCGCGTCCAGCACCCGGCCGGTCCGCTCTCCGTCCTCGCCCTCGCCCTCGCGCACGATCCACGTGATGTCCGCGTCGGCGAGCGTGCCCAGTTCGAACCGGTCGTCCTCGTGCGGGACCTCGAACCAGGCCCGGACCCGGGTGCCCGCGGGCAGCCGGTCCAGGATTCCGGCCGCGGCCGGAAGGGCGGTCTCGTCCGCGTACATCCAGACCGCGTCGGTGTCGGCCGGGGCCTGGAAGCGCACGGACTTGTTCTCGGCGACGGCCGGGCCGATCGCCAGGATCCGGCGGCCGGCGCTCGCGCGCCCGGCCCAGCGGGAGGCGGGGGAGGAGTCCCCGTGCAGGACGAAGTCGATGTCGACCTCGACGGCTCCCCGGTCGTCACGGCGCTGCTCGCGCACGGTGTAGGAGCGCATCACCGGCCGCTCCGCGTCCGGCATGGCGCGCCAGGCGGTGAACCACGTGTCCTCGTCCGTGGACGGGAGCACCGTGTGCTCCACGCCGGACGGGGGGAGGAAGAGCGACAGGCTCTGGTCGAAGCCGCCCGAACGGAAGTCCGCGAGCGACTCACCGCCGAACGTGACGCGCAGGAACGAGCGGCCCAGACGGCGCGTGCGGAGCACTTCGAGCGTGAAGAAGCGGAAGTGCGAGGCGGCCGGGGTGTCGGACGCGGTGACGGTCATGCGGAAAGTCCCCCTGGAAGTCGGTACGGCCTGACGCCGGTCCAGGGCGTGTCCGCGTGGACACGCCCTGGGGTCGTGCGCCCGGGGTCACCGGGCGCCGCGCGAGGGTCAGGCGACCTTCTTGGCGTTCTGGACGGCCTTCGCGAGGTCCTCGAGGATCTGCGCGCACTTGTCGTACGAGAAGATCGGCTCGGTGGTGCGCGGGGTGACCTGGCCGGCCTTCACGGCGGGCATCTCGGCCCAGGTGGCCTTGGCCTTCAGCTCCTCCGGCTGCAGGGTGCCGGTGCGGTTGTCGAGCAGGACCAGGTCGGCCTTGTACTTGCCGGCGTTCTCCCAGCTGAGGCTCTCGAAGAAGCCGCCCTCGTCGAGCTTCTCGGGGGTGACGAACTCGACGCCGAGGGACTTGAAGTACTTCAGGTCGGCCGAGGTGTCCGGGGTGGAGGCGTAGAACAGGTCGGCGGAGCCGGAGCCGACCAGGACCTTGATGCCCGGGTTGGCCTTGGTGGCCTCGCGGACCTTGGCGGCGGCAGCCTCGAAGCGGGCCTTGCCGTCGACGGCGGCCTTGGCGTTCATGTCGGCGCCCAGCGACTTGGCGAGGTCCGCCGTGCGCTCCAGGGCCTTGTCCATCGAGACGTTGCCGCCGACGCCGATCGCAGCGTGCGGGGCCAGCTTCAGGATCTTGTCCTTGGAGGCCTCGGGCACGTACCAGTACGAGCCGTCCCAAGTGTTGGTGACGAGCAGGTCGGGCTGGAGGGCGGCGTACTTCTCGACGTTGAACTCGTCGTAGACGTTGCCGAGGATCTCGACCTTGGAGATGTCCATCGAGCCGGCCTGGACGTCGGGCTTGCCGTCGGCGGTCTTGGTCGGGCCGAAGACGCCCTTGACCGAGACGCCGTAGTCGTACAGCGCGGCGGCGGTGCCGGTGAACGCGACGATGTTCTTCGGCGTCGACTTGGCGCTGACGTCCTTGCCGAGGTCGTCCTTGAAGGTCCAGGGACCGGTGGACGCGGCGGCGGTGCTGCCCTTGTCGCCGTCACCCTTCGCCGAGTCGGTGCCTGCGCACGCGGCGAGCGCGGCGACGAGACCGAGGGCGCCGCCCGCGGCGACGAAGCCGCGACGGGTGAAGGAGAAGCTGCGGGACTTGGGCATAATCGATGTCCGTTTTCGTGCGTACCGGGGCGGCCACCAGCGTGCCGTTCGTGGGGAAGGTTAGCCTAACCTTGGCCGAAAACGGTAAGGGGGCCCTAACTTTTTTCGGGCCCCCTCACACCACCCGCGCCCGCACGGGCGTCCGGACTAGCCTGCGAAGCCCAACTCGCGGGCGATCAGCATGCGCTGGACCTCGCTGGTGCCCTCGCCGATCTCCAGGATTTTGGAGTCCCGCCACATGCGCGCCACCGGATACTCGTTCATGAACCCGTAGCCGCCGTGGATCTGCGTCGCGTCACGGGCGTTGTCCACGGCCACCGTGGAGGAGTACAGCTTCGCGATCGCCGCCTCCTTCTTGAACGGCTCCCCGGCCACCAGGCGGGACGCCGCGTCGCGCCAGCCGATGCGGGCCATGTGGGCGCGCATCTCCATGTCGGCCAGCTTGAACTGGATGGCCTGGTTGTCGCCGATCGACTTGCCGAAGGCGTGACGCTCCCTGGCGTACTTCACCGACTCGTCCACACAGCCCTGCGCGAGGCCGGTGGCGAGCGCGGAGATGGCGATGCGGCCCTCGTCCAGGATCCGCAGGAACTGGGCGTATCCGCGGCCCTCCTCGCCCACCAGGTTGGCGAGCGGGACCCGTACGTCGTCGAAGGACAGCTCACGGGTGTCCGAGGAGTTCCATCCGACCTTCGAATACGGGGCGGCCACCGTGAAGCCCGGGGTGCCGGACGGGACGAGGATCGAGGAGATCTCCGGGCGGCCGTCCGCCTTGCGGCCCGTCACGGCCGTGACCGTGACCAGAGCGGTGATGTCCGTACCGGAGTTGGTGATGAAGCACTTCGAGCCGTTGATGACCCACTCGTCGCCGTCCTTGACGGCGGTCGTGCGGGTCCCGCCGGCGTCCGAGCCCGCGCCCGGCTCGGTCAGGCCGAAGGCGCCCAGCACCTCGCCGGAGCACAGCTTCGGCAGCCACTGCCTCTTCTGCTCCTCGGTGCCGAAGAGGTAGAGGGGCATGGCGCCGAGCGAGACCCCGGCCTCCAGGGTGATGGCGACCGAGGAGTCGACGCGGGCCAGCTCCTCCAGGGCGATGCCGAGGGCGAGGTAATCCCCGCCCATGCCGCCGTACTCCTCCGGGAAGGGCAGGCCGAACAGGCCCATGCGGCCCATCTCGGCGACGATCTCGTAGGGGAACTCGTGCCGCTCGTACAGGTCGCCGATCTTCGGGGCGACCACGTCGTGGGCGAACGCCTCGACGGTACGGCGGAGTTCCTCGTGCTCAGGGGTGAGCCGGTGGTCGAGGGACATGGTGTGACTACTCCTTGTGGGAGAGGGCGCGGACGGTACGGGAGGGGCTGGGGCGTCCCAGCTGTTCGGCCATCCACACGCTCGTGGCGGTGAGGGCGGCCAGGTCGACCCCGGTCTCGATGCCGAGACCGTCGAGCATCCACACCAGGTCCTCGGTCGCGAGGTTGCCGGTGGCGCTCTTCGCGTACGGGCATCCGCCGAGTCCGCCCGCGGAGGCGTCGACGGTGGTGACGCCGTGCCGGAGCGCGGCGAGGGTGTTGGACAGGGCCTGGCCGTAGGTGTCGTGGAAGTGCACGCCGATGCGGTCGGTGGTGACACCGGCCTCGTTCAGCGCGGACAGCAGGGCCTGGACATGGCCCGGGGTGGCGACGCCGATCGTGTCGCCGAGGCTCAGCTCGTCACAGCCGAGGTCGAGCAGGGCCTTGGCCACGGAGACGACCTGGTGGACCGGGACGGCGCCCTCCCAGGGGTCGCCGAAGCACATGGACAGATAGCCGCGCACGTGCGCCCCGCCCTGCCTGGCCCGGGCCACGACGGGCTCGAACATGGTGAGCGACTCGGCGACGGTGCGGTTGAGGTTGCGGGAGGCGAAGGTCTCCGTGGCCGAACCGAACACCGCGATACGGGTGGCCCCGAGAGCGAGCGCGCGGTCCAGGCCGCGCTCGTTCGGCACGAGGACGGGCAGGTCGGCGTCCACGTCGGCGAGCAGCGGGAAGAGCTGCTCGGCGTCGGCGAGCTGGGGCACCCACTTGGGGTGCACGAAGCTGGTCGCCTCGATCGTGGTCAGGCCGGCGGCGGCCAGGCGGTGGACGAACTCCGCCTTGACCTCCGTGGGGACGGCCGTCTTCTCGTTCTGCAGGCCGTCGCGGGCGCCGACCTCGTGGATGCGGACCCGGGCCGGCAGGCCGGGGGCCGGGACGTTCATGGGCAGCCCGATCACGCGTCCTCCTCCTCGTCCGGGGTGACGACGGCCAGTACCTGGTCCATGGCGACGGTGGTGCCGGGCGAGACGTCGAGCTCGGTGACCGTGCCCGCGTGCGGGGCGGAGATGACGTGCTCCATCTTCATCGCCTCGACGACGAGCAGACTCTGACCGGCCGTCACCTTGTCGCCGACGGCCACCTTGACGACGGTGACGGTGCCGGGCATGGGGGCGGCGAGGGTGTCCGCGCCGCTGCGTCCGCCGCCGCTGAGGTTCGCCGCGACGGGGTCGTACGCCTGCACGTGCCAGGAGTCGCCGTCGCGGCCGAGCCAGGTCCCCTCCGGGGAGGGGGCGTGGCTGAAGCGGTGTGTGACGCCGTCGAGTTCGATGGTGACGGTGCCTGGGGTGCGGCTGACGATCCGGCCGCGGGCCGGTGCGCCGGCGTCGACCGCGCCCAGCAGGATCTCCTGCTCGGCACCCAATTGCCGGGTACGGACCTCCACCGGGTCCTGGCCGGGAAGGCGGAAGTGGTGCACCGTCCAGGCGGGCGTGCCGCCCATGCGCCAGCCGTCGGCGGCGTCGAACGGGTCGACCCACCCCGCCGACCGCGCCTCCGGCACGGCGCCCGCCAGCAGGGCGGCAGCCGCGTACACCTCCGGCGGGACACTTTCCGGCAGCAGCTCGGAAAGGTCGCGCTCGACCAGGCCGGTGTCCAGGTCGCCGGACACCACGTCCGGGTGGGCCAGCAGCCGCCGCAGGAAGCCGGCGTTCGTCTGGACGCCCAGGATCACCGTGTCGGCGAGGGCCGCCCGCAGCAGGCGCAGGGCGGCCGGGCGGTCCGGCCCGTGGACGATGACCTTCGACAGCATCGGGTCGTACGTCGACCCCACCGGCACGCCCGCCGTCAGGCCCGAGTCCGTACGGACCGCACCGCCCGACGGCTCCGACAGGGCCAGGACCGTACCGCCGGACGGCAGGAAGCCGCGCGCCGGGTCCTCAGCGCAGACGCGGGCCTCGATCGCGTGCCCGGTCAGCCGGATGTCGTCCTGCGTGACGGGCAGCGCCTCGCCGGAGGCGACCCGCAGCTGGAGCTCCACCAGGTCCAGGCCGGTGACCAGCTCGGTCACCGGGTGCTCGACCTGGAGGCGGGTGTTCATCTCCATGAAGTAGTAGGAGGAGGGGTCGCCGCCGGGGACGATGAACTCCACCGTGCCCGCGCCGACGTACCCGCAGGAGCGGGCCGCGTCCACGGCCGCCGCGCCCATCGCCGCGCGGGTCTTCTCGTCGAGCAGGACCGAGGGGGCCTCCTCGATGACCTTCTGGTGCCGGCGCTGGAGGGAGCACTCGCGCTCGCCGAGGTGCACCACGTTGCCGTGGGAGTCCGCCAGCACCTGGATCTCGATGTGCCGGGGCCGGTCCACCCACCGCTCCACCAGGAGGGTGTCGTCACCGAAGGACGAGCGGGCCTCGCGGCGGGCGGCCGCGATCTCCTCGGCCAGCACCGCCTCGTCCCGGACGAGCCGCATGCCCTTGCCGCCGCCGCCCGCCGAGGGCTTCAGCAGGACCGGCATGCCGATCCCCGAGGCCGCCGCGACCAGTTCGGCGTCCGTGAGGCCGCTGCCCGAGGAGCCGGGGACCACGGGTACGCCCGCCGCCTTCACCGTCTCCTTCGCGCGGATCTTGTCGCCCATGAGGGAGATGGCGGTGGCGGGCGGCCCGATGAAGGCCAGTCCGGCGTCCGTGCAGGCCTGCGCGAAGGCGGCGTTCTCCGCGAGGAAGCCGTAGCCCGGGTGGACCGCCTCGGCGCCCGTCCGCTTCGCGGCATCCAGCAGCCGCTCCACCGACAGGTAGCTCTCCGCGGCCGCCGCCGGACCGATGCGGACGGCGGTGTCGGCCTCCCGTACGTGGCGGGCGTCCGCGTCCGCGTCGCTGAAGACGGCCACGGAGCGGATGCCGAGCTCCCGCAGGGTGCGGATGACCCGGACCGCGATCTCGCCGCGGTTCGCGACCAGAACAGTGCTGAACATCAGTGAGGTCCTCACGTCACATACGGAAGATGCCGAAGCCCGAGTCGCCCAGCGGGGCGTTCGCGCACGCGGTCAGGGCCAGTCCCAGCACCTGACGGGTCTCCATGGGGTCGATGACCCCGTCGTCCCACAGCCGCGCCGTGGCGTAGTAGGCGTTGCCCTGCTCCTCGTACTGGGCGCGGACCGGGGCCTTGAAGGCCTCCTCGTCCTCGGCCGGCCACTCCTGGCCGGCGCCCTCGATCTGGTCGCGCTTGACCGTCGCGAGGACCGAGGCGGCCTGCTCGCCGCCCATCACGGAGATCTTGGCGTTGGGCCACATCCACAGGAAGCGGGGCGAATAGGCCCGCCCGCACATCGAGTAGTTGCCGGCGCCGTACGAGCCGCCGACCACCACCGTCAGCTTCGGAACCCGGGCGCAGGCCACGGCCGTCACCATCTTGGCGCCGTGCTTGGCGATGCCGCCCGCCTCGTAGTCGCGGCCGACCATGAAGCCGGAGATGTTCTGGAGGAAGAGCAGCGGGATGCCGCGCTGGTCGCACAGCTCGATGAAGTGGGCGCCCTTCTGGGCGGACTCGGCGAACAGGATGCCGTTGTTCGCGATGATGCCGACCGGGTGGCCGTGGATCCGGGCGAAGCCGGTGACCAGCGTCTGGCCGAACTCGGACTTGAACTCCTGGAAGCGGGAGCCGTCCGTGATCCGCGCGATGATCTCGCGGGCGTCGTAGGGGGTGCGCGAGTCGACGGGGACCGCGCCGTACAGCCCGGCCGGGTCCACCTTCGGCTCCTCCGGAGCCTCCACCGACCAGGGAAGGGTCCCGCGCTCGGGCAGGGTCGCCACGATGTTCCGTACGATCCGCAGCGCGTGCGCGTCGTCCTCCGCGAGGTGGTCGGTCACGCCGGAGACGCGGGAGTGGACCTCGCCGCCGCCGAGCTCCTCGGCCGTGACGACCTCGCCGGTGGCGGCCTTCACCAGCGGCGGGCCGCCGAGGAAGATCGTGCCCTGGTTGCGGACGATGACGGCCTCGTCGCTCATGGCCGGCACGTACGCCCCGCCCGCGGTGCACGATCCGAGGACGGCGGCGATCTGCGGGATGCCGGCACCCGACATGCGCGCCTGGTTGTAGAAGATGCGGCCGAAGTGCTCCCGGTCCGGGAAGACCTCGTCCTGCATGGGCAGGAAGGCACCGCCGGAGTCGACCAGGTAGAGGCAGGGGAGACGATTCTCCAGCGCCACCTCCTGGGCGCGCAGGTGCTTCTTGACGGTCATCGGGTAGTACGTGCCGCCCTTGACGGTGGCGTCGTTCGCGACGATCACGCACTCGCGTCCGCTGACCCGGCCGATGCCGGCGATGACGCCGGCCGCGGGGGCGGAGCCCCCGTACATGCCCTCGGCGGCCAGCGGGGCCAGCTCCAGGAAGGGGGAACCCGGGTCGAGGAGGGTGTCCACGCGGTCGCGCGGAAGGAGCTTTCCGCGGGCGGTGTGGCGGGCGCGGGCCTTCTCGCCGCCGCCGAGCCGGGCCGCGTCGAGCCGGGCGCGCAGGCCCTCGGTCAGCTCGCGGTGGGCGGCCTCGTTGGTCCGCCAGGCCTCGGACGCCGGGTCCGCGGCGCTCGTCAGCACTGGTGCCTGCTGCATCGGTCGAGCTCCCTTGCTCGTTCCACTTGCTCGGTACACGTTGTTAATAAGCGTTAACGCATCTACGGCTTAGGTTAACGACCGCTAACGGCCCTGTCTAGAATGGTTTCCCATGAGCACCAGAGCGGCCGCCCCGACCCGTCGCGAGCAGATCCTCAGTGAGGCCGCCCGCCTCTTCGCCGCGCGCGGCTTCCACGGCGTAGGCGTCGACGAGATAGGGGCCGCTGTGGGCATCAGCGGCCCCGGCCTGTACCGGCACTTCGCGGGCAAGGACGCCATGCTCGCCGAGCTGCTCGTCGGCATCAGCGAACGGCTCCTCACCGGCGGCCGCCACCGGGTGGCGGAGGCGGCGGGGGACCCGTGCCGGGTCCTGTCCTCCCTCATCGACGGCCACATCGACTTCGCGCTCGACGACCGGGCGCTGATCACCGTGCACGACCGGGAGCTCGACCGGCTGCGGGAGGCCGATCGCAAGCTCGTACGGCAGCTCCAGCGCCAGTACGTGGAGCTGTGGGTGGACGTCGTACGGGAGCTGCACCCCGAGGTGGGCGAGGCGGAGGTGCGGGTCGCCGTGCACGCGGTGTTCGGCCTGCTCAACTCCACCCCGCACCTGGCGGCCCTGGGCCGGGAGGCGACGGAGTCGCTGCTGCGCCGCCTGGCCCACGGGGCGTTCGGGGCGCTGTCGGCATGACCCGGGGCGTCCGCCGACCGGACTGGACGCGCCGCCTCCGGCCCGGCGGCGGCAGAATGGCCCGCATGCCGAAGCCGATAGAGACGTCCGACCGATCTATTGAAGCGCCGAGCCGCGCCGAACTCATCGACCATCTGGTCCGCACGCGGATCGCGGGGCAGGTCGCGACGCCGCGCGAGAACAACCTCTCCCACTACCGCAAGCTCGCCAACGGCGACCGGCACTACTGGCTGGGCCTGGAACTGGGCGACCGCTGGACCGACGAGCAGGACGTGCTCGCCGTGATGGCGGAGCGCTGCGGCGTCGTGGACGACCCTGAGGTCCGCTACGGCCAGGACACCATCGACCCCGAGCTGACCGTGGCCGGCCTGGACCGGCTGGCGGCGCGGCTGCGCAAGGCGGCGGCCGACCGGCAGAGCGTGCTGCTGGCCACAGGCCACCCGGGCGGCCTGCTTGACGTCCACCGGGCGACGGCGGCGGCCCTGCGGGCGGCCGGGTGCGAGATCGTCGTCATCCCCTCCGGCCTGGTGGCGGACGAGGGCTCGGTGTGGCAGTTCGCGGACGTCGCGGTACTGGAGCGGGGCGCGACCCTGTGGCACACCCATTCGCCGCAGCCGATGGCCGCGATCCTGGACGGCCTGACGGCCGAGAACCGCCCGCAGCCGGACCTGGTCGTCGCCGACCACGGCTGGGCGGGCTGCGCCGCCCAGCGCGGCCTGGACGCGGTCGGCTACGCCGACTGCAACGACCCGGCCCTCTTCCTCGGCGAAGCCGAGGGCACCCTCCAGGTGGCGGTCCCCCTGGACGACCACGTCCGCGACCCCCGCTACTACGACCCGCTGGTGGCCTACCTCCTGAACGCGGCGGGCCTGGCGGGGGAGTAGCGCGGCTCCGGGCGGGAAGCCCGGGCCGACAGCTGGCCCCGCGAGGGTGAGGGTCTCATCGGCTCGTCGTCACGACCGAGCCGACGAGACCCTCACCCCTTGCGCGCGGACTGCACGGGTGTACGCGTCGGCGTTCCGGCTCTCACGGCCGGGACCCAGCCGGATGGGTCACTGCGGACGCACTTTCGCGCACTTTCTCAGTGTGCCGAGGGATCCCGTTTGTAGCGTTCTCCCATGCCGTCGTCCTGACGTAGATACATCTCCGAGTAGGGGCGCTTCCCCACCCAAAATGCATTCAGGCCGCAATGGGCTGGTTTCTCCAATCCTGTGTCGAATTTTATCCGCACGCCCGGATGCTCGTCCGGGATTGTTTCGAACACCCATGTGCCGTTTCCGGATGCTCGTGGAACCGCGTTCCGAAGATCCTCCGGGACGCAGTACGGATCCTGTGTGATGTTGCTAAACGAGACCGATCCGTCTTCCGTGAAAACGATTCGGCCACCCTTGTTGCTCTCCCAGGTGCCTGTCACATCCATTGCGGCAAGTTCCTCGGTGTCGTGCTTCGTCGACCCGCATGATGTGGTGGCGAAGCTTGCGGCAAGGAGGAATACCGGCACTCTGGCGTGTCGAAGGATTGCGCTCACGATCGTACTCGAGGTTTCAAGGTGGAGATGTTGATTTTGAAGTAGTCTTCCTTTGCGATTTGGTCGGAGCTGGCGAATTCTCTGGCTCGAGATATCAGCGGCTCGTAGTTCTTTGATTCTAGCCACTCACCCGCGTCCTTGTGGTCCTTCTTGGCTTCTTGGCGGATGTCCTGCCCAATCGCCCTCCCGCGAACGTTGTTGTAGAGATCGGCAATGTGGTCGCGCTGTTCTTTGTACGGGAAATAGGCCTCGTGGGCTTCAGCCCATGATTCAGCTGCCTTGGCGCCGAATTCTGCCGTCATGCGACCCTGCCAAAGGGCGTGTCGATAGGCGTTGTTGTTTACGTTCGAATCTGGCTCAGAACCTGAAACGTCCCACGCCCACTCCATCACCTCCTTGACCTTCCAGCACTGCAGCGGGTTTTCGGCGCAGAGCGTCAGTTCTGCGAGATTCATGGTGGGATTGCGGCTCTCGGGGCGCGCCCACGGCTGTTTCCCCTGCGTGTGCCACGAATTGGGCCAGCGCGTGTTCAGGAAGTCCTCGCGGTCGAGGTCGTTCGCGAGTAGAACGATGTCTTCCTTGCTCAGTCGGCCGCCGCTCTTCGCTATCTGGCGGGCACTCCTGATTTGATTCCAGGTCCTGTTGGGCCTGTTGTCCCCGTAGTGGCCGTACCTCGTAGCCGCACTGACAACGCTTTGGGGCTTGGACTGGAAGCCCTGGTCGGTGTTGTGGCCCTCGAAGTACTTCAGGCCGTCGGGGTCGGAGAAAGTGAAGGGGTTGTTCGCAGCGTAGGTGTAGCCGTGGAGCTGCTGGGCGTCCTTGGGGTCCATGATCGGGTCGACGGAGATGAAGCGGCCGATCAGGGGGTCGTACTCGCGGGCTCCGATGTGGGTCAGGCCGCTGTCGTTGTCCTTCGTGCCTCCGACGAAGGTCTTCTCGCCGGTCCACGTCGTCGGCTGGGTTCCGCGGGTCTCGCCGAACAGGCCCGTCTTGCGGCGGGTGACCGTCTGGGTCGCGTCGGCGGTCACCTGGGTGGTGCCGGTGTTGTGGTGGTCCGCGAAGGTGAAGGTGAGCTTGCCGCCCGTGCGGACGGCGACACCGCCGTAGTAGCGGGTGCCGGTCACCGTGCCCGTCTTGTCGAGCTTCAGCTCGTTGCCGGACGGCAGGTACAGCGTGGTGCTGTCCTTCTCCTTGCGCAGGAGGCGGTTACCGGTCGCGTCGTAGATGAACGAGTCGGTGGTCAGGCCCTGCACGAGGGACTTGAGGCGTCCCTCCGCGTCCCAGTCGAGGTACTGGGTCTCACCCGTGCCGCTCTTGCGGGTCTTGGTGTTGCCGGTGGCGTCGTAGGTGAACGTTTCGTCGTGCGGGCCCGTGCCGGTCTGGGTGACCTTCGGGAGGTTGTGCTTCCCGGGCGTCGGGGGCGCGTACGTGCGGACCGTGTCCGCGGTCGGGCCCGAGGCGGTCTTGTGCTTGGTCTCCGTCTTGCGGTTGCCGACGGCGTCGTAGGTGTACGTGGTCCAGTACGGGTCCTCGCCACCGATGACGGTTGCGGAAGGCGTCGCCGCGCAGGTCTCGCCCTTGTTGGTCCAGGCCTCGGTGATGCGGCGCAGGGAGTCGAGGTTGACGCACTGGGTGTCCGTCGTCCGGGCGGCATCCTGGCCGTAGGCCGAAGCGATCGCCGTCAGGTTGCCGGCGGGGTCGTTGGTGTACTTGGTGTCCTCGATCCGCTGGGGCGCGAGCTCCCGGTCGGTGACGGTGCGGGTGAGGGCACCGGTGTGCTCGTCGTACTCGTTCGTCCGGTACAGGCTCTGGGTGGATGCCCCGAGTTCCTGGCGGATCGTGCGGCCGTAGTGGTCGTAGGTCATCGCCCCGACCAGGGGGGTGTTGCCCGCGCCCATGCTGTCGAGCAGGCCGGACACCGGCTGGTAGGTGCTGCCGACCGTCTCGGCCGGGAGGCCGCCCATGGCCGGGTGCCTGGTCGTGCGGACCTGGCCGGCGATGTTGTAGGCGTTCGTCCACTTGTACGTGCCGGCCATCGCGCCGGTGTCGGGGGTGGACGGGATGGTGACCTGGGTTTCCAGCGGCTGGTAGAGGTCGTTGTAGGACAGGACCTCCGAGGTGTACGCCCTGCCGTCGACGTAGCGCGTGGACTTGGCCGGCTTGCCCTTGGCCACGGTGTCGTAGACGGTCGAGGTCAGCGTCGTCGCGCCCTGCTTGGTGGCGACAGCGCGACCGAGGTCGTCGTAGTCGGTGTGCAGGGTGATACCGCGGGCGTCGGTGACATCGGTGACGCGGTCACCGGTGTCGTACGCCGTCTTGGAGACGCCCTTGTCCGGGTCGTTCACCTCGACCTGGCGGCCGCGGACGTCGTAGGTATAAGTCCACTTGGCGTTGACCGGGTCGGTGACCTGGCTCAATTGACCGAGCTTGTTGTAGGTGTAGACGGTCGACTGCGAGGTGGTGCGGGCCGGGTCGGTGTACTGCTTGACCTCGACCGTGTGACCCAGCGCGTCGACGACCGTCGTGGTCGTGGTACCGCCCGGGGGCGGACTGACCGTGGTCGTGTCGCCGGTGTAGCTGGTCGTGGTGCGCTTGGTCTCGGTACCGAACTTCTTCGCGATCACCGCAGTCGGGCGGCCGGCACCGTCGAAGAGGGTGTCGGTGGAGGACGGGTAGTTGAGTTCCTGTCCCGTGACCAGATCGGGCGAGGGCGTGCCGTCGGCGTAGTAGGTGCCGGAGGTGCGCCACGCCAGGCCGCGCGTGTCGTAGAAGGTCTCCGTGATCAGACGGCCGGACAGGTCGGGCGACTGGGTCTGCGTCTGCCGCTCACGCAGCAGACCGTCCTGGATGGAGTGTGCGACGGAGTATTCGTAGTCGTGCGTCAGCGTCTTGGACGTGACGACGTTGGGACCGCTGTTGCGGACGGTGTAGTGGAAGACGCGACTCGGCAGGTCCGGGTAGGTCTCGGCGGCCCAGTTCGGGGCCCAGACCTTCGTCACCCGGCCCAGTGCGTCGTACGTCGTCGTGGTGACCTTGCCGTTGGGGTCGGTGACCTTGGTGGCCTGGCCCCGCAAGGGGTCGAGCTGGCTGGTGGCGGCGTGCCCCAGCGGGTTCGTCGCCGTCATCGAGGTCGGGACCTCGCCGATGGCCGGCGTGTACGCGGTGGTGGTCACCTTTCCGTAGGCGTCGGCGGCCGCCAGTGCGCGGCCGTACAGGTCGTAGCAGAGCTGGTCCTTGGCCGCACCGCAGGTCGACGGGACGGTCGACGCGATGTCGTAGCCGTCGCCCTTGCCGTTGATCTTCTCGGTCTTCGTCACCAGGCCGCGCCCGGGGACGGTGCCGAGCGTGCCGTTGTCGAAGTAGGTCCGGGTGTCGCTGATGACGTCGGCCGGAGTGGCACCGCTCGTCTCGCACGGAAGCGCGACGGTCTCGACGCGGCTCTGCCGGTCCAGGATCCACGTCGCCGTGTTGCGCGCGTAGGTGGTCCGGGTGCAGGACTCGTCGCCGGCCTTTGCGGTGTCACCGGTGCTCGACTGCCAGTCCGCCATGCCGTACTCGTCGAAGTGCCGACTGGTCTCGGTCGTCCGGGTGCCACCGGTGACGGTGGTGCGGGTCGACTCCTTCTCGACGTTCGTCTTGTAGGAGGTGAGGTTGGGCAGCCCCGGACGCAGGCGCTTGGCCACCTCGGCCGAACGCCACGGCGTGCTCGACGTCGCGCTCACGAGCTTGGCGGTGTCATCACCGTCGTACGTGGCCGTTTCGCGGACCATGCCCGCGAACTCGGGCCGGTCGATGACCGCGGCGCCCGCGCCGTCCTTCACCTCCTTGCCGTCGAGGCCCCGGAAGTAGCGGGTCTCGGACAGCGTCTTCGGGTCACTGGCCGCACCGGTGCGGGTCTGGACGAGTCCGTAACCGCGGGCGACGGAGTGGACGCGGTCCTCGGCCTTGGTGAACTCGCTGGTGTCCTTGTCCCAGGCCGCTCCGCCGACGTAGGTGTACGAGGTCACCTTGTCGGGCGTCGATGCGAGGTTGTCGCCCTCCACGATCTGGTTGACGACATAGGTGTTGAACCAGTCGAGCTTGGAGGTGTCACCCTCCCAGGCCCACTTGACCGGGAAACAGCGGGTCGTGTTCGTCCCGTCCGAAGCCGGTAGCGTGGTCGGGGTGCAGTCCTGCTGCGAGTAGGTGACGCCGATGGTGCCACCGGTCTCGGTGTTGACCTGGGACATCCGCAGGCGCACGTAGGGAGCCAGACCGTCACCGGTCTTGTCGACCCGGTTCGGACGCTGCTCACCCGCGAACGTGACGGGGTCGAGCGGGACGTCCTCCGCGGCGCCCGCCTTGGCGGTGCGGGAGATGGACTTCAGCCACATCGGGGTGGATATGCCGTCGCCCGCCGGCGGGAAGTTCTGGTCCAGGGTCCAGGAGTCGACGTCCTGGTACGCGCCGCCGGTGAGGACCTTGGTGTGGATGCCGGTCAGGCGCATCCGGGACCAGAAGGTCGGCGAGTACTGGCCCTTGCACTCCGTGGAGCCGTCCTTGCAGAACAAGTCGTACGGGGAGTCCGGCCAGTTCTTCGCGTTGGTCTCGTCGAAGGTGCCGCAGTTGGTGAGGCAGCGCTCGCTGACGCCGAACTTCACCTGGGCCATTGCCTTGCCGCTGTAGACGGCGTCGGAGCGGAGCCCGTAGTCGATGTGGTCGAGCCAGCCGCCGCGGATGTACGGCGTGACCGTGGCCTTGCCGGTCGTCTCGGAGACGTTCCGGCCGTAGTTGTTGGTCTCGGTCTTCCAGTAGTACGCCATCGCGTCGCCGCCGGGGGTGACGACGTAGTCGAGCTGCCAGCGCCAGGCCTGCTTGCACCAGGCGCTCGCGAACGAGGCGTTGTAGCAGGGCTCACCCGCCTGGTTGCCGAAGACAGGGGCGGTCCAGGCCGAGTTCGTCGTCGGCGTGGTCGCGTCCTTCCAGCCCGGCAGGCGGTTCAGGCCGAAGAAGTACTGCGTACCGTCGGTCGTGGTGATCTTCCAGTGCTCACCGTCGTTGTCGCCGTTCACGGCTCCGGTGAGCTTCTCGACCTTCTCGCCCGAGTCCGAGGCCGGGTGCCAGCCCTTGCCCTGCTCGTGGACGAGCTCGGTCGACTTGCCGCCCAGTGACAACGTGGCGTTGTCGTTGAACCAGCACTGGTCGCCGACCTTGGTGGTGTTGGTGCCACCGGTCTTGTCGTCGTTGCAGGGCTTGTACTTGCGCTCGATGAAGCCGGGCTCCCAGCCCCAGCCGTCACCGATCCACGAGCCCTGGCTGTTGGACACGCCCGTGCGGCCGTCGACGGACTGGGAGCTGTAGCCGAGCGAGATCTGCGGGCCCAGCCCGCCGGGCACGGCAGGGGTCGCCACCGGGTAGGACCAGGAGAAGGCGCCCGTCGAGCCGCCCGCGCTCCAAGAGCCGGAGGGCTGCAGCGAGGTCGCCTTGTAGTCACCTGTCGGGCCGGCGTCACCGGCCGTCGTGGCGAGGACCGTCGCGCCGCCCGAAGCCGCGGATGCCGACTTCGCCGACACCCCCGCGGACTTGGCCGAAGGAGCCGCGCCCTGCGTGGTCACCTGAGCCGACAGCTTGCCCGCGCGCGTGTCGTTCTGCGTCTGCAGCGGCGTCTGCGTACGGCACTCCGCGCGCTCCGGAGTCGTCAGCGCACATGCCGGAAGCTGCACCAGGCGCAGGCGGGAGGCGTAGTCGCCGCCGTAGGCGCCGCGGAAGGAGTTGTAGTCCACTTCGACGTTCGCGGGTGCGGCCTGTGCTCCGCCGTCCGAGCGGCCGACCGACAGCAGGACACCGTCGACGCCGGCCTTGCGCGCCGCCTCCTTGCCGACGACGGAGACCTTCACCTTCGACGGTGCTTCGGCCGCCTTGCCCGGCGGTACGTAGACCGCGACCGGGAGCTTGCCGGCCTGCTGCGAACCCGGGTCGACGACCGGCCCGCGAGCAGCACCCGACAGGAACGACTTCGAGACCGGACCCGAGGCCGGAGTCGAGGTCAGACTCACCTCTGCCGAACCGGCAGCCGGCCAGGAGACCTTCGGCGCCTTCCACGGAGTCGCACCCGCGTCATCGGCCTTCTTTGCGCCACCCGCGCGGACCGGCTTGACCGGTACCGCCTTCGGCTGCTTGAGCTCCGGTAGCGACGGCTTGGATTTGCCATCCGCTACGGCTACAGCGCTGGGCAACAGGCCCGAGAGGACGGCTGCGGCCAACGCCACAGAAAGTCCTCGCGCACTGAATTTTCTCACACCCCACCCCATGCTTCTAGAAAGATTTACGGCGCAGACTAACAGGCAGAATTCGCCAATCCGGCATCCCGGAATTGTTCCAATTGGACCAAGGGGAACTAGTGGCTCATATGGGATGACACGCGCCTGACCGGCGTAAAAATTGCAGGTCAGGGTGCAGATGCTGTCCGAAGCTCCCAGTAGAGTCAGCCCCGTGGATATCGGGCAGATGGAGTGCATGTGAGAAGAAGAGAGGCCCTGCTCGGCGTGCCGGGCGGGCGGGGGATTTCACGGGCCATCTCGATGGCCCTGATAAGCGGAATAACCGCTACCGGATTGACAGTGATTAATCCTTCAACGATTGCCGTCGCGGCCACTGATCCGGTCGCTGAGGGCTCCATGAGTGCGGAGGACTTCGCGCTCGCCAAGGCGAAGGAGACCGGCCAGCCCTACGAGCTGACGTCCGCGCGCACAGAGACCTCGGACACCTGGGCGCTGCCGACCGGTAAGTGGTCGATCAAGCGCCACGGGACGACGGTGCGCGTCCGGCAGGCCGGTGGCTGGGTGCCCACCGATCCGACGCTGCAGTTCGCGGGGGACGGGAAGGTGAAGCCGAAGGCCTCGGCCGTCGCGATCGCCTTCTCCGGTGGTGGCACCGGCCCGCTGCTGACCGGGGTGAAGAACGGGCGGACCCTGTCGTTCACCTGGCCGCAGGCGCTGCCCAAGCCGACGCTCGCCGAGAACGTGGCGACCTACGCCAATGTTCTTCCGGACGTCGACCTCCAGCTGAAGGCCGAGGTCGAGGGCTTCTCCCAGCTGTTGGTGGTCAAGTCTGCCGCGGCGGCGCAGCACCCCGACCTCGCGACGCTCAAATTCAAGCTCGACACGGTGGGCCTGAACGTCACCAAGAACGCGACGACGGGTCTGTTGACCGCGACCAATCCGGCCGGCGAGATCATCTTCACCTCGCCGAATCCGGTGATGTGGGACTCGACCACCACGGGAGACGGTGCGCAGGCTGCACGGATGGGAGTGGCCAGCGCCGCTTCGGAAGCGAGCGGAGCCCCTTCGGACGTCTTCGTGACGCCGTCGGGAGCCAAGAGCGCCCAGATGCCCACCACCGTGACGGGCGGCAACCTGGAGATCAAGCCCGACCAGGCCCTCCTGAAGGGTGCCGGGACCAAGTACCCCGTCTTCATCGACCCCTCGGTGGCATGGGGCGACCGGCAGAACTGGGCGTGGGCCTACCGCACCTGGGCGGACAACTCCTACTGGAACACGAAGGAGGACGTGCGGGTCGGGTACGAGGACGAAACGAACGGGCTTTCGCGGTCCTTCTTCCAGGTCGACACCTCCGCCGTCAAGGGCGCCCAGGTGTCGAAGGCGACGTTCCGGATCAAGGAGACCTGGTCCTGGTCCTGCACCCCGAAGCCCGTGGAGCTGTGGACCACCGGCCCGATCTCGCGGGACACGACGTGGAACTACCAGCCTGGTAAGCGCAATTGGCTCGACACGGTCAATGCGGCCAAGGGCCGGGCCGCCTGCGCCGCCGGGAACCTGGAGTTCAACGCCACCAACGGTGTCCGGGAAGCGGCGTCGAACGGCTGGTCCAGCATGACCGTGGGCCTGTACGCGTCCAACGAGAGCGACGAGTACCACTGGAAGCGGTTCGACCCCAAGACCGTGACGCTGGAGATCGAGTACAACAACCCGCCGAACACGCCGTCCGACCCGGGTGTCTCGCCCTGGGTCCCGTGCGAGCAGGGCGGCGCGATCGGCAACACCGCGATCAGGCTCTACGCGACGGCCTCCGACCGTGACGCGGGAAACCTGAACACGGAGTTCCAGATCTTCAAGGCCGGTGAGAGCAGCCCCACCCTCACCCAGAACCTTCCTTCGAACAACGGCAAGTTCGTCACCTGGAGCGTCCCGGACGCTTCCCTGCCCGACGGGAGCTACACCTGGCGGGCGCGGACGACCGACGGGGACGGTGCCCAGTCGGGCTGGACCCAGTCCTGCAAGTTCACCGTCGACCGGGCCCGTCCGGCGGACGCACCGAAGATCAGCTCCACCGTCTTCCCCGACGGCACGAGCGGCTGGCCCGCGGGCACCGGTAAAGCGCGTAGCGCAGGCGCGTTCACCCTCTCCGCCAACGGTGACAAGGACGTCGTCTGGTACGGCTACTACACCGACTGGGACCCGGAGGTGAAGAGCGCATCCGTCGCCGCAGGCACTGATTTCACCGCGCAGATCACCCCGCCCGGCGCCGGCCCGCACCTCGTCTACGCCTTCACCCAGGACGCCGCCGGCAACCGTTCCGACACCACGGTGTACCGGTTCTACGCGGGCCGCGCGGCGGCGAAGGACGTACCCCACGACGTCAACGGTGACGGGAACCGGGACATCTGGAGCAACGACCTCTTCGGCAGCCTCCTGACCTACTCGGGTCAGGGCAACGGCAAGTTCTCCGCCATGGTCAGCTCCGCCAAGTCCTTCGCCGGCGCCCAGGTCGCCAATCTGGGCGACTGGGACGACAACGGCTACAACGACATGCTCGCCCTCCAGCAGAAGCCCGGTCTGCCGAGCAAGACGCTGTGGGTCTACGGCAACAACGGCCAGGGCAGCGTCATCAAGCCTGTCGAGAAGTCCGTCGCGCGGCCTGCGGAGAACCACTGGTCCAACGCCGAGCAGATCATCGCACCGGGCAACCTCGACAACGACGGCGTCCCTGACATCCTCGTCAAGCAGGGCGACAAGCTCTGGGCCTACTTCAACTCCGTCTACGGCGACCTGGACGAGGCCACCCCCGTGCTCGTCGGAGGCACCGACTGGAACAAGTACACGGTCATCGCCGCCGGGGACCTCAACAAGGACGATGTGCCGGACCTGCTGCTGAGGGACAACGCCACGGGCGACGTCCTGAGCACGCACGGGAAGAAGAGCCCGGAGCCGAAGCACACGGTCGACCTGACGACCTGGGGCACCCTGCCCCGCACGAAGGTCCACTCCGGTCTGCCCCAGGCGAGTTACCCGCAGATCGGCTCGTCCGGCGACCTCAACGGCGACGGAGCTGCTGACCTGTGGGCCCGCCAGGCGGACAACACCATGGTCGGCTGGCCGGGCAAGACCACCGCTGACGGTTCGACCATCGCCTCCTTCGGCTCGCAGTTCCAGATCGACGGAGTTCCGGGCGCCCGCATCCCGGCCGGTACCACCCTGACGTCGGGGCAGGAGTACTCCAGCGGCAACTCCAAGCTGGTCATGCAGTCCGACGGCAACCTCGTCATGCTGAGCAAGGGCGGCAAGCAGCTCTGGGCCACCGGCACCGGGGGGAACCCGGGTGCGACGGCCCGCATGCAGAGCGACGGAAGCTTCGTCGTGGTCACGGCCGACGCCAAGACCATTCTCTGGAGTACCAAGACCAATACTCCGGGCTCGTACGCGATGCTCCAGCCCCGCGGTGTCCTCGTCATCTACACCGCTTCGGGGCAGAGCCTGTGGAGCAGCGGCAGCCAGAGCCGGCCGGACTACGACGGCGACGGCTACACCGACGTGGCGGTGCGTGACGTCAACGGTCATCTATGGATCTATCCGGGCACCGGCGGTACGGGCACCAGCACGTTGGGCCAGCGGTACCTCGCCGGCAACGGCTGGTGGCGTGACTACTGGACGGACGTGCACTCCGCCGACCTCAACAACGACGGGTATTCCGACGTCGTCACCCGCAACAAGTTCGGGGACCTGTACCTGTACCCGGGTACCGGCCGGACGGGAACCGAGACGCTCGCCAACCCGATCCTGATCGGCACGGGCTGGGACACCTACGCCGACCTCGGCTTCGGCGACCTCAACGGCGACGGCCGCACTGACGTCATCGGCCGCGGAAGCGACGGCAACCTGTGGGTCTACCCCCACAAGGGCGGCACCGGCACCGACACCCTGGGCAGTCGCGTCTCCATCGGCGTCGGCTGGCACACCGGGTACTGGCCCAGCCTGCGGTTCACCGACATGAACGGCGACAACAAGGTCGACATCATGGCGCACAGCAACAACGGCACTGGCAAGCTCCACCTCTACCCGAACACCAGCAGTGGCGATTCGGTCAGCTTCGGTGCTTCCAGCGTCGTCGGGGAGGGCTGGTGGAACGGGGAGTGGACCCCCTACGCCGGCGACCTCAACGCCGACGGAAAGCCCGAGCAGGTCGGAGTGACCCGTACCGGGGACTTCTTCGACTTCCTCCCCGAGGGCCGGAGCCTGATCGGCGTCGGCTGGATCGGATACGACATCCTCCTCTGACCCCTGAAAACCAGTGAGGGGGGTGAGATCCGGTAAGGATCTCACCCCCCTTCCTGCTGCCGCCGGCCTTAGGAGCGGACGGCGACCTTGCCTCTTTCGCCCGCCTCGGCCGCCGGGTCCGGCGTTGCCGAAGCAGCCTCCGCTCCCCGGGCGCCGCGGCGGCGGCCGCCCAGGTCCTTCAGGCGCATCGCCGGCTTCTCCACGCAGTGCCACGACAGCATCGCCAGCAGGACGGTCACCGCGAGGCTCAGACCGAGGTAGGGCAGCAGGCCCCAACGGGCGAAGCCCAGGATGACCAGCCCCTGTTCGACCACGAAGCCGTAGATGTAGATGCCGTACGAGTAGTCGTTGCGCGCGCCGACCCGGCGGAAGGGGGCCGGGAGGCGGATCGCCAGCCAGACCAGGAAGTAGGCGAAGGCCGGCAGGCCGACCACGAAGAGGAAGCCGTAGTGCGCGCTGAGCACGAGCACCAGGAGCGAGGCGAAGCCGAGCACGTCGCTGACCGGTATCCGCTCGCGGTACAGCTCGATGACCGTTCCCAGCGCGAAGGCGAACCCGAGGTAGATGACGAGGACCGGATTCGTGAAGCCCAGTACGGGAAGGTCGACCGGGTGGAAGTAGGTCGCGTCGAAGGAGCCCGCCCAGAACCGGTCGCCGGCGGCCTGCCTGATGACGAGCCATCCGAGGAGGCCTGCGATCAGCAGCACCGCGCGTCGGGCGCGCGCGAGGACGCCCGTCAGGGCCAGGAGCGCCACGCCTCCGTAGCAGAGGACCTCGTAGTACAGAGACCACAACGCCCCGTCGATGCTCCGGTCATGAGCGACACCCTTGGCCATGGCGTCGGACATCAGATTGGAGACATCGTTCTGGTTGAGCTGGATCGCGCCGTTCGACCGCAGGTATTCCACGGGGCCCCATGCGTGCCCCCAGAAACCGTCCAGGCTCCCGTGCAGTTTCCAGTGCAGAACCGGAGCGGCAACGAATGCCGTCAGGAACAGGCACGCCCACAGCCCGGGCAGCAGGCGCAACGCCCGGTGCCACAGGAACCTGCCCAGCCCCAGGCGTATTCCGCTGCGGGTGACGAGGATCCCCGAGAGGATGAAGAACCCGTAGACCGACCACTTTCCGAGGTCGGCCTGGCCCTGCGTGAATGAGTGGCCGAATTCGGTCTTTCCGAAACCGAGCACACGCGCGTGGGAGACGACAACGGCCGCCGCCAGAATCAGCCGGATAAAGCCCAGGCTGTTGTTTCGGCCGGTCAGCAGTTCGGCAACGGTGCCGTGGGACCACCGCCCCGACCACCGAGAAGTGCGGGTATCCACTTACGATGCCTATCCCCTGGTTCGGTCAACCGCCAAAGGCTGCCGGGGCCCAGCGCCCGATGTCCAATCCACTTCGTGCGAAGTGGTGCAGGTCACGGTCGACCGTGCGGTCGACCGTGACCGCGCCCGCGCGGTCACGTCCGCGGGATGCGGACCACGCCCTCCTGGATGACCGTGATCGCCAGTCGGCCGTCCTGGGTGTAGATGCGGGCCTGGCCCAGGCCCCGGCCGCCGTGGGCCGACGGGGACTCCTGGTCGTACAGCAGCCATTCGTCCGCGCGGAAGGGCCGGTGGAACCACATCGCGTGGTCCAGCGAGGCGCCGACCACGTCGCCCACCGCCCAGCCGCCGCGCCCGTGCGCGAGCAGGACCGCGTCGAGCAGGGTCATGTCGGAGACGTAGGTGGCCAGGCAGGTGTGCAGCAGCGGGTCGTCCGCGAGCTTGCCCTGCGTGCGGAACCAGACCTGCGAGCGGGGCTCCAGCGGCTCGCCGACCGTGCCCCAGGGCGGGGTGGTCGCGTACCGCAGGTCCACCGCGCCGCGCGCCTCCAGCAGTCGCTCGACGGTGCCCGGGTCGCGGAAGGTCTCGCGGTACGGCGGCAGCGCCTCGGCGGCCGTCGGCAGGGACTCGGGGTCCGGGGCCGCAGGCATCGGGACCTGGTGCTCCAGCCCCTCCTCGTACGTCTGGAAGGACGCGGAGAGGTGGAAGATCGGCTGGCCGTGCTGGACGGCGACCACGCGCCGGGTGGTGAAGGACCGCCCGTCGCGGATCCGGTCCACGGAGTAGACGATCGGCGCGCCGGAGTCGCCGGTGCGCAGGAAGTACGAGTGCAGCGAGTGCGGCAGACGGTCCGCGGGCACCGTGCGCCCGGCCGCGACCAGGGCCTGGGCGGCCACCTGGCCGCCGAACACGCGCGGCACCAGAGAGGTGCGGCTGGTGCCGCGGAAGATGTTCTCCTCGATCTGCTCCAGGTCGAGCAGATCGAGGAGATCCGTCAGTGCCTCGTTCAAGGGGACTTACAGGCCCATCGACTTGGCGATGATCGACTTCATGATCTCGCTGGTGCCGCCGTAGATGCGGTTGACGCGGTTGTCGGCGTACAGGCGGGCGATCGGGTACTCGTTCATGTAGCCGTAGCCGCCGTGGAGCTGCAGGCAGCGGTCGATGACGCGGTGCGCGACCTCGGTGCAGAACAGCTTCGCGGAGGCGGCCTCGGCCGGGGTCAGCTCGCCGGCGTCCAGGGCCTCCAGCGCGCGGTCGGCGACGGCCTGGGCGGCGTCCACCTCGGCCTGGCAGGCGGCCAGCTCGAACTTGGTGTTCTGGAAGTGCGCGACGGGCTTGCCGAAGACGGTGCGCTCCGTGACGTAACTCTGGGCGAACCGGACGGCCGCGGCGGCCTGGGCGTAAGCGCCGAAGGCGATGCCCCAGCGCTCGGAGGCCAGGTTGTGGCCGAGGTAGTAGAAGCCCTTGCCCTCCTCGCCGAGCAGGTCCTCGACGGGGACCTTCACGTCGACGAACGCCAGCTCGGCGGTGTCGGAGGTCTTCAGGCCCAGCTTGTCGAGCTTGCGGCCGATGGAGTAGCCCTCGGACTTGGTGTCCACGGCGAAGAGGGAGATGCCGAAGCGGCGGTCGTCCTCGCTGGGGGCGGAGGTGCGGGCGCAGACGATCACGCGGTCGGCGTGGACGCCACCGGTGATGAAGGTCTTGGAGCCGTTGAGGACGTAGTGGGTGCCGTCCTCGGAGAGCTTGGCGGTGGTCTTCATGCCCGCGACGTCGGAGCCGGTGCCCGGCTCGGTCATCGCCAGCGCCCACATCTCCTCGCCGGAGACGAACTTCGGCAGGAAGCGCTTCTTCTGCTCGTCGTCGGCGAGCATCTTGAGGTAGGGCAGGGCGAGCAGCACGTGCACGCCGGAGCCGCCGAAGTTCACGCCCGCGCGCGAGGTCTCTTCGTAGAGGACGGCCTCGAACTTGTGGGTGTCCAGGCCCGCGCCGCCGAACTCCTCGGGCACGTTGATGCCGAAGACGCCCAGCTCGCCGAGCTTGTAGTAGAAGTCGCGCGGCGCCTGTCCGGCAGCGAACCACTCGTCGTAGACGGGGACGACCTCGGCCTCGATGAAGGCGCGGATGGTCTCGCGGAACGCCTCGTGGTCCTCGTTGAACACCGTACGGCGCACGGCCGGCTCCCTTCGTCGCGGCGGTCCGCCGCCTAAATTAAGCGCTTGCTCAGACTAAGTTACCGACGAGTTGGCCGCGCTGTCCAGACTCGGTCGCACGCGCGTACGTCACACCCGCGGCCGGATCACTCCCGGCGCAGCGCGAACCACAGCTCCATCCGCACGTCCGGATCGTCCGGGTCCCGCTCCAGCAGGACCGCGCAGCGCGCCACGCGCTGGCGCACGGTGTTGCGGTGGACCCCCAGGGCGGCCGCCGTGCGGTCCCAGCTGCCGTGGTGCGCCAGCCAGGCGCGCAGGGTCTCGCGCAGGGCGGGGGAGAGCGGACCGAGCAGGGCCTCGGCGTGGGCGCGGGCCTCGGCCTCCCCGACCAAGGCCGCGAAGCCGGCGTCCGCGTGCCGGGCCAGCGGGGTGCGGGCCGCCTCCGCGCGCTGGAGGGCCCGCTCCGCCTGGGCGTCGGCCGCGGCCAGTGCGTCGGGCGCCGCAGGTGCGCTCACCCCCAGCCGCCATCCCGGCTGCGCGCCCGGCTCCCGGTCGGTCAGCAGCCGCACGCCGCCCTCGTGCGGGGCCAGCAGTACGGTGCCCAGCGCGGCCGCGAGGGCCTGCGGATCCCCGGTACCCCGGGCGTGGACGGCGTACCACGGCCCGGCCGTCAGGGCAGCGGCCGGATCCCCGTCGAGCAGCAGCCGGGTCAGGGCCGCGGCTTCGGCCCCGGCAGGCCGCTCGGCGGTGAGCAGGGTCAGCAGTACGGCGGCCACCGAGGCCACGGTGTGGTCGCCGGGCGCGCGCGTCGCGGTCGCGGTGCCCAGCGCGGCCCGCCCGGCCAGGGCGTAGGCGGCCAGGTGGTGTCCGCCCGCCCGGTCCGTGGCCGTGGCGGGCCCGCCCTCGCGGCCGACCCGGGCCAGCAGCGCGGACAGCGCCTCCCGGGCCGGGGCGGGCAGCTCCGGACCCGCCGTCCGGGCGCCCGGCCACAGGGCGACCGAGCCGCCCAGGCTCGCGGCGAGCCGGGCCAGCACCGCCGGGACCGGATCGGGCCGGGCCGCGGCCGCCGCCAGGGCCTGCTGGGCCTCGGTGGTCCGGCGCAGGTCCCGGGTCCGGGCCTCCGCCGTCAGCCGCCCCACCGCGCGGGCGACCGCCGAGAACGGGGTCCGAGGCGGAACCTCCAGCAGCGGCAGCCCGTGCCGGGCGCAGGCCTCGGCCAGCGCGACCGGGACCTCCTCGTGCACCGGGGCCACGCCGAAGCCGACGGCGGCCGCCCCCGCCCCGGCCAGCCGGGCCACGTACCCGTCGGGGTCCTCGGCGGGCCCCGCCCCGGCGGTCAGCAGCAGCTCCCCGCCGAGCAGGTAGGGGGAGGGGTCGGGCATCTCGGAGGCGTGCACGCCGTGCACCCCGGCGGCGGCCGGCCCGGCGAGGTGGCGCAGGCCGAGCTCCCGGTCGGCGAGCAGCGAGGCGAGGAGCACCGGCGGGGTGAGCGGCTCCCCGGCGGGTCCGTTGCCGTACTCCGGATCGCGGGGAGCGGCAGGCATGGATACTCCGTACACATCAGTAGGGCCAGATGGATGAAACGTACACTCCCCACCCTCCTGTGGCCCGCTTACGCTCGAAGGACCGCACACGTCAGGCCAGAGAAAGAGGCACAGCCATGAGCACGCAGCCGCGCGGACCCGTCGACTCCTCCCGCATCCCGCGCTACGCGGGCCCGGCCACCTTCGCCCGGCTGCCCCGCCTCGACGAGGTCGGCTCCGCCGACGTCGCCGTCGTCGGCGTGCCCTTCGACTCCGGCGTCTCCTACCGCCCCGGCGCACGCTTCGGCGGCAATGCGATCCGTGAGGCCTCGCGCCTCCTGCGCCCCTACAACCCGGCGCAGGACGCCTCCCCCTTCGCCCTCGCGCAGGTCGCGGACGCCGGTGACATCGCGGTGAACCCCTTCAACATCAACGAGGCCGTGGAGACGGTCGAGGCCGCCGCCGACGAACTCCTCGCGGGCGGCTCCCGCCTGATGACCCTCGGCGGCGACCACACCATCGCCCTCCCGCTGCTGCGTTCGGTCGCCAAGAAGCACGGCCCGGTCGCGCTGCTGCACTTCGACGCGCACCTGGACACCTGGGACACCTACTTCGGCGCCGAGTACACCCACGGCACCCCGTTCCGCCGCGCCGTCGAGGAGGGCATCCTCGACACCGAAGCCCTCTCCCACGTCGGCACCCGCGGCCCGCTGTACGGCAAGCAGGACCTCGACGACGACGCGAAGATGGGCTTCGGCATCGTCACCTCGGCCGACGTCTACCGCCGCGGCGCCGACGAGGTCGCCGACCAGCTGCGCCAGCGCATCGGCGACCGCCCGCTCTACATCTCCATCGACATCGACGTCCTGGACCCGGCGCACGCCCCCGGCACCGGCACCCCCGAGGCGGGCGGCATGACCTCCCGCGAGCTGCTGGAGATCATCCGCGGACTGTCCTCCTGCAACCTCGTTTCCGCCGACGTGGTCGAGGTGGCCCCGGCGTACGATCACGCCGAGATCACCTCGGTCGCGGCCTCGCACACCGCGTACGAGCTCACCACGATCATGAGCCGTCAGATCGCGGCGGCGAAGGCCAAGTAAGAGCCACGCAAGAAGGGCACCACACACCCGTGACGCACGACCACGACCTGGTACTCCGTCCCACCGAGGCCCAGACGGCCGCCGCCCTGGCCCCGCCGCCGGGGCGGACGGGCGGGGACCTGGTCGTGGAGACGCTGCGTTCGCTGGGCGCCACCACCGTCTTCGGGCTGCCGGGGCAGCACGCCCTCGGCCTCTTCGACGCGGTGGGGCGCTCCGACCTGCGCCTCGTCACCCTCCGGGTGGAGAACAACGCGGGCTTCGCGGCGGACGCGTACGGCCGTGTCACCGGCGAGGCGGCGCCCCTGCTGCTGTCCACCGGCCCCGGCGCGCTGACCGCCCTGCCGGCCCTGGCAGAGGCGGCGGCGGCCTCCGCCCCCGTCCTCGCCATCTCCTCCCAGGTCCCGGTCGCCGGCCTCGGCGGCGGGCGCCGCGGCCACCTGCACGAGCTGCGCGACCAGGCCGCGTCCTTCCGGGACGTGGTCAAGTCCGTCCACGAGGCGCGCAGCCCCTCCCAGATCCCCTCGGTGATCGCCGAGGCCTGGGAGTCCGCGCTCACCGCTCCGCACGGCCCCGTCTGGGTGGAGATCCCGGAGGACGTCCTGCGGTCGGAGACGATCGTCCCGCAGGTCACGGGCACGGACGCGATCCCGCACGAGCTCGCCCCCCGTCCCGAGCTGACCGCGGTGGCGGCCCACTGGCTCTCACACGCCTCCCGCCCGGTGGTCATCGCCGGCGGCGGGGTCGTCCGCTCGGACGCGTCCGGCAAGCTCAGGCAGCTCGCGGAGCGCCTGAACGCACCCGTGGTCACCACCTTCGGCGGCAAGGGCGCCTTCCCCTGGACGCACCCGCTGTCCCTCCAGTCCTGGCTGGAGGACCGCCACATGACCGACTTCCTCGAAGACGCCGACGTGCTCCTCGTCGTCGGCTCGGGCCTCGGGGAACTGTCGTCGAACTACCACACGTTCCTCCCCAGGGGCCGGGTCGTCCAGATCGACGCGGACCTCGGCAAGCTGGAGGCCAACCACCCGGCCCTGGGCATCCACGCGGACGCCCGCCTCGCCCTCCAGGCGCTGCTGGAGACGGTGTCCGAGCGGCAGGACGACCACGCCCCCGAGCGGGTCCGGATGGTCCTGGAGGACATCGCGGCCCGCCTCGCGGACCAGGACCTGGCCCTGGAGCAGTCCCTGCTGACCTCGATCCGGTCAGCGCTGCCGGCCCGCTCCCCGTCCTTCTGGGACATGACGATCCTGTCCTACTGGGCGTGGTCGGCCTTCGACCCCAAGCACCCCAACACCATGCACTCGGCCCAGGGAGCCGGCGGCCTCGGCTACGCCTTCCCGGCGGCCCTCGGCGCGTGCGTCGCCGAGCCCGGCACCCCGGTGCTCGCCGTCTCCGGGGACGGCGGGGCGATGTACTCGCTCGCGGAGCTGGCCACGGCCCGGCAGCACGACCTGGACGTCACCTGGCTGATCGTGGACGACGGCGGCTACGGCATCCTGCGCGAGTACATGACCGACGCCTTCGAGGGCCGCACCACGGGCACGGAGCTCACCCGCCCCGACTTCACCGCCCTGGCGGAGTCCTTCGGCGTTCCGGCGGCCACGACGACCCCCGAATCCCTGACGACCGACCTCAGGAAGGCCCTCGCCGCCCCGGGCCCCTCGGTCCTGGTCCTCCCGGCCACCCTCAGGATGTTCGCCCCCACCCACCTTTGACCCCCGGGGGCGGCGGCGTGCGACCCGGGCGGCCCAACGGCGGGGCTCCCCCGGGTGCGCCGGAGCCGACCTGCGTACACGTTCGAATGGTTGCGGCGGGATGAAATCCGCCGGTCGGGGCGTTCCCGCTTCCGGCAGGACAGGACCGAACGGGGAGGCCTACGTGGCGGCGGCACAGACAGCGGCGGGGGAGAAACAGGGCTGGGCCAAGAGGCTGGCCGCCTACACCTGGCGGTACAAGGCCAACGTGCTGCTCGCGCTCGGCTCCTCCCTGGCGGGCATGGCCGTCATGGCGCTCGTACCCCTCGTCACCAAGGTCATCATCGACGACGTCATCGGGGACCGGACCAAGCCCATGGGCCCCTGGGCCGGGATGCTCATAGCGGCCGCCCTGCTCGTGTACGCCTTCACCTACATACGCCGGTACTACGGCGGACGCCTCGCCCTCGACGTGCAGCACGACCTGCGCACCGACATGTACGACACCATCTCCCGGCTCGACGGGCGGCGCCAGGACGAGCTGTCCACCGGGCAGGTCGTCGGACGCGCCACCACCGACCTGCAGCTCATCCAGGGCCTGCTCTTCATGCTCCCGATGACGATCGGGAACTTCCTGCTCTTCGGGATATCCCTCGGGATCATGCTGTGGCTGTCGCCGCTGCTGACCGTCGTCGCGCTGCTGATGGCCCCGGCGCTCTGGTTCATCGCCAAGCGCAGCCGCAAGAAGCTCTTCCCCGCGACCTGGTACGCGCAGGGCCAGGCCGCCGCCGTCGCGGGCGTCGTCGACGGGGCCGTGACCGGCGTACGCGTCGTCAAGGGCTTCGGGCAGGAGGAGCAGGAGACCGGCAAGCTCCGCGAGGCCGGGCGCAGGCTCTTCGCCGGACGGCTGCGGGCCATCCGGCTCAACTCCCGCTACACCCCCGCCCTCCAGGCCGTGCCCGCGCTCGCCCAGGTGGCCATGCTGGCCCTCGGCGGCTGGATGGCCACCGAGGGGCAGGTCACGCTCGGTACCTTCGTCGCCTTCTCCACCTATCTCGCGCAGCTCGTCGGCCCCGTCCGCATGCTCGCCATGGTCCTCACCGTCGCCCAGCAGGCCCGCGCCGGCGTGGAGCGGGTCTTCGAGCTCATCGACACCGAGCCCGCGATCGCGGAGGGCGAGCACGAACTGCCCGCCGACGCGCCCGCCACCGTCGAGTTCGAGGACGTCCACTTCGGCTACGACCCCCAGCGGCCCGTCCTCGACGGGTTCTCGCTCTCCGTGGCGGAGGGCGAGACCGTTGCCGTCGTCGGTGCCTCCGGCAGCGGGAAGTCCACCGTCTCGCTCCTGATGCCGCGCTTCTACGACGCCGACCGCGGCACCGTCCGCATCGGCGGCCACGACGTCCGCGAGCTGACCTACGCGTCCCTGCGCGGCGCGATCGGCCTGGTCCCCGAGGACTCCTTCCTCTTCTCCGACACCATCCGCGCCAACATCGCCTACGGGCACCCGGGCGCCACCGACGAGCAGATCGAGGCCGCCGCCCGCGCCGCCCAGGCCGACGGGTTCGTCCGGGCCCTGCCCGCCGGGTACGACACCAAGGTCGGCGAGCAGGGCCTGACCCTCTCCGGCGGCCAGCGCCAGCGCATCGCGCTGGCCCGGGCGATCCTCACCGACCCCAGGCTGCTGCTCCTCGACGACGCCACCTCCGCCGTGGACGCCCGTGTCGAGCACGAGATCCACGAGGCCCTGCGCGCGGTCATGGCCGGCCGGACCACCGTGCTGATCGCCCACCGCCGCTCCACGCTCGCGCTGGCCGACCGGATCGCCGTACTGGACCGCGGGCGGCTCGCCGAGATCGGCACGCACGAGGAGCTGGAGAAGCGCTCGCCGCTCTACCGCAGGCTGCTGACCGACCCCGACGCGCTCGGCGCCGGCTCGCCGCGGACCCCGGACGCCCTCGCGATGGCCGAGTTCGAGAGCGATCTCGACCGCGACCTCGAACGCGACATCGAGTTCGAGGCCGAGATCGACTCCGAGCCCGTCAACGCCAAGCGCAGGGTCCCCGCCGGGATCACCCCCGAGCTGTGGCGCCGCCGCGACGAGCCCGGAGCGGCCGCCGCCGGCGCCCCCGCCGCCGCTGCAGGCGGGATGCCCGGAGCCGGCCACTCCATGGCCGGTGCGGTCGCCGGAATGCCCGCCACCCCCGAACTGCTCGCACAGGTGGCCGCGCTGCCGCCCGCCGACGACCGGCCCGACGTGGACGAGAGCCGCGCCGCGGCCGCCGAGGAGAGCTACGGCCTGCGCCGCCTGCTGAAGGGGTTCTGGGCGCCGCTCGCCATCAGCCTCGCGCTCGTCGCCGTGGACGCGGGCGCCGGACTGCTCCTGCCGATCCTGATCCGCCACGGCATCGACCAGGGCGTGGAGCAGGCCGTGCTCGGCGCCGTCTGGGTGGCCGCCGGCCTCGCCCTCGCGGTGGTCATCGCCCAGTGGGCCGCGCAGGTCGCCGAGACCCGGATGACGGGCCGCACCGGCGAGCGCGTCCTGTACTCGCTCCGCGTCAAGATCTTCGCCCAGCTCCAGCGGCTCGGCCTCGACTACTACGAGCGCGAGTTGACCGGCAAGATCATGACCCGGATGACCACGGACGTGGACTCGCTGTCGACGTTCCTGCAGACCGGGCTGGTCACGGCCGTCGTCTCCGTCTTCACCTTCTTCGGGATCCTGGTCGCCCTGCTCGTCCTCGACGTCGAGCTCGCGCTGATCGTCTTCGCGACCCTGCCCGTCCTGGTCGTCGGGACGATCGTGTTCCGCCGCAAGTCCGTCGCCGCCTACGAGCTCGCACGCGACCGGGTCAGCCTGGTCAACGCCGACCTGCAGGAGTCCGTCTCCGGTCTGCGGATCGTCCAGGCCTTCCGCCGCGAGGGCTCCGGCGCCACCCGCTTCGCCGAGCGCAGCGACTCCTACCGCCAGGCCCGCATCCGCGGCCAGTGGCTGATATCGGTCTACTTCCCGTTCGTGCAGCTGCTGTCCTCGGCCGCCGCGGCCGCCGTGCTGATCGTCGGCGCGGGCCGGGTGGAGGCCGGGACGCTCACCACCGGCGCACTGGTCGCGTACCTGCTCTACATCGACCTGTTCTTCGCCCCGGTCCAGCAGCTCTCCCAGGTCTTCGACGGCTACCAGCAGGCCACCGTCTCCCTCGGCCGCATCCAGGACCTGCTGCGCGAGCCGACCACCACCCCGCGGCCCGAGGACCCGCGCGACATGCCCGCGCTGCGCGGGGAGATCGCCTTCGAGAACGTCCGCTTCCAGTACGGGACGGCCCACGAGCGCGGCGAGAACGGCGAGGCCCTGGCCGGCATCAGCCTGCGCATACCCGCGGGTCAGACCGTCGCCTTCGTCGGCGAGACCGGCGCCGGAAAGTCCACCCTGGTCAAGATGGTGGCGCGGTTCTACGACCCGACCTCCGGCCGGATCACCGCCGACGGCGCCGACCTGAGGGAGCTCGACCTGACGGCGTACCGCCACCGGCTGGGTGTCGTCCCCCAGGAGTCGTACCTCTTCCCGGGGACCGTCCGCGACGCCATCGCCTACGGGCGGCCGGAGGCGAGTGACGCCGAGGTGGAGGCCGCCGCCCGCGCGGTCGGCGCCCACGCCATGATCGCCACCCTCGACGGCGGCTACCTGCACACCGTCGCGGAGCGGGGCCGCAACCTCTCCGCGGGCCAGCGCCAGTTGATCGCGCTGGCCCGCGCGGAGCTCGTCGACCCGGACGTGCTGCTGCTCGACGAGGCCACCGCCGCCCTCGACCTGGCCACCGAGGCCCAGGTCAACCAGGCGACGGACCGGCTCGCGGGCAAGCGCACCACGCTGGTGGTGGCGCACCGCCTGACCACCGCCGCGCGCGCCGACCGGGTCGTGGTCATGGACCGCGGCCGCGTCGTCGAGGACGGCTCCCACACCGAACTCCTGGCGCGCGGCGGCCGGTACGCCGAACTGTGGCGCACCTTCGTCGGGGAGGACGAGCCCGCAGCGGCCTAGCGGGCGGGCCGTGGCGGCCCCGGGGATCAGAACTCGCCGAACAGCAGGTTCCCCGGGGCGTCCTCGTCGGTGCCGGTGTAGTACTCGCGTACCGCGCCGAGCAGTTCGTCCACCGTCAGGGTGCCGTCCCCGTCCGCGTCGATCCGGCGGAACAACGCCTCGGTGTGGGCGGGGCTCAGGTCGGTGCCGAAGGCCTCCTGCGCCCGGTGGAACTCCTCCGGGCTGATGCGCCCGTCGCCGTCGGTGTCGACGATCGTGAGGATCGCCCGCATCATCGGACGGAACGAACGGTCGTAGGCCGGCCCGCCCTGCGCGTACAGCCGGGTCATGCCCGCCTTGTACTCCTCGGGCGTGACCTTGCCGTCCCGGTCGAGGTCCAGCTCGGTGAAGAGGTCCTGCCAGAAGTCGGCCAGCCCGCCCATCACCAGGGTGGCCTTGGGTGAGTCGGCGGGCTCCGCGAGGGCGGTCAGCAGCCGCGAGCCGAGCGCGATGATGTCGTCGGCGTCGATCACCCCGCTCCGGTCGGCGTCCAGGTGCGTGAAGGCGCGCTCCAGCTTGCGGTCGAGCAGGTCGTTCGTCATGTGAGTGCCTTTCACGGCTACGTCCACGTCCGCGGGTACGAACGCGGGTACGTTGTGCGGGCTTGCGGTCACCTAGCGTAATCTCCCGTCGGATCGCGAACTCCCGTACCCCCGGCGGGCAGTTGCGGATGCACCTGTACGGGGGAGGGGCGGCCCGCGGCGGGCGGCCGGGTCCTTGGCCGACGCAACCTTCCGGCGCGTCCGGGCGTCGTACGTGCGTGCGCACTTCGTCCGTGTGTACGACCGATCGGGGGGGGCTGGATGGTGCAGGGGTGGAGCGGGCGGGGCCGTCGGGCCGCGCCTCTGGGAGCGCTCACAGCGGCCCTGTGGCTCTGTGTCGGCGGACTGTTCGCCGGGCCGCCCGTCCAGGCGGCGAGCGGTGGGTGCGCGGGCCGGCTCGCGCGCACGGTGGCCTTCGGCGAGGGGGAGCTGCGCGTCTACAAGAGCCGCAACCAGGCCTGTGCGATGACCGTGGCCCGGACGTCCGGCGAGCGCCGGCGGATGGCGGTGAGCATCCAGCCGCGCGGCGGTGCGCCGGTGCGCGACGCGGGGCGATTCACCCGGTATGCCGGACCTGTCACCGTAGGGGCGATCAGCCGCTGTGTGTATGTAAAGGGGAGCTTGGGGGCCGGTTCGGCCGACTCCGGCTGGATCCTGTGCTGAGGGACAGTCCCAACTGGGTCTGTTCAGCGGCGTGTTGGCCCGGCTAGGTTCACGGCGACCGAAGTGAACTCAAGGGGAGGGCGAATGCGCAAGACGCTCGGATGGCTGCTGTCGCTCGTGGTGCTCATCGGCACCATGGGTGCGGCCGGCTCCACGGCACAAGCGGCCACCGCCGCGGAGCCGACGGCCGCCGCGGACATCAAGGACCAGATCCTCGGCATTCCCGGGATGAGCCTGATCGAGGAGAAGCCGTACCCCGGCTACCGATTCTTCGTACTGAACTACGAGCAGCCGGTCGACCACCGGCAGCCGTGGAAGGGCACCTTCAAGCAGCGCCTGACCCTGTTGCACAAGGACGTCTCGCGGCCGTCGGTTTTCTTCACCTCCGGCTACAACGTCAACACCAGCCCGCGCCGCAGCGAGCCGACGACCATCGTCGACGGCAACCAGGTGTCCATGGAGTATCGATTCTTCACCCCCTCCCGGCCCGACGCGGCCAACTGGGCCAACCTGGACATCTGGCAGGCCGCCAGTGACCAGCACCGCGTCTTCACCGCCCTGAAGAAGATCTACAAGAAGAACTGGCTGGCCACCGGCGGCAGCAAGGGCGGCATGACGGCCACGTACTACGAGCGCTTCTACCCGCGCGACATGGACGGCGTCGTCGCGTACGTCGCGCCCAACGACGTCGTCAACAAGGAGGACTCGGCCTACGACCGGTTCTTCGCCAAGGTCGGCACCAAGGAGTGCCGCGACAAGCTGAACGCGGTGCAGCGCGAGGCCCTGGTGCGCCGTGAGCCGCTGGAGGCCAAGTACGCGGCGGCCGCCGCCGAGAACGGCTGGACCTTCACCACCGTCGGCAACCTCGACAAGGCCTACGAGGCCGTCGTCCTCGACTACGTGTGGGCCTTCTGGCAGTACAGCCTGCTGGCCGACTGCGCCTCCGTCCCGGCCGCCGCCACCGCGAGCGACCAGGAGATCTGGGACTCGATCGACGCGATCTCCGGCTTCTCCGCCTACACCGACCAGGGCCTGGAGACGTACACGCCGTACTACTACCAGGCGGGGACCCAGCTCGGCTCCCCGGACATCAAGCAGCCGCACCTGGGCAACCTGAGCCGCTACGGCTACCAGCCGCCGCGCAACTTCGTGCCCCGCGACATCCCCATGGCCTTCCAGCCGGGAGCCATGGCCGACATCGACACGTGGGTGCGCGACCACGCGAACCAGATGCTGTTCGTGTACGGGCAGAACGACCCGTGGGGCGCCGAGCCGTTCCGCATCGGCTACGGGGCTCGCGACAGCTACGTGATGACCGCGCCGGGCGCCAACCACGGGGCGAACGTCGCCAAGCTCCTCGACGGCGAGAAGGCCCTCGCGACCGCCAAGATCCTCCAGTGGGCCGGGGTGGCGCCGGCCGCCGCACTCGCCGACGCGGGCCGGGCGGCCCCGCTGGCGGCCCCGGACGCCGAGCTCGACCGGCGCGACCTGGAACGCGAGCCGCAGCTGCGCCCGTAAGGGCCTTGCGGCTGTGAGGGACGAGGGCGTGTCCGCACCCGTGCGGGCGCGCCCTCTGCCGTGTCCGCGGCCGGTCTCACGCGTCGAGCGAGAGCCCGTGCCCCAGCGGGTAGCGGCCGGGGACCGGCACGGGCAGACGGCCCGCGGGCCGCGCCGCCCCGGTCAGGACCCGGGCCGCCGCCCGCATCTCCGCGTCCCCCCACGAGTACGTCGCGAGTTCGGCCGCGCAGGCCGGCAGCCGGGCCGGGTCGTAGGGGTTGCGGAGCGCCACCAGGACCACCGGGACGCCGGTGGCGATCAGGTCCGTCACCAGGGTGCGCTGGGGGCTGTCCCCCTCGGGGACGTTGTACGTGCACACCAGCACCGCGGCGTTGCCGGCCGCCGCGGCCACCGCGCGCACAGGCGCCACCGCCGTGGCCCTGCAGCCCAGCGCGGTCAGCTCCCGGGCCAGGACGACGGTGGGCGGGCCGGTGGTGCCGCTGGGGGAGACCGGGTCCGTCCCGGTGACCAGCAGCCGCGGCGCGGCCTTGGCGTCGACCGGCACCAGGGCGGCCGGGTTCGCCAGCAGGGTCGTGGTGGCGGCCGCGATCCGGTCGGCGGCGTCGAGGTGCTCGCGCACGCCCACGACCGCGTCCACCGCCGCGGCCGAGGGGTACGCCTCGTCGAACAGCCCCCGGCGGGACTTCACTTCCAGGATCCGCAGCACCGACTCGTCGATCCGGGCCTCCGTCAGCTCGCCGGACCCGACGGCCGCCAGCACGCTGCGGTGGGCGAGCGGCAGGTCCGGCGGGTTCAACAGCTGGTCGCAGCCCGCCAGCAGGGCCAGTACGGGCACGCGGTCGTCGCCGTACTTCTGGCGGACGCCGGCCATGTCCAGGGCGTCGGTGACCACCACCCCCTGGAAGCCGAGGCGTTCGCGCAGGATGCCGGTGACGATCGGCCGGGAGAGGGTCGCCGGATCCCCCGAGGGATCGAGCGCGGGGAAGACGATGTGCGCCGTCATGACCGCGTCCACGCCGGCCTCCACCGCGGCCCGGAAGGGCGGCTCGTCCAGCTCCTCCCACTCGGCGCGGGTGTGCCGCATGACCGGCAGGCCGACGTGGCTGTCGGTCTCGGTGTCCCCGTGGCCGGGGAAGTGCTTGGCGGTCGCGGCCACCCCGGCACCCTGGTAGCCGCGCACCTGCGCGGCGGCCAGTCCCGCGACGGCGCGCGGGTCGGAGCCGAAGGAGCGTACGCCGATGACCGGATTGGCCGGGTTGACGTTGACGTCGGCCACCGGGGCGTAATCCTGCCGGATGCCCATGGCGGCCAGCTCGGAGCCCGCGATGCGGGCCGCGCGCCGGGCGTCGGCGGCGGAACCGGAGGCGCCGAGCGCCATCGCCCCCGGGAAGAGCGTGGCGGGCCTGCCGATGCGGGCCACGGCGCCGTGCTCCTGGTCGGTGGAGAGCAGCAGCGGGATCCGGGCGCCGGAGGTGAGGGCCGCCTGCTGGAGGCCGGTCGACAGCGCGGCGATCTGCTGCGGGGTGCGGGTGTTGTGGGCCCAGGCGAAGTAGACGATCCCGCCGAGGTGGTAGCGGGAGACCAGCTCGGCGGCGGTGCGCACACCGAACATGGCCTGGTTCTGTTCGGCGTCGGCCGGGTCGGGTGCGGTTGCTGAATGCCCGTACGCCCGGGAGACGAACAGCTGCCCGACCTTCTCGGCGAGGCTCATCCGGTCCACGGCGCGCCGGAGGCCGGCCCGGTCGGGCCGGCGGCCCGGAGGCCCTTCGGGATTGAGGGCGTCGGCGATGTCGGCGGCGGCGGTGCGGGCGGTGCCCGAGGCGGCCGCGACCGCCCCCGCGGCCGTGGCGGCGGCCGCGGCGAGCAGGGTCCGGCGGGAGGCGTGGTTCGGCACGGGCCGGACCCTACCGGTGCCGTCCGGGCGCCGCCGGGCGTGTCGGGGCGTGTCGCCCCGTGGGGCCTGCCTGTCCGGGGTGCCGGGTCGCAGGTGTCGGCGGGGCCGGCCACGCGCCGGGGGGTGTCTCCTCGGGCGTGGCGGGGCGGTGTGCGGGACGGTTGCGTCCGGCGCCCTGCGGGGGCACCCCCGGCACACACCCGTCCGCGTAGGGCCCGGCCCGCGAGGCACCGGTGGGCGTCCGTCGCAGGACACGCCCCAGGACGTGTCCTTCGGATCTTGTCGGCCGGGCCCGCGTTGTCCGGGGCCGTGCCTCGACACGTCCTAGCTGCGTGCCGTCCAGTGGTCCTGGAGGGTGCGGACGGTTTCGGTGATGGCCGGGCGGCGGGCGGCTCCGGCGCGCCACAGGGCGTACAGCCTGCGGACGGGACCCGGTTCCAGCGGTACGGCCACGGCACCCGGCGGCAGGGTGCCCGTGCCGAGCCGGGGGACGACCGCCACTCCCAGTCCGGCCGCGACCAGGGCGACGATGGTGTGGTTCTCCTCCGCGACGTGCGCGATGTCGGGCTCGAAGCCGGCGGTGCGCAGCGTCCGCATCAGCCAGTCGTGGCAGACCCGGCCGGGCGGCTGGCACACCCAGCGCTGGCCGCCGAGGTCCGAGCGCCGGACGGTCCCGCGGGTGGTGAAGGGGTGGCCGGCCGGTACCACCAGGTCGCAGAGGTCGTCCCCGATGAGGGCCTGTTCCACTCCCTCGGGGGCGGGCAGCGGGGCGATGTCCCAGTCGTGGGCCACCGCCAGGTCGGTGACGCCGCGGGCCACCAGGTCCACCGACAGGTGCGGGTCGACCTCGGTGAGGCGTACGTCCAGTGCCGGGTGCCGGTGGGCCAGGTCGGCCAGCACTCCCGGCAGCAGCCCGCGCGCGGCCGAGGCGAACGCGGCGACCGTGAGCAGCCCGCTCGGCTGCCCGCGGCGCTCCTCCAGGGTCGTCTCGGCGCGCTCCACGATCGCCAGCAGCTCCTGGGCGGTGTCGGCCAGGTGGCGGGCCTCCTCGGTGAGGGCGACCCCGCGCCCGCGCCGCTCCAGCAGGGTGGTTCGGGTCTCCCGTTCCAGCTTGGCGATCTGCTGCGAGACCGCGGAGGGCGTGTAGCCGAGGGCGGCCGCCGCGCCCGCGACCGAGCCGTGTACGGATACGGCGTGCAGGGCGCGCAGCCGGGCGAGATCGAGCATGCCCTCATCCTATTCGTTAGCGATGCTTCATCGGTCAAGGAAGGGATTCGTGCTGGTGCTTCATGGTTCGTCGAGGTGATGCTCGGTGCATGCGTCCCGTACACACCGCACTCGCCGTGCTCGTCGCCGCCGTCTGGGGCTTCAACTTCGTGGTCATCGAGATCGGACTCGACCATTTCCCGCCCCTGTTGCTGTCCGCGCTGCGCTTCCTCGTCGCCGCCCTGCCCGCCGTGTTCTTCGTCGGGCGGCCCAAGGTGGCCTGGAAGTGGATCGCGGGAGTGGGGATCGCCCTCGGCATCGCCAAGTTCGGCCTGCTCTTCACCGGCATGGACGCGGGGATGCCGGCCGGGCTGTCCTCCCTGGTCCTGCAGGTCCAGGCCGTCTTCACCGCCGTCCTCGCCGCCGTCGTGCTCCGCGAGCGGCCGGGCCGGGTGCGGGTGACCGGCATGGCAGTGGCGCTGGCCGGGATCGCGGTGGCCGCAGTGGACGGGGGAACCTCCGGGCCGGTGCTCGGCTTCACCCTGGTCGTGGCGGCCGCCGCCTGCTGGGGCGTCTCCAACGTCCTGACCCGCAAGGCCTCCCCGCCGGACGCGCTGAACTTCATGGTGTGGGTGTGCACGGTGCCCGTGGTGCCGCTGTTCGCACTGTCGCTGCTCCTGGAGGGCCCCGAGCGGGACCTGGCCGCGCTGCGGGCCCTGGACTGGTCCGGGGTCGGCGTCATCGCGTACGTCGCCTGGGTCTCGACCGTCTTCGGCTTCGGGGCCTGGGGCTACCTGCTGCACCGCTACCCGGCCTCGTCGGTGGCCCCCTTCAGCCTGCTGGTGCCGGTCTTCGGGATGTCCTCGGCGGCCCTGGTGCTGGGGGAGCAGGTGTCGGGCCTGCGCTGGGTGGCGGCGGCGCTGCTGGTGGGCGGGGTGGCGCTGACGTCGCTGGCCCCCGCGCGGCCCCGGGCCCGTACCGCGGCCGTCAGTGCCGGGAGGCGTCCTGCAGGGGCAGGCGCCAGTCCTGCCCGATGAGGGAGACCCCGTACGAGCGGTGCGGCCGTTCGGCGACCAGGGTGAACCCCGCCCGCAGGTAGAGCTCGCGGGCAGCGGTCAGCACGTCGTTGGTCCACAGCACCAGCTCGCGGTAGCCGACCGAGCGGGCGAAGGCGACGACCGTGTCGACCAGCAGGCCCCCGATGCCGCGGCCGCGGCCCTCCGGGTCGACCAGAAGCAGCCTCAGCCGGGCGGTGCCGGGTGCGCCGTCCTCCCGTACGCACATCACCGAGCCCACCGGGCGGCCGTCCAGCTCGGCGATCCAGACCCGTTCCAGGTAGGGGTCGTGGTCCTCAGCGAAGTCGGCGACGATCCGGGCCACCAGGCCCTCGAACTCGGCGTTCCAGCCGTACTCGGCGGCGTACAGCGCGCCGTGCCGCTGCACGATCCAGCCCAGTTCGCCGGGCCCCGGATCGCGCAGGCGCACCGCCTTCGCCTCAGGGTCCTCAGGCGTCCGGGATGCCGTGGGCGTGTCCATGGCGCCCGAGGATAGCGCGCGGGGGCGGGGCGAGACGGCGTTGGCGACGGGCCGGCTCAGCTTGGCAGGCACCCCGGCCATCACGATCTCGTTCAGCAGCGGTCGTCACCGAGCTCGCCCAGCACGTCGTCCTGGAATGAAGATTCGCTCATGCCCGAAACGCTACTTTGCGCCGATTCGCCGGTACCTCGGGTAGGCGTTGGGTAACGGAAACGTAAATCTGCGACTCCGGATGCAACCCTCCCGGGGGGTCGCGGGTCGTATGGTGCGTCGGCACTTCCGGGGAGGGATCTGGGGGGATCGGGAAGTCCGACGAGGGAGGGGTAACCGTGAGGGGGTCCGGCCGTGAGGCGGGACCCCCTTCGCGCTGTCCACAGGCCTGACGGGATGTCGGCGCCGCCCGGTAGTTTCGGGTCATGGCAACGGACGGGGCACCTGCGGCGGTGCAACTGGCGGTGGTCGAGGGCGTGCTCGAGCGCATCACCTACGCCAACGAGGACAGCGGCTACACGGTCGCCCGCGTCGACACCGGCCGCGGCAGCGGCGACCTGCTCACCGTGGTCGGCTCCCTGCTCGGGGCGCAGCCCGGCGAATCGCTGCGCATGGAGGGCCGTTGGGGCTCCCACCCGCAGTACGGCCGGCAGTTCAGCGTGGAGAACTACCGCACCGTCCTGCCCGCCACCGTCCAGGGCATCCGGCGCTACCTCGGCTCCGGCCTGATCAAGGGCATCGGCCCGAAGATCGCCGACCGGATCGTGGAGCACTTCGGCACCGACACGCTCGACGTGATCGAGGCCGAGCCGAAGCGGCTGATCGAGGTGCCCGGGCTCGGCCCCAAGCGGACGAAGCTGATCGGGGCGGCCTGGGAGGAGCAGAAGGCCATCAAGGAGGTCATGGTCTTCCTGCAGGGCGTCGGCGTCTCCACCTCCATCGCGGTGCGCATCTACAAGAAGTACGCCGACGCTTCCATCTCCGTCGTCAAGAACCAGCCCTACCGGCTCGCCGCCGACGTGTGGGGCATCGGCTTCCTCACCGCCGACCGCATCGCCCAGGCCGTCGGGATACCGCACGACAGCCCCGAGCGGGTCAAGGCCGGGCTGCAGTACGCCCTGTCCCAGTCCACCGACCAGGGCCACTGCTTCCTGCCCGAGGAGAAGCTCATCGCCGACGGCGTCAAGCTGCTCCAGGTCGACACCGGGCTGGTGATCGAGTGCCTGGCCGAGCTGGCCGCCGACCCGGAAGGCGTCGTACGGGAGTCCGTGCCCGATCCGCAGGGCGGCCCCGATCCGCTGACAGCCGTGTACCTGGTCCCCTTCCACCGGGCCGAGCTGTCCCTGGTCGGGCAGGTGCGCCGGCTGCTGAACGCCGAGGACGACCGGATGCCGTCCTTCCAGGACGTGGACTGGGACAAGGCCCTCGGCTGGCTCGCCGGGCGTACGGGGGCCGCGCTCGCCCCGGAGCAGCGGGACGCGGTCAAGCTGGCGCTGACCCGCCGGGTCGCGGTCCTCACGGGCGGCCCCGGCTGCGGCAAGTCCTTCACCGTGCGCTCCATCGTCGAGCTGGCCCGGGCCAAGAAGGCCAAGGTGGTGCTGGCCGCGCCCACCGGCCGGGCGGCGAAGCGGCTTTCGGAGCTCACCGGGGCCGAGGCCTCCACGGTGCACCGGCTGCTGGAGCTCAAACCGGGCGGGGACGCGGCGTACGACCGGGACCGGCCGCTGGACGCCGACCTGGTCGTGGTCGACGAGGCCTCGATGCTGGACCTGCTGCTGGCCAACAAGCTGGTCAAGGCCGTGGCGCCGGGTGCCCACCTGCTGCTGGTGGGGGACGTGGACCAGCTGCCGTCGGTCGGCGCCGGGGAGGTGCTGCGCGACCTGCTCGCGGAGGGCGGCCCGGTGCCCGCGGTGCGCCTCACCCGGATCTTCCGGCAGGCCCAGCAGTCCGGCGTGGTCACCAACGCGCACCGGATCAACACCGGTGTCCGGCCCATCACCGACGGGCTGCCGGACTTCTTCCTCTTCCCCGAGGAGGACACCGAGGCGGCGGGTGTGCTGGCCGTGGACGTGGCGGCCCGCAGGATCCCGGCCCGGTTCGGCCTCGACCCGAGACGGGACGTCCAGGTGCTCGCCCCCATGCACCGCGGCCCGGCGGGCGCGGGGAACCTCAACGGGCTGCTCCAGCAGGCGATGACCCCGGCCCGGCCCGACCTGCCGGAGAAGCGGTTCGGCGGCCGGGTCTTCCGGGTGGGCGACAAGGTCACGCAGATCCGCAACAACTACGACAAGGGCGCGAACGGCGTCTTCAACGGCACCGTAGGTGTCGTCATCGGCCTGGACGTCGACGAACAGCGCCTGACGGTGCGGACGGAGGAGGACGAGGAGATCGGCTACGAGTTCTCCGAGCTCGACGAGCTGGCCCACGCCTACGCCGTCACCATCCACCGCTCCCAGGGGAGTGAATATCCCGCGGTGGTGATCCCGGTCACCACCGGCGCTTGGATGATGCTCCAGCGGAATTTGCTCTACACGGCGGTGACCAGGGCGAAGAAATTGGTCGTCCTCGTCGGGTCCCGGAAAGCCCTCGGCCAGGCGGTGCGTACCGTTTCCGCAGGCAGGAGGTACACGGCGGTCGCGCCACGGCTGTCCGGACGGATACCGGTGGGAAACATCACCTAGATGATCGATCATTTGGGGTTCCCGCCGCCGTGCGGAGGGGGCAGGATGAACAGGTTGGCGGCACTCAGTGCCGTCGAAAGCACCAAAGGCCGACCCCGAGTGCACTCTTCTGCGCCAAATGGGGGAAGGTAGAGGCAGTCAGGGCACCTCGAAGAAGAGGCACTACGTCGGTGAGGGATGACGTGAGCGACAACTCTGTAGTACTCCGGTACGCGGACGGCGAATACACCTACCCGGTGGTTGAGAGCACCGTCGGCGACCAGGGCTTCGACATCTCGAAGCTGCGGGCCCAGACGGGGCTCGTCACGCTGGACAGTGGCTACGGCAACACCGCCGCCTACAAGTCCGCGATCACCTACCTCGACGGTGAGCAGGGCATCCTGCGTTACCGCGGCTACCCGATCGAGCAGCTGGCGGAGCGCTCGACCTTCATCGAGGTCGCCTACCTGCTGATCAACGGTGAGCTGCCGACCGTCGACCAGCTCGCGTCGTTCCGCAACGAGATCACCCAGCACACGCTGCTGCACGAGGACGTCAAGCGCTTCTACGACGGCTTCCCGCGCGACGCCCACCCGATGGCCATGCTGTCCTCGGTGGTCAGCGCGCTGTCGACGTTCTACCAGGACAGCCACAACCCCTTCGACGAGACGCAGCGCAACCTCTCGACGATCCGGCTGCTGGCCAAGCTCCCGACGATCGCGGCCTACGCGTACAAGAAGTCGGTCGGCCACCCGGTGGTCTACCCGCGCAACGACCTCGGCTACGTCGAGAACTTCCTGCGCATGACCTTCTCCGTGCCGGCCCAGGAGTACGACCTGGACCCGGTCGTCGTCTCCGCGCTCGACAAGCTGCTGATCCTGCACGCGGACCACGAGCAGAACTGCTCGACCTCCACCGTGCGTCTGGTCGGCTCCTCGCAGGCGAACATGTTCGCCTCGATCTCCGCCGGCATCTCGGCCCTGTGGGGCCCGCTGCACGGTGGCGCCAACCAGTCCGTCCTCGAGATGCTGGAAGGCATCAAGAACGACGGCGGCGACGTCGACGCCTTCATCCGCAAGGTGAAGAACAAGGAAGACGGCGTCCGCCTCATGGGCTTCGGACACCGCGTCTACAAGAGCTTCGACCCCCGGGCGAAGATCATCAAGGCGGCGGCGCACGACGTCCTCTCGGCGCTCGGCAAGAGCGACGAGCTGCTCGACATCGCGCTCAAGCTGGAAGAGCACGCGCTGGCCGACGAGTACTTCGTCTCGCGCAACCTCTACCCGAACGTGGACTTCTACACCGGTCTGATCTACCGGGCCATGGGCTTCCCGACCGAGATGTTCACCGTGCTCTTCGCGCTCGGCCGGCTCCCCGGCTGGATCGCCCAGTGGCACGAGATGATCAAGGAGCCGGGTTCCCGCATCGGCCGCCCGCGCCAGATCTACACGGGCGAGGTCCTGCGCGACTTCGTTCCCGTCGAGGCCCGCTGACCCGAGGCTCTCGGGCGCCGCGTACGACTGCGCGGCGCCACCCAGGCGCACGAGGCGCCACCCAGGCACACGAGAAGCGCCCCGCCGTCGATCCCCCCACGGGTCGACGGTCGGGGCGCTTCCCATTTCCCCCCGAAACGGATTCCCCCCACGGGACCCGGATCGGGGCGTCCTTGAGCCGGGACCCGTTCGGGTCGGGAGGGCCGCTCAAAGCCTCCCGCGGGCACGTGTCCCGGCCGGCGGATGCCGCGGAAAACCCCCAAGGTTTCCGTGGAACGTCCCCCAAGACGTTCCTGGCATCGCCCCATTAGACCTGTCACGACCCCGGATGGTTACGTTGAGGTCACTGTGATCTGCGTCTCCCGTGAAGGAAGTGTGGGAACGATGCGAAGGCGATCCACTAGCGGAAGGACCGCAACCGCAGGCTGTTGGTCACCACGAAGACCGAGGAGAAGGCCATCGCGGCCCCCGCGATCATCGGGTTGAGCAGGCCGGCCGCCGCGAGCGGGAGGGCCGCGACGTTGTAGCCGAAGGCCCAGAAGAGGTTGCCCTTGATGGTGGCCAGGGTCCGGCGGGAGAGCCGGATCGCGTCCGCCGCCACCCGCAGGTCGCCCCGTACGAGGGTCAGGTCGCCGGCCTCGATGGCCGCGTCGGTGCCGGTGCCCATGGCCAGCCCCAGGTCCGCCTGGGCCAGCGCGGCCGCGTCGTTGACCCCGTCGCCGACCATCGCGACCGTACGGCCCTGCGCCTGGAGGCGGCGCACGACGTCCACCTTGTCCTGCGGCAGCACCTCGGAGATCACCTCGTCGATGCCCACCGCGCGGGCCACCGTCTCGGCGACGGCCCGGTTGTCACCGGTCAGCAGCACCGGGGTCAGGCCCAGTTCCCGCAGCCGGGCGACCGCCTCGGCGCTCGTCTCCTTGACCGCGTCGGCCACGGTCAGGACCCCGCGCGCCGCGCCGTCCCACGCCACCAGGACGGCGGTGCCGCCCTCGGCCTCGGCGGCCGCCTTGGCCCGCGCCAGCCCGGCCGGCAGGGTGATCGACCGCTCCGCCAGCAGCTGCTCGCGGCCCACCAGCACGGCGTGGCCGTCGACCACGCCCTGGACGCCGAGGCCGGCGAGGTTCTCGAAGCCCTCCGGCACGGGCATCGCGCCCGCCCGGTCGGCGGCGGCGGTGGCCACGGCCCGGGCGATCGGGTGCTCCGAGGCGTGCTCCAGCGACCCCGCCAGGCGCAGCAGTTCCAGCTCGTCGACCCCCTCGGCGGCGACGACGCCGGCGAGGGTCATCCGGCCCGTGGTGACGGTGCCGGTCTTGTCGAGGACGACGGTGTCCACGCGGCGGGTGGACTCCAGCACCTCGGGGCCCTTGATCAGGATGCCGAGCTGCGCACCCCGCCCGGTACCGACCATCAGCGCGGTCGGGGTGGCCAGGCCCAGGGCGCACGGGCAGGCGATGATCAGGACGGCGACGGCGGCGGTGAAGGCGGCCGTCGGGTCCCCGGTGACGAGCAGCCAAGTGGTCCAGGTGCCGAGCGCGAGGACCAGGACGACGGGTACGAAGACTCCGGAGATCCGGTCGGCGAGGCGCTGTACCTCGGCCTTGCCGTTCTGCGCGTCCTCCACCAGCTTGGCCATCCGGGCGAGCTGGGTGTCGGACCCGACCCTGGTGGCCTCCACGAGCAGTCGCCCGGAGGTGTTGACGGTGGCGCCGGTGACGGCGTCGCCGGCGGAGACCTCGACCGGGACGGATTCGCCGGTCAGCATGGAGGCGTCCACGGCGGAGCTGCCCTCGACGACCGTGCCGTCGGTGGCGATCTTCTCCCCGGGGCGGACGACGAAGCGGTCGCCGACGGTGAGTGCCGCCACCGGGATGCGCACCTCCTTGCCCGCGCGCAGGACGACGACGTCCTTGGCGCCCAGCTCCAGCAGGGCCCTGAGGGCCGCGCCCGCCTTCCGCTTGGAGCGGGCCTCCAGGTAGCGGCCGAGGAGGATGAAGGTGACGACCCCGGCCGCGACCTCCAGATAGATGGCGGTGGAGCCGTCCGTACGGGAAATGCTGAGGTCGAAGCCGTGCCGCATGCCGGGCATGCCCGCGTGGCCGAAGAACAGCGCCCACAGCGACCAGGCGAAGGCGGCGAGCGTGCCGACCGAGACCAGGGTGTCCATGGTGGCGGCGCCGTGCCGGGCGTTGGTCCAGGCGGCCTTGTGGAAGGGGAAGCCGCCCCAGACCACGACGGGCGCGGCGAGGGTCAGTGAGAGCCACTGCCAGTTGTCGAACTGGAGGGCCGGCACCATCGCGAACAGGACGACGGGCAGGGCGAGCGCGGCGGAGACCAGCAGTCGCTGCCGCAGTGCGGACAGCGCCGGGTCGACAGCCGCGGGCGGCTCCTCCTCGCCCGGCGCCGGAGCGGGCGGTGCGGGCGGCGCGGGTTCCTCGGCGGTGTAACCGGTCCTGACGACGGTCGCGATCAGGTCCGCGACCCGGACGCCGTCGCCGTAGGAGACGTGGGCCTTCTCGGTGGCGTAGTTCACCGTGGCCTCGACGCCGTCCATCCGGTTGAGCTTCTTCTCGATGCGGGCCGCGCAGGAGGCGCAGGTCATCCCGCCGATCGAGAGTTCGACCGCCGTTATCGGTCCGTCGTGCACTGTGCTGGTCATGTTCCGGCTCCAGGGGGATGGCCGGGCCGTACGGGTCCAGTATGAGCTGGCCGGCACGGCCCGGCGGGGTGCTGCGAAGTGCCGCGGGTACTGCCGAAGCAGGGGGGCGGGACGCTCAGACCTGTCCGGCGAACTCGTAGCCGGCCTCGTCCACGGCGGCGCGGACGTCCTCGTCCGCGAGCGGGGCGGCGGAGACCACGGTGACCTCGCCGGACGCGGCGACGGCCTTGACCGAGGTGACGCCCGGCAGGGCGGCGATCTCGCTGGTCACCGCGCCCTCGCAGTGGCCGCAGGTCATGCCGGTCACCCGGTAGACGGTGGTGGTCTGGGTGTCCGTCTCGGCGGTCATGTCGTTCTCCTCTTCAGGGGTGTGTCCGGTCACCGGGAGGGGTGGCCGATGACTCCACCGTCCTCCCGACGATCCGAGACTATACCCCTGGGGGGTATAAAGCGAGCATTGGCTCCCGGTCTTTCGGAGCCGTGGAGGGCTCAGTCCCCGCGGCGCCCCCGGTTGCCGGGCCGGCGGGCCACCCAGGCGCGGACCGTCTCGGCGTACCAGTACGGCTTGCCGCCCTCCACGTGGTCGGGCGGCGGGAGAAGGCCGTGCTTGCGGTAGGAGCGCACGGTGTCCGGCTGGACCCGGATGTGTGCAGCGATCTCCTTGTACGACCACAGCTGTCGCTCGCTCATGTCGGACACCTCCTGGTCCACGCCGCCGGGCCGGCCGGGCGGCCGTCGGGGATCCGGCGCGTGGACGCTGACGATCACTCGCGTTGTGCCCGGCGAACGACGCGGGACGAGGGCCCGGCAGGGGCTGTCGACCCCCTGTGACGGAAAACCCGCGTAACGCGGACATGCGTGACACAAGGGCGACCCCTGTGACCGCAGAGTCACAGGGGCCGGACGAGGAACGTGAGGGGACGGGGGACGGGGGATCAGCGGAGGGCGGACCGGTGCAACGGATCAGCGGTACAGGGCCGGCCGCTCCGCGAGTTCCACCGGGGTCCGTACGCCGCTGCGCGCGGCCGCGAGGCCCGCCTCGGAGACGGCGGCCGCCGCGTAGCCGTCCCACGCGTCGGGCCCCGCCACCCGTCCCCGTGCGGCGGCGGCCACCCAGCGCCGCAGCTGACGGTCGTAGGCGTCGGCGAAGCGCACCGTGAAGTCCTGGTCGATCGCGCCGCCCCACCGACCCGCCGCCTGCACCACCATCGCGTGGCCGTCGCCGATCCGGGCACTGCCCGCCTCGCCGACCGCCTCGCACTGCACCTGGTAGCCGAAGCCGCAGTTGACGAAGACCTCCACGTCGACGACGGCCCCTCCGGAGGTCTCCAGCAGCACCATCCGGGGGTCGATCAGCCCCTCGGGCGCGGCCGACGTCGGCCGCGGCGACAGCACCGTCACCGCTGTGATCTCCTGCCCCAGCAGCCAGCGGGCGGCGTCCACCTCGTGCACCACGGAGTCGCTGATCAGCATGTCGCTGGTGAAGAAGGACGGCGAGGAGGCGTTGCGGTGCCGGCAGTGCAGGAAGAGTGGACGGCCGATTCCGCCCGCGTCCAGCAGCTCCTTCAACTGCTCGTACTCGGCGTCGTGGCGCCGCATGAACCCCACCTGCACCAGGCGCCGCCCCAGCCGCTGTTCGGCCTCCATGACGCGCAGCGCCCCCGCCGGCTCCGGGGTCAGCGGCTTCTCGCACAGCACCGGCAGCTCCCGCGCCAGGGCCTGCAGGATCGCTTCCTCGTGGGCGGGCCCGGGGGAGGCGATCAGTACGGCCTGGACCCCCGGCGCGGCTATCGCCGCCGCCGGATCGGTGTGCGCGCTCGCGCCGTCGAGGGCGCGAGCGACCTCCTTGACCCGGTCCCCGTCCGGATCGGCCACGGCCACGACCCGGGCCCCGCCGACGGTCCCCCCGAACCGGCGCACATGGTCCGCGCCCATCTTCCCGGTGCCGATGACGGCGATGCCGAGCGTGCTGGTCATGTCGTGTTTCCTCCGGAAGGTCAGCGGGCGCCGCAGGAGCGCAGGTAGGCACGGGTGCGGCGGGCGATCGGCAGCGGCCGGTCGGGCGGGCAGGGGTACATGTCCTGCTCCACGATGGCGAACAGGTCCACCCCCAGCCGCTGGGCCGCCGCCAGTACGGGCTCCAGCGCGGGCACCCCCGACGGCGGCTCGCACATCACCCCGCGGCCCACGGCCGGCCCGAAGGGCAGCTCCTGGGCGACGACTTCGGCGAGGATCCGCGGGTCCACCTGCTTGAGGTGGAGGTAGCCGATCCGCTCGGCGAAGGTCTCGACGGCCTGCACGCTGTCCCCGCCGCAGTACGCGTAGTGGCCGGTGTCCAGGCAGAGCGAGACCAGGCCGGGGTCGGTGGCGTCCAGGAAGCGGGCCACGTTCTCCGGCGTGTCGATGTGGGTGTCGGCGTGCGGATGGACGACGATCCGCAGTCCGTACCGGTCCCGCACCTCGCGGCCGAGGCGCTCGGTCTGGGAGGCCAGTTCCCGCCACTGGTCCGGGGTGAGGGTGCGGTCCTCCAGCACCTTCCCGGTCTTGTCGTCCCGCCAGAAGGAGGGGATCACGACGAGATGGGCCGCCCCCATGGCCTGGGTGAGTGCGGCGATCCGCGACACGTGCTCCCAGGTCTCCTCCCACACGGCGGGCCCGTGATGGAGTCCGGTGAAGACGGTTCCGGCCGAGACCCGCAGGCCGCGCGAGGCCGTCTCCTCGGCGAGGCGGGCGGGATCCGTGGGGAGGTAGCCGTACGGGCCGAGCTCGATCCACTCGTACCCGGCCCCGGCCACCTCGTCGAGGAAGCGCCGCCAGGGGGTCTGCTGCGGGTCGTCGGGAAACCAGACACCCCAGGAGTCCGGAGCCGAACCGATGCGGATACGGGTCAACGCGGGCGGGGAGGACGTCATAACGGCCACCTTAGGGTGGAGGACGAGTGGGAGGACTGACTGTGACCGGCACCGGCGATCCGTATCCGTTCGACCTGATCACGATGGGCCGGATCGGGGTGGATCTCTACCCGTTGACGACCGGCGTACCACTGGCCGAGGCGGAGACCTTCGGCAAGTTCCTGGGCGGCTCCCCGGCGAACGTGGCCGTCGCGGCGGCCCGTCTGGGCCGGCGGGTGGCGGTGATCAGCCGGACCGGCGCGGACCCCTTCGGTACGTATCTGCGCACCGAACTGCGGGGCTTCGGGGTGGACGACCGGTGGGTGACCGAGGTCGCCGGGCTCCCCACGCCGATCACCTTCTGCGAGATGTTCCCGCCCGACCGTTTCCCGCTGTACTTCTACCGGCTGCCGAAGGCCCCGGACCTGCAGATCGCGGCGGACGAGGTGGACCTGGAGTCGGTACGGGCGGCCCGCGTGTTCTGGATGACGGGCACGGGCCTGAGCGAAGAGCCCTCGCGGACGGCGACGCTGGCGGCGCTGGAAGCCCGCGGCAGCGACCGGTCGGCGACGACGGTGTTCGACCTCGACTGGCGGCCGATGCTGTGGCGGGAGAAACCGGAGCCGTACTACGGGCGGGCGCTCGCGCACGCCACGGTGGCCGTCGGGAACCCGGAGGAGTGCGAGATCGCCACGGGCGAGACCGACCCGTACGCGGCGGCCCGGGCGCTGCTCGCCGCCGGGGTGGAACTGGCGGTGGTCAAACGCGGCCCGGAGGGCGTGCTGGCGGTCCACCGCGACGGGACGGTGGCGCAGGCGGCGCCGGTCGCGGTGGACGTGGTCAACGGGCTCGGCGCCGGTGACGCGTTCGGCGGGGCGCTGTGCCACGGGCTGCTGGCGGGATGGGAGTTGGAGCGTGTCGTGCGGTACGCGAACGCGGCGGGGGCGATCGTGGCCTCGCGGCTGGCGTGCTCCAGTGCGATGCCGTTCTCCCACGAGGTGGAGGAGGTGCTGGGGCGTGCCGGTGGTGTCTGAGTGGGCGATGGAGTGGACCCGGCTGCGGGTGCTGGCGCTCGAGCCGGGCGAGACGTACGGGTTCGCCTGCGGCGACGCGGAATGGATCGTGCTCCCGCTGTCGGGCGGCTGCCGGGTCCGCTGCCGGGGCACTGCCCCGGCAGCGGAGCCGCAGGTGTTCGAACTGCGGGGGAGGAGCGGGGTTTTCGCCGGTCCCACCGACTTCGCGTACGTGCCGCGCGACGCGCGCGCGGAGATCACCTCGGAGCGCGGCGGCCGGTTCGCCCTCGCCGGGGCGCGCTGCGAGCGCCGGCTGCCCCCGCGGTACGGCCCGGCCGGGGACGTCCCCGTCGAGCTGCGCGGCGCGGGCCAGTGCTCGCGCCAGGTCAACAACTTCGCCGCCGCGGGCCCGACCGGCTTCGAGTGCGACCGGCTGATCGCCGTCGAGGTCCTCACCCCCGGCGGGAACTGGTCCTCGTACCCCCCGCACAAGCACGACGAGCACCACCCCGGCGAGGAGTCGCGCCTGGAGGAGATCTACTGGTTCGAGATCGCCCCCCACGGGGACACCCCCGGGCTCGGGTACCAGCGCGTCACGCCCTCCCCGGCCGGGAAGACCGACATCCTGACCGAGGTGCGGACCGGCGACGCCGTGCTGATCCCGGACGGCTGGCACGGTCCGTCCATGGCCGCCCCCGGGCACGACATGTACTACCTGAACGTGATGGCCGGACCGGGTGGCGGCGGGCCGCGGGAGTGGCTGATCCGCGACCACCCCGACCACGGCTGGATCCGCGGCAGCTGGGAGGGGCAGGACGTCGACCCCCGGCTGCCCTTCCCCCGAGCAGGAGCGGAGGACCACCGATGAGGCTCACCGTCGCCCAGGCGCTCGTACGCTTCCTCGCCGCCCAGTACACCGAGCGCGACGGCCGGCGCCACCGGCTGGTCGCCGCCACCTGGGGGATCTTCGGGCACGGGAACGTCGCCGGCATCGGCCAGGCCCTCCTGGAGAGCGGCCACGCCGGCCCCGACGCCATGCCCTTCCTCCAAGGCCGCAACGAGCAGGCCATGGTGCACGCCGCCGTCGGGTACGCCCGCCAGAGCGGGCGGCTGTCCACGCACGCCGTCACCACGTCCATCGGCCCCGGCGCCACCAACCTCGTCACCGGCGCCGCCCTCGCCACCATCAACCGGATCCCGGTGCTCCTGCTGCCCGGGGACACCTTCGCCACCCGCCCCGCCGATCCCGTGCTGCAGCAGCTGGAGGTGCCCCATGCGGGGGACGTCTCCGTCAACGACGCCCTGCGGCCCGTCTCCCGCCACTTCGACCGGATCATCCGCCCCGAGGCCCTGGTCCCGGCCGCCCTCCAGGCCGTACGCGTGCTCACCGACCCGGTGCAGACCGGCGCCGTCACCCTCGCGCTGCCGCAGGACGTGCAGGCGGAGGCGTACGAATGGCCCGAGGAGTTCTTCGCCGAGCGGATCTGGCACGTACGCCGCCCGCGGCCCGACCGCGCCGAGCTCGCCGCCGCCGCGGCCGCCGTACGGGGCTCCGCGCGCCCCCTGATCGTCGCCGGCGGCGGGATCCGGCACAGCGGGGCGCAGGCCGCCCTCGCAGCCCTCGCCGAGGCGACCGGGATCCCGGTCGCCGTCACGCAGGCGGGCAAGGGCGTGCTCCCGTACGGCCACCCCGCCGATGTCGGCGGGATCGGCCACACCGGTACGGCCACCGCCGACGCCCTCGCCCGGGAGGCCGACGTCGTCCTCGCCGCCGGGACCCGGCTCAGCGACTTCACCACCGCCTCGGCGACCCTGTTCCAGAACCCGGCCGTCCGGTTCGTCGGCCTCAACCTGGACCCGTACGACGCCCACAAGCTCGCCGCCCGCCCCCTGGTCGCCGACGCCCGCGAGGGCCTCGACGAGCTCCGGGAGGCGCTGGCCGGCCACCGTGTGGACGCCGCGTACGAGACGGCGTACCGGTACGGGGCCGCCCGCTGGGACGCCGTCACCGACCGGGCGTACGCCGTGTCCGCGCCCGACGAGGAGCTCCCGCCCACCCAGGCCCAGGTGCTCGGGCTCCTCGACGGGCTCGTCGACGCCACCGACATCCTGGTCAACGCCGCCGGCTCGCTCCCCGGCGACCTGCACAAGCTGTGGCGGGCCCGGTCCGCGGACCAGTACCACGTGGAGTACGGCTACTCCTGCATGGGCTACGAGATTCCCGCCGCCATCGGGGTCGCGCTCGCCGCGCCCGGCCGGCCCGTGTGGGCGCTGGTCGGCGACGGGACGTACCTGATGAACCCGACCGAGATCGTCACGGCCGTCCAGGAGGGCGTCCCGATCAGGGTGGTCGTCCTGGACAACCACGGCTACGCCTCCATCGGCGGCCTCTCGGGGGCGGTGGGCGCCGAGGGCTTCGGCACCGCCTACCGCTTCCGGGCACCGGACGGGACGTACACCGGTGACCCCCTTCCGGTGGACATCGCGGCCAACGCCGCCTCCCTCGGCATGGCCGTGATCCGCGCCCGCACCGTACGTGACCTGCGGGAAGCCCTTGCCGAGGCCCGTTCGGCGACGCGTCCCACATGTGTCTACGTACAGACCCGAACGCCAGACACTGTGTCGGGCCCACCCCCGGCACAGGCGTGGTGGGATGTTCCTGTGGCCGAGACCGCGACCCGCAAGGCGGCGTCCCGGGCCCGTGAAGAGTACGACCGGCAAGCCGCGCAGCGACGTCGCCATCTGTGAAGGAGCAATAGGCATGAAGACCGTCAACCACTGGATCGGTGGCAAGACCGTCGAGGGCGCGTCGGGCAACTACGGCCCGGTCACCGACCCGGCCACCGGCGAGGTCACCACGCAGGTCGCGCTCGCGTCGGCCGAGGAGGTCGACGCCGCGGTACAGGTCGCGAAGGAGGCCTTCCTGTCCTGGGGCCAGTCCTCGCTGGCCGCACGCACCAAGGTGCTCTTCGCCTACCGGGCCCTGCTCGACGCCAACCGCGACGCCGTCGCCGAGCTGATCACCGCCGAGCACGGCAAGGTCCACTCGGACGCGCTGGGCGAGGTCGCGCGCGGCCTGGAGATCGTCGAGCTGGCCTGCGGGATCACCACGCAGCTCAAGGGCGAGCTGTCGACGTCGGTGTCCAACCGCGTCGACGTGGCCGCGATCCGCCAGCCGCTGGGCGTCGTCGCGGGCATCACGCCCTTCAACTTCCCGGCCATGGTGCCCATGTGGATGTTCCCGCTGGCCATCGCCTGCGGCAACACCTTCGTCCTCAAGCCGAGCGAGAAGGACCCGTCGGCGTCGAACAAGCTGGCCGAGCTGATGACCGAGGCCGGCCTGCCGGCGGGCGTGCTGAACGTGGTCCACGGCGACAAGGCGGCCGTCGACGCGCTGCTCGCCCACCCCGACATCGCGGCCGTCTCCTTCGTCGGCTCCACCCCGATCGCCCGCCACATCCACACCACCGCCTCCGCCAACGGCAAGCGCGTACAGGCGCTCGGCGGCGCCAAGAACCACATGCTGGTCCTGCCCGACGCCGACCTGGACGCGGCCGCCGACGCGGCGGTCTCCGCCGCCTACGGTTCGGCCGGCGAGCGCTGCATGGCGATCTCCGCCGTCGTGGCCGTCGGCTCCATCGGCGACGCGCTCGTCGACAAGATCCGCGAGCGCGCCGAGAAGATCAAGATCGGTCCCGGCAACGACCCGACCTCCGAGATGGGCCCGCTGATCACGGCCGCCCACCGCGACAAGGTCGCCTCGTACGTCAAGGGTGCTGCCGCCCAGGGCGCCGACGTGGTCCTGGACGGCACGGGCCTGCGCGTGGAGGGCAACGAGAACGGCCACTGGATCGGGCTGTCGCTGCTCGACAACGTGCGCACCGACTCCGACGCCTACCGCGACGAGATCTTCGGCCCGGTCCTGTGCGTCCTGCGCACGCAGACCTACGAGGAGGGCGTGGCCCTCATCAACGCCTCGCCGTTCGGCAACGGCACCGCGATCTTCACCCGCGACGGCGGCGCCGCCCGCCGCTTCCAGCTGGAGATCGAGGCGGGCATGGTCGGCGTCAACGTCCCGATCCCGGTGCCGGTGGGCTACCACTCCTTCGGGGGCTGGAAGGACTCGCTCTTCGGCGACCACCACATCTACGGCAACGACGGGATCCACTTCTACACCCGGGGCAAGGTCGTGACGACCCGCTGGCCGGACCCGTCCGACGCCCCCGCCGGCGTGGACCTGGGCTTCCCCCGCAACCACTGACCTCCCGCAGGACCGGCCCCCCCGCAGTCTCGGCGCGGGGGGCGGGTGTCGCTCCGGGGAGGGGTCACAAGCGCGACCAGACGTCGGACGCGGCCGCGGTGGCCCAGACCGCGTCGCCGTGGCCGTAGCCCGGGACCACGGTGAAGGAGACGTGCTCGTTGCCGCCCGCGCGGATCAGCTCCGCGCCGCGCGGGTGGTCGCCGCGGCCCAGCTCGGTGTTGACCCAGACCACCTCCGCGGTGATGCGGTCCCAGGCGATCCCGTACGTGGCGTCGTCGCCCGCCCAGACCGCGGCGAGATCCCGCATCAGGGCCGCCGGCAGGAGTCCGCTGCCGAGGGCCGAGGTCGCGGCGTGCCAGACGGCCGTCGGGGTGTGGGCCAGCGCGAAGCGGTCCTCGGCGGGGGTGGCGCCGAAGGTGTAGGTCCCGGCACCGTGGCCGCGGGTGTAGATCCAGTTCGCCGGCCCCGGGAGGGCGGCCGTGCGGATCAGCGCGAAGTGGGCCAGCCCGGCGTGGGTGAAGCGCTGTGCCGGGTCCGGCGGCCAGGGCGCCGGGGAGACGCCGTCCGGGTCGGCCACCGCCTTGGCGATCAAGGCCGCGAGTCCCGGATCGACGTGGGGGACGCCCTGCGCGAGCTGGGTGGCGTACGCGTCCCGGGTGTCGGCCGCCCGCAGCGCGAGGTCCCCCGTGTACGGACCGGTCGTGTCCAGCGCCACGACCCGGCGCAGCCGCGGCGAGGTGTCGTGCGAGGCCGCGTCCAGCGCCAGGGCCGCCCCGGCCGAGTGCCCCGCGTACTGGTACGGCAGCCCCAGTACGCGATCCAGCGCGCCCACCACACCGGCCAGGTCCAGGCGGTGCGACTCCAGCCCCCACTCCGCGCGGACGTCGGCCGCCGCGGCGGCGTCCTCGCGCGGGGTCACCCCGACGACGAGCAGGCCGCGGCGGCGCAGCTCGTGGGCGAGGTTGTGGTCGCTCGGGCCGCCCGGGGTGAAGAACTCCGCCGCGAAGTTCAGGCCGCCGCCGGGCAGCAGGTACGCGATGCCCCGCGGTGCCCGCGCCGTGTCCGCGATCACGTCCAGGGTGACGGGGGCCGGGCCGCCGTCGTCGAGCGGGAGGGTGAGGCGGATCCAGCCGTCGCCGGGCAGGTAGGCGGCGGTGCCGGTGCCCAGGGCACGCTCGATGCGGGTCAGCAGCCCCGTGCCCTTGGCCGCGTCGCCGTGCTGTCGTTCCCTCACAGGTGTCCCCCCTTGAGCCGGTGATGGCCGGATACCGTCACTCGGGGACACCCTCGCCGGTCAGCGCGTTCCAGCCAAGTCCAGGACGGATTCCTCCTGTTCGCTTTCGGCGCGACGGCGTCGGCGCAGCACCCGCACGGTGGCGCCCGCGCCCGCCAGGACCAGCAGCAGACCCGCGGCGGGCCAGGGCACGGCGACGAAGCGGGTCTCGGACCGGGAGACGAGATCGGGGTGGCCCGCCGCGCCCGCCGTGATCCTGACGGTCACCCGGTCCGACTGGGGGGCGTCCGGCCAGGGTTCGGTCAGCTCGATCCGCTGGCCCGGCAGCAGGGTCAGCTTCAGTTCACGTGCCGGCCGGTCCAGCACCCGGCGCCCGAACAGCCCCTCCGCGAAGATCGCCACCTTGGGCCCGACCACCACGTTGCCCCGGTTGACCAGCGCGTAGGAGACGGTGGCGCGGGCGTCCTTCACCCAGGGCAGCAGCGGGGCGGACCGGCTGACCCGCACGTCCTCCACGCTCAGCCCGGGAGCGACCGGCCCCGGCACCCGGAAGTACAGGCGGGCGCCCACCGAACGCTTCACCCCGACCTGGACCTTGCCGTCCTGCTGCACGCCCTCCACGGCGGTGCCCAGGGCCACGATCCCGCCCACGTGGTCACCGGGCGTCGCGTCCGCCGGGACCTTCACGGTGAAGGGGATGTCCTTGCGGCCCTTGGCCGCGACGGTGACGGTGCCCGCCGCCTCCGGGGCCAGCGCGATCCACGCGCCGACGTCCTTCGGCTCCGCCTCCACCGGCAGCAGTGCGAACGCGCCGCCGGCCGGGGTGTTCACGGCGTCGGTGGCGAAGACCTGGAACGTCAGTTCCCGGTCGGAGGAGTTCAGGACGGTCACGCTGTCGGTGAGCGTGGTCCCGGCCGCGCCCTGGTGGAAGAAGTACGCGCGATCGCTCATGGCGGCGCCGGCCGCGGGCGTCGGGAACACCCCCCACGTGCCATTGTCCGCGGCCGTCGCCGGGCCGGCCGGCAGCAGGCCCGCGGACAGCGTCAGCAGGCCGAGGAGCAGACCGTACAGGGAGGTGCGGGTGCGGCTACGCGTACGGCGGCGGGTGCGCATGGGCGGTCTCCAGTCGGCGCGGAGAGGGGAAGGGGTGGTGCGGCGCCGGAGCGCCGCCCCACCCCGATGGAGGCGGCGGGCGGTCGGCGGGGGGCTGGGGAGGGGGAGGGGTGTAGAACCGAGTTGTATGCACAGAAAAATAAACAGATAGGGGTATGC
>NZ_JBEZYV010000025.1:0-107924 GCF_040638905.1 Streptomyces virginiae | reverse complement strand
TCGCCATCATCCTGATCCTCGTCGTCGGCATCGCCATCGACCTGCTCATCTTCAGCCCCCTCGAACGCCACGTACTGCGCAGCCGCGGCCTGCTGCTCAACAGCTGAACGACCGCCCAGTTCGCCGCCTACGTCGACACCACCGGCCGTGTCACGGAGGCCGAGGAGTTCGGCTCCTCCTTCGTCTTCGGCGGCTTCCTTTCCGACGAGGTCCGGAACCCGCCTGCCCAGCGAGGCCGAAAGCCTCCCCAACGTCGTCGGCACGGCGGCTCATCCCTAGCCCGACAGCTCCACCGGCAACATCGACTTCCGCGGGGCCGCGGGCGGCGCCACGCCCTCTTGACAGCGTCCGGACGCGAATCGACACTCCAATCGGCGAATCCTAGTGAACTGGTAGGAAATTACGGTCGCCCGCGCCAAGGCGGCACCGCGCAAACCCAGGGAGACGCATGTCCGCCACGTACCCGAAAGCCGTGCCGTCGCCGTCCTTCCAGAGCAGGATCGGCCGCGACGCGCGCAGCGGCTTCCCGGCCGTTCCGCACCGCTACCGCCTCCACCTGACACCGTCCTGTCCGAGCTGTCTGCGGATCGCCGTCACGCACAGCCTGCTGGGCCTGCAGGACGTCCTCCCGATGACATCGCTGCCCGCCGTCCCGGACGCGTCCGACGGCGGGTACGCGTCGTTGCGTCCGCTGTACGAGGCCAGTTCGCACCTGTACCCGGGACCTGCGCTGGCACCGGTCCTCAGCGACGGCTGGACCGGACGGATCGTCAGCACGCACGCCCCGGACATCGTCCAGGACCTCACCCGGCGGTTCGGGGTCTCCGGACCGTGCCTGTACCCGGGAGGCGCCGAGGCGCGCATCGAGGAGGTCGGCCGGCTCTGCGAGCACGGCATCAACACGGCGGCGCAACGAGCCGGCCGGTCCGGTGCCGACGCGGCGGAGCGGGACGTCGCGCTCACCACCCTGCTGCGCGGGCTGGGCGCCCTGGAGCGGCAGCTGGCCGCCGCCGACTACCTGCTGGGCAATCAGCTCAGCGCCGCGGACGTGGAGTTGTGGGTGACGCTGGTGCAGCTGGACACGGTGCACCGCTGGCACCTGGACGCGGCGGCGGTGTACCGCATCACCGACCACCCCCGTCTGTGGTCGTACGCGCGGCGACTGGCGGCTCGTCCCGCCTTCGGGTCGCATCTCGACCTGGACGGCATCGCCCGCAGGCACCACGCGCACTGCCGGGGCAGGGAGGCGGCCGGTGCGGCCGTACGGATCGTGGACTGGGCGCAGTACGCACCGGCCCGGTCGTGAAGGCGACGACCGGGATCCCCTCCGGTGCGGCGGAGAGCGGGGCGAGGCCGATGGCGGCCGCGGAGCCGGCGAGGAAGTGGCGGCGGATGGGCATGAGGTGGGCTTCTCGGGAGGTGTCTTGTCGATCAGGCCGGATCAGGGAGCGGGGTCCGGCGTCATGGGGGCGGCCTCCCCAGGCCGCAGGGCCGGGGGAAGGATTGCAAGGCGGACGAGGGAGGCGACGCGGAACGTCGTCGAGCGAGGACCACGCGGCGAGGCGCTGTACCGGCGCCGCGAGCCCGGCCCGACCGGGCAAGAGGCAAGATACCGCCGAGTTCGTGTACGGAGTCCGATCACGCGGGGGCACCGGCCCGGCGGCCGTGCACACGATATGCACCGTGTGTGACGGCCCTCGTCCGTGATGTCGGCGGAGGATGCCCGCGCGGGTGTCAGGCCGTCGTACCCAGCCAGGGGATCTGGTCGGCGGAGTAGCGGTGTGCGCGGAAGACGGAGTTCTGGGCGCCGGCCGAGGACTCCAGGCCCACGCCGTCGCCGAACGACCGGAACTGCGGGACCACGAACTCCCACACCACGTGCCCGTCGGGGGTGACCTCGAAGAGCCGGCCGAAGGAGCCCTCGGCGATGAAGGTGTTGCCGCCCGGCAGGCGTTGGGCGCTGGACATGTACGGGGCTGTATAAGTTCTGCGGCGGGTTGTCCTGGTAGGACCACACCTCCTTGCCGGTGCGCGGATCCAGCTCCAGCACCCGCGAGTAGGGCACGGAGGTGGTGTCGCGGTAGGTGCCGTTGTCGAAGACGAGGATGTTGCCGCTCGCCAGCTCGTGCGGATGGTGCTGCTGTGCCAGGACGTCGGGGCCGATGTGCCACAGCACGGACCCGTCGGCGCGGTCGACGGCCACGGCGGAGGACGCGCTGCGGAAGCCCAGGACGATGGAACCGTCGGCGGTTTCGTTGACGGTGTTGGCCATGGGCCAGTGCTCCCGGGCGAAGTGCGGGTTGAGCGGGAAGTCTTCGGGGTCGAGGTGCTCGATGGCGGCCCAGCGCCACACCTCCCGCCCGTCCCAAGTCAGTTCGTACACGATGTCGCCGTAGATCACGCCGCCCGGGGCCTCCGAGCCGGGGATGCCGACCCGGATGCGGGCGGCATCGGCGGGGGCGAGGGGTTCGACCACTGTGATGACGAGGCAGGGGCCTCGGGCTGCGGCAGGCCGAGCCGGCTGTGGAGGAGCGTGGCACTGGTCGGCACGCCGTGGCACTGCCGACTCCGGTCCGCAGCAGCACGGTTGGCGGGCGCTTCTCAGTCGAGGCAGAACTCGTTGCCCTCGACGTCCTGCATCACGAGGCACGACTCGTTGTGCTCGTCCGCGGTGAGCAGCCGCACGCGTACCGCGCCGAGTGCGACCAGTCGTGCGCATTCGGCCTCGAGGGCGGCCACACGCTCCTCGCCCACGAGCCCGGTCGCGACGCGCACGTCGATGTGCAGGCGGTTCTTGACGGTCTTGCCCTCGGGAACGCGCTGGAAGAACAGCCGCGGGCCCACACCGGTGGGGTCGACGCACGCGAACGCCGAGCCCTGGCGCTCGGGCGGCAGGGCTCGGTCGAAGTCGTCCCAGCCGGCGAACCCCTCCGGTGGCGGCGGTACGACGTATCCCAGTACCTCGCACCAGAAGCGGGCGACGCGCTCGGGCTGTGCGCAGTCGAAGGTGACCTGGAACTTCTTGATCGACGACATCGGGCCATCGTAGGGACGGCCCGGGCCGGTTGTCGGAGAATTTCCCGGTGACTCCCATATGGCGAAGCGGCGGCGGCTCCGCCCCGCGACCCGGCCGCCGTACGGATCCGTCCGGTGGCGGCCGCGGCCGCCGTGGTGACGGTCGGGCGCGGCGCTCGGGCTGCGGGCCGTGGCGGCGGGCGCCGTGGCCACGTACGGCGGGGACGCGCTCGCGCCGTCCTGCCGCCGGCCCTCGTGGTGCTGGTCGCGCCGCGGTGGACGCACCTGCGGGCTGCCGGGACGGCGCCGGCCGTCAGCTGGGCCGTCGAGCTGTTCCGGCTCAGCTCCGTGCCGGCGGAGCTGTCCTGGGACAGCGTGGCCGCCCGCCTGGTGCTCGGTTCCACCTTCAACGCACCGGACCCGTTCCGGTCCGCGGTCGGCGCGGCGGCCGGCGGACTCCCGCACATCGCGATGAGCCGGCGGCGCCGGACCCCCGTGGTCGGTGACACTCCTCACACGTGTCGGGGCACGATGCGCCGCCGGGCCCGTATCGGCGGGGTACGGGCCGCCGGACCGGCCGATCGACCGACGGGGCATCCCGGACATATGACCTAGCCTGGATCGGAAATGGGAGATCGGGGGGCCGAGCGCAAAGGAAGAGCGCCTTCATGGGCATCACCAGCATCTCCGCCCGCCGCCTGCGGCGGACGGGATCCGCCGCCACGGCGGCCGTCCTGGGCATCCTGGCCGTGTCCGGTACCCCGGCCCTCGCCGCCACGGACGGCTCGGCGGACAAGGCTGCGGAAACGAAGCCCTCGGGTTCCGCCGCGTCGGCCGGAAACCCGGGAGCCGCCCGGAGCGCCTCGGGCATCCCGCTGGGGATCTCCCGGCTGGCGCAGGGCCCGGGCCGGGACGTCGCGATCACCATCGACGACGGGCCGGACCCCCGCTGGACGCCCCAAGTCCTCCAGGTGCTGCGGAAGAACCACGTCAAGGCCACCTTCTGCATGATCGGGACCAAGGCACAGAAGCACCCGGAGCTCGTGCGCGCGGTCGCCGCCGACGGTCACCGCCTGTGCAACCACTCCGTCGACCACGACGTGACCATGGACCACAAGCCCGTCGCCTTCCAGAAGCAGCAGATCCTCGAGGGCAAGGCCATGATCGAGAAAGCCGCGCCCGGGGTGCCGGTCGGCTACTACCGCGCACCGGGCGGCGCCTTCACCCCCGACAGCCGGGCGATAGCGGCGGCGAGCGGGATGCGGCCGCTGGGCTGGAGCGTGGACCCCAAGGACTGGAGCCGCCCCGGTCTGCCGGCGATCATCTCGGCCGTCGAGGAGAAGCTTCCCCAGCAGCCGACCGTCCTCTTCCACGACGGGGGCGGCGACCGCAGCGAGACCGTCGCGGCCCTCAAGGAGTACCTGCCCTGGCTGACCTCGCAGGGTTACCGCTTCACCTTCCCCGTGCGCACCGCCCCGTAGCGGTCTCACAACGGCGGACGCAGGCCGCCCGTGCGGTGCGCGCCGACGGGTCCCGCGCCTCCTCCGGGCGTGGTCGGGTCAGCCCAGGGCGAGCGGGAACCTCACCGCGGCGTCGCGCAGTTCGGCCCGCTGGCGCGTCGGTGGGCGCGCAGCGGCCGGTGCCGATCAGGAGTGGGTCCCGGTCGGTGAACGACGCGGGGAACGCCGCCCCGGCGATCCGCTCCAGCAGGGCGCGGGAGCGGGCCAGTCCCTCCTCGGGCGGCCGGGTCCGCGCGTCCGGGAGGTGGCGATCAGGTCGAGGTGGTGGAGCGTCCACTCCAGGACGTAGGCGCCGAGGTGGTCGCCCGCGGTGAGGACCTCGTCGCGGGTGCCCACGCGGGCCTGCGGATCGGCGAGTTCGCTGACGCCCTCGGCACCGCCGTACGCAACGCCGTCCAGCAACGGTTGAAGAGGTCCACGCGGGCACCGTAGTGCGGCCCGCAACGGCGGACAAGCGCGGCGACCCGGTCGGACGGGACCGCCATCACGGGCCGGACACGGCCCCGGTGATCACTTGATCAGGAGGCCGCCGTGGCCTTGCGCAAGGTGTGGAGGCACGAGGAGATCGCGGTGTGGCGCGGCGTGCCGTAGTCCCGGGCCTGCATCCAGGCCGCGTACAGCAGGGACCACAGCACGTTCTGCAGCCACTCGGCGTCCGCCTCGGCGTCGACCGTGCCCTCTGCCTGGCCGCGTTCGATGAGGCGGACCAGGACCCGGTCGGAGTCGGTCTCCTCCTCGAAGCCCGCCCAGCTCAGGAACTGCGGCACGTCGAAGAGCAGCATCAGCCGGTCCCCGAGCTCGAAGTACTCCAGGCAGAGCCGCTCCAGCGCCTTCGGGGCCGGGCCCTCGTCCACCCGTGCGCGTACGGTCGCCTCCTGCAGCCGCTCCCGTACGTCCGCCCCGATCGCCGCCACCAGGTCGGAGCGTTCGGCGAAGTAGCGGTGGACGGTCGTACGTCCGACACCGGCGGCCTCGGCGACGTCCGCGAGCGATGCCGCGTGGTTGGCCGACAGGACGGTGACGGCGGCGTCGAGGATCGCGCGCCGCGTACGGGCGCGGGTGGCCGTCTCGGTGGCCGCCGTCGCGATGCGGTCTTGCTCCATGGGCGTACGGTAGCGCGCCGCCCGCATGAAACTCACTTGACCGCATTGGAACATGCATGTTCCATTTTTGGCATGGCAGCCGACTCGACACCCCCGACCCGTGCCGCATTCGACGCGCCCCGCCTGCGCACCCTCTGGTCGTTCGCCCGCCCGCACCGCGGCACGCTGGCCGTCGGACTGCTCCTCGCCCTGGCAGGCTCCGCCCTCGGCCTTGCCACTCCCATGATCACCAAGTGGGTGCTGGACGCCCTGAACGACTCCGCCTCCCTCACCGGGCCCGTGACCGCGCTGTTCGTACTCCTCGTCGTCGGCGCCGCCGTGTCGTACCGGCAGTGGTGCATGCTCGGCGCGGTGGGCGAGCGCGTCGTGCTGGAGGCGCGCGAGTCGATGGTGCGGCGGTTCCTGCGGGCCACCGTGCCCGCCCTGACCCGCCGCCCGACCGGCGAGCTCGTCACCCGCGTGACCTCGGACACCGTCCTGCTCCGCGAGGCCGCCGCCCAGTCGTTCGTCGGGCTGGTCAACGGCGCCGTCATGCTGGTGGGAAGCCTGGTCCTGATGGGTGTGCTCGACCTGGTGCTGCTCGGCACGACCATGGCCGCCGTGGCCGTGACCGCCGCGCTCTTCGCGCTCCTCATGCCGGGCATCGGCGAGGCGCAGCAGCGCTCCCAGGAGCACATCGGCCGGCTGGGCGGCCTCCTGGAGGGCACGCTGCGCGCGATCCGCACCGTGAAGGTGAGCCGTGCCGAGGAGCGGGCCGCCGAGCGGATCATGGCCGACGCGCGGTCCGCGGCGGAATACGGCATCCGGGCCGTCCGACAGGAGGCGCTGGCCTGGACGGTCGCCGGGTCCGGCATCCAACTGGCCATCATCGCGATCCTGGGCGTCGGGGCCTGGCGGGTCGGGGAGGGGAAGCTGGAGGTCTCCAGCCTGATCGCCTTCCTGCTGTACGCGTTCACGCTGATGGAGCCGGTCACCACGCTCAGCCAGAACCTGACCTCCCTCCAGGCCGGGATGGCCGCCGCCGAACGCATCCGGCAGACCTCGGACTTGACGGCCGAGGGCGAGGGCGAGGGCGAGGGCGAGGGCGAGGACACCACGGGCGCGCCGGGCCGTGGAGCTCCGACCGGCCGCCCGGCGGACTGCGACACCGGCACGCAGGTGCCCGTACTCGAACTGCGCGGCGTCAGCGCCGCGTACGGTCCCGACGCCGCGCACGCGGTCACCGACGTACGGCTGGCCGTCCCCCGGCGCGGACACACCGCGATCGTCGGGCCGTCGGGCGCCGGCAAGACCACCCTGTTCTCGCTCGTACTGCGGTTCCTGGAGCCGGTGGACGGCGAACTGTTCCTGAACGGACGGCCGTACCGCGACTACAGCCACTCCGAGCTACGGGCGCGGCTTGCGTACGTCGAACAGGACACCCCCGTCGTACCCGGCACCCTCCGCGACAACCTGCTGCTCGCCCGGCCGGATGCCACCGAGGAGGAACTCCGCCGGGTGCTGTGCGACGTACGCCTGACGGAGAAGGTCGAGGCGCTCGACGAAGGGCTGGACAGCCCGCTGTCGTCGGCGCACGTGTCGGGTGGCGAGCGCCAGCGCATCGCACTCGCGCGCGCCCTGCTGCGCACCCCCGAGGTCCTGCTGCTGGACGAGGCGACCGCACAGCTGGACGGCTTGACGGAGGCGGCGGTGCAGGACTGCATCCGCAGCCGCGCGGCGACGGGCGCGGTGGTGACGGTCGCACACCGCCTCTCGACGGTGGTCGACGCCGACCTGATCGTGGTCATGGAGGCGGGCCGGATCCGCGCCCGCGGCACCCACGAGGAGCTGCTGGAGACGGACGCGCTCTACCGCGAACTGGTGGCAGCCCTCCGCCTGGCCACCACCACCGGTGCGGAGGGGGCACAGGGGCCGGGGCCGGGCTCAGGCGGGCTGGTCGGGAGTGGGAGAGGGGGTGGCGCGGGCGATCAGGAGGGCCACGTCGTCGTGGACGCCCGGGTGGCGCATGGTGTCCAGCAGTAGGTCGCAGGTCTCGTCCAGGGGGCGGCCGGGGTCGTCGAGGGCGTGGAGGAGGACGTCGAGACGCTCGTCGATGGGATCGTCGCGGGTCTCGACCAGGCCGTCGGTGTAGAGGACGAGCTGGTCGCCCGCCCCGACGGGGAGGCTGACGGTGGTGAAGGCGACGCCGACGCCGCCCAGGGGCGCGCCGGTGGGCAGGTCGAGGAGTTCGCGGGTGCCGTCGTGTCGGAGGAGGACGGGCGGCAGGTGCCCGGCAAGGGAGAGGTGCCACCGCGCCGCGCGCGGGTCGTAGACGACGTAGACGCAGGTCGCGATGGTTTCGAGGCCCTCGGTGACGTGGTCGAGGTGGTGCAGGACCTGCGCGGGGTCGAGGTCGAGGTCGGCCAGGGTCCGGGTGGCGGTGCGCAGCTGGCCCATGCTCGCCGCAGCCCCGACTCCGCTGCCCATGACGTCGCCCACGACGAGGGCGGTCTTGTCTCCGCTCAGCGGGATCACGTCGAACCAGTCGCCGCCGATCTCCATGGTGGCCTGGGCGGGCCGGTAGCGGGTGGCGACCTCCAGCCCCGGCCGGCGCGGCGGTGTGTGCGGCAGCAGGTTGCGCTGGAGGGTCAGGGCGGTGTGGCGTTGCTCTTCGACCGCCCGGTGCCGCTCGGTGACGTCGACGCTGGCGGTGGCCACGCCCAGCACGGTCCCGTTGGGGGCCTCGAGCCGGTAGAACGAGATCGACCAGGCATGGTCGTGGTCCGGATCGGCCGGGGTACGGCCGACGGTGTACTGGTCCACGATGGGCACGCCGGTGGCCAGCACCTCACGCATCGCCGCCTCGAAGGACGCGTCCACGGCGGGCAGCACCTCGTGGACGTGCCGGCCGATGTGCTCGGCGGCGGGCACCCCGTTGAGGCGTTCCTCCGCCGGGTTGACCGAGACGTAGCGCAGGTCCGTGTCGAGCACGCCCAGGCCGACCGGGGACTGGGCCACGAGCCGGGCCGACAGTGCGAGGTCCCGCTCGACCTGCCGTACCGTCGCCTGGTCCGCGGCGAGGCCCAGAGCGTAGTACTCCTGCTGGGAGTCCAGCAGCCGCATGTTGCGGAACTCGACCATGCGCGTGCTGCCGTCCTTGTGCCGGACGGGGAAGACACCGACCCAGCTGACCCCCGCCTCCATGACCTCGGTGAACATGTCCAGCACGACCGGGAGGTGCTCCTCGTGCAGCAGCAGGCGGCCCGCGTACTCCCCGAGGGCCTCCTCGGCGGTGTAACCGAACAGTTCCTCCGCCTGCGGGCTCCACAGGTCGATCCGGCCGTCGGCGTCGAGGAGGATGGCGGCCACGCGCAGCACGTCGAGCAGGCCGCCCGGCCCGGACGCGGCGGGCCACGCCCCTTCCGGATCGCCGTGCGAGGGCTCGATCGCTGCCATCTGCGGGCTCTCCTTCCGGCCGCCGCCGCCGGCTGCGGCCTACGCTCCCAGCCCATCTCATCGTCCCCCTCCACGGGACACGCGTGCACGCCACGCGTCGGGGGACGGCGCTCACCACTACGGCGCACCCGATTCGCACACGCGCTCGACCATCTCGGCCTTCTCGACCATCCGCCCTGCCGCTCGCGCGCGTCAGCCGCGCATCCGGCTCGTGGTGCCATCCTGGACGCCCTCGACGACTGCCTGCGCGGCGGCTTCGCCACACCGGGCCCGGGACGCTGCTCTGGCACACCTCCGCCGTCACGCGCGAGCACCTGTCCCACGCCCCGGCCCCGGACGGCCGGCCCTTCGACCTGTTCGGCGCCGTACTCGACGTCCCGGCCGAGCGTGGGGGTTCGGTCACCCGGGCGTGACCCGCCTTTCCCGTCGCGAGCCGTTCGTACGGTCGGGCAGGCGGAAGCCGTTGAAGAGGTCGTCCATGCCGCGCAGGGCCAGGTGGTTCGGCGTGGCGCGGACCGCCAGGTCGCGGGCAGCCGCCGCGAGGGGATTGCGGAGGGCTCCCAGGCGGCCGACGCGGCGGGCGCGGCGCCGGACGGCGTCGGTGCGGGCGCGGCGGGCCGCGGTGTACGCGGCGAGGGCGGCCGGGACGGCCTCGCCGTCGTGTCCGGTGCCTGCGGTGTCTCCGGCCGGGAGCAGGTGCGCGAGGACCACCGCGTCCTCGATGGCCTGACAGCCCCCCTGCCCGAGGTTGGGGGCCATGGCGTGGGCGGCGTCGCCGATCCAGGCGATACGCCCGTGGTGGAGGCGGGGAAGCGGGGCCGCCAAGTCGTACAGGTCGTTCTGGAGGACATCGGCGGGGTCGAAGCGCCCGACGCGGTCCAGCAGGGCCGGGATCGGGTCGTGCCACGAGCCGAAGCGGTGGCGCAGTTCGGCGCGAGGGTCGGCGGACCGGGTGCCGGCCGGGGCGAGCGCGGTGGCGTAGAGGTAGAACCGGCCGTCGGCGAGCGGTGTCACGCCGAAGCGTTCGCCCCTGCCCCACGTCTCGCTCATGGACGGTATCAGCAGGTCCGGGGCGTGGACGAGGGTCCGCCAGGCCGTCTCGCCGATGTAGTGGAGACCGGGGTGTGCGGGAAAGTGGGCGCGGCGCAGGGGGCTGTGGATCCCGTCCGCGGCAACGACCAGATCGGCGCGCAGGTCCGGGCCTTCGGCCGTACGGACGGTGGGGCGGCCGGCGGCGTCGTCCACGCCGGTCACGGTGGTGCCGTAGCGGAGGGCCTGCGGTGGCAGGGCGGCGGCCAGGGCGGCGGTGAAGGCCGGACGCGGTACGGCGATCGGGGGCATGCCGTAGCGGGCCGCCATGTACGAGGTCTCAACGCGGGTGAGCCACCGGCCGTCGGAGCGGCGTACGCCCATGGTCGCGGGCACGGCGCTGCCCGCGGCCCGGGCCGCGTCGACACCGATGGCGTCGAGTGCGCGCAGAGCGTTGGGGGCGAGTCCGATACCGGCGCCGGTGGTGGGCGGTTCGGGGGCGCGTTCGCAGACGGTGACGCGCCAGCCGCGGCGGTGCAGTGCGATGGCGGCCGTGAGGCCGCCGATTCCGGCTCCGGCCACCACCGCGTGCGGTCTCGTCATGGAACACCCCTCCGCTCGTGCCCCTCGGGGCCCTCTCGTACGTGCTAGTACGTGTCCTGGTCCTGGACCTGTTCCGACACTTCGAGGACTCCCTCACAGTCGGGGCAGGCGGCCCGGCCGAAGAGGTACGTCAGTCCGCGCGCCACCTTCTCGTGCCCCGCCTCGGTCGCCGTGCGGTGCAGGCGGCCGGGCAGCGGGTCGAGGGCGGCCGGGTCCGCGGGCAGCAGCGGCGTCTTCACCGGGTCGGAGGTCACGTGGATCGTCCTTGAGCGCGGGCGGCACCTTCTTCAGCCCGCGCCCGGCCGCCGTACGGCAGCGGAGCACGGGCTTCGGGCCGCTCCGGGCATCGAGCGTCAGCTCGTGGTCCCCGGCAGCCCTCCATGCAGTGGTCGGACCCATCGCGTGTACCCCCGTGGTGCGTCGGTGCCCGCCCCTCACCGAACAGGCCCTGACAACGTACCGGGAGCCACTGACAACGCCCGGGCCGCCGGCGGCACGGTCACCGTCTGGGGCCGGCCACCGCGTAGGCGGCGGTGCCGACCGCCGTGACGGTCACGGCGGTCCAGGGATGTCCGGCCGGCCGGCGGGGTTCAGTGCGGGAGACGGGCCGTGTCGTAGCGGACCGGGAGTTCCGTCAGACCGCGGGCGCGCAGGGAAGGCCTCCAACGGGGCACGGAACTCGCGGCTTCGAGGGTGGGATAGCGCTCCAGGAGTGCGGCCAGGGCGATCTCGGTCTCGGCGCGGGCCAGGGGTGCGCCGAGGCAGTAGTGGATGCCGTGGCCGAGTGCGAGGTGGCCCGAGGTGTCGCGGTCCAGGTCGAGGTGGTCGGGCCGGGGGAAGCGGGCCGGGTCGCGGTTGGCCGCGGAGAGCGAGAGCAGGACCGTCTCCCCCGCCGGGACGGTGACCCCGGCGATGGTGATGTCCTCGGTCGGGAAGCGGCGGATGGCGAGGGGCGCGGGGCCCTCGTAGCGTGCGAGTTCCTCGACGGCGGCCGGGAGCCCGGACGGGTCCTTGCGCAGGCGCGCCTGTTCTTCCGGGTGCTCCAGGAGCGTGTGGATCGCGTTGCCGATGAGCTGGACGGTGTTCTCGTAGCCGGCGAAGAGGATGAGGAAGGCGAGCGACATCAACTCGTCCTCGCTCAGGCGGTCGTCGCCGCCCTCGCTCCCGCCTTCGCTCCCGCCTTCGCCTTCGGTGCCGTCCCGGACGGCGATCAGGTCGGACAGCAGGTCGTCGGCGGGGTGGCTGCGCTTGTGCGCCATGAGCTCGGTGAAGAAGCCCAGCATCGCCACCACCGCCTCCTTCGCGGCACGGGGCCGGCCGGGGTCCGGGGTGACGAGCGCGTCGGTCCACGTGCGGAAGTCGAGGCGGCGGTCCTCCGGAATGCCCAGCAGGTCGCAGATGACGATGATCGGCAGCGGGGCGGCGTAGGCGGACACCAGGTCGGCGGTGCCGGACGGCCCGAGGGCGTCGAGGAGGCGGTCCGCCGTCGCGCGGATGGGTGCGCGCAACTGCTCGGTGCGACGCGGGGTGAAGGCGCGGCTCACGAGCCTGCGGATGCGGGTGTGGTCCGGGGGATCCATGTTGAGCAGGTTGGCGTCCAGGGCCGGCGGCAGGGACATGCCCCGGTAACCGCCTTCGGTGGCGTGGGACTTGTCCAGGGACAGTCTGGGATCGGCGAGGGCGGCGCGTACGTCGCCGTACCGCGTGACCAGCCATGCCGGGGTTCCGTCGGTGCCCGTGATGCGGCACACGGGCGCGGTGTTGCGCAGCCGGTCGTACACGGAGTGGGGGTGCGCGAGCAGTTCGCCCTGAAGATCCATGAGGCCACTCTAGGGTCACGCGGTGTGCCCCTCCCGGGCGGCTGTGCGCAGTGCCGAAATGACGGCGGTGGTCGTCGGGTTCGCGTTCTCGGTGCGCCGGGTCGCGGCGAACAGCAGGCGTCGGACCGGGTGGTCCGCGATGGGGACCGCACGGATTCCGGGGGCGCTCGGGTCGAGGGCCGTGCGGGGGACGAGCGCGGTGGCGAGGCCAGCTCGGGCGAGGGTGATCTGGGCGGCGATGTCGGCGGTGATGTAGCGGGGTGCGGGGGTGAAGCCGGCGCGTCGGCAGCCATGCAGGACGGCCTCTCCGCAGTCCGTGGTCGGCGGCGGTACGGCGAGATGGTGCGTGGCCAGTTCCCGCAGGGCGACGGGACGGTCGTCGCCCCGGTCGGCCGCGGTGACGACGAGCAGTGGATCGTCGAGCAGGGGTGAGACGTCGATGCCACCGGGCGTCGCGTCGGGCATGTGGGGATAGCGCTGTCCCAGCACCACGTCGACGGCGCCGAGTGCGAGTTCGCGTAGTTGCGCCTGGTCGGTGATGGAGCAGGTCACGGTGAGCTGGGGGTGGCATGAACCGAGTGCGGTGAGTGCGGGGGCCACGATCCTGGTGACGGTGGACGGCAGCGCGGCGAGCGCGGCGGTGGCGCCGACAGTGCCTTTGACCGCCGCCATGGCGCTTTCGGCCTCCTGCATGGCGGAGAGGATCCGGTCGGCGTGTTCGAGGAGGACACGGCCCGCCTCCGTCAGCGCGACGGTTCGCCCGTCGGGGCGCAGCAGGTCGACTCCCACCTCGCTTCTCAGGGCGGCCAGTTGCTGGGACACGGCGCCGGCGGTGAGCGCCAGGGAGTGGGCGGCCGCGGTGATGGAGCCCCGGGCGGCGACCGTCTTGAGCATGTACAAGCGGCGGACATCGAGCATGACTCGATAGCCTAGCTAAAGGGTCACCTCAGGAAACCTCCCCTTGACCTGCAGAGTCGGGGTGCCGGATCTTCAGGCCATGGAAATCTCTCAGTGCATGGCCGCCGTGGCGCGACCCATCCACGATTTCGGTGACGAGTTCATGTCCGACGGGGCGACCGCCGAGATCGGTGTGCGTGCCGGGTTCGCCCCGGGTCGCGGCTTCTACTGTCGCGGGCGGTTCGGAGTGCTCGGCGAGGCACCGGTGCCGGTGGTCCAAGCGGTACAGGGCTTCCTGGGCCCGGAGCTCGTGGCGACGGGCTGGCTGGCGGGACGGCCCGTGATGTCGGCGGAAGACGCTGCCGCCTGTTACGCGCAGGCCGTCCGAGCGTGGGGGCGCGCGCACATCTCCCCCGACATCGACGTGGAGCACTTCAACCATCTGGCGCAGCGGCTGATCGATGCCGCCGACCCCGACGCGCTGCCCCTGTTCGCCGGCTGGCGCGCGCAGCCGTACCCCGCCGACGACCCGGTCGGCGCGGCCATGCAGCGCGTCCACGTACTACGGGAACACCGTGGCGCCTGCCACCTGACGGCGGTGCGCAGGTGCGGGCTGAGCGCCCGGGCGGCCATGGTCATCAACCTCGGTGCCGAGCAGGCGGCCCGCTACGGCTGGCGCGATCCCCAGCCCGTCGACGCGGCCCAAATCCCGTGGTTGCAGCGCGCCGAGCGGATCACCGACAAGATGCAGATGCCGCTCTACGCCTGCCTGACCTACCGGCAGCGCACGGAGTTCGCCCGGCTCGTCGACGCGCTGACCGCCCCGGTCCGTGCCTCTCTCGTCGCGGGGGCCCACAACCCGGCTCACTCCGCACGCCGGTGCGTGACGACGGCTACCGGCTGACGGATCGGCGCATTTCGGAGTCGACTCTCGGGTGAGCCTGCGCTCATCACGTCGATCACCGCGAGGCGGATGATCGCTTCGGAGTGGTGCGGGTGGGTTCCGCAATCGCGGGCGAGGCGGCGCTGGTTCATGGGCCGGCCGAAGGCCCTTTCAACGACCCAGCGCCGCAGGATGGCTTTGAAGCCCTTCGGGCCCGCGTCCGGGCGGGTGCCTCCACGTCGATGCCGAGGGTCGCGTGCGGGCCCGGGGTGCGGGCCCGGGGTGCGGGCCCGGGGCTACGCCGACGTCCCGCGCCCGGAGCGGGAGTGCCCTTGGGTCTGCCGTTCGCACCAGGCCGGGCCCGGCACCGCGCCGCGGGCCGTCAGGCGGGGAAGGAGAAGTAGAGCGCCTCGCTGTAGAAGGACGCGAAGTGCCTCTGCCAGTCGGCACGGACCGAGGCCAGCCAGTCGTCGTTCTGGCCGGCGATCGCCGCCTCTGCCTTGGCAACGGCGTCGGGGATGTCATGGGACGCGAGACGCCGCACGCTCGCTGCCGGATCGTCGCCCGACATCGAGATGATCTCCCCGGTCTCGAGGAGGAAGTGCTTCGCCTGCTGCTTCTCAAGGTGGGCCGTGGTCCTGGCCACGCATTGGGCGAACTCGGCGTCGTCCTCCAAACCCTTGCCGACCGCGCGCAGGAGGTCGCGGAGCAGTGCCGTCCCGTCGGCGTAGTCCGCGGCGATGCCGATCGGAGGGTTCCAGATCATGGATGGGACGATCGTCGTTCCGCGCCCCACCATGAGCTTGTGCGCGAGCGGGATGTCCCAGTTGTGCTCGGATATGCATCGGATCCGCTTGGGGAGCTCTGCCTCGTTCGGCATCGAGTCCGCGGAGTAGAGGTATGAACGGTTCGCCATGGTGGCGACGTTAACACCGGGGGCCGACAACGCCGGCGCCGTCGGAATCCTGCCGTGCGGTCAGAACGCGCGGAGGGCCTCGGGCAGGGCCGGGCGGGCGCCGGCCCACTGCCGGTTCTGCAACTGGGGGGCGAGCGGTGTCGCGTTCCTGCCGCGCGCGGTAGCCGCGGGCTGGGGTGCCGTCCCGTGGGCCACAGGCATGAATTCGGCAAGTGCCGCCACCGCGCGTCTTCCCCGCATGTCCCACCGTTCATCCAGTCACCCGCACCGCGCGGCGCGTCGCATCCCAGGGCATAACGTACGTGAACGGCACCTACGACAAGTCTCCGATCACCACCTTCGGGGCCCCTGGCTGAGCATCCCGCCACAGAAACAGTCACTTGAGGCAAACGTGCAGTGACGTGGTGTCAGGCCCAGGTGCTTTCATGGACCCGCTGTGCGGGGAGCGCAGCCTGACTGGAAGGAGACCGGGATGCCGTCTGTCCGGGAGCACTTACGGAACGGGTCGATCGTGCGGGCGCACTGGCGGAACCCCGCCGGTTCCAGCAAGCAGGTCGGTCTGCTCGTCATGTTCGTGCTGGCGATGTTCGTCCTTGGCAGCAAACCGATGGGCGGCGCTGCCCCGGTGGAACAGCGACCGGGGCCGCAGTCGACGGTGTACCCCATCAAGTGGCCCGGTTGGGACACACCGGTCGTGGTTCCGACGCCGACGGTCTCGTATCCGATCATCTTCCCCAGCCCGGTGAGCACCCCCTGAACCGGCGTCCACCCGTACGGTGTTCGAGCCGGAGCCGGCGTTCCCGCAGACGTCAGAACGCGGACCTGGAGAGGCTCGGACTGGTGCTGCGGTGGCCGGCCGTGCATCCGTGGGTGTGGTGGCGCTTGTGTGTGGCGGCGGAGGGAGTCAGCGCAGTGGGCGGGTGCGCTCCCAGGGCCTGCGCTACGCGATCGAGCAGCTCGACCGGCTGCGCCATCGGCAGTTCGAGTTCACCGTGCGGGACCTGAACCACCGCGACGGCTGCACAGACGCTCTCCGGGTCGGCGGCCGGGGCGACAACGGTGCGCACGCCAAGCCACCGACCCGTACGGCCGGCGCTGGTCCGCCAACTGCACCTCGGTTGGGTCGTTGAGCGGGACTTGCACAGGGGCCTGCATCACGAGCTGGTCGAGGGACGTACCTACGCCGTGGCCGACGCTGCCGGCACCCTGGTCGCCCCAGTCGAGTTCTTCCTCAAGGACCTCGCCATCGGCGCCGGTAGGCAGGCCCCGTCACTTCCCGTCGCAGCTCAGGGCGGTGCAGAGGCGTACCTCGGTGACGCTGGATCCTCCACTTGAGCCAGGATGTGCTCGCGGCGGCGCGCTAGTCGACCGTGAGGTAGGAGGGACCGCGCCAGTTCATGGTGTCGGTGTAGGTGTAGGTGGCCCCGTCCTCCTTCAGCTTCTGCACCCCGCGGTGAACTTCGCATCGCTGAACCTGTCGGGGGAATCGACCGTGGCCCGGTAGAACGTGCTCGGAGGCGGGAGCGTGTCGCCGCCGCCACTACCACCGTCGGACGTGTCAGCGACCGGCCTCCGCGTGGAGAGCCCGCGCCATGGGAGAGACTCCGTCAGTAACGAAGGAACGGATCTGTGCCAGGTAGGCGTCCCGATCGATACGGCCGTCACCGTCCTCGTCCAGCGCGTCGAAGGCCGAACGGGCATTGGCCGCGGGGTTGCCCAGGGCTTGGCGCAACCGGGTGAACTCCGCCCGGTCCAGGTGGCCGTCGCCGTCGCCGTCGGCCAGGTCGAACAGTGATCCCAGGGCCGGCCTGCACACCTCGTCGAAGGCCTCCCCGCCCGCCCACGCCTCGTACTCGGTGAAGGTCACCCGGCCGTCGAGGTTCGCGTCCATCGAAGAGAACACCCTCTCGTGCGCGGTGCGTGCCAAGGACACGAGCGGATCGTCGTCGGCCCGGCCCAGGGCCGCTGCCGCGCGTTCGGGCCGGGCAAGGTACTCCTGGCGGGAGATGACCCCGTCGCCGTCGACGTCCAGCATGGAGAAGATGTGCCGCTTGGCCGTGATGGTGTCCACCCGAACCCTCTTTCCTGCGCGAAGCCGGAGAACCAGCGGGCGCCGCTCTCACCCCGGAAACGATCGACCCGGCACCAGGTCACCGGGTCACCGCAGTCAGCACGGGCGAGGCCGACGGCGAGGTCGGCGGCAAGCATGGGCCGTTCGCCCGCCCCCGGCTCGGCAAGCCGGTCAGTCCTGGACCGGCTGGGGCCGGGGCGGCTGTGGGGTGAGCCGCTTGAGGCCCTTGCGGTCGTAGTAGAGGGTCATCGCGAAACCGAAGAGGAGCGCCAGCACCGTACCGAGCGCGATCATGATCCAGGAGCGGGTGAGGCCGGCGTCGCCGCGCGCGTCGAAGTAGAGGATCGCCCGTACGCCGTCGCTGAGCTGACGCATCGGTTCGAAGTGTGAGAGGAAGCGGTAGAAGTCGGGGACGGCCTGCAGCGGGACGGTCGCGCCCGACGAGGGCAGCCCCAGCACGATGAACACGAACATCGACACGAGCTGCCCGATGCCGCCGAACGCGGCGTTGATGGCCTGCACGCCCAGACCGACGGCGAGGGCCGCACAGTACGAGTACACCCACAGCAGCGGCAGGTGGGAGGCGTCCATCCCCAGGATGCCGACGCACGCCACCATCACCAGCGTGGTGCTGACGAGCGTGATGCCGGCCGTCATCAGCATCTTCAGGAGCAGCGTCTGCGTCCGGTCGATGGGCACCGTCGGGCGGCGCGTGTGCCAGGGGCCGATCTCGTTGTCGGCGTAGCCGAGGGCGGTGTCCACGCCGTTGCTGATGACGTTGCCGCCCATGAATCCGGCCAGCACCAGCAGCAGGGTGTAGTAGAAGGCCGTCAGGCCCAGCCCGCTGCGGGTGCCGATCGGGTGCCCGACCTGTGTGACCACGTCCACCGGATCGGCGAGCAGCAACTTCGTGGCGGGAGCGGCGGAGGCGCCGGCGGCCGCCGTGAGCTGTTCGCCGACAGAGAGGGAGGCGCGGTGGGCGGCCTGCGTCGTGATCTGACCGGCCAGCGAGGATCCGAGGCTGCCCTTGCCGGGGTTGGTGAGCACGGTCAGCGTCGGCAGGCGGGTGGCCGCGGCCGTGGGCAGCGCCGTGACGGCGTCGGTGAATCCGGCGGGGACCACCAGCGCGCCGTAGACCTTGCCGGAGTCCAGCTGGTCCCGCGCCTGCGCGAGGCTCAGCTCGCGCCAGTCCGCCTTGCCGCCCGCCGGGTCGGCGGCGATGGAGGCGGCGATCTGCGCGCCCAGGTTCTGCCGCTGCCCCGGTGGCGGCTTGCCCGTGTCCTCGTTGACCAGGGCGATGGGGAGGTCCCGCAGCTCCGCGCCGGGATTGACGATGCCGCCCATGTAGAGCAGGGACAGCAGCAGGGCCAGCAGCCCCGTGAGGATCGTGGGCACCAGCCACAGCTGGGGGCGGCGCACGAGGGCCGCGGCGGTGGCTTCGGGGGCGACGGTCGGGGACATCGGTCTCCGTAGCTTCCCGGCGGGCCGGGCTCGAATGACGGTGGAGGCGGCGGCCGCGCCGCACGGGATCCCAGGATCTCCCCGTACCTGTGAAGGCCGCCGCACACCTCGCGCAGCGTCCCCGAACCCGCCCGACGGACCACCGGAACAGCCCACCCCCGATCCCGCGGTGGCCGACGCCCCGGGGTGCTAACCGGCGCAAGCCCGCCGCCGCGTGTTGCAGTGCCGGGACGAAGCGGTGGACCGAGCCTTCCGGGGACAGGACGACCGGCGTTTCGCCCAGGACCGCGCCGGCCCGGTGGTACCGGACTGCCGCCGCGGCCGACTCCTTCGACGTCGCACCGCTGTCCCACCTCACCTCCCGGGCCGACCGGGTCGCCGCCCTCGCCCGGGCCGTCCGCGCGGGCCCGGGGCTCGTCATCGCCGGAATCAGCCGGTGCAGCCTCCTCCAGGACGGCACCGTGCACGTCGGCCTCACGTCGGCCTCACCCCTGAGCTGCGCCCACGGCGCATTCGCCGGCGCGTCGGCGCGCATCCTCGTCAGGGGCCGGGCGCGGAGCGCCGGCCAGCCGGTGGAGGGGTACGGTCGGGGCCGCGGCGGGCGGTCAGTAGCCGTCCGCCCCCGAGCGGCTCGCATCCTGCCAGGACTGCCAGGACTGCCCGGACATGAGGTCCCGTACGCCGGTGAAGCAGCGGGCCGCTTCGGCGGGCTCCAGCACCGCTTCGAGCGTGAGGCTGCCGGGCACGCGGGCAGCAACCGTCCGGCCCGGTACTGGTGCCGGAAGACCGGCGGATCGAGGACGAGGCGGCGCACCCTCTCGACCACGGGCATCCGGTCTCGGGTCGTGACACTCCACACCCAACGACCGGAGGGCTCCCTGAAGTTGCGTCAGTGTCGGAGCCCGTCCCCTTGTCCGTGCCGCCTGGCATGCTCCTCCTCATGACGGATGAGAGCCTGCCCCAACTCGCCCAGATCACCGACGTCCAAGAGGTCGCTCCGGCACTGCGCCACCAGCTGATCGACTGTTGGATCGAGGTCACCAACTCGGGGGGCGCCGCCGGATTCCCCTTCCCTCCGGTCGACCGCGGCCACGTGGTGCCGGTCGCGGACGAACTCCTGCGCCGTCTGCACCCGCAGCGGAGCCGGCTCGTCACCGCCGGGTTCGACGGCGTCCTCGCCGGTTGGGTCGTCCTCCGGCGTGCTCCCGACCGGCTCGTCGGGCACTGGGGTACGGTCCACCACCTCCAGACCCGTCCCGGGTTCCGTCGCCGCGGAGTCGCGTCCGCCCTCATGCGGGAACTGCGGAAGATCGCCCGCGACGAACTGGGGCTCGAACAACTCCACCTCGCGGCCCGTGGAGGAGAGGACCTGGAGGACTTCTACGCCGGGCTCGGCTGGCGTGAGGTCGGCCGCTGGCCCGGAGCACTGCGCCTCGCTCCCGACGACACCCGGGACGAGGTCCTGATGCTCCTCGACACCCTCTGACCCGGCCCGGCCGACGGGACACCCCTCCAGCTTCGCGATGTCCTTCCGCTTCCCGTCCGCGCTGTCGTAGTCGTACGCGGCCGGGCGCACCTTGAGCGGAGGGCCGGCTCGGCCCTGACGACGACGTCGGACGACTCCCCCACGGTGGCGCCGTACACGCGGGCTCGGAGACGAGGCCGCCTGCCGCCTCCCGGTGCGGGACCGGGAGGCGGCCGGGCGTGGGGCGGTGGCTCAGCGGAACGGCACGGATCAGCGGAACAGCATGGACGCGTCCCCGGCCGGTGTGGTCACGGAGCCCGGGCACAGGAAGCTGCCCGATGCCTTGGTGGCGGTGAAGGCCCGGTTGACGTACTTGCGGCTCGTACCGTCGCGGTCCCACACGATGTTCGTCGCCTTGTAGCGGCAGGAGATGAAGCTCTGCCTGCCGGTGATGTCGATCAGATCGGTCCGGGCCGTGCCGGCCGTGTCGTCGAACGTGAAGGCCGGGTTGTTGTTGAGGGAGGCGGCGATGCCGCCGCCGCAGGCGAGATTGCCTCCGGGCGTGTTGATCGTCGTGCGGTCGACGGTGAGGGCGTTCGGGGCTGCGGCGCTGGTGCTCCCGTTCGTCCAGCTACAGCTGTTGCCGGCGACCACCATCACGCCGTCGACCTTCTGGTCGGCGGCCGGGGCGGCGGAGCCTTGTGCGAGGGCGGTGCCGGTGCCGGCCAGACCCGCCGCGACGACGAGTGTCGCGATCCCGGCGGCGCGTGCGAGTCGGGTGGTGCGAGAGATGGGCGTGGTGTGCCTCATGGGTCGCTCCTCCATGCCACGTACAGGTGGGGGTGGGCGAGGCGCTGGGCCTCTCAGGGGGTGCGGAGTGCGTGCCGGGAGCGTCCCACAGCCACCTCGAAGTGTCAGGAGCCTGTCAGGTGCATGGGAAGAATTGGCTGGAATTACCGGTCGGTACGACACACGGGCGGGACACCCGCGGCGAGACAGCCGTGAGGTCCCCCTCCCCGATGACGGGCACAATGAGGGGAGACCTCGACGAAGGGGGACCTCTGATGCCAGCGGACCGGCCCCGGGGTGCGGACGACGACGCCCTCGGTCCGATCCGGTCCGAGCCGGGGTCCCTGCTGGAACACGTGCCCGTGGCCGTGTTCGGGCTGGACGAAGAGGAGCGGGTCCGCTATTGGGGCCCGGGTGCGCGCAACCTCTTCGGCTACGCTCCCGAAGAGGTCCTGTCCCGGCCCGCCTCGATGCTCTTCCCCGACCCCGCCCCCGGAACCCCCGGCGGGGCCGCCCAGCTGGTGGAACGCGGGCTGAGCCTCGGCTACTGGCGGGTGCGGATGCCCGCCCGGCACCGCGACACCGGGGTCTTCGACTGCGGATTCCGCGTGTTCCCGGTGACCGGGACCGCGGGCGACTCCGTGATCATGGGCCTGGCCAGCAGGGGCGACGAGCTCAACCGGGTCAAGACGAACCTCGCCTTCCTCGACGCGCTCTTCGAGACCTGCCCGATCGGCCTCGTCATGCTCGACGAGGAGCTGCGCTACGTCCACCTCAACCAGGTGCTGGCCGACATGGACGGTCTCCCGGTGCTGGAGCACCTGGGGCGGCGCATGTCCGACATCATGATCACGTCCGACGGGGGCGAGTACGAGCGGATGCTCCGGGCCGTGGCCGACCAGGGGCGTCCCCTCGTCGGCGCACTGGTGGGGCTGCGCACCGCGGGCCGGCCCGACCGCGACCAGGTCCGCTCCGTGAGCTTCTTCCCGCTGAGCGGGGCTGGAGACACCCGGGCCGGGGTGGGCGGGCTGCTCGTCGACGTCACCGACCGCGAGCAGGCCCTGCTCGAAGCGACGGCCGCCCGACAGCGGCTGGACCTCCTGGACCGCGCGTCGGCCCAGGTCGGCACGACCCTGGACCTGGAGGTCACCGCCCGCGAGCTGGTCGACGCCGTCATGCCCGGCTTCTGCGACGCCGCCGTAGTGGAAATGGTCGAGTGGATGTACGAGGACGAGCGGTTCGACCCCGAGCTGCCCCTGACCGCGCGCCGGATCGCCACCGGCACCGTCCTGCCGCCGCCCGCGCCCGAGCTGGTGGGCGGCCTGGAGCGGGTCACGTACCCGCCCGGCTCCGGCATCCACGAGATGCTGAGCAGCGGCCGCCCGCTCCACGTCGTCGTCGACGAGGACTTCGCCACCCGCACCGCCGCCCACGCGGACCGTGCCCGCCTGCTGCTCGACAGCGGGCTGGGCGGCATCGTCATCGCCCCGCTCATCGCACGGGGCACGGTGCTGGGCATCGCGATGTTCGGCCGGTCCGCCACCCGCACACCCTTCATCGAACAGGACGTCACCCTCGCGGGCGAACTGGCCTCCCGCGCCGCGCTGTGCCTGGACAACGCACGCCTGTACGGGCGGGTCCACGACATCGCGCTGACCCTCCAGCGCGCCCTCCTGCCCAGCGCCGTGGCATCGGGCGCCCACGTCAGCATCGCCCACCGCTACCTCCCGGGGAGCCGGATCACCGAGGTCGGCGGGGACTGGTACGACGTGATCAACCTGCCCGGCGACCGGGTCGCCCTGGTCGTCGGGGACGTCATGGGGCACGGCGTACCGGCCGCCGCGTCGATGGGTCGGCTGCGCATCACGGCCAAGGCCCTCGCCGCCCACACCCGCACCCCCGAGGCGCTGCTCGCCGAACTCGACAAGTGCGCCCAGGAGGCCGGCATCCAGCTCGCCACCTGTCTCTACCTCGTCTACGACCCGCACACCGGGCGAGCCCGCATCGCGAACGCCGGCCATCCGCCGCCCCTGCTGCGCCACCCGGACGGGACCGTCCAGACCATCGGCGAGGGCCTGGGGATCCCGCTGGGCGTGGGCGGCGTCCCCTTCCGGTCGTCGGCGATCGACCTGCCCGAGGGCGCGGTGCTCGCCCTCTACACCGACGGCCTCATCGAGGCACGCGGCCAGGACATCGGAGCCGGCCTGGACGCACTGCGGGAACAGCTCCGTACCGTGACGGGCCCGCTGGAGGAGGCCGCGGACCGCATCATCGGGAACCTGCTGCCCGACGAGGCCACCGACGACACGGTCCTCGTCCTGGCCCGCATCCGCCGCGCCGCCGTGTAGCGCTCCGGGCCGTAGATCGTGGCTACGGCCCGGAGGTGAGATCCGTGCCCCCGCCGGCCTCGATCAGCCACGACAGGGAACCGCTTCCGAAGGACCGGCCGGTGGTGACCACCTGCGCCCAGCCACCCGCCTCGTCGGTTCCTGCGTGCCACCACCACAGCTCATCGGGCTCGCGGCAGCGGCTCAGGGGGTCTTGGTCCCGCGCAGGACGCCGATCTTGTCGATGCGGTGTTCGGGGTTTCCCTGGGCGTCGCTCCAGAAGTTGCCCTCGGCGTGGTCCTCCGGGGTGGCGCAGGTCGAGATCGTGATCATGGCCTGGGTGGGGGTGGCGCCGGGCGAGCCGGGCACCGCCGCGCGCTGTTCCTGCAGGGAGCGCGCCGAGCGGAAGGAGGTCTTGCGGGTCGCGACGATCTCGTAGGTGTACTCCACCCCGCCCACTGTGACGCGGACCGTGTCGCCCGTGCCGACGGCGGGCAGGTTCCGCAGCGGACCGCCGGCCGACAGACGGTGCGCGGTGACCAGGAAGTTCCCGACCTGGCCGGGGCCGACCCCGCCCCCCTTCCCGTACGGGCTGGCTGCGAGCCCGCGGTCCTGGATCCGGGTGCCGGGTACGTCGTCGGTGGTGCCCTCGTACGGGACCACGCGCAGCCCGGATATGCCCGCGGAGGGTATCGACAGCGTCGACTCCTGGGTGCGGTCGTCGACGGGGGCGGACCAGACGGGCGCGGACGAGACGGGCGCGGACGAGACGGCGGCGGAAGCGGTGGTGGCCGCGGTAGCAGTGGCAGCGGCCGAAGCGGAAGCGGTGGTGGCCGCCGCCGCCGGCTGCGGCGGGGCCGCGGGGCCGGCGGCGGCCGAGGGCCCGCAGGCCGCCAACAGGGCGGTCACGGCTCCGGCCAGCACGACGGGGAAGGCTCGGGACGGGTACGGCAGGGACATGGGCGCATCCGTGGGGGTCGGTCGCCCGGGTCGAGCGGCAGGTGGGTGACCCGGTAGACGGTCAGGGTGACATACGGAGCAAGAAGTCCATAAGGGTCCAGGTCTGTGACCTCCCTCCCCGGGGCCCGGGAGGGAGGTCAGGGCATGTGGCCGGCTCGCAGCTCCAGGCGCTCCCCCCGGGAACCGGTGGCGGAAGCCGCGGTCGTGCGGGACCGCGACCACCGCTCCCCCCGGATACGCGGCGAGGGCCGCCTCCAGGTCCTCGACCAGGTCGAGGGCGATGTGCTTCGTCGGCTCGTCCGGTACGAGGAGCTTGGCCGGCCGGGTCACCAGGTCACGCACGGCCGCGCCCCGCCCCCGGGGAGCGGGGAGGGGCGCGGCGCGGGACGACACGGGAACGGGCTATTCGACCTTGGCCCAGTCGAGCGTGCGCTCCACCGCCCGCTTCCAGCCCTCGTACCCTTCGGTGCGCCGCTCCTCGGACCACTGGGGGCTCCAGCGCTTGGACTCCTGCCAGTGGGTGCGCAGTTCGTCCGTGTCCCGCCAGAAGCCGGTGGCGAGGCCGGCCGCGTAGGCGGCGCCGAGCGCCGTGGTCTCGGCGACGACCGGACGGCTGACCGGTACGCCCAGGACGTCGGACTGCGTCTGCATGCACAGGTCGTTGGCGGTGACGCCGCCGTCGACCTTGAGCACGTCGAGGTGCACGCCCGAGTCCTGCTCCATGGCTTCGACGACGTCGCGGCTCTGGTAGCAGATGGCCTCCAGGGTGGCCCGAGCCAGGTGGCCGTTGTCGTGGTAGCGGGCGAGTCCGACGATCGCGCCGCGGGCGTCGGAGCGCCAGTACGGGGCGAACAGGCCGGAGAAGGCGGGCACGAAGTAGATGCCTCCGCTGTCCTCGACCGTCCTGGCCAGGCGCTCGCTCTCGCCGGCGTCGGTGATGATCTTCAGCTGGTCGCGCAGCCACTGCACGGCGGATCCGGTGACCGCGATCGAGCCCTCGAGGGCGTAGATCGCGGGGCTGTCGCCGAACTGGTACGCCACGGTGGTCAGCAGGCCGTGCTGCGAGCGGACCAGTTCGGTCCCGGTGTTGAGGACCAGGAAGTTGCCGGTGCCGTAGGTGTTCTTCGCCTCGCCGGGAGCGAAGCAGACCTGGCCGACGGTGGCCGCCTGCTGGTCGCCGAGGACGCCCGTGATGGGAATGGCCTCCCGCAAAGGCCGGGAGGTGCGCGTCCGTCCGTACGCCTCCGGGTGGGAGGACGGGTTGATGGTGGGCAGCATCGCCCGGGGGATGTTGAAGAAGCCGAGGAGCTCGTCGTCCCAGTCGAGGGTTTCCAGGTCCATGAGCATGGTGCGGCTGGCGTTGGTGACGTCGGTGGCGTGGACGCCTCCGTCGGGGCCTCCGGTGAGGTTCCACAGCACCCAGCAGTCGGTGTTGCCGAAAAGGGCGTGCCCCTGCTCGGCCGCCTCGCGCACCCCGTCGACGTTCTCCAGGATCCACTGGATCTTGCCGGCGGAGAAGTAGGTGGCCGGGGGCAGGCCCGCCTTGCGGCGGATGACGTCGCCCTGGCCGCCGCGCTCCAGTGCCGCGGCGATGGAGTCGGTACGGGTGTCCTGCCAGACGATCGCGTTGTAGTACGGGCGCCCGTTGCGGGGGTCCCAGACGACTGTCGTCTCGCGCTGGTTGGTGATGCCGACGGCCGCCAGGTCGGAGGCGTCGAGGTTGCCGTGCCGGAGGGCGTTCTGGATCACCGAGTTGGTGCGTTCCCAGATCTCCACCGGGTCGTGTTCGACCCATCCCGAGCGAGGGAGGATCTGGGAGTGCTCCAGCTGGTGCCGCGCCACCTCGTTGCCGGCATGGTCGAAGATCATGAAACGGGTGCTCGTGGTCCCCTGGTCCACTGCGCCGACGAAGTCAGCCATGGGGTGCCGCCTTCTCTTGAGGATGCCGTGTGTGCGGGCCGAGGCCCGGACGGGCCCGTGGAGCCGGTACGGATCCACGGACCCGGGACCGGCCGGGACGGACGGGCCGTGGCGCGTCCGTCCCGGGTGCGGTCAGCTCTCATCCGGTGCCGGTACCCGTCCGGGAGGCTCCGGTTCGGCGGTCGGCAGGAACCGGCCGATGAGGAACTTGTAGGCGGCTGCTCCGAGCACGCCACCGATGAGGGGGCCGACGATCGGGACCCAGAAGTAGAGGTGCCCGTACTGATCTCGCCATGCCCCGCCGTATCCGGTGAAGAAGCTCGCCAGGCGGGGGCCGAGGTCACGGGCCGGGTTGATCGCGTAACCGGCGTTGGTGCCCCACGCCATGCCGATCGCCACGACGATCAGGCCGACGATGAACGGTGCCAGGTTGGCGCCGGGCGGCGTGCTCAGCAGGTCGGTCACGGCGAAGATCAGGAACAGCAGGAGGGCGGTGCCGATGATCTGGTCGCGCAGTGCGCCCCACTCGGTCACCGGCAGGTTCGTGTTCCCGTTGGCCGGGAGCGTGGAGAAGACGCCCTGCGTCTTGATGGTGTGACCGGGGTCGGCCTTGGCCAGCGCCTCGGTGTAGTTCCAACGGACGAGCAGGGCGGCCACGAAGGCTCCGGCCAACTGGGCCAAGGCGTAGGGGGCCACGTTTTTCCACGGGAAGCCTTTGAACGCGGCCAGCGCGACGGTCACCGCGGGGTTGAGGTGAGCACCGCTCAACCTCGCCGCGACGTACACGCCCAGGGTCACGCCGAGACCCCAGGCCCAGGCGATGCTGTCGTGGTTCCCGAGACCGCCCGCGGGGTCCGTCAGGGCCCCGCCGGCGACCACTTGGGCCACCACACCACAACCGAAGAGGATAAGGATCATGGTGCCGGCGAATTCGGCGAAGAGTTCGCCGACCAGACCCGATCTATGGAGGCGCTCCGTCATGGGTGCCCTTTTCCGCCGGGCCGAAGGCCGGCTTCGACTGCCCCGAGTCCTCTGTTTGACCGCACCACGAAATTTCCCCGCGCGCCGGAAGCCTGTCCGGCCTCGCGCAGCGCACATCCCCGTGTGCGGGTACATCCATATTCCTCTTCCCTCCGCCTCCGCGCTCCTCAACCGGAGCCGTATGGGGCGTGACAGGGCCCGGCCGGGGTGACTACAGGCGCCGGCCGGGCCCTGCGTGCGTGGGATTTTCGAGGTCCTGTCCCCACGCTGACATATGCGGCTACTTTCTGCACTATTTCGACTACTGCGCGCAATGCGCGGCCGGTTCACACCCGGGGTCCGCGGCCCCCGGCGTCATCGCCCTCCGGCGTCTGCCAGGAGTCCTCGCGGCCCCGCGCCACGGGATTCTGATCGGCCGGCCGGGCGGGGGGCCGGCGCCGGGCGGCACGCCGGCTGCCGTACCAGAAGGCGCCGATCAGAAGAACGGCCACCACCACTCCGGCGAAAATGAGAAACAGGGCTCCTTGGCCTTCGGCCGCAAGAATCTCGGTGGGAATCATGGCCCGCGCTTACCCGCATTCGCCGGGCTTACAAGCTCGCCACGGGCTTTCACCGGCAGCCGCGGCTGCGCCAGACCAGCAGGACGATCAGCAGGGCCGCGCCGGCCACGAGCAACGGCTTGTGGTTGGCGCGGGCCGTCGACGCGACCCGGCCCGCCGCGTCCAGGACCGGATCGGGCGTCGCGTCGTGCACGCGCTGCGCCGTGTGCGCGGCCTTGTCGTGGATCCGGTCGGAGACCTGTGCGGCCTTCTCCTTGGCCTGCGCCTTGACGTCGGCCTTGCCCGCCAGCGCCTCGATGGTCTGCCCGAGTTCGTCACGCGTGTGTTCGACTTGTTCGCGCAGCTCGTCGGGGGTGGGTGCGCCGATGTCGGCTCGACGCTCGTCGGGTGTGTCAGGTGTGTGGGATGCGTCGGTCATCGGTGCGCCTTCTCCCTCATCTCGGCCAGATCGGCCTTCACGCTGTCGATCGTCTGTGCGGGCACCGGGGAACCTGCCCTGGCCACCTGCTTCTTCCCTGCGGTCGCCATCACCGCGGCCACGATCGCCAGCGCCACCGCGATGATCAGGGCCGACGCCCACAACGGCAGTACCAGTGCCAGAGCCGCGATACAGGTCGCCGTCAGGGCCTGCGCCGCCAGGAATCCCAGCACGCCCGCCGCGCCGAAGAGGCCGCCGCCTTTCCCGAAGCGCTTCCCCTTCTGGGTCATTTCCGCCCGCGCCAGCTGCATCTCCTCGCGGACCAGTTCCGAGATCTGCCGGGAAGCCCGCGAGACGAGGACGCTCACGGATTCATCGGTGATGTGGGTCTGCCGTTCTATCGTGCTCATACGGAGCCTCCCCTTTCACGAGTACACGCACTGTCGAGGCGCGCCTACCCGATATACGCACCGGCACCCGTTCCACCCGTCGGATCAGTGGTTCATACGGCGGCGGTCCTCGGCGGTCCACGCGCGGGTGTCGCGCGGACGGACATAGGGTTCCTCGCCCTTGGGCAGCCCTCCGGCCACCGCGCGCTGGCGGGACAGTTCCGCGTCGAACTCCAGCCCGAGGAGGACGGCGAGGTTGGTGATCCACAGCCAGATCAGGAAGACGACGACACCCGCGACGGTTCCGTACGTCTTGTTGTACGAGCCGAAGTTCGCCACGTAGAACGCGAAGCCGGCCGAAGCCGCCATCCAGATCAGCAGGGCCAGGAGGCTGCCCGGAGTCACCCACTTGAATCCGCGGCCCTTCGCGTTCGGCGCCGCCCAGTACAGGAGCGCGATCATGATGGTGACGAGGAGGACCAGGGCGGGCCATTTCGCGATCGACCACACCGTCAGTCCGATGTCGCCGATCCCGAGGGCGTCGCCCGCCTGCCGGGCCAGGCGACCGGTGAAGACCACGATCAGCGCGCCGGCGCACGCGAGAACCATCAGCGTGACGGTGAGCGCGAGGCGCAGCGGCAGGACCTTCCACACCGGGCGGCCCTCGGGCACGTCGTACACGGCGTTCGCGGACCGGATGAACGCGGCCACGTAGCCGGAGGCGGACCACAGCGCCACGACGAGACCGACGACGGCCATCAGCGATCCGACGCCGCTGCGGCCCTGCAGTTGCTCGACCGCGTCCGTGATCACGTCCCGGGCGGAGCCGGGAGCCAGTCGCTGCAGGTTGTCCAGCACCCGCACGGCCGTCGATGCGCCGGCCAGACCCAGCAGCGACACCAGGACCAAGAGGGCGGGGAAGATCGCCAGCACTCCGTAGTAGGTCAGCGCCGCGGCCCGGTCGGCCAGCTCGTCGTTGCCGAATTCCCTGGCCGTGCCGCGGAACACCGCTTTCCAGGAGCGTGCGGGCAACTCGGTGGGCTCGTCCGGGGCACGTTCCTCGACCAGCGCGCTCGGCCCGACGCCGGGCTCCCGCAAGGTGTCGGCACGCTCTCGGTCGCGTTCGCGCTCGCCGTCGTGGTCCTGGCTCGGTGGGCTCGGTGGAGTTCTCATACCGCTCGGCTGTCCAGCGCGGCCCCGGTCATGTCAGTCCGGCCCGGGCAAAACCGGGCCCGGCGCTGTGGGCAACGGCCGCCCTCAGAGCCAGCCGTTGCGTCGGAAGGCGCGGTAGAGGAAGCCCGACGCCGTCGCCATGAGGCCGACGGCGAGTGGGTAGCCGTAGCTCCAGCCCAGTTCCGGCATGTGCTCGAAGTTCATTCCGTACACGCCGGCGACCATGGTGGGAACGGCGAAGATCGCGGCCCAGGCGGAGATGCGCCTCATGTCGTCGTTCTGCCAGGTGCCGACCCGCGCCTGCTGGGCACCGAGAACCGCGTTGAGCAGTTCGTCGAGGGTCCGCACCTCGGTTTCGGTGCGGTGCAGGTGGTCGGCGACGTCACGGAAGTACGGCAGGACCTTAGACGGGCAGTGGTCCTCGCCGCTCAGGCTGCTCAACAGGCCGGTCAGGACCGGGACCAGCGGCTGGACCGCGTCCCGGAACTCGCGTACCTCCCGTTTCAGGGAGTAGATGTCCTCGGTGTGGTCGACCCGGGAAGGGGAGAAGACGCGGTCCTCCAGCCGTTGGAGTTCGCCGCGCACCGTCTCGGCGGCCTCGCTGTAGGCGTCGACGACGACGTCGAGTACGGCGTGCAGGACCGAGAGGGGGCCGGACCGCAGCATGGCCGGGTCGGCGGCCAGCCGGCCAGCCGCCTCGGCCGTCGGGTCCACTTCGCCGTGCCGGACGGTGAGGACGTAGCGGGGCCCGACGAAGAGCATCAACTCGCCCGTCTCCACGGCCGCTTCCTCCTCCACGTACCAGAGGGTCTTGAGCGCGACGGCCAGTACGTCGCCGAAGCGCTCCCGCTTGGGGCGCTGGCGTGCCTGGACGGCGTCCTCGACCGCCAGGCGGTGCAGGCCGAGTTCCTCGGCCAGCTGCAAGAGTTCTCCTTCCGCCGGGTCCACCAGCCGCACCCAGCCGAATTCGCCGCCTTCCAGTCCCCTCAACCGTTTCAACACCAGCCGGCATGCCTCGTCGTCAAGGCCGCACTCGACGGTTTCCGACCGCCCGGACAGTTCGTCGTACACCACGCATTCCATGGGTCGCACCTGCCCGCATTTCCCAGCGGTGTGCAGTGACGCCCGTCGCGTGGACCCGGGCGCACCGGTCGAGCCAGAGGAACGAGTCCCGTGACGTGCGACATCAATGCCGGGTGCGGGGGTAGCCGGGACACCATGGACCCCAACAGGAGCACTCCGCTGCGCGCTGTCGCGCTCGTCTGCACCCTTACCCCTTCCCCCGCTCCGTCCAGCTCCCAGCTGCTGGCGGAGCAGACGATGGCGGCGCTCGCCGAGCACGGCGTCACGGGCAAGACCATCCGTATCGCCGACCACGACGTGAAACCCGGCGTGCGGACCGACATGGGCGACGGCGACGCCTGGCCGGAGATCCGCGACACCATCCTCGGCACCGACATCCTGGTCCTGTCGACGCCGATCTGGCTCGGGCACCCGTCCAGCATCGCCCAGCGGGTCCTGGAGCGCCTCGACGCGGAGATCTCCGAGAGCGACGACGCGGGCCGCATGCTGACCTACGGCAAGGTCGCCGCGGTCTGCGTCGTCGGCAACGAGGACGGCGCGCACAAGGTCAGCGCCGACCTCTTCCAGGGGCTGAACGACGTCGGTTTCTCCCTCGCCCCGAACGCCGTCACCTACTGGGTCGGCGAGGCCATGCAGGGAACCGACTATAAGGACCTCGACAAGACACCCGAGAAGACCGCCGCCACGACGGCCACGCTCGCCGCGAACACCGCCCACCTGGCCCGACGGCTCAAGGGCGCCCATTACCCGGCGAGCTGACCGGCGGTTGGGCCCCGTGCACGGCCCCGGCGGCCGCAAGGAGAAGGATCATGACGAAGAAGCAGGCAGCGAAGGTATCGAAGACACCGGAGGCCCCGCAGGCAGCCGCCACGGACGACTTGCCGGGCAAGCCGGGCCCCGTGCCGCCGCCCCTGTCCGAGCCGACGGAACCCACCGAGCCACTCCCCCCGAAGGCCGACCAGGACGGCCCGGCCACGGTGAGCCCGACCGGGCAGGTCACGGGGGTGGAGCAGCGGAGTGTGGCGCAGGGCGGGGCGTTCCTGACCACGGCCCAGGGGACGCGCCTGCCCGACACCGATCACTCGCTGAAGGCGGGGGCGCGCGGTCCGGTCCTGCTTCAGGACCACCATCTGCGTGAGAAGATCACGCACTTCGACCACGAGCGGATCCCGGAGCGGGTCGTGCACGCGCGGGGCGCCGCCGCGCACGGCGTGTTCCTCGGCTACGGGACGGCCGGCGAGGTGTCGAAGGCCGCGTTCCTCGCCAAGGACGTGGAGACACCCGTCTTCGTACGGTTCTCCACCGTCCTCGGCTCGCGGGGTTCGGCCGACACCGTGCGCGACACGCGCGGCTTCGCGACGAAGTTCTACACCGACGAGGGCACCTTCGACCTGGTCGGCAACAACATTCCGGTGTTCTTCATCCAGGACGCGGTCAAGTTCCCCGACATCATCCACGCGGGCAAGCCGCATCCGGACCGTGAGATCCCGCAGGCGCAGAGCGCGCACGACACGTTCTGGGACTTCGTGTCCCTGCACACCGAGGCCACCCACCACACCCTCTGGAACATGTCCGACCGCGGGATCCCGAGGTCGTACCGGATGATGGAGGGGTTCGGCGTACACACCTTCCGCCTGGTCAACGCGGCCGACGAGACCGCCCTGGTGAAGTTCCACTGGAAGCCGAAGCTCGGCGTGCACTCCCTGGTCTGGGAGGAAGCGCAGATGATCTCCGGGATGGATCCGGACTTCCACCGCCGCGACCTTTTCGACGCCATCGAGGCGGGCGCCTTCCCCCAGTGGGAACTGGGCATCCAGGTCTTCCCCGACACCCCGGAGCAGACCTTCGAGGGCATCGACCTCCTCGACCCCACCAAGATGGTCCCCGAGGAGCTCTCCCCCGTTCAGCCGATCGGGCTGATGACCCTGAACGCGAACACCAAGAACTACTTCGCCGAAACCGAGCAGGTCGCCTTCCACCCCGGCCACCTGGTGCCGGGCATCGACGTCACGGACGATCCGCTGCTCGCCGGCCGGCTGTTCTCCTATCTCGACACCCAGATCAGCCGGCTCGGCGGCCCCAACTTCGCCCAGATTCCGATCAACAGGCCGCACGCCCCCGTCAACGACATGCTCCGCGACGGCATGCACCAGAGCGCCGTGCACACGGGAACCGCCCCCTACCGGCCCAACAGCCTCGACGGCGGCTGCCCGTTCCTCGCCGGCTCCGACACCGCCGCGTACATCGAGGCGCCCGTACGGATTCCCCAGGCGGCCAAGGTCCGTGAGGCACCGGCGTCCTTCTCGGACCACTTCACGCAGCCGCGCCTGTTCTGGCTCAGCATGACGCCGCCCGAGCGCGAACACATCGTCGCCGCCTACACCTTCGAGCTGAGCAAGTGCTACGAACAGGCCATCAAGGAACGCCAACTGAAGGTCCTGGCGAACATCGATCCGCAGCTCTGCGAGCAGGTCGCCAAGGGCCTGGGGCTTCCGGCCCCCGCAGCCGAAGCACCGCTGGTCGAGACCGAAGCCAGTCCCGCCCTCTCCCAACTGGGCGGTACATGGCCGACGGACGGGCGCGTGATCGGCATCGTCGCCGACGCCGCGGCCGACCTGGACGGCGTACGGTCGGCACGGCAAGCCTGCCTGGACGCCGGCATGGTGCCGCTCATCGTGGCCCCGACCGGTGGCACGCTGGACCCCGACGGCAGCCCGGTGACGGTTCAGCGGACCTTCGCCACCGCCCGTTCCGTCGAGTTCGACGCCCTCCTGCTGGCCGGCGTACCCGAGGCCGGGGCGGACGCCTACGGTGCCCGCGACGCCAAGGCCGCAACGGCCCTGCCCCCTGAGGCACCCGATCCGCGCGTGCTGCTGCTCGTCACCGAGGCGTACCGGCACGGGAAGGCCATCGGCGGTTGGAACGGCGTGGAGGAACTCCTGGTGTCCGCCGGCATCACGGCGGACGAGCCGGGCATCGCGGTCGCCGACAGCAGCACGGCCGCCCTGGACGCGCTCAAGGCGGCGCTGGGCGAACACCGGGCCTGGGACCGGTTCCCCACCGCCCTGTGAGGCACACCCGTACGACCCTGATCGCGCGGGTGCGGTCAGGGTCGTGCCGTGCGGTCAGGCGCGTGACGCGCGGCCCCCACTCAGCGAGCCGAGGGCGGCACGGAGAGGGCCGGCTAGCACTGGTGGCAGAAGGAGCGCAGCGACCGTTGCGGGCTGACGGACGGCGCAACAGGGAGGAGATCCTCGCCGCCGCCGCACGCGTGTTCACGGCGCAGGGGCTGGACACGCAGATGGACCGCATCGCAAGGAGGCGGGCGGGGGCGCGCGACGCTGTACCGGAACTTCGGGGTCTACCGCAACGAGCTGCCGCACCTCTGCCAAAGCGGCCCCCGCTCTGCTGGCGCAGAACCCGCAAAGGAGGCCCTGCGCGCGATCGCCGCGACCGGGGGCAACCCGTACGGCCGAAGCCGGGAAACTGATCGGCTGGTGTGGAGCACCGCGGCCAGGCGGAGCGCCGGCTCGGACCTCACGCTGGACGGCCTCACGATCCGCCCGTGAGGTGACATGGCGGTGCCCCGGCCGCGTGATGGCGGGGGGAAGGCCATCACACGGCTCGGGTCCGCTCGGGAGGTCCGCGCCGCTCACCGCCGCGGACCCCCGTGAAGGCGCTTATGGCCGCTTTCCCCGGACGCAAACTCTCGGAACGCGCATTATTTTCTCCGCGTGGAGCCGGGCCTCCGCGGGCAGGCGCGCCGCCGAGGGGGATTCCTCGAACGCCTGGAGCCCGGAGGGATCCCTATGCACCGTTTCCGAACGAAGGAGTTGTTTCGCATGGCGGAGAACGTGTGGGCCTACCGCGCCGGCATCGACTACCTGGCGGCCGACCTCACCGGCTACGGGGTGGAGGCGCTCGACGGCGCCGTCGGCAAGGTCGACAAGCACTCCGACGAGGTCACCGACGCCTATCTCGTCGTCGACACCGGCGTGTGGATCCTCGGCAAGGAGGTACTGCTGCCGGCCGGCCTGGTGACCCGCATCGACCACACGGCGGAGAAGGTCTATGTGGACCGGACGAAGGACCAGATCAAGGCCGCCCCGGAGTTCCACCGGGACGAGCACCTCGGGAACGCCGAACATCGCGAGACCCTGAGTTCGCACTACCTCTCCGGCATGCCCTTCGGCGTCCCGCCGGCGTGACCGGCGGGCTGACGTCGGCCTGACGGGCGCCGCGCGGCACCCGTCACCGTCCGCGCGCCTCCCCCTCGGCGGCTGCCGCGATGGAGGCGAGCGGCGAGCCCGGGTCCCGTTCGACTTCCAGGTCGCCCAGGGTGACGATGCCGACGAGCTCGCCGCTCCCGGTCTGCACGGGCAGGCGCCGCAGTGCGTGCCGGCGCATGAGGTCGACGGCCTCGTCCACGTGGTCGTCGGGCCCGACCGTGAGCGGTTCGGTGCTGCATATCGCCTGCACGGTGGTCACGGCCGGGTCGCGGTCCTCCGCGAGCGCGCGGACGACGAGGTCCCGGTCCGTGAGGATGCCGCAGAGCCGGCCCTCTTCGACGACCAGTACGTCCCCGATGCCGGCGTCCCGCATCACCCGCGCCGCTTCCGCCAGTGAGGTCAGGCGCTCCACGGTCACCGGGTTGCGCGTCATCACCTCGTGCACTCGTCGGGTCATCGGTCCTCCGATGGTCGAAGCGGCAATGCGGCACGGCACCTGCCGCGCTGCGTCTCCCCCTCCTACGGCGAGGTAGGCCCTACGGTGTGCTTCCAGTATCCGGGTGAAAACGACAGAGCGCGTCGTGTGCGGGCGGCGGCCCCGGGTAACCGCATCCCATGCCGACACTCAAGAACCCTCCGTCCGTATGGACCGACGGCACTCTCCCGCTGCTGGCGCAGGGCTACGCCTGGCTTCCCGACCGCATGCGCGCTTCGCCGGACGGTACGGTCCGTACCCGCCTCCTCGGCCGCCGGACGGTCGCGCTGCGCGGCCCGGAAGCCGTCGCCTTCTTCTACGACGAGCAGCACGTCCAGCGGCGGGCCGCACTCCCGGACCCGGTGCTCGACACGCTGTTCGGGCAGGGCGCCGTGCACACTCTCGACGGGCTCGCCCACCGGGTCCGCAAGTCGATGTTCTTGTCCCTGCTGAAGGACGAGAAGGGCATCGAGTCGCTGCGGGAACACGTTCTCCTGCGTTGGCGAGAGGCCGTGGGCCGGTGGCGGGAGGAGCCGGAGGCGTCGGTGGTCCTCTTCGACGAGGCGGCCAGGGTCCTCGCCCTGGCGGTGTGCGACTGGACCGGCGTACCCGTCACCGGGGCGGCCGGCGCGCAGTTGGCACGGGACTGCGTGGCGATGGTCGACGGATTCGCGACGGCCGGGCCGCGCCATCTGCGCGCCCGGCACGCCCGCAAGCGGCAGGAGGAAGCGCTGGGGCACCTGATCGTCCGTGTGCGCGAGCAGCGGGAGACGGCTCCCGACGGCAGTGCGTTGGACGTGGTCGCCCGGCACCACGACGCCGACGGCGCCCTCCTGGACGCGCATGCGGCGGCCGTGGAGCTGCTGAACATCATCCGGCCGACCGTCGCGATCGCGTGGTTCGTCACGTTCGCCGCGCACGCCCTGCACCGGTGGCCCGAGCACCGCGGCCCGCTCCGCGGCGACGCGTCCGGGCACCTCGCCACCGTTTTCGCCCACGAGGTCCGCCGCTTCTACCCCTTCGCGCCGTTCGTCGGCGGGCTCGCCGCCCGCGATGTGCAGTGGCGCGGCGAAAAGGTTCCGGCGGGCACGCTGCTCCTGCTCGACCTGTACGGGCAGCATCACGACCCGCAGCTGTGGGCCCACCCGTACCGGTTCGATCCCCACCGCTACGGAACCGGGGAGAGCCTGCGCAATCTCATCCCCCAGGGCGGCGGCGAGACGGCGGAGGGGCACCGATGCCCGGGCGAGGACGTCACGGTGACGCTGCTGGCGGCCCTCGTCACGGAGCTGGCCGGGCTCGATGTCAACGTGCCCGACCAGGATCTGACCATCCCGCTGTCCCGGATGCCCACGCTCCCCCGCAGCGGCTTCCGCATCCGCCTCGCGTGAGCGGGGACACGAAGGCGTACAGGGGAGGCGTACGGCCAGACCGAACGGCAGAGGCGGAGCAGGCGTAGGGGCCCCGACCGGCCGGGGGGGATGACCGATCGGGGCGGCCCCAGCCGGCCGGGGGGGAAGGCGGGCCAGGGCGTTCACAGGCGGGGAACGGGAGGGGCGTCGCCTCGCGGCCGAGGGCACTGCACCGGATCGGGCCGGGGGCACCGCCCCTCCCCGCACCCCACACAGGATGAACGGTCAAAGACCTCCGATTTGTTCCCGCAAAGGGTGGCGCTCGGCGTGAAGATCAGAGAGGCTCGCACACATGGTTTCGATAGTGCAGAACGTGGCCGTCGACTGTGCGGATGCCTACGAGCTGGCCCGGTTCTGGAGCAGTGTGACGGACCGGCCGCTGCACCCGGACGTCAAACCAGGTGACCGGGAGACCCTGGTGCTGCTGGCGGAGGGCCCGGTGCTGTACTTCAACCAGGTGCCCGAGCCCAAGACGATCAAAAACCGGATCCATCTCTGCCTGCGGCCCAGGACCACGCGCGACCATGAAGTGGAGCGGCTGCTGGACCTCGGCGCCACCTTCGTCGCCGACCACCGGGAGGCCGACGGCTCGGGCTGGGCGATCCTGGCTGATCCCGAGGGCAACGAATTCTGCGTCCTGCGCGGCGATTGCGACCTGGCTGCCACAGACACCCCCTGAGGGTGGGTGGTGTGTGTCCGGGTCCGGCGGACCCGGGGTCGTCCGACCAGGGTCCGCCGGACACCTACATCGGGTCCATCGTGGCGCTTTCCGGGCCACCCAGCTCCTGGCACTTCGCGCGCAGGCTCACAGCCTTCTCCATCAGCCGCTCCCGCTCCGCGGGATCACCGGCCCGCTGTGCTTCCAGTTCCAGTTCCTCCGCCTGCTGCCGCAGCTTCCCGACCTCACTCGCCTGCTTGTCACCGCTCACGTTCAGTCCTCCTCCAGCACGTGTGGTGGGATCCGCCGGTCCTGCGCGTCGATCCCGGTGTAGCGGACGCGTTCTTGCTCCTGTTGTGCCCCTGCCCTGCCCCTGCCGGGCCAACCGCCGACAACGGAGGCACCAGCTGCGCCATACGTGTCCGCGGTCCGGGTAGACGCGTGGCGTGAATGATCCTCATCCCCACCGGCAGGCGTCCGACGACCTGCTCTCCGGCCTGAGCGTGGACGACCGCCGGCCGGAGCAGCCCGTCCTGCTGGACGCGTCCGGCGCGCCCATCCGTACCTGGCAGGAGAACTATCCGTACGACCGCAAGGTCAGACGACGGGAGTACGAGCGGACGAAACGGATCCTGCAGATCGAACTGCTGAAGATGCAGCGCTGGGTCCGGGAGACCGGTGCCCGGCTGGTGGTGATCTGCGAGGGCCGGGACGCGGCAGGCAAGGGCGGCACGATCCAGCGCTTCACCGAGCGGCTGAACCCGCGCGGGGCGCGCATCGTCGCCCTGGCCAAGCCGACCGAGCGGGAAGCGGGCCAGTGGTACTTCCAGCGGTACGTCGACCATCTGCCGGCCGCCGGTGAGATCGTCTTCTTCGACCGCTCCTGGTACAACCGCGCCGGCGTCGAGAAGGTCATGGGGTTCTGCACGCCGGAACAGTACGAGCTGTTCCTGCGGCAGTGCCCGGCCTTCGAGGCCATGCTCGTGGAGGACGGAGTGCTGTTGGTCAAGTTCTGGTTCTCGGTGTCGCGCGCCGAGCAGCGCACCCGCTTCGCGATCCGCCAGGTCGATCCGGTGCGGCAGTGGAAGCTGTCGCCCACGGACCTGGCCTCCCTGGACCTGTGGGACGCCTACACCGCTGCCAAGGTGGCCATGTTCCGTGCGACCGACACCGCTCACGCGCCGTGGACGGTGGTCAAGAGCAACGACAAGCGGCGAGGCCGTCTGGAGGCCATGCGCAGCCTGCTGCGGCGCATCGACTACGACCGCAAGGACGCGGATGCGGTAGGCCGTCCCGACAGCCTCATCGTCGGCGCCGCCGACACGCTCCTGGAGCCCGGCGAGGAACCCGCCGACCTCTCCCCCACCCCTCTGGCAGGCCCGACCCTCGGGCCCGGCCTGCATCCCGACTCCTGACTGCTCGGGCCGCGGTCGGATCGGCGCACCGGGCGCGACCGGGTCGGGAGACCGCGTCGTTTTCCGGATGCCGCCCCGGGATCCCTTCGCAAAGTGGCTTTTGCCGCGGGCGCCGGCTCGCTGAAGTGGATGCATGCAACCCACACAGGCCGTAACGGACGCCGATCTCCCGAAGGAAGGAGGCGACGACGAGTGCGAGCGGGTCAGGCGGGTCCTGTGCCGCGCCGGGTTCGACACCACGACGCCTACGGAGGACGGCCTGCGGGTGTGGACGGCCCCCGAGGGGGTGATGGTGGGGTGGGTAGCCCGTGAGGTGCTGCGGCCCACCGTCCAGATACACGGACATGAGGAGGATATCGGCCGGCTCACCGCCCTGGCCGGTCTGCACAAGGCGCTCCGGACGGCCCTCGCCGTGATCCTGCGCGAGGCGGGCCTCGACGCCTCCGTGCACGGGGAACACCTCGTCGTCGTCCGGCCCGCGGACGCCCGACCCCGGTACGCCGGCCGGACCGGTCAGGATCCGGCGAGCGCGTCCCGGGGAGGGAGTCCGTAGGCCTCGCGGTAGGCGGCGGCGAAGCGCCCCTGGTGGTGGAAGCCCCACCGGTGGGCGATGGCCGTGACCGTGTCCCGTGTGGGGTCCGCCGCGACGAGATCCGCGTGCGCGTGCGCCAGGCGTACGCGGCGCAGGTGGGCCATGGGGGTCGAGCCGAGGTGGCGTCGGAAGGCGTACTGGAGAGCCCGTGGGGTGACGCTGGCGGCGGCAGCCACATCGGCCAGGCCGATTTCGGCCGCGGGGTTCGACTCGATGAACGCGACGGCGCGACGGGCGGTCTCGGACGTCGCGTCGCGGGTGTCCGCGAGGACGGGCTCGGGGTCGGCGTCGGTGGAGAAGGCGGCCAGGACGGTGGCGGCGAGCAGCCTGACGGCGGCGTCGACCACCAGGGGTGCGCTGCCCGTCGGCAGGGCCAGGACGCTCGCTTCGACGTAGTCGACGGTCCGCTTCCACTGGTCGGCCATGGCGCGGGAGACGGGGGTGAAGCGGGTGAAGCGCAGCGGGCGGGCCTTCTGTCCGGTCGGGTGGCCCGCGGCCTCCCGTACCTGTGCGAGCGGCACCGTCACGGCCCGCAGGTCGGCGTGGTAAACGCGGCCCGTGTAGGGGAGGTGGGGCTGCGAGATCGCCAGGACGTCGCCCGGGCCGGCCTGGGTGACGTCGTCCTCGCACTCCCGGACCATGCGGCCGCCGACGACGTGCGTGATGGCCACGGCGCCGAGGGGGTCGGTGGCGTAGGAGTACTCCGTCGGCAGTGCCAGCGTACTGAGCGACAGCGGGCCGACGCTGGTGCGGGAGTACTGGAACGGGCGGTGGGGTGCGGGCGTGCGCATGCGCAGGCTCGTGCCGTATGCCGTCTTCAACCAGTCGCAGGCGACGTCGACTTCGGTGGTCCGGAAGCTCTGCTCACCCGGCGACCTCCCCTGCAGTTGCTGTGGCATGGCAACGGACATCCTATGGCGCGGCGGAGCGCGGCACGGATGAGCAGCGCGATATCAGGGTAGATCGGCCGGCGGACACGGCGTGCGGGTTCGAATCAACGGGGATGTCCTGCTCCGGGTCGCACGGAAGGCCAAGACGCACGCGCGACCGAGCCGTGCGGCGCGCCGAGTCGGGCGGAGCCGTGCGCGCCGGCGGCTTCCCGCGTGCACAGCCCCGATACGGCCCGGCGTCCTGGGCGTGGTGTCAGACCTGGCCGCGCCACGCGCCGGAGGCGGAGCCGCGGTCCTCGATGAAGTGCTTGAAGCGCTGCAGGTCGCCCTTGACCTGCCGGTCGACGAAGCCGAGCTTGTCCCCGATGTTCTCCGCCATCCCCTCAGGGTCGAAGTCCATCATCAACGTGACCTGCGTACGGGACGGATCGAGGGGCTGGAAGGTGACCAGGCCCGACTGCTCGCTCTGCCCGCCCACGGTCACCCAGGCGACTTTGGTGTCGGGGATCTGCTCGGTGATCTCCGCGTCGAACTCCCGTTCCACACCGGCGATCTTCGTCACCCAGTGCGTGAGCGTGTCACTGCGCTGCTCGATCCGCTGCACGCCGTCCATGAACTGCGGGAAGGACTCGAACTGCGTCCACTGGTCGTACGCGGTGCGGATCGGCACGTTGACCTCGACGGATTCCTTGACCTGCGACATTCTCCACCTCCTGGGTGTCTGCTGCGGCCCCGGACCCGGTGCCGGGCCACCGCCGGTTGCACGGCCGGGCACTCCCTCCATCCGTGCCCTGCCACGCCGCGCCTGCCCCACCCCGCGAACGGCACACACCGAACGTGCCGCTCCTATTGGGCCACACGGCCCGAGACCAGGAGGCCGGCGGTCGCTCCGCGACGGCATCATGTCCGCATGGACGCCACCCCGAGCACCGCCGCCGTGACCGTGACCGTAACCGAACTCCTCACCGAGCGGGTGCGGTTGCGCGCGGCGCACGACGGGGACGTCCCGGACCTGATCACCCTCCGGACCGACCCACGGATCCGCGCGCACCTCGGCGGCCCCCGCCCGCGCGCCGCCGTGGAGGCGTACTTCTCGGAACACGGCGTCGCGCCGCTAGCGAACACCCCCGGCGCCTACGTCATCGCCGACCGCCGGACGGACCGGCTTCTCGGCACCCTCACCCTCGACCGCCGCTCCGCGGACCGCCCCGGCCACGTGGAAGCGAACGGCTCGGAACTGGAGCTCAGCTACGTGCTCCGCCCCGACGCCTGGGGTGCCGGGCTAGCGGAGGAGGCCGCCCGGGCCCTGCTGCGGGCAGCCGCGGGCGAACTGCCGGACCAGCCCGTCCTGGTCGTCTCCCAGACGGCCAACGAACGTTCCCTGCGGCTTGCCGCCCGGCTCGGGTTCCGGCCCGTCGGCGGCCTGGAGGAGTTCGGGGCCGCCCAGACCCTCGCCACGGCGCCCCTGAGCGCGTTCGCCGGCCGTCTGGAGGACGGGGATCCGACCGAGGTGGCTTGAAGCACGTTCAAGGCATCGGATCCCGGGGGAGGCGCGATCCCCCTCGTGGTCGCGGCCACGGCAGTTGCTCGCGGTACTCGTCAAAGTAGCGTCGGCCGCCCGAAGGGCGGGGCCGGCGGGGCCTGGAGCGTGCGTGCCAGGCCCCACCGGCCAGGCGGGACTTTGACGACACGGCCCAGGGCCAGCGGCTTCGACACATTCGCACGCAGGCTGACCCACCGTCCGGTCAGCTCAAGCGCCGACGCTGACGGACCTTTTCAGGGCGGCCATGAACGGGCTCGACCGGTGTGCCGCCGAGGGCCCCGGCGGTCCTCGGGCTACCTGCGCGGTGAAGGTCCGGCGCCCGCGGATGGCGGAGCCGACCCAGCGATGCCGTACCGCGGTCACGCTCTCCTCGGTGGGATCCGGCACCAGGAGTTCGGCGCCGTCGGCGGGAGTTGAGCCTGCCGTCTTCCGGTTCAGGACGAACGGGTCACGGAGCCGTGGGCCGTTCCCCGTCCGCTCGGTTCGCGATGGCTGTCGCCCAGGCGCGGAAGGCGTCCCGCTCCCGCTGCGGGATCCGCAGTTCTTCGGGGACCGAGGTGCCGAAGGCCGCGTCCAGCAGGTCGGCCAGGCCGAGGTGGCTCCAGTCCCAGCGCACGGCGTTGTAGGCCGCCATGAGCGGCCCGACGCGTTCCCGGATCCGGGCCGTCTCGTCGGCGTCCAGGCCGGCCGCGGCCAGACGCTCCAGGGTCGCCACCCTCCCGCCGTGGGTGGACTCGGTGTCGAGGAACGGTTCGAGCAGGTCACCCCAAACGTCGGGCCGGGCCCGCGGCGGGATGCCGTTGGCCGCGCAGAACCGCCGCAACCCGGCCCGGTGGGCGGCCGACACGAAGAGGATCTCCCCGGCGAGCGTCCGGATCTCCGGCGGCGCGGCGTCCGGGTCGGCCTCCCGTACGGCGGCGGCGCTCAGGACCCCGGCGGGGGCGTCCGCGCCCGGCAGCCCCGCCAGCCCCGCCAGCAGGACGCGGTCGCCGTCGAAGAGGGGGTCGTGGCTCACCGAGCCATCCTCGCCCACGGCGCCCCGGGCCGGAAGAGCGTGAGCAGGCGGGGCCCTCCGCATAGGGACGGCCGGCCGGCGCTGTCGACGTGCTCACGAGAACGGGCGCTCCATGGCCAAGTACCCTTCCCCGGAGTGGCGTTCATGGAATCACTCGGGACGTTGTTCATGGCCGCGGCCGTGGGGGTCCGCTGGCAGGCATGCTGGGCGGTGTGATCGCCGTTGCGGCCGCCACACGCCGGCGCCGCCGGGTGAGGAGAGCACTGATCACGAGAGAGGCGTCTGATCGATCGCCGACTGCGGGCGGAGGCACTGCCCGTCGCCTCGTCGCCTCGTCGCCCGTCGGCGGCCAGGTCCGCGGGGCTGCCGGTGACTGTATCCCTGTCCCGCCACCCTTCTGGCGCGAGCGGCCGCAATAGGGGCGAAATGCCCGCAGTAAGGGCTCCGGGATCAGGCTGATTTCTTAGCATCAGAGGTCAACAATTCTCCCGGCCACCACCCGGGCGACTACAAAGGAGCCCATCGAACCGGACCCGACACCGACGGGGTGATAAACCCGTGGGCGGTCGGAATGATGGCGAAGGTGGTGGTGTGCATGCGCGAGTGCAGCACGATCGAAGCGATTGCGGTCAGATTACTCACTGAAAGCCCGAGTCCGGGACCTCTCCCCTGAGGGGCCGGACATGCTGATGCCGATCCTGTTCTCCCCGGCACAAGCCTCGGCCGACGAGTACCGCTCCCTGACGTCGACCATCCGGTCGAAAGCGGAAGATGCGCAGGGATTCTTCGGCGGAGACGGGCGCAAGGAGGGCGAAATGCCTCACCTTCCCCTCCATATCCAATTGCGGGGGCTGTTCATCGAGCTCTTCATCGAGCTCCGCCCGCGCAATACGAGCCTCCGTATCTCCGGGTTCCGGAAACTCTTCGAGAGCGGCCAGGCACCGCCTGAGGCGTCCGTCCATCACGTGCGGGACTCGACTGCGCCGCAGGAACTCCCCCGTACGGAAACCCTGCCGTTCGGCGGAAGCCGTGCCGACCTGGAGACGGCCGCCGCCGTCCGGCGTGCCGGGATCCTGATCGGGCGCCGGCCCCTGAGCCTCGCGGTGATCCGGTTGCACCAGAACTGCGATCCGCGGAGCACCGCTTACGGGATGCTCGTGCTCTCGGAGATGCTCTGTGAGGCCGCCCGATACCCCGCCCTGGCCGATGCGATGTCACGCCTCTGGGTCACCGGAGGACGACTGTAGTCCGCCACGGCCACTGCGTTCCCCCTGCACCCACTGACCGGAGGCGTTGGGGCGCCGAAGGAGAAAGAACGCCGCTGCTCGGCAGGCCGGGGCGGAAAGCGCCGCCCCGGCCTTCGCCGTCCGCACCTCGTTGCGCGAACAAACGGGCCGCGGTGTCTGCCGGCTCAGGTCGACGGCACGCTGTCGTCTGCGTCATGCCGGTGAGCATGGCCGGATGCAGGGGGCTCGGGAACTTCCACGACTTCCACGACCTCCGCGTCCACAACCCGGTGCGTCGGTTTCGCCAGGTCCAGGCCGGACAGGTGCCGCTTGAGTCTTTTGGCCATGGGCAGGTAGGTCGCCAGAGTCAGCCCGCCGGAAACGACGGCCCCGACGACGGGGATGGCCTTCGAGACGGTCCTCGCGAAGGTTTGCTTCGTCATCTGGACGCCGAGATAGCCGGCGACCTTCTTCACGATGGGATAGATGACGCCCTGGGTGAGTGCCTTCTGCGGCAGCTTCTTCGCGACCTCCTTCGACATCATTCCCGCGACCTTCCCCACGGCGGCGTTCGCCGATTGGGTGCCGAACATCACGCCGATGAAGAGCGTGAGCACTCCCTTGGTCGCGTCATCGAGGTCGTCGTTCTCGCCGGAGAACAGATCGGGCCAGCTGTAGAGGTAGGCGAGCTTCTGCGCGATGCGCAGCATGTGGCCGAAGTACTGGGCCACGTCGGCAGGCACAGTGGCGGGAAGGAAGAGCAGGCCAGGTATGCCTGCAGCCGCGGAAAGGGCGCTGGCCTTGGTGGTTTCGTAGCTGATCGAGTCGTTGGCCGCTTTGTCCAGGACCTCGACAGGGATACCCGCCGCTGCGGGGGTCTCCTCGATTGCTCGACGGATTTGTTCCTCGGAGCATTGGCGGCCCAGTGCCTGCCGGAGGTACACCTCCCTGCTGATACGCACGCCGGGTAGGTTCGCTGCCCGCACCAGGGCTGCGGAAAAGCGCAGCTCCGGGTTTTCGATGCCTTTGCTCGTGGCCATGGCAGGAACCTACAGCAGCCGGGGGACGCGGCGCGGCCTTTCCAATCACCCCGCCGTGTGCGGCAGTTGTGTCCCCTACGGTCAGGGCGGCTGATGCGGGAGTGCGTCAGGTGGAGGGAGCGCACGCAGGCGGCCAGCGCCCGGCCGGCTTCCGCCCGGGCCTCGTCGCTGCGGCCGAGACCGTGCAGGGAGATAACCCTGCGGAGCCCCAGGTGCCCGGCGGCGTACGGCGGCGGCTCGGGAAGGGCCTGCGCCCCCAACGACTCCGCGGTCCGGAGTGAGCGTACGAGGTGGTCCTCATCGGCTCGCGGCGGGCCCCGGCTCAAGCCCCGGCCTCGGCCCCGGCCTCCGCCTCGTGCAGTTCCCGGCCCTCATCCCGACCATCAAGGAGCCCGGCCATGTCCGGCATCCTTCTCGGGGCCCTCGACCTCGCCCGGTCCCGTCCGGTTCCGGCGCCGCCGAGGCCTTCCACTACAGGCATCCACCCTCGCGCGGAAGACGGAGGCCTTCGGCTACGCCCGCTACTGGTTCGCCGAGCACCACCTGAACCGGGGTCGCCGGAACCTCGCCCGCCGTGGTGCTGACCCTGACCGCCGCGGCAATGACCCACCCGGCTCGGCTCCCGGCGCCGTCCAGCTCGGCCACCGCACCGCGCTGTAGACGGTCGAGGAGCGCCCCCGGCGCCAGGACCACGCCGAGCAGATCGGCGACGTCCTCGCCCTGCTGCGCGGTGGCTACCGCACCCGGAGGGCATGGAGGCGCACGCCGTTTCCGGCGAGGGGGCCGACGTACCGGTGTGGATCCTCGGCAGCGGCGGCGGGGTCAGGGGTGGCCGTGGCCGTACGGCTGCGCACCGACCTCCGCCCCGGGACGGCGGGGCGGCGGCTCAGCCCCGCCCCCACTCATACGTTCAGCATGATGGCGTAGGCGAGGAAGAAGAGGGCGCAGGCCAAGGCCACCAGGCAGATCAGTACGAGGGGGCCCTTGCCCCAGCCGCGCGTCAGGGGGCGGTACGGCCCCGCGCCGGAGCCGGTGCTCGACTCGCCGGCCGGTGTCTCGCCGGGCGGCACCCCGCCGGAGGGCCGGGTGGTGTTGCGCGGGTCTGGGTCCGGAACAGGTGCGGACATGTCTGCCTCCCTCACCTCGGAGGCCGCGCCCGCCCTGTCGGCAGGGCGGCTGGGGTATCCGGCGCCTACCCACAGCATGTCGCCCCATCCCTCGGCCGGCCGTCGGCGGTGGGCCCGTCAGCCGGAGGCGAGCACGGAGTCGTCGAGGGCGCCCGCGCCGGGCAGGTGATGGCGGGCTGCGATCAGGGCGGCGTGCACGTCCGTCGTGCCGGTGGCCACGCACAGGGCTCGCTCGACGGCCTCGATCTCCCCGCGCACGGGAGAGTCGCCTTCTGCCGCATCGAGTACGGACAGCGCCCAGTAACGGTCGACGAGGCCGGGCAGCACGGCCGGGTGAGCCATCAGCATGGGTGTTCGCCTTTCGCCAGCGGATCGGTCACTCACGTGGCCCTCGCTTACCCTGTCGATCACCGTTGAACCCTGCCGGAGACAGTCGTCTCGCAGGTCACGACGGCTCGGCGGCGCTGTCGACGTCCTGCGCCACCGGCAGCGGCCGCATCCCGAGCCCGTCCGTGCGGACGAGGGGCAGCGCCGCGAGGCGAGGGAACCGAGGACGTACGTACGGCTGCGCTGTACGACTGCGCAGTCGCTGCTCTGCACCTGGTTCGGCGTCGGCCGCCGGCTGCGCGACCGCCACGGGGCCACCGCCGCGCAGGCCCTGCTGCACACCCACCGCCGCCCCGCTGCGGACGACCTCACCGAGGCGCTCGTCAGCGCCGCGCACCCCCGCGGCAGGGCCGTGAGGCCGCTGGACTCGCAAAAGTCCAGCTGGCGAGGTCCACGACGAGGCGCTGATCCGGCTGGAGGGCGAGGGTGGTGACACGGTCGTGCAGTTCGCCGGCGGTGGCGCGGCCGAGGACTCCGACGACCTGCAGAGCCCGGCAGGTCGGGGCGCCGAGTGCGAGGAGTCCGGCGTCGTCGTCGAGGCCGTCGCCGAAACCGCCCGGCAGGCCCGGTCAGGGCGTGAATGAGGGCGTGCGACGGTTCGGCGGCGTGGCCGGAGGTGCAGTCGCGTAGGGCCTCGTCCCCGTACAGGGTGGTGCGGTCCCGGCCGGCGCGGGCTGCGGTGAGGCCGTCGGTGTAGGGCAGGAGGGTGTCGTCGGGGCGAGGAGGGCCGTGGCGGCGGTGGATCGCGCGGCGCGCAGGACGCCGATGAGGAGGCCGCCCAGGCGGGCGGGAAGTCGGCCGTACCGTCGGCCTGCAAGGACCAGGGCCGGGGGCCGCCGGCGGCGGGCCGGCCGGTGGCGGGATCGGGTTCGAGCAGGCCGAGGACGGCGGTGCAGTGGAGGGGCTCGCCGCCCGTGCACTACTGGTGGAGGACCGGTTGAGCTGACCGCTGACCCATAGGGTCGCGACGCCCCGCGAAGAAGCGCGGCAGCGAGGTCGAACGGCTCTACCTCGCCTCCGCGGCCGCCCACCCTGGCGACGGGGTCGACGGCGCGCCGGGCGCGAACGCCGTCCGGGCCGCCTTACGGCTCCGGGGGTTGCGAACCATCCTCCACCGGGCGCCACGCGTCTGACGGCGTTCGGGGAGCCCCCTACGGGGGTCCGCTACTCGGGCATGCCGGCGTCTCCGGTCTTCTCGGCGGCCCGGCGCTGCGCACCGCTGTTCGGGGTCAGGGCGTCTCCGGCCTCGCCCTCGTTCGTTTCGGCGAGCGCCGCTTCGTCCGCTTCCTTGCGGGCCTCTGCGTCCCCGCTTTCGCCGGGTGCCTGCGAGGGCGGGGTGGGGGTCCGGCCGTGCTGCCGCCTCTGCTCACTCATCACGCGCTCCGATCCTCTGTGTCGACATCACCGTTGTGTCGACATCACCGTCGACATCACCATGGCTCGCGTCTGCCCCGGCGCCGCCCCCGCACTCTCACGGCCTGATCGTCAGCTCCGCGCACCGGGTGACGACGGACCCGAGGCTCTGCCCGTCGGCGTGCAGCCGTCGCTGCGTGCGGGCGCCGTTGCCCCGTTCGTGCAGCTGCGCGATCGCTTCGCGGACCCGTTCGTCGTCGTCGTGGTCCTTCAGCGCCTCGCGCACGTGCTGGTACAGGGCGTCGACGGCCTGCTCGGCGGACGTCTCCCGCATGGTTTCGGGGTGCAGCAGTGGCCCGTCCAGGCCCGAGCGACCGGCCCGCCAGGAGGCCAGCCGCAGCAGACCCGTACCGATCCGGGGCGGGGGCTGCCCGTCCTGCCAGGCGCGGGACGCCGTCTCGACCAGGCCGCGGATGAGCGCCGCGAGCAGTACGGGCGTGGACGCGTCCAGGCAGACGTCGGCGACCCGGACCTCCACGGTGGGGAAGGTGGCGGACAGGCGGGCGTCGAAGTAGATCATGCCCTCGTCGCGCAGCACCCCGGTGTCGATCATGGCGCGGACCTGTTCGTGGTAGCGGTCGGCGGAGCCGAAGACATCGACCGGGCCGGCGGAGGGCCACCGGTTCCACACCCGGCTGCGGTAGCTTCCGTACCCGCTGTCCTCGCCCTGCCAGAAGGGGGAGTTGGCGCTCATCGCCATCAGCACGGCCAGCCAGGGCCTGATGCGGTCCAGGACCGCGACACCCTCCTCGTCCGAGGCGACCGATACGTGGACGTGGCATCCGCAGGTCAGCTGTTCCTGCGCCGTCAGTCCGAACTGCTCGCCGATCCACCGGTAGCGGCGGCCGGCGTTGAGCGACGGCTGCACGGGCAGGGGCGATGTCGCGACCGCCGCGATCACGGCGCCGGCACTCGCGGCGTGGCGGGCCGCCTCGCCGCGGATTCGGACGATCTCTTCGTGGAGCTCGCCCATCTCCGTGATCGGCTTGGTGGCGAACTCCAGCTGTTCCTTGTGCAGTTCCTTCTCGAATTCGTGGTCCGGCCCGCCGCCGGTGCCGGGCTGCTGCCACGCCTGCCGGTCCGCGGCCGCCAGGACCGCCCCCGAGACGGCCCGTGGGGCACCGCTGTCCGCGTCCACGAGCAGCAGCTCTTCTTCCACGCCTACGCTTCGCATATCGCCACCTGTGGATCTAGTCGTCATCTGCCCCGCACCTGCCCCGACCCCCCGCGACCATGCCGCCGCGCCCGAACGGGGCGGCCCGTTGGCGCCGGCCCGGGCGCGGCTCATGATCCGGCCCGCACGGGGAACACGGCCGTCACCTACCGAAAGGGGCATGGACATGCTCGGCATCACCGCCGCAGTGCTGTTCTTCATCGCGTTCCTGATCAACGCGGCCGGCATCGCCACCAACGACGTGCTGAGTTCCACCAACTTCATGCTGATCGGTCTCGCCGCGCTCGCGCTGCACGTCGCCGGCATCGGCCACGGCTGGGCGGCCCGCGGACGCGGCCGCAGGCGCTGACCGGGCCCGCCCCCCGAAGGACGCTCCCCCGACGTTTCCTCCTGACCGTTACGGGTGCACTCGGCGCCACGGGCCGGGCCGCTCCCCCGGAAGGCGGACAGGCTGCCCCCGCCCCGTCCCTCCACGCTCGCGCACGAGGAGCGAGGGCTTGCACTTCGGGGGCACGGAGTCCGGCGGACTCGCGCGGGCGTGATCCAGCCGCCGTACATCAGTGATCACATGCGCCGGCTCCTCCACCTCGGAGTCGGAACGGTCCCGCTCCTCCTGTGGTGGCACGCTCCGTCCGCCTCGGGTGTCGTGGGGCTGGTCCTGGCGCCACGGATCCTCGGACGGGTCTGCCTCTACGACCTGCGGCTGCGCGCATTCGTCCGGCTCTTACGGGGGCGCGAGCGCCTGAAGCGGGTGCTGATCCTCCTGTCGGTGGCCGGAGCGTCGGCCCTGTTGCCCGGGGCCCGGCTCGGCGGCGCCGGGCCGGAAGGGGAGGCGGGATCCTGGTGTAACCGCGGCTGCACCCCTTGCATGTGGGGCGGCGGACTGGTCGCGTGGGCGTCCTCCCCACCACGTCGCCACCCCCGATCACCCCGCGCCCGCCCCCGCCCCGGAACCCCAGGAGGCCCATCCCGGCTTCGCCCCGTCGCTCTCACACCTGGCGGCGGCCGTGTTCGCGACCGCGGGGATCGCAGGGCGTTCACCGGCGGCGGATGAAGCGTTCCCCTCCGTTGCGCACTGCTCGGCACCCGCCGGCAGAGGTCGGCTGCCGCAGGCGCAGCGCGCGCGGTGCGCTGGTCGCACGGGCGTCTGCCGGACCAAGGGGGACGGTCGGACACGAGTGGTACCTTCGGGCGACCCTGGGGCCGAAAGGCTTATGCGGGCGGTCGGGCGGGGCACTGCCGAAGTATGACGCGACGCGATGACGGCGGCCCCGACCACGCACACCAACGCCCCGACGGAGTCAGCGACCTCACGGTGGAGGCCCTCGGGTCCTTGTCGAAGGCACTGGAGACGGTGGAACGCGCCCGCGGCCACCTCTACGGATTCCACCAGCTGACGGGCACGGCGGATCTGGAACTGGACCGCACGGTCAGGCTGCTGAGGGCGGCCGGACACGACGGGTGGGCCGAACGCGTGGAGGAGGACATCCTGGGACGCAACGTCATCCCCGGCCACTGGACGTTCCAGATCGTGGAAGCGTACGACCGCACGTACTACGAGCCGTTCAGGAGTCTCGAACGGCAGGCGATCGGGGCACTGGCGGCGGGCAGGCAGCATCTCTACGAAGCGGAGATGAAGGAGGCCCGCCGGACGGCCGGCCACCTCGACCACGTCGCCCGCCCCGACGATCTGCGGTCCGGCGCCGACGCCCCGGACCGGCAGTGACAGCCCGCACAGAGCAGTGCTCGTTTTCGAATGCACGGCTGAGGGTCACACCTGTAGGGCACCGTCCCCCGTGTCTGGAGATGTGATGTCAGAGAAGAATCCTGTGAAAGCGGTCGCAGACAAGATCGCGGATGCCCTGCACGGCGACCCGGCAGCGGCCCAGGGTCCCGAGGATGGGGTCCCCGGCAAGCCCGGACCCGTCTCGCCGCAGCTGAGCGAACCCGTCGAGCCGGTGGAGCCGCTGCCACCGAAGGCGGACCAGAGCGGTCCCGAGACGGTCGGCCCGACCGGTCAGCCCACCGGGGCGGACCATGCCCGAGTCGCGCAGAGCGGCGCGTACCTCACCACCGCCCTGGGAACGCGGCTGTACGACAGCGACCACTCCCTGAAGGCGGGGCCCCGCGGGCCGGTGCTGCTGCAGGACCACCACCTGCGCGAGAAGCTCATGCACTTCGACCACGAGCGGATCCCCGAGCGCGTGGTCCACGCGCGCGGCTCGGCCGCGCACGGCGTCTTCCAGTCCTACGGCACGGCGCAGGCGGTCACCAAGGCGGCGTTCCTCGCCCGGGACACCGAGACACCGATCTTCGTGCGCTTCTCGACCGTGCTCGGATCGCGCGGCTCGGCCGACACGGTGCGCGACACGCGTGGCTTCGCCACGAAGTTCTACACCGAGGAGGGGGTCTTCGACCTGGTGGGGAACAACATCCCGGTGTTCTTCATCCAGGACGGGATCAAGTTCCCCGACATCATCCACGCCGGCAAGCCACACCCGGACCGCGAGATCCCGCAGGCCCAGAGCGCGCACGACACGTTCTGGGACTTCGTCTCCCTGCACACCGAAGCCACCCACCACACCCTCTGGAACATGTCCGACCGTGGTATCCCCCGCTCCTACCGGATGATGGAGGGCTTCGGAGTCCACACCTTCCGTCTCGTCAACGCCCAGGGCGTCACCACGCTGGTGAAGTTCCACTGGAAGCCCAAGCTGGGCGTGCACTCACTGGTGTGGGAGGAGGCGCAGATCCTCGCGGGGGTGGATCCCGACTTCCACCGCCGCGACCTCTTCGACGCCATCGAGTCCGGCGCGTATCCGCAGTGGGAGCTGGGCATCCAGACCTTTCCCGACACAGCGGACCAGACGTTCGAGGGCATCGACCTCCTCGACCCGACGAAGATCGTTCCGGAGGAGCTCGCACCGGTGAAGCCGGTCGGGCTGCTGACGCTGAACGCCAACCCGTCGAACTTCTTCGCCGAGGTGGAACAGGTCGCCTTCCACACCGGCCACTTGGTGCCCGGCATCGACGCGACCGACGACCCGCTCCTGGCCGGCCGGATGTTCTCCTACCTGGACACCCAGCTGACCCGGCTCGGCGGGCCCAACTTTCCGCAGCTGCCGATCAACCGCACCCACGCGCCCGTCAACGACATGCTGCGGGACGGCATGCACCAGACGGCCGTGCACCGCGGCGTGGCCCCCTACAAGCCGAACAGCCTCGACGGCGGCTGCCCCTTCTTCGCCGGCGCCGACACCGGGGCGTTCATCGAAGTGCCGGTGGAAGTCCCGGCCGGACGCAAGGTCCGCGAGGCGCCCGCGTCCTTCGGCGACCACTTCTCCCAGCCCCGCCTGTTCTGGCTCAGCATGAGCGCCGTCGAGCGCGAACACATCATCGCCGCCTACACCTTCGAGCTGGCCAAGTGCTACGAGCAGGCCGTCAAGGAACGCACGCTGGCCGTGCTGGCCAACGTCGACGGTGAGCTGTGCGCCCAGGTGGCGGCCGGACTCGGGCTGCCGGTTCCGGCCCCCACCGAACCCCTCGTGGACGTCCGCCCCAGTCCCGCTCTGTCCCAGATCGGCCGCACCTGGCCCGTGGACGGTCGCACCGTCGGCATCGTCGCCGGCCAGGCCGTCGACATGGCCCACATCCACGAGGTCCGCCGGGCGGTCCTCGACGCCGGCATGGTGCCCCTGGTCATCGCCTCTGCCGGTGGAGTCCTGGGCGCCGACGGCGACCCGGTCACCGTCCAGCGCACCTTCGCCACGGCCCGTTCGGTCGAATTCGACGCGCTGGTGTTCGCGGGTGCACCCGCAGCGGGCGCCGACGCCTACGGTGCCCGCGATGCCAAGGCGGCGGATCCCGGCCCCGCCGTCGGCGACCCGCGCGTCCTGGCACTGCTCACCGAGGCGTACCGGCACGGCAAAGTTCTCGCCGGCTGGGATGGGGCCGAAGCCCTCTTCGAGGCCGCCGGCATCTCCGTCGGCGAACCGGGCGTCATCGTCACGGACGCTGCCCAAGGACTGCCCCGGCTCATGGAACTGCTCGCGGCGCACCGCGTCTGGGAACGCTTCCCCGCCGCGATGTGACACTTCGGGCCCCGCCCGGGCGCGCCGTCACGGAACCGGGCCGCCCGGCGGCCGGCCCGATCGGCCGCCCGGGACGGCCGGGTGCCAGGTGCCGGGTGCCCGGCGACCCGCCGGGCACTTCTGAGCGCGGCCGGTCGGGAGGCCTCCGCCCGGGCCACTGCCCCGTACACCCGCACCTCGGACGGACGCGCCCCGGTGGGGCCGGACCGGTCGGCCGCACGCCAGGACAGGACACCGGCAACGGGCCCCCGCGCCCGCGCCGGGTCCCCCGCCGGGTGGTCGCCGCCGGGGTTTCGGCCGGTCCGGCCGCCGCGCTCCTGACGGGCTGCGGAGCGTCCGCCGTGCGGGTGGACGGCGCCCGGGACGCTGTGCGCCTCTGCGAGGGGGCCCTCCCGCGACTCCGCCGCAGCCCGAGAGGTACAGCCCGGCTCGCGGAGACGGCAAGCGGCGCGGGGCGGCCACTCGGCCACGGCGGGTGCACCACCGGATCGGACGGTGCTCGGCGCGGTGGGACGTCCCCCGGCCGGATCATCGTGGCAGGCACCCGCACGACCGCGGCCTGCTCCGGGCGCCGCGCCCGGCGCAGGCGGTGCGCGAGCCTGTGATCAGGCTTGACGCAGCGCCGGTGGGGGCCGCAGAAACCGCCGGGCGGAGGGCACAAGGCCGCTGCACCCGGGCCGTCAGGGGGCCGGGCCGCCTCCGAGGTACCGCTCGAGCCAGTCCGCGGCGGCCCGCCGGTAGAGCCGCCTGTTGTCCGCCCGCAGGAACTCATGGCCCTCGTCGCGCAGCGTCAGCTGTCGGGCCGGCACCCCGCGGCCGCGTGCCGCACGGATGAACTGCTCCGACTCCGTCGGCGGCACGTTGGTGTCGTGTTCGCCGTGGACGGCCAGCACGGGAGCGCGCAGTTGATCGATGCGGCTCATCGGGGACAGGGCGCGCAGCAGGTCCCGGTCGTGTTCGGGGTGGCCGTACTTGGCGGTGGCGGACTGGGCGATCCACGGTTCCGTGCCGGCGAAGAACGTGGCGAAGTCCGACATACCGCAGACGGCGACGCCGGCGCGGAAGAGGTCCGGATGCCACACGAGGGAGGCCATGGTGAGGTAGCCGCCGTACGAGCGGCCCATCACCCCGAGCCGCACGGGGTCGGCGTAGCCGAGCGCGACCACGTGCGCTGCGCAGTCGGCGACGTCGTCGATCGCCGCGAAACGGCCGGAGCCGAGGTCGGCGTCCACGAAGGACCGCCCCCAGCCGGAGGAGCCGCGGACGTCGGGGGCGAACACGTCCAGGCCCCTGCCGAGGAGCTCGTGGTAGAGCGGGCTGAACACCGGCCGCTCCTGTTCCTCCGGGCCGCCGTGGAGGTGGATGACGCACGGGGCGGGCCGGCCCGGTTCCCGGCCGGGTGCCCGGTAGTACCAGCCTCCCAGCGTCAGCCCGTCCCGGGCGCGGCAGCGCAGGGGCACCGGGCGTACGGGGGGCCGCCCGGGCGGCACCGCGTCCTCGTCCCGGGCCGACCAGCCGGCGCGCGCGGGCACGAGGCCCTGGTCGAGTTCCCAGATGCCGGGCCGGCGCCCGGAGCCCGCGAGCGCGGCGAACAGGCCGCCGCGTTCCAGGGGTGCGATGCGGGTCACGACTTCGTGCGGCAGGACCGGCCGGTGTCGCGGTCCGATGCCGCCTTCCTCGTCGACCAGAGGGAGGCCCACGCTCTCCAGCTCGGTCGCCCCGTGCACGTTCCAGGCGAGGAGGGCCCACCGTCCGTGGTCGGGCACGCTCAGCAGGTCGAGGGCGGACCGCTCGCGTTCGGCCGCCACGGACACGGCCGGGCCCGCTCCCTGCTCGTCCAGCCGTACCTTCAGGAGCGCCGCGAACTCGCGGTCGGTGTCGCTGCGCAGCCACACGGTGCGCGCGTCGGCGGAGAACCGCCCGATCCAGGGGTCTCCGTCGGCGACGTGCAGGGAGAAGGTGGTGCGGCCGGAGGCGGTGTCGAGGACGAGTGCCTCGCGCCGGCCCCGCGGACCGCGGCGGACGAGCGCGAAGCGGCCGTCCGGGCTCGTGTCGCACACGCGCAGCGACGCCGCTCCCTCTTCGCCGTACAGCAGGACGGGTGCGTTCGCGCCGTCCGGGTCGACCAGGTAGGCGGCCAGCCCGCCACCGCGGACCTGGCCGAGGTCCGGGACCGGGCCGCCCATCGCGTGCACGGACGGCGCCCGGCCGCGGGGCGGGGAGGCCGGATGCGACGCCACGCCTCCGAGGAGGGTCGCGGTCGCGCCGCGTTCGGACCAGGCCCCGCCGGGGCCCCGCGCGCCGGCCGCCGGCACACCGTCGACGTCCGACGGGAGGTGTCCCGCCCCGGCGTGCTCCACGCCCGACACGGAGGGCTGGGCGACGGTGACGGCCAGGGCGGTGCCGTCGCGGGTCCAGCATCCGAGGTGTGCGGAGCTCCCGGGCTCGGCTCCGGCGAGCACCTGCCGGCCGGTTCCGTCCGGGCGCACCACCAACACGCGGGTGTGCTCGCCGCCGCCGGGCGCCGAGGTGTACGCGATCCAGCGCCCGTCGGGCGACCAGGAGACCTCGGTCACCGGATCGGGGTCGCCGTCCAGGACATGGGCATCGGTCCCCCGGGCGGGCCCGCTCCACAGCTGGGGGACGCCGGCCCGGTCGCAGATGAAGGCCACGTGCTCACCGGTGGGGTCGGCCGAGGGGTACCAGCATCCGTGGGCGGTGAGCAGGGTGGGCGGGTCGGCGCTGAGGTGGTCGGGCATCCGCACGGGTACGGGTGCCGGGGCGGCCTCGGGCCCCCCTGTGCCCGGGGCCGCCACCATCCCGCCCGCTGTACCGAGTGCCTCATCCACCAAGTTCGTCCGCTCCAGGGGCATGGCCACCTCTCCCAGGCTTCCGCTTCCTCAGTGTTCCCACCACTCGGTCCCGTCACTTCACCGGATGCCGTGCGCCTGGAGCCAGATCTCCAGCGTCGCCACCTGCCACAAGGTGTTGGCTCCGCGCCTGGCGCGGTGGCGGTTGGGCGCCGCGAGCAGCTCGTCCACGAGGCGCTCGTCGAAGATCCCGCGCCGGCGCGCTTCGGGGGCCGCCAGGGCGTCCCGTACCCGGGCCAGTACGGGCCGGGCCATGTGGCGCACCGCCGGAACGGGGAAGTAGCCCTTGGGGCGGTCGACGACCTCGCGGGGCAGTATCGCGCGTCCCACGTCCTTGAGCACGGCCTTGCCGCCCTGCGCGAGCTTCAGCTCCGGCGGGCAGGCCGCCGCCAGCTCGACGAGGTCCTGGTCCAGGAACGGCACCCTGGCCTCCAGCCCCCAGGCCATCGTCATGTTGTCGACCCGTTTGACCGGGTCGTCCGGCATGAGCGCGTGGACGTCCATGCGCAGGGCGGCGTCGAGAGCGGTCTCGGCTCCGGGGGTGGCCATGTGGCGCCGGACGAAGTCCGCGGACGCGTCGCGGCCGAGTGCGAAATCCGGGTGGATCATGGCGGTGAGGTCGGCGTGGGTCCGGTCGAAGTACGCGCGGGCGTAGGCGTCGTCCGCTCCCGCCCGTGGGGCCGAGGCGATCTGCGGGTACCAGTGGTAGCCGGCGAACACCTCGTCCGCGCCCTGGCCGCACAGGACGACCTTGACCTCCTTCGAGACCTGTTCGGACAGCATGTGGAAGGCCACGGCGTCGTGGCTGACCATGGGCTCGCTCATGGCGCCGATCGCGGCCTCCAAGGCCGTGGGGAGCCGGTCGGACGGGATCAGGAACTGGTGGTGGTCGGTCGAGAACCGGCGGGCGACGAGGTCCGAGTACCGGAACTCGTCGCCGTCCTCGCCGTTCTCCTCCTCGAAGCCCATGGCGAAGGTCGGGACGTCGTCGTGTCCCTCCTCGGCCAGCATGGCGACCATCAGGCTGGAGTCCAGACCGCCGGACAGCAGCACACCCACGGGAACGTCGGCGACCGTGCGCCGCCGTACCGCCGTACGCAGCGCCTCGTGCACGGCTTCCCGCCAGAGCACGGGGTCGTCCCCGAGTTCTGAACGCCTGGTGTACGACGGCTGCCAGTAGCAGTGGTCGTGGCTGGTGCCGTCGGGCTCGACGACCCGGACGGTGGCCGGCGGAACCTTCCGTACGCCCGCCAGCACCGTGCGGGGTGCGACCACCGTGCCGTGCCAGCTCAGGTACTGGTGGAGGGCCACGGGGTCGATGGACGTGTCCACTCCCCCGCCCGCCAGCAGGGCCGGCAGCGAGGAGGCGAAGCGGAGGCGGTCGCAGTCCTCGGTGAGGTAGAGGGGCTTGATGCCCAACCGGTCACGGCCCAGAACGACACGGCCCGTGTGGTGCTCGGCGACGGCGAAGGCGAACATGCCGACGAAGAACTCGACGCACTCCCGGCCCCATTCCGCGTACGCCTTGACGACGACCTCGGTGTCGGAGTCCGAGAAGAAGCGGTACCCGAGCTTTTCGAGGCGGGCGCGCAACTGGCGGTGGTTGTAGATGCAGCCGTTGAAGACCACCGTGAGGCCCAGCTGTGCGTCGACCATGGGCTGGGCGCCGCGCTCCGACAGGTCGATGATCTGCAACCGCCGGTGCCCCATGGCCACCGCCCCCTGCGACCAGATCCCTCTGCCGTCGGGTCCCCGCGGCTCCATCGCATCGGTCATGCGTTCGACGGCTGCGAGATCGGGGCGCCCGCCGTCGAACCGCACCTCTCCGCTCAGGCCGCACACGGGGCACCTCCCCATGCGTCGGCACCTCGGGGCGCCCGGGTGACCCCGCTCTTCTCAGAGGACCAGGTCGCGTACTTCATGCTTCTACACTCCTGTGCCGGTTCAGCCGACACGTGCGAGCCGGTCCGAACGGGCGATCGACATACCCCGCGCCTGCCCGCACCTGGGGCTTTCAAGCGGACGTCTCGCTCACCGCAGGCGGGTGCGGCGCGGCCCGGCCCTGCCGGGCCCGGCGTCCAGTTCGCCGAGGAACCGGGTCAGCGCACGTGTTCCGAGGCTGAGCGCGCGCATCTCCACGCGCTCTTCGGGGCCGTGCCAGCGGTCCCCCGGCAGGCCCGTTCCGAAGAAGAGCACGGGCGCGTCGCAGGCCCTGGCGAGCTGCGCGGCAGGGGTCGCCCCTCCGTTGCCGATGGGCCGGGGCGGGCTCGGTCACGGCGTCGTAGAACCCGGGCAGGGTGATCCGCTGCGATTCGTCGGTGAGCAGGTCCAGCACCCTGCACAGCTCGAAGGCCGCGTTGGAGGCGGCGCCTGACACGGCCCCGCTGTGGATGTCACGCCGGGCGCCGCGGACGGTGAGGGTCGCGGTGACGGATCCGCGGACCACGCCGCAGACGGCCGGTTCGTCCAACGACCAGAGCATGGAGTCGGAGACCATGACCACGTCCGCCCCCAGGTCGTCCGCATGCTGTGACAGCAGGTCGGCGAGATGCACCGAGCCGACCTCCTCCTCGCCTTCGACCAGGTACTTCACGGTCACGGCGGGAGCGGGGGCGTCGCGCTCGGCCGTGTGCGCGCCCAGAGCCCACAGGTGGCACATGACCTGCCCCTTGGCATCGGAGGCGCCCCGCCCGTACAGGCGGTCCCCGTCACGCAACGGGGAGAAGGGCGGCGTGATCCGCCACTCGGAGGGGTCGACGGCGTGTACGTCGTGGTGGCTGTAGACGAGCAGGACCGGCGCGTCGGAATCGGCCGCCGGCCGGCAGCCGTACACAGCCGGGAGGCCGTCCGTCTCCCATACTTCCGCCCGGAGGAAGGCGGCGCGGCGCAGGGTGCCGACCAGCCACCGGGCGGACTCGCGTACGTCGTCGGCCCGGTCCGGGTCGGAGGAGACCGACGCGATGCCCACCCAATCCGCCAGGTCCGCCACCTCTTCCCGGCCGGGCAGCGCCTGGCCGTGCGCGGCGTCTGCAGTGTGCTCGGCGTCGTGCCCGGCGTTCATCGTCGCCGCGGCCGCGTCTTCACCGCTTGCCGCCGCCTGTACCGCGCGTGCGGCGGGGTGTCCTCGTCGGCACGGGGGCTGCGTCGCCCTGGCGGGCGCCTTCCAGGAGATCGAACATCTGGGCCAGGACCCTTTGGAAGTCGGTCCACGGAGTCGCCCGGTCCTGGCCGTCGCCACAGGTGTCCGCAGGGCCTGCGCCCGCTCGGTTCGAGGTCATGTTCCACCTCTCGGGGTCATCGGCCGGCTCGTACCGGTTTTCGTCTCGCGCGCGCTACGCGTGCCCGGGGCACCTGCCCCGGTGCCGGGGGTTCATGCGCGGCCGGCGGCCTCACCCCGCTGGGGACCGTCGGCATCCGGTCAGCTGTCGAACTCGACGTCCTTCACCGTGCAGACGTCGGCGGACATGTTGCGGCTCATCATCTGCAGGGCCGCGTCGGCCAGATCCGCATCGATGTGGGCCACCGCGTCGTCCGGCACGACGACGTCGAAGTGCCGGATGTGGGCGTCCAGCGCCGAATAGAGAACGCACTGCTCGGTCACCTGACCGCACAGGACCAGACGCTCCGCCTTCAGCTGGCCGAGCAGGTAGGCCAGCGGGGTTTCGAAGAAGATCGAGTGCCGGGCCTTGACCACGAAGAGCGAGTTCTCGTCCGGGGCGACCGGCTCCACCAGGCTCCGGTGGCGGCCCGCGAGGGCCGCATCGAGGATTTCGCCGTGGTGGGAGCGCCATTCGCCGAAATTGTCGTTCACGTAGACGACCGGCGAAGCGCTGGCGCGGGCGTGCTCGATCAGGGTCGCGATGCCGGGCAGCGCCTCTCGGACGGAGGCCACCAGAACCTCCGCGTCCTCGTGCTCGTAGGTGTTGAGCATGTCGATCACGATGAGTGCCGTAGAGGGCATGGGGCCACCGCCTTTCGTCTCGATCTCCGCGCGGTCTCTTCCCAGTCTGTGGCAGCCCGGGCCCCCAGGTTGCTTGCTCCCGCGGCGCGGGAATCGATGACTCGCGGCAGGTGTGGGATGTCCGGTCCCGGGCAGACGGATCTCGCAGCCCCGCTCTCGGCGGGGCTGACCAGCTTCGCAGGACGCACCGGTCGGGGGCGGCGACCGGCCGACCCCGTTTCCGAGGAGGAGATCATGGTTCCCGCCGAGAACGACCGGGTGACCGACCGCGACGGCCGTGAGGACCTGCACCGGGGTCGGATCGAAGAAGTGCGCGATCCCGGCCCGCACGCGGTCTACCGGATCCGCAACGAGCGCACCAACGAGCTGCAGATCATCACCCGGGAGCAGATCGAAGGAGAGCCGGGCGCGCCCGACGCTTGAGCGCGAGGACGACATTCCTCCGGCCTCGCGGCCCCTCAAAGACGGGACAGGAGCAGCAGCGCGGAGGTGCAGAGCGCGAAGGCGGCCAAGGCCAGGCCGGTGACCCTTCGGCGCAGGCAGGCGTAGCGGTGCGTGTACTCCGCTTTGAGTTCCTCAGCACGCGCCACGGTCGCCGCGAGCATCTCCTTGCGCAGGTCCAGATGGTGCTCGGCGAACCGGCGGCTGATCTCCTCCTGTTCGCCGGCGCCGAGCCAGGTGAGTGCGCGGGCGAACGCCTCGCCCTGCTCCCGGGCCTGCCTCAGCGCCGCCTGGCTCATCAGGTACCCCTCGATCCGGGCGAGCCCGGCCGCCGTCTCGTTCGGGCGGTCGCTCATCGCGGACCCCCGCCTATCGGGGCTGCTCCGGGTCCTTGCCGCGCAGGGACCCTCGGGGAGCGGAGGCCTTGTCCTGGTCGACGACGTCGCGTTTGTGGTCACCGGCGTAGTCGAAGGCGGCGATCTCCGGGTGGTGGAGGTCGAAGGCCGGGGACTCGGACCGTACGCGGGGCAGGGTGACGAAGTTGTGGCGGGGCGGGGGGCAGGAGGTGGCCCATTCCAGGGAGCGGCCGTAGCCCCACGGGTCGTCCACCTGCACGCGGGGCGCGAACTTGGCCGTCTTCCACACGTTGTAGAAGAACGGCAGTGTGGAGAGGCCGAGCACGAAGGCGCCGATCGAGGAGAGGGTGTTGAGGGCGGTGAATCCGTCCGCGGCGAGGTAGTCGGCGTAGCGGCGGGGCATGCCCTCGGCACCGAGCCAGTGCTGGACGAGGAAGGTCATGTGGAAGCCGAAGAAGAGGGTCCAGAAGTGGATCTTCCCGAGGCGCTCGTCGAGCATGGTGCCGGTCATCTTCGGCCACCAGAAATAGAACCCGGCGAACATGGCGAAGACGACCGTTCCGAAGACCACGTAGTGGAAGTGCGCCACCACGAAGTAGGAGTCGGTGACGTGGAAGTCCATGGGCGGGGAGGCCAGGATGATGCCGGTCAGGCCACCGAAAAGGAACGTCACGAGGAACCCGATCGACCAGAGCATCGGCGTCTCGAACGAGATGGACCCCTTCCACATCGTGCCGATCCAGTTGAAGAACTTCACCCCGGTCGGCACGGCGATCAGGAACGTCATGAAGGAGAAGAACGGCAGCAGCACGGCCCCGGTGGCGAACATGTGGTGCGCCCACACGGTCAGTGAGAGCCCGGAGATCGCGACCGTCGCGCCGATCAGACCGAGGTAGCCGAAGAGCGGCTTGCGGGAGAAGACGGGGAAGATCTCGGTGACGATCCCGAAGAACGGCAGAGCGATGATGTAGACCTCCGGGTGTCCGAAGAACCAGAACAGGTGCTGCCACAGCAGCGCGCCGCCGTTCTCCGGGTTGAACACCTGCGCGCCGAAACGCCGGTCGGCCTCCAGGACCAGCAGTGCCGCGGCGAGGACGGGGAAGGCGAAGAGCACCAGCACCGAGGTCAGGAGGATGTTCCAGGTGAAGATCGGCATCCGGAACATGGTCATGCCGGGCATGCGCATGCAGATGATGGTCGTGGCGAAGTTGACCGAGCCGAGGATCGTACCGAAGCCGGACAGCGCCAAGCCCATGATCCACATGTCGCCGCCCACGTAAGGGGTGCGCTCGCCCCCGCTGAGCGGTGTGTAGGCGGTCCAGCCGAAGTCGGCCGTTCCCTGCGTGGTGAACAGGCTGGACACCACGATGATCCCACCGAACAGGAACAGCCAGAACGACAGCATGTTCAGACGCGGGAAGGCCACGTCGGGCGCCCCGATCTGCAACGGCATGATGGCGTTGGCGAACCCGGCGAAGGTCGGCGTGGCGAAGAACAGCAGCATGATCGTGCCGTGCAGCGTGAAGACCTGGTTGTACTGCTCGTTGGAGATGATCTGCATGCCCGGCCGGGCCAGCTCCGCGCGCAGCAGCAGGGCGAGCACGCCGCCGATGACGAAGAAGCCGAACGAGGCGATCAGGTACAGGTGGCCGATCTTCTTGTGGTCGGTGGTCGTCAGCCAGGTGACGACCACGCTCCCCCATGAACGGCCCCGCACCGGGATCGGCGTTACGGGCTCGGTGGATGTCGCCATGGACGATTCCTTTGCGTCAAGACACGGGTCACATCACGCGCCGACCGGAAAGTCTCTTACGCGCGGCTCACAGATGTACTACGGAAAGTGACGATGAGCCATTGAGGCAGCCGTCAGTGACCCGGTTGGCTCACACGATGTAACCGGTGCGCGCGAACGAGCGCGGGGCGGGGACGGGCGGCGGCGCCGTCTCACGTGCCATGAGGGGCGTTACGGCCGGTGATAGGGGTAGGCGACGGTCAGGAGGATGCCATGGCTACCTACCACTCCCACCACGCTCCGGTCCCGGCGCGCCAGGCCCATGCCTACCGTCAGGGCATGCACGACCAGGTGATCGGACTGGTCATGTTCGCCGCCTCTGCCGCCCTCTGGATCTTTCCGATGGCGACCCACGACGGGGCGAAGGACGCTCAGGTCAACGAGGCGGTGATCGGGGCGATCCTGATGTTCGTCGTCGGCCTTCGGATCTACCGGGGCAGCACCTGGCGCTCCGATGCGATCGTCGGCCTGGCAGGCTTGTGGATGATCGCCTCTCCGTACGTACTGGGGCTGCAGAACGCCGCCGTCGACAACGGCAGCCGGGTCCTCGACATCGCCGTCGGGGCCGTCCTCGTCGTGACCTCGCTGATCTCCCTGCTGATCATGCGTGCCGACCGGCGGGCGCGAGGCGCCGACGCCGCTCCCTGATCGGCAGGATCGTCAAGACGCGGCCAAGGCGGCGGTTCCCCACAGGCCGGCGCCCTGCCGCAGCAGAGCAAGGACCTGCTCGTCGTCGGGCGGGTCCGCTCCGGGGAGCCAGACCACGACGACGCGACCGGTGGCGACCACCATCTCCGTCCAGGCCTCCGGTACGAGCCCGGGCGGAGGACGGTAGAACTCGACTCCGCCGTGGGCGACGATCACGGCGCCGTCCTGCAGGACCGCCGTCCAAGCCGTCACGGGTCGCAGCAGCTCTGCGGCATCGGCGGGGAAGGGCCCCAGTCCCTTCTTCGTGAGCTGCTCGTGCACCGACTGCTCGTCGCCGTCGTCACCTGTGAACACCAGGAGCGGCAGATCGCCCACCGGTGTCCCCCGGAACCCGACCGTCTTGAACGCCCACGGCATGCGCTGCCCTCCGCTGCTCGTCGCCAACCCTCCCAGCCGGTCCGCTTCGGGGGGCCGAGGACCGGCCTCCGCCACAGTGCTGCTACCCGTGCCAGGTCCGCCCATGGCCGCTCGAAGGGGGTTCCTATGGGCCGAAATGGGTAAATTCCATGCGAAACGGAACGGAGCGGAGCGTGCCCGCACGTCTCCGTTCGCTCACGTGAGGAGGGCCTTCGTGGAGCCCTGGTTGATGTGGTTGATCGCCGCGGCGGTGCTGGCCGTCGCGGAGGTGTTCACCCTCACCGCCGCACTGGGGCTGCTCGCCGCGGCCGCGTCGGTCACCGCCGCGGCCGCCGCGCTGGGTCTTCCCGTGCCGTGGCAGTTCCTGGTGTTCGCCGGCGTCGCGACGCTCAGCGTGGTCTTCGTGCGCCCCCTCGCGCTGCGCCGCCTCTCGCCCCGCCCAGAGGCGCGGTTCGGCGTGGAGGCACTGGTGGGGAAGCCGGCCTATGTGGTCAGTGAGGTGTCCGCGCAGGGCGGCAGGGTCCGCATCGGGGGCGAGGAGTGGACCGCTCGGGCCTACGACGAGACGCTGGTGATCCCTCCGGGAACGACCGCCGACGTGGTGGAAATCAGCGGCAGCACAGCATTCGTCTATCCCCGGGAGTGACCATGGAAGCCTGGGTCGTCGCCGGCGTCATCCTCGCGGTCTTCGCCGTCTTCACCGTGGTGCGGGCCGTGCGCATCGTGCCTCAGGCTCGCGCCCGCAACGTGGAACGGCTGGGCCGCTACCACCGCACCCTGAGACCCGGCCTGAACGTCGTCATCCCCTACATCGACCGCGTGTATCCCGTGATCGACCTGCGGGAGCAGGTCGTCTCCTTCAAACCCCAGCCCGTCATCACCGAGGACAACCTCGTCGTCGAGATCGACACCGTGCTGTACTTCCAGGTCACCGACCCGCGGGCCGCGGCGTACGAGATCGCCAACTACCTCCAGGCGGTCGAACAGCTCACCGTCACCACCCTGCGCAACGTCGTGGGATCGATGGACCTGGAGAAGACCCTGACCTCTCGCGACACCATCAACAGCCAACTGCGAGGCGTGCTGGACGAAGCGACGGGCAAGTGGGGCCTGAGGGTCAATCGCGTGGAGATCAAAGCCGTGGATCCGCCACAGTCGATCAAGGACGCGATGGAGAAGCAGATGCGGGCGGAGCGGGACAAACGCGCCGCCATCTTGGGAGCCGAGGGGCAACGGCAGTCTCTGATCCTCACCGCCGAAGGAGACAAGCAGTCTGCTGTCCTGCGTGCGGAGGGTGAGCGAACGGCGGAGATCCTCCGGGCCGAGGGTCAGTCCCGTGCCATCGACGAGGTGTTCCAGGCGGTGCACCGCAACGACCCCGACCCCAAGTTGCTGGCCTACCAGTACCTTCAGGCGCTGCCCCAGCTCGCCCAAGGACCGGGCAGCACCTTCTGGATCATCCCCGGCGAGGTCACCTCCGCGCTCCAGACCGTCAGCCGCGCCTTCAAGGAAGTGCTGCCTCCGTCGCAGGCCACCCAGGACGGGCCCGCGGAGGACAGGGCGAACCAGGCCGCCGACGACGCCGCACAAGCCGCCGCAGCCGCCGCACAAGCCCTCGCGGACGCGGCCGAAGCCGAAGCCGACCCAACTTCCCGACCGCCGGCGTGATCCCCGCCGACCTCGCCCCACAACCGGACCTCGATCACTACCCTGGCCGTTCCCGGCGGGCCGCCGGCGACTTCCAGTGCCAGTTCGTCCGGGGCCTTCACCCTCGTACGACGGTGGTGCCGTAGGCCGACCAGGGTCCCATCCTGCGGTGCACTCCAGGGCCGACCCGAGTGGGGGCAACAGGCCGCCCTCGGTGCGCGATTCGCTGGTGCCCACCACCCAGTCCGCGGAACGCGGGGCGTCGGCGAGCACGGCCCACACCTCATGGGGGTGCGGCGTGGATGAGCACGGAGGTATGGGGAACGGCCGGGACCGCCCCTCGTGCCCGGCGCCTGCACGACCGGCGCGCCGCCACACCACCGCACCGCCTCGGCGTCCGACGCGTGTCCCGCCGGGAGCCGGGTAAGCGCCTGAGCAACAGCGGTGCCGCCGATCCACACGAGTGCACGAATGCCCGAGCGGGCGGAGCGAGGCGATGAGATGCGGTCGATGCAAGGTCTGCGCACCCATTGCGGCCACGGGGCGGCGATGCTCGGGTTCGCCGCGTACACGGGCGGCTGGATCGTGCTGCGGCAGCGGCTCGGGCGCCCCCGTCCGGCCCCGCCCCGTCCTTGGGACCTACTGCTCACCGCAACGGCCGCGTTCCGCCTCAGTCGCCTGATCGGGAAGGCGACCGTCACGCGTCCTCTGCGCGCCCCGTTCACGCGCGTGGATTGCGCGGGGGCTCCGGCGGAACTCAACGAGTCCCCGCGCGAGGAGCCCGGTCGCAAGACCGCGGGTGAGCTGATCAGCTGCCCCTTCTGTCTGAGCGTGTGGTTGGTGACCACCCTCACCGGTGCCCGGGCCGTCTGGCCCGAGGCGACGAGCACGGTGACCGGAGCACTGACCGCCCTGACCGTCTCGGACGCGCTGCAGTACGGGCACTCGATGCTGTCCGAACGCGCCGGCCACTGAGCCTGGTTCCGTGGCGCGGGTCAGGCCCAGGTGACGGTTAGGCGCCCTCACGTACGGATGGTCCTCACCGCCGGGACTGAACCGACCGCTTTCCTCCACCTCTTGTGCATGCTGTGCGGAGCGGGCGCGATCACCGGCCCGACCACGCTGGGGGTTCCCGCCTGCATGCTGCGCCGCCGGCCAAGCGAAGAGCGGACACGACGCGGCCCGGCCTCCGGTGTTCTCGGAGGCCGGGCCCGCGTCGTCCCGGCAGCGTCTCCTACCCGGGCGGGCGCTGCGCGCCGGGGTCCGTGCGTATCTCGGCTGCGGTCTCGCGTCCGACCTCGCGCAGTTCGTCGGCGGTTTCCCGGCCGGCGCTCTGTGCGTGCCCGGCCGTCGTGGCCGCTGCCTCCTGGGCCGTGTCCTTGACGGAGCCCACGGCTCCCTCGACCGGCTCCTTCAGCTCGTCCCGGACTTCCTGGGCGGCATGGAGCGCGGTCTCCTTGACCGGTTCCAGCAGCTCGTCCGAGTGCTCGCGCAGCTGTCGGCCTGCCTGTTCCTCGACCTCGGTGGTCGGCAGGAGCGCGGCCGCGAGCATACCGGCGCCGAAGGCCATCAGGCCGGCCGCGAGCGGACTGCCCTGTGTCTGCCTCTTCATCCGGACCGGGGCCTGCTGGACGGCTTGCTGCACGTCGCCACCGATCTCCTTGGCCGTCCCCGTCACGCTGTCCGCGGCCTGGTGCAGGCTGGCGGAGGTGCCGTGCGCGGCATCCTGTGCAGTGCCCATTACCCGCTCCCTCACTCCGCTCACGTGGTCGCGCATGGAATCGACCTTGCGGCGGGCCATCCTGCGCGGGGTCATCCTGTCCGCCAAGCGGTCGACATTGCGCGAGAGGTGTGCTCGCCGGTACTCCATGTCGCGCCTCAGCTCGTCAGGTGTCGTGCCCATCGGGCGTCCTCCTTCAAGGTGTCCACCGTCTGCTCCGGCTTGAGGTTGACCGTGCGCAGCCGCTCGCGGCCCTTCGCGTACAACACAGCGCCGACGACGGCCCAGACGGCGGTGACGATGAGAGCGGCCCAGGCCGGATCCATCACGTTGGCCAGGGCGAAGACCACGGTCAGGCTGGCGAACAGCAGGAACGCGTGCCCGGCGTATCCCGCTCCGCCCAGCATGCCGACTGCCTTGCCGGCCTTGGCGGACTCCTGCTTCATCTCGGCCTTGGCCAACTCGATCTCGTCCCGGACCAGCTGCGAAAGGTCCTGGCCGATCTCACCGACGAGCTCCCCGAGCGACGGCTCTGCTGCCGTCGTCGCGGGCGGGGGCGGGACGGAAGGCCGGGCGATGGCCACGGGCCGTTCGTGGGAGGAGATGGCCATGTCAGACCCCTTCCCCGGGCCCCACCGAGCTGCCATGGGCCGGCGATCCGTTCGGAGGGTAGGCCGGCGGCGCCGGCATGGCGTGCGGAGGTTCGCCCAGTCCCGTGGAGGGCCTGGCGGCCACGGCGGGGGTGTCCGCGCCGCGATCGGCGGCGGCGCCGGCGGCGTCGCGGTTCTGAGTCGAGGCGGCCGCACTCACGCCCTTGCCGGCTCGCGCGACGACGAATCCGGCCAGCGCCGCACCGGCGAGGAAGACCCCCGGGCGGCGGCGGGCGAAGTTCTGCAGGTCGGCGACCAGCCCGTCGGGGCCCCGCTTCTCAACGTGATCGGCCATCTGACGGCCGCCGTCGGCGATCTTACGGGCCACTCCCGCCATGGTGGATTCCGGCTGGCCGTTCTCGCCCAGCTCCCGGAGCTCCTCCGAAAGCCGGCGCACGTTCTGCGCCAGCCGCTGCGTCTGCGTCTCGGCCTGACCGGTCAGCTGGGTACGAAGCTCCCCGACCAGGTCACGGGCCTGCGTGGTGGCCTCGCCCACGACGCGGGACGCTTGTTCCCTGGCCGTTCCGCCTACCTCGGCGGCTTTGTCACCGACCAGCGCCGCTCCCTCACCGGCCTTGTTCTGAACTGTCTGGGCTGCGGCCGCCGTCCTGCTCTCGTCCGGGCGGCTCGCGTTCTGGAAGTCACTCAAGGCTCCTCCTGGTGCATCGCGTTCGGACGTTGCACGAAAGCGCCTGCCCTGCTTCCAACACCTCACCCACCCCGAATCGCCAGAAATGCCTCGGATGCGACATCTACAGGGGCTCGTTGTCCGGGCCCCGCCCGTCCGGCATCATCGACCAGCCCCTGTACAGGCCCGTCCGGCAGGCGACGAGGTCCGTCAGCTCGTCGAGCGTCCTGATGGCCGGCCTGCGCACGGCATGGTTTTCCCCTGCGCGCGTCGCCGGGGTGCGCTCGTCCGTGTCTGCTGCGCCGCGTCATCCGTCCGCTTCTTCCCCGTACCCCTGCGGGTCCTGCACCCGGGCTCTGCCCCCGTTCTCGTGACCCCCTCGCTTGCCCTCGTCCCGCCGGAGGCGAAGCCGTTCCGGGCGGGGACATTTCAGCGACCGGACCGACGTCAGCAGCAGCGGACGCCGATCGGCGGTGACGTGCCCCGACCTCGACGGCCCGTCGATACGGTCGTCGCCCCTTCACTCGGCTGCGCATACGCGTGCGGCGACGCGGCTCGACGGCCGCAGGCGTACCGGGCGGCGCCCCGGGCAGGCGCCGGGTGAGGTCCGCCCGGCTCGCGTACCCGCCGGCCGGGCTTCGTCCCGGTGGAGGGAGGGGCGCAGATGACGTACGGCATCGTGTGGGAGGAGACTGCCGTGTACGCGGCGGCCCGACACCTCGCGGACGATCCGGCCGGGCTGCAGCAGTTGCTGTCCGCCGTCGAACTGTTGTCCGGCGAGCCCTGCCCGCAGGGCGCTGCCGTCTTCGGCACCGGGCTGTGCCGGATCCACGTCGGCCGCTATCGCGTCCTTTACACCCTCACCCGCGATCCGGGAGCGGTCGTGATCCTGCACGTCGGCCGCCTGGGATGAGCGACTCGCCCGGTGCCCCCACCGTCGATGTGCGCGATCAATGTGCCCAGGTCTGGCGCGGCCGCAGGTCAGGACCGGCCTGCGGGCATCCAGGTCGGCGAACTCCGAGTTGTCCTGCTCGCTGTAGCGCACCCTTCACCGTGGGCGAGCTCGCCCACGGTGAAGAGGGCGAGCGCGCCGCCTTCGTCTGCCGCACGGACCGGCGTGGCGCAGATGCGGGGCGGCGAGGCCGCGTCGCGGCACGCGCTGGGGCGGTCGCCGCAGGCGCGGCCCGGTGCCGCCTCGGCCGTTTCTTTCGGTCGCCATCGGACACTCCTTGAAGCGGCCCGTCGTGAGATCGGCGAGGAAGCCCGGATCCCGCCCAGCGGCCTGTGCGACTCCCCCGCGCCGTCGGCAGTACGACCCCGGCCCGGCGCCACGCCCGAGACCCCGTCTGCCTGTCGCTGCGGGGCGGGCTGCCCTACCGTCGAAGCGAGCGGTGCGCAGTCGCCACGGCATCTGACGAGTCATCACAGAAGTCACCAGAACCTGCTTCGAGAGTCCAGGGAGCGGCAAGGTCAATATCGCGAACCAATTGCCTTGACCTGCCAAAGCACTGCTCAGAGAGTCACCTGTCGTCCTCACCCGGAGATGCGCCATGAAGATGCTGATCAACAGTCCTGAGACCGTGGTCGCCGACGCCCTGCGCGGGCTGGCCGCCGCCCACCCGGACCTGGACGTGGACCCCGAGGCCCGGGTCATCGTACGGAAGGGCGCGAACGAGGGCGGTCGGGTCGGCCTGGTCTCCGGCGGCGGCTCCGGGCACGAGCCCCTGCACGGAGGCTTCGTCGGCCCCGGAATGCTGTCGGCCGCCTGCCCGGGCGAGGTGTTCACCTCCCCCGTGCCCGACCAGGTCCTGCGGGCCGCCAAGGCGGTGGACTCCGGCCAGGGGGTCCTGTTCATCGTCAAGAACTACACCGGGGACGTGCTCAACTTCGACATGGCCGCCGAACTCGCCGAGGAGGACGGCATCCGCGTCCAGCGCGTGCTGGTCGACGACGACGTGGCCGTCACCGACAGCCTCTATACAGCGGGCCGGCGCGGCACCGGGGCCACCCTGTTCGTCGAGAAGATCGCCGGGGCCGCAGCAGAGGAGGGCGCTGCGCTGGAGCAGGTCGCCGCTGTGGCCGAGCGGGTCAACAAGGCCTCCCGCAGCTTCGGCGTGGCGCTGAGCGCCTGCACCACCCCCGCCAAGGGCAGCCCCACGTTCGACCTGCCGGACGGCGAGCTCGAACTGGGCATCGGGATCCACGGCGAGCCCGGCCGGGAGCGCCGCCCGATGATGTCGGCCCGGGAGATCGCGGAGTTCGCGGTGGGCGCCGTACTGGACGACCTGGCGAACGTGGCCCCGGCCGACGGACCGGTCCTGGCCCTGGTGAACGGCATGGGCGCGACGCCGCTGCTGGAGCTGTACGGGTTCCACTCGGAGGTGGCGCGGGTGCTCGCGGACCGCGGCGTACCGGTGGCGCGGACCCTCGTCGGGAACTACGTCACGTCGCTGGACATGGCGGGATGCTCGGTGACGCTGTGCCGGGCCGACGACGAACTGCTGCGGCTGTGGGACGCGCCGGTGCAGACCCCGGCACTGCGCTGGGGCCGCTGACCGGCGGAAGAGGTGGCTGCCGCTACGAGGCTGGATGGGCTCCGACGGCCTGTCGGTACGCGATGTGGCCGCCCAGCGCTCCGGTGACGGCCACCGCCGCCAGACCGGCGCACGACCACAGCCTGCCCTTCGCGGGGCGGCCGCCCAGGCGCGCCGCCAGGGAGACGGCGTAGCAGCCGACGGCAGCGGCGTTGGAGACGGCGTGGGCCAGGCCGACCCGTGCCTGTTCGGGCGGCAGGTCGGCCCAGTCCGCCCAGCCGGCGATCGCGGCCGGGGCCACACCCGCGAGGCCGACGGCCGTCAGGGTCGTGGCGGCGCGCCGCTCACCGGGTACGACGTCGAGTACCGCGGCGGAGAGCCAGCATCCGATGGGTACCTGGACGAGGACGGGATGGAGGGGATGGCCCAGTGGCCTTCCCCTGAGCAGGTCCCTCACCTCGCCCAGGGGGAGCGAGCGGATCCCCCGCTGGAGTACGCGGATCGCCGGGTCGGCCAGGGTGGTCCGTTCGAGGCGGTCCAGGGTCGTCAGCCACCACCCGGACGCGGCGTTCAGGGCGGGGGCGACCTTCGAGGGGCGGAGGGTTTCGGTGTTCATGCATGGCGCCTACCCGGCTTCGGGCCCCCGCCCCACGTTGGTGTCGCCCGAATGGGGCGCCGTCACGGCCGCCGGCGCCGGGGGGCGTCAGAGGGTTTCGCCGAGCGAGTCCGCCAGCCGTCGTCGTGCCGTCCGGGTCGCCGGCAGCGCCGCGGCCGCGACCGCACCCAGCACCGCGCCCACGATCACCGTCAACAGCACCGGCAGCGGGGGCAGCTGGGCAATGCCCGCGCCGATTCCGCTCGACGCGCCCTGGGTGTCCACCAGCCAGGTGCCGGACAGGACGCCCACCGTCGTCCCCACCAGAGCTGACACGAGCGCGGTCAGGCCGGCGGCCGTCACGATCATCGCCCCGATCTGGCGGGGCGTCAGCCCGATGGCCTTCAGCGCGAGCAGGTCCCGGCCCCGGTCGCGTACGCCCGTGCCGATGAGCGTCAGCAGTTCGATCAGCCCGATGAGCGCCAGCACGGCGATCAGGGCGCCGATCACCCCGCGTGCCGGTTCCAGCCGGTCGGCCGGGTTGGGCGTCTCGCGGACCTCCAGTGGTGCGCCGGCCGCCGCGGCGAGGGCGCCGCTCACGGCCCGGGGATCGGCCCCCTCGCGCAGCTCCAGGGCGTGGAAGGCGGGCCGCAGCCGGGGGTCGCGCTCGCGCAGTGCGTCCAGGGTCGTGGTGATCACCCGGCCGCCGGAATCGGGCTCGATGGTGCGCCCGACGAGGTGCAGGATCTGCGGCCGTCCGCCGACGGTCATCCGTACCCAGTCGCCGACCCGTACGCCGAGGAGGTCCAGCAGCCCCTGGCCGGCCACGGCCTCGTCGGGGCCGGCGACCGCGCGCCCCTCCACCACCGCGGAGGGGTACGGCCGGCGGGCCGTGCCCAGGCCGCGCAGGGTGATGGTGCCGGTCTGCCCGGGGACGAGCGCCGCCATCTCCGCACCCGGATGGACGGCGGCGATGTCCGGGACCGTCGCGAGGGTCTCCTCCAGCTCCGCGTCCGAAGGCCCCGCGGGCTGCTCGGACCGCACGGTCAGCGCCGCGGCCAGCCCCACCTGGGCGGGGCGGCTGCGGAACTGGTCCAGCGTCGACCAGGCCACGAGGGCGACCGTGATGAGCACCAGCGGCAGCGCGAGCCTGGCCACCGCCACGAGCGTCCGCCCGCGCCGGGGGAACGCCGCACGCCATCCCAGGACCAGGGCGGGCGGCACCCGTACGCCGAGCGCCCGCTTGCCGAGGGCGGTCATCGGCGCGGCGGACGGCAGCGCCGCCCGCGCCACCGGCACCGGCGGCACCCGGCCGGCCCGCCAGGCCGACAGCCCGGTGGAGGCGGCGATCAACAGCACCGCGCCGCCGGGAATGCCGATCATCAGGGCGGTGTGTCCGGGCAGGTCCTGCCAGACGGCGGCGGCCTCCCCGATCCGCCCCGGTATCCGGGCGCCGAGCAGGGCGATCGCCGTGGTGCCGAGGGCCACGCCGAGGAGCGCGAAGGCCAGGTGCTGTACGAGGAAGCCGCGGGTGACCTGGCCGGGGGTGAAGCCGATCGCCTTCAGGACGGCGATGTCGCGCAGCTGGCCCCGGACGCGGGCCCCGACCGCCCCGGACGCGGCCAGGGCCGCGGCGAGCAGTGCGCCGAGGCCGAAGACGGCGAAGACCGTGCCCAGGAGCCGGTCGTCGCCGCCCGCCTCGGCGCGGGCCTGCTGCCACTTGGTGACCTCGGCGACCCGGTCGGCGCCGAGTACGGTGACCGCGCGCTGGACGATGAAGTCGGTGTCGTCGGGGTCCTCCAGACGCAGCCCGACGCTCTGCCCGGTGTCTGCGTGGGCGATCTCTTCGAGCGTGCCGGGGAGCACCCAGCCGATGCCGGCCGCGCCGCCCGGCTGGTAGCGGGGCTCAGCCGCGTCGGCCGTCCCGCTCACCCGCAGCAGGTGCGGGGCGCCGTCCGGTCCGGTGACGCGTACGGTGTCGCCCGGCTCCGCCCAGAGGGCCCGCGCGACGGAGGTCTCCAGCACGACGGAGCCGGTCCCCGAGCCGGTGCCGGTGTCGCCGGCGTCCGGCCGGGCGAGCCAGCTGCCCGCGGCGACGAGCGGCCGTCCGGTCTGCGGGGGCTCCGCTTCTGCGGCGCGGAGCGTCACCCCGGCCCTGGCGCCGCGGGACTCGACCGTGGTCGCGGCCGTGCGGTAGGGCCCGGACAGCGCCGCGACGCCGTCCACCGCGGCCAGGGCGTCCGCGTCGGTGCCCGCCCCGGCGCGGGTGTGCAGCCAGATGTGCGCGCCCTGGGACTGGTTGAAGACCCGCTGCCAGGGGTTCGCGGCGTAGCCGAACAGCGCGCCGGCCAGCAGGAGCGAGGCGATCACGCCGGCGCTGGCGAGGACGACGAAGAGGGCTTCGCCGCGGTGTGCGCGGAAGTCGGCCTGCGCCCAGCGCAGAGTGGCCCGCACGGTCACTCCTTCAGTTCGAGTACGCCGGAGACGCCGCCGGCCGGGCCCGGGCGGCCGCCGCCGAGTTGTGCGTCGTCGGCTATTCGGCCGTCGAAGAAGCTGATGACGCGGTCGGCGGCGCTGGCCATCCGTGCGTCGTGGGTGACCATGATGATCGTCTGGCCGCGCTGGTGGAACCGCGTGAGCAGCCTGAGCACCTCACGGGTGCCCTTGCTGTCGAGGCTGCCGGCCGGTTCGTCGGCGAGCAGCAGTGCGGGGTGGTTGACCAGGGCGCGGGCGAGCGCGACCCGCTGCTGTTCGCCGCCGGACAGCTCTCCGGGCATGGAGCGTTCGCGGCCTTCGAGGCCGAGTTCGGCGAGCAGTTCGGCGCGGGAGTCGCGGGCGGCCTTCGGGGAGGCGCCGGCGAGCAGGGCGGGCAGTTCGACGTTGTCGGCGACGGTGAGGTTGGAGACGAGGTTGAAGAACTGGAAGACGACGCCGATGCTGCGGCGCCTGAGGACGGCCCAGCGGGCCTCGCGGTAGGCGTCGACGCGCTCGCCGTCGAGCCAGAGCCTGCCTCCGTCGGGCCGCTGGAGGCCGCCGATGAGGTGCAGCAGGGTGGACTTGCCGGCGCCCGACGGCCCGGTGACCGCGACGAACTCGCCCGGCTGGACGGAGAGGTCCACGCCGCGGACCGCCGGCACCGGGGTGCCCTCGCCGTGGTGCGTCTTGGTCAGGCCCTCGGCGCGGACGATGGGCACGACGGGAGCGGCGGTGGCGTCGTCGCTCATTCCAGCTCCTCCTGACAGCGTTCCAGCCAGTCGAGGTCGGCCTGCAGGTGCAGCATGGCGCCCTCGATCAGCAGTTGGGAGATCTTGTTGTCGCGGTCCTCGGCCGCGGCCAGCTTCGACAGGTCCCGCATGGTGTTGAGGTACTGGCGCCGCTGCTTGTTGATCAGGGCGATCGGATCGGCCAGACCCGACTGCGGTGCGAGTGCCAGCTTCATGAAGAACTCGTCCCGTACCCGGGGTTCCTCGGCGGTGTCCTCGAACCAGGCCAGTACGGCCTCGCGCCCGGCGTCCGTCAGCTTGTATGTGCGCTTGTTGGGCCGGCCCGACTGTTCGACGTCCTCGCCCTCGATCAGGCCGCTCTTCTCCAGCCGGCCGAGGGTGACGTAGATCTGGCCGACGTTCGGCTGAGGGTACGCGGCGCCCAGGAGCTTCTCAAGGTCCTGCTTGAGCTCGTAACCGTGCGCAGGGCTACGGGTGAGGAGCGCAAGGAGCGCGAGCCGCACTCGCCCCCCTCCTTCCCGCTGCGTAGTCAACCGTTCACTGGCACCCGGCCGGATGTCTCCTGTGTCCGGTCCGGCTGCCTGGACGTCTAGTATCGCCCATGCCTAACGGGTATATATAGGCCCACGATGGGTCGGCGACGCAGCCGGATCGTGCACTGGGAGGAATCTATGCGGTGGATGCGTGCCGCGGGTAGAGCTCTCCTGGTGGTGGCGGTCGTCCTGGCGGGGTACACCGGTGTTGGGGTGCGCCCCGACGCGGGTACGGCCTCCGACGCCCGCGGCCCCCTGACGCTCGTCACGGCGGGCGATCTGACCGACTACCTCGGCCCCCTGCTCGACGACTGGAACGAGAGCCGCCCCGACGAGCGGGTCACTCTCGTCGAGCTGCCGGACTCGGCCGACGAGACCCGCGCCCAGATGATCAGCGAGCTGAGATCGGGCCGCGACCGGTTCGACGTGCTGAACATCGACGTCGCGTGGACGTCCGAGTTCGCGGCCGCCGGGTGGATCTCCCCGCTCGAACGCGGCCGGTTCCCCCTGGAGGCCTTCCTGCGGCCGGTCGTGGACACCGCGACCTTCGACGGCCGGCTGTACGCGGTCCCGTACGTCACGAACGCGGGCCTGCTCTACTACCGCAAGGACGTCCTGGACCTGGCGGGCGAGCAGCCGCCGCGGACCTGGTCCGAACTGGTCCGCCAGGCACGCACGATCGCCCCGCGGTACGGGCTCGACGGCTACGCCGGCCAGTTCCTCCCGTACGAGGGGCTCACCGTCAACGTCACCGAGGCCGTGCACTCCGCGGGCGGTTCGATCCTGCGCGACGACGGCGCCCGCGTCACCGTGGACTCCGACGGGGCGCGCGCGGGGCTGCGGTTCCTCGCGGACGGGGTGCGGGAGGGCTGGATCTCCCGTGACGCGCTCGGCTACAAGGAGGAGGAGTCCCGGAAGGCGTTCCAGGACGGCCGGCTGCTCTTCCTGCGGAACTGGCCCTACGTGTACGCGGACGCCGGCGCACCGGGGTCGAAGGTCGCGGGCAGGTTCGGCGCGGTGCCGCTGCCCGGCGCCGACGGGCCCGGCACCAGTGTGCTGGGCGGCTCCAACCTCGCCGTCAGCAGCCGCGCGAGGCACCCGGCGTCGGCGGCCGATCTGATCTCCTACCTCACCAGTGAACGGGTGCAGAGGCGCGTCCTCACCGAGGGCTCGCTGCCACCGGTGCGCGCCGCGCTGTACGAGGATCCCGAGCTGGTCCGCGCGTACCCGTACCTGCCGACCCTGCGCGAGAGCGTGCTGTCGGCGGTGCCGCGGCCCAAGAGTCCGCGCTACGACCAGGTGAGTCTCGCCGTGCAGGCCGTGGGGCAGGACGTGATGGCGTTGCGCCAGACGCCGGACGAGGCTGTGGCGCGGCTGGCGCGCGAGCTCGGGGCCATTTCCCGCACGCGCTGATCCAGCGGAACGCACACATCGCACGGATCGCATGGATCGCACTTCTGCACCTCTCCGAGGGCTTCTACTTACATGTTAAGTAGAAGCCCTCTTGTATTTATGGGGGCATCGATGGACAAACCACCCCAGCTTCTGCCTGATTCTGGACACATCGTTGACACCTTCCAGTCGCTGCTACTTAACATGCATGCATAACAGCGCACCTGATCCAGGGCGCTCTCGCATTCAGCAGACAGGTCGACGCGAGATGCTCAGCACCCTTCCGGCCGGTACCGGTCACCCCTCCCGCAGCGCCGCCCCCTCCCTCCCCTGGTGGCGCGACGCGGTGATCTACCAGGTCTACGTCCGCAGCTTCCTCGACAGCACCGGGGACGGCGTCGGCGACCTCGCCGGCGTCCGCGCAGGTCTCCCCTACCTGCGCAAGCTCGGCGTCGACGGCATCTGGCTCAGCCCCTTCTACCCCTCGCCGCAGCACGACCACGGCTACGACGTCGCCGACTACTGCGGCGTCGACCCGGTCTACGGCGACCTCGCCGAATTCGACCGGCTGGTGTCCGACGCCCATCGGCTCGGGCTCAAGCTGCTGCTCGACATCGTCCCCAACCACTGCTCCAGCGAGCACCCGTGGTTCCGCGAGGCGCTCGCCGCGGCCCCGGGCAGCGCGGCGCGCTCCCGGTTCCACTTCGCACCGGGCCGCGGCCCGGACGGCGCGGAGCCGCCCAACAACTGGCACGCCATGTTCGGCGGCCCGGCCTGGAGCCGCACCACCGGGCCCGACGGCACCCCCGGTGACTGGTACCTGCACCTGTTCACCCCCGAACAGCCCGACCTGAACTGGCGCGAGCCCGTCGTCGGCGACGACTTCGAGCGGGTGCTGCGCTTCTGGCTGGACCGGGGCGTCGACGGTTTCCGCATCGACGTGGCCGCCGGGCTGTTCAAGCACCCCGACCTGCCCGACTCGGACGACCCCGGAGCGGACGAGCGGGCCCGCGACGCCGTCAACCAGCTGGCCTGGAACCAGCCCGAGGTGCACGGCGTGTGGCGCCGCTGGCGGGCGGTCTGCGAGGAGTACACCGCACGGGACGGTCACGAGCGGCTGCTGGTCGGCGAGGTGTCCGTGCCCACCGCACGCGAGCACGCCGAGTACGTCCGCCCCGACGAACTGCACCAGGCGTTCTTCTTCGACCTGCTCAGCGCGCCCTGGGACGCCGACGCCTTCCGCGCGACGATCACAGAGGCGATGCGCGACATCGCCGGCACCGGCTCCACCGTCACCTGGGTCCTCAACAACCACGACCAGGTCCGCACGGTCACCCGGTACGCGGGCGAACCGGGGGTCGAGGGCAGCGGACTGGGAGCGGCCCGCGCCCGCGCCGCGGCCCTCCTGATGCTCGCCCTGCCCGGCGCCGCCTACGTGTACCAGGGCGAAGAACTCGGCCTCCCGGAAGTCCTCGACCTGCCCGACGAGGTCCTCACCGACCCGATCTTCCGCCGTACCGGCAGCCGCAAGCACGTGCGGGACGGCTGCCGCGTGCCCCTGCCCTGGTCCGGGCACGCCTCCCCGTTCGGCTTCAGCCAGGAGACGGCCGGCGTGAAGCCGTGGCTTCCGCAGCCCGAGTGGTTCGCCGAGCACGCCACCGACCGCGCCCTGGCCGACACCCGTTCCTTCTGGCACCTCTACCGCGACGGCCTCCAGCTGCGGCGCACCCTGCCACAGCTCGGCGACGGCACCCTGCGCTGGCTGGACGCGCCCGCGCAGGTACTGGCCATCGCCCGCGGCGAGGGCCTGATCTGCGCGGTGAACTTCGGCACGGAGCCGGTGCCGGCCCCTGTACCCGGTACTCCGCTGCTCGCCAGCGGGCCCTGTCCCGACGGAGTGCTGCCCGCGGCGACCGCGGCCTGGTGGGCGGGCGAGGACCCGGCCCCCGGCGGCGCGGCAGCCCCGCAGCCCGTGACCCCGTAGCAGCCCCTTCTCCCCAGCCCCGGACTTCCCCGAGAGGACTCATCATGCGACGACAGAGCAAGACGACCCGCCGGAGCGCCGCCACCGCGACGGCCGCCCTCGCCCTCGCCCTCGGCACCACCGCCTGCGGCGGCGCCACCGGACCCGCGAGCGGCGGCGAACTCAGCGGCCAGACCGTCACCGTCGCCGGCGTCTGGACCGGCGCCGAACAGCAGAGCTTCAAGAAGGTCCTCGACGCCTTCGCGCAGAAGACCGGCGCCCAGACGGTCTTCGTCCCCTCCGGCGACAACGTCTCCACCTTCGTCGGAAGCAAGATCGAAGGCGGCAACGCACCCGACGTGGTGATGGTGCCCCAGGTGGGCGTGCTCCAGCAGTTCGCCAAGAAGGGCTGGCTCCAGCCCTTGTCCGACCAGACCGCCCAGACGGCCGGGTCCACCCTCGCCCCGGTGTGGAAGAACTACGGCACCGTCGACGGCCAGTACTTCGGCCTCTACTTCAAGGCCGCCCACAAGTCGACCGTCTGGTACGCCCCCGAGGCCTTCTCCCAGGCCGGCGTCGGCGAGCCCAAGAGCTACAGCGACATGCTGAAGGCCGGCCGCACCCTCGCGGACTCCGGCCGCCCGGCCTTCGCCATAGCCGGCGAGGACGGCTGGACCCTGACCGACTGGTTCGAGAACATCTACCTCTCCCAGGCCGGCCCGGAGAAGTACGACCAGCTCGCCCAGCACCAGCTGAAGTGGACCGACGAGAGCGTCGTCAGGGCCCTGACCACCCTCGGGGAGCTGTTCAAGGACAAGCAGCTCGTCGCCGGCGGAGCCCAGGCCGCACTGGGGACCGACTTCCCCTCCTCGGTCGCACAGGTCTTCGGCCCCGAGCCCAAGGCGGGCATGGTCTACGAGGGCGACTTCGTCGGCGGCATCGCCAAGGGCCAGTTCGGCAAGAAGCTCGGGCAGGACGCCAAGTTCTTCCCCTTCCCCTCGGTCGACGGCGGCAGGGCGCCGGTGGTCAGCGGCGGTGACGCGGCGGTCGTCCTGAAGGACGGCAAGAACGGCAAGGCCGGCATGAAGCTGGTCGAGTTCCTGGCGAGCGCCGAGGCGGCCGAGGTCTGGGCCGGCGCGGGCGGCTTCCTGTCCCCGAACAACGAGGTCGACTTCGCCAAGTACAGCGACGACACCACGCGCAGCACCGCCAACTCCCTGATCGCGGCCGGTAATTCGATCCGCTTCGACATGTCGGACCAGGCCCCCGCCGCGTTCGGCGGCACCAAGGGCGCGGGCGAGTGGAAGCTCCTCCAGGACTTCCTGCGCGACCCCTCGGACCCGCAGGGCACCGCCGCGAAGCTCGAGGCCGAGGCCGCCAAGGCCTACGGGAACTGAGGCGACCGACATGGCTGACACCGTGACCGCCCGCCCCCCGGCCGACGGGCGGCGACGGGCCCAGCGCAGGAAGCGCCGCCTCGCGGTCGTCTTCGTCCTGCCGGCCCTGCTGCTCCTCGGCGCGCTGGTCGTCTACCCCGTCCTCTTCTCCTTCGGCCGCAGCCTCTTCGACGCGGACGGCGAGCGGTTCGTCGGAGTCGCGAACTACACGGCGATCGTGCAGGACCCGGCCACCCTCAAGGCGATCCGCAACAGCGCCATCTGGGTCGTCGTCGCCCCCACCCTGCTCACCGGGCTCGGGCTGATGCTCGCCGTGCTCACCGAGAAGGTGCGCTGGGCGACCGCGTTCAAGCTGGTCCTCTTCCTGCCGATGGCCGTGTCCTTCCTCGCCGCGGGCATCATCTTCCGGCTCGCCTACGAACAGGACCCGGACCGGGGCGTGCTCAACGCCGCCGTCGTCGGTGTCCACGACGGCTTCGACGACGCCGCCGCGTATCCGACGGCACGCGCCCGGGAGGGCCACGGCCTGACGGGCGGGGCGGGCGGCCCGTACAGCAGCGCGTCGACCGTACGGCCCGGGGGCTCGCTCGGCCTCGGGTTCATCGGGGTCGCCCCCGATGCGATGCCGGCCGGCGCGAAGGCCGCCGCCGCGGACGCGGCTGCCGACGCTGCCGGCACGGACGCGATCGGGGGCGTCGTCTACCTCGACTTCGCCCCCGGTGGCGCGGGCACGCCGGGCCGGGTCGACCCCGGCGAGAAGGGGCTGCCCGGCATGACGGTCGAGGCCGTACGGGACGGCCGGGTCGCCGCGACCGCCACCACGGCCGACGACGGCACCTTCCGCCTCACCGGCCTCGCCGACGGTGAATACACCGTCCGGCTGCCGGCGTCCAACTTCGAAGCCCCCTACCAGGGCGTGGACTGGCTCGGTCCGGCGCTGGTGACGCCGGCCATCATCGGCGCCTACCTGTGGGTCTGGACCGGCTTCTCGATGGTCCTGATCGGCGCCGGCCTCGCGGCCATCCCGCGCGACGCGCTGGAGGCGGCGCGCATGGACGGCGCCACCGAGGGCCAGATCTTCCGCAAGATCACCGTGCCGCTGCTCGCACCGGTGCTCACCGTCGTCTTCGTGACCCTCGTGATCAACGTGATGAAGGTCTTCGACCTCGTCTGGATCATCGCGCCCGGACCCGTCCAGGAAGAGGCGAACGTACTGGCCACCCGCATGTGGCTGGTGTCCTTCGGCGGCGGCGACGACCAGGGGCTCGGCAGCGCGCTCAGCATGGTGCTCCTGCTGCTCGTCGTCCCGGCGATGATCTTCAACGTCCGGCGTTTCCGAAGGAGTGGAGCATGAGCGGCCACAGCACCGTCGAGCGGCGCGGCCCGTCGCCGTCACCGGCGTCGTCCTCACCGGCGCTCTCCGCAACACCTCCCCCGGCGCCGTCCGCGTCCTCCTCCGCGCCCGGACGGCGTCGCGGCGGGCGGCTCTCACGCCTGCTGGCCAGCTCTGCCGTCCAGGGCGTCCTGATCCTGGTCGCCCTCGTGTGGATCACGCCGCTGGCGGGCCTGCTGCTGTCCTCCCTGCGCTCCGAGCAGGACAACGCCACCGACGGCTGGTGGACCGCGCTCACCGACCCGGCGCAGCTGTCCCTGGACAACTACAGTGCCCTGCTGCGGGATTCCGGCATCGGGGCGGCCTTCTGGAACACCGTCCTGATCTCCGTGCCGACCACCGTCCTGGTGGTCGTCATCGCGGCGCTCGCCGGATACGCCTTCGCGTGGCTGGAGTTCCCCGGCAGGGACGGCGTGTTCCTGGTGGTCGTCGGGCTCCTCGTGGTGCCCGTACAGATCGGGCTGCTCCCCGTGGCGAAACTCTTCGGCGCGGTGGGCCTGTTCGGGACGGTCGCGGGCGTCGTCCTCTTCCACGTCGCCTACGGCCTGCCGTTCGCGATCTTCCTCCTGCGCAACTACTTCGCAGAGATCCCGCGCGAGATGCTGGAGGCCGCCCGGATGGACGGCGGCAGCGAATGGCGGATCTTCTCCCGGCTCGTGCTGCCGCTCGGCCGCCCGGCCATCGCGAGCCTGGCCATCTTCCAGTTCCTCTGGGTGTGGAACGACATGCTCGTGGCACTGCTGTTCGCGGACAACGGCTCGCAGCCGCTCACGGTCGCCCTGCAGTCCCAGATGCGGCAGTTCGGCAGCAACATCGGCGTCCTCGCACCCGGGGCGTTCCTGTCGCTGGTGGTTCCGCTGGTCGTCTTCTTCGCCTTCCAACGGCACTTCGTCCAGGGCGTGATGGCGGGCTCGGTGAAGTAGCCGCCGGGACGGGCCCCGTACACCGCCTCCGCACGAGTGCCGTACTCGTGCGGAGGCGTCCGCGCGCCCGCCCCGTCGTCAGGTGGCCGGCAGCGGCGGGCGGCGCTCCGCCCACGGCCGGGCCTCCTCCAGCTGCGCCGCCACCCGCAGCAGCGACACCTCGTCGTCGCGGCGGCCCACCAGCTGCACGGCGAGCGGCAGCCCGTCGGTGCCGAAGCCTGCGGGCACGGACGCCGCCGGGTGGCCGGTGACGTTCCACAGGGCGGTGTAGGCGACCATCGGGCGCGAGCGCGCCAGCGCCGTCAGCAGGCCGGCGCCGTCCAGCGCGCCCACCGGGCGCGGGCGGGCGGCGATGACCGGGGTCAGCAGCAGGTCCATGGACGTGAACATCCGGTCGGCGCGGTCCGCCAGCCGCTCCCCTGCCCGGATCCCGCGTTCCACGGCGGATTCGGGGACGAGGCGGGCGAGCGCGAGAGTGCTCCGGGTGCGCGGCTCCAGCAGGTCGGGACGTTCGACGGCGGCGGCCTCGGCGCGTACCCCGCCGCAGAACTGCGCCGCGAACGGGGCCGTCGCGTCCGGGTAGCGGGGGTTGACCTCGCGTACGTCGTGGCCGAGTTCGCGCAGCGCCCGTACGGTCTCCAGCAGGGCTCCGACGTGCTCGGGATGCGGGCGGACCCCGGGCACGGCGGGCTTGGCGGAGTACCCGATGCGCAGTCGGCCGGGCGGGGTCTGCAGGGCCCGCATCCAGCCGGTGGTGACGGGGCGGGCGCTCCAGCGGTCGGCGGGGGTGGCCCCGGCGAGGACGTCGTAGAGCAGGGCGGCATCGCGGACGGTGCGGGTCAGCGGTCCCACGGTGCCGAGGGCGTACCAGAGGTGGGGGTTCGGGGCGGTGGAGACGCGGCCGCGTTGGGGCTTGAGGCCGAACAGCCCGCAGCAGGCGGCCGGGATGCGGATGGATCCGCCGCCGTCGCCGCCGAGCGCCGCCCCGATCAGGCCGGCCGCGACGGCGGCGGCGCTGCCGCCGCTGGAGCCGCCCGGGGTGCGGGTGGTGTCCCACGGGTTGCGGGTGCTGCCGTGGGTGGCGGACTCGGTGAAGGGCCACTGGCCGAACTCGGGCATCGTGGTCTTGCCGATGACGACGGCTCCGGCGGCGCGCAGGCGGCGTACGGCCTCGGAATCGGCGGCGACGGGGGTGCGGTTGGCGGCGCCGCCGAAGGTGGTGACCTGCCCGGCGACGTCGAGCTCGTCCTTCACCGCGATGGGCACGCCGTGGAGCGGGCCGTGCGTCTGCTCCTCTTCCGCGTCGCGGGCGTCGGCCTCGGCGAGCGCCTCCTCGGCGAGGACGACCCGGAAGGCACCGAGCGCGGGGTCGAGCCGGATGATGCGGCGCAGCGAGGCCTCGACGAGGGCGCGGGAGGTCACCTTGCCGGTGCGCACCAGCTCGGCCTGCCGCTCGACTCCCTGGAACAGCAACTCCGCGTCGTCCCTGTCCATGCCCACCCCTTCACCCCTACCTATCGGTAACCCCGGGCAAGGCTGTCGCCCCACTGCCCCTGCGTCAAGCGCGCGCCGGCACTTTCGGCCTCCGTGCCGGCGCTCGCAAGATCACGACCGGAAGCGGCCAGGGACGCCGGCGTCCCCACTCGGCGGGGGGCGGGCCGTCGTCGCGGCGGTTCGGGCCCGTCGCGGAACCGGCCCGCGCACGTCGGCGTCTCTTCACGGGTCCACAAGATCGACTTCGCTGGAGGATGTCCCATGCCCGGTACGGCCGCCCGCTACCTGTATCTCACCCGCCACGGCGAAGCCTCCTCGGACGAGAGCGAACTGACGGATGCGGGCCGCCGCCAGGCCGCCCTGCTCGGGCAGCGGCTCCGGGGCGTCCCGCTGCAGGCGATCCACCACGGGCCGCTCGCCCGGGCCGAACAGACCGCCCGGCTGGTCGGGGAAGAGCTGGACGGCGTCCCCCGCCATCGCTGCGAGGCCGCCGGCGACTACGTCCCCTACCTGCCGTCACGTGAGGAACTGCCGCCGGAGGCAGCCGACGCCTGGACCGAGTTCCTCGGCCGGTTCACGGCCGAGGAGCGGGAGCAGGGCCCCGGGCTCGCGGCGGCGGCGCTGGCGGCTTTCACCGGGCCCGTCGTCGGCGACGCACCGCGCCACGAGCTCGTCGTCACCCACAACTTCCTCGTGGGGTGGCTCGTCCGCGCCGCACTCGCCGCGCCGGAGTGGCGATGGCTGGGCATCAACCATGCCAACGCGGCCCTTACCGTCATCCGCTACGCCCCCGACCGCCCGCCGGCCGTCCTCCTTTTCAACGACACCGGCCACCTCCCGGCCGACCTCCGCTGGACCGGCTTCCCCCAGGAGCTCCACGTCTGAGACCCCGGCGTGACCGCCTTCATCGCGTCACCCTGCAAGGGAACCCGGCGGACCGCGCACCGGCGCCACCAGGGAGGGAGGGATCGTGCCACGTGGCGAACCCGGCCCGGTGAGCCGCGCGGGGGGCCCGGGACGTGCCCCGCGAGCTGCGCGAACACCCACCGGGCATCCGGTATTCGAATGATCTGTCCGTAAATCGACCACCCATTGGCGACCCTCCTTCGCACCTGCCAGGCTCGTCTTCAGTTGAGCGTCAGATCACAGGCATCGAACCGCAGTCAACCTTGAATCGAAGGCGAAACCTGTCATGCGTCACCACATCATCGCCGTATCCGCCGCCAGTCTTCTGTGTCTTGCAGGCAGCACCGGTCTCGCGGAGGCTCAACCCGCCAGTGCGCACGGTCCGTCCGCGATGGTCTTCACCGTCGTCCAGGGGTCCGGCGCGCCCACGGACACCGTCCTGCGCGCGTCCACCCTCAGCTGCGCCTACACCGCCGAGGGCACCCACCCCGACCCGAGGGCCGCGTGCGACGCCCTCAACGCCACCGACGGCGAACTCAACCGCCTGCTGGCGGCGCCGAACCCGTCGCGGGCCTGCCCGATGCACTTCGACCCCGTCACGGTCACGGCGGACGGTGTCCTGCAGGGCAGGCGCGTCGCCTGGAAGCACACCTTCTCCAACGCGTGCGTGATGTCCACGACCCTGAACGAGAACCCGGTGTACGCGTTCTGACGCCGCGCGGCCGACCGACCGAACCGCAGGGCGCCCCGCCCTGGAAGGGCTCGGCGGCCCGCAGCAGGCGGGCGCGAGGGCGTCGGCCGGGGCGCCGCCACTGCTGGGCACGCCGGTCGGCTCCTTCCCGGAGCGGAGCGGCACGCGGATTCGCCCTCCGCGTGCCCTCCCTCCACCATGACCCGTTTCCCACCCGTTCAGCGGGGGTGGGGCGGTCGGTCAGTCCGACGTTCGGCGCAGGACCAGGCAGAGGAACCCGAAGCTGTCCCGGTAGCCGTGCAGCCACTGCGCACGTTGGGCATCGGCCGTCTCCAGCACGTGCGCGGCGGCCGGATCGGCGGGGTGGTCGAGCGCCCATGCGGCCAGTGAGCCCCAGCAGGCCCACTCGTAGTCGTCCAGCTCACGGCGGGTGCTGACATGGCCGTGGACGGGGGTCCAGCCGTCGGCGACCACACGGTCCACGGTGGTCGCCAGGTCGTCGAGGTCACCGAACATCTCGACGGCCTCCGGTGAGGGGGTGCGGTCCCAGAAAGACTCGCCGATCAGGACGCGGCCGCCAGGAGCCAGGTGCCTGCGGGCCGCGGCCAGGGTGGGGAGGAGGCCGCCGAAGGCGTGGGTGGCACCGACACTGATCACCAGGTCGAACGGCTGCGCGGAGACGAAGTCCGCGGCCTCCTGGTGGTGGAGGACCAGCCGGTCGTCCACCCCCAGGCCGCTCGCCGCCCGGCGGGCCTGCGTCAGGGCGACCTCGGACACGTCGACGCCTTCGGCGTGCAGGTGCGGGCGCGTCGCCAGGGCGCGCAGCAGCCATTCCGCGGTGCCGCAACCGAGGTCGAGCACTCGCTCGTCGCCCCGCGGGAGGCCTCGTTCGAGGAGCCCTCTGACCGAGTCGTCGTCGAGCGGGGACTTGATCGGGTGGTCGGCGTGGGCGATGCCGGAGATCTGTTCGCGGCTCACGGGCGGCACGGCGTCGGCGTGCTCCGTGGGCTCGGCGTGCTCCGTGTGCTCCGTGTGTCCCGTGTGCTCCGTGTCCAGGAGCAGCTTCGCGGCCACGGCCGCCCCGTCGGTGCGGACCGTGTCGGCGACGGCCTTCGCCCGCGCTCGCGTCTCGGGGGCCAGGGCCGTCCTGAGTGCGGCCGACAGCGACTCGAAGGTCGGGGTCGGGCCGTCGTGTGCGGCGCCGATGCCCAGGTCGGCCACGCGGGCGGCCCAGTGCGGCTGGTCCACGAACTGGGGTACCACCACCTGGGGTGCGCCGGCGCGGGCGGCGGTGGTCGTGGTTCCGGCGCCCCCGTGGTGCACGACGGCGGCGACCCGGGGGAAGAGGGCCTGGTGGTTGACGTCGCCGACGGCGAAGCAGTCGTCCGCGTCGTCGATCAGTCCCAGGTCGGCCCAGCCCCGGGAGACGAGTACGCGGCAGCCCTGCGCGCGGGCCGCCTCGACGGTCGTCCGGGCGACGTCGGCCGCCCCGCTCAGGGGCATGCTGCCGAAGCCGACGTACACGGGCGGGGTGCCGGCGTCCAGGAAGCTCTCCAGGTCGGCGGGCAAGGGGCGTTCGTCGGGCAGGATCCACGCACCGGTCTGTAGGAGGTCCAGGTTCGTCAGGTCCTGCCACGGGCCCAGGACCGGGTCCGCCGCCAGCCACGGCCGTTCGGTGAAGACGTGGTCGCGGACGTTGTCCACGGGCGCGAGGCCGATCGCCTCGCGGTGGGCGTTGAGGGGCGCGAGGTAGAGGGCGTTGACCTTCTGGACGTCCAGGTCCCACAGCTCCTGCCTGTCCGTCATGTCGGGCGGGGCCGCCGGGCCCGGGCGCGGCGCCGGCCCGTAGTGCGCCGAGGGCATCTCGAACGGATGGAAGGCCGCGTACACGTAGCGGATGCCCAGCTTCTCGGCCACGGAGCGGGCGCCGGCCGGCATCAGGCCGCTCGCCACGAGCACGTCACAGCCCTCGGCCGCCTTGCCGACCGTGTCGAAGTGCGCGGCGACCAGCTCGGCCGCGAACCCGGCGGCGTCCGACGGCGGCGCCACCGTCCGCAGCGCGCGTACGTCGCGCCCGAAGGGCACCACCTCGGCGCCGACGCCGGTCAGCAGTTCCGCGAATTCCTCGTCCGGCGGTGCGCACACGCGTACCTCCGCTCCGAGTCCGCGCAGCTGCGCCGCCAGTCCCGCCAGCGGCGCGATGTCGCCGCGCGATCCGTACGCCATCAAGAGCACTCGCATGCTGTTTCTCGTTTCTGTGGAAGGTCCGTGGAAGGTCCGCGGAAGGATCTGGAAGGTCAGATGGCGGGCACGTCGAGCTGGAACTCGCCGGTGCGCCGGTAGGAGCGGAAGCCCAGTGCGGTGTTGACCGCCAGCATGTGGGCGTTGTCCTCGGCGTTGTCCGTCTCGATCTCGACGACGCCCGGGTGCTCGGCGCGCAGACGGCACACCATGGCGGCCTTGACCCACAGCCCCAGCCCGTTGCCCCGGTGCGCGGGCACGACGGCGGTGTCGTACTGCTGGGCCCGCGTGGGCGCTCCCTGGGGAAGCAGGATCTCCGTGTAGCCGGCCATGGTGCCGTCGTCGTGGACGGCCGCGATGGTCAGCAGTGTGTCTCCGCGGTCGACGATCACCTGGGCCATGGCCCGGACGCGGTCGGCGTCCCAGGTCACGCGGCCGTAGTCCAGATCGCCGACGGGCATGTCGTTCATCGCGTCCTTGGCGGCGGCGAAGGCGTCGGCGAGGTCGTCGGGAACCGTTCCGGTCCAGCCGGCCAGCCGGTAGCCGGGGTGCTCGGCATCGGCGAGCCTGCGCGGTCCGGCCTCGTCCTGTTCTTCGAGGTGCAGCATGAGGTGGTCCAAGGTCAGTACGCGGCGGAAGCCCCGCCGTTCGCTGAAGAACTCGCCCGGACCGCCTGCCGCGGCTGTGGCGACCAGGCTGCGCCGGTTCTCGGTGCGGCAGGCCGCCACGACGGCCGACAGGAGGAGGGAGCCGGTCCCCGCGCGCCGGTGTGCGGGGGCGACGTGGAGTTCCAGTTCGGCGAGGTGCTCCTGGCCCGGGGAGGTGAAGAGCCGCAGGCCGGCGACCCCGACCGGGACGCCGTCCGCCCCGGTGGCCAGCCAGGTCAGCCGGTGGCTGCCCAGTGCGGGCTTGGTGAGCTGGGCGCGCACCTGTCCGGGGGCGGGGGGCGGTACGCCCGGCAGGTCGTGGGCCATCGAGGCCGCGACGACCTGGTGCCACGCTGCGGCCTCGGCGGCCGAGACGTGCCGGAGCGGAGTGATGTGTACGGATGGGGACATGGTGACGGCTCTCTCGGTCGAGTCGGTCGAGGTGCTTCCGGGGCGGGGCGGGGCGGTTGCGTGTACGTCAGGCGGCGGTGCCCGGACTCCAGCGGTCAAGAGCGGCGTACTCGGGGATCCACCGGGTGGTGCAGGCGGCGTACGCGGATGCGGGCAGGCGGGCGAGGAGCCGCGCCGCGGTGCGTTCGTCGGCGCCGTCCAGCAGCCACGGCAGCAGCAGCGGGTCTCCCCGGCCGATGTGGCGTGCGTGGGCCCGGCACAGCCGGCCCGACTGCTCGGCCGTGAGCACCTGCCGGACCAGCGGGAGGGCGGCGCGCTCCTCGTGTTCGAGGTGCCCGGCCAGCCCGCGGGTCAGTGCGTCGATCAGTTGGCCCGGCAGCAGCGGGTCGACACAGGGGTCGGTCAGTGCGTCGTCGACGGCCTGGACGACCGGTTCGATGGCGGCGTGTTCGACCTCCATCACCTCCACGAGGGCCAGGTCCTTCGGCCTGCCGGCCAGCCCCTGTCGCAGCGACGGCCACAGCGCCTCGTCCTCGGCCGCGTGGTGCGCGCGCAGGGCCGCCTTGAAGAGCTTCCATCCGGCGGCGGTGGGCAGGACGTGCCGGGGGTCGCGGTCCACGGCGGTGGTGATCCGGTCCAGGTGGACCAGTTCCCGGCGCAGGGCGCCGTGCATCGCGTACATCATGGTCAGGTCGATGGCGTCGCTCACGGGGGTGGGGTTCTCACGCGTGTGTGCATGCCCCCAACGATCTTGCGACCGGCACGGCTGATCAATGGGATTTTCCGCGCGGTTCGATAACCGCTGGGTTATCGACGTACACCTCGCGCAAGGTCAGAACCGGTAGGCGCCGAGGTCTCGTACCGTGTCGGCCAGGGCGCGGACGAGCTCGTTCTCGGCTTCGGTGCGCCAGACGAGGGCGAAGGTCATGCGGCCCATCTCGGGGACGGGAAGCCATCGGATGTTCGACAGGCCCCAGTACCTGGTGACATGGCCCGGGAAGGTGTGGATGATCTCGCCCATGCCGACGTGGCTGATCAGCTCGTCGGCGTTGTCCGAGGCCGCAGCTGTGATGCGCCGGATCGGCCGGCCTCGTGGGGTGTGGAAGGGCAGGTAGCTGTCCTCCCAGTAGTCGGGCAGGCCGAGGGCGGTGCCGTGCGGGAAGTCGGCGAGCAGCTCCAGCGGCACGGAGTCCCGCCCGGCGAGCCGGTGGTCGGCGGCCACGGCAAGGATCCGGGAGTCGGTGCACAGGGTCGGCCCGACGGTGAAGTCCGGCTCCTCGACGGGCAGCCAGACGACCAGGACGTCCATGGCGCCGTTTCGGAGCTGGCCGAAGACATCGGTGAAGGTGGCCTGACGGACCTGCAGTCCCCACTGCGGGTGGCGGGCGCGGAACGCCTTCCAGTAGGGGTACAGATCGGCCACGTTGAAGGGCATGAGGCTGACGCGGAGCTGTGCGGTGATGCCTCGCGCGGCCAGCCGAGCGCGTTCCAGTGACTCGTGCAGGCCCGCGTAGACCGGTTGCAGGTCGTCGCGGAACTGCCGGCCGACCTCGGTCAGGTGAACCGAGCGGCTGGTACGGGTGAACAGCTCGGCGCCGATGCGCCGTTCCTGCTTCTTGATGGCCTGGCTGACGCGCGCCTGGGAGACGTGGAGTCGCTGTGCGGCCCGGCCGAAATGCAGTTCCTCGGCCAGTACGAGGAAGATCTCGATGTCCCGCAGCTCCACCGGCTCCCAGCCCCCGTAGCCTCCGCCGATAACCCAGCGGTTATCGAACCGCGCGGAAGTCTACCTTGATCATTTCGATGGCCGGCGGGATGGTGGGGCACGACCGGGAGCCGAGGCCGGACCACGAAACGAGAACGGAAAACGCATGAACGTCTTGCTGATGGCGTACGGATCGCGCGGGGACATCGAACCACTGGCCGGACTCGCGGTGGAGTTGCGTGCGCTCGGCGCGAAGGTGCGGGTGTGCGCACCCCCGGACGAGGACTTCGCGCAGCGGTTGGCAGGGATCGGTGTGCCGATGGTGCCCGTCGGCCCGTCGGCCCGCGCGCTGATGAAGGCGGCCCCGCAGCCGTCGTCCCTTCCCCAGCGCGCCGCCGAGATCATCGCGAGCCAGTTCGAAGCGGGGCTTCCGGTGGCTGAGGGCTGCGACGTGGTGCTCGCGACCGGCGCGATGCCCGCCGCGGCCGGAGCCCGGTCGGTGGCTGAGAAGCTCGGCATTCCGTCGGTGTCCGTCACCTTCCAGCAGCTCACCCTGCCGTCACCGCGGCGCGCGCCGCTGGCGTACCCGGGCCGGCCGTTCCCCCCGGAGGTGACCGACAACCGGGCGTTGTGGGACCTGGACGCCCAGAACATCAACGCGCTGTTCGGCGAGGCGCTGAACACGAACCGGGCGTCGTTCGGTCTGCCGCCGGTGGAGAACGTCCGCGACTACGTCTTCGGCGAGCGGCCGTGGCTGGCGACGGACCCGGCGCTCGACCCGGCGCAGGAGGGGCTCGGCTTCGACATCGTCCAGACCGGCGCGTGGATCCTGCCCGACCGCAACCCGCTCCCGCCCGAGCTCGTGGCGTTCCTGGACGCCGGTGCGCCGCCCGTGTACGTGGGCTTCGGCAGCATGCCCCTCCACGCGTCGAAGGACGCCGCCCGGGTGGCGATCGAGTCGGTCCGGGCCCAGGGCCGGCGCATCATCGTGTCCAGCGGCTGGGCCGACCTGACCCTGATCGACGACCGGGCCGACTGCTTCGTGGTCGGCGAGGTCAACCACCAGGCGCTGTTCGGCCGGGTGGCCGCCGTCGTCCACCACGGCGGCGCGGGCACCACGACGACGGCCACCCGGGCGGGCGCACCTCAGGTCGTGGTCCCGCAGATGGCCGACCAGCCCTACTGGGCGGGCCGGGTGGCCGAGTTGGGCATCGGCGTGGCGCACGACGGTCCGGCGGTCACGTTCGAGTCCCTGGCGGCCGCGCTCCGGACGGCTCTGGCCCCCGAAACCCGCGCCCGGGCAACGGCCGTGGCCGGCGCGGTCCGCACCGACGGAGCAGCTGTGGCGGCCGAACTCCTCCTCGCCACGGCCGCCCGGTAAACGGCCGGACACGACCTGAGCGGTGTCGCCGGAGGCAGGTTGCCCTGGTTCTCCGGGCGGAAGACCAGGGCCTCCCCGGCGTCGTAGCTCCACGCCCCGCCGACGCCGACGGGCAGAGTCGCTCAGGGCGCGGGGGTGGAGCCCGGCACCGGGGTTTCGGCGGACCAGAAGTCGGAGCGGACGTTGGGGGCGGGGATGGCGGTTTCGCCTTCGTACGTGGCGCCGTTCGCCACCTTGGTCGGTGCTGCCACCTTGGAATTCTTCACACAGGGGCTGGTGACTTCGAAGAAGGCCTGCCCCTGGTGGCCGAAGAGGACCATGATGCCGAAGCCGTCCGGGGACGTGGCGACGATCTCGGGCATGTCCTTGTCCGGATTCACCGTCTTGATCTGGTACCCGCTCGCCTTCCAGAAGTTCTCGACCACACCGAGGAAGTTGCCGCGGCGCTGCTCGGAGACGACCGTCATCACCGTCCAGTAGCGCGTCACGTCGCAGCTGCCGGCCGTCGTGGTGTCGTGGACCCATTCGATGTCCGGCTTGATCGCCCCGACCGTCGCGTAGAACATCGCGTCGGCACGCTCCGCCGCTCCCTGCATGTCCATGCCTGCCACTGCTCCTCGCCCGTCCTTGGTGCCGTCCGTCGGTCCGCATCCGGCCAGCAGCGCGCCGGCCACGGCCAGCGCGCAGGTCAGGCGAATGGTCCGGGTGATGCGCTTCATCGGTATTCTTCCCTCACGATTTTCTCAGGCTGTCCGGCGACGATCCTGGCGATGTTGTTCGCCGACGTCTGGTCCTTCTCCGGAGTGAAGTACTGGGAGTGGGCGTCGAAGCCTCCGCCGTCGAAGACCATCCTCGGCCCGTCGTCGACCAGGAAGCGCTGTGCCCCGAAGGCCTTGCTCGCCGGGTCCTTGCCGAAGTACACGTCGTCGTTGCCGATGTCGAAGAGGTCACGTCCGACCCCCACGCCCACCGGGCCTCCCAGCAACCAGCCGAGCGCCGCCTCGTCCTTCGAGGGCAGGTGGGTGACCGGGTCGTTGTCGGCGGCGCCGACGAACACGTGGTCCTTGCCCACGCCGAGCTCCGTCGCCTTCTGCGCGTCCACGCCGGGGCTGCCGAGCAGGATCACGTCGTCGACGCCCGGGATGCCGCCGGACTGCTTGGCGGCCGTGCCCACGGTGAGGGAGCCGTAGGAATGCCCGATCGCCGTCACGTGCGGGTCCGGGTTCTGGTTCGTCGCCGAGAGGCCCGCCATGAACTGGTTGTACGCCGGGGCGCCCCGCTGCGCGTCGCCCCTCGTCATCACGTCCACGTTCTGCGGGGCGTCGTAGCCCAGCCAGACGATCGAGGCACTGGACGGGTCCAGGCGCTGGGCGCCCTTGGCCGTGTCCTGGGCCCGCTTCATCGTGTCGGTGACGAACTCGTCGTTGAGCCTGGTACTGAGGCCGGGGACGTACGCCGACACGTTCTTGGAGGTGTCGGGGTTGCCGTACGAGACGATCGCGCGCCCGTTGCCCTCGTCTCCGATGCCCAGGAGGAACATGGGCGGGCGGCTGGGCTCGTTCAGCTTGTCCTGGATCCCGCGGAGGGCGCTGAGCTTGGTCTCCGCGTCGTCGCCGCCGTGCCGCGCCAGGTCGTCGATGAGCACGGGCAGGTAGTTGCGGTTCGCCTCGTCACGGGCGACCGCCGGAATGCCGTCCAGGCTGCCGACCAGGTCCGGGGCGATCTCCAGGTACTCCTGGCGCTGTTCCTCGGTCAGGCCGTCCCACCACTTCTTGCGCTCCGCGGGGCTCTTGTCCTCGGGGACGCTCTCGCCGAGGTACGTGCCGGCGGCGGAGCGGACGTCGGAGGTGTCGCGGAAGACGTCCTTCAGCGTGGCCTCGGTGACGTCGAGGCCCTTCTCCGCCTTCAGGCCGTTGAGGGTCTTCGCGTACCGGGCGTCTATCTCCTGTGCGGACCGTACGGCCCGGGCCACGCGGTCGGCCACGTCCTGCGCCTTCGCCGCGTTCGGGTTCAGCGGCTTGAAGCCCGAGTAGCCGGGGTACAGCGGCGACTGGCCCTGCTGGCCGAAGCCGGGCGGTTCCAGCGGGAGGCGGGAGCTGCCCTGGACCTTGCTGCCCGGGGCCTCCTTCTTCGCCCCGGTCAGGTCCTCGACCTCGACGGCCGGGTAGCTGACGGAACCGTCGTCGTGGACGGTGAAGTTCAGGGCGGCGGCGTCCGCGAGCGCCTGCTTCAACTGGGTCTGGGGCTCGGCGAGATCGCTGGCGAGCCCGTTGAGCGCCGTACGGACGAGCCCGCACTCGCTGTGCAGGTATTGGAAGTTGCGGCTGAGGCGTTGGAGCCTGCCGAGGGCCGCCTCCGCCGACTCGCTCTTCTGGGTCTCGCGGAGCTTCGCGGACATCGCGCGGTCGACCCGTACGCGGTCGGAGTCCGAGCGGTCAGAGACCTCGTGCCACTTGTCGCCCGCGTCCGTGAACTCGGAGGTCTTGAGGTCGCGCAGTTGCTTCCAGGTGAGGGTTCCGGTCATCGCTTCTCGTCCGCCTTGGAGCCGCCGTCGACGCCCTTGAAGGACGTCTCGATCGCGGCGTCCGTCTCGCCCATCTCCTTGGCGACCTTCAGCAGGGTCCCCTTGAGCTGCTCGCACTCGTCCCGCACGGACTGAAGGCGTTCCTCCCAGGACGTCAGCACGCTCTTGAGCGCGGCGACGGAGCTGAGGCCGGCGGCCCCCGTGTCGACGCCCTCGTGGCCGGGCCCGAGCGCCGCGCGGCTCGTCTCCGTGCTGGTGCGCAGGTCGCCGGCGGTGCTGGAGGCGCTGGTCCAGGGACCCTTGCTGTGCTTGAGGTCCGGGGCCCCGCCCCCACCGCCCCCGCCGCCCCCGGAGTCGGGGGCCGTCGAGGCGAGCTTCATCGCGGGCCCGCCGTCCATCGGTCCGAACAGCTCCTGCCAGCGCTCCGAATAGGACACGGCTCCCCCGTCTACGTCTGCGTTCCGCTCCTGCGCCCCGAGAGACTAACGCAGGTCACGCACGTGTGTGCGATCGGGAACGGGTTACGCGGACGGGTCTCCCGTACCGCCCCCGATCCGTCCCGGGGGGAGCCGCGGCGGGCTGCCCCCGGGACGGCGTCGGTCGGGTCGCGGGCCGACCCGCCGTCAGCCCTGGGGGGCGGCCGGCTGGGCGTCCTTGGAGAGCGGCACCTCTCCGGTGTTGTCGACGTGGCGGGCGGAGACCCACACGGCCTGGTCGCGCAGCAAGTACCAGATGCTGTTTCCGTCGATGGTCTGCGCGTGCACCTTGCTGTGGAGGCCGACTTCGGCGCCGTGGTTCAGGTTGCCGACGAGGGACGAGTCGGTACTGGGATACCTCCGCAGGTTGACGCCGCTGCTGCTGACGACCTTGCCGAACGGCTGAGCTGGACTGGGCATCTTGACCTCCACGGGAACGCCTGTGCGGCGGGACGTAGTCCGGTGTGCGGACGGGTTGTCTGCACGGTAGAGCCAATGCCCGTCGGGGAGCCGGAGGCGTGCGGGGCACCAGGACGACCGGCGACCGGGCATCATCCCGTTGGTCCGTCGTCGCCCCTGCTTCAACGATCCAGCAGGACAATGATGACAGTTCAATTACTCGGCGTAATGGACTGCGCCGGCTCCGACCACTGTCGCGAAGAGCGCGGCAGGCCGACATGCGACGCGTGGCAGGGCTCGATGGCCCGCAGGCCGGATCGTGACCCGGTGGCCGCCTCCGCCTTCCGGTTGCCCCGTTCATCACGTTGCGTGACGATCGAAGAAGGGGTAAGGCGTCAAGGCGGGCGGGGCGGCGAAAGGGGTTGCGGCGATGTCAGACTTGGAACGGTATCGCTATCACGTTGCCGACGACCCGGAGGTGCGCGGCACGCATCTGGGCCGCGAGAGGGTGCGCGGCATGTCGGCGACCGACGGCGAAGAGGGCCCGCAGGCGTTCAACTCGGCCGAGTCCGCTGCGCGGTTCTACCTGGCCGAGAAACTCGCCCGGGAGGAGTCACCGGGGCTGCGTCACGCGGTCCGGGAGGACCGGCCCGAGCGGGTTCCCGATCTGGCCCTGCTCGAGGCGCCGCGCCGTCAGGCCGGTATGGGCACCACTTTGGTCCGCTTCGAGCAGACGCAGCAGGAGATCCCCATCTTCGGCACCGAGGCGCTGGTCGAGATAGACGAGGACCAGCGGTTGGTTTCGATGGACTGCCGTCTCGGTGAGGTGAGCGGTGTCGGCTCCGTGCCGGAGCTGTCCGGGACGGACGCGCTGGAACGCGTCAAACAGGCGACGGGGAGCACGGTCGCCGCCGAGGACCTGCCGCCCGCGACGCTGGCCTACGTCGAACAGGACGACGGCTGGCACCTGGCCTGGCACCTGCGTGAGGTGCCGGCGCAACTGCCGGCCATGCGCCGTGAGCCGGGCGGCCGCGGCCACGGACTCGGCCGGTCCCCGCGTGAGGACTCCCCGCTCACCGGTTACCTCGTCGACGCGTTCTCCGGCGAGATCCTCCGGTCCTACGGGATGACGCCGACGGTGATGGTGCCGACGCGGCTGGAGGGCGAGGACGAGGCCAGCGTCCACCACAGGTTCCACGGCAGCCGGCAGAACGGCTCGTACCTTCTGGATGACCGGTGGCGGCAGATCACCACCTATGACCTGGCCTTCGCCGACCTCGCACAGGCCGCCGCGCTCCCGGCCTCGGCGATCGGTTCTTCGCAGGCCGACTTCGGCACCGACCACCGGGCCGGTGTCTCGGCCCACGTCAACGCCGAGCGGGTGGCCAGGTTCTACCGCGACCAGCTGTACCGCAACGGCATCGACGACGCCGAGATGGACCTGACCTCGGCGGTCAACTGCACCTACAGCGAGGACGGGCCGGGGCCCGAGTGGGTCAACGCCGTCTGGTGGAAGGGGCGGATGTGGTACGGCCAGGTCTCCGTGGACGCCCGCCTGGTCAGTCTGGCCCGCCATCTGGACGTCATCGCGCACGAGCTGACCCACGGCGTCATCGAGACCTCCAGCAACCTCGTCTACCAGGACCAGTCCGGCGCCCTGAACGAGTCGCTGGCCGACACGATGGGCATCATCATCGCCAACTGGTACCAGGCGCCCGACCGCGACGACGTGCTCACCTGGACCTGGGAACTCGGCGTCGGGCTGGGCGGCAACGGGCTGCCGCTGCGCGACATGAGCGACCCCGCCCGCACCGGCGACCCCAGCCATATGAGCGAATACCTGCGCACCACGGGCGACAACGGCGGTGTCCACACCAACAGCAACATCCACAACAAGGCGATGCACCACCTGCTCACCTCCGTGGACGCCGCGGGCACGCCGGTCCTCACCGTCGAGGAGTGGGCCCTGCTGGTCTATCTCGCCTTCGTACGCCTGCTGAGGCTGTCGAGCTTCGCGGACATGCGCCAGGCCCTGCGGGACGTCACCAACACGTATCTCGCCGGCAACACCGCCGCACGGACGGGCGCTCTGAAGGCGGTCGACGACGCCTACCAGAGTGTCGGCATCACATAGAAGCGGATGAGTCGAGATGACCACAATCTTCTTCGACATCGGGGCGACCTTGGCGGACGGCCGTCTCGAAGCGGACGGATCCTGGCTGTTGCGTCCCCGCCCCCGCATCACGCAGGTTCTCGACGCTTTCCCGGAAGTGCCCAAGGGCATCATCTCCGACCCGGGCACCGAGCCGGATGCGGCCTCGCAGATCGCGGAAGCCCTCCATGAGGCGTTCCCCGGCCGGTTCCCGGACGACCACCTCATCCACTTCGGCCCCAAGACCAGCCGCACGATCTTCGACGACGCGGTCGGGAGCACGGGCGGCGCGGCCGACGACTGCGTCTTCGTGGGCGAGGACCCTGACGAGCGCGCCTTCGCCCGCACGGCGGGCATGCGCACCGCACCCCACCCCGTCTTCACCCGGGCCGCCATCGAGAACCGCCCCGTCTTCTGGACGAGGATCGACGTGCCCGAAGCCGGGGCCCTGGGCGTGCTGGAGTCGGTGGCGAACGGCACGGAGGCCGTTGCCGTGCACGTCGCCTCCCCGCGGCTCGTGCTCGCGATGGCGAGCGCACTCGGGATCGAGGCGCTGCAACAGGCCGGGTTCACCACCGACGTCCGGGGACAGGTGGAGGACACTGCGGCGTTCCTGATCAGGGACGACCGCTCGGTCCCCGTGCCGGAGGCCTTCGCGGGCGCCTCGGACGAGTCCCGGACGACGACCGAAGGGGCCATGCGCGCCACGGCCGCGTTCTGCTTCGTCGCCGGCGAGCTCACCGGGTACCCGGGGCAGATCACGTCGCTCGGGCCGGCACCCGGCGGGGTGTACGTCGCCGCGCCCGCCGGTGTCCCGATCGAGGAGGTGCACACGCCGGGAGCCAAGCCCGGACACACCGAGCGCCTGCTGCCGGACCCGGCGCTCCTGTCACGCCCCGGTGAGACGCAGGCCGAGGAGTTCACCGCGGCCCTGCCCGCCGGGTTCGACGAGGAGGCGGGCAACGGTCTCCCCTCCCCCGAAACGCTCGCGGCCGTACACGCGTCCGTGACGCCCGAGGTGCTGCGTGCTCACGTGGCACGCATCTCCGGCGTCGAACCGCTGGTCCCGGGCGAGCCGCTGAAGGTCCGCAGCCGTGACGCGGCACACGCCGACAACGGGCTCGTCGTGGACGCGCTGGTCCGGCACTTCCAGGATCTGGGGCTGGTGGTCCGACGGCACTCGTTCAAGTGGCGGGGACACCGGTTGTTCAATGTCGAGGCGGAGCACCGCGTCGAGGGGGCCGACTCCGCCGTTCTCATCACGGGACATCTGGATTCGACGGCGGAGAGCGGTGATTTCGTCGACGCGAACGGCGATCCCCGCCGCTACGACCCCAGGGTGGACCCGGCGCCCGGCGCGGACGACGACGGGAGCGGCACGGCGGCGGTCATGGCCGCGGCGGAGTGTCTGCACGCGCTCGTCGAGGAGGGCAGGGAGCCGACGCGTCACGTTCGTTTCGTCCTCTTCAACGCCGAGGAACAGGGGCTCTTCGGAAGCAAACGCTACGCGCGCGCCGCGGCTGCGGCGGACGACCGCATCGCGGGCGTCTTCCAGATGGACATGATCGCCGGCCTGCAGGACGGCAGCCCGCCCGCGGTGGAGATCCACGCGGGATCCTCCGTACCGGGGCCGGTCGTGGCCGCCTCCGACGCGCTCGGTGACCTGGTCGCGCAGACCGTCCCTGCCATCGCCTCCGGCTTCGCGGTCCAGCAGCTCACCGGACCCGGGGACCCCGCTTTGGGGCGGAGCGACCACGCGAGTTTCCACGAGCGGGGATGGGCGGCGATCGCCGTCTCCGAAGACCTCTTCCGTCCCGACGGCAGCCAGGGCGCAACCGGCACCCGGAAGTACCACACGCCCGGCGACACCCTCCTCGACGAGGACCACGACACGCAGTACGCGACCGCGATCGCCCGCTCCGTCACCGCCACCGCCCTGACCTTCGCGGGCCTGTAACGGCGAGGGCGGCAGGCTGCCGCCGCGTCACGGCCGGACCGCTCGGACGTGGGCCGCCGAGAGGTGGAGTTCGTACGGCATGGAGCAGTCGGAGGAGAGGGTCGCGACGAGGGTTCCGCAGGCGCACACCTGGTTCATTCCGCCGTCCGGACTGGCTCCGCAGCAGGCTGGGGCCGCGTGCTCCAGTTCCAGGCCGTGGGCGTCGTCCGGGTTGACGACGATGTTGCCCCGCGGCCCCCGCGACACCAGCAACTTCCCGTCCGCGTTCCAGTGCTGCCCCTGACGCGGCATCACCGGTCCTGGTACCTCGGCGACGACCAAGGGCGCACCGTACGGTTCCGTCTCGATCGCGTAGCGGCCGGACGGCACGGTCGCCGGCAATGGACGGGGCTCGTCGGCCTCCGACCAGGCGTGGTACGGGGCTTCGGGGACCGCGGGCAGCCGGGTCAGCGGTCCGGTCAGCGCAACGCCGCACTTCGCGCACACGAACGCCACGGCCCCGGCTTCCGGGGCCGTGCCCGCCATGTCCTGCCCCTGGTCAGTCACCTGGTCCGTCACCTGGTCCGTCTCCTTCCGCACAGGCCGACCCTACGCGGCCGCCGCAACCCGCACCCGCCCAGGGCGTGCCCGCTTCAGGGCAGGTCTCGGAGCCGCTCGTGCTGCAGCTGCATGAGGGCGGCCGGAATCGGGTCCGTCTCCAACGAGGTGAGGTGGACCGCCAGTGACCCGGCGGTGCGCACTATCGTCATGGCCTGTCCCTTGCCGGGGTCTTCGGTGCTGACGGTGGAGAAGGCGAGGGATTCGTCCCCGATCCCGTCCGACGGCAACGCCGTGAGAATGCCCCGCTCCTTCCAGCCCCGCTGGGAGGAACCGCGAAGTCCTTGCACGTGGAGACGGCCGCCCTCAGCTCGCTCATCCACGCCTTCGCCTCACCCTCCGGGTGGCTGGTGAGTACGACGCTCCCACCCCCGGCGGCCCCGTCCCGGGCGTCGAGGGATGCCCAGGCGGTACCGGTGGCCTCGTGCTCGGGCGTGACGCTCCGCAGGTCCGCCAGCGGCTGGCAGGCGGGATCGGCCGCCGTGACCACGTCCACGTCCTCCAGCAGGGGCTCACTCTGGGGCAACGCCTCGAATCCGGAGTGCTTCCCGCTCAGTACGGCGTCAGAAAGCTCCGCGGAAGTGAGCGGCGTGCCCCCTTTCCCGCCCGTCTCCCCGCCGGTACAACCGGCCGCCGCGGAAGACAGGGCGAGGAGCGCGCCGCTCCCCGTATGAAGCCGCGCACGCCGATCTCCCCCACCCGTCGAACCATGAAGATCGCAGTCTGCCAGGGCGGGCCTACGCTGTCGGGCATGGCTACCCGTGACCCGTCATTCATCGTCGCCGACGACATCGAGGTGCCCGTTCCCGCGGCGGGCGAGGTGTGGACCGTCGGCGCCGTCATCCTCAACCGGGACGGCGCGGCCTTCGCCCAGAAGCGGAGCCCGGACCGGCGGCTCTTCCCCGACACCTGGGACATCGTGGGCGGCCACGTCGAGGCCGGCGAAACGGTCTTGGAAGCCCTCGCGCGCGAGGTCGAGGAGGAGACCGGCTGGCGCCTGAGCCGCGTTCGGCGGTTCCTCGGCACCACGACCTGGACGGGGGACGACGGCGGCGGCCTCCGTCACGAGGCCGACTACCTCGTCGAGGTCGACGGCGACCTGGACGCCCCCGCGCTGGAATGGTCCAAGCACTCCGCCTACGGCTGGTTCGGCTGCGACGACCTCGACCGCCTCAAGGAGAACCGCGGGCCCGGGGAGTTCCTGATCCACGACCTCGTCGCACGAGCCCTTGAGGGGCGCCCGGGCCATTGCCAACGCCCTTAGCGGCTGTCCGGGGCCCGTTCCTCGTACTGGCGCACCTCGTCGATCACGCGGTGCAGGAGGCTGCGGGCGGCGGAGATGTCGGCCGTGGCGATGTCTGCGGTCAGCACCTCGTGGACGTCGAGACGTCAAGGCCAAAGGGTGCCCGCGTCGAGCCTCGGGCCCCAGGAGCCCGCGGCCCCTCCTCCATCAAGGCGCCGCGCACTCAACCGCTACGGCTGACCGTGCTTCCCCCACGCAGCGACGGAAGGCCGGCCTGAGCCCCCGTCGTGCCCCACGGCTGCTCGGCTGCTCCGCGTTTCGCACAAGGCATGGTCGCCGGACGCGAACGGCACGGTCTACAGCGCGTCAGCGGGGAGGGAAAGCGGTGGGCGCGGGTCCGGGCACTCGTCGGCGGGCCGAGGGAGGTCTTCAGATCTCGTCGCCTTCCGTGGCCGGTTCGGCCGGCGGTCCGGCGGCCAGCAGTCGTTCGACGGCGGCAGTTACGTGGGCGGCGAGGTCGGCCGCGTCCGGCTCCGCTTCCGCAGCGCCGCCCAGGTAGTTCACGATCGCGGCTTCGATGACCGTGCGCAGGGCTTCGCTGTCGGTACCGGTGGCGTGCACGGGACGGCTCATGGGCTGCTCCTCCAAGGCGACGGGGCCGGGCGGCGGCATCGGACCGGCCAACCCACCCATCATCGCGCCACCGACCACGTCCATCCCTGGTCGAGCGCGCACGCCGGGCCGCCTGCGGCTCTGTGATGCGGACGAAGTCGGCCACCCCGGCCGCGGCGGCGGCTTCCCGGGCAGGACGGGCCGTAGCGCGCAGGGCGCAGGGCGCAGCCAAGCTCGCGGAAACAAACAAACCATTGCCCACACCTATCGCCAGGGGCTCCTGCGCTGCTAGAAGAGTGACGCTTCAACAACTCCTGTTCCCCACAACACATCGAGGAGTTACTTGTCATGTTCGCGACACGCGCAAGACGGGTTCTGCCCGCTCTGCTGGCCCTTGTGGCCGCGACGACTCTCGGTCTGGCACAGCAGGCCTCCGCAGCCCCGGCGGCGGGAGGGCGCTTCGTCGCTCTCGGCGACTCGTACTCCTCAGGGGTGGGCGCCGGAAGCTACCTGTCCGACAGCGGCAGCTGCCAGCGCAGCAGCAAGGCCTACCCGTCCCTGTGGGCGGCGGCCAATGCCCCGGCCTCGTTCTCGTTCACCGCCTGTTCGGGAGCCACGACCGGTACGGTCAAGAGCAACCAGCTGAGCCCGCTCAACAGTTCGACCACGCTCGTCAGCGTCACCGCCGGCGGTAACGACGTGGGGTTCGCGAACGTCATGCAGACCTGTGTCCTGCAGAGCGAGGCGACCTGCCTGAGCGCCGTGGACAACGCCATCGGGCAGATCAACGGCACCCTGCCCGGGAGCCTTTCGTCCCTGTACGGCGCCATCCGCGGCAAGGCCCCCCAAGCTCACGTCGTCGTCCTGGGCTATCCCCGCTTCTACCAGCTCAACGGCAATTGCATCGCCGGCCTGAGCGAAGGCGAACGGGCTGCGATCAACCGGGGCAGCGACGCTCTCAACGGGATGCTCGCGAAGCAGGCCGCCAACGCGGGATTCACCTACTCCAGCGTCGTGGACGAGTTCACCGGCCACGAGATCTGCTCGGGCGCAGCATGGCTGCACAGCGTCTCGGTGCCCGTCTCCAACAGCTATCACCCCACGGCCGCCGGCCACTCCGGCGGATACCTGCCGGCCTTCCGGTCCGCCGCCATGTGACCGTTCCCGCCAACCCACCCGGGGTCTGCCACGCTCACAGGTCCACGCGGGTAGACCGCCGTCAAGCACCGCTCCCCACTTCCGCGATCCGCACCCGGAGGAAAAGCTTCATGAAGACCACCAACCCTCCCGCCGGCCCCCGGGCCGGCGACTCGGCCCAACTCCGCACACGCAGAGGGACGCTCCGCTCCGTCCTCACCGCCCTCGCCCTCGTCCTCGGGGCGCTCTTCGCTCCCGGCGCCGGGGTCATCGGCGGGGCCGGCGAAGCCCAGGCGGCCACCAAGATCAGCCACGCCACCGCGACCTCCATGTTCCGCAGCTCCGCCATCACCTGGTCATCCTCCGGCGGCTGCTCGGACCGCAACAACCCGACCTGCACGTCCTTCGAGCAGCTCAACCTCGCCACGGCGAAGGGCGCCCAGACCCTCAAGAGCGCCAGCGGCTGCTCCCTGAACATCACCGGCGGCACCGAGACGGGCCACGCCGGCGGCACCTACTCGCACTGGAACGGCTACAAGCTCGACTTCAGCAAGTACACGTGCGTCGGGAACTACATCAAGAACACGTTCACCTACATCGGCGTGCGCGGTGACGGCGCCCCGCAGTGGAAGTCCGGAGCGGGCAACATCTACGCCGACGAGGGCAACCACTGGGACGTGACGTTCTACAACTGCGGCGGCTGCTGAGCCGCAGCGCTCTGCGCAGCGTCTGGCGGTGTCGCGTTCCCCCAACCCGGCGCCGGTCCCGACACCCCTCGGGGGTCGGAACCGGCGCCGTGTCAGCGTCCCCGGCAAGCATCCCTGGCAACCGCCGCGTACCGCCGGGGAACGGCCATCGGCGACGCGTCCACGTAGGAAGGGCAGTTCAAGCAGCCGGCCGGCTCGGCGAAGTCGGCCACGACGTGGCAACCCCCCGGCGGCAGCGCCGCCGGGGGGCGCGAGACAGCCGTGACCTCTTGGCCCGATGCTCGCCCAGACCCTGCGCACGCGGTCCGGATAGTACGTGGCGGCGTCCTCGGCGAAGGTGTGAGCGGCGAGCGGCCGTGGCGGGAACGGCGTCGGGCAGCGCCCAGCGGTTCACCGGGCCGACGAGCCGGCCGAGTCGTCACCGCTGTCAGCGGCCACCGTGCTCCCGACCCGCCTGTGCAGGACCGGGCGCAGGCAGCAGAGGCCGTGGGACGGGTTGCCGACCTGCAAGGCAGGAGGACACCGCCGGATGGCGGACCCCGGATCCTCGGACCAGTAGGCGCCGCGGGCGGACCGACGCTCCATCGGGCGGGTGTCACCATGAGGGCGGTATACGGCATGACCGTCGGGGTAGCCGGATCACATGGACACCACGACCGCTACCACCTCCCTGCGCGCCGTTGCACTGGTCTGCACGCTTTCGCCGTCGCCGAAGCGGTCCAGCTCGCAGTTGCTGGCCGAGCAGGCCATGGCCGCCTTGGCTGATCACGGCGTCACCGGAAAGGTCATCCGGATCGCCGACCACGACGTCAAACCGGGTGTGGAGGTCGACATGGGAGACGGAGATGCCTGGCCGGAGATCCGCGACACGATCCTGGGCTGCGACATCCTGATCCTGTCCACACCGATCTGGCTGGGGCATCCCTCCAGCCTCGCCCAGCGCGTCCTGGAACGCCTCGACGCCGAACTCGGCGAAAGCGACGACGAAGGCCGCATGCTCACCTACGGCAAGGCCGCAGCCGTGTGCGTCGTCGGCAACGAGGACGGCGCCCACCACGTCAGCGCCGAACTCTTCCAGGGCCTGAGCGACGTCGGCTTCTCCCTCGCCCCGAACGCGGTCACCTACTGGGTCGGCGAGGCAATGCGGGGCACCGACTACCAGGACCTGGACAAGACCCCCGAGAAGACCGCGGCCACGACCAGGACCCTCGCCGCGAACACGGCGCACCTCGCGCGCCGTCTCAAGGCCGCCCCCTACCCGCCCTCTTCATGACCGTCGCCCACCCGACGAGCCGAAAGGAGTCCTCGATGACTTCCCACGAGCAGGCCCGCCTCACCGATCCGGTGGAGCTGTACCCCCGTCCGCCGTTTCCCGAGCAGGACCAGGACCACCCCGGCTCCACCGAGGCGATGGACCCCCGCCCCGACCACGGTGAGGACACCTACCAGGGCCACGACCTGCTCCAAGGGCGCAAGGCACTGGTCACCGGAGGGGACTCCGGAATCGGCCGGGCCGTCTGCCTGGCCTTCGCACGGGAGGGAGCCGATGTCGTCTTCACCCACCTGCCCGAGGAAGCCCAGGAGGCGGAGGCGACCGCCGGCCTGATCCGCCGGGCCGGCCGCACAGCGGTGGCCGTCGCCTGCGACATCCGGCACGAATCCGAGTGCACCGCCCTCGTCGACAAGGCAGTGGGCGAGCTGGGCGGCATCGACCTGCTCGTCAACAACGCCGCCTACCAGATGGCCCAGCCGGACGGGATCGAGGCGATCACCACCGAGCAGTTCGACCGGGTGATGAAGACCAACCTGTACGGGATGTTCTGGCTCACCAAGGCTGCCCTGGCCCACATGCCGCGGGGCGCCTCAGTGATCAATTCCGCTTCCGTGCAGGGCTACCAGCCCAGCCCGCACCTCCTCGACTACGCCATGACCAAGTCCGCGATCATCTCCTTCACCCACAGCCTGGCCCAGATGCTGGCAGAGCGCGGTATCCGGGCCAACGCCGTGGCGCCGGGGCCGGTCTGGACCCCTCTGATCCCGGCGACGATGCCCGACCCGACGAAGTTCGGCGAGCAGTCGCCGTTGGGCCGGCCGGCCCAGCCGGCGGAGATGGCACCCGCGTACGTCTTCCTCGCTTCCGACCAGGCCTCCTACATCACCGGCGAGATCGTCAACGCCACCGGCGGAACGCCCCTGCCATGACCCCGGACGAAGCTCTGCGCCGGATCGCCTTCCTCCTCGAATGGCGCGGAGCATCGCCGTACCGGGTGCGGGCCTTCCACACAGCGGCCGACGCCGTCCACGACCTGCCACCGGGCCCGGTGGACGCCGAACAGGCCGGACGACTGCGCGGGGTGGGCCCGGTCACCGCCGAGGTGATCGCCCAGGCATCGGTCGGCGCGGTACCGGACTACCTCGCCCGCCTGCAGTCCGAAGCCGAACCGGAGGCCCGCGCCGGCTGGGACCTCGCGGCCGCGAGCACCGGGGACTGCCACCTGCACTCCGACTGGTCGGACGGCGGCAGCCCGCTCGAGGCCATGGCCGACGCGGCCCGCGCCCTGGGCCACCAGTGGGCCGTCTTGACCGATCACTCGCCGCGGCTGACGATCGCCCACGGCCTGAGTCCCGAGCGGCTCGAAAGCCAGCTGGAGGCCGTGGCCGCCGTGAATGCCAGGACGGGCCCGGATTTTCGGCTGCTCACCGGCATCGAGTGCGACATCCTCGAGGACGGCTCACTCGACCAGGAGGAAGAGCTGCTCGGCAGGCTCGACATCGTAGTGGCATCCGTGCACTCCAAGCTCCGCTCGGAACCCGAGCCGATGACCGCCCGCCTGCTGGCCGCGGTGAGCGACCCGCACGTCGACGTCCTGGGGCACTGCACGGGACGGATCATCACCGGCCGGGGGCGCCCGCAGTCCCGCTTCGACGCCGAAGCCGTGTTCGCCGCGTGCGCGCGGGCCGGTACCGCTGTGGAGATCAACTGCCGGCCCGAGCGCCGCGACCCGCCGGACGGCCTGCTCGAGCAGGCCGCCGCCGCAGGCTGCCGGTTCGCCGTGGACACCGACGCCCACGCGCCAGAACAGCTGCACTGGCAGAGCACGGGTTACGCGCGCGCGGCCCGGAACGGCCTGGGACCGGACCGGCTGATCACGACCTGGCCACTCGGTCGGCTGCTGACCAGCAGAAGCGGCCGACCATGAGCCCCGCCTCTTCCGCCGGGCCACATCGGCCCCCTGACCAGGTGGCTGCCCCCTCCATGCGGGTGAGACGTTCCGAGCAGCCGGGCGCCCGCACGTCCGGCGGGGAAGCGATCGGGTCGGGCCGGAGCGACCCATCCACGAACACGCATGGAGACGACATGGGACACGGCGGAAACGTGATCGACGAGCTGATGGCCGACCACCGCGAGGTGGAGGAGATGTTCAGCCGCATCCAGGCCATGACCGGCACCGGTCAGGAACTCCGCGACCCATCGACGAGATCACCATCGAGCTGGTGCGGCACTCGGTCGCCGAGGAGCAGTACCTCTACCCGGCGGTGCGCGAGCACGTCGAGGGCGGCGACCGGATGGCGGACAAGGAGATCGAGGACCACAGCCGCGTCGAGAAGATCCTCAAGCAGCTGGAGAAGATGAACACCGACGACGCACAGATCAGCCCGCTCCTGCACCAGCTCATGGACGAGGTCGCCACCCACGTCCAGGACGAGGAGAGCAACCTCTTCCCCATGCTGCAGCGAGCCTGCACCCCGCAGCAGCTGGACGCTCTCGGTGACAAGATTCGCCGCGCCAAGGCCATGGCGCCCACCCGCCCGCACCCCGCCACCCCGAGCAGCCCCACCGCCAGCAAACTCCTCGCACCGGGCGCCGGCCTGGTGGACCGGGCTCGCGACTTCGTGACCGGCCGCGGCAAGTCCTGAACCCCGGCCTGGGGGGGGGGGGCCCGCGGGGGGGGGCCCCCCCCCCCCGGGGGGGGGGGGGGGGGGGGGGGGCGGGCCCCCCCCCGGGGGGGGGGGCGGGCCCCCACCCCCCGGGGGGCGGCGGGGGACACCCCCCG
>NZ_JBEZYV010000024.1:0-110470 GCF_040638905.1 Streptomyces virginiae | reverse complement strand
TACATTCCGAACCCGGAAGCTAAGCCTTTCAGCGCCGATGGTACTGCAGGGGGGACCCTGTGGGAGAGTAGGACGCCGCCGAACAATCATTGTGGGAAAGCCCCGCACCTTCTGGTGCGGGGCTTTTCTGCGTTCACGGGCCGGTCGGGTGACCCGGTGCCGGGGGTGGGCACGGCGGAACCGCTCCACATCCCTTTCCTCCGTAATGTGGGTGTATGGGCTACGACCTTGTCATCTTCGACAACGACGGCGTGCTGGTGGACAGCGAGCCGCTCGCCAGCAACGTCCTCGCCGGGTACCTCACCGAGCTGGGGCACCCGACCACCTACGAGGAGTCGGTCCGCGACTACATGGGGGCCGCCGTGCGCCGGGTGCACGAGCTCGTCCTCGAGCGGACCGGGCAGCGGCTGCCGGCGGACTTCGACGAGACACTGCACGCGCGGATCTGCGCCGCGTTCGAGCAGGAGCTGAAGCCCGTCCCCGGAGTGGAAGAGGTCCTCGGCGCGCTGACCGCCCACGGGATCGGGTACTGCCTGGTCTCCTCCAGCGGTCACGAGCGGATCCGTGTCGGGCACCGGGTGGCCGGCCTCGACGGGTGGTTCGAAGAAGAGTGGATCTTCAGCGCGGACGACGTGGGCCTCGGAAAGCCTGCGCCCGACCTCTACCTGCACGCCGCACGGCAGATGGGCGTCGAGCCCGCGCGGTGCGTCGTCATCGAGGACAGCCCCCGCGGGGTCCGGGCCGCCGTGTCCGCCGGGATGGACGTGTACGGGTACACGGCGCTGCTGCCCGCGGACGAGCTTCCCGGAGCCACCGGGTACTTCGGCGACATGATGCAGCTCCCGCTGCTCCTGCAACTCCCCGTGTGATCTCTCTACCCACGGGTAGCACCGGGGCCTACGCTGACCCGCCATGACTGATGATGTGCGGCTGCGCGGCGGCCGCGGCGCCCTGGGCTTCAGCTTCTTCGTTCAGGGCGTCACCTTCGCCCTGCTCGTCACCCGGATCCCGGCCATCCAGGACCGGTACGGGATATCCGACGGGCTGCTGCCCGTCTTCCTCGCCGCCGTCCCGGTCCTCGCGGGCGTGGCGAGCGTCGGCACCGAGCACCTGGTCAAACGGGTCGCGCCCAGTGTCGTACTGCGGTGGGCCCAGCCGGTGGTCCTGCTGTCCCTGCTCGGGGTGGGGGCGGGCGAGCGGCTGTGGCACGTGGCGGTGGCCCTCGGGGCGTTCGGGCTGTCGGTGGGGGCGCTGGACGCCTCGATGAACATGCTCGGGGTCAGCCTGCAGCGGGCGTACGGGCGCAGCATCATGCTGGGCTTCCACGCCGCGTACAGCCTGGGCGGGATCCTGGGGGCGTCGGCTGCCTGGTACGGGGCGCACGCGCACCTGGGCCTGTTCGTCGGCTACCTGCCGGCCGTGGCCGTGCTGTTGCCGCTGGTGCTCGTGGGGAGCCGGTCCTACGTGGACCGGGCGGGCCGCGCGGACCGGACCGGGCCGGAGGGCTTGCCGGAGAAGGGGCTGGGCGCCGGGGGGTTCGCGCTCCTGCTGCCGCTGTGCCTGGTGATGGCGTGCGCGTACATCGGGGACTCGACGGTCGCGAACTGGAGTGCCAAGTACCTCCAGGACGTGCTCGGGAGTTCGGAGCAGACGGCGACCGTCCCCTACAACGTCTACATGGTGACGACCCTCGTGGGGCGGGCCGTCGGGGACCTGGGCGTGCGGCGGTTGGGAGCCGTGGCCGTGGTGCGCGGCGGGGCGCTGCTCGCCGCCTGCGGGTTCGCCGTCGTGGCGGCCGCGCCGGGAGTGTGGACGGGGATGCTCGGTTTCACGCTGCTGGGGGTCGGGCTGTGCGTGATCGTGCCGCAGACCTTCGCGGCGGCGGGGCGGCTGTTCCCCGGGGCCTCCGACACGGCGGTCGCGCGGCTGAACATCTTCAACTACGTCGGGTTCCTGATCGGTTCGCCGCTCGTCGGCGCGATCGGCGACGCCTGGAGCTACCGGGGCGCGATGCTGGTGCCGATGGTCCTCGTGCTGATCACGCTGTTCCATGCCCGCTCGTTCGGGCCGCGGGACGCCCGATACGGTGTCGACCATGAGCGGCGAGCCGGTGACCGGGCTGTTGATGTGGGACGAGGCGGTAACGGGGTATGACTTCGGACCGGGCCATCCGATGGACCCGGTGCGCCTGGCGCTGACCATGGGCCTGGTGCGCGCCTTCGGTCTGGACCGGGCGATGGAGGTACGGGCGGCCCCCGCGGCCGGGGACTCGACGCTGAGGCTCGTCCACCGGGAGGACTACGTCGCCGCTGTGCGCGAGGTCTCGGCAGACCCCGGCGTCGCGGACGGTTCGTACGGGCTGGGCACGATGGACGATCCGGCCTTCCGGGGGATGCACGAGGCGTCCGCGCTGATCGCGGGGCAGTCCGTGGCGGGCGCGGAGGCGATCTGGCGCGGCGAGGCCGAGCACGCGGTGAACTTCGCCGGCGGGCTCCACCACGCCATGCCGGGCGGGGCGGCCGGGTTCTGCGTGTACAACGACGCGTCGCTGGCCATCGCCCGGCTGCTGGAGCTGGGGGCGGAGCGGGTCGCGTACGTGGACGTGGACGTCCATCACGGGGACGGAGTGCAGGCGGCCTTCTGGGACGACCCGCGGGTGCTGACCGTCTCGCTGCACGAGCATCCGCGGACGCTCTTCCCGCAGACCGGCTGGCCGGAGGAGACGGGCGGTCCGGCGGCGGAGGGTGCGGCGGTGAACGTGGCGCTGCCGGCCGGTACCGGGGACGAGGGGTGGCTGCGGGCGTTCCACGCGACGGTGCCGGAGCTGCTGGCGGACTTCCGGCCGCAGGTGCTGGTGACCCAGCACGGCGCCGACACGCACTTCGAGGACCCCCTCGCGCACCTGGCGGTGTCCCTGGACGCCCAGCGGGCCGTGCAGGAGGCCTGTCACGGGCTGGCGCACGAGTACGCGGACGGGCGGTGGCTGGCGCTGGGAGGCGGCGGGTACGCGGTGGTGGACGTCGTACCGCGGTCGTGGACGCATCTGGTGGCGATCGCCGCGCACCGGCCGGTGGACCCGCAGGCGGCGGTCCCCGCTTCGTGGCGCGAGGAGGTGTACGCGCGGACGCGGCAATGGGCGCCGGGGCGGATGACCGACGGGCGCAGTCCGTCGTGGCGGGACTGGGACGCGGGCTACGACCCGGCGGACCGCACGGATCAGGCCGTTCTCGCCACGCGACGGGCGGTCTTCCCGCTGCGCGGCATGCTGACTTGACCGCGGGGTGCCGGTGCGGTCCGTGATGCATCGTTACGCCAACTGTGGGGCTGTTCGCCGGAATTGATGCCCCGACATATGTGGTGGGGGAGCATCGGAGGGTGTTGAGCACCGGCGCGCTGCGTGCGCATCTGCTGGCCGCCCGGTTGGCCGGGCCCGTCGCCACCTCCCGGGAGGAGAGCCTGCGCAGTTACCGGCTGTTCGCGGCGCGGGACCCGCGGGTGCTGCTGGGGCTGGATCCCGAGGGGGGCTGGGGTGAGGGTGACCTGCTGGGGCTGATGGCGGACAAGTGCGGTGTCTCGGCGGATCCTTCGCACGTCAGCGGGCCGGACGTGATCGATCCGGAGCGGACGGTGGCCGCGCTGGAGGCGTTCGCGGGGCGGCTGCGGGAGGCGGCGAGGGCGCGGTCGCGCGTGCTGTTCGGGACGGGGCATCCGCATCGGCTCCTGGGCTTCTACGCCGGTTTGGCCGAGGCGATGTCGGCGGCGGGATGTGTTGTCCTCACACCGGCGCAGGGGGTGTGTGTCGACATGGCGACCCGGTTCGGCGTACGCACGCACTGCATCGACTACGTACGGGGGGTCGCGCTGGTGCGGGAACCCGGCGCGCGGGCGCCGGGTAGTGCGACCGGCGTGCACAGCCATTCACCCCTGCCGGTTCGGATGGCGCTGGGGGCCCTCGCGGAGGCCGGTGAGCCCCTCCCGGACCTGGTGGTGGGTGACCACGGATGGGTCTGCGGCGCAGGTCAGCTCGGCGTGGAGGCGATCGGGCTGGCCGACACGGACGATCCCGCTCTGTTCGTCGGGGAGGCCGAGGGGCGGGTCGCGGTGGCCGTTCCGCTTGATGATGCCGTGCGATCGGACTACTACCGTCCGCTTGCCCGGTACGTGTTGGGCCGGGCGTGTCTGACGGGATGACAGGAGTGGCCGCAGCTCCTCTTCCCCACTCGTATCACGCGCCCCTACTCTGGGGAGTGAGCGTGCGACGACGAGGAGTAACCGGAGGGGAAGCCGGTGCCCGTCATGCGCGGAAGGTCAAGGTGTGTCATGGCTGCTGGCGAGAGGCCTCTCAGTGAGGTTCAGTTCCTGACCGTGGCGGAGGTCGCCTCGGTGATGCGAGTGTCGAAGATGACCGTGTACCGGCTGGTGCACAACGGTCATCTGCCCGCAATCCGGGTGGGCCGGTCCTTCCGGGTCCCCGAGAACGCGGTCCACGAGTACCTCCGAGAGTCCTATGTGGGGGTGGAGTCGGCCTGAGACTGACGGGTCATGACGCCTTCGTAACCCCTGGGAAGCAGTCGGATTACGGGCTCGGAGCTTGGGCGGGTAGGCTAGGCCGACGTAGGTCGTGTGGGCCCAGACGCCCCGCACCAGTGAAGAGAAGTGAGCGAGGGTAGTCGTGGGCTCTGTTATCAAGAAGCGGCGCAAGCGGATGGCGAAGAAGAAGCACCGCAAGCTGCTCAAGCGCACCCGCGTCCAGCGCCGTAACAAGAAGTAAACGGCAGCTGTACGTGTTTCTCCGCAGCCCCTCCACCATCCTTGGTGGAGGGGCTGCGGTGCAGCCGGGTACTTCTTCGAGGGAGGCGCTGAGCTCGTGGGGAAGGTCGTACTCGTCACCGGGGCTGCCCGGCAGCTGGGCGGCCGCTTCGTGCGGCGCATCCAGCGCGACCCGGAGGTCGAGCGGGTGATCGCGGTGGACGCCGTGGCACCGCCGCACCGGCTGGGGTCGGCGGAGTTCGTGCGTACGGACATCCGGCAGTCGTCGATCGCCAGGGTCCTTGCCGAGCACGTGGTGGACACGGTGGTCCATCTGGCGGTCACCGGTGGCCGGCCGGTCGCGGGCGGCGCGCACAGCGCCGTCAAGGAGACCAACGTCATCGGGACGATGCAGCTCCTCGGCGCCTGCCAGAAGTCGCCGACGGTACGGCGGCTCGTGGTGAAGTCCAGTACCAGCGTGTACGGGGGCACCCCGCGGGATCCGGCCGTCTTCACGGAGACGACCCAGCCGAAGTCGCTGCCGTCGGGCGGCTTCGCCAAGGACGCCGCCGAGGTCGAGGGGTACGTACGGGGCTTCGCGCGCCGGCGGCCGGACGTCGCGGTGTGCGTGCTGCGGTTCGCGAACATCCTGGGGCCCTTCGCCGATTCGGCGCTCGCCGAGTACTTCTCGATGCCGGTGATGCCGACCGTGCTGGGCTACGACCCGCGGCTGCAGTTCGTGCACGAGGACGACGTGCTGGAGGTGCTGCGGCTGGCCGCGCGGGAGCCCCGGCGCGGGACGCTGAACAGCGGGACCTTCAACATCGCGGGTGACGGCGTGCTGCTGCTGTCGCAGTGCTCGCGGCGGCTGGGGCGGCCCACGCTGCCGCTGCTGCTGCCCGCGCTCACCTGGGTGGGGTCCGCGCTGCGGGCGGTCGGGGTCACCGACTTCTCGGCCGAGCAGACGAGGCTGCTCACGCACGGCCGGGTCGTGGAGACCACGCAGATGCGCGAGGTTCTCGGCTTCGAGCCGCTCTACACGACCACCGAGACCTTTGCGGACTTCGCGCGGAGCCGGGGCAACGGGCTGCTGCCGCCCGAGCGGGTCGGGCGGGCCGTGGACCGGGTGGCGGCCATCCTGGACGCGGGGGGCCCGCGGGACGACGTCGACACGGTTGAGGGAGCGAGACGATAGTGGCGGACGCCAAGGTCATTCCGTTCGACGAGGACCGGCCGCGCCGGCGGATGCCCCGCCGGGTGCGGTCGGTGCAGGCGGCCGAGCCGGTCGTGCAGGAGCCGCCGCCGATGGAGGTGCCGGCTCCCGCGCCGGAGCCGGAGGCGGCCCCGGTGGAGCGCGGTGACGTCTGGGACCGGCGGATCGCCGGCGGCCTGGCGTTCCTGCGCCGGCGGGTCACCGGGGAGTACGAGGTCGACGACTTCGGCTACGACAAGGAGCTGACGGACCAGGTCCTGATGTCCCTGATGCGGCCGCTGTACGACAAGTACTTCCGGGTCGAGGTCAAGGGCATCGAGAACATCCCGGCCGAGGGCGGCGCGCTGATCGTGGCGAACCACTCCGGGACGCTGCCGCTGGACGGGCTGATGCTCCAGGTGGCGGTGCACGACCAGCACCCGGCGGAGCGTCACCTGCGGCTGCTGGCGGCGGACCTGGTGTTCATGCTGCCGGTGGTCAACGAGCTGGCCCGCAAGGCGGGGCACACCCTGGCGTGCGCGGAGGACGCGCAGCGGCTGCTGGAGGCCGGGGAGCTGGTCGGCGTCATGCCGGAGGGCTTCAAGGGGATAGGGAAGCCGTTCGGGGACCGGTACAAGCTCCAGCGGTTCGGGCGCGGCGGGTTCGTGTCGACGGCGCTGCGGGCGGGCACGCCGATCGTGCCCTGCTCGATCGTAGGGGCGGAGGAGATCTACCCCATGGTCGGCAACGCGAAGACGCTGGCGCGGCTGCTGGGGATCCCGTACTTCCCGATCACGCCCACCTTCCCGTGGCTTGGGCCGCTGGGGGCGGTGCCGCTGCCGACGAAGTGGACGATCCAGTTCGGTGAGCCGATCCCGACCGACGGGTACGCCGCGGAGGCGGCGGAAGACCCGATGCTGATGTTCAACCTGACGGACCAGGTGCGGGAGCAGATCCAGCACACGCTCTACAAGCTGCTGGTGCAGCGCAGGTCGGTGTTCTTCTGACGGTGGTGGGCCGGGGCTGCACCGCCCGGCCCACCACCGTCTCCGCCGGCGTCCCTACTCCGCGTCCTCCGCGCCGAGGCCCAGGCCCGGGAGGAGACCCGGGAGCAGGGGCGGGAGGGTGATCTCCGGCTTCGGGTTCTCCGGGGTGCCGGCGGAGGGCTGTGCCGACTGCCCCGCGGGCGGGCTGAGCAGGTCGCCCGTACCGCCGAGGAGGCCGCCGTCGGCCGGTGGCCGCGTGCTGCCCGAGGGGGACGGCGCGGGGCTGTTGCCCGACGGCGTGCCCGCTGCCGGGCTGGACTGCTTGGCACCACCGGGCGTTTCCGGCTTGGCGGGGGACCCCGTCGAGCCGGTGCCGCCACGGGTCTGCTCGGGCGGCTTGGGGAGCAGGCCCTGGAGCGGTGCCACGTCTTCGTCTATGGCCTGGAAGACGGATTCCACTTCGCCGCCGACGTCGGTGAGCTGCACGGGCAGCTTCTCGCGCAGCTTGCCCCAGGCGTCGCGGTGGGAGCGGGAGAACGACGACAGCGTCTGGATCGGGCCGAGGGAGCCGTCCCGGTCGTACGCGGCCTGGAGGAGGCGGTGGCCTTCCTCCGCGTCGTGCTTGACGCCCGAGAGCGCCCGCCGGATCGCGCCCAGGGACTCGTGGTCCAGGGTGCCCGTCCGGCCGCGCTCCATCAGCCTGCGGGCCTCCGAGAGACGGTTGGAGGCCCGGTCGAGATAGAGCTCTCCGCGCTCGGCGTCGTCGTCGGCCATGCCCAGCTTCAAGTCCTCCATGCCCCGCTTCACGGGGTAGAGGTGGTCACCGGGCAGGGCGTCGGAACTGGCAGCGGCCACTCCGCTGAAGGCCCCCGCGGCCACACCCACGGTGAGGCCGCCCGCTGCGATGCCCTTGGACCAGCGGGAGCGGGGCCGCAATTTCCGGAGCGGGGTCGCCCGGTGGGCGCCGCGGCCGGTCCGCTGCTCGGGCATCAGAGGGTCCGAGGCGGCACCGCCCCCGGCCCTCTCCTCCAGCACCATGGCCTCCATGGCGGCAACGAGCTGCGCCCGCTGCACCACTTTGACCTCGGGGTCCAGCACTGGGCGCGGCATCCGTTCGCCGAGCACGCTCGCCAGGGCCAACAACCGGTCGTGGTCAGCAGGTTCGGCAGGTGCCTCGGACTGCTCGGCCGCCGGGTCCGGTTCCGAAAGGTCGGATGGGTTCCGATCCTCCAGGGCCTGGGCGAAGGCGTTCGCCCGCCGGTGCGGGGTCACGTTCGCGATCACTGGCGGCACCTCCTCTCGTCATGACGATCGACTCCCCAAGGTGTCCGGAAGGTTGCCTTCCTTGAGCACATCCACACTTTCGAGTGAGCGGCTTCAGGCAGGGCGTGTCCACAGGGAGCCTGCATTCCGCACAACGAGCGTCGCGGCAGTTGGGTTACGGACGAAGGATGATCGGACCACAGCGTCATCGAGGGGTCACCGGATGTGAGGTCGGTTGGTGTTGTCTGGACAGGTCCGTCAGCGGGCGTCTTCGGGGAGGAGGCGGGCCAGGGTGCGGACGGCCCGGTACTGGAGCGTCTTGATGGCGCCCTCGTTCTTCCCCATCACCCTGGCCGTCTCGGCGACCGAGAGGCCCTGCAGGAAGCGCAGGGTCACGCACTCCTGCTGCTGCGGATTCAGCTTCCGTACGGCTTCCAGCAGGGCCGCGTTGGAAAGGGACTCCAGGACGGAGTCCTCGGGACTGCGCTCCACCTCGTTGGCGTCGAGCATCTCCCCGGTGGTCACCTCCAGCCTGAAGCGGCTGGACTTGAAGTGGTCCGCCACCAGGTTGCGGGCGATCGTCACGAGCCAGGCGCCGAAGTCGCGGCCCTGCCAGGTGAAGGTGGAGATGCGGCGCAGGGCGCGAAGGAACGTCTCGCTGGTGAGGTCCTCCGCGGTCGCCTTGCCGCCGACGCGGTAGTAGATGTAGCGGTAGACCGTGTCGCTGTACTGGTCGTAGAGGCGGCCGAAGGCCTCGGCCTCTCCGGCCTGGGCGCGTTCGACCAGGTCCATCATGCGGGCCTGGTCGCTGTCCGCAAGGGGGCGGCGGGGGGCGGCCTGGGTGCTCGTGCCGGCTGCGCCGTTCGAGCCGCCGGCCGCCGAGCGGCCTCGTCTGCCCACCGTCGCCCCGCCGTCGGTCAGGGCGTAGCAGGGACCGGCCGGGCCGAGGCCGGCAGGAACCGCGGCGGCGAAGGCGGGGGCGGTGTACGCGGTGGGGACGAAGCCGCGCAGGTGGTCGAGGACCGTTGCGCGCAGCTGAGCCAGGCCCGAGGCGTCAACCCCGACAGGTGGGTACACGGGACTCCCAGAGGCAGAGCTTCCATCACGTGCAGTGCGGAACCGTTCACCCGTCGTGGCGACAGATGGCCGGTGGCATGCGTTTGAGGAGAATAACGCTTCGTACAGGCAGCGCTACACCCAGTTGCTCAAATCACCGGTTCCGACACTTCTGTTGCGTGTCGAGGGCATATTCGGTCGCGGTTGGTGATCGATTGTTGATCACTTGGGTGCGCGGAATGGACGCTTCAAAGGGGGCCCGCGACCGAGTCGGGCAGGGCGGAGTGCCGCGCCCGGGGCGCGGGTAGAGGTGAGCGAATGCCCGTGGCAGGGCGCGCGTGCGGCGCCGGCGTCCGGGGGTGCGGTGCGGGCGAGTTGTGGCCTGGTCCTGGGCCCGGAGCGGCTACTTGCGGCGTCGGTGCAGGGCGATGGCCGCGGCCGCGCCGCCCGCGATCGCGCCGACTCCGGCCGCCGCCGGGACGCCGACCTTCACGGCCTTGCGGCCGGTCCGATAGTCGCGCAGCCGCCAGTCGTTGGTCCGGGCATGCTTGCGCAGTTTTGTGTCGGGATTGATCGCGTACGGATGTCCGACCAGTGACAGCATCGGGATGTCGTTGTGCGAATCGCTGTAGGCGGCGCAGCGTTCGAGTTCGAGGCCCTCGGCGGCGGCGAGGGCGCGGACCGCCTCGGCCTTGGCGGGGCCGTGCAGCGGCTCGCCGACCAGGCGGCCGGTGTAGACGCCGTCGACTGACTCGGCGACGGTGCCCAGGGCGCCGGTCAGGCCCAGCCGCCGGGCGATGATCGTGGCCGTCTCCACCGGGGCGGCGGTGACCAGCCACACCTTCTGGCCGGCGTCGAGGTGGGCCTGGGCCAGGGCGCGGGTGCCCGGCCAGATCCGCTCGGCCATGTACTCGTCGTAGATCTCCTCGCCGATCGCCATCAGCTCGGAGACCTTGTGGCCCTTGACGATGGACAGGGCGCTGTCGCGGGCGTCCTGCATGTGCTCGGGGTCCTCGACCCCGGCGAGCCGGAACCAGGCCTGCTGCCAGGCGAAGCGGGCGAGTTCGCGGCGCCGGAAGAACTCGCGCTTGTAGAGGCCGCGGCCGAAGTGGAAGATCGCGGCGCCCTGCATGACGGTGTTGTCGAGGTCGAAGAAGGCGGCGGCGAGGTCGTCACCGGCCACGGGGAAGACGGGCTCGGCGGGGCCTTCTTCCGCTTGCCGTTCTTCGAGGAGGTCGAGGTCGGCTTCCTCGGCCTCGGCTTCGGTGAGCCGGTCGGCCCCGGCCTGCGCGGTCTTGCGGGCGGCTTCGGCCGAGGCCTCGCCTGCCAGCACGCTGCGTGCGGTGGCGGAGCGCCTGCGAGTGGGGAGCCATCCGAGAGCGGCCATGACGCGAGCATAGCCACTGTGTTCGGGAGTTCCCGAACCGGTGGGAAACGGAGGCGTTAACTCTTCGCGGCGCCACCGGGCGCGGCGGGCCGGCTCGTCCGAGCGGCCGGGCGGGACGCGCGGGGCGGCCGGGCGGGCGCGGGAGAATGGGGACATGAGCCCTTTGTTGCGCCGCAAAGAGAAGAAGAGCCCCGGCGAGCGGATGGTGACCCTCATCGGGAAGCCGGGGTGCCATCTGTGCGACGAGGCCGAGGAGGTCGTCGCGAAGGTGTGCGCCGAGACCGGTGCACAGTGGGAGAAGAAGGACATCTCGCAGGACGAGGAGCTCTACCGGCTCCACTGGGAGCAGATTCCGGTGGTCCTGGTTGACGGCGAACAGCACACCTTCTGGAGGGTGAACCCGGACCGCCTTCGGCGGGCGTTGGGTGGCTGACCCTCTTCCCGGTTACCATCATGGGCGATTTGTGGGGTCTGGGGGCGTATCTGTGAGGAGTGTGCACGGTTTTGCCCCCTTTGGTATTTGAACGGGTTCGGCGTGCCGTCGGTTCCGGGATTGCGTGCCGATGTCGCGTGACCCCGGTCACTTTGGCCGGACAAAGCGGACACAATCTTTGTGCACGCGTTCACAAAGGCATAGCCTGCTATCGACGGGGCGGTCCTGGGACAAGAGGCCGCCTGCAGCCCCGCTCATCCCGCAGGAGCATCGTGGCAACTGGCCGAACTCACCGACCGGCGACCCGCAGCCGAGGTATTCCCGAGGCCACTGTCGCCCGGCTTCCGCTGTACTTGCGTGCCCTGACCGCGCTCTCCGAGCGATCGGTCCCCACGGTGTCCTCCGAGGAGCTCGCGGCCGCGGCCGGAGTCAACTCCGCCAAGCTGCGCAAGGACTTCTCGTACCTGGGTTCCTACGGCACCCGCGGCGTCGGCTACGACGTCGAGTACCTCGTCTACCAGATCTCGCGTGAGCTCGGCCTGACCCAGGACTGGCCGGTCGTCATCGTCGGCATCGGTAACCTCGGCGCCGCCCTGGCCAACTACGGCGGCTTCTCCGCGCGCGGCTTCCGCGTCGCGGCCCTCATCGACGCCGACCCGGCGATGGCCGGCAAGCCGGTCGCCGGCATGTCCGTGCAGCACACCGACGACCTTGAGAAGATCATCGAGGAGAACGGTGTCTCGATCGGTGTCATCGCGACGCCCGCCGGCGCCGCACAGCAGGTCAGCGAGCGGCTGATCGCGGCCGGGGTCACCTCCATCCTGAACTTCGCCCCCACCGTGCTGTCCGTGCCCGACGGCGTGGACGTGCGCAAGGTCGACCTCTCCATCGAGCTTCAGATCCTCGCCTTCCACGAGCAGCGCAAGGCCGGCGAGGAGGCCGCCGCGGCCGCGTCCGAGCCGGGCTCCGTCGTGGGCGGCGCCGCACCCGCCGCGGCCGTCGTGCCGCCGGCCGGGCGCACCGCCGCCGAGGCGCGCAAGGGCGGCCCCGAGGGCGACGTCCCGGCGGTGATGCCGGCATGAGCCTGCTCGTCGTCGGGCTGAGCCACCGCAGCGCACCCGTGAGCGTGCTGGAGCGCGCCTCGCTGTCGGCCGACGCCAAGACCAAGCTGCTGCACGACACCCTCGCCGCCGAGCCGGCGACGGAGGCGACGGTGCTCGCCACGTGCAACCGCATCGAGCTGTACGCGGACGTGGACAAGTTCCACGCCGGCGTCGCCGAGCTGTCCACGCTGCTCGCCCAGCACAGCGGTGTCGCGCTGGAGGAGCTCACCCCGTACCTGTACGTCCACTACGAGGACCGGGCGGTGCACCACCTGTTCTCGGTGGCGTGCGGACTGGACTCGATGGTCGTGGGCGAGGGGCAGATCCTCGGTCAGATCAAGGACGCCCTCGCGCTGGGCCAGGAGCTGCACTCCGCCGGCCGGCTGATCAACGACCTGTTCCAGCAGGCGCTGCGGGCCGGCAAGCGGGCGCACTCGGAGACCGGGATCGACCGCGCCGGCCAGTCGCTGGTGACCTTCGGCCTGGAGCAGCTCGCGGTGCGCACGCCGGTCGGCGAGTGGGCCCACGGCAAGCGGGCCCTGGTGATCGGCGCCGGATCGATGTCCTCGCTCGCAGCGGCGACCCTCGCGCGGGTCGGCGTCGCCGAGGTCGTCGTGGCGAACCGGACCGCCGAGCGGGCGGAGCGGTTGGCGGAGATTCTGGTTGCCTCAGGCACGGGTGTGCGGGCTTCCGCCATCCCGATGGCCGAGGTCGCCGATGAGCTGACACGAGTCGACGTGGTGGTGTCCTGCACCGGGGCCACCGGGCTCGTGCTGACCGCCGACGACGTGCTCGCCGCCGTGTCCTGGGGCGCCGCCCCAGACCCCGCGCCTCAAACGCCGGCGAGGCTGGATTCGGCTGCCGCCACCGGTTCCGTGCAGGCGCCGCCGGGGCTGGACGCCGACGTGCTCGCCCGGCTGGTCGCCGCCGCCGAGGCCGGCGGACGGCTCGCCGACGCGGGCGCGGCACGGACCATCAGCGCGCCCGTGGACGCCGACGCCGACGGGTGCCCCGTGGGGCCCGACGGACGCTCCGCGCTGACCGGGGTCGACGCCAACTCCCTCGAACTGCACGGGACCTGGGCCGACCAGGGCGAGGCCGCCGCACAGCGGCAGCCCCGCAGGAGCGCCCGTACGCACACCGACGCGACCGCCGTCCGGCTCGCGCTGCTCGACCTGGCCATGCCCAGGGACATCGACGCGGCCGTGCACCGGATCCCCGGCGTGCGGCTCGTGGACATCGAGTCCCTCGCGGAAGCCTCCGCGGACGCCCCGATGGCGGCCGACGTCGACGCCGTGCGCGGCATCGTCTCCCAGGAGGTCGCCGCCTTCGGTGCGGCGCAGCGGGCCGCGCACATCACGCCCACCGTCGTCGCCCTGCGGGCCATGGCGGCCGAGGTCGTGGCCATGGAAGTGGCCCGCCTCGACGGACGGCTCCCCGACCTCGACGAGCGACAGCGCGCCGAAGTCACCCAGACCGTGCGCCGCGTCGTGGACAAGCTCCTCCACGCGCCGACCGTGCGCGTCAAGCAGCTCGCGAGCGAGCCCGGCGGCGCCGGGTACGCCGAAGCGCTGCGCGAACTCTTCGACCTCGACCCTCAGACGGTTGCTTCCGTCAGCCGGGCGGACGCGGCCGATCCGAAGAACGACGACGACCCAGGACGGGCATCATGAACACACGTCCCGACCAGCCGCTGCGGCTCGGTACGCGGCGGAGCAAGCTGGCCATGTCCCAGTCGGGGCACGTCGCCGACGCGGTCCGGGCGATCACCGGCCGGCCCGTCGAGCTCGTGGAGATCACGACGTACGGCGACGTCTCGCGCGAGCACCTCGCTCAGATCGGCGGGACCGGTGTGTTCGTCACCGCCCTGCGCGACGCGCTGCTGCGCGGCGAGGTCGACTTCGCCGTGCACTCGCTGAAGGACCTGCCGACAGCGCAGCCCGACGACCTCGTCATCGCGGCCATGCCGCGGCGCGAGGACGCCCGCGACGCGCTCGTCGCCCGCGACGGACTGACCTTCGAGCAGCTGCCCGACGGCGCCCGCATCGGTACCGGCTCGCCGCGGCGCACCGCCCAGCTCAACCACCTGGCGCGCTCGCAAGGCAAGCGGATCGAGACCGTCCCGATCCGCGGCAACGTCGACACCCGCATCGGATTCGTCCGCGACGGCGAACTCGACGCCGTCGTCCTGGCGGCCGCCGGCCTGAACCGGATCGGCCGCGGTGACGAGGCCACCGAGCTGCTGTCCGTCGACAGCATCCTCCCCGCCCCCGGCCAGGGAGCCCTGGCCGTGGAGTGCCCCGCGTCCTCCACGGACCTCATCGCCGCGCTCGGCCGGCTCGACGACCCGCACACCCGGGCCGCCGTGACCGCGGAGCGTTCTCTGCTCGCCGCCCTGGAGGCCGGCTGCAGCGCACCCGTGGGCGCGTTCGCCGACCTGCTGGCCGACGGACGGATTGTCAATGAAATGCGCCTGCGCGGCGTCGTCGGAACCCTCGACGGCTCGACGCTGGTGCAGCTGTCCACCACCGGTCCCGTGCCCCAGTCGTACGACGAGGCCATGGCGCTCGGCCGCGAACTCGCGGACGAGATGCTGGCCAAGGGCGCGGCCGGTCTGATGGGGGAGCGATCGCTTTGAACCCCTCAATTCCGACCACCTCCGCTTTTCCGGCCGTCGCCGCCCACGGACGCGTCACCTTCCTCGGTGCCGGCCCGGGCGACCCGGGTCTGCTGACGCTGCGCGCCGTCGAGGCGCTCGCCGCCGCGGACGTACTGATCGCGGAGCCCGAGGTGCTCGAGGTCGTACGGACGCATGCGCGCGCGGGTGTCGACACGCCGCAGCTGACGGTAGCTGACGAAGTGTCAGCAGCCGCCGGGGTCCCGGTGATCCGGGACGCGTCCAATCTTGTCATGGAGGCCGCACGCTCCGGCAGGCGGGTCGTGCGTGCCGTCACCGGCGACCCCGGACTGGACGGCAACGCCGCCGACGAGATGCTCGCGTGCGCCAACGAAGGAATCCCCTTCGAGGTGGTGCCCGGCGTCGCGACCGCCGTCGGCGTGCCCGCGTACGCCGGTGTTCCGCTGCGCGACAAGCAGGGCGCGGACGTCCGGTTCGTCGACGCGAAGACCGCCTCGGCGCGCTGCTGGAGCGAGGTCGGGACCAGCGACGGCACCCTCGTCGTCTCCGCGACCCTGGAGACCGTCTCGGCCGCCGCGGCCGAGCTGGTGAGCGCCGGGCGCAAGCCCGACACCCCGCTGACCGTGACGGTCTCCGGCACGACGACGCGGCAGCGGACCTGGTGCGCGACCCTGGGCACGATCGCCCAGGTGTTCAAGCAGGGCAAGGTGCTGCCCTCGCCCGAGGGCGCCCGCCCCGTCATATGCGTGGTCGGCGAGCACGGCGCCGCCGCGCGCCGCGAGGACCTGTCCTGGTTCGAGTCGAAGCCGCTGTTCGGCTGGCGCGTCCTCGTACCGCGGACCAAGGAACAGGCCGCTTCGCTCTCCGACCAGCTGCGTTCCTACGGCGCGGTGCCGCACGAGGTGCCGACCATCGCCGTGGAGCCGCCGCGCACCCCGCAGCAGATGGAACGCGCGGTGAAGGGCCTGGTGACGGGCCGCTACGAGTGGATCGCCTTCACCTCGGTCAACGCCGTGAAGGCCGTCCGCGAGAAGTTCGAGGAGTACGGGCTCGACGCCCGCGCCTTCGCGGGCATCAAGGTCGCCGCCGTCGGTGAGCAGACCGCGGCCGCGCTGGTGGAGTTCGGCGTCAAGCCCGACCTGGTGCCGAGCGGCGAGCAGTCCGCGGCCGGACTGCTGGAGGACTGGCCGCCGTACGACCCGGTCTTCGACCCGATCGACCGCGTCTTCCTGCCGCGGGCCGACATCGCCACGGAGACGCTGGTCGCCGGGCTGATCGAGCTCGGGTGGGAGGTCGACGACGTCACCGCCTACCGGACCGTGCGCGCGTCGCCGCCGCCGGCGGACACGCGCGAGGCGATCAAGGGCGGCGGCTTCGACGCCGTTCTCTTCACGTCCTCCTCGACCGTCCGCAACCTGGTCGGCATCGCGGGCAAGCCGCACAACGTGACGGTCATCGCGTGCATCGGGCCGGCGACGGCCAAGACCGCCGAGGAGCACGGCCTGCGGGTCGACGTCCTCTCCCCGGAGCCGTCGGTGTCGAAGCTGGCGGAGGCCCTCGCCGAGTACGGCGCGGCGCGCCGCGAGGCGGCCAAGGCTGCCGGCGAGACGGTGTTCCGCCCGAGCGAACGCCGCCCGGGCGCGCGCAGGCGTCGTACGACGTGAGCGGCTTAGGCGGCCGGACACGGCCTACGGTACGGGTGAGGGGCCCGGGTGCGGACGGATACCGCGCCCGGGCCCCTCGCGCGTAATCCCGTTGTGCGGCGGACTCCTGCCCGGAAAGGATCGCCGCCAGACGGAACGGGAACAAGGGGGAGCGGAATGGCGGACGGGGACGCGCAACTGGTGGCGGCGGTTCGGGCAGGGAACCTCCGGGAGGTCAACGCCCTGCTGTGGCCCGGGGGTAATCCCGACGCGGCCGACGAGGACGGCCTGCCGGTGCTGTGCACGGCGGTGGCCGCAGGCGAAGAGGAGATCGCCGAGGCCCTGCTGCGCGCCGGAGCCGATCCCGACGCGGTGGGCGCGGACGGCGCGCCCGTGCTGTGGACAACGGTAGCCGCGTTCGCCCACAGGCCCGTCGCAGCCCTCGTAACGGCAGGGGCCGACCCCCACCAGGTACTGCCGGACGGAACGACCCCGCTGCTGCGGGCCGTCGAGGGCGGCTCCCCGGCCACGGTCACGGCGCTGCTGTGGGGGCAGTACCTCCCGGCGCCGGAACTGCCCCTGGCGCAGCCGGTGCGCGAGCGGCTGCTCGCCGCGGCCCGCCACTGGTACGAGACGGGCGCGGAGGCGGAACTGCGCCGCCGCACCGGCGCCACCGGCCCGGCGAAGACCTCGACCGTCGACGACGACTGGCACGAGGTCGAGCAGATCACGCTTGGCGGGCGGACCGTCCGCGCCGGACACGGCGCCGTCCTGACCACCCTGGAGGCGGCCTTCGGCGTTCCGACCCCGCTGACGGAACTGGTGGCCCGCGCCGTCCGGCACCCCGACCCCGGCCACGTGGACTGGCGCGAGTCCAGCACCCGGCTGGGCAGACGCTCCGACGAGGAAGCCCGGGAACTGGTGACGTCCCTGCGGCATCATCCGTCCGCAGACCATCGGCGCTTCGCCGCCGACGTGCTGGGGTCCCGGCGGTACTTCCTGAAGGGCACGGCGTACCCGCACCACTCGGAAGACCGCGACTTCCTCGCCGCCTGGGCGGAGACGGAGACGGACGCCGTGGTCCTTGCCGAGGTGCTCCGGGCCCTCACCGAGCACGCCGAGGAACACCCCCGACTGGAGGCCATCGGCCTCCGGCACGCCGCCCACCCCGATCCGCTGGTGCGCCGGATGGTGTCCGACTGCCTCTGGTGGCCCGACCGGCACCTGAGGGTCGAGGCCGCTGCTGCGCTACGGGCCCTGACACACGATGCGGATGCCGAGGTGCGCTTCCAAGCCGCGCTGATCCTGGTCGGGGACGAACGCCAAGACCTGGACGGACCCCGGGCTGTCGTACGGGACCTGGTCCGCGACCCGCACAGCCCGATGCGCGGGGGAGCCGCCGAGGCCCTGGCCGAGTCCGACGACTGCACGGCCGACGCCACGGAGCTGCTGCTGTCTCTCCTGGACACCGACGACCGCATCCTGCGCCTGGTCGGAGCCTACGGCCTGGCCCGGCGGGACGACCCTCGCACCCCGGAGGCGTACGCGCGGGTGGAGGAGCTCGGCCCGATCCACCTGCCCGACCACCGGGCGAACGCGCTCGAAGACTGGCTCGGACGCAGTGAGGCGTTGCCCCACGGAGGGAACGGATGACGGAGGGGGACGCCGCATTGCGGCGGCGGTAAGGGCGGGCGATTCCGAGCCGGTACGCGACCTGCTCGGCGCGGGCGCCGCCCCGGCACGGTGGGGGACGACGGCCTGCCGGTGCTGTGCGCGGCGGTGGCGGCGTTCGCGTACGGGGTCGCCGAGGCACTGGTCGCGGCAGGCGCCGACCCGGACCAGCGACTGCCGGACGGCACGACCCCGCTCCTGCGGGCGATCGAGGCGTCCGAGGCTGCCTGCGCCACCGCTCGGGGCGCGGACCGCGCGCCGGAGATCACCGAGGACCAGGACGTCCGGCTCAGCGGCGCCTACGGCCTGGCCCTGCGCGACGACCCGCGCACGGCGGAGGCGTACGCGCGCGGGGGCCGACTCGATCGGCCGGAGTTCGAGCACGACCCCCGGGCGGACGGCCTGTGGCGCTGGAAGCTCAGGAACGCACCCAGCGGGTGAGGCCCGCCCAGGCGGTGGAGGCGAGGGTGAGGACGGGCCCGTCGGCGACCTTGGAGTCCCGCACGTGCACCTGTGCGGCGGGGCAGGCGGCGATCTCGACGCACTGCCCACCTTCGTCGCTGCTGTAGGAGGACTTCCGCCAGGCGAAGGCGGCCTCCAGGCACTGGCCGCCCTCGCTGCCGCTGTAGCTGGACTTGAACCACTTCAGTGGGGTGCTCATGTCTCTCCTAGCAGCCGGTCCAACAGGTCCTTCGTCTCGCCGAAGTTGAGGGCCTGTGACCGCAGCCTCGCATACTTCTGGGAGAGGATGCTGACCTCGTTCGGGTCCCTGACGAGGAAGCTACCGCGCTGGGTTTCCGAGTAGGCGAGGTGCTGGAACTCGGGTGTCTCCAGCAGGGTGAAGGCGCCGTCGAGACCTGCCTGGGCGGTGAGCCCGAGGGGCAGCACCTGAAGGGAGAGGGCCGGGCGGTCGGCGCAGGCGCGCAGGTGCCGGAGCTGCTCCCGGTGGACCTCGTCCCCGCCGATCCGGTCCCGCAGGGCCGCCTCCCAGATCACGAAGCTCAGGGTGGGCGGGACGGCGCGGCGCAGGATCTCCTGGCGCTTCATCCGGTGCGCGGTCTGCAGCTCTATCTTCTCCTCCCCGACGAAGGGGACGCGGCAGCCGAGGACGGCGCGGGCGTAGGCCTCGGTCTGGAGCAGCCCCGGAACGGTCAGGGTGTCGTACCACGACAGCGCCAAGGCCTCCGCCTCCCGCGCCATGTACTCCTCCGCCCAGGCCGGGACCATGTCCACCTCGGGGAGGCGGTTGGCCGCGACCGACAGGAGGCCGGGCAGTGCGAGAGCGCGGTCCATCTTCTCGGCGACGTTGGGCATCAAGGTGCGCCTGCCCTGCTCGATGGAGGCGATGGTCTCGACGTCCATGTGCAGCGCCTCCGCGAAGGCGCGCTGGGTCAGTCCTTTGGCGATGCGGGCGGAGGCGACCTGAGCCCCGACCATCTTCATCGCCGTCTCATTGGGCCGCGGCCTCTTGCGTACTGGCATGTCCGTTGAACTCCCCGCCTCGGCGCGCGAGATACCCGTCCCAACCCGTACTCCTCAAGGAGTACGGCTTGCTCGTCTCCTCCACGCTAGTCACGCAGGGCGACGATCGACGGGTGAACGTGGAAATCCAACCGGCCCTGCTGCGCGAGCGGTTCTATCCCCGCAGCCGCCAGACCGTGCGCCCTGCCAGGGAGTTCGCGGCAGAGACACTTCACGCGTGGGGTGTCACATGCCGCCACGACGACGTGTTGCTCTGCGTGAGCGAGCTGGCGACCAACGCCCTGCTGCACGGCGTCCCGCCCGGCCGCGGCTACCGGCTGCGGATGCTGCGCTACGAAGGGGCCGTACGGGTCGAGGTCCATGACAGCGGTGGCGGCCGGCCGCAGATCGCGGATCGCGACCCGGGCGCCGAGGGCGGGCGCGGGTTGCTGCTGGTGGCGGCGGTTGCGGACCGGTGGGGGACCGGGGCACGGGTACCGGGAAAGGTGGTGTGGTGCGAGTTCGTCGTCGGGGCGGGCGGGCCCGGGGTCGGGCTCTAGGCTTGTGGCGACTGCTGTCGAAGCTCGAAGAGGCGACTGAAGATGAGCGCGTACGGATCCTTCCCCGGTTCGCGGCCCCGCCGGCTGCGCACCACCCCGGCGATGCGGCGGATGGTCGCGGAGAACCGGCTGCACCCCTCGGACCTGATCCTCCCGGCGTTCGTGCGCGAGGGCATCAGCGAGCCCCTCGCCATCTCGGCCATGCCGGGCGTGGTCCAGCACACCCGGGACACCCTGCGGAAGGCGGCCGTGGAAGCGGTCGAGGCGGGCGTCGCGGGCATCATGCTCTTCGGCGTCCCGGCCGACGAGAACAAGGACGCGCTGGGTACGGCGGGCACCGAGCCGGACGGCATCCTGCAGGTCGCGATCCGCGACGTGAAGGCCGAGGTCGGCGACGACCTGGTGATCATGTCGGACCTGTGCCTCGACGAGTACACCGACCACGGCCACTGCGGCGTCCTCGACGAGCACGGCCGCGTCGACAACGACGCGACGCTGGAGCGCTACGCCGAGATGGCGCAGGTCCAGGCCGACGCTGGCGTCCACGTGGTCGGCCCCAGCGGCATGATGGACGGCCAGGTCGGCGTCATCCGCGACGCCCTCGACGAGACCGGGCACGAGGACGTCTCGATCCTCGCTTACACGGCGAAGTACACCTCCGCCTTCTACGGCCCCTTCCGCGAGGCCGTCGCCTCCTCCCTCCAGGGCGACCGCAAGACGTACCAGCAGGACCCGGCGAACGCCCGGGAGTCCCTGCGGGAGCTGGCCCTCGACCTGGAGGAGGGCGCCGACATGGTGATGGTCAAGCCGGCCGGTCCCTACCTCGACATCCTGTACCGGGTCGCGCAGGCGGTGGACGTACCGGTGGCGGCGTACCAGATCAGCGGCGAGTTCGCGATGATCGAGGCGGCTGCGGAGAAGGGCTGGATCGAGCGGGACCGGGCCATCCTGGAGACCCTGCTCGGCATCAAGCGCGCGGGCGCGGACACGATCCTCACCTACTGGGCGACCGAGGTCGCGGGCTGGCTGCGCGAGGCCCGCTGACGCTCCTTTCGTCCTACGGCCAGTCGACGAGGCCGTGGAAGACGATGAAGTCGAAGACGACGGCGGCCGGGGCGATCACGGCCGGCCACACCCTGGCGGCGGCATTGCCCCGCCGCCAGGGCAGCGCCCACGCGGAGAGCAGCACGACCAGGACCACCACCAGGCCGAACCCGAAGACGGGGAAGGCGAGGTTGTAGGAGTCGTCGAACCGGCCGCTCACCGCACCCCCGCAGGAGTCGCAGGCCATCGGAGCCAGCCCGACGAAGAAGAACGCGACGGCCGCCATCGGCAGCGTCAGCAGGGTCGAGACGAGCGGCGCGACGAACGCGCGCGGATGCCGGTCGGCGCCGCTGTCCGGGGCCGGGGCCGGGGCCGTGGTCGGGTTCATGCCTCCAGTGAACTCCGCGACAGAACGGCGAACATGAGTGCGCGTACTCAGGTGCGCGGCGCGGAGGTCTGTGAACCTCATAGGCATACGTGCGCACTTTGCACGTCGTACCGAGAGGTTCTGTATGCAGGCTGAACACCTGTCCGTTGCCGACCAGGCGTCCTGGGAAGGGGCGATCCGGCACCTGTACGAGGACGCGACCACCTTCAGTGCGACCGGTCCGCGCGCGCACGAGGACTGGCGGGCAGACGTGCTCGCCGTCATGGCGCGCGCCGTCCCCGACCCGCGCGGCTGGGCGGGGCTCGACGACACCGCGAACGAGCGCTCTCAGGAGCACCCGGACTTCCCTTTCTGCCGTCCGGCTTTCAGATCCGATCCGTCCCGCCCGCTCACCCCGGCCGACATCGCGGAACGGTTGCACGAGATCAACCGTGCGAGTGCCGAGAACCTTCTCCTTGCGCTCACCGACGGCGGCTGCACCCTGCGGAACCTCGAACGGTTCACCGAGAGCTTCGACGAGCTGCAGAACATGGCCCGCACCATCCTCGCCCGCTACGGGGACACGTTCACGTGCTACACCAACGTCACCGTCGGTGCGCGCAAGGACGACACGCTGGACTTTGGGGCGTCCCACTGGGGCTACATCCCGATGACCTTCTACTGGGAGGACGCCGGCCTGGTCATCGTCTCCGACACAGAGGTCGGGTTGTTCTGGACCTTCGCCTGCTGAGCCGAGAGGAGGAATCCATGCAGACACGATCCACCGATGCCGCCACCTGGGAAGCAGCTCTGCTGCGGCTCCTGGAGGAGGTCTACACCTTCGCTTGGAGCGGGCCTCGGTTGCACGAGGACTGGGCCGAGGACGTCTGCGCCGTCATGGAGCGGTCGGTCGCCGACCCACGGGGGTGGGCCGTCCTGGAAACGCACACGCACACGGTGGTACGGGAGAGCGGCTATCCCTCTTATCCATTCCATGCGCTGACTGCCGAGGAATTGCGGGCCGGGCTCCGGCCGATCACGGCCGGCGCCGCCGTCGAGCTGCTTGCCTCGCTCGCGCAGGAATGGTTTTTCGAGAGCAACCCGGTCCGGTTGAGGGAAGACCGGGACATGGTGCTGGCGGACGCCCGGACCCTGCTGGACCGCTTCGGCCCGGACGCGGCGTTCTGGACCTCTTCCCGCCTCGCCCGTACTAGCGACGCGCCCGACTTCCTGGCACAGGACCTCAGAAGCGGCCACCCCTTCACCGGCTACATGATGGACCTCGGCCTGATCGCGGTGTCCGCCGACGAGGTCGGAGTCTTCTGGTCGTTCAACGCGCTGTGAGCGCGGGGCGGTGGATCGGCCGCTACGCGCTCCTCGACGACCGCGTCTGCCTCTCATCTGAGCTGACATGGGCAGACCGGGCGGGCGGAAGGCTGATTCATCGGCCGGTTCGGAAGGCGCGGGCGAGCCGGCCGGAAGCCTGAGTAGCGCAGCTTCCCGTGAGACCGAGTCGGCCACCCGCAGCTCCCCGGCTTGCAGCAAGAACCCTTCGGGCGTCGACGTGTCAAGTACGCATGTGGGCCTGGGAGGTTCACGCCGTCTCTGGCCGACACGCCTGAGTACGCGCACTCAGGCGTGCAGTTCGACAATATGCGAACCTCATAGGCAGTACGTACGAATTCGGCACGGCAGTGCTGGCGAGGGGTGGACATGCAGGACAGCGATCTGAGGGTTTCGGAGGACGGCCTCACCCGGCTCGCTGACGACCTGGACCAGATGCAGGGCCATCTGGAACGGCAGATCCGCGACATGGACCGGGTGGTCGACAGCATCGCGGCCGGCTGGCAGGGTCCCACGGCTACGGCCTACCGCTCCTTGCATCGGGGAGCGGCAGAGGACGCCGTGCGGATCCGGCAGGTGCTCGCCCTCCTCGAAGAGGCCACCCGGGCTGCTCGTGACGGCTTCACAGCCCAGGAACTGGAGATCTTGGCCGCGTTCAAGCGTGTACAGAGCCAGGAGGACGTGGCGGCGTCTGCCGAGGAATTGACCGTGCCCGACCAGGCTCCAGCGGCTCCGCAGAGCCGTCTGCAGGACATCTGAGAGCAGCGAGGAACAGCCCCACCATGTCGGACGACGACCGCATAACCGTCGATTTCGCCACCTTGCAGCGCCTTTCCGGCGACCTGGAGGAGATCCTCAAGAACCTCAACGAGAAGCTCGACCTGCTCTACGAGCGCACCAAGAAGGCCGTTCTGAGCTGGGACGGCGAGGCACGGCAGGCCTTCATCGACGAGCTCGACAAATGGGATCGCTCGGCCCAGGACCTCAAGGCCGCACAAGCCTGGCTCCACGAGGTCGTGGTCAAGGGACACCTCAACTACGCGGCGGCGAACAAATCCGTGCTCCAGGGTTGGGGAGGCGGCGCCTGATGGCCGGCCCCACCCCGGGCCCCACCCCGGCGCAGCCGCCTGCCGGAGGCGGCAACATCGACGTCAAGCCGTCGAGCCTGTGGACCGTCTCCGGCCGGGTCGCCGGTCAGCAGGACCCCATGATGCGAGGTGGGAACACACTCGTGCAGGAGCTGCAGAAGTACCCGGACGCCGGTGGGGCGGGCACCAGCGCCGAGAAGTTCGCACAGGCCTACAAGAAGATAGGCAACCGCTGGCTGGAGGTGTTGGGCAAGAGCGTGGTCAGCATCGGTGGTGTCGCCGTCGGCTTCACGGAGACCGCCAACGCCTACACCAAGGCCGATGCGGCGGCCCATCCCAAGCCCGGGAAGGCCGCGGAGCAGCGCCCCCTGCCCACGGTCATCGACAAGGACCCCAAGTTCGCCAGCGTCCCCGACATCAAGTGGGGTGACAACGACGGCGGAGACGACCTGATCCGCGGGGCGATGGAGGGCATACCGGAGATCGTCCGGGATGTTCTGCAGCCCGCCGCGAAGAACATCTTCCGCGTCGGCAAAGTGGCGGACGTCTACCCCTTCCCGCAGCAGCACTACCTCAACTCGCACTGCCACAGCTGGATGAACGCCTCGACCGTCCCGGGCAACACGGCGGCCGAGCTGACGAGCATCATCGGCACCATCACCAACCACGGCCGGGCCGACTGGGAAGCCGCCATGCGGACGTTCTGCAGTGCGCTGTGGGGTGCGACGGCCTGGGGGCAGTCCGGTCCGTCCCGGCACGGCTACCAGTGGGCGCACACCACCGGCCCGCACGGGGCACAGGTGGCCACGGGCAGTCAGCCGGTGATGGCCGTCCTGGCCGACGTGGCGATCAAGATCAGCGACTGTCTGCGCGAGTATGCGGAAGCCGCCGTCGAGCTGAACCACGACGTCTTCGAAGAGCTCAAGCGGGCCATGAAGAAGGCCGCCATGAGCATCATCGACGACCTGGAGAAGGCCAAGGAGAAGCCCAGTCTCAAGACCATCGCCGGCGCCGTCACCAGCGTGGCCAGCGGGGCGGGTGGCGCCGTCGGGCTCCTTCTGAAGTTCGACGTCAACACGGTCCTGAACCTGGACAAGGCCAAGCTCAACCGGATCGTGGACGAGTACACCGGCATCGTGGACGGCCTCACCACGCGCATGGAGGCGCTCCAGAAGGTCCTGGACGAAGCGCACATGAGCACCCCGAAGTTCGAGGCCGGCGTCGCCCGCGCCCACGGATTCGGCTCCCGGTCGCTCAACGACTTCAAGCACGAGCAGCAGTGGACCGTTCCGGGCTCGAACGGCAACGTGGCCTTCGACCTGGCCGCCAACGAGTACCTCGGCGGTGGTCACACCCTGGACAAGCACGTGGGCAAGACCGACGAGCAGCTCGCGCAGCGCTTGCGCGACCAATCCGAATCGGCAGCTTCGTGGCCCGAGGGCAGGAGACCCACCATCGGTGGTTCGTCAAGTTTCAAGACGATCGGGGACGCGCAGCGGCTTACCGAGCAGAACCTCAGGATGAAGCAGTCCGAGATCGATGCCTGGCTCGCCTCCAACCCCCAGGACGGCCAGAACAAGCCCTTCGTGAGCGAGATGCCCAACGGTGAGGTCAGCGGCACCTACGTCTCCAAGCAGCAAATGGACAACCAGGACGGGTCCCCTGGCAAGATTGCCGGGACGGGCTACAAGGACCACGGCCTCAAGGCGCCGGCGGTCGACGTCACATGGGTCAAGACCGTCCTCAAGTACGATTCCAGACTCGATCCGCCGTACGTCATCTACACCTCGATGCCCGCGCCCCGACCGAAAGACCTCCCGGCACCCTGATGAATTCCCTGGACAGCACCGCTTGGGAAGCTGCACTGCTGCGGCTTCTGGAGGAGGTCTTCACCCTGGCCAGGAGCGGCCCCCGGTTGCACGAGGACTGGGCCGAGGACGTCTGCGCCGTTATGGAGCGGTCGGTCGCCGACCCACGGGGCTGGGCTGGCCGCGAATCGGATGCGTTCGACGTGGGTTGGGAGAGCGGCTATCCCTTCTATCCGTTCCGTGCGCTGACTGCCGAGGACCTGCACGCCGGGCTCCGGCCGATCACGGCCGGAGCCGCCGTCGAGCTGCTCGCCTCGCTCGCGCAGGAGTGGTTCTTCGAGAGCAACCCGGTCCGGTTGAGGGAAGACCGGGACATGGTGCTGGCGGACGCCCGGACCGTGCTGGACCGCTTCGGCCCGGATGCGGCGTTCTGGACGTCTTCAGATCTGGCCCGTACCTGCGACGCGCCCGACTTCCTGGCACGGGAACTCGAAGGCGGCCACCCTTTCACCGGCTACATGATGGACCTCGGCCTGATCGCGGTGTCCGCCGACGAAGTCGGTGTCTTCTGGTCGTTCAACGCGAATTGAGACAATGATCCGATGCTGACCCGATCCGCCACCTACCCCGACCGGGAGACCGCACAGTGGGCCACCCAGCAGGTGGTGACCGCCAATGAGCAGGTCATCCACCGCTGGCTCGCCCAGGGAACGCGGGCCCGACTCACCATCGAGGCCGCCTGGCCGTCCCGTGAGGAGCCCGTCGGCCGGGTGCAGTTGGAGGCCATGCTCCTTGCCGGACAGGGGCCCGTCGACGTCCGCGCCGCCCGCGTCGTACTGCGTCGCGAGCCGGACAGCCCGTACGGATTCGTCGTCCAGACCACCGTCCCGTTCTACCTGTAGAGGCAACCGACCGTGCCCATGAAGCCCCTCGAACACGACCGGCGCTACGGCGAGCTGGACCAGGTGATGCGTGCCTACCTCGGCCGGCAGGGGGAGGACACGGCCGAGCGTCGCAGCCCTGCGCTGGACGCCTATCTGCGCCACACCTGGCACACCCGCCCCTGGGCCATCGCGGAGGCGGAGCGCCAGCTGCGCGAGTACAGCCGCAACCCTCCGGGGCGCCTGCGGATCGACCTCGGAGAGTTCTACGCCGTCCCCGACGTCGGGATTCCGCAGGCCGCGATCGGGGACTGGCTGCTCGTGCTCGCCGACCACCTCAAGCAGAGCGTCGAGGACGGCGAGGTGCCCCCGCCGGCGATCCCGCAGACGCACTGGGAGTGGCACGCGCGGTTCCCGGAGACCGCCCAGCTGCTGGGCGGCTGGTTCTCGCAGGACATCGTCGACGAGTTCCCCGACCACGCAGCGGCGGTCGCGGACTACGCCGCCACCACCGACCCGCAGCTCGTCGCCCGTCTCGTCGGTGAGCTCCACGAGCTGATCGCCCTCCCGATGGACGAGGGCGACTACGCCCTGGCCGCTGCGGAACTCGGCATGGAGGTCAACCCGCCCGAGCCGTTCTCGTACGGGGCGTGGTTCCAGTCGGTGGCGACAAGCCTGGCCGGCGGCTGACCAGCCCGAAGAACCGCCGTGCGCGGCTCTGATGCTGCCGGGCCTTACCCCGCCGGTCCGGCCGTTTCGAGCGGCTGGCGCCGTGCCTCGCCTGGTCTGGTTCCGGTCGCGTCCGTCGGGGCGTGGGCGCACTCTGGAGGGAACAGGTGACCCTGGAGGTGATGCACCATGGCCACGCTCGTCGGGTGGCATGTGGAGCTCGAATTCACCGAGGAGGGCCACCGCACCAGTGCGGCGGCCCTGGTAAGGCTCGGGGACGGCTCCGAGATCAGGGCGCGGGGCTATGCCTTGCGTCATCCCTCCGACCCGGAGCAGATGAGGGTCGGGGAAGAGATCGCGGGCGCTCGTGCGCTCATGGATCTCGCGCAGCAGATGTTGCAGAAGGCCCACTCGGAGATCGACGAGGCGACGGGCCGTCATTCCTACCCGCTCAACCGCTGAGCGGGCGGGCACCACCGGCCCGCTGAGGGGCTCCTGACGGAGCCGCTCAGCGGGTCCTGCTGCGGAACAGGACGCCGGCCAGGACCACGGCCACGGCGGTGATGCCCGCGCACCAGGTCAGGGCAGTCCAGGGGGCGCTTCCCGCGGGCTGCGCGAGGAGCAGCGCGCGCAGGGATTCGATCACCGGGGTCAGCGGCTGGTGCTCGGCGAAGCCGTGCAGCCAGCCGGGCATGGTCTCGATGGGGACGAAGGCGCTGGACGGGTAGGGCAGGAACATCATCAGGAAGGTGAAGCCGCCCGCCGCCTCCGGCGTCTTGGCGAGCAGGCCGAGTACGGCGGCCAGCCACGAGATCGCCGTGATGTAGGTCAGCAGCAGCCCGGCGGCGGCCAGGAAGGCGGCCGGGCCGGCCTGGGGCCGGAAGCCGATGGCGAGGGCGACGGCGAGGACGAGGGTGGTGGAGAGCAGGTTGCGCAGGACGGAGGCGGCGACGTGTCCGGCCAGGATGGGGATGCCGCCGATGTCGAGGGTGCGGAAGCGGTCGATGATGCCGGTCCGCATGTCGTCGGCGACGCTGACGGCAGTGGAGGCCGCGCCGAAGCCCGCGCAGAGCAGCATGGCGCCGGGGACCACGTACGTGACGTACTGCGTCCCGGTGTCGATGGCCCCGCCGAAGAAGTAGACGAAGATCAGCATCAGCATCACGGGCAGCATCAGGGCGGCGATCAGGGCGTCCGGGCTGCGGCGGCTGATGCGCAGGCTGCGGCCGGCCAGGGCGAGGGCGCTCACGGGTGTGGCGGTGATCATCGGTCGGCTCCCGTCAGGGCGAGGAACACGTCGTCGAGGGTGGCGGTGCGGACGGCGAAGCGGTCCACGGCGGTGCGGTCCGGGTCGAGTTCGTCGAGGAGCGCGCGGACGTGGGCGGCGCTCCCGTCGGTGGTGACGCCGAGGGTGAGCTCGTCCGGGGCGAGGTGGACGGCGCGCGGGACGAGCGCCTCGTAGGCGGCCCGGTTGGTGAGGGTGAGGTCCAGCCGGTGGCCGGCGACGCGCGCCTTGAGCTCCGCGGGCGTCCCCTCCGCGGCGATCCGCCCGTCGGCGAGGACGGCGACGCGGTCGGCGAGCCGGTCGGCCTCCTCCAGGTACTGGGTGGTGAGCAGGACGGTCGTGCCGTCGGCGCGCAGCTCCCGTACGAGTTCCCACAGGTCCTGGCGGCTGCGCGGGTCGAGGCCGGTGGTCGGCTCGTCCAGAAAGATCACCTCGGGGCGGGAGACGAGGCTCGCGGCGAGGTCGAGGCGGCGTCGCATGCCGCCCGAGTACGTCTTGGCCGTGCGCGCGGCGGCGTCGGCGAGGCCGAAGCGGGCGAGGAGTTCGTCGGCGCGGGTACGGGCGGCGCGCGGGGTCAGCCCGCAGAGCCGGCCCATCATGCGGAGCGTTTCGGCGCCGGTCTGGAGGTCGTCGACGGCTGCGAACTGGCCGGTGAGGCTGATGCGTTCGCGCACGAGGGCCCGCTCGGTGACGGTGTGGTGGCCGGCGACGCGGGCGGTGCCCGCGTCGGGGGTGGTGAGGGTGGCGAGGATCCGGACGGTGGTGGTCTTTCCGGCGCCGTTGGGGCCGAGGAGGGCGAGGACGCTGCCGCGGGGGACGGCCAGGTCGATGCCGTCGAGGACGCGGACGTCGCCGTATGACTTGGCCAGGCCGGTGGCGTGGATGCCGAGGGCGGGTGGGGCGTCGATGCTGGCGGCGGTGACGTGGGCGCCGAGGGCGCCGGAAGGGTGTCCGGAGGCGCCGGAGGGGTGTCCGGAGGCGTGTGTGGTCATGAGGGATGGGGCTCCCTTCTCCCTCTTCTGCGTATGCCTTACGCTCTTCTGTGTAAGTAATACACAGAACTAGGATGGGGGTCAATCGAGGAGTGGGCGGTCATGGCGGACGAGGACGACGAGGGCAGCGCGACCGGGCTTCCGGCCAGCCTGGAAATGGCCTGGGGGCTACGCGAACGCCCCGGCAAGGGGCCGCGCCCCACGCTCACGCTGCCGCGCATCGTGGAGACGGCCGTGGCGCTGGCCGCCGGTGAGGGGATGGACGCCGTCTCCATGGGCCGGGTGGCCAAGGAGCTGGGCGTCTCGACGATGTCCCTCTACCGGTACGTCACGGCCAAGGAAGAGCTCTACATCCTGATGTCGGATGCGGGCGTCGGCGCCCCGCCGGCACTGCCGCCCGAGGCGGACGGGTGGGGCTGGCGCGAGCTGCTGACGCAGTGGGCCTACGCCCAGCGGGCGGTGCTCATGGCCAACCCCTGGATCCTTCGCATCCCGATCACCGGGGCGCCGGTCAGCCCGAACCAGCTGGCCTGGATGGAGCGTGGGCTCGCGGCGCTGGCGGACACGGGGCTGGGAGAGGGCGAGAAGATCTCGACGATCATCCTCATCGGCGGCCTGGTCCGTAATGAGGCGACGATGGCAGCCGACATGATGGACGCCATCGTGAAGTCCGGCGTCGCGCCGGACCAGGTCCTGGGCCGGTACGTGCGCACGCTGCGGCTGATGACCGGCCCGGACACGCACCCGGCCGTGACGCGGCTGCTGGAGTCGGACGCGTTCACCGGCTCGGACGAGCAGGACTTCCAGTTCAGCTTCGGCCTGAACCGCATCCTGGACGGCCTGGCGACGCTGGTCGCAGGGCGGGCGGAGGCGGGGGCGGGGGCGGGGGCGGGGGCAGCGGGGTCGGGGCCGGAGGCGGGGGCGGGCGGGGTGTGAGCCGGACGGGATTGCCGGGTGGGGCGGGGGCTTTGGGAGGTCGGGAGCCGCTCGGGCGGTGTCAGGGATGTGCTGGGGGTTTCCCTGATCCCGCCCTAGCGGATTCCGCCCCCAGGCCGCCCCGCGCTTTCGGATGCCGCCCTGTGTGAACCCCTCGCCGGGGCGGGCGTCAGGGGGTGTGTCCCGGCCGCCGGTGGTCGTGCCGTGGCTGCTGCGAAGTCGGCTGGTGGGAGTTTTGGGGGGTATTCGCGTCCCGGGTTCCTTCCGCCCGCTGTCGCGGATGGCGCGGCGGCAGGCGGAAGGGAGGGGGGCCGGTCAGGCGGGCTGTTCCGGGGCGGTCGCCGTGATCACCGAGAAGACGCCGCCCTGGGGGTCGGCGAGGACGGCCATGCGGCCCGCCACCATGTCGAAGGCCGGGGCCATGACGCTGCCTCCGGCGCGTTCGGTGGCGCCCTGGATCTCGTCGACGTCGTCGACGTGGAAGTACGGCATCCAGTGCGGCGGCACCCCGGCGGGCAGCTTGGCGAGGTCCATCATCCCGCCGACGGCTCGGTCGCCGACCTTGAACTCCGTGTATTCCCCGGCGTCAGGCATCTGGGACTTGGCCGTGGTGACGGGGAGGACGGCGGTGTAGAAGGCGGCCGCGGCGGGGACGTCGGCGGTGTTCAGCTCGTTCCAGATGAGGGCGCCGTGCTCGTTGACGATTCCCGCGCCGTCGAAGGTGCCGGCCTGCCACAGGCCCACGGCGGCGCCTGTCGGGTCGGTGATCACGGCCATCCGGCCGAGGTCCATGACGTCCATCGCGCCCATCATCACCGAGCCGCCGGCGTCGATGACCGACTTGAGGGTGGAGTCGATGGAGTCGGTGGCCAGGTACGTGGTCCACGCGGTCGGCGGCATCGGGTCGGGCACGGAGCCGTCCGGGTTCGACGCCTTCATGATGCCGGCGACGGGCTTGCCCTTGAGGAGGCAGACGGAGTAGCCGCCCTGCTCGGCCGGGCCGACCTCGCCCTGCCAGCCGAAAAGGTCGCAGTAGAAGTCGAGGGCCGCCTGCTGGTCGGGGACCATCAGGTCGATCCAGCACGGGGTGCCGGGCTTGTAGGGGCCGTTCATGTCGGGCACGGATGCCTCCGCTGGTGGATGGGGGAAGGACGCGCCGACCCCTACCCGGCCCCTGCGGCCCGAATCGACCCGTTCGGGTGATGGGCGAACCCTGCACCCTTGGGGTGGCTCACCCACGCGATGCGGTGTGGAGAGCGAGACGGAAGCCCGCCAGCGGCAGTTGGCGGACAAAGGTGCACACCAGTGCGCGAGCCCCGTGCACCTGCTTATGGCCGTCGTCGCGCGGCAGCACGGGCTGACGGTCCTCCATAAGGACGCCGACGGCCCCCGGCGCGGAATGCGCCGGGGGCCGTCGTGCGGTTCAGGGCACGATGTCAGAGCTTCTCGGGGGTGCGGATGCCCAGGAGGGACATGCCCTTCGAGAGGGTGCGGGCCGTCAGCTCGCACAGGAACAGGCGGTTCTCGACCTGCTCCGCCGTGTCCGCCTTCAGGACCGGGCACTGGTCGTAGAACGTCGTGTACAGCGACGCCAACTGGTACAGGTACGCCGCCACCTTGTGCGGGGCGTGGTCCGCGGCCGCCTCGGCGATCAGCTCGCCGAAGTGGTCCAGGTGCAGGCCCAGCGCGCGCTCGGCCGGGGCCAGCCCCAGCTCCGGGTGGGCGACCGGCCGCAGGTCGCCGGCCCGGCGCAGGATCGACTTGATCCGGGCGTAGGCGTACTGGAGGTACACCGACGTGTCGCCGTTCAGCGAGACCATCTGGTCCAGGTCGAACTTGTAGTCGCGCGAGGCCGACGTCGACAGGTCGGCGTACTTCACCGCGCCGATGCCGACGTACTGGCCGTTCTCGACGATCTCGGCCTCCGTCAGGCCGACCTTCTCCGCCTTCTCCCGGACCACGGCCGTCGCCCGGTCCACGGCCTCGTCGAGCAGGTCCACCAGCCGGACCGTCTCGCCCTCACGGGTCTTGAACGGCTTGCCGTCCTTGCCGAGGACGGTGCCGAAGGCCAGCTGCACGGCCTTGACGTCGTCGTTCAGCCAGCCCGCCCGGCGCGCCGTCTCGAAGACCATCTTGAAGTGCAGCGACTGCCGCGCGTCGACCACGTAGATCAGCTCGGTCGCCCCGAGGTTGGTCACACGGTCACGGATCGCGGACAGGTCGGTCGCCGCGTAGCCGAAGCCGCCGTCCGACTTCTGCACGATCAGCGGGGTCGGGTTGCCGTCCGGGCCCTTGACGTCCTCGAAGAACACGCACAGCGCGCCGTTGGAGCGGACCGCGACGCCCGACTCCTCCAGCAGCTTGCACGTCTCGACCAGCATGTCGTTGTAGCCGGACTCGCCGACCACGTCCGGGTCCTGGATGTCCATGTCCAGCTTGTTGAAGACGGAATAGAAGTAGATCTTCGACTCGTCCACGAACCGCTGCCACAGGGCCAGCGTCTCCGGCTCGCCCGCCTGCAGGTCCACCACACGCGCCCGGGCCCGCGTCTTGAACTCCTCGTCGGAGTCGAAGAGGGCGCGCGAGGCCTTGTACAGGCGGTTGAGGTTGGACATGGCCTCCTCGCCGGAGGCCTGCTCGTCGCCGTCCCCGGACGTGTGGTCCAGCTCGTGCGGGTGCTCCAGCAGGTACTGGATGAGCATGCCGAACTGGGTGCCCCAGTCGCCGATGTGGTGGCGCCGGACCACCTTCTCGCCCGTGAACTCCAGGATCTCCACCATCGCGGCGCCGATCACGGCGGACCGCAGGTGTCCGACGTGCATCTCCTTGGCGACGTTCGGCTGCGCGTAGTCGATCACCGTCGTGCCCGCGGACGCGTTCAGCGGGACGCCGAGCCGGTCGTCCGCCGCGCGGGCGGCCAGCGTAGAGATGATCGCCCGGTCGGCGACCGTGATGTTCAGGAAGCCGGGGCCCGAGACCTCGATCTCCTTGATCAGCTCACCGGTCGGGATGCCCTCGACCACGGTCGTGGCCAGCTCGCGCGGGTTGGCCTTCGCCTTCTTCGCGAGCGCCAGGATGCCGTTGGCCTGGAAGTCGGCCCGGTCGCTTCGTCGCAGCAGCGGGTCGGCGCCACCGGCCTCCGGCAGGGCGGAGGCGAGGGCGTCGGCGACGCGCTGGTTGACGGACGAAGCGAGCGAAGGGACCGAGGCCATGAGCTGCCGTTCCTGTGAGGTTTCGTACGCGGGTCGTACTTGGTTGTACTTGGGTCTTCCGACAAGTGCCGAGTATCCCACGCGGGCGCCATCCGTTTCGCGGGATATCACTGGGCGGAAGCAACCCCGGAGTGGCTGCTTCCGTCTGGGAGAATGGCCGAAGCCAGCATTCGAGATAGAAGGACGTGTCGTGGCTCAGAGCGCGCAGAGCAGCACCGAGACCGACTGGGTCTCCCGTTTCGCGGACGAGGTCATCGCCGAGGCGGAGCGCCGAGCCCCGGGCAAAACCGTTGTCGTCGCGTCCGGTCTCTCCCCCTCCGGCCCGGTCCACCTGGGCAACCTCCGCGAGGTCATGACCCCGCACCTGGTCGCCGACGAGATCCGCCGCCGCGGCCACGAGGTCCGCCACGTCATCTCGTGGGACGACTACGACCGCTTCCGCAAGGTCCCCAAGGGCATCCCCGGCGTCACCGAGGAGTCGCACGCCCAGCACATCGGGCGCCCGCTGACCGCCGTCCCCGCCCCCGAGGGCTCCGCGTACCCGAACTGGGCCGAGCACTTCAAGGCCGCCATGGCCGAGTCGCTGGACGAGCTCGGCGTCGAGTACGACCCCATCAGCCAGACCGAGCAGTACACCACCGGTGTCTACCGCGAGCAGATCCTGCACGCGATGAAGCACCGCGGCGACATCGACGCCGTCCTCGCCCAGTACCGCACCAAGGTCAAGCCGGGCGGCAAGAAGCCCCAGCAGAAGCCGGTCGACGAGGCCGAGCTGGAGGCCGCCGAGGGCTCCGGCGCCGCCGCCGAGGACGACGGCAGCGCCGGCGAGGGCGGCTACTTCCCGTACAAGCCGTACTGCGGCCAGTGCGGCAAGGACTTCACCAAGGTCACCTCGTACGACGACGAGACCACCGAGATGACCTACGTCTGCACCGAGGACGAGTTCACCGAGACGGTCAAGCTCAGCGAGTTCAACCGCGGCAAGCTCGTCTGGAAGGTCGACTGGCCGATGCGCTGGGCCTACGAGGGCGTGATCTTCGAGCCCTCCGGCGTCGACCACTCCTCGCCCGGCTCCTCCTTCCAGGTCGGCGGCCAGATCGTCCACATCTTCGGCGGCGAGCAGCCGATCGGCCCGATGTACGCCTTCGTCGGCATCAGCGGCATGGCCAAGATGTCCTCCAGCAAGGGCGGGGTCTTCACCCCCGGCGACGCCCTGAAGATCATGGAGCCGCAGCTCCTGCGCTGGCTCTACGCCCGCCGCAAGCCCAACCAGTCCTTCAAGATCGCCTTTGACCAGGAGATCCAGCGCCTCTACGACGAGTGGGACAAGCTGGAGGGCAAGGTGGCGGACGGCTCCGTGCTGCCCGCCGACGCCGCCGCCCACAGCCGCGCCGTCCGGGTCGCCTCGCACGAGCTGCCCCGCACCCCCCGCCCCCTCCCCTACCGCACGCTCGCCTCGGTCGTCGACATCACCGCGGGCCACGACGAGCAGACCCTGCGCATCCTGGCCGACCTCGACCCGTCGCAGCCGCTCACCTCCCTCGACGAGGTACGGCCGCGCCTGGACCGCGCCGAGAACTGGATCACCACCCAGGTCCCGGCCGACCAGCGCACCCTCGTACGCGAGGAAGCCGACACCGAGCTGCTGTCCTCCCTGGACGACGAGGGCCGCGAGTCCCTGCGCCTCCTCCTCGACGGCCTCGACTCCCACTGGTCGCTCGACGGACTCACCACCCTCGTCTACGGCGTCCCCAAGGTCATGGCCGGCCTCGAACCCGACGCCAAGCCCACCCCCGAGCTCAAGGTCGCCCAGCGCACCTTCTTCGCACTGCTCTACCGGCTCCTCGTCACCCGCGAGACCGGACCGCGACTGCCCACGCTGCTCCTGGCGGTCGGCGCGGACCGCGTGCGCAAGCTGCTCGCCGTCTGACGCCCCGCCGCCGACGGCGGCCACGGCGACCGGACATACGGAAGGGCCCGCACCCCTCGGGGTGCGGGCCCTTGCGCGTACTGCGTCGCGCTATGCGATGTGCTCGTTCTCCAGCTCCCGCTGGTAGCGCAGCTTCAGCTGCGGGAAGATCTTGCGGATCAGCGAGCCGCTGCGCGGGTGGACCACCCCGTAACGGTCGGCCAGCAGTATGTCGAGCTGCTCGGCGGTCAGCATCTCGCCGCTCTCCACCAGGTGGGTGCGGAAGACCTCGTACGCCGCCTCCGCGAACTTCTCCGCGTCCCCGTCGACCTCGGCTCCGGCCTCGGCGGCCGGGTCCGCCTCGGAGCGGGGACCGGGAACGGGCACCTGCATCTGCTGCTCGTCCGGGCCCATCGGGGGCAGCACCGGGGTCGGCTCCAGACCCTCCACGTACTGCGGGTTGTAGCCGCCCTCGTACGCGGCCTGCGGCGCCTTCGGAGCGGCGAACCAGGCGCTGTTGTGGGCCGCCGGCATCGCCGTCGGATCCACCGCGAACGCCGGCGGGGCAGGGGCGGCCGCCCCGGACACCGCCGCCTGCTGTGCCTGGACCAGGGCCTGCGCCTGCGCCTGTGCCTGGTTCGCGTTCGGCTGCGGCACGTCCGCCGCCGACGCCTCCAGCGCCGGAGCCGCACCCGTGAGCTGCTGCTCCAGCGGCGGCAGCACCGCCGGGTCGATCCCCGTCGCCGCCAGCGCGTCCGGCGCCGTCTGCGAGAGCGGGACACCGATCCGCGCCAGCTTCAGCGGCATCAACGCCTCCACCGGCGCCTTCTGCCGCCAGAAACGCCCGTACCGCGCCTGCAGCCGCGCCTGGTAGATCAGCCGGTCCTGCTCCATGCCGATCGCCTGCTCGTACGAGCGCAGCTCCCACAGCTTCATCCGCCGCCACAGCTTGAACGTGGGCAGCGGCGACAACAGCCACCGCGTGATGCGCACGCCCTCCATGTGCCGGTCCGCCGTGATGTCCGCGATCCGGCCCACGGCGTGCCGGGCGGCCTCCACCGTCACCACGAACAGGATCGGGATCACGGCATGCATGCCGACCCCGAGCGGATCCGGCCACGACGCGGCGCCGTTGAACGCGATCGTCGCCGCCGTCAGCAGCCACGCCGTCTGACGCAGCAGCGGGAAGGGGATCCGCATCCAGGTCAGCAGCAGGTCCAGCGCGAGCAGGACGCAGATGCCGGCATCGATGCCGATCGGGAACACCAGGGAGAAACTGCCGAAGCCCTTCTTCTCCGCGAGCTCGCGCACCGCGGCGTACGAGCCCGCGAAGCCGATGCCCGCGATGACGACGGCTCCGGCGACCACGACACCGATGAGTATTCGGTGCGTACGAGTCAGCTGCATCGCGGCCACCCGCGATCCCCTCCCCTTGTCGAGCACAGACCGAGCGCTTACCGCGCCTTTACGGAGCAGCGGCAGGCACAGCGTACGGGTGACTGGATGTCAACGCTCCAGGAGGCCCCGACCCCGACCCACCACGCTCCTACTGGGGCTGGGGGGACTGCGGCTGCTCCGCCGGCTTGTTGGCGGTCGCGACCGAGGCCACGGCCTCCTTCGCCGCGGCGAGTGCGTCCTGCAGCAGCTTCGCCTGGTCCGGAGCGCCGGCGCCCTCGTAGGCCGCGCCGTTGTAGTCGAGCGTGATCACCACGTTCTGCGTGCGCGCCACGATCGTGGTGTTGAAGAAGTCGACGTCCTTCTTCACCGAGTAGACGACCGACGTGCCCTGGTCGCCCAGGCCCTCGGCCGGCTCGGCCTTCACGTTCTGCGCGCCCTCGGTGGCCTTCGCCGCCTCGACCTGCTTGCCGTACTGCTCCTCGGCCCGCTTGTTGGCGTTGCCGAGCGAGGCGTGCGAATCGGTACGGAACAAGGAGAGCGAGAGCCAGCGGTACTGCGAGCCCTTCAGACCGTCCTCGTCCAGACCGTTCCAGGAGCAGCTGGCGCGGCTGGCCAGGTCGTTCGACTTGGTCGCCGTGCCGTTCTTGTCCTTCGCCTCCGGCACGAGCGTGTCTATCGTCGCCGTCTGGAGCGCCTTGCAGGGGTCCGGGAGCGCGGCGAACGCCGCCTTCTCCAGCTCCGGCTTCTTCGACTTCTCGCCGGGCTTCGAAGAAGCGGACGAACCGGACTTCTTGTCGCCCTTCGCGGCCGATTCCTTGCCCGAGTCGGAGGAACACCCGGCCATGGTGAGGATCACCGGGACGGCTGCGCAGGCGAGAACGCGGGTGAGGCGCGAGGCTGATCGGTGCATGGTTCCTTCAGTGCTCTGGGGGTCTTCTTCGGTCTTCTTCGGGTTTTCTTCGGACGCGGGACCCGGTCAACGGTAGCCCGATCGGGTGCCCGACTGCTGTGCGCGCCGTCACGCCGGGGCGGGGCGCGCACCGCTCACTCGTTGAAGCGCTCGGCGAGCGCCAGCGCCAACTGCCGTGCTCTGTCCTGGGTTTCGGTGCTCGACGGGACCGTGCCGGACACGGCCGGCTGCACGCTGTACTCGACCTTGACGATGACATTCGAGGTACGGAACACAATCCGCACGGTGCGCGACTGCGCGGCCGTGGCCCCGGCGGGGCTCAGCTTGTCGTCCAGGAAGGCCTCGGTGCCGAGCCCTTCCAGGACGCGTGAGCCGAGCTCGGGCTGCGGGGACGGACTCGTGCCGGGGGCCGGGGTTCCCGCGGCCGGTGCTCCGGCCGGTGCTCCGGCCGACGGTGAGCCGCTCGCGGGCGGGGGCGTGGAGGCGGCCGGGTTGGCCGGGTTGCCGGGATTGGCCGGGTTGGTGGCGCCCGGGCCGGGGGTCGTGACCGGTCCGGGGAAGGGCAGGTGGGCGTCCGTGAGCAGGCGTACGTACACCTGCTTCGCCTTGTCGTCGTCGCTGGTGGTGGCGCGGTCGTAGGAGACGACGCGTTCGAAGCCGACCGACAGCAGCCGGGTCTCCTCGGTGGTCTGCGCGGTCCAGCGGCAGCCGACGTGCCGGTCGCCGTCGTAGGAGGAGTCGGCGACGCCTGCGTAGAGCTGGTCGAGCTGTTCGGGGGTGAGGCCGTCCGGCTCGGGGAGCATGGCCTTGAGCTTCTTGCTGTCGGCGGCCGCCCTGCAGGGCGCGGGCAGGCTGCGGTACTTCCCCGGCTGGGCGGGTGCGGCGGCGCCACCGCCGGCCTTCGAGTCGCTTGTGCCCGCCCTGTCGCTCCCGCCGGTGCACCCGGTCAGGCCGGCCGCCCCGGCCGCGAGCGCGGTGATCATCGCGATGCCGGGCAGGACTCGCCGTACCGCCTTGCGCTGCACGTCCACTGGCTCCCTTCGACCGGCGGGCCCCCCGACGGTCAGGAAAATGCGTTGCCGCGACTTGGGCACGGCTGGACACAATGTCTATCGCACACGCTGGTGCTGGCGCCGGTCCCCTGTCGTCTTTGGGATCAAGAGCGAGGCTTTTGCGCATTCTCACCTTTCTGTTGTTTTCGGGGGATTGATTCCTTATGTCGTATGTAGAGGTACCGGGCGCACAGGTCCCGATCCGGATGTGGACCGACCCGGCGTCGGTCGAGGCCGGCGCGATGCAGCAGCTCCACAACGTCGCCACCCTTCCGTGGATCAAGGGCCTGGCCGTCATGCCGGACGTCCATTACGGCAAGGGGGCCACGGTCGGCTCGGTGATCGCCATGAAGGACGCGGTCTGCCCGGCGGCGGTGGGCGTGGACATCGGCTGCGGCATGTCGGCGGTGAAGACGTCCCTGACGGCCAACGACCTCCCGGGGGACCTCTCCAAGCTCCGCTCCAAGATCGAGCAGGCGATCCCGGTGGGGAACGCGATGCACCGCGAGGCAGTGGATCCGGCACGCCTGTACGGGTTCGCCGACTCGGGCTTCGGGGATCTGTGGGAGCGCTTCGACTACGTCGCGGATGCGGTGAAGTTTCGGCGGGATCGCGCGATGCGGCAAATGGGAAGCCTTGGTCAGGGCAACCACTTTTGTGAGGTTTGTATCGATACATCCGGTTCGGTGTGGCTCATGCTGCACTCGGGCTCGAGGAACATCGGCAACGAGCTGGCTGCCTTCCACATCGGTGTCGCCCGCGGACTCTCGCACAACCAGAACCTCGTCGACCGGGACCTGGCGGTCTTCCTCGCGGCCACGCCGGAGATGGAGGCGTACCGCAACGACCTGTTCTGGGCGCAGGAGTACGCCAAGTACAACCGTGCCGTGATGATGAGCCTGTTCAAGGAGGTCTTCCGGAAGGAGTTCCGGAAGGCGAAGGTCTCCTTCGACCGCGAGATCAGCTGCCACCACAACTACGTGGCGGAGGAGCGGTACGACGGCATGGACCTGCTGGTCACCCGCAAGGGCGCGATCCGCGCCGGCAGCGGTGACTACGGGATCATCCCCGGCTCCATGGGCACGGGCTCGTACATCGTGAAGGGCCTCGGCAACGAGAAGTCCTTCAACTCGGCCTCGCACGGTGCGGGCCGGAAGATGAGCCGGACGGCGGCGAAGAAGAAGTTCTCGGCGCGTGACCTGGCGGAGCAGACCAAGGGTGTCGAGTGCCGCAAGGACTCGGGTGTCGTGGACGAGATCCCGGGTGCGTACAAGTCGATCGAGCAGGTCATCGACCAGCAGACGGACCTCGTCCAGGTCGTGGCCAAGCTCAAGCAGGTCATCTGCGTCAAGGGCTGAGGCCGGGCGCGATCGTCGGGGGAGTGGAGGGGCCCGGACCGGTGAAGACCGGTCCGGGCCCCTCCGCGTCGCCGCTCAGACCTTGTCTGCGCGCAGACGCCACATCCGCATGTTGCAACTCTGCTCGGTCCGGTCGAGTGCGACGGCTGCCGCAGCCGGGTCGTTCAACCGCAGGAGGGTCTCGTCGTCCTGCGGACTCCACCGCCGACGGGGCGGGGCGACCCGCATATTCGCCGGCCGAACCCAACTGTGGATATCGGCGGCCTTGTCCTTCTTACGTTCCAGGCCCAGACAGCCGTCGTAGTACAGGTGCGCAGCCAGGCCCTGGGCCGCCTCCTTGGTGTAGAGGATGTTGTAGATGCCATCCCGCGCATTGCGCTTGATGGTCCGCTCGGCTCCAGTGATCTTCTTGGCGTAATGGCACAGGTAAGCACCCAGCGCCGTGCTCGCGGTGGTGAGCGAGACGAACGGCAGGCCCGTGCTCGTGTAGCCGACGGATCCGTCGGCGTCGATGACTCCCCGGAGGTAGTCGCGGCGTGAGAACTCCACACGGGGAGGCCTGATGTTCATGGACTTGCGTCCGTAGGGGAGCCCCAGTTCGTTGAGCGTTCTCCGGCCTTCGAGGGAGTAGAGGTTCCACGTGGCTGAGATGTGGGAATCGGAGAAGTTGGTTGCCCGGGTGCGCTCGGAGATCGAGCTGTAGTAGGGCGTGAGGCGTTGGAACTCGCGAAGGATCTCGATGTCCCGCGCATTGACCTCGGCGGTGAGCTTGCCCTTCTGCCCGCTGCCCTGCGCCAGGTGCCCGTCGGCTTGCAGGAAGCCGAACATGTAGGCGTAGCGGGGGTCCTGGAGGTCCATGAAGCGCGCGGGGGCGCTAGGGTCCTGGTCAGCCATGAGGAAGGTCTCTCTTCCTGGTTGGTGAGGCCCTCGGGCGGGACTGCAATCCCGGTCGGGGGCCGTTCGCGTTGAGGCTGAACCTAGGCGTGGGTCTGGCGTGCGTTACGCCGAACGGGCTTCGTTCACCCGAACGCATGGCGGAATGCCGGGGTCCGGGACGGTGCGAAGTCGCGTTCATCCCTGTTCCCAGGTCCAGCTCGCGCCCGCCGTGTCGGCCAGGGTGAGGTCGACGGCCGCGCCCGCACTGTGCGGAGCGATCTCGGGCGGGGGAGACGTATCGGCTCGTCGGCGAGCGGATCTGCTCGGTCTGCCACTCAGGGTTGCCGGTGCGCAGCCGGTCGGCGTACTCCTCGAAGTGCATCCGTTGGAGTGCGGGTGGCCGGTAGCCCTCGACGAACAGCAGACGGCCCCCGGCGGAAGCAGGACGTCCACGAGGCGTGCACCGCATGCCGCAACGCGTGTCGCTGCGGCCCTGGGATGCGCACTAGAGGTTGCGGTGGACCTTGGTGTTGGAGGCCTGGGCGCGGGGGCGGACCACCAGGAGGTCGATGTTGACGTGGCTGGGGCGGGTCACGGCCCAGGTGATGGTGTCGGCGACGTCGTCGGCGGTGAGCGGTTCGGCGACGCCCGCGTAGACCTTCTCCGCCTTCTCGGCGTCGCCGCGGAAGCGGGTCTTCGCGAACTCGTCGGTCTTGACCATGCCGGGGGCGATCTCGATGACGCGTACGGGCTGGCCGACGATCTCCAGGCGGAGGGTCTCGGCGAGGACGCGGGCGCCGTTCTTGGCGGCGACGTAGCCGGCGCCGCCCTCGTACGTGGCGTGGCCGGCGGTGGAGGAGAGGACCACGACGGTGCCGTCGCCGGAGGCGGTGAGGGCGGGGAGCAGTGCCTGGGTGACGTTGAGCGTGCCGATGACGTTGACCTCGTACATGGTGCGCCAGTCGGCGGGATCGCCGGTGGCGACGGGTTCGGCACCGATGGCGCCGCCGGCGTTGTTGACGAGGACGTCGCAGCGGTCGAGGGACGCGGCGAGGGCGTCGACGGCGGCGCGGTCGGTGACGTCGAGGGCGTGGGCGGTCGCGGAGTGGCCGGCCTCGGTGAGCTCTGCGGCGAGGGCCTCGATGCGGTCCTTGCGACGGGCGGTGAGGACGACGTGGTAGCCGGCCGTGGCGAGCTGCCGGGCGGTGGCCGCGCCGATACCGCTGCTCGCGCCGGTGACTACGGCGGTTCGGGTGGCGGCCGTGCTCATGTGCGTGCTCCTCGGTCGTTCGTACGGGCGTTCCCCGCCAGCATAGGCGCGGGCGATCGGCACGGGTTCGAAGGCAGGTACGGCGGATGGGGGTGGGCGCGCCCTCATTCGTGTGATGGTCCGACCGGCCGGGGGGTGGTGGGGGCTAGCCTCCGCGCGAGACGCGAGGAGGTGGTGGCGGTGCGCCGTGTCGCCGTACGGAGTGTGGTGGTGGCGGGGTTGCTGGCGTTCGGGGCTGGTGTGCCCGGGCCGGCGCAGGCGTCGGCGTGGGCGCCGGTGTCGGCGTGGGCGCCGGTGGGGGCCGGGCCGGAGGCCGACGTGTCCTACCACGGCCGGGTGGCCCTGTCGGGGTCGCAGCTGAGGGTGTGGCTGGTTCCGGAGAACGACGGGCCGGCCGCGCTGCCGAACGCGACGTTGCGGGTGCGGCTGTCGGCCGATCTGGCGGACCGGCAGCAGCTGGCGGAGGGCTGTGCGCGGGCGGGTCTGCGCGAGGTGGTGTGCGAGACGGGGCCGCTGCCGTTGCACGGGCGGGGCCGCCACGTGGGGCTGGCGCTGGAGCTGCGTGAGCCGGTGCCGGAGGTGGTGGTGCGGGTGGACACGTGGTGGAACGGCGGTGCCACGGACCGCAACCACGCCAACGACGATCACGTGGTGCTGGCCCTGGACACGGGTGACGCGTACGCCTTCTAGCCGAAGTGGCCCGGGGGCCCCGGCGTTCCCGGGCGCGGGGTTTCCTGCCCGGGGTTCTCGGCCCCGGGGTTCGCGGCCCGGGGCCCGGCCTCGTCAGGCGGTGCCGAATTCGACGAGTGCCTCGTCGACGATGCGCTCCAGGCGGGCGTGGTGGGCGCCGCGCCAGTAGACGCGCTCGCATTCGGTGCACTGGGCGAAGACGTCGTAGGAGCGGTGCGTGCCGTGTTGCAGGCGGTCGCCGACGCTCTCCTTGTCGGCCTCGTGGAGCGGCCCGTTGCAGGCGGTGCAGCGGGTCCACGGGGCGAGGGCGGGAGCGAAGCGGCCGAGGACGTCGCGCAGTTGCTCGTCGGGGTTGTCGCTGTAGACGTACGCGCCGGCGAAGATCTCGCGGCGGCGGAGCAGCCCGCGGTCGCGGGAGAGCAGGACGCGCTGCTCGGCGGCGGAGCGGGTGGCGAGGGCGGGGTCGCCGATGTCCTCGTTCTCGTAGGCGGCGTCGACGCCGAGGAGGCGCAGGCGGCGGGCGAGCGTGCCGAGGTGGACGTCGAGGAGGAAGCGGAGGGGGGCGCCGGGGACGTGCTGGGGGCGTTCGACTCCGAACACCTCGACGTTCTGGCCGTCTTGGGGCACGTAGGAGACGGGCACCTCGTGGCCGTCGACGAGGAGGCGGCCGACTTCGGTGAGCGGGACCCCGGCGGATTCGACGACGTGGCCGAGGCTGGAGGCGCCGTCGGTGGCGGTCGGTACGCGGTCCGTGCGCCGGCTGGGCGGGGCGAAGAGGCGCAGTTCGGGGGCGAGGGTGAGCTGAATGCCGGGTCCGTTCACCCTGTCAGCATGCCACCCCGTGGTGGGTGGTCGCGCCTGATTTCAGGAGGCCGCGGCGGCTCGGTCGTAGGTGTCGCGGTGGGCGCTGACCTCGTCGAAGTGGTTCTCGGCCCAGATCTTCACGGAGGAGAGCAGGCAGCCGAGGCTGCTGCCGAGGTCCGTGAGCCGGTAGTCGACGCGGACGGGGACGGTGGGGGTGACGCGGCGGGTGACGAGGCCGTCGCGTTCGAGGGAGCGCAGCGTCTGGGTGAGCATCTTCTGGCTGACGCCGGGGATCTTGCGGCCCAGGTCGCTGTAGCGCATGGAGCGGTCGTCGGCCTCGCCGAGGGCGCTGACGACGAGGCCGACCCACTTGTCGCTGATCCGGGCCAGGAGCTGGCCGGTGGGGCACTCCTTGACGAAGGCGTCGTAGGCGGAACGGGCTTCCTCGCGGCGGGCCGCGGCGGTGCTGGTGGCCATGGGGTCCCCACTTCCAGGTCCGGTACGCACCTTCAAGTGCGTACTTACGGAAAGAGAGTACCTCTCCCTAGGTTAGTGGTCGTCAGGAACGGCGCGGAAAGCGCCGACTGTGAGGACACAGAACGCAGAACGGGGAGAACGATGGGCGAGCAGACGATGCTGGCGGCCGTGGTGACCGGTTTCGGCGGCCCGGAGCGGGTCGAGCCGGCGCAGGTGCCGGTGCCGCGTCCGGCGCCGGGCCAGGTGCGGATCCGGGTCGCGGCCGCGGGGCTCAATCCGGTGGACGGCGCGGTCCGCGCCGGGGTCTTCGGCGGCGCCGGGCAGCGGCTCGGCCTCGGCTGGGACGTCGCCGGGGAGATCGACGAGATCGGTCCCGAGGTGACCGGCTGGAGCCGTGGGGACCGGGTGGTGGGCCTGCACCACGGCGCGGTGAAGCCGCTGGGCACGCACGCCGAGTACGTGGTGCTCGATGCCGGCGCCGTGGCCGCCGCGCCGGCCGCGGTGGACGTCCTGGCCGCGGCGGCGCTGCCGCTGGCAGGCCTGACCGCCGCCCGCGCCGTGGACCAGCTGGGGCTGGCGCCCGGCTCCTCGGTGCTGGTCACCGGTGCCGCGGGCGTGGTCGGCGGCCTGGCGGTGCAGCTCGCCGCGCGGGCCGGCCTGGTGGTGACGGCCCTGGCGGGCCCGCAGGACGAGGATCTCGTACGGTCGCTGGGCGCGGCCGCTTTCGTCCCGCGCGGCGGGGCTCCGGCCGGGCCGGTTGACGGGGTGCTGGACGCGGCCGTCCTGGGTGGGGCCGCGCTGGCCCGCGTCCGCGACGGCGGGGTGTACGTCGGCCTGATCCCGAACCACGCCCCGGCGGCGGAGCGCGGCATCCGGGTCGAGGAGCAGGAGGTAGCCGCGGACGGGGAGTTGCTGGCCCGTCTGGTGTCGCTCGTCGACGCGGGCGCGCTCACCCTGCGGGTCTCGGACGTCTTCCCCCTCGCGGAGGCGGCGAAGGCGCACGACCGGCTCGCGACGCCGGGCGTGCGCGGCCGGATCATCCTGACGGCGTGACCGTGCGCGGCGGCCCCACCCGGTAGCGCCAGTCGAGGCTCGGGTGGGGGACGCCGGGCGGGTACTCGAAGTCGACCTCGCCGAGGCATTCGAACCCGGCGCGCCGGCAGACGGCGTTGGAGGCGGGGTGGTCCGTGCCGGGGAAGGCGTGGACGCTGTCGCGGGAGCCGTGGGCCCGTACGTACGCCAGGAGTTGTGTGAGGGCGGCGACGGCCAGTCCGCGGCCCTGGAACTCGGGCAGGATGCCCCAGCCGGCCTCGTAGACCGGCTCGCCCCGCCACTGGCGTTCCCAGAAGCCGGTGGATCCGGCGCTCTCGCCGGTTTCCAGAACCACGCGGAACATCCGCCCGGCGGCGGGCTCCCGCGCGCTCAGGGCCTCGTAGCGCCGCTGGCGGTCACGGAGCTTCCCGTCCGGCTCGGGGCCGCCGAGGTGCTGCGTCATGGCCGGTTCGTTCGAGCGTTGCAGCAGCCGGAAGTCGGCCTCGGACCACGGCTCCAGTCGTACGTGTGTCTCCATCCGCCCACCCTACGGATCCCGAGAATTTTGTCGCATCTTCGCACCCCGTCCGGGTGCCGGGGATCCGGACAGCGCGCGTCCGTGGAGTTCCGCCTCTATCCGGGCGTGGCTGACCTGCGCCGGGTCCTTGATCGAAACGTGGGCGGTGCGCCGAAATGGAGGGCGGGCGGGATGGATTTCAGACACTGAATGATCAATTCCAAACGCCAGCGGTCCCTCTTGCAAAGCGAATTGACCTTTTGCTTCCGAACGGCGTGGCTTAGCCTGACTCTCAGCCGACCGGGGGGAAGGGCTTCGGCTGCCCTGCCCTCTCACTGCATCAGTCACCACCCGACGAGGGGGAGTAACGAGTGTTCAGTAAGAGGATTTCGGCCGGATTCATCGCGATGGCGGCCGTCGTCGGCGTCGTCGCCGCGGCGCCGTCCGCATCGGCCGTGGACCGTACCTGCTACGACGGCAATTTCTGCATCTACAAGGACCGGGACTACTCCACCAACAACTCGATGTACCGGACGAAGTACGAGTCCGCCCGCTGGGACATCGACATGCCGGCCGTGTACGAGGCCGACAGCTCATGGTGGAACCGGCGCGGCCAGTCGTCCAAGACCTACGGTGGTCGCTGGATGTCGTGGGGCGTCGAGGTCTGTCTCGTTCCCGGCGGTTCCGTGAACTACTACTGGGACGCCAACGACGATGGTGCGAGCAACACGCTGAACGACGGCTCCGGCTGCTGACCATCGCTCGGAGGCCGGGCCTTCCGGAGGACACGGACATTGAACAAGCGCAGTCGGGTTGTGACGGCGATCGCGGTGGTGGCGGTGTTGACGGGCTCCGCCTCCGCCTGCTCGGAGGAGTCCCCCAAGGACATGGAGGCGGCCCGCAGGGCGCAGACCGCGCTCGACAGTGCCAACGAGGCGCTGGAGCAGGAGCGTGAGGCCGAGACCAAACTGATCCGCAAGTGCATGAACGACCAGGGCTTCAAGGTCTTCCCGTCCGACGGTGCCGACAGCGACAGCGACAACGGCAGGAAGCGCAGCGAAGACCTCACCCCGTCACCCGAGACGGCGCGCACCGTGGGCTACGGCGCGGACCCGCGCCGGTCGGACAACCAGAAGGCCCGCGAGAACGGCGACGACTTCGACGCGCTGCCCGAGGACGTCAAGCGGGCCCACAGCATGGCCATGGACGGCTATGTCGACAAGCCCGAGGGCGGTGTCGAGTTCGACTTCGGAGGCGGCAAGGTGATGGTGCCGTCGCGGGGCTGCCGCGGCGAAACCCTCAAGGCCGTGTACGGGGACGTGAAGGAATACCTGCGCCTCAACTGGACGGTGTACAACACCGTGAAGCAGAACAGCGCGCACATCCTCGCCGACGACGACGCGTACCAGAAGGCGTTGTCGGAATGGGCCTCCTGCATGAAGTCCGGCGGATATCCGGAGATTCCGACTCCCGAAAAGGCCAGGGAGGCGGCGCTTTCGTATTATGCGAATGTCCAGGACGGGGACACCGCCGCGCTCGACAATGCGCAACGTGCCGAGATCAAGCAGGCCACCACCGATGCCGAATGCGGTACGAAGGTCGGGCTCAACACGAAAGCGCGGGAGGCCAAGAGCAAGGCGTCCGCCGATTCGCTGGTGAAGCACGAAGGGGAGATCACCGCCTGGCTGGAACTCGTCACGAAAGCCAAGGGCAGGGCACAGGAACTACTGCGAGAGACGTCGTAACACCGTGATGAGCCTCGAACGCACCGCGGAGTCCCAGGTGAGCGAGCCGTCCGGCGGGCGGGCCCGGCACAGGTCCAGGAGGGGCCTGGCCACCGCCGCCGCCGTCGTCGTGCTGTTCGGGAGTTCCGGATCCGTCTGGTGGATCGCATCCCAGGCCAGAACACCCGAGCAGCGTGCCTCGAACGCCGCGGCGCCTCCGCCCTCCCAGATCACGGGGAAGGTCTCCGACCAGCAGCTCGTGGAGAAGCTGGAACTGACCGGGAAGGTCGAGACGGCCTCCCGGACGCCCATCACCGGCGTCCAGCCGCAGGGCACCAGCCGCGCGGTCGTGACGGCCCTGCCCGCGACCGCGGGCAAGAGCCTCAAGGCCGGCGCGGCCGTGGCCGAGGTGTCGGGCAGGCCGGTCCTCCTCCTGCCGGGACGCTTCCCCGCGTACCGGGACCTGAAGGCCGGCGACAAGGGCCCGGACGTCCAGCAACTGCAGCGCGCACTCGCGCCGTTGTACGGGACGGCCGTGAACGGCACGTACGGACAGGCCACCGTCGACGCGGTGCGCAAGCTGTACGCGGCGGCCGGGTACGAGGCGCCGTCCGGGCAGGGGCAGGGGCAGGGCCCGAGCCGGGGCGGCGGAGGTGCGAGTGGCGCAGGTGCGAGTGGCGGCGGGGGTGCCCCGTCCGGCACCGCCCCCCGCGGCGGCGGCGCGGAGACCGACGGCGGCACGGGCGCGGCGCCCGGTACGAACGGTGCCGCACCCGGGGTGCCCACCCGCGGCCCCGACGTGCCGCCCGCCTCCGGACCCGCCAAGCCCGGGGAGGTGCTGCCGGCCGCGGAAGTGGCGTTCGTCAGCGCCCTTCCCGCCACGGTGGTGCAGGTCACCGCGGCGGTGGGCGACGCGGCCGAGAAGCCGCTCGTCGTCCTCGGCAGCGGGGGCCGTCAGGTGCGGGCGCCCCTCACCGCGGACCAGCGCACCCGGTTGCGGGACCTGCCGAACGACGCGGTCATCCGCTTCGGCACGGGCCCCTACGCGGGCCGGGAGGGCAGCCTGGGCTCCCTCGCCGGGTCCTCCGACGCCAAGGGCGGCGACCAGCAGGGGAACGCGAAGACCGGCGGGCAGGACGGCGGGAGCACGTCCGCCGCCGCTACCGCGGGCGCGGGAACCGGCAACGGCGGTGGCGGCGGAGGTGGTGGCGGTGGCGGAGGTGGTGGCGCGGGTCAGCACGAGGCGCTGTTCGTCCCCGGCGGCTCGGAGGCGGAAGAAGGGGCGGTCCAGCAGATCAGCGTCGAACTGCGGCGCAGCCCCAAGGGCGCGCTGACCGTTCCGGTGTCAGCCGTCTGGACCGACCTCGGCGGCGCGTCCACGGTCACCGTCACCGAGAACGGCAAGGAGCGCAACGTCCCCGTCGAGGTGCTGTTCACCCATGAGGGCCTCACCGCGGTCAACGCGCTCGACGCGAACCTCGGCGCCGGCCAGACCGTCGTCCTCGTGCGCCGAGGAAAGGCGGCGGACAGCTCCGAAGGGGGCAGGGATGGCTGAACCGGCCCCCGTCATCGAGATGGCCGGCATCGCGAAGACGTACCCGGGGCCGCCGCCCGTGCACGCGCTGACCGACGTCACGCTCGACATCCGGCCCGGCCGGCTCGCCGCGATCGTCGGTCCCTCCGGCTCGGGGAAGTCCACGCTGCTGAGCGTGCTCGGGCTGCTCGACGTCCCCACCCGCGGCCGGTACCTGCTGGAGGGCAGGGACACCACCGACCTGTCCGAACGGGCCCGCACCGCCCAGCGGGCCTCGACGCTCGGCTTCGTCTTCCAGGCCTTCCACCTGGTCCCACACCTGACCTGCGTGCAGAACGTGGCCCTCCCGCTCGTCCACCTCGGCGTGCCCCGTGCCCTGCGGCGGCCGCAAGCCGTGGCGGCCCTGGAATCCGTTGGCCTGGGGCACCGGCTGGACGTCAGACCGACCACGTTGTCCGGCGGGGAGCGGCAGCGGGTCGCGGTCGCGCGGGCGATCGTCCACCGGCCCGCCGTCGTATTGTGCGACGAGCCGACCGGCAACCTGGACACCGCGAACTCGGCCCGCGTCATGGACCTGTTGACCGGACTGGTGGCGCAGGACCGGGCCGTCGTCGTGGTCACGCACGAACCCGACGTGGCGGCCCGCGCCGACCGCGTCTTCAAGGTGGTGGACGGCCGTGTTTCCTAGCCGCGGGAGGCGGTCGGGCAGCCGTGGGACGCGTGGGCCGTCCGCGGAGGGGACAGCGGCGCCCCGGACGTCGGCGGCGGACCTGCTCGTCCAGGCGTTCCTCGCGCTGTTCGGCCGCCGGTTCCGCACCCTGCTGACGATGGTGGGCATCTCCGTAGGGCTGGCCGCGGCACTCGCCACGCTGGGCATCACCGCCAGTGCGGCCGGAGCCGTCTCCGACCAGTTCGACGCCCTCAAGGCGACCCGGGTGACGGTCAAGTACCCGTCGGAACCCGTCGCCGGGATCCGGCCACGGCCGGACGGCGGCGACACCCAGCGGGTACGCGGCCTCAACGGCGTCCGCACCGCGGGTCTCGTCAGCAAGGCCGGTGAACAGCCGGTGGTCTCACGGCTGTCGGGCACGTCGAACGATCTGCCCGAGGGCACGGTCCTTGCAGCGCAGCCCGACGCACTGGCGGCCATGTCGGCAGAACTCACACAGGGCCGGTGGTTCGACACCGGACACGACGCGCGGCGGGAGCGGGTGGCCCTGATCGACACGGCCGCCGCGTCCCGGCTGACCGTCGACGGCGGCGCCGGCAACTCCGTGATCCACGTCAACGGCGTCGCGTTCAGCGTGCTCGGGGTCTTCCGCGCCCCCTCCGGCGACACGAACCTCACCGGATCCGTGGTCGTCCCCTACTGGGCCGCCCTGCAGGACCCGGCCGGGCTGGGCTTCGCCTCCGCGGAAATGATCATCCGTACGGATCTGGGCGCCGCCGACCAGATCGGTGCCGAGGCCCCCTTCGCCCTGGCGCCGGGCGCCCCGGACAAACTCGTCGCGCTGGTCCCGCCGGACCCCCGGTCCCTGCGCCAGGGCGTCGAGTCGCAGACCCGGGCCCTGTTCCTGGGACTTGCCGCCGTCTCCCTCGGCGTGGGGGCGCTCGGTGTCAGCAACACCGCCTACGTGTCCGTACTGGAACGGCGGTCGGAGATCGGCCTGCGCCGTGCCCTGGGCGCCTCCCGGCGGGCGGTGGCCGGGCAGTTCTGCATCGAGAGCGGTCTGGTCGGGCTCGCCGGCGGCGTCGTCGGCACGGTGCTGGGCATCCAGATCACCGCCGTGACCTGCCTGGCCAAGGACTGGCTGGTGGTCCTCGACCCCGCTCTCACGTCGGCGGGGCCGCTGGTGGGCCTCGTGGTGGGTCTCGCCGCAGGGCTGTACCCGGCCCTGGCGGCCGCCCGCATCCTGCCCGCCGAGACCCTCCGAACGGGCGTGTAGTCAGCCGCGCTGGAAGAACTCCACCTCCGCGACGGCGAGATGGCGGTCCGCAGCCGAGCCGGCCGGTTCCTCCAGAGTCAGCCGGACCGTGGTGGCGTGGCTGATGCCGAGGGGGAAGGTCTGCGGGCCGGGCTTGTCGCTGAGGACGAGCTTCTTGTGGACCGTCGCGCCGTCCCGGTCCGTCACCTCCATGTCGATGCGCAGCGCGCGTCCCTGCTTCGCGTACTCCTCGGGTGCGGATGAGGCGCCGTTGGTGACGATCACGGCGACGAGGCGGAACGGCTTGCCGAAGGCGTACGTCACGGAGGCGCCGGGGGCGGGCGCGCCCCAGTAGCGGTTGCTGAGGCCGTCCGTGGTGTGGGCGACGGGGTGTCCGGGGAGTTCGGCGCTCGCCCGGACGCGGGTCGGGGTCACCGCCTTGGCCTTGCCGAGCTTGTCCCGGGTGTCCTCCACGAGGTGGCGTCCGGCCGGCAGCAGCAGGAAGCCGGCCGCGCAGAGGGCCAGTACGACGCCCAGGACCACCAGGAAGCGGACCAGGCGGCCGGAGCCGGCCCGGGTGCGGCGGCGGAACGGCCAGACGGTCCGCCACCACGGCAGGGGGGCCGCGACGGTGGTGGGCGTCAGGGGTGTGGCGCAGCGGCGGCAGAAGCGGCGGTCGGGCGGATTGGGCGTGCCGCAGGCCGGGCACGGTGCGCCGGTGACGTCGTCGCCGGCGGGGAGGGGACGTACGACGGGGCGCGGCGCGACGGCCCTGGCGGGCAGCACGGGAGCCGGGGACGCCACCGCTGGGGTGGCGGGCGGGCGGGGTGCCGGCGCCGCCGGGCGTGCCGGGGCCACGGGCGCGGGCGAGGATCCCGCCGCGGCGCCGGACGGCGCGCCCGGACGGGGCTCCGCCCCTGCGGCCGCGGACCGGCCGGACCCGGCGTCGTGGCCGGCGGCCGCGGCTGTGGCCGCGGCCGGATCGGACTCGGCGCCGGCGGGCGCGATGGCAGCCGAGGCCGGGGCGGGCCTCCTGCGCAGCCAGAACAGCCACCGCTCCACGCGGGGCGCGGACTGCGCCCCGGCGCGCGCGGACGGCTCGGACCCCGCCTCCGCGGTTGCCTCGGCCCCGACGGCGGCCGGTGAGCCGATACCTTCCGGGCCCCTGCCGCCTCGGGCGGCGGCGTCCTGGGCCGTGCCCTGTCGGGGAGTGTCGGCCCGGGGCGTTCCGACCTGAGAGGTGTCCTCTTGGGCCGTGCCGCTTTGAGGGGTGTTCCGCGTTCGGTCCCGCTCACCGACGACGCCCATGTCGACCTGAGGGGTGCCCTGGGTGGTGCCCGCCCGCCGGGTGTCTTCCCGAGCCGACCCGTCCTGGGTCCGTCCGCTCCCGGCCGTGCCGACCTGAGAGGTGTCCTCTTGGGCCGTGTCCCCGCGGGGCGCGTCGCCCCGGGGGCTGCCCTCCTGGGCTCCGCCTCCACGAGGTGCGCCGCCTTGGGCCGGACCGTCCTGGGGGGTGCCTTCCTGCGTCCGACCGCCGTGGGCCGTGCCATGGGCCGTGCCACCGGTGGGCGAGCCGTTCCCGGCCGTGCCCTCCTGCGGCGCTGTGCCCCGAGGGACGGCCCCGTGGACCCGCCCACCCCGGGTCCCGCTGCGAGGCGTCCCGCTTCCGGCGGTGGTCTCAGCAGCCGTGCCGTCGCCGTCGTCCTGACGGGTTGCCTCCTCGGCCGTGCCCTGTCGCGGAGTGCCCACGCCAGGGGCAGCCCCCGGGGGCGTGCCGCCCTGAAGGGTGCCGTCCCGGGTGTCGTCCTGGGCCCGTCCACCGTGGGCGGCGGCCCCCCGCGGGGCTGCGCCCGGCCGGGTGTCCTCTCCCGCCGTGCCGTGCTGGGGCGGCCGCCTGCTCCGGGCCGTCTCGCCCTGGAGGGTGGCCTCCTCGTCCCGTCCACCGTGGGCGGCCCCCTGCGGGACCGCCTGCGGGGCTGCGCCCTGCCGGGACGTGCCGCCCGGGCGCGTGTCCTCTCCAGCCGTCCCGTCCTGGGCCGTGCCGGCCTGACGGGCGGCACCGCGGGGCGTGCCTTCCGGGGTCCCACCGGGGCGTGTGCCGCCCTGGGCCGTGCCGCTCCGGGTGGCCCCCTGGGCGTGCCCCTCGGGGGCGTGCCCCTCCTGGGGCAGGGCCCCGCCCGGCGGGCCTCCCTGGGACGTGTCCTCCTGGCGTGTTGTGGCCCACCGAGGGGTGGTCTCCCGGGCCGGGCCGTCCTGGCCCGTCTCGTCGTCGGGCGGGCCGTCCTGGGGCGTGCCTCCGGTACGGGGGGTGGGGCGGGCGGGGGACGACCAGTTGAGGTAGGCGCCGCAGTTGGTGCAGAAGTCGTCCGTCGGGGCGGTGGACACCCCGCATGCGGGACACGTACGCATGCCGTCAGCTCCCTTCGGCCGCGGGCGGCCCGGGCAGGATCTCCACCCGGCAGGCCGTGTGGACGGGGCACAGGGTGCGGACGAGGGCGCGGACCCGGTCCGCGTCCACCTCGTAGGCGGCGCCCCGGCCGCGCGGCCACACCCGTACGAGGACCTCGCCGGCCGGCGCCGGGGACGGTTCGCCGCCGGCCGTGCGGGACCAGACGGCCGTGCCGTCCCCGCTGACGTCGGCGGACACGCCGAGTACCAGGCGCAGGGCTTCGACCAGGCCGCGCCGGGTGCCGCGCCACCGGTGCAGTTCCACCGCGCGGGCCACCGCCTCGCGCCGCAGTGCGGTCGGCCAGTCGGGGTCGTCGGCGCCGCCCACCCAGGAGGCCAGCCAGGCCAGGAAGTCGGCCGGGGCAAGCCGGGGGTCGAAGTACGAGGGCAGGTTGTCGAGGGTGGTGAACACCGGGGCCAGGACGGTGTCCAGGCCGGCCGTGAACCGCTGGGCGAAGTCGTCGTCGGCGTACAGCGCGGGCAGTTGCCCGCCGATCGGGTGCCGGCTGGGAAGGCCGGGTACGGCGGCCCGGCTCATCCGTGCACCCCCGTCCCCGGCTCGGGCTCGGTGACGACCACCTGGTGCTGGTAGGAGAAGACGAGCGTGCCCGCGCCGATGTCGATGCGGTCGACGGGGGCGCCGCGCCGTCCCGTGATCGGGTCGGCGGCGAACATGCGGATCTCCTCCACCAGGACGTCCCCGATGGCGCGTTGCAGTACGCCGAACACCTCGCCGTACTGCACGGGCCGGCCGAACGGCCAGCCGGTGCCGTCGGGCCCGCCGTGCAGCGGGTTGAGGTGCCGGTACAGCGCGGCGAGCGCCGCGTCGCGCACCCGGTCGGCGTCCGCGGCGGGTGCCGACAGCCGGGCGACGACGGTGACGCCCTGGTAGACGGGTGGTTCCACGACGAGGCTGGTGCCGATCAGGCGCCGTTCGTCGAGGGTGTCGGTGATCGCGGTGAGGACCTGGTCGGAGGGGATCAGCTGCTCGAAGCGGAGCCGGTCGCCCTCGTCGGCGACGGCGTCCGGCACCACCAGGACCCGTACCGAGCCGGTGCCGCGTCCGCCGTCCGTGGCCGGCAGGCAGCGGACGCGGCGTACGGAGGGCGCCGCCCGGCGGGCGATTATCTCGTAGTCCTCGGCGGTCACGGCGCGTTCCTGCATGCGCAGGGCCTCCGGGGCGCGCAGCTTGGCGTTGTCGATGGTCTCCCCGGCGACACCGCCGCGTGCCGCTTCCCGGTTGGTGACGCGGGCGACGTACGGGACGGAGCTGCGCAGTACGGAGATCGCGCCGCGCGAGACGTTGCCGGCCGGGCCGCCGCCCGTGCGGTAGCGGGCCACGCGGATCTGGGAGCCCTTGGGCGGTACGGCGCCGCAGGCGCGCAGGGTGCCGTCGGCCTCGCGCAGCACCGGCGGGAAGGCGAACTCGCCGGTGGTGGCGTCGACGCGGACGTGCCGGTCGTCGGGCCCGGAGCGGCCGAAGTGCTCGACGACGTCCCAGCGCTGCCAGCCCTCGGGGGAGGAGACCTCCACCACCGGGGGTTCCCCGTCGAGGAGTACGGGCGGGCGGCCGAGGCGGAAGCTCTGCCCGGCCACGCCCTCCGACGCGCCGAGCGGTACGTCGCTGACGCGCTCGGCGTGTTCCACGGTCATGGTGCCGCCGACGGTGAAGACGGCGGCTTCGCGGACGGTGGGGGACTCGGAGTAGAAGGGCTGGCCGGGCTCGGGCTCGGTGACCCGGCAGCGCAGCCAGCCGGCGCGGGCCCCGCCGATCACGGACGCGGTGTGCCCGGCGGGTACGTACACGATGATCTCGCCGGGCCGGTTGAGGCCGCCGGTGCTGTCGGAGTCGGTGGCGCAGCGCTGCCAGCGGCCGCCGTCCCAGGCCTCCCACACCAGCGGGGGCTGGCGCGGGTCGACGCCGACACCCTCGACGCGGCTGTCCAGGCGTACCGCGACGACGCAGCGCGGCACGGCCGTCGGGAGGCCGAAGAGCAGGGCGTCGCCGGGTTCGGGTGTCGACTGGAAGCACGGTATGTCGCGGCCTTCGGTGAGCGCGCCGGTGCGGTCGGCGGGTTCGCCGGCGCGGGGCGCTGTGACCAGCCTCGTCAGTTCGCTGGGCAGGATCCGCAGGTCGTCGGTGGTGGCGAAGACGACGGCTTCCTCGGTGTCGCCGGCCGCGGTCGCGACCTCGGTCGTCACCTCGGTGCCCGCCGGCAGGGTGACGGTGTCGGGCTGGGGGGCGGACAGCCAGAAGTCGACGTCTGCGCAGGCGGCCGACGGCGGGTAGAGCTGGATGCCCAACAGGTCGAGGAAGGCCAGGTAGTTCTTGTCCGGGACCCGGTTGAGCCGGTACAGGAGCTGGTCGACGAGGTAGGCGAACGTCTCGATGAGGGTGACGCCCGGGTCGGAGACGTTGTGGTCGGTCCACTCCGGCGCGCGCTGCTGCACGTACCGCTTCGCCTCGTCGACGAGCTGCTGGAACCGTCGGTCGTCCAGGTTGGGGGAGGGCAGGGCCATCAGTCCGCGACCATTTCCTCGGCCCCCTCCTCGGAGGGGATCGTGTAGAAGGGGAAGACCAGGTTGCGCCGGTCGTTGGTGGTGCGCACGGTGTAGTGCACGTCGATGTAGAGGGTGCCCGTGTCGACGGCGTCGAAGGCCACGACGACGTCGTCGACGGTGATCCTGGGCTCCCAGCGTTCCAGTGCCTCGCGGACCTGCTGGGCGACCCGGCCGGCGGTGTCGCCGTCGCCGGGGGCGAAGACGTATTCGTGGATGCCGCAGCCGAACTCGGGCCGCATGGGCCGCTCCCCGGGCGCCGTGCCCAGGACGAGGCGGATGGCCTCTTCCAGCTCGCGTTCGCGTTCGACCATGGCGATCCCGCCGGTCGGTCCGACGCGCAGCGGGAACGCCCAGCCGCGGCCGATGAACCGTTCGCTCATCACACGCCTCCGATCAGGACGTTCAGGGCGCCGGTGAGGACCTGCGCGCCGCATGCGGTCTGGTCGCGGGCCCGGGCAGCGGGCAGTCCGCCGATGAGTACCGTTCCCGCGGTGAGGGCGGCCGGGTTGGGGACGATCACGTTGGCCGGGCCGAGGGCGGCGTGCGGCGGGACCACGCACACGTGCAGGCTGCCCACGACGGCGGCGGGCCGGCCGCCGATCAGCACCGTGGCCACCGCCGCGGCGGCGCCGGGCGGCGGCGTGGCGAGCCGGCCACCGTGGTTGGTGGGGTCGCCGGTACGGGCTGCGGCTGGCATCGGGGGCTCCTCGGGGACGGCGGGTCGTGGTGCAAGGGGGCGTGCGGTACGGAACAAGGGGGCTCAGTTGATGCGGATGAGGCGGGCCTTGAGGACGGCGAGCAGGCCGCCGTTGACCGTGACGTCCGAGGTTCCGGACACCTTCACCGACCGGCCGCCGATGCTGACCCCGGCGGTGCCGTCGATGTCGACCTGGCGGCCGGACACCTTCACGGTGCCCTTGCGGGCGTCCAGCGTGATGCCGTTCTTGTCCATGAGGACGGAGGTCAGCGGCCGGCCCCGGCCCGCGTACACGGTGAGCTCGATGCGGTCCCGGCGGTCGTCCATGCGTACTTCGAGCCGCTCGTCCCCGGTCACCAGCCGCAGCCCGGAGGGCCCCGGCGCCGCCGCGTCCAGCAGTTCCACGCGGTGGCCCGAGCGCGACACGATCGAGCGGCGGTTGACCTTTCCACTGGTCCTGTCGACCAGCGGCACGTCGTGCGGCGAGGGCTGGTCCACACCGTTGTAGAGGCCGCCGATGACGTACGGGCTGTCGAGCAGGCCCTGCTCGAAGCCGACCAGCACCTCGTCGTTGACCTCGGGGCTGACCACACCGCCGCCGCCCTTGCCGCCCCACTGGACGGTGCGCACCCAGTCGCTGACGTAGGTGTCGTCCAGCCACGGGAACTTCAGCCGTACGGCGCCGCGTTCGGAGCCGTTCGGTTCGCGTACGTCCGTCACCACGCCGATCGCCAGGCCCGGGATGCGCGGCCCGCGCCCGGGTGCGTTGGCGCCGGTCACCAGGCCGGTCAGGGAGCGGTCCGGACTGGCGCTGACCCACACGGTGGTGCGGAAGCCGCCGTGCGGCTCCAGGACGTGCTGGACGGCGGTGGCGGTGTACCGGCCGGAGAACGCCTGTCCGACGTTGCCGAGCGCTACCGGTTTGCCGGCCCGCAGCAGCGGGTTGCCCTCGGCGACCGCCTCCAGCTCGCCGAAGCCGGAGCTGATCTGGGCCGCGGCCGCCTTCGCGACCGCCGCCGTCTCGGCCTGTGTGCGGTAGGGGGTGTCGGTGACGGCCACGGCCGCCGCCCCGAAGCGTGCGGCGGTCTGCGGCCCGAGGCCCGGCACCACCGTGTCGCTGACCACGGACGGCTGCTCGGCGACCAGGGGCCGCTTCGTGGTCACGTCCCAGCCGCGCACCTGCACCTTCGAGGCGCCGTCGGCAGCCGTCAGCGCGGCCCGCAGGGCGAGGAGGTTGCGCCCGTACTCCAGGACCATCGGGTCGCGGACCGCCGACGTCGACGGGGCGGGCGCCCCCGAAGCCTTCACGGGCCGGGTGAACTGCAGGAGCCCCTTGTCGTCGACGCGCACCTGTGCGCCGCTCTCCCCGGCGAGGAACTGCAGGAAGTCCCAGTCGGAGACGTTCGCCTGGGACAGCTGCTTGTACGTGACCGGCGCGGCCTCCACCTTCCCGACGGCGAGCCCGGCTCCGGCGGCCACCTTGCGGACGATGGCGGCGGCGGTCATGTTCCGGTACGCCACGACCTTGCGGCCCCGCTGGAGGCGGTGCGCCTTGGAGTAGGCGCGTACGACGGTGAAGGAGCCGGTGCGGTCCCGGTCGATCTCCAGGGCCGTGACCTCGCCGTTGAACAGCCGTTCCCGTGACTGTCCCTTCACGGTCGCCACCGACACCCGCAGCGGGGTGCCGATGGTGATGCCGGTGGCGCGCAGGAACTCGTGGTCGGGGTCGCGGTAGGTGAGCACCGCGGTGTCGGGGAGGCCGACGTTCTCGTCGACCACACAGCTGACCAGCTGCGCCGCCCAGATCTGCGGCAGTTCGCCGGGGGCTTCCACGATGGGGTCGGCCGCGAACGACCGGCCCCCGGTCTCGGACCCGCTCACCGCTGCTCCTCCTCGCCGTGCTGGTCCCGCGAGCCCGGCACCACGATCTCGCTGCCGGGGACGAGGGCCATGGGGTCGTCTATGCCGTTGGCCTCGGCGATGACCCGCCAGGCCGTGGCGTCGCCGTATTCGCGCCAGGCCAGCATGGCCAGGCTGTCGCCCGCCACCACGGTGTGGGTGCTGCGGGCGGTGCGTGAGCCGGAGGTCGGGTTCTGGCCGGGCGGGTCGACGCTCGCCTCCTCGATGGAGAGCGAGCAGGTGGCCCGTAGCGGCTTTCCGTCCACGTCGAAGAGCGTGTACGACACCGACAGGTTCGACAGGACACCGTCGAACGAGGTCGTCCGTGCGCTGCCCCACTCGAAGCGCACCCACGGGCTCGCCGGCTTCTTGCGGCCGAGGCTGGCCGGGGTCGGCACGCACGCCTTCATCAGCTTCTCCACCGCCTGCTCCACCGAGTTGTCGTGGGTGGCGGTGGCGTCGAGGAACACTTCCAGGCTCAGGGTGCGCGGGCCGCTGCCCACGAACTCGGGCAGCGCCGACTGGCCCGCCATCCTGGACGGGGAGCGCCGCCATTCGGTGGTCTTGCCCAGTTGCAGGGTCGACGGGTTGAACTGCAGGTCGAGCCGGGCGATCGTCCCGCCGGGCTTGGCGCCGACCGAGGCCGGGGGCTCCTTGAGGGTGAGCTGGGCCCGAGCGCGGCTGGCGCGTGCCGAAGATGCCATGCCGTGGACTTCCTTCCGGGGCGGCGACGAACGGGACGAGGGGGGAGGGCGAGGGGGAGGCGGAGTCGGGACGTCGGGACGTCGGGAGGTCAGGAGGGCAGCAGGCCCGCGTGGGCGATCTCCAGGGTCTCCACCGCCGCCGCGGAGTTGGCGGGATCGAAGGACGGCCCCTGCCAGCGCACCGGAACGATCCCGAAGACCTGCCAGCTGATGATCCGGCTCAGGTCGGGCCGCAGCGCCACGATCTCGCCGTCCTTCGGTTCGACCCGTCGCAGCGTCTCGTCGAGCCAGCGGGCGATCTTCGCCGTGTCGGCGGTTACGGGCCGGGTGAGGGTGATGTTCGACCAGGTCACGCGGCCGGGCAGCTGCCAGGTGAAGCCGTTGTTGCCGCCCTCGGCGTAGCTCTCCATCTCGACCTCGGCGCCCATGCCCGAGCAGGTGTGGAAGGCGCCCAGGTCGTTGCCGCCGATCGCCAGCCGGAAGAACACGCTTGTCGCGAAGATGTTGTCGGTCATCGGTCCGTCGTCCGTTCCTCGTTCGTACGTGATCTCAGCGGCGGCCGTCGAAGGGCCTGCCCGCGCGTTCCCGGCCTCGCCGCAACTCGGTGCGCAGGAGGCGGGCGACCGGGTCGAGCAGACGCCGTGCCAGGTCGTCCAGGTCGAGGTCGCCGCCGCCGTGGGGCGCGGCGTCGCGCGCGCCCTCGGGCCGGCGAGCCGCTGCGGCGGGGGTGACCGGGCCGAGACCGGCCCGGCCGGCCCGGCCCGTGTCGCGCTGTACGGGGGGTGGCGGGCCGCTCGGCGGCGGCGCGGGAACGGCCGGGCCCGGGACTGCGGCGGGGGCCGACGCCCTGGGCCGTACGACGGGCACCGGTCCGGCGCCCGCAGCGGCGGGGGCCGGCTGGACCACGAGCGGCGGTGTGTACGGGCCGGTCACGGGCAGGGGGGCCGCCGCCCTGGCGGGGGCCGCGGGCGACGGCGCGGGCGCCGGGCGCACGGGCTGTGCGGGGCGGGAAGCCACGGGAGCCGGGGCGCGCCCACCGCCGGCGGCACGCTGGATCTGCCGCGGCTGCCCGGTCCGCCCGGGTGCGGCGGTGGACGGGGTAGTGGACGGGGCGGACCAGCGCGCGGGGACCACGGGCCGGCCGGCCGGGCGGGAGCGGGGGGCGGCGGCCGGCGCGGCCCCCATGCCCGCCACGTCAAGGGTGCCCGGGGCCAGGGGCCGGGCCGCCAGGAGCTGGAGGGCCCGGGGTGCGGTCGCGTCCGGCGCGACCGTCCCCCCGACGGCACGGGCGGCGACGAGCGGGACCGCGCCGGAACGCCGCGGTGTGGCGGCGGCCCGCTGGACGGGCGGACGCGCCCCCGCCGGCCCGCCGGTACGGGGCTGCGTGGCGGACGCGCCCGCCCCCAGCAGGGGCGCGTGCCCCCGGGACCCGGACGAGGCGACGGACGCGGGTACGGCGGCACTCGCCGGCATCGACTGCAGGGGCGCCCCGAGACCGCTGCGCACGCGCGGCCCGGCCGCCGCCGGGCCGCTCGCGGCGGGCTCTGCCTGACGCTGCACGGTGGGCATGGCCGGAGCCGCCCCCGGCCCCGCGATCGGCTTCGACGGTGTCGCGGTGGGCGGCAGTTCGGTGAGCGGCGCGCCGAGCGGCGCGCCGAGCGGCGCCCGGGTGCGCACCGGCTTCTCGGCCGCCGGGCCGCTCGCGGCGGGTTCCGGCCGGCGCTGCACGGTCGGCATGGCCGGGCCCGGGATGGCCGGTCCGGGGCTCGACGGGATGGCTGTGGACGGGAGTTCGGTGAGGGGTTCGCCGAGGGGTGCGCGGGTGCGCACCGGCTTCTCGGCCGCCGGGCCGCTCGCCGTGGGCTCTGCCCGGCGCTGCACGGGCGGCATGGCCGCAGCCGCCGGTTCCGGACCATTGGCCGCGGGCTCCGCTTGGCGCTGCAGGGTGGGCATGGCCGGACCAGGGGTGGCCGCCGTAGCGGGGATCGACGGTGTGACGGTGGGCGGCAGTTGGGTGAGGGGTTCGCCGAGGGGTGCGCGGGTGCGCACCGGCTTCTCGGCCGCCGGGCCGCTCGCCGTGGGCTCTGCCCGGCGCTGCACGGGCGGCATGGCCGGTGTGGCCGTGGGCGGGAGTTCGCCGAGGGGCTCGCCGAGGGGCTCGCCGAGGGGTGCACGGGTCCGCACGCGCTGTACGGGCGCCTCCGGTGCGCCACCGGTGGGTGCGGCCGGGGCCGCCGGTGCCGGACCGGTGGCCGTGGGTTCTGCGTGGCGCTGCACCGTGGGCATGGCCGGAGCCGGAGCGGCCGCCGTGGGGGTCGACGGTGTGACCGTGGGTGCAAGGCCGGGGAGCTGCGTCTGGGGGAGTTCGGTCTGGCGCTGCACCGTGGGCACGGTCGGAGCCGGGGTCGACGGGAGGCCGGTGCCGAGCGGGGAGCGGGTCTGCGCACGCTGCACGGGCGCGCTCAGGGCGGTCTCCGGCGTGGCGGAGGGGCGTACGGCGGGCACGAGCCGTCGCGGCGTGGCAGGGACCCGCGCGGTGGTGAGTGCACGACCGACGGGGCGCGGCCGGACCGCCGCGGTCGGCCCCTCGCCCGTACGGCCGGGCCGGGCGGCCCCAGGTGCGCCGGACCCGGACGTACGGGCGGCGGTGCGCTGGACGGGCGGGCCGGACACGGGCTCGGCGGATGCCCCGGGGACCACCGCGATGCGGCGGACCACCGGGAACTGCGCAGGCGAGGTCGTTGCACGGCCGGGCTCGGCAGGGGAGACGGAGGCCCGCTGTACGGCGGGCGCGGACGCCCCGAGCACCGTTGCGGAGTGCGTGGACGTGAGGCCCCGCGTCCCGGATCCGGATCCGCCCTGGGGCCGTTCGCGGGACGGTGTCACGGAGCTCGTCGCGGAAGCCTGCGTGCCCGGCTCGGCCGCGCCCGCGCCACCTCGGGCAGGGGCACGCGGGACGACCGGCTGTGGTGCTCGGTCGGCGCCGTGGGACGGCGCCACCGTGTTCGCCGCGGGCCCGGGCCCGGACGCGGGCCCGCGATCCGTCGTGCGCGGCGGAGACGCGCCCGCGTCACCCCGGGTGACGGCACGCGCGACGACCGGACCCGGCGTGCCGGTGTTCGCGCCGCGGTCCGCGGACGATGTCGGCCGTACGGCGTCCGGTGCGACCCCTGATCCCGATCCCGATCCTGATCCGGACCCGGGCCTGGATGCGGACCGGCTCGGCGAGGCGGCGCCGGGCCGCGTGCGGCGCGCGATCTTCGGGGTGTCGCGTACGGGCCCGGCCTCGGGCACCGGCTCCGCGCCGGGCTCGGTGGGCAGCGCCCGCAGCAGCAGCGGGCCGCCGCCGCTGTGGGTGGGGCGGGCGGTGGCGGGGCGGGCGACCCCGCGTACGAGACCGGCCGGCGCGGACGGCAGCAGGGCGTGGGCGAGCCCCGTGTCGAACGACGGGTCGCGCCACGCGGCCAGGCCGGAGCGGAAGGCGAGCCCGTCGCTGACGCCCAGGGCCGCGCGCGACACGGTCAGCGGGGGCGGCGCGGTCATGCGCCAGCCGCCGTCCCAGTCGCCGGGCACGGCGACCGACGCAGACGCCGGGGCCGACGCAGACGCCGGGGCCGACGCAGGCGCCGGCCCCGAGGAGGCCGGCGCCGTAGCCGCGGTGTCCGGCACGGCGGTGCGCCGACGCAGCCTGTCCCGCCATGCCATCTACTCAACCGCCTTCGTTCACACGGGTGTTGATCCGAGCTATCTCGGCGACCCAGTCCTGGCGCTCGCCGTGGGTCAGGTCGAGGATCTCGTCGCGCCGCCAGTGGAAGTGGTAGGCGATGTACGCGATCTCCTCCCGGAGCCGGGGGAGCGCGTACGTCACGATTCCCCCAGGCGCCCACCGGAGAGGTCGACCTCGAAGCCGCCGTCGCAGTGCGGGCAGGTGACCGCCGCGCGGGTGTGGCCCTCGCTGTTGACGCGCCGGTAGAAGTCCTGGAGGAACGCGACGTCGGTCGCGTACATCCGCTCGACGACCCCGGCGTGCACGTCGGTGATGGTGCCGAGCCGGGTGATCACCTGGCTCAGCAGCACCACGCTCAGGTACGCCGGGTTCTCCTTGACCCGCAGGTCGATCTGCGGGCGGAGCTCGTCGCGCGCGGTGGCCAGGCGCATCGCGCCGTGCCGGTGCACCGTGCCCGCCTCGTCCACGTACCCGCGCGGCAGCTCGAACTCGAACTCCGTGCGCAGCCCGTGGTCCTCGCGCGGGGCCGGAGCGGCGGCGGCCGGGGGTACCGCCGCCTGCTCCGGGGCCTGGGCGGGCGCCGTGACCTGGAGGATCTCCTCCAGGCTGCCCGCGGTCACGGTACGGCGCCTCATTCGACGATGATCTCCTCGAACACGATGGTCACGGACTCGGTGGCCGCGGCGGACTCGCCGGCCTTGAGGGAGGGGCCCTCCCACTTGGAGGCCCAGCCCTGCATCAGCTGGATGCGGCGGACGGTCGCGCCCGTGGAGTCCTTGATCTCGATCGTGAGGTTCTGCCGCGCGGTGTCGACGGCGCCGTTGTTGAGGGTCTCCTTGATCCACTTGGTGAACTCGCTGCTCTTGTCGAGTCCCCGGGTGATCGTGACCTCGCCCGCCTGGCGCGCGCCGGGCTGCTTGCGGATGATCTGCTTGCCCTCCGCGCTGACCTGGCGGACCTCGACGACCTCTTCCTCGACGGTCAGGCCGCTGATCTCCTGGATCGATTCGACCAGGTAGCCGCCGAGCTGCACGCCGAAGATATGGGTGGAAAGAGCATCGCCCTCTGCCATGACTGTCCTTCACCTTTCCTTGCTGCTGCTGGTGCTGTCGGTGCAGCCGGTGCCGCTGCCCCGGAGGGTCACTCGTCGACGAGGCTGGTGCTGTCGGAGAACTGGGCCAGCCGGAACACCACGAACTCGGCGGGCTTGACGGGCGACACACCGATCTCGCAGACCACCCGGCCCTGGTCGATGGACTCCTGCGGGTTGTTGTCCCGGTCGCACTTGACGTAGAACGCCTCCGCCGCCGTGCGGCCGAACAGCGCGCCGCGGCGCCACTCCTCGGTCAGGAACGCGGTGACGTTGCGCCGGATGCTGGACCAGAGCCGGTCGTCGTTCGGCTCGAAGACCACCCACTGGGTGCCCAGGAGGATGGACTCCTCCAGGTAGTTGAAGAGGCGGCGCACGTTCAGGTAGCGCCAGGCCGGGTCGGAGGAGAGGGTGCGCGCACCCCAGATCCGGATACCGCGGCCGGGGAAGGCCCGTACGCAGTTCACACCGATCGGGTTGAGCAGGTCCTGCTCACCCTTGCTCAGGCGCAGTTCCAGGTCCACCGCGCCGCGGATCACCTCGTTGGCGGGCGCCTTGTGCACTCCGCGTTCGGCGTCGCTGCGCGCCCACACGCCGGCGATGTGGCCGCTCGGCGGGACCGTCGTGTTGCGGCCGGCGGCCGGGTCGAAGACCCGCACCCACGGGTAGTAGAGGGTGGCGTAGCGGGAGTCGTAACCCGCCTCGTCGTTGCGCCAGGTGCGCACCTGCTGTGCCGAGAGGCCGGGCGGGGTGTCCAGGACGGCCACCCGGTCACCCATCTGCTCGCAGTGGGAGATCACCGCGAGCTGTACGGTGCGCACGCCCTCGGCGTCGATGTCGCCGCGCTCGTAGGCGCTCATCAGGTCCGGGACCGCGACCATGGTGATCTCGTCGATGGTCTCCAGGCCGGCGAAGCCGGTGCGGGCGCCCGCGTCGCCGACGTACTCGGCCGGGTCGAGCCGGGACACGGTGCCGTTCGCGGTCGCGGCGGGCACGGAGGCCGGGGCGTCGGGCAGGGCCACGGTCTGGCCCGCGGGGCGGGTCTGGGCGGCGGACCGCTGCTCGGTGACCTCGATCAGCTTCGAGGCGCGCGCCTGGGTGACGAGGTAGCCCTTGACGTTCTTGCGGGCGGAGACCTCGAAGGTCTCGGCGACCTGCTCGCCCTGGCGGACCAAGAGCTTGAAGCGGTCCTCGGGCGGGTTCTCCCCGTCCGCGTCGGCGATCTCCACGGTCACGCCGGTGGTGCCCGGCCGCGCCGTGATCAGGAAGCCGCCGAGCTCGACGGGCTCCGCGGCGCGGGGCTGGGGGACCGATCCCGCGGCGGCCGGTGCGGTGGAGGCGTCGTCGCGGTCGGATCCGCCGATGCGGACGACGTACGCGGCGCCGCCGCCGTTGGCGAAGTAGCCGTAGACGGCGTGGGGCAGGTAGGTGCCCTCGGTGAAGCCGCCGAAGTGCTGGGAGTACTGGTCCCAGCTGGTGACCAGCGTCGGTTCGTGGAAGGGCCCGCTCTGGGCGAACCCGACGAACGCGGCGACGGCGGTGCCGACCCCTTCGATCGGGCGAGCACCGGACTGCACCTCCTCCACGTACACGCCCGGGGTGAGGTACGTCGGCATGCTCGCTCCTTCGTCACGGCTTTGCAATCAGGTCTGGTCACAGCCTCGTGCGCGGGCGCCCCCGTCGGCAGGGGCGTGCGGACCTGGCCAGGGGCAAGTGCGCTGCCCTCGCGGTCGTTTGCGCCGGACCGTCCAGGCAGCGCGCACGCCCCGCACGCCCCCGTACGCGGCTCACACGTCCGTGACCTGGCCGAGGTACGGTCCGAACTCGCCCTCCAGGACCAGGCGTCCGAGCTTGCGGTACTCCTGGGCGACGGCGGTCACCACCTGGCGCATGGCCAGCGCTCCGCCCGCAGCGGCCGCGGAGTAGGCGGCCGTCACCGCGCAGGACCGGATCGAGCCGCCGGCCAGTTCGAACCGGTCGGCGCAGAACTTGAGATCGACGTCGTCGGCCCGGGGCAGCCGGTCGCCCAGGCAGCGTTCCCACAGGGCCCGGCGCTGGGCGGCGTCGGGCACCGGGAAGTCCGCGATCACGTCGAGGCGGCGGGTGAACGCCTCGTCGAGGTTGGCCCGCAGGTTGGTCGTCAGGATGGCGATGCCGTCGAAGGACTCCATCCGCTGGAGCAGGTAGGCCGACTCCATGTTGGCGTGCTTGTCGTGGGAGTCCTTCACGTCCGAGCGCTTTCCGAAGATCGCGTCGGCCTCGTCGAAGAGGAGCACCGCGTTGACGGCCGACGCCTCCGTGAAGATCCGTTCCAGGTTCTTCTCGGTCTCGCCGACGTACTTGTCGACGACCGTGGACAGGTCCACCACGTACAGGTCCATGCCCAGGTCGGCGGCCACCACCTCGGCGGACATGGTCTTGCCGGTGCCGGAGGAGCCCGCGAACAGGGCGATCACCCCGCGTCCGCGGCCGCCGCCGGGGCGCATGCCCCACTGGCCGAGCACCTGGTCGCGGTGGCGTGCGCGCACCGCGAGTTCGCGCAGTCGGCGGTGGGTGGGGGCGGGCAGTACCAGGTCGTCCCAGCCCACGGCGGGCTCCACCCGGCGTGCGAGGCGGGCCAGGCCCGCGCCGTTCTGGGCCCGTACGGCGGCACGCAGGTCGGCGGGGGAGACGGGACGGCCGTCGAGCGCGGCGGTGCGCGACGCGGTGTCGGCGGCGCGCCGCAGCTGCCCGGCGTCGAGGCGGTGCGCGGACACGGACCGGGCGAGGGCTTCGACCTCGTCGGCCCCGCTCGCCTCGCCGGCCCCGGCCACCTCGCCCGTCTCCCCGTGCCCGCCCGTCTCGCCGGCAGCGCCCGTCTCGCCGTGCTCGACCGCGGCGCGTTCCAGGGCGTGCCGCCAGCGCACGGCCTGCCGGTCGGGGGAGGGGGCCGTCACCGTCAGGGAGACGGGGGTGGCGGCCGCCCAGGCGGGCTCCCAGCCGCTGGTGCCGTGCGTGAACAGGGGGATGCCGCGCAGCACCGTGCACAGCGTGCGCAGTACGTGCGCGCGCTCGTCGGGCTTGTCGGGCAGGTCCTCCAGCGGCCCGAGCAGCACTCCGGCGCCCACCAGCCGGGCTTCGCGGGCCGCTGCGCGGGCGAGTGCGGGCAGGGCGCGGGCGTGGTGGGCAAGCGCCGAAGGGTCCAGGACCAGGGGGCGCAGCCCGCGGGCCCGCAGGGCGGCGGCGGCCAGGCCCTCGGGGTCGCCGCCGCGGGTGCGCAGGTGTACGTGGCCGGTGCCGCTCAGGGCCGCGGCGGCGGCCCGGTACAGCTCGTCGGGGTCGACGGCCGGGTCGTCGGCGGCTTCGCCGAGCACCTCGGCCAGCTGCGGATCGGGCGCCGCGTCGCCGAGCAGGTGGGCGGTGACCCGGTCCGGTACGGCCAGCACCCGTGACAGGGGCGGCCGCTCGGGTTCCGTGACCTCCAGCAGGCCGCCCGCGACGAGCGGTGCGCCGGAGGCGAGCCGGAAGCGTGCGGCGGCGACCCGGCCGCGGCCGCAGAGTTCGAGGGCGAGCCCGACGGTGGGCCGGCGGCGCGTCAGGTCGTCGTTGAGGTAGCCGTAGAGCCGTTCGAACCGGGCGTCCAGGTCCGGGGCGAGCGCGACCAGGAGCAGGTCCACGTCCAGCGGCTCCAGGCCGAAGCGCGTGACGAGGACGTCGAGCGGTGAGCCGGGCGGCGGCGGGCCGGCCGGGGCGAGCGTGGGCAGGTCCGGGGCGGCTTTCCCGTCCAGGATTCGGGCGGCCGCCTCGGGCGTGAAGTACTGGCCCCGGTAGGGGTCGTCCGGGTCGGGGTCGACGGCGCGCCGCAGGTCCACGGCCAGCCGGACCCGTTCCTCGACGAGCCGGAGCCGTGCCCACAGGTGGGGGACCTCGCCGTCGGAGGCCCTCTCGGGGCCCGGCGCGGGCGCGGGGGCCGGGGGCTGCAGGGTGTGCGTCACGGCTGGCGTTCTCCTCGTCGCCGGCGGGCGGGGGCCTTGGGCCGTTCGCGGGACCCGCCGAAGCCTTCCGGCCCCGGTGCGGCCAGCTCGACGTAGCGCAGCCGGCGCGGCCTCCCGTCGCCGTCCGGCCCGGCCTGCGGTACGGAGTCCACCACGAGGCCCTGGGTGACCGGCGGGGCGGTGGTCTTGCCGATGCCGGCCAGCGGGGCCTTCACACGCAGCCCGAGGGACGGCTTGAGTTCGCCGCCCAGCGCCGACCACACGTCGGAGGCGGCCGGCGCGTCCATTCCGGTGCCGCCCGCGTCCACGTCCACGAGCAGGCCGAGGTCGGCGAGCGTGCCGGTGAGCAGGCGCGGCGGCAGCGTGTCGGTGTTCACCAGGCAGGAGAGCACCTGCGACAGCAGCCGGTGCTCGTCCTGTGGCCTGCCCGCCCAGGCGGTGACCAGGTACGTCAGCTCGAACCAGCGCGGCGGGGTGCGGCGCGCGACGACGAAGCCGTCCGCGTCGTACACCTCGCCCGCGCCGCTGCCGCGCCGGGTCGGGTCCTCCCGGATGTCGTACAGGAACACGCAGACGGTGGGCGCGCTGCGGCGGGCCGCCCAGTCCCGGGTCGGCGCGTCGAAGACGACCTCGACGCCCGACGCCTCCAGGCCGGACTCCGCCAGCAGCCGCCGGAGCCCTTCGTCGACCTCGTGGATCACCGGCGGGCCACCTCGTCGGGCGGCTGCACCGTGCCGTTGACCACGAGGAAGTCGGTCTGCACCGGGGAGAAGCCGGGGCCGCTCGCCGTGATGGTGCGCGGGCCGGTCTGGTCCTTGGCGAGGATCAGCAGCTGGCCGATGAACGTGCCGTCGGCCTGCGGGTGGGTCGGCGCCGCCGCGGCGGTGATGCCCGGCTTCCACGCGAACCGAACCGGCGCGCCGGGCGGGAAGTCCTCGCCGCGTACCGAGGTGACGAAGCCGGGCCTGCCGATCGCCGGGACGGCGACGATGCGCGGCTGGAGGACGCGCAGCTGCTGCTGGGCGGTGTTGTCGCCGGGGTCGGCGTCCGTGCCGGTGGTGGTGAGGGTCGCGGTGACCTGGGCGGTGAGCGCCTTGTCGGGGCTCAGGACGATCCGCAGGACGCTGCGGGCGCCCGGCGCCAGGTCCGGCAGTGCGCACGTCCAGTTCTGGTCGCAGCCCGGCGGCGGCCCGTCGTGGGGGACGCCCTGGGGCAGGCCGATGCGCAGCCGCAGGCCGGTGGCCAGGGCGCTCCGGCCGTTGGCGACGGTGTAGGTGACGACGACGCGGCCGCCGACGTAGCCGGGGTTCGGCTGCGCGGTGATGCTCACCCCGGGACCTGCCTGGGGCGCGGGCGGCTGCGGCGGCGCGGGCGGAGGCGTCGGGGCCGGGGTCGGCGCCGGTGTCGGGGTGGGCGTCGGCGTCGGCGTGGGGGGTACGGGGGTCTCCCGCACCGGCACCACGGTCCGGCCGGCGTTGTCGCTGGGGCGGGGGTCGAGGACGGTGCCGGTGACCGACCACTCCACGGGCTGGTCGCCGGGGGTGACGCCGGTGAGGGTGACCGACACCGGGACGGTGGTGCCGGGGCGCACCACGCCCAGGGTGCAGGTCAGGGCCGCGGCGTCGCAGGTGGCGCCGGGTGCCGTGAGCGCGGTGACGCTCACGCCGAGCGGGGGTGCGACGGTCAGCCGGGTGCCGGGGGAGGCCGCCGGGCCGTGGTTGACGACGTCCACCCGGACGGTGGCCGAGCCGCCGACGGTGAGCGGCGGGGTCTTCTCGGGTGCCCTTACCGCGAGGTCCACCGACTGCTGCACGGTGGGCTCCTTCTGACGACCCGGCAGGCCGGTGACGAGCAGGTTGTGGGCGCCGGTCGCCACGTCCACCAGCTTCAGCTTCTCCGGGCTGTTGACGGCCCGGGAGCCGCGGCCGGTGAGCACCAGGCTCCTGCCGTCGGCGGTCCAGGCGGCGTCACGGGGCTGGAAGGGACCGGAGCCGGTGGTCTCGGGCAGTTCGCGGCCGCAGGCCCCCGGCTTGTCGCGGGCGGCGTCGGGCAGCAGGACCCGGCAGGTGCCGCCGGCCGCGGAGGCCAGCAGGATGCCGCTGCGCTCGTCGACGCGGCCGCCGCCGTTCTTGCGGTTGAAGGCGATGGTGGCGCCGTCCGGGGAGAACGCCGGGCTGTCGTCGATGACGTCGCAGGCGCCGGGGCACATGGTGGCGCTCAGGTCGCGCTGCCGGTCCAGGTGGTCCACGGGCACGGTCCAGACGTGCTTGTTGCCGCCGTGGCCGTTGATCACCAGGTTGCGGGTGAAGGCGAGCGTGGTGCCGTCGGAGGACCAGGTGGGCTGGGCGTCGCCGCCGCCGGGCAGGTCCGGGGGCGGGGTGATCCCACCGCGGATCGCGCCGGTGGCGGCGTCCGCGATCAGGATGCGCCCGGGGCCTGCTGCCTGGCCGGCGCCGCCGGGCGAGGTACGCGTGAAGGCGAGGTACCTGCCGTCGGGGGAGAACGTGGGGTCGGTGTCCCAGTCCTTGGGGCCGCGGCCGGCGAGCGGCAGGGGCGATGCGTCGGTTCCGTCGGCGTCCGCCGTCCAGATCCGCTGGATCCGGGAGCCGGGCCTGCCCTCGAAGCGGGTGACCACGATCCTGCGCCCGTCGGGCGTGTAGCTCTGCCGCTCCGTCCACGGGTCGTGGTCGGGGCCGGGCTGGAACAGCGGGTCCTTGGCCGGGTCGGTGTTGGTGTCGGCCGCCGGGTCCTCGTCGAGGATGGTCAGGCCCAGGTCGCGGGGGTCGGAGCCGTCCGTCCGGGCGTCCTGCAGGGTCACGGTGTGCGGGCCGGCCGCCGAGATCCGTTCGACGACGGCGCCGCCGCCCTTGAGGGGGCCGAGCCAGGTGGGCGAGCCGATCTCGCGGTCCTCGCTGTAGACGAGCTGCGGGGTGTCCGCCGAGTGCGCGGGCACCTGGAAGACGTGGTCCCAGTCGCCCTTGCATTCGCAGGTGCGGTCCGGGCTGAGGAAGAGCAGGCCGTTCCCGTCGGGCAGCCAGGCTGCCCCCCGGGTACGCCAGCCGGCCTGGGCGCCGGCCAGCAACTGCCCGTCGGCGCGGCCGTTCGTCCACCGCAGGCGGGGCCCGGAGGCCCCGGTGGCGGTGTAGGCGATTACGTCGCGGTTCGCGGCGTCGTCCACCGGGTTCCACACCGGCTCGGTGGCCGGGCCGTTGGCCGGGTCGGTGAGCCGGGTGGCGGCGCCGCCGCGCAGGGGGCGTACGTAGACCTGCCGGCCGGCGGCCGGGTCGCCGTCGGAGGAGTACGCCAGGCGTCCGCCCTCCGGGGAGACGGTGGGGTGCTCCTCGTTCGCGGGAGTGTCGGTCAGCCTGGTCAGGCCGGTGCCGTCGGTGCGCACGAGCCACAGGTCGCGCTGGACGCCTCCGGTCGTGGCGCGCTGGGCCGAGTCGAAGACGACCGACCGCCCGTCGGGGGTCAGCCGCGGGTTGCCCGCGTCCATGCCGCTGGTCAGCCGGCGTACCGAGCCGTCGGCGGACCTCAGGTAGACCTGCGGGGTCTTCTCGTCGCGCCGGCCGGCGAAGACGAGCTGGTCGCCCAGGGCTGCGGGCTGGACGTCGAGGTGGACCGGTCCGTCACCGAAGAGCGGGGTGCTGGTGTCGGACCTGCCGCTCGCCACCCGCCCCAGGCTGCGGTGGCGCGTACCGGCGTACGCGACCCGGCTGTCGCCCGCGTCGGCCGCGAGGGGCCGCGCCCCGGTGTCGCCCGGTCCGGCGGCCGCCGTCACCGCGAGCAAGGGCGCCAGCAGCAGCATCGACGCGCCGGCCCTCCCCCAGCGGTGTCGCCGACTGCCGGACCCATCCGTGCCCATCACGGCCCACCTCACAGTCCGGTCCAGCATGCTGCCTGTCACCCCGCCACCCTGCGGCCGGGACCGGCCGGTGCGGCAGGGCCTCGGGGCCGGATGCGGGGGAAGCGTGCGTTGCGCTTTCGGGCAGTGGCGGGCGGCCGTCCCCGCCCGCCACCGTCCGTCCGGGCGTCAGATCAGCCCGTTGCGCAGGGCGTAGCCGACCGCGTGCGTCCGGTTGCGCAGCTGCAGGCGCGTGATCACCTCGTGCAGAACGTTCTTGACGGTCCGTTCGGAGTACGAGGTCTTGCGCGCTATCTCCGCGGTGTCCAGGCCCTCCGACACCAGGCGCAGCATGTCCGCCTCGCGGGAGGTCAGGGTGGACAGGGACACGGAGCGCGGATCGAGCGCCGAACGCTGCAGGCTGCCCATGTGGTCGAGGAGCTTGGCGAGGAGGTCGCCGGGCAGGACGCCCTCGCCGTTCGCTATCGCCAGGACCAGCCGCAGCAGCCGGTCCTGGTCGGCCTCGGCGCGCCGCAGCACCGCGCTGACCCCGCATTCGATGGCGCGCTGCAGGGCGTCCCCGGATGCGAAGGTGCCGACCACGAGCCCGGTGCGCGTGCCGGGGTTGTGCCGCAGCCGGTACAGCAGTGCGGCGGTCTCGTCGTCCACGCTGTCCACGGTCACCAGCGACACCTGCGCGGCGTCGGCGTCCGTGTCGGGGACGAGTTCGATCTCGGGGCGTTGGCGCAGCTGGTGGACGACCCCGACGCGCAGGATCGGGTCCGACGCGTACACGGCCACGGTCACCCGTCGGCCGGTTCTGCGGGGAGGGGCCGGGCTGGGGGGCTGGGACATGCCGGTGTGGGACGTGAGGACGGGGCTGTTGGTGTCAGCGCAGCGCATGTGTCGTACCTGTTCCGTGATGCGTACGTGGGGTAGCGGAATTGGCCGGCTTGCTCGGATCTCGACGCTGAGATCCAACCGATGGCCGTACATGAGGAGTTGGGAAGTCTGTGGGGGCATCGGGACTGCCCGGGGCCTTGCCCCCGCGTCCGTGGAGGCGGCGCGGGCGTCGGCGTAGCGTCGTGGCGTGACATCCCCAGCTGCATCTCCCAGCCCTGGCGCGCCCGTCCTCGACATCGAGCCGGTGTCGGTGATGCCGGGCGGTACCGCCACCACGAGCCTGACCGTCCGCAACGACAGCGACATCGTCGAGGCGTACCGCCTGGAGGTCGTCGGCGACTGCGCTGCCTGGACCACGGTGGAACCCGAGCGCGTCTCGCTGTATCCGGGCACCTCGGAAACGGTGACGATCCGTCTGGCGCCGCCCCGTTCGCCCCAGGTGCGGGCCGGGGACGTGCCGCTCGCCGTGCGTGTGCTGCCCACCGAGCAGCCCGAGGCGGTCCGGGTTCCCGAGACCACCGTGCACGTCGAGGAGTTCCGGGAGCTTCGCGCGGAGAGCGCTCCCAAACGCCGCCGCGGCTGGCTCCGCGGGCGCTACCGCATCGCCGTGCGCAACGAGGGGAACTCCCCGGTACGGGTCGGTTTCACGCCCGCGCAGCCCGGTGAGGACCTGAAGTTCGACTTCGCCCCGGCCACGCTGAAGCTGGAGCCGGGCGAGTCCGCCGAGGTGGTGCTGAAGGTGCGCGCCGGAGGCCCGGTGTGGTTCGGATCCCCCGTGACCTGGCCGTTCACCGTGGAGGTGGCCGAGACCAAGGACGGTGAGGACGGCGACGCCGCCACGGTGCGGCCCGAGCCGGAGAACGTGCGGGCTCCGCTGGACGTGGAGTTCGTCCAGATCCCGATCTTCCCGACGTGGCTGCTCGCCGTTCTGGCGGCGCTGCTCGCGCTGCTGCTCGCCTGGTTCATGCTGGTGCGCCCGGCCGTGCGCAGCACCGCCAAGGAGGCCGCCGCCGAGGCGGCCAGGAACCCGGCGCCCGCCGCGGACGGGGCGGGGCAGACCCCGGTGACCGGTGACGGCAAGCAGCCGGGCGGCGCGGGCACGGCCCCGGGCGCGGCGAAGGGCAACCAGCCCGGAGCGGGCGGCGGCGGTACGGGTGGTGGCGGGGCCGGCGGCGGTGGGGGCGGGCTGCAGAGCTCGGCCACCATCGACCTGCAGACCGGCGGCGGCCAGTCCAAGACCGGCTCCTACACGGTGCCGGCGGGCAAGGTGTTCGGCATCACGGACCTCGTCGTCGCCAACTTCCAGGGCGACGAGGGCGTGGTGACGATCAACTTCGGTGACCGCAAGATCACGACGATCGCGCTGGAGACGTTCCGAAACCAGGACTACCACTGGGTCACCCCCATCAGCATCACCGAGAGCCAGACTGTGACTGTCCAGGTGACCTGTGCAAAGCCGGGCACGCCGGCCACCGGCCGTCAGGCGCAGGAGTGCCACGAAGTCCTCAACGTGAGTGGTGTGCTGAGCGACCTCAGGTGACCCGAGCGGCACGGACATCGTCCGTCAGGCTCGCCCAGGAACAAAGCGGACCCGCTCCGGTCCGTCCGGAAAGTGCTTACCGGACGGACTGGTGACGGGTCGTCGGCAATGGCGCCTTCCGGTGCGGTTACGCCGTTCCACGGCTATTGCCGACCTACTGGGCGGTAGCAAGACAGTACAGAAAAATATGGCTGCATTTCGACGCCTTCTCCCCCCTGCTCCCCGTCCCCGGTCGGCGCCGACCGTACGGGCGGCCACGGCTGCTGCTGCAGGAACACCCTGAGCCTTGCCGCCGATCACGCGCGGGCACCACTGAGCCCCCGGACGAATGTCCGGGAGCTCGGTGGCGAATGGCTCAACGCGCGGGACGGTCATGCCCGCGACGGGTCAGTCCTGTCGGGTTGCCGTGCCTCCCCGGGTCCTCTTCATGGCGAAGAAGGCCGAGCCTGCGATGAACGCCAGCGCGGCCGCGGCGGCGGCCATGATGCCGGCACCGCTGCCCGAGCCGGTCGCGGCGAGGTCTGCCGGCGCCTCCTTCGGCTGTCGGCCGGTGGCGGCGCTCACGTGGGCGAAGTTGACGCTCTTGGCGGCGTGGCCGGGACCGAACTGGCCCAGGGCGTCGTCGAGGCCGCCTGGCAGGAAGTCGGCCCACGGGGGCTTGCCCTGGTCGTCGTGACCGTGGCCGGGCTTTCCGTGGTCGTCGTGACCGTGGCCGGGCGGCCTTTCGTGGTCGTGCTCGCCGTGGCCGTCTTCACCGTCGTCGCCGTGACCGTGGTGGTGATCACCCGAGTCGCCATCTTCACCCTTGTCGCCGCGCGGCCCCTTGGGTCCGGCGGGTCCGGCGGGTCCGGCGGGTCCGGCGGGTCCGGCAGGTCCGGCAGGTCCGGCAGGTCCGGCGGGTCCTACGGGTCCTACGGGGCCGGCAGGTCCGGCAGGTCCTGCGGGTCCAACGGGGCCGGGTGCGCCGGGGCTGCCGGAGGGGCCGGGTGCGCCCGTGGGGCCGGGTGCGCCCGTGGGGCCGGGTGCACCAGGGCTGCCGGTCGGTCCGGGGGCACCCGTGGGGCCGGGGGCACCCGTGGGGCCGGGCGCGCCGGTCGGTCCGGGCTCACCCGTGGGGCCGGGCGCGCCGGTCGGTCCGGGCTCACCCGTGGGGCCGGGCGCGCCGGTCGGTCCGGGCTCACCCGTGGGGCCAGGGGCACCGGTCGGGCCAGGGGCACCGGTCGGGCCGGGAGAGCCGGTCGGTCCGGGAGGCCCGCTCGGTCCGGGAGGCCCAGGCGGGCCGACGGCGCAGGCCGCCCTGGTGATGGTGTTGGTGTCCAGCGTGACCGCGCCATTGCGCGCCAGGGCGCGGCCTTCGAGCACGGCGCCGGTGTTCAGCGTGATGGACGTCAGGGCAAGGATGTTGCCCTTGAACTGGGTGTTCGTGTCGAGCGTGGCGGAGCTCCCCACCTGCCAGAACACGTTGCAGGCGTTTGCTCCGTTGATCAGGGCCACGACGCTCGCCGGAGCTGTGATCAGGGTCGAGGGGATCTGGAAGATGAAGACGGCCTCGGGGTTGTTCTGGCCGTCGAGAGTGACCGTTCCGGTGAGGTTCAGTGTCGACGAGGCCGTGTAGACGCCCGGCGCCAGTGTCTGGCCGCCGATGTCGGGCGGCGTGGCGGTGCCGGGTCCCCGGCTCGCCGCGTCGTTGTAGGCGATGACGAGGTCGGACTTCGCCTGAGCGGCGGCGGCGTCGTTGATGTGCTGCGTTCCGTTGACGATGCCGGGCGGGAAGCCGGTCACCGATGTGCCCGGGTGGAGCCCCAGGTCGCCGTTGATGACGGTGGGGCCGGTATTGGTGACCGTCGAACCGGCCAGGACCGCGTAATTGGTGGCGGTCCCCAGGTTCACGGGGGCTTCCAGAGCGTGAGCGAGGTTCGGGACCAGGGTTGCCGCCGCCAGGAGCGCGGCGGGGAGCAGGACGAGGACTCCCCGTTTGAACAGATTGCGTCTGGGCCTTTTGTCGGGTGGACCCGACCGGATGACATCCAATGCCACAGCAGGACCTTTCTTGTTGCTTCGGGCCTCAGTCCTCCCGGAGGAGGCGCCCGAGCGCCCGCGACGATGACCGCTCAGGGCCGCAGGCCCCCACCCCGCCCCGTCGCGCAGGCTGATCCTGAGCGGCACCGCGAAGTGGCTACCAGGCAGACATGTGATGAGCCGTCATCCGGGAGTATTCACGCATATTTCCGTGCAATAGCTTCAAATCGGCAAAAGCGTCTGCATGAGTGACGCGGTGTCAGGAGTTGATGGGGTGCACGCACGTGCGGACCTGTCGGGTGCCCGGCCGCCGGCCGCGCCCGGAGCCGGGCCGACCCGCGGGGCGGGGCGCCCGGAAGGGGCGGGCGTGGGCTCGCGTCAGGCAGTCGCAGCGGGGCACGCGCAGTCCGCAACCGGGCACGTTCCTCGGTTGTGCGTCCTCGACGTGCCCCGACCGCCGGCCTCCGGGCGGGCCGGGACGCCCTTGTGGAGGGCCGCCGATCGGCGCCGGAGGGGAGGGATCAGGGCCAGACCAGGCAGTACGGCTGGTGTCCGGCCTCGTGCAGACGGTGGCTGAAATCCTGCCACTCGTGCAGCAGCTGGTAGACGTTGAAGGCGTCGCTCGGGCCGCCGCGGTCCGGGACCGTGGACCAGATGAAGGCCGCCGCGCCCACGGACTCCTCGCCGATCCCGCGCAGCGGGTCGACCACCGTCATGGGGAGCTTGACCACCGCGTAGTCGGGGTGCAGGACGACCAGCTCCAGCGGGGGCACCTTGTGCAGGGGTATGCCCTCGATGCCGGTCAGGACCATCGCGGCCACCGTCTCCGGCTTGATCTTGGTGAAGAGGCCGCCCATGCCGAGCTCGTCGCCGCCGAGCTCCTCCGGCCGCATCGTCACCGGGACCCGCGCCGCCGTGGCACCGTCCGGGGCGCCGAAGTACTTGTACGTCACTCCCATGCCGCGGCCCCTGGGCAGGTCCTGCGGCGTCGTCGCGGCCTCCGGCACGGCGTCGGCCGCCTCGGTGGCGCGCCGGCGGTGCTTGCCCCGGCGGCGGGCCTCGCGGGCTTCGCGGGCGCGCTGCGGATCGAGGCCGTCCGTACCCTCGCCCGGTCCACCACCGCGTTGCATATCTCCACCCGACTGGTCTTGCTCGCCACGGCCCCGCGGCGCCCGCCGCGCAGCCTGATCATCATGGCAGTGACCTCCCCCGCGGCGACGCGGTGAAACGCCCGCCCGCAAGTCTGTCGCAGCCTCTGAGACCATGGCTGGTGTGAGCTACCCGTACCCGTATGAAGCCCCAGTTTCGCAGACGCTCTTCGAGCGCGCCTCCCTCGTGACCCCCGGCGGCGTGAACTCTCCCGTGCGCGCCTTCCGCGCCGTGGGCGGTACGCCCCGGTTCATGGTGTCCGGCACCGGTCCGTACCTCACCGATGCCGACGGCCGCGAGTACGTGGACCTCGTCTGCTCGTGGGGGCCGATGATCCTCGGCCACTCCCACCCCGAGGTGATCGAGGCCGTCCAGGCCGCCGTCGCCCGCGGCACCTCCTTCGGCACGCCCGGTGAGGGCGAGGTGGCGCTCGCCGAGGAGATCGTCGCGCGCGTCACACCCGTGGAGCAGGTGCGGCTCGTCTCCTCCGGGACGGAGGCCACCATGTCGGCGATCCGGCTGGCACGCGGCTTCACCGGTCGCGCCAAGGTCGTGAAGTTCGCCGGCTGCTACCACGGTCACGTGGACGCGCTGCTCGCCGCCGCCGGTTCCGGGCTCGCGACCTTCGCGCTGCCGGACACCCCCGGCGTCACGGGCGCACAGGCCGGCGACACCATCGTGCTCCCCTACAACGACCTCGAAGCGGTACGGGCGGCCTTCGCCGCGCACCCCGGCGAGATCGCCTGCGTGATCACCGAGGCCGCGCCCGGCAACATGGGCGTGGTCACCCCCGCCGAGGGCTTCAACCAGGGACTCGCGGACCTCTGCCGCGAGAACGGCGCGCTCTACGTCTCCGACGAGGTCATGACCGGCTTCCGGACCTCCCGCGCCGGCTGGTACGGCGTCGACGGGGTCAAGCCCGACCTGATGACCTTCGGCAAGGTCATGGGCGGCGGCTTCCCCGCCGCGGCCTTCGGCGGCCGCGCCGACGTCATGGGCCACCTGGCCCCGGCCGGGCCCGTCTACCAGGCCGGCACGCTCTCCGGTAACCCCGTCGCCACCGCCGCCGGCCTCGCGCAGCTGCGCCTGCTCGACGCGGCCGCGTACGAGAAGGTCGACGCCGTCTCGGCGCAGATCCAGTCCCTGGTCACCGGGGCGCTCGCCAAGGAGGGTGTGGCGCACCGCCTGCAGACCGCGTCCAACATGTTCTCCGTCTTCTTCACCGCGGACGCGGTGCGCGACTACGACGACGCGAAGAAGCAGGAGAGCTTCCGCTTCAACGCGTTCTTCCACTCGATGCTGGCGCAGGGCGTCTACCTGCCGCCGTCCGCCTTCGAGTCCTGGTTCGTCTCCACCGCCCACGACGACAAGGCGATCGAGCGCGTCGCGGCGGCACTGCCGGCCGCCGCCCGTGCCGCCGCGGAGGCCACCGCATGAGCAACGACGGCCGTGAAGCGAAGTCCGACCTCACCGTCGTGCACCTGGTGCGCCACGGCGAGGTGCACAACCCGGACGGGGTCCTGTACGGGCGCCGCGAGGGCTACCACCTCTCCGAGCTGGGCCGCCGGATGGCGGACCGGGTCGCCGAGCACCTGAAGAGCCGGGACATCGCCTACGTGGTGTCCTCCCCTCTGGAGCGGGCGCAGGAGACGGCCGAGCCGATCGCCAAGGCCCACGGCCTGGATCTGGCGACGGACGGGCGGCTGCTGGAGGCGGAGAACGTCTTCGAGGGCAAGACCTTCGGCGTCGGCGACGGGGCGCTGCGCAAGCCCGGCAACTGGAAGCACCTGACGAACCCGTTCAAGCCCTCCTGGGGCGAGCCGTACGTCGAGCAGGTGGTCCGGATGATGAGCGCGCTGGAGTCGGCGCGCGACGCGGCCCGCGGCCGGGAGGCGGTGGCGGTCAGCCACCAGCTGCCGATCTGGATCGTGCGCAGCTTCGCGGAGAAGCGCCGGCTGTGGCACGACCCGCGCCGCCGGCAGTGCACCCTCGCGTCCCTGACGTCCTTCACCTTCCAGGGCGACAAGCTCGTGTCGGTGGGCTACAGCGAGCCGGCCCGGGACCTGGTCCCGGCCCACCTGCTGGCCGGCGCCAAGCCGGTGAAGGGCGCGTCCAAGGCGTTCGGCGCCTGATCCGAGCCTGATCCTCGTCTGATCCGCGTCTGCCCCGGGTCGGTTCCGGGAGTGATCCGACGGTCTGTTACGGGCCGTTACAGGCCTGTCTAATTAAATACAAGATGCGCGGGAATCACCGTGTCAGCACACAGGTCCGGTCGGCTTGTCCGTCTCCATGGGCTTCGGGTCGGGACGTGTTGACGACGAGGGGGACGGTGACATGCGCGACAACAGGGGAGTCGGTCGGAGGGGGCTGCTGGGACTGGGACTCGGCGCCGCGGCCGCGATGGGAGTCGCCGGCTGCGGTCTGCCCGATGTGTCCGGTCCCGGCGCTCCCGGACCCGTGAAGGACCCGGAGCCCGGCGAGCGGCCGCCGGCCAGGCCCATCGGTGACGGCTCCACCGCCGACACCGGCCCGCAGCCCCACCAGCCCGACCGGCCCGTGCCGCTCCGGCCGGGCGAGACGCCGCCGCAGTTCGTCGTCTTCAGCTGGGACGGCGCGGGGGAGATCGGCAACGGCCTCTTCCCGCGCTTCCTCAAGCTCGCCAAGGACCACGGCGCGGCCATGACCTTCTTCCTCTCCGGCCTCCACCTGCTGCCCGAGTCGAAGCGGAGCCTCTACCGTCCGCCCAACAACCCCGTCGGCGCCTCGGACATCGGCTACCTCAAGGACGAGAACGTCCGCGCCACCCTGAAGTACGTCCGCGAGGCGTGGCTCGACGGGCACGAGATAGGCACCCACTTCAACGGCCACTTCTGCGGGGGGCCCGGCTCCGTCGCCCGGTGGACCCCGGACGACTGGCAGAGCGAGATCGACCAGGCCGTGTCCTTCGTCACGAACTGGCGCACCAACACCGGCTTCACCGACGTGGAACCGCTGCCCTTCGACTACCGCAAGGAACTGGCCGGCTCCCGCACCCCCTGCCTCCTCGGCCGGGACACCCTCCTGCCGACCGCCCAGAAGCTGGGCTGGCGCTACGACTCCAGCTCGCCCGGCGGCCTCCAGGTCTGGCCCGTGCGCCGGTCGGGCGTCTGGGACCTGCCGCTGCAGTCCCTGCCCTTCCCCGGGCACTCCTTCGAGGTGCTGTCGATGGACTACAACATCCTCGCCAACCAGTCGAAGAACACCACGCAGGGCGTACCCGCCAACTACCCGGCCTGGCGCACCCAGGCCACCGCCACCTACCTCGGCGGCTTCCGCCGGGCCTACGAGACCAACCGCGCGCCCCTCTTCATCGGCAACCACTTCGAGCAGTGGAACGGCGGCATCTACATGGACGCGGTCGAGGAAGCACTCAAGGGCATGGCGGACAAAAGGGATGTACGGCTCGTATCCTTCCGGCAGTTCACCGACTGGCTGGACGTCCAGGACCCCAAGGTGCTCGCCCGGCTGCGCACCCTCGGCCCCGGCCAGTCGCCCACCGGTGGCTGGAACGCGTACCTGACGGCCGCCTGACCGGTACTGCCCATCCTCTGACCAGGGCATTGACATCGGCCCGGGGGGCGCGACAGATCGCGGAACCGTTCATGCGAAACTTTTCACATGAGCCTTAGCCGCGCCCCCCGACGCCGCTCGACCGGCGGCCGCGCCCTCCTGCTGACCGCGGTGACCCTCACCGGCGCCCTCGCCCTCACGGCGTGCGACGGTTCGGACAGCGGCAAGCCGACCGGGAGTGGCGGGAACTACGTCACGGGCGCGAAGGGCGTCTCCACCGCCGCCAAGGGCGAGCGCACCGAGGCCCCCAAGCTCGACGGCGAGACCGTCGACGGCAAGACGCTCGACACCACGGCCCTCAAGGGCAAGGTCGTCGTCCTCAACGTGTGGGGCTCCTGGTGCCCGCCGTGCCGCGCCGAGGCCCCGTCCTTCGCGAAGGTCTCCAAGGAACTCGCCGACGCGGGCAAGGACGTCGTCTTCGTCGGCGTCAACGTCCGCGACAACAGCAAGCAGAACGCCGCCTCCTTCGAGGAGACCTTCGGGATCACCTACCCGAGCCTCTACGACCCCGACGGCAAACTGCTGCTGCGCTTCCCCAAGGGCAGCCTCAACCCGAACGCCATCCCGTCCACGCTCGTCCTGGACCGGGAGGGCAGGATCGCGGCGCGCACCCTGGCCCCCCTCAGCGAGGAGCAGCTGCGCTCCATGATCGACCCCGTCCTCGCGGAGCAGTGACCTCGTGGTCCCGTACGTCCTCGCCGCCGAGGCCACCGGTGTGAACGAGACGGTGCTGAACGGCGCACTGCTCCTCGCACTGCCGATCGCACTCCTCGCCGGCCTGGTCTCCTTCTTCTCTCCCTGCGTGCTGCCGCTCGTCCCCGGCTACCTCTCCTACGTGACCGGCGTCAGCGGCGCCGACCTCGCCGAGGCCCGCCGCGGGCGGATGCTGGCGGGCGCGCTCCTGTTCATCGCCGGCTTCACCGCCGTCTTCGTCTCCACCGGCGCGCTCTTCGGATACTTCGGCGAGACCCTCCGGGAGAACAACGAGATCATCTCCCGCGTCCTGGGCGGCGTGGTGATCTTCATGGGCCTCTTCTTCATGGGGGCCGTCCCGGGTCTGACGATGCGGGAGTTCCGCTTCCACCGGAAGCCGACGGCGGGCCTGCTCGGCGCGCCCCTGCTCGGCGTGCTCTTCGGCGTCGGCTGGACCCCCTGCATGGGCCCGACCCTCGCCGCCGTGACCACCCTCTCCCTCGACCAGGCGAGCGCCGGCCGCGGCGCCCTGCTGACCGTGGTCTACTGCCTGGGCCTCGGCGTGCCCTTCATCCTCGCCGCGATCGCCTTCCGCAAGGCGCTCGGCGCGTTCGGGTGGGTGAAGCGGCACTACGCGTGGGTGATGCGCATCGGCGGCGGCATGCTGATCCTGACCGGACTGCTGCTCGTCACAGGAATGTGGGACAGCATCGTCAGCGACATGCAGAGCTGGACCCAAACCTTCACGGTGGGGATCTGAGGACTTAACGGACATGAGTACGACAGACAAAGCGTCCACCGAGGCGTCGCACGAGCCCGCCGAGCCCGCCGAGCCCGGCGACTCCGCCGCCCTCGGCGACGCGGGCGCCCAGCTCTCCACCGCACCCGTCGAGGACCGCGGTCCCGTCGGCATCGGCGTGATCGGCTGGGCCCGCTGGTTCTGGCGGCAGCTCACCTCCATGCGGGTGGCGCTGATCCTGCTCTTCCTGCTGTCGCTGGGCGCCATCCCCGGCTCCCTCGTGCCGCAGACCAACGTCGACGCGCTGAAGGTCGCGCAGTGGAAGGACGAGCACTCCTCCTACGTCGGCATCGCCGAGGCGCTGCAGCTCTTCGACGTCTACAGCTCGGTCTGGTTCTCCGCGATCTACCTGCTGCTGTTCATCTCGCTGATCGGCTGCATCATCCCGCGCGCCTGGCAGTTCGTCGGCCAGCTGCGCGGCCGCCCGCCGGGTGCCCCGGGCCGCCTCGACCGGCTGCCCGCCCACACCACCTGGCGCACCGGGAAGACCCCGGAGGAGGTCCTCGCGCTCGCGAAGACGCTCCTCGGCGAGCGGCGCTTCCGTACCGAGGCGGGCGGGGACCACGTGGCGGCGGAGAAGGGCTACCTCCGCGAGGCCGGGAACCTGGTCTTCCACGTCTCGCTGATCGTGATGCTGGTGGCCTTCGCCTGGGGCCAGTACTTCAAGTCCGAGGGCGGCAAGCTGGTCCTGCGCGGCAGCGGCTTCTCCAACACGCTCACCCAGTACGACGACTTCAAGCCCGGCACGCTCTTCCACCCGGACGACCTGCCGCCGTTCAGCTTCACGCTGGACCGGTTCGACGCCACCTACGAGATGTCCGGCCCGCAGCGGGGCACCCCGCGCGACTTCAAGGCGTACGTCACCTTCCGTGACGGCGCGCACGGCGCACCGCAGAAGCGCGAGATCCAGGTCAACAAGCCCCTTGAGGTCGACGGGTCCAAGATCTACCTGCTCGGCCACGGCTACGCGCCGATCATCTCGGTGACCGACCCCACCGGGAAGGTGGTCTACAAGGACGCCGTCCCGGTCCTCCCGCAGGACGGCAACCTCACCTCCACCGGAGCCGTCAAGGTCACCGACGGCTACAAGGACAAGGACGGCAAGAGCGAGCAGCTCGGCTTCAACGCCGTCTTCGTGCCGACCTTCGCCGGCGAGGGCATGGGCACGATGTTCTCGCAGTTCCCCGCCCCCTTGAACCCGCGGCTCATGCTCAACGCCTTCCACGGCAGCCTCGGCGTGGACTCGGGTCTGCCGCAGAACGTCTACCGGCTCGACACCGCCAAGCTGGTGCCGTTCAAGGACGGGTCGGGCCAGCAGTTCAAGCAGAAGCTGGCGCCCGGCGACACGATGACCCTGCCGGACGGCGCGGGCACCGTGAAGTTCGAGGGCATCGAGCGGTGGGCCACCTTCTCCGTCACCCACCAGCCCGGCAGCGCCCTCGCCCTCGGGGGCGCGATCGCCGCCATCGCGGGCCTCGCCGGATCGCTGTTCATCCAGCGCCGACGGGTCTGGGTCCGTGCGGTGACCGGCAAGGACGGCGTCACCGTCGTCGAGATGGCGGGTCTGGGCCGCAGCGAGTCCGCCCGGCTCCCCGAGGAACTGGCGGACCTCGCCGCCACCCTGCACCAGCAGGCGCCGAGCGCGCCCACCGCACCTGCCGAACCACGTGTCGAAGAAACCCCTGAAGGAGAGCGCGGATGACGCCGCTCGCAGCCGCAGCCAACGAGAACCTGGCTCAGATCAGCAACTACCTGATCTATTCGTCGATGGCGGTCTTCACGCTCGCCTTCTTCGCGCACATCGCCGAGTGGACCTTCGGCAGCCGCAGCAAGGTGGCCCGTACGGCCGCCGCGCTCACCGGCGCCGATGCGGCCCCGGCCCCGGCCGTACAGGTCCGCGGCAAGGGCGGGGCCACCGCGGTCCTCGACCGGCCGAAGGTCACCACCCGCTCCGGCGCGGGCACCCGTGACGTGCCCGACGGCCCCGGCGCCGCCGGCGGCACGGTGCAGGGCGACCTGTACGGCCGGATCGCGGTGTCGCTGACCGCGCTCGCCTTCCTCGTCGAGGCGGCCGGAGTCGTCGCCCGCGCGATGTCGGTCGAGCGGGCCCCCTGGGGCAACATGTACGAGTTCTCGATCACCTTCTCCACGGTGGCCGTCGGCACGTACCTGGCGCTCCTCGCCCTGAAGAAGAACGTCCGCTGGATGGGCCTGATCCTGGTCACCACCGTCCTTCTGGACCTCGGCATCGCCGTCACCTGGCTCTACACCGACAGCGACCAGCTGGTCCCGGCCCTGCACTCGTACTGGCTGTGGATCCACGTCTCCACCGCCATCTTCTGCGGCGCCGTCTTCTACCTCGGCGCGGCCGGCGCGGTCCTCTACCTCTTCCGCGACGCCTACGAGGGCAAGCTCGCCGACGGCGGCAAGCCCGGCAGGATCACCTCCTCCATCCTGGAGCGGATGCCGTCCGCCGCTTCGCTGGACAAGTTCTCCTACCGCATCAACGCGGCCGTCTTCCCGCTGTGGACCTTCACGATCATCGCGGGCGCGATCTGGGCCGGCGACGCCTGGGGCCGCTACTGGGGCTGGGACCCCAAGGAGGTCTGGTCCTTCGTGACCTGGGTGGCGTACGCCTGCTACCTGCACGCCCGCGCCACCGCCGGCTGGAAGGGCCGCAAGGCCGCCTACCTGGCGCTCTTCGCCTTCGCCTGCTGGATCTGGAACTACTACGGCGTGAACATCCTGCTCAGCGGCAAGCACTCGTACGCGGGCGTCTGACCGTCGGGAGTGGGACGCTGGTGGCATGTCCCTCGTGAGCCATGCCACCAGCGAACGGCGCGGCGAGAACCACTGGCTGCTCCGCTTCGAGCTGCACCTGCCGTACGCCTATGAGGCCCTCTGGCACGCCCTGACCACGCCCGACGGGCTGCGCGGCTGGCTGGCCGAGGCCGACGTCCTGGAGCGGCACCTCGGCGGTGCCGTCACGCTGCGCTGGCTGAACACCGGGACCGTGGTGAGCGGCCACGTCTCGGCCTGGGACGTCGAGCGCGTCGCCGAGTACACCGTGAGCGAGCACGGGCGGATCCGCTTCCACCTGGAGGCCGTCGGCACCGACTCGACGGTCATCCGGTTCCTGAACGAACGCGGCGGATCCGACGAGGACCGCCTCGACTGCCTGGCCGGCTGGCACGAGCACTTCGAGCTGCTGGACGCCGCACTGGCCGGACGCCCGACGGACTGGTCCACCTGGACGGACGCCCGCTGGGCGCGGCTGCGCGAGTCGTACGCGTCCTTCACCAGGGCCCGCAAGGCCTCCTGAACCGCCGGGGCCGCGTTCACCACACCGGGCGCAGGGGCGGCAGCCCCTCCTCTCCGTGGAGCGCGCGCACGACGCGCGACAGCTCCCGGCGCAGGGCGCCGACGTCGGCGCTGCCCGCGAGCTCGGCCTCCAGCTCGTGCAGGACCCGGCCCGCGACCAAGAGGTGTTCCCGGGCCGCCGCGGTCAGCACGACCAGCTTGCGGCGGCCGCCCCCGGGGTGCGGCTCGCGGCGTACGTAGCCGCGCCTCTCCAGATCGTCCACGATCTGCCCGGCCGCCTGTTTGGTCACCCCGAGCCGCTCGGCGAGCTCGGTGGCGGTGGCGCCGTCGCCCTTCAGGGCCTGGAAGGCCATGCCGTGCACGGGCCGCAGGTCGCCCTGGCCCGCGTCGGCCAGGCGCCGGGTGAAATCGCCCAGCACCAGTTGGAAGCCCAGGCCGAGCAGGAAGGTCAGCTCGACGCCGGCGTAGTCGTCTCTCGTCACGCAAATATGGTGACACGACTGAGTCAAGGTGCTTTACTCACTGCGAGTAAAGCACCTTGACTAAGTAGCCGAGAAGAATGGGCCCCGCCTTGCACGTGATCGCCGCTTCCCCCGAGAACGTCACCACCACCCCGAACGCCACCATGACCGCGTTCGCCGCCCCCAGTCGCGGCAGCTCCGAGCTGTCCACCTGGCACGTCGACATGCCCGCCGGCGCCACCGGCCCCGAGCACTCGGTCAGCCGCGAGCAGGTCTGGACCCTGACCGCCGGCTCCCTGGAGGCCACCTGCGACGGCCGCACCGAGAAGGTCACCGCCGGCCAGACCCTGGTCCTGCCCGCGGACGTGCCGCGCCGGATCCACGCCGCCGAGACCTTCCAGGCCTACGTCGCGATGCGCGCGGACGGCGTGGTGTCGGTGCCGGGCGAGGAGGGCACCCGCGCCCTCCCTTGGGCCCGGTAGGACCCTGCCGCGCCCCCGCCCGGGGGCGTGTGACGGAACCGCCGCCTCCCCGTCCGGGGTCCGTAACAGACCTTCCGGTCCGGGACGCGGCGAGCGGCCCCCCGGGCATGCTGACCAGCATGATCGAAAACAACGGGGGGACGACCGGGGAGCCGCGCAAACGGTCCGCGTTCGTCGCGGTCGCCGCCGTCGGGCTGGCGTCGGTACTGGCCGGGGCCGGGCTGCTGCTCGGCCCCGTCGCGAACGCCGTGGACACGCAACGCGCCTTCGAGGCCGCGACCCCGTGCGCCCGGGGACAGACGCGGGACTGCCTGAGTGCGGCTCCCGCGACGGTGGTGGGGCGCTTGGACAACGGCAGCCTCCGGCACGCCGACATCGAGTTCGCGACGGCCGACGGGACCAGCCAGGTGATCACCCTGGACTACAAACCCGACGAGAGGCACTTCCCCGCGGACAGGCCCGTCCGGCTGGTCGCCTGGCGGGGCGCGGTCACCGCGGTCCAGTACGGCAACGGCCCGAGCGCCGGCAGCTCCCTTACCACCGACCACCCGCGCGACGCCCACCAGGCGCCCCTGGCCTGGGCGCTGGGCCTGGTCTTCGCCGGTGCGGGCGTGCTGTGGCTCGTGACGTGGACCGCAGCCTTCTCCACGCGCTCCCTGCGCAATGCGCCGCCGGGGGCCGCCGTCCCGTACGTCTGGCTCGTGACGGTCGCCGTCGCCGCGCCCTTCACAGCCATGTTGACCGACGGCGTGCCCCAGAGCCTGTTCTGGACGGCCGTCGCCGCCGCCGTGCTGCTGTGCATCACCGTCGCCCTCTGCCGGTCCCAGGTGGACCGGGGCGAGGTGATCGAGGTGGCGCCGCGCCGCGACGGGCGGGAGCACGTCTTCCCGGCGCTGGTGCTCGGTGACCGCAGCGGCCCCGGCGGTACGTACGCCCACAGCCACCTCGTCGTGGGCCCGGGGGTGCTCGCCTTCACCAACGACCCCACCGGCGCCTTCCGGCGCGACCCGCTGCCCGCCGGGCTGGTGTTGGAGCGGGTCCGGCGGCTGCTGCCCTCGGATCCCGATGCCATCGTCGCGAACGACGTCGGCCGCGCCTGCCTGGTGGCCCAGTGCCGCGACGGGGAGCGCGAGGTGCTCATAGCCGTCACACCCCGGAACATGCGGTGGCTCGTCGGCGCGCTGCCCCGCACGGACCCCGCCGACGCCGACTAGTCGGAGTCCTTGTCCTTGTCGCGGTCCTTGTTCTCCTGCTCCTCGCGCAGGAACTTCAGGAACTCCGGGTTGTCGTCCGGAGCCACCCACCGGCTCCGGCCCCGGGGGCCGCGCCCACCGCCGGAGGCCACCCGCTTCTTGCCCGCGAACAGCCACACCACCGGTCCCACGATGGAGAAGAGCAGGATGATGAGCACCCACATCGCCTTGGGCAGGTGCTTGACCTCTTCCTCCGGTGTGTTCAGGCAGTCGATGAAGGCGTAGATGGTCAGCGCGATGATCAGCAGGAACGGCAGATAGCGCAGCACGGTGTGGGACCGACTCCCGGGCAGTGACGGCGGGCCCGCAGGGGGCCCCGGTGACGCTCCCAGCGTAGTTGGTGACGGATACTGGCCCCTATGGCTTACGACGATCTCCGCTCGCTGCTCCGGGCTCTGGAGCGAGAGGGCGACCTCAAGCGCATCAAGGCCGAAGTCGACCCGTACCTGGAGGTCGGGGAGATCGTCGACAGAGTGAACAAGGCGGGCGGCCCCGCGCTCCTCTTCGAGAACGTCAAGGGCTCGGCGATGCCGCTGGCCATGAACGTGTTCGGCACCGACCGCCGCCTCCTGAAGGCCCTGGGCCTGAAGTCCTACGCCGAGATCAGCGAGAAGATCGGCGGCCTGCTCAAGCCGGAGCTGCCGCAGGGCTTCATCGGGGTCCGCGAGGCCTTCGGCAAGCTCGGCTCGATGGTCCACGTGCCGCCGAAGAAGGTGAAGGGCGACTCCGCGCCCGTCCAGGAGGTCGTCCTCACCGGCGACGACGTCGACCTGGACCTGCTGCCGGCCCTCTTCACCTGGCCGAAGGACGGCGGCTCCTTCTTCAACCTCGGCCTCACCCACACCAAGCACCCCGAGACGGGCGTGCGCAACCTCGGCCTCTACCGGTTGCAGCGCCACGACAGGCGCACCATCGGCATGCACTGGCAGATCCACAAGGACAGCCGCAACCACTACGCCGTCGCCGCGGCCAAGGGCGAGCGGCTGCCGGTCGCGATCGCCTTCGGCTGCCCGCCCGCCGTCACGTACGCGTCCACCGCTCCGCTGCCGGGCGACATCGACGAGTACCTCTTCGCCGGCTTCGTCGCGGGCAAGCGGATCGAGATGGTCGACTGCAAGACCGTCCCGCTCCAGGTCCCGGCCAACGCGGAGGTCGTCGTCGAGGGCTGGCTGGAGCCCGGCGAGATGCTCCCGGAGGGCCCCTTCGGCGACCACACGGGCTTCTACACCCCGCAGGAGCCCTTCCCGGCCCTGAAGATCGACTGCATCACGATGCGCAAGCGGCCGCTGCTCCAGTCGATCGTGGTGGGACGCCCGCCGACCGAGGACGGCCCGCTGGGCCGCGCGACGGAGCGGTTCTTCCTGCCCCTGCTGAAGATCATCGTCCCGGACATCGTGGACTACCACCTGCCCGAGTCCGGCGGCTTCCACAACTGCGCGATCGTCTCGATCGACAAGAAGTACCCCAAGCACGCGCAGAAGGTCATGCACGCCATCTGGGGCGCCCACATGATGTCGCTGACCAAACTGATCATCGTGGTGGACAAGGACTGCGACGTCCACGACCTGCACGAGGTGTCCTGGCGGGCCCTCGGCAACACGGACTACTCCCGCGACCTCACGGTCGTCGAGGGCCCGGTGGACCACCTCGACCACGCCTCGTACCAGCAGTTCTGGGGCGGCAAGGCGGGCATCGACGCGACGAAGAAGCTGCCCGAGGAGGGCTACACCCGCGACGGCGGCTGGCCGGACATGGTGGAGTCGGACCCGGCGACCGCCGCCCTGGTGGACCGCCGCTGGAAGGAGTACGGCCTGTGAGCCCGATTGCTGTGGGCGGCCCCGCCCTGTTCCTCGGCGACGGCACGCCGTGCGTGGCACTGGTGCGCCCGGAGCTCGACGTGAACGACTTCGGGCTGCGGTTCGCCGCGGAGCAGGCCGGTGTCACCCCGGAGGAGTTCGCCGGCCCGTCCGACGTCTGGCAGGTGATGGCGGACCGCCAGGACGGCGAGGGCCGCTCCTTCGAACTGCCGGAGCTGTCCGACGGGGACGTGGCGGTCTTCACCGAGGAGCTGATGGCCGCCCTGTCCGGTGCCGGCACCGGTGGGGGCGCCGAACTGGAGCTGTCCGACGGCGCCCTCACCGTCACCGTCGACGCGGCCGGTGACGACCGGGTCGCCCTGACCGCCCGGGTCGTACCGCCGCCCGGCGGGGACGCACCGGCGGGCGAGAGCGGCCCGCTGGAGCTGGAACTGGGCACCCTGCCCGTCGCCGAACTCCGCGACGAGGTGGCCTCCTTCCGCCGGAGCTTCGCATGATGACCACCGCGGAAGACGTCCTCGGGCCCGGCCCGGCGCCGCGGGCCGACGGCAAGGTCAAGGCCTTCCTGCGGCTGGTGATGATCGAGCACTCGGTCTTCGCGCTGCCGTTCGCCTACATCGCGGCCCTGACCGCCATGTTCCAGCTCGACCGGACCGTGCACTGGGGCAAGCTGCTCCTCGTCACCGTGTGCATGGTGGGGCTGCGCACCTTCGCCATGGCCGCGAACCGGATCATCGACCGCGAGATCGACGCCCGCAATCCGCGGACCGCGGGGCGCGAGCTGGTCACCGGCGCGGTGTCGGTCCGCTCGGCCTGGACCGGAGCCGCGATCGCGCTCGTGGTCTTCCTCGGCTCGGCGGCCCTGCTGAACCCGCTGTGCCTGGCGCTGGCGCCGGTCGCCGTCGTCCCGATGGTCGTCTATCCGTACGGCAAGCGGTTCACGAACTTCCCGCACGCCATCCTGGGGCTTGCCCAGGCGATGGGCCCGGTCGGGGCCTGGCTGGCGGTCACCGGCGAGTGGTCCTGGGACGCGGTCGTCCTGGGCCTGGCGGTCGGCGTGTGGATCGGCGGCTTCGACCTGATCTTCGCCTGCCAGGACGTGGCCGCCGACCGCGCGGAAGGCGTCAAGTCCGTCCCGGCCCGCTTCGGCGTCCCGGCCGCCCTCTGGGGGGCGCGCGGCTCGCACGTCGCGACGACGGCCCTGCTGGCCTGGTACGCGCTCGCCACGGACGCCGGCCCGCTGTTCTGGGCCGGCCTGGCGATCGTCGTCGCCGCCTTCGTCTACGAGCACACCATCGTGACGCCCGACGACCTGTCCCGCCTGAACCGGGCCTTCTTCACGGTCAACGGCTTCATCGGCATCGCCCTCTTCGCGTGCGCCCTGGCCGACCTCGTGGTCCGCGGCCTGACCGTGTAGCCCGGCGGGCCCCGCCGTCGTCAGGCCGTGACCCCGCCGTCCTCAGGCCGCGACGGCCGGGCGGTGGGCCGGCCGGCGGAAGCAGAGGGCCGTCACGATGCCCGCCACCAGACCGCACAGGTGGCCCTGCCAGCTCACGCCCGAGTCCGTCGGGAGGATGCCGGAGACGATCGTGGTGCCCCAGACGGCGGCGACGCCCACGGCCACCGCGATGCCCAGCGCCTTGCGCTCGACGAAGCCCCGTACGAGCAGGTAGCCGAAGAGCCCGAAGACGATGCCGGAGGCGCCGAGCGTCATGGTCCCGGACGGCGATATCAGCCAGGTGCCGAGGCCGTCGGCCAGCAGGATCAGGCCGCACACCGCGAGGAACCGGCGGATCCCGGACAGGGCGGCTATGAAGCCGAGGACCAGCAGCGGGACGCTGTTGGACGCGACGTGGTCGAAGCCGAAGTGGAGGAAGGCCGCGGAGACCACGCCGCTGAGGCTGTCGGGGTCGCGGGCGACGATCCCGTACTGGTCGAGGGCGTGCCCGGTGGCGTGGTCGACGGCCTCCAGGACCCACAGCAGGGCCACCCAGCCCAGCATCAGCTTGGCCGCGGCCTTGGCCCGGCCGGTCTGCGTCCAGCCGGTATCCACCGTCGTGCTCATCTTCGCCCCCTTCGCGGCTCCCCTCACGGGAACGTGCGGTCACCTTACTGAGTGCCCGCCGGGCATGGCCGGATAGTCTCGGAGGTATGACAGAGCGCAATCGCACCCCGTGGGTGGTCGGGGTTTCCGGAGCGTCCGGGACGCCGTACGCGGCGGCGGTGCTCCGCGGGCTGCTCGCCGCGGGGGAGAGCGTCGACCTGGTCGTGAGCCGGGCATCGCGCCTCACCCTGCTGGACGAGACCCAGATCGCCTTCCGCGACGCGCACTGGCGCGAGGACCTCGCGCAATGGCTGGCACGCGGAGCCGACGGAAAGCCGGGGACCTTCGAGGGCCTGGCGGCCGACGCGGACGTCCGGTACTGGGCCGCCGGGGATCTGGCCGCGGGCCCGAGCTCGGGCTCGTACCCGGCCAAGGGGATGCTCATCGTCCCCGCCTCCACGGCGTGCGTGGCGGGAGTGGCGCTCGGGCTGTCGAAGGACCTGCTCCAGCGCGTGGCGAGCGTGACGCTCAAGGAGCGGCGCCGGCTGGTGGTCGCGGTGCGGGAGACCCCGCTGAACGGGCAGACGCTGAAGCACCTGGTGGCGCTGGACGAGGCCGGCGCGGTCGTGCTGCCCGCCTCTCCGGCGTTCTACGCGGGTGCGACGCACATCCAGGATCTGGTGGACTTCGTCGCCGGGCGGGTGCTGGACGCGGCAGGGGTGCCGCACCGGCTGTACCGCCGCTGGGAGGGGGAGCTGGGAGGCTCCCGCTCCCCCCGGGGGGCAAGCGGCGGTGACTAGGCCTTCTTGCGGCCCAGCGGCTTGCGGGCCTTGTCGACGCGGACGGCCGCGGCGGGCTGGTGGGCACGGGATCGGTTGGCCAGCTCCTGGAGCTCTCGCATGTGTGCGTGCGCCATCTCGATCGTGAACACGGTGTACCACTCCTGAAGATCGTCGCTGATCTGTTGAATGAAATCACAGGGTGTTGACCCTGTGTGCCTTAGATTCTATACCTAGACTTGCAGGATCGCCGAATAATGGAAGGCTCCACGTAATGGACACGGTGGACAGGCAGCTCATCCAGGCACTCCGGGAGAACGGTCGCGCCTCGTACGCGGAGCTGGGCCGTCTCGTGGGCCTCTCCGGCCCCAGCGTCACCGACCGCATCAACCGGCTGGAGACGGCCGGCGTCATCACCGGTTACCGCGCGACGGTCGACTCGGCCTCGCTCGGCCTCGGCGTCACCGCGCTGATCGGCATCTCCCTCTCCGACGCCGCCGACCACGAGGACGTGGCCCGGCGGCTGCGCGACCTCGCGGAGATCGAGGACTGCTGGTTCATCGCCGGTGACGACTCCTACATGCTCAAGGTGCGCGCCAGCGACGTGGACGGCCTGGAGAAGATCATCCGTAAGCTCTCCGGAACCAAGGGCGTCTCGCGCACCCGCACCACCATCGTGCTCTCCACGAAGTGGGAGAACCGGGTCGGGGAGCTGCCCGAGGAAGCCTGAGAGTACGGTTGGTCAGGGTTTGCAGGACAGGCAAGAGGCATCTAGAGGAGGCGACCGGTACATGGACGCTGGGCTCAAGCGTGAGCTGGAGGAGAAGGTCCGCTCCGGCGAGCGGCTGACCCGGGAGGACGGCATCGCCCTCTACGAGTCGGACGACCTGGCCTGGCTCGGCGGCCTCGCCCACGAGGTGCGCACGCGCAAGAACGGTGACGTGGTCCACTTCAACGTCAACCGCCACCTCAACATGACCAACGTGTGCACCGCGTCGTGCGCGTACTGCTCGTTCCAGCGCAAGCCGGGCGAGAAGGACGCGTACACGATGCGCATCGAGGAGGCCGTGCGCCTGGCCAAGGCCATGGAGACGGAGAACCTCACCGAGCTGCACATCGTCAACGGCCTGCACCCGAACCTGCCGTGGCGCTACTACCCGCGCTCGCTCTCCGAGCTGAAGAAGGCGCTGCCGAACGTCTCGCTGAAGGCCTTCACGGCGACCGAGATCCACCACTTCGAGACGATCTCCGGCATGTCGGCCTCCGACATCCTGGACGAGCTGATCGAGGCCGGCCTGGAGTCCCTCACCGGCGGCGGCGCGGAGATCTTCGACTGGGAGGTCCGCCAGCACATCGTCGACCACCGCACCCACTGGGAGGACTGGTCGCGCATCCACCGTCTCGCGCACTCGAAGGGCCTCAAGACCCCCTCGACGATGCTGTACGGGCACATCGAGGAGCCGCGCCACCGCGTGGACCACGTGCTGCGCCTGCGCGAGCTCCAGGACGAGACCGGAGGCTTCCAGGTCTTCATCCCGCTGCGCTACCAGCACGACTTCGTGGACATGCAGGACGGCAAGGTGCGCAACAAGCTGCAGGCGCGCACGACGATGGCCACCGGCGCCGAGGCGCTGAAGACCTTCGCCGTCTCGCGACTGCTCTTCGACAACGTGCCGCACGTGAAGGTCTTCTGGGTGATGCACGGCGTGCAGACCGCCCAGCTCGCGCTCCAGCACGGCGCGGACGACATGGACGGCTCGGTCGTCGAGTACAAGATCACCCACGACGCGGACAACTACGGCACCCCGAACAAGCTGGGTCGTGAGGACCTGCTGGAGCTGATCCGGGAGGCCGGCTTCCGGCCGGTCGAGCGCAACACGCGCTACGAGATCATCCGCGAGTACCCCGGCCCGGACGCGGACCTGCGCGAGACCCCGCAGGCGATGCGCGTCTGACCGGCGCGCGCCAGAGGCGCCAAAGGCGTCAAAGGCGTCAGAGGCGCCAGAGCCGCTCCCGGCGAGTTAACCCCGGCCCATGGGCCGGGGTTTAGCTTTTTCTGGACGGGCGGATTAGGTAATGGGTAAACTTGTTCAATGACCCTTACTTTCACCCTGGATCCGGTCGTCGGACCCTCCCTGCGTGATGGAATCCTCGAACTCTGGGCGGACGTCTCCAACGCGGGCGGCGCCGTGGGCTTCGTGCCGCCGGTCACCTACGACGACGTCCGCCCCTCGCTCGACAAGCACCTGGCCGCCGTCGCCGACGGGACCTGCCGGCTGCTCGTCGGGCACGACCAGGACGGCGCGGTCGCCGCCACATCCTTCCTCACCCACAACGCGCACCGCCTCCAGCGGCACTGGCTGTGGGCCTACACGGTGATGGTCCACCCGCGTCACCAGGGCAAGGGGTTCGGCCGCGAGCTCATGGCCGCGACCGAAGCCGCCGCCCGCTCCGTCGAGGGCATCGACGCGGTCCGCCTCACCTGCCGCGGCGGCCTCGGACTGGAGCACTTCTACTCCTCCTGCGGCTACAAGGAGGTCGGCCGCGTCCCCGGCGCCGTCCGGGTGGCCCCCGGCGACGACCGCGACGACATCACGATGCTGCTGCCGCTGTACTGACGGCCGAGGCCGCGCACGGGCCCGCCGCACGGCCGGGGAGGTGCCGAGGTGTGCCGCCCGCGCACCCCGGCGGGCCGCGGGCGGGCTGCGGCGTGCTTCACTGGACGGGCACCGTGCGACGCACGACGTACCGACCACCAACGCCACGACGAGAGAGAAGGGGTCACCGTGTCCCTCAAGCCGAGCGCAACGATCCGATACACCGCGATGCGCCTGGGCATCTTCGTCGGCTGCCTCGCCGTCGTCGCCGTCCTCGTCCGGCTCCGCTGGGTGCCCGCCGGACTCGGCGACGCCAACGGCGCCTGGGTCGTGCTGCTCGCCCTCGTCCTCTCCGCCCCGCTCTCCTTCGTCCTCCTGCGCAAGCAGCGCGACGAGATGTCCGCGCAGATCTCCGGGCGCGTCGCGGGTGCGAAGGAGAAGCTCGCCGCCAACCGCAGCCAGGAGGACCGGGCGGACGACGCGGCGCGCGTCGGGTCATAGCGCCCCAGTTGGCTTCATCACACATCGAACCGCCCCAGCACCGGGTATACCGCCCGTAACGCTGGGGCGTTGGTGTTTTCCGGGTCCGCGCAAGAGGGCCCCGTGCGCCGCTGTCTCAAAGGGCCCCTTTGAGATTCTCAAAGGAGAAGTGTTAGCGTGTTCAACATGTTGACCACAGCTGCGCACCCGATGATCACGAGCGTTCCGCTCGTGACGCGCCTGCACGTCGACCTCTGCCGCCGCGCGTCCGCGGCCTGTTGCTGTTGAGCTGAATCGATACAGCAGCGGTCCCGGCCGGCCCTTCCTGGCTGCTGCCGCACCGCAACACCACGCAGAACCACCCCCCCTGACTTCGTGCGCCACCTCCGGAGAGTGTCCGTGTCCGCGACCCCGCAGGCCCCTGCCAAGGCCTCGTTCAAGTTCCCCTTCTGGGCCCAGATCGTCGCCGGTCTGGCCCTCGGCGTCCTCTTCGGCTGGATAGCCCGCAGCCAGGACGTCAGCTGGCTCGCCACCACCCTGGAGAAGACCGGCGACATCTTCGTCCAGCTGCTCAAGCTGGCCATCGCCCCGCTCGTCTTCTTCGCGATCCTGGTGTCGATCACCAACCTGCGGAAGGTGAACAACGCGGCGCGCCTCGCCTCCCGCACCCTCCTCTGGTTCATGATCACCTCGCTGATCGCGGTCGGCATCGGCATCGGCATAGGCCTGTTGACCGACCCCGGTGCGGGCACCGGCCTCACCGCCGCCGACGGCAAGGACCCGAAGAAGACCGGCTCCTGGATCGACTTCCTGACCGGCATCGTGCCCACCGACATCGTCACGCCGTTCACCGAGCTGAAGGTCCTTCAGATCGTCTTCCTGGCGGTCGTCGCCGGCATCGCCGCCCTCCAGCTGGGCGCCAAGGCCAAGCCGGTCCTCGACCTCGCCGAATCCGCCCTGGAGCTCCTGCAGAAGGCCCTGTGGTGGGTCATCCGCCTCGCCCCGATCGGCACCGTCGGCCTCATCGGCACCGCGATCGCCACGTACGGCTGGGACCTGATCGGCAAGTACGCCACCTTCACCGCCGACATCTACATCGGCTGCGCCCTGGTGCTGTTCGGCGTCTACCCGCTGCTGCTCGCGACGGTCGCCAAGGTCAACCCCGTCCAGTTCTTCAAGGGCGCCTGGCCCGCCATCCAGCTGGCCTTCGTCTCCCGCTCCTCCGTCGGCACCATGCCCGTCACCCAGAAGGTCACCGAACGCCTCGGCGTCCCGAAGGAGTACGCCTCCTTCGCCGTCCCGTTCGGCGCCACCACCAAGATGGACGGCTGCGCCGCGATCTACCCCGCGCTCGCCGCGATCTTCATCGCGCAGATCTTCGACGTGCAGCTGGGCATCAAGGAATACCTCCTCATCGTCTTCGTCTCGGTCATCGGCTCCGCCGCGACGGCCGGCCTGACGGGCGCGACCGTCATGCTGACGCTGACCCTCTCCACCCTGGGCCTCCCCCTCGCGGGCGTCGGCCTGCTGATGGCGATCGACCCGATCCTCGACATGATGCGGACTGCCACGAACGTCGCCGGTCAGGCGCTGGTGCCGGTCCTCGTCTCGGCCCGCGAGGGCATCTTGGACAAGGAGGCCTACGCGACGGCCTCGGGCTCTCTGGACGAGCCCGCCGCCCCGGCCGTCGTCGAGGCCACGCCGCAGCCGGCCGCCGCGACCGCCTGAGCCGCCCCGGCTCCACCCGGCCGCCCGGCTCACCCGGGCCGGCCGCCGCACTCGCCGCAGCCCCCGCCCCCGTCCGGGCGGGGGCTGCGGCGTTCGGTCGGGCCGTACGGGCTGACGGGGAGGTCAGACCGTCTGGGCGCGGAAGTAGGCGATCGTCGCGATCAGGACGGGCGCGGCGAACCACCAGCGCCCCATCGTGCGGCGGTAGAGCGGGGTGATGGTGATCAGCAGGCCCAGCAGGCACAGGACGAGGGAGAAGCCGCCCATGAACCGGGCGTCCTCGCGCAGCTGGTCGTACGGCGAGTCCGGGCGCACGGCCAGGGCGATGTAGCAGGCGTACACCGCGGGCACGTAGAGCACCACCAGCGGGATGCCGAGCACCCAGCGCAGGCAGCCGCGGTCCTCGGGCAGGTCGACGTCCTCGCGGGGCAGCCTCAGCCGAGCGTCCCGATACGAACCCACGCGATCACCCCCAGTACGAGCGGTGGCGCGAACCACCACGGGCCCAGCGCCTTGCGGACGGGCGGGACGAGCGTGATCAGGGTCCCGATCAGGCCCAGGCAGAGGGAGAGGAAGACGGCCGCCGCCGTCCCCTCGTAGCCCTGGTGGTCCCACTCGGCCTGCGGGCCCCGGGCCACGGCGGCGTAGACGAGGACGGCGTTCAGCGCGTGCACGAGGGCGAGGGGCAGCCCGAACGCCCAGCGCACCCACCGACCACCCCCGGCCGGGACGGTCGTCCCGCGGCCGTCTGTCATCCCATCGCGTCCTTCACCTTGCCGAGAGCGTCGCCGAAATCATCGCCGTAGTCCTGGGCCTTGCCCGACTGCCAGTACGGACCGCCGTTGTAGCGGGCGGCGATCTCCCGCATCTGGGCGTCGGTCAGCTGCTCGGCGGGCACGTCGCCGTACCCGGCCTCGGTCTTGATCCGGGCCAGGAAGCCCGCGGCGATGAACGCGTTCTGCTCGGGGTCCTGGAGCGACTCCTCCACCAGGTCCCGCTGGGCGTCCGTGAGGTGCGCCGGATCGTAGCCGAGCACCTCGGCGCCCCGGCGCAGCTGGATCGCGATCGGGCCGAAGGAGGTCTCGTCGGGGGTCCCGCCCAGCCGCCAGGGGAGGTCCCGCGCCGGGACCGGGCCCAGCGGCGAGTCGGCCGCGCCGCGCACGGTGTCGGTGAGGTCGTCGGTGAACCCGTACTGGCCGCCGATCTCCTTCCAGGCGATGCCCGCGACGAGTTCGTCGGGCAGCCCGGAGTGCCGCGCCGCGGCTCGGAGGACCTCCTTGTTGTGGGAGATCCAGCGGCCCGCTCCTCGTCGTCGCCCGGCGGGTCCCAATAGCTGTCGTCCGCATGCGGCAGGGACGAGATCCGCATCCGGATGTCCCGCAGCGCGGGTGACATCGCGGCGTCGCCGGGCGGGGGCGCCGTCTCCCGCTTCGGGCCGCTGCCGGGCAGGTGCGTCAGCGGGGAGGCCGCGGCCTCCGCGGCCTCCCGGCGGATGTCCGCCATGGCCGCGTACAGGTCGGGGCGCGCCCCGCCGCCCGGCACCTTGAACTCGGGGAGCAGCTCGTACGCCTGCTTCAGCGCGTGCACGCAGGTGGCGCGGGCCTCCGCCTCGACCGTCTTCGCCAGGTGGAAACTGCCGCCCGCCGCGTCGTGGAGCCGGTCCGCCTCCTCCCGGATGTCGTCGACGTCCATCGTGGCCTCGGCCAGGAAGTCCAGGAAACCCGTCGTGGCGCGCATGTCCTCCCACCGGCGCATCGGCTCGGCCGCCCGCGCGACCTTGGTGACGGCCACGCCCTTGGTGTCGATGAGCGCGGCGAGCGCCCGCTCGGTGTGCTTGCCGTTGCGGTAGTGGGACTTGGCGGTGGTGACGGCGGCGGCATAGGCGTTCAGGGCGCTGGCGGCCTTGTCGTACCCCTCGGCCGTCTGGGCCACGAGCAGGCGCGCCTCGGTGAGGCGCGCGGTGTACGTGTGGCTGCCCTCGCTCTCCCACTCGGTACGGGTCTCCGCGCGCCGGGCCGGTTCGCCGACCTGGACGAGGAGGTCGCGCAGGCGGCGGAACTCGGCGGCGTTCCGCTCGATGAGGGGCGGATTGCACTCTTCGAGGAACGCGACGTCCTCACGATGGCTGAGCCCGCTGCTCACTTGCACTCCGGCGGTACGTACTGCCCCGAGGAGAGGAGGCCCGCGAGGAAGGACCGGGCGGTGTCGTCGTCCACGCGCGCGAATGCGGTGCCGGTGGTCTTCAGGCGGGTGGCGAGGCCGGCGAAGAGGGCGACGGTGTCCTTGAACTGGTCGTCGGCGAACGCCGCGAACCGCAGGACCTGTTCGGCGACTTCGGTGTGGGCGCGCGGGGCGCGGGCCATGGTGCTCGCGTCGCCGTCGGGGCGGCCCTCGTGGAGGAGGGCGGCGATCTCGATCAGGAGGTTCGCGTTGCCGTTGATGGAGGAGGAGCCGGCCACGAGGGTCCCGGCGGGGCCGCCGCCGCTCGTGTCGGGCGCCGGTGCCGGTGCCGGTGCCGACCGGGCGAGGGCTTTGTGCTGCGCCCATTCCGCGTCGAATGACATCCATCCCCCGCCTAGTTGACGACCGTCAATCGGGAGACGCGCAACGGGAACGCACGGTTCCGTCAGGCGTCGAACGCGTGGGCGACGAACCCGGCCCATGCGTGCGGGCCGAAGGCCAGGTGGGCGCGCTCGACGTCCTTGGAGTCGCGGACCAGGACCACGCCGGGGGTGGTGGCCACCTCGACGCAGTCGTCCCCCTCGCTGCTGTCGCTGTAGCTGCTCTTGAACCAGCCGAGCTCACGGTTGTCGGTCATGTTTCTCCCAGCAGTTCCTCGATGAAGGCCCGCGACTCTCGGGGCGTGAGCGCCTGAGCTCGGATGATGCCATAGCGCAGTTCAAGGATTCGGAGCTGCTTCGGGTCGGAGACCGTTCGGCCGTGGAACGCGCCGTCCGATCGTCCGACTGCCGAGCCATCGGCGAACTTCAGGACTTGGATCCGTCCGCCCATGCCCGCGTGCTCCTCGCGGTTGGTGGGCATCACCTGAAACTCGACGTTCGGCAGCTGGACGACCTCCAGTAGGTGTTCGAGCTGGCGGCGCAGCACCATTGTGCCTCCGATCGGACGGGTGAGCGTGACCTGTTCCTGGACGAAGCTGAGCGCGGGTCCGGGGGTGCGTTCGAAGACGGATTGACGTGCCATGCGGGCCGCCAGGTTGTGGTCCATCTCGTCTTGGGAGTACGCGGGCCTCCGCATCCTGAACAGCGCCGAAGCGTACTCCGGGGTCTGGAGCAGACCGTGGATGTTGTGGTTGCCGTACGAGCCGATCTCGACGGCCCGCGCCTCCAGCTTCGCCAGGTCCCGCACCTTCTTCGGGTAGCGGACCTGCTCCAGATCGGCCTTCATCGCGGAGATCCGGCCTCCCGCGTCCAGTACCTCGTCCGCCCTGTCCAGGTATTCGGGGCGAGGGATCCGTTTGCCCGACTCGACCTTGCGGACCTGGTCCTCCCCGTACTGGATGGCCGCCCCGAAGTCCGCGGGCCGCAGGCCGGCCGCCTCGCGCCACGCCCTGAGCTGGCGGCCCAGCGCGGCCACCACCGCCGCGCCCTGTTCGTCCTCCGGATCGACGTCCCAGCCGGGCTCTTCCGTACCGTCACTGTCTGCGCTCATGCGCACCCACTTCCGACGAGCCGATGTACGCAACGCCTCGTACCCGTCGGGCGCGTCCGGACAGTCGGGACGGCTCCGGACAAGCTCCGGACAAACCCGGGACGTACGGGCGCTGCCACTTCTCACGGTACGCACGGACGGACACGCTGAGTGACGTGATTCCTCAACTCGTCGACTTCCACGTCCAGCTGTCCGCGACCCCGCGCGCCGCCCGTCTCGCCCGCCTCCTGACGGTCGAGCAACTGCGGGGCTGGGGACTTCCCCTGGTCGAGCCCGCACATGTCGTGGCCGAGCTGGCCGCCAACGCCGTGACCCATGGGCGCGTGCCCGGCCGGGACTTCCGGCTGGCCCTCACGGCGACCCCGGAGACGCTGCTGATCGAGGTGACGGACGCGCGCGGCGACCGGATCCCGCGGATCCGCGACGCGGGCTGCGGACTGGTCATCGTCGAAGCGCTGGCGGACCGCTGGGGCGTCAGGGAAGGGCCGCTGCCCTGCAAGGTGGTGTGGGCGGAGGTCTCCCTGGCCTCCTTGGTCGCCGGGTCGCGGGGGTCCGCGACCCGGCGTGCTTAGACGCATAAAGACCCAAAGAACCGGGAGAAAGAACCAACCCACCAACCCACCCGGCCCGCGTCGCTCGGACGGGTGAAAGGTGCCAACTGGGCTGGCTTTCGGGTGGGTTGGCGGGCATATGCTCGCCGCGACAACTCCAGACATGAGACGGCCCCCGGTGGGACTGGCATCCCGGCCGAGGGCCTGACCAACAAGGAAGTAGACGCTTCCCAATGGCTCCCCAGCACCCTAGCGCGCCTTCACGCGCCACGTCCCGAGTTCCCTCCGGCGCCGCCCGATCCGGTGTCATCCACGTCAACACGTGGCACGCGAGTCACTACACCGTGGTCGGCAACCACCTCCTCCAGCACCGGGAGCTGTCCGCGACGGCGATCGGTGTCGCGGCGTACATCCAGTCACTGCCGGGCGGCGCCCCCGTCGGCATCAAGGCCCTCACCGGTCGGTTCCCGGAGGGAGAGGTGCGGATCGCCTCCGCCCTGCGCGAGCTGGAGAAGCACGGCTACCTGGAGCGGCGGCGCGAGCGGCTGGAGGGCGGCCGGGTGGTGACCCGTACGTACTCGTACAACAAGCCGGGCTCCGCCTCGGACGGACCACCCCCGCCGCTGCCTCCACCGCCGCCGCCGGTCCGGGAACCCGTACCGGAGCCGGAGCGGGAGCCGGAGCCGAAGACGGAGCCGAAGTCGAAGCCGGAGGCGGAGGCTGCGCCGCAGGGGGCCGACGAGCCCCGTCTCGTGGCGGACCCGGCTCCGGAGCCGGACGTCGTGGCGGCTCCCGAAGAACAGCGGCTGCACCCGGGTGCGGCCGACCTGCTCGCCGGACTGCGGCGCTACGACCCGCGGCTGCTGCTGGCCGAACGCGACGTACGACGCCTCGCGCCCTTGGTGTCGACCTGGCTGGAGCGCGGCGTCGACCCCGAAGCCGTCCGGCGGGCCCTGTCGTGGGACCTGCCCGAGGACATGCGCCGCCCCGCGTCCGTCCTCGCGTACCGGCTCACCGCCCTGCTCCCGCCGCACCTCCCGCCCGCCCCGCCCACCCCGACGGTCCAGCCGCCCAGACGGCCGGACCCTCTCCAGAACTGCGACGGCTGTGACCACGCCTTCCGCGCCCCGACCCCGGGCCGCTGCAGACGCTGCCGACCGGTCGTGGCCGCGTAGGGTGCGGAGATGGAACGCTTGTCCGATGGAATTGAGAGCGTCGCGAACGACTACGACGGCTTCGCCGAGGCCTACGCGGCGGAGAACGAGAACAGCCTCGTCAACGCCCACTACGAACGGCCCGCGGTCCTGGCCCTCGCCGGGGACGTGACCGGGCGCCGGATCCTGGACGCCGGCTGCGGCTCGGGCCCGCTGTCCGCCGCCCTGCGCGACCGCGGTGCCCTCGTCACCGGCATCGACGTCAGCGCCGGGATGCTGGCCCTGGCCAGACGGCGGCTCGGTGACGACGCGGCGCTGCACCGCGTCGATCTGCGGGACCGACTGCCTTTCGCCGACGGTGAGTTCGACGACGTGGTCGCATCGCTCGTGCTGCACTACCTGGAGGACTGGGGGCCGACGCTGGCCGAGCTGCGGCGCGTGCTCAGGCCCGGCGGCCGGCTGATCGCCTCGGTGGACCACCCTTTCGTCGCCTACACCTTCCAGGATCCCCAGCCCGACTACTTCGCGACCACCGACTATGCCTTCGAGTGGACGCTGGGCGGGCACTGCGCCCCGATGAGGTTCTGGCGCAAACCGCTGCACGCGATGACCGACGCCTTCACCGCCGCCGGCTTCCGCCTCTCCGTCATCAGCGAGCCGCAGCCGGCCCCGGCGGCCCGCGAGTTGTTCCCCGACGACTTCGACGACCTTTCACGCAGGCCGACGTTCCTCTTCTTCGTGGTCGAGGCCGCGCCGTCGCCCGTCTGCCCGGACTGATCGACGGCGGAGCAGCCGATCACCCGCGAGGCGGCGCGGGCGGGCGGCGCGGCGGCGCGGGAAATCGGCGCGCGGGAGGCGCGGGCCGGATGGCAGGGTGCGGCATGGCATCCCAGTATCAGGTCCGCGCCGACTACGACGCCCGCACGATCGTGGTCTACCAGGCGTACGCGCCCGCCAACGCCGAGCCGGCGCTGCGGGCGGGCCGCTTCGTCGAGCCGTTCTCGTTCCACCGGATGACGTGGATCAAGCCGTCGTACATGTGGCTGATGCACCGCAGCAACTGGGCTCGCAAACCCGGTCAGGAGCGCGTGCTCGCGGTGCGGATGACGCGCGACGGCTGGGAGGAGGCCCTGTCCCGGGCCGTGCTCACGACCGCGGACCCGAGGGCCGTGGGCCGGGCCGCCGTGCACGTCCAGTGGGACCCGGAGCGCTCGCCGCGCGGTACGGCGCTGAACCACTACAGCATCCAGGTCGGCATCGGCCGCCATCTGATCCGTACGTTCAACGACGACTGGATCGTCGGTCTCACCGACCTCACTCCGCAAGTCCGCAAGGCCGCATCGCTGCTGCAGACCGGGCAAGCCGCCAGAGCACGGCGGCTTTTCCCCGCAGAGCGCGCCTACCCGCTCCCGCCGGCGCTGGAAGGCCGCCTCACTCCTGGCGGGTGACGGCGGACTGCCGCGAAACCGGGTTCAACCGGCGCTCCGAGCTGTTGGAGCGGTGTTCGCCGCGGCCGCAGGCCCGAGCGGCGACCGCACGGGGTCCGGGCCGGGGGCAGGGACTTCGCGGTGAGCGTCGGGTGGAGCGTCGGTGAAGAAGGGCTCCAGGGGCTGGTCGGGCGCGGTGACCCTCCGTAGATTACCGGCGGTAACACTCGTGTGAGCCGAGGAGTGTGCGCCGTGGAAGCGGAGCCGAAGCTGGTGGAGCCCGTCCGGACGGTCGTCGACGGAGTGGTGCGCGAGGTGCGGGTACCCCCACTCGCCGCGGTCCCCGCGCACGGCTCCCTCGGGGACATCCCCTTCGAGAACGCCGCGCAGGCCCCGAACGAAGCCGTACTCGCCCGGAAGGAGGCCGACGGCTCCTGGCGCGACGTCACGGCCGCCGAGTTCGCGGCCGAGGTCCTCGCCGTCGCCAGGGGCTTGATCGCCGAGGGACTGCGCGAGGGCGACCGGCTCGCCATCATGGCCCGCACGACCTACGAGTGGACCCTGCTCGACTTCGCCGGATGGGCCGCGGGCCTGGTCACCGTACCGATCTACCCGACCTCCTCCGCCCTCCAGGCGCGCTGGATCATCCAGGACTCCGGCGCCGTGGCCTGCGCCGTCGAGGACACCGCACAGGCCCGCATCATCAGCGCCGAGCGGGCGAACCTGCCCTGGCTGGCCCACCTCTGGGAGTTCGACACCGGCGCGATCGGCCGGCTGGTGAAGGCGGGGGAGCGCATCCCCGAGGCCCTCGTGCACGCGCGGCGGGCCAACCGGACCCCGGACTCCGTCGCGACCCTCATCTACACCTCCGGCACCACCGGGCAGCCCAAGGGCTGTGTCATCACCCACGCCAACTTCTTCGCCGAGGTGGACAACTCCATCGAGCTGCTGCACCCCGTCTTCAAGTCAGCCAGCAAGGACCCCGCATCGACCCTGCTGTTCCTGCCGCTCAGCCATGTCTTCGGCCGGATGGTCGCGGTCGGCTGCCTGCGGGCCCGCGTCAAGCTCGGACACGCGCCCAGCATCCGTACCGAGGACCTCCTCGCCGACCTCGCCGGCTTCCGCCCGACCTTCCTGCTCGCCATCCCCTACGTCCTGGAGAAGGTCTACAACACCGCCCGCGCCACCGCCGAGAAGATGGGCCGCGCCTCCTCCTTCGACCGGGCCGCCCGCATCGCCCGCCGCATCGGCGAGAGCGTCGAGGGCAAGGCCCCCGGGCCCGTCCTGCGCGCCGCCCGGGCCCTGTACGACCCGCTCGTCTACCGGCGGATCCGGACCGCGCTCGGCGGCCGCGTCCGCTACATCCTGAGCGGCGGATCACCGCTGGGGCGCAGACTCGCCGCCTTCTACACCGGCGCGGGCATCGAGGTCTTCGAGGGCTACGGACTCACGGAGACGACCGGGGCCAGCACCGTGACCCCGCCGCTGCGCCCCCGGCTCGGCACCGTGGGCTGGCCGCTGCCCGGCACGGCGGTGCGGATCGCACCGGACGGGGAGGTGCTTCTGGGCGGGCGGCACGTCTTCGCGGGCTACTGGAACAGCGGGCAGGCGCTCCCGTACGGCAGCTGGCTGGCCACCGGGGACATCGGGGAGCTCGATGCCGACGGGTACCTCACCATCACCGGCCGCAAGAAGGACCTGATCATCACCTCCGGCGGGAAGAACGTCGCCCCGGCGCCGCTGGAGGACTGGCTGCGGGCCCACCCGCTGGTCGGGCAGTGCATGGTGGTCGGCGACAACCGGCCGTACATCGCCGCGCTGATCACCCTGGAGCCGGACGGGCTGTGGCACTGGCGCCAGATGCGGAAGAAGCAGAACGTGCCGATGCGGGAGCTCGTCCGGGACGAAGAGCTGCTCGCAGACCTCCAGCGGGCCGTCGACGAGGCGAACCAGCTGGTGTCGCGGGCCGAGTCGATCCGCCGCTTCGCCGTCCTGACGGGCGACTTCACCGAGGCGCGCGGTCATCTGACCCCGTCGCTGAAGCTCAGGCGGGGCGCCATCGCACGCGACTACGCCGACCGCATCGACGAGCTGTACCGAGGGCCGCGCGAGGCGTGAGCGGCCATGGCCCCGGTCGCACCACAGGTCGTCCGTCTGTCGATAATCCGTGACGGATCGAGTTTCGTTACGCTGGCTGACATGACAGCCATGGCACCCACCCGCACCGAACCGGACTTGTCCTTCCTCCTGGATCACACCAGTCACGTACTGCGCACCCGGATGAGCGCGCAGCTCGCCGAGATCGGGCTCACCCCGCGGATGCACTGCGTGCTCGTCCACGCCCTGGAGGAGGAGCGCACCCAGGCGCAGCTCGCCGAGATCGGGGACATGGACAAGACCACGATGGTGGTGACCGTCGACGCGCTGGAGAAGGCCGGCCTGGCCGAGCGCCGTCCGTCCAGCACCGACCGGCGGGCGCGGATCATCGCGGTGACCGAGGCGGGGGCGAAGGTCGCGAAGGAGAGCCAGAAGATCGTCGACGGCGTCCACGCGGGCGCCCTCGACTCCCTGCCCGCCGCTGAGCGCGAGGTGCTGCTCCGGGCGCTCAACCGGCTGGTCACCGGCCATCTGGAGACCCCGGTCGAGGGACCGCGGCCGGCTCGGAGGGCGCGCCAGAAGGGGTGACGGCGAGAAGGGCGGCAGCGCAAACCTGGGTCCGTAGAAGATAGTCTGCAACAAAACTATCTGTTACGGTCTCTCCTGTTGGCTCCCGACGACAGGAGAGACCGCCATGTCTGCCACTTCCGCACCAGCAGCCGCACCGGCCGCAGCCGCACCGACCGTGCGCACCTCCCGCCGGCTCGCCCTCGGCGTCCTGGCCACCGGGATGCTCATGACCGTCCTCGACGGCAGCATCGTCACCGTCGCCATGCCGGCCATCCAGGACGACCTCGGCTTCACCCCGGCCGGGCTGAGCTGGGTCGTCAACGCCTACCTCATCGCCTTCGGCTCCCTGCTCCTGCTCGCCGGCCGCCTCGGCGACCTGATCGGCCGCAAGCGGATGTTCCTCGCGGGGACCGGACTCTTCACCGCCGCGTCCCTCCTGGCGGGCGCCGCCGCATCTCCCACGGTCCTGATCGCCGCCCGCTTCCTCCAGGGCGTCGGCAGCGCGATGGCCTCCGCGGTCAGCCTCGGCATCCTCGTCACGCTCTTCACCGCGCCCCGCGAACGGGCGAAGGCCATCGCGGTGTTCAGCTTCACCGGTGCCGCCGGCGCCTCGATCGGCCAGGTCCTCGGCGGCGTCCTCGCCGACGCACTCACCTGGAACTGGATCTTCCTCATCAACCTGCCCATCGGCATCGCGACACTCCTCGTCGCCCTCCCCGCCCTCCCCGGCGACCGCGGCCTCGGCCTGAAGGCCGGCGCCGACACCTTCGGCGCGCTGCTCGTCACCTCGGGACTGATGCTCGGGATCTACACCGTCGTCAAGATCGACCAGTACGGAGCGGCCTCGGCCCACACGCTCGGCCTCGGCGCCCTCTCCCTCGCCCTGCTCGCCGGATTCCTCGTCCGCCAGGCCACCGCACGCAATCCGCTCATGCCCCTGCGGATCTTCCGTTCGCGCAGCGTCACCGGCGCCAACCTGGTGCAGATGCTGATGGTCGCCGCCCTGTTCTCCTTCCAGATCCTCGTCGCCCTCTACATGCAAAACGTGCTCGGATACGGAGCCGCCGGGACCGGCCTCGCGATGCTGCCGGCCGCCGCCGCCATCGGCGTGGTCTCCCTGGCCGTCTCGGCCCGCCTCAACGCCCGCTTCGGCGAACGCAGGGTCCTCCTGACCGGGCTCGTCCTCCTGATCGGCGTACTCGGCCTGCTCACGCGGGTCCCCGGCAACGCCGAGCACGCCCACTACCTCACCGACCTGCTCCCCGTGATGCTCCTCGCCGCCGGCTTCGGCCTCGCCCTGCCCGCCCTCACCTCCCTGGGCATGTCCGGAGCGAAGGAGGAGGACGCGGGCCTGGCCTCCGGGCTCTTCAACACCACCCAGCAGATCGGCATGGCCCTCGGCGTCGCGGTCCTCTCCACCCTCGCCGCCTCCCGCACCGAGTCCCTCACCGCGGCCGGCCGCCCCGCCTCCGAGGCCCTGACCGGCGGCTACCACCTGGCCTTCGCGGTCGGCGCGGCCCTCCTCGTCGCCGCCCTGGCAGTCGCCGCCACCGTCCTGCGCCGCCCGCCCCGGACCCCCGCGGCCTGACACGCCGGCGGGGCCGCCTCAGGCGACGTCGGACCAGCGGCTGCGCAGCGACGCCCGCACGGAGTGCCCGGGCCCGCCCTGGGACTCGGGCCGCATGGGGATGAGGGTGCCGGTCGCGGCGCGCCCCACGGAGTCTCCGACCAGGCCGGGCGCCACGCGCAGGGCTCCCACGGCGATGGCGGCCTTCAGGAGGGCGAGACGGTGGATGCTGGTCATGACGTTCTCCTTGGCGCTGCGGGGAGCGGTGGCGGCCGGCCTGCGGAGCCGAACCTCGTACGACCATTGCGCCCCCGCCGCCCCGCCCCGTCACGCCCCGGCATCTCGGGGCTTGACACCGACCGGGCCCCCACTCCCGGACCCGGGAGGTGGCGGAACGCCAGGCGGGGGCTCCCGACCATCCCGCAGCCGCCCCGCCGCGTTACGGCACCTCCCCCGTGGGTATCGGCCTGCACGGGAGAGGGGGCGTTGTGCGCGTTGGTGTGCGGGGGTTGGGGCGGGGGGCGGCCGGGGCCGGGGTGGTCGTGACGCTCGCGGTGGCCGGGTGGTTGATGTGGGTGCTGCCCGGGCCGCAGATGGGCGCCGTACTCGGCTTCGGGCCCGTCGACGGGGTCCTCTCGGTCAGCCGCTGCTTCGAGGCAGCCGACGCCGAGGGCTACACGACCGGCACCGACTGCACGGGCTGGTACACGCCCCGGCGGCCGGGGGAGGCGGCGCGCGAGATCGTGCTGGACACCGCCGCCGACGAGTACCGGCGGGGCACCGAGGTGGAGGTGCGGACGGCGAGGGGCAGGGCGTACGAGCTGTCGGGGGGCGCGGTGTTCAATTTCGGCACGGCCGGCGGCCTGCTGCTCGTACCGTTCCTGACGCTCGCGGCCTGGCTGTTCGCCTGTGCGCGCAGCGGCACGGTGGAGAACGGCGAGGGTTACTTCCTGCTGTCCCTGGTCGGTCTGTTCGCCGCCATCGTGCTGGCGGCGGCGGCCGGGATCCTGGTCGGGATCGGGACCGCCGTCTTCTGACGGCCGGTCCCGTCGACGCCCCCGCCCCGCCCCGCCCCATCGCGCCCTGCCCCGCCCCGCCTAGAGCGTGTCTCTTTGATCGGTTGGTCTTGATCGGATGTGTCTGTCCATTTAGTGATCACTGATGCCATGTGGGACCGGATCGAGCCGCTGATGCCGCCCGATCCGGTCCGCGGTCGGCGGTGGGCCGATCACCGCCGAACCCTGGAGGCCATCGCATGGAAGTACCGCACGTGCTCGCCCTGGCGGGACCTGCCGGACGAGCTCGGCTCGTTCCGGACCGCTCACAAAGCCTGATCAGGTGGGCCGTGGACGGCACCTGGGGACGCATTCTCGCCGCAGTTCTGGCAGCAGCCGACGCTGATGCCGACATCGGCTGGACCGTCTCGGTGGACTCCACCGTCTGCCGGGCTCATCAGCACGCTGCCGCTGCCAGGAAAAAGTGCCCCTATGGTTTTCGTCAAGCCGTGACCGTGGTGGGTGGCTGGTAGAAGGTGCCGTCGCGGAGCATGGCGAAGAGGACGTCTATGCG